>NZ_JAGEOK010000056.1 GCF_017573545.1 Actinomadura nitritigenes | reverse complement strand
CCAGCCGGGTGCGGACGAGCCCGCGGGCGCGGCGGACGGCGGCGGGGTCGGCCGGCAGCGTCCAGGAGACGAACCGGTCCTCGGGGATGCGGCGCAGCCGGGCGATGAGGACGGCGATGTCGTCGCGACGCTGGTGATGTGCAGGCCGTCCGCGAACGCCGCCGGCGCCTGCCGCATGACCTGCGGGCCCGGCGCGGTTCACCTGGCGCCACGCCATCCCGGCGCGCAAGAGCGACCCCGGCCCTGCCGGACGGGTGCCCCGCGGCCGACGAGTGACCCTGCACACCGTCCGCCAGAGGGATCGCCGTCCTGCCGGACAAATGCCGGTTCCGGTCAATGGGCCGGGTTCTCACTGGGCACGTGCAACGGGTCGAGGGCTCCGCCGGTGTTGAATCTTCGCCGGCAGGGGCGGTACGAGCTCACGCGGCCGGTCGTGCGCGGCGCGGGAACGGTGCTGCTCGGGCTCAGCTTGGTCGGGCTCGCGGCGGCGTACGCGGTCGCGTTGTGGCGGATGCCCGAATGGATGCACCAGCACGACCCCGAGGACCGCCACAATGCCCGGCTGCTGGTGGTCTCGGCCGGCGGCGCCGTCGTGGTGGCGGTGTCGCTGCTGTACACCGCCCGCTCCTACCGGCTCAGCCACCACGGGCAGGTCACCGACCGGTTCACCAAAGCTCTGGAACGGCTCAGCTCCTCCGACATCGACCCCCGGCTTGGCGCCATCCACGCCCTGGCCCACGTCGCCAATGACTCCCGCCCGCATCATGACGACGTCGTGGAAGTCTTCCTGCGTCGCCGCTCCTCTCGAGCCCGCCATGACGCGGGGCCAACTCTGGCCGCACGTCCTTCTCTGCCTGAGCGACCTGACTCCGACATTCAGGCCGCGCTTACCGCGCTCGGGAGGCGGCCCAACCGTCCAGAGCGCCGCTCATGGGCAGGTCAACACCTTGCGCGCCGACTCGCCGGGCTCGAAGGCATCGCGGCCCGACCCCTTCACCGGAAGCGGGCCGCCGGTATTCCTGCCAGGTGTGTACGCCGGACTGGTGGGGCGGTTTGGAGCTGGTGGTCACCCGCAGGCCAAACACCGACCCCGACCGCACCGGCGAACTCGCCCGCCGCTGGCCGGCCGAGGTCACCGCTGAGCGGCCCGGCCTGGAACGCCGCGCCGTCACCGCCACCCGCCTCGCCGGTGTCCGAATCGATCACGGCGAGAAAACCTCAATAGACTGACCTGCTGAACCGCCCTCCAGCGGATTGAGTGGTGGAACGACTGATACGAGCTGAGTCCAACACCCCTCATCGAGAAAGGAAGACGCAGATGCGACTACGCAAAGCAGCCGTGAGTGCCGGGCTCACCATCCTGGCGGTCAGCGGACTGAGCACAACCGCCCAGGCGGCCGCCCCGCAGATCGGCGGCTCATCGAAATTTGGGCCGGGTCCAGGGTGGACGCTGGTCGATAACTATGCGAGCCGTTTCGAGTGCGTGGATGCGGGCCAGCAGTACGAACGTGAGGGCTGGAAATACATCTGCTGGGACCAGGCCTTTACTACACAACTCTGGATCAAATAGCTCAGGCACCGAGCGCTGTGAACGGATCACACACGTAATGAATGTCCCGGTCCGACGGATTAGCCTTCGGCTACAAACCCGTCTCGGCCGCACGAGCGAAGGGCGAGGCCCCGCGGCCTCGCCCTTCACTCGTGCGGACCCGGGTGCTCACCCGCGAGGTCCTGCCGCAGAGCGTTGTTGGGGATGAGGGTCTCGCAGCGTGTTCCTCACCTTGGTGAACATTTTGCGCCGGTCAGTGAGCCATTCGACGTCTCAGCCCGTCCCCTGCGGACGTCCTGGCGGCCGCGCTCGCCTCCTCGCTGACGACACGCGCCGTTTACCGCCCGCCTGAGCGGCGCCGGCGGCGGGTGGTGCGCCGCGGCCATCCAGGTGAGAGGCGGCCTTATCCGGCAGTCCACTCCATCGACACGAACCAAGGGCGACTGACGCTGCAGCGTCCCCGCCGACGAATATGATCTTATTCGTTTCGTTGAGCACCTCCATCCTTACGAGGAGCCGCAGGGGAGCCAATTGGGGAGCCACCGTTGGTGGACACCCCCGGACCCGCCGCGACTCCCCCAGGGTGTTTCTGCAGGTGAGGGGCTCCCCGATCGACTTCCTTCGACCTTGATCGATTGGTCTGCTGTGCCTGTGTTCCCCGATCCCGCCGGTCGGTCTTACTAGATGCCCATCCTGACCGCCGGCGGTGTGGTCGGGACGAGGCGGGTGGGTGGGTGGGTGGCGACGCCTGCCTTCCCCGAGAGCGAGGCCAACCAGTTCAACAGGGCCCGAAGCGTGCGGGTGCGAACCGTCCCCGCGCAGGGGTGGCCCCGCCATGATCGTCAAGACCTGGCCGCGCTCGGTGTGACGAGGTCGTATTGGTCGCGGCGGCGAAGCGGCTCAATCCCGGCAGCCGTGTATGGATCCACGACCGGCTACCGCGCCGGAACCGGTCACAGAAGCCCCGACGCTGACAGAGCCTGGAACACCCTAACTTGTCAGCGGAACTCCCCATCTGGCCGACACCGCCCGTCGGCGACATGCGGCTCTCGCGGTTCGGTGCCGCCGTGAACGTGCGACCCCGAGCTCGGTGTGCCCGAGCGGTGGGCACGGCGGACGCCGACATTTTCGCCCGCCTCACTGACAATAGCTGCCAGCAGGTATTATCGTGTTCCATGCGATAATGAGGATCGAAAGCGCCCTCGCCGCCGATCAAGAGACTAGGAACGCGATGCCCCGCCCTCCAGGCCATGGCCCGGGATATGAGATCAAACGCCAGGAGATCATTGACCGGGCGGCCGAACTGTTCGCCCGCCAGGGATATGCGGCCACCGGAATCAACGAGATCGGCGGTGCGGTCGAACTGACTAAGGGCGCTCTCTACTACTACATCGGCTCCAAGGAGAACCTGCTGGTCGAGATCCAGTCCCGGGTCATGCGGCCGCTGCTGCGCACCGCACGGCGGATCGCCCGCCTAGAGGCGGACGCGGTGCTGCGGCTCAGGCTGCTGTCGGAGGCGCTGCTGTCCATCATCCTGCGTCGCCTCGACCATATCTGGGTCTACGAGCACGATTATCGAATGCTGGGTGGGGACAACCGGACGCGGTTGTTGCGGCAGCGTGGCGAATTCGAGGGAATCATTTCCAACCTACTGGCGGAAGCCATGGACTCCGGAGAATTCCGGGAGATGGATCCGCGGTTGGCGATGCTTCAGTTCCTCAATATGCACAACCACACCTACCAGTGGGTCAAGGCCGGCGGCGACTGGGATGCGGGGTATCTGTCGCGCGAGTATTGCGCCACCTTGTTCACCGGTTTCCGGGCGGTGCCGGGACCGGCGGACGATCTGGAGGAGCGGGTGCTGAAGTTCCGTGAGCGGCACCCCGAGATCGTCCTGGACCCGGTCGAGGCCGAGGAGGCCGGGTCGTGACGGTTCAGACCGCCGCGACCCGGCGGACGGTGTCGGCGATGGCGCCGGCGTCCGGCAGCCAGAGCCGTTCGAGGGACGGCGCGTAGGGCGCGGGCATCGGCGGCGGCGCCACCCGCACGATCGGCGCGTCCAGGTGCCAGAAGCCGTCGTCGGCCGCCATCGCCACCAGTTCCGCGCCGACGCCGAAGTCCCGGACGGCCTCGTGCGCGATCACCAGGCGGTTGGTCTTGGCGAGCGAGGCCAGCACCGTCTCGCGGTCGAGGGGCGCAATGGTGCGCAGGTCGATGACCTCGACGTCGATGCCCTCGGCGGCGACGGTGTCGGCGGCGGCGAGGCAGTCGTGCACCATCCGCGAGTAGGAGACCAGGGTGAGGTCGCGTCCCTCCCGTACCACCTTCGCCTTCCCGATCGGGACCAGGTGGTCGGCGGGCGGGCGCGGCCCCTTGCTCCCGTACTGCAGCCGGTTCTCCACGAAGACGACGGGATTGGGGTCGCGGATCGCGGCGCGGAGCAGGCCGTAGGTGTCGGCGGGCGTCGACGGCATGACGACGGTGAGGCCCGGCACATGTGCGAGGAGGGCCTCCAGGCTCTGCGAGTGCTGGCTGCCGGAGGAGCGTCCGGCGCCGAACTGGGTGCGGACGACGAGCGGCAGGCTCGCCCTGCCGCCGGTCATGAACCGCAGCTTGGCGGCCTGGTTGAGCAACTGGTCGAAGCAGACGCCGATGAAGTCCATGTACATGATCTCGACGATCGGCCGCATGCCGGCCATCGCGGCGCCGACCGCCGTCCCGACGATGGCGGTCTCGGAGATCGGCATGTCGCGCACGCGGCCGGGGAAGCGGTCGGCGAGCCCGCGCGTCAGCCCGAAGACGTTGCCGCCCGCGCCGACGTCGATGCCGGCCACGAAGACGTCGGGGTCGGCGGCCAGCTCGTGTTCGAGCGCCGTCCTGACCGCGTCCATCGTGCGGAATTTCTCGCCGGTCGCCGGCGCCGGTTCGGGCAGGCTCGGGCGGGGCGCCGAGACGTGGTCGAACAGGCTGGACGGGGCGGGGGCGGACGCCTGCCGGGCGGCCTCGACGGCGGATTCGATCTCCGCCTCGATCTCGACCTCGACCGCGTCGACCGCCTCGTCCCGCACCCCAGCGGCGGTGAGGCGGCGGCGGGACACCAGCAGCGGGTCGCGCTTCTTCCAGTCCGCCAGCTCGCCCGGCGAACGATAGCGCTCTGGATCGCCCTCGTAGTGGCCGTGCCACCGGTAGGTCTCGGCCTCCACCAGGACGGGCCCGGAGCCCGCGCGCAGCCGTTCCACGACCGACGCCACGAGGTCGGTCACGGCGACGACGTCGTTGCCGTCCACGTGCTCGTAGCCGATGCCGTACCCGGCGGCGCGGGCGGACAGGGGCGCACGGTGCTGGTCGGCGGCGCTGGAGAACTCGGCGTAGTGGTTGTTCTCGCACATGAACAGGACCGGCAGGTCCTGGACGGCGGCGAGGTTCACCGCCTCGTGGAACATCCCCTGCGCGACGGCGCCGTCGCCGAAGAAGGCGACGACGACACCTCCAGTGCGGCGCAGCGTCGCGGCGGTGGCGGCGCCGACCGCGATCGGCAGTCCTGCACCGACGATGCCGTTGGCGCCGAAGACGCCGCGCCCGGGGTCGGCGATGTGCATCGAGCCGCCGCGGCCGTGGCAGGTGCCGGTGTCGCGGCCCATCAGCTCGGCGAACATCGATCCGGTGTCCAGGCCCCGCGCCAGGCAGTGGCCGTGCCCGCGGTGCGTGGAGGTGATGACGTCGCGCTCGTCGAGCGGCGCGCAGGCGCCCACGGCGCTCGCCTCCTGCCCGATCGACAGGTGGACGAAGCCGGGCACCTCGGACTGCCTGTACAGCTCGGCGGCGCGCTCCTCGAAACGCCTGATCCGCCGCATCCTGCGGTGCAGTTCGAGAAGGTCGGGGCGGGAGCCGGTCATGGCGTCCTTCCGTTGGTCGGTGGTCACCGGGCGGTCCAGCCGCCGTCGACGGTCACGGTCGTGCCGGTCATGTAGCGGGCGGCGTCGCCGACGAGGAACACGGCCGCCCCGGCGAGCTCGCTCGCCTCACCGACGCGGCCCATCGGGACGGCGCCGGTGATGCGCTCGCCCCAGCGGCTGTCGAGCAGGCCGGCGCTCAGTTCGGTGCGGAAGTAGCCGGGGGCGAGCGCGTTCACGCGGACGCCCCGGTCGGCCCACTCGACGGCGAGCGTGCGGGTGAGCGCCTCGATGCCGCCCTTGCTGGCGGCGTAGGCGGCGATGCGCTCGAAGCCGGTGGTGGCGTGGACGGAGCTGACGTTGACGATGGAGCCGGCGCCGCGGTCGAGCATGATCCGGCCCGCCGCGCGGCAGCAGTGGAAGGTGCCGGTCAGGTTGACGTCGAGGACGTGCCGCCACGTCCCGTTCTGGACGCGTTCGCTCCGGGTGAAGTCGGGGCTGATGCCGGCGCAGTTGACCAGCGCGTCGAGCCGGCCCGTCCGCCGGACGATCTCGGCGGCGACCGCGTCGACCGCGGCGGAGTCGTCCACGGCGGCGGGCAGGACCTCGGCCGGCCCGGCGACCTGCGCGGCCAGCTCTTCCAGGTCCGCCGAGGTCCGCGAGGTGACGGCCAGGTGCGCGCCGGCGTCGGCGAGCACGGCCGCGATCGCCCGGCCGAGGCCGCGCCCCGCGCCGGTCACCCAGACGACCCGCCCGGCCAGCGGCCGCGGCGCGGTCATCGGGCGCCCGCCCCGGGACGCTCGCGGAGCAGCCGCTTGAGCACCTTGCCGGACGGCGTGCGCGGCAGTTCGTCGATGACCTCGACGCGGGCGGGGACCTTGAAACGGGCCAGCCGGGCGCGGCAGAACTCCTGGACGTCCTCTTCGGTCACGGTCTCGCCGGGGCGGGGGACGACGAACGCGCGGGGCACCTCGCCCCAGCGCTCGTGGGGCAGGCCGACGACCGCGGCCTCCAGCACGGCGGGGTGCTCGTAGAGGACGCGCTCGACCTCGGGGGTGGCGATGTTCTCCCCACCCGAGACGATCATGTCCTTCTTGCGGTCCTCGACGTAGAGGAAGCCGTCCTCGTCGAGCCGGCCGATGTCGCCGGTGTGGAACCAGCCGTCTCGGAAGGCGCGGTCGGTGGCGGCGTCGTCCCGCCAGTACCCGGCGAACACCTTGGGGCCGCGCAGGACGATCTCACCGAGGGTCCCGGCGGGCGCGTCGCGGCCGTCCTCCCCAACCACACGCACACGAACGTGCGGGATGGGGCGGCCGACGGAGCCGAGTTTGGTGAGGGCGTGCTCGCGGTCCAGGAACGTGTCGCCGGACACGGTCTCGGTGAGGCCGTAGGCGTCGGCGAACCAGGCGTTGGGGAACGCCTGGTGGATGCGCCGCACCAGGGCTTCGGGCATCTTCTCCCCGCCGCCCACGATGAACCGCACGGACGAGGTGTCGCGCCGGTCGAGCTCCGGCGACTCCAGCACCGCGTTCATCATGGCGGGGGCGAGCCAGACGTTGGTGGTCCGCTCGCGCTCGATCGCGCGCAGCACCTCGCCGGCGTCGAACCTGCGCTGCACGATGAGGCTCCCGCCGGCGTGCCACGTGGCGAGCGCGGGCAGGTCGAGCGCACCGACGTGGTACATCGGGCCGCAGACGAGCGTGATGTCGGCGTGGGTGAGGCCGAGCTGGACGATCTGCCCGAGGTTCTTGTAGTTCACGTTGCCGTTCGTGATCTTGACGCCCTTGGGCCGCGAGGTCGTGCCCGAGGTGTACATGAGCCGCTGCAGGTCGTCCTCGGCCAGGTCGGCCAGCGGGACGCGTCGGCCGAGATTCGCCTCGACGAGTTCGGGAAGGCGGGTCCAGGACGTGCCGGTCCCCTCGTCGAGGGTGATGCGGTGGCGCAGTTCGGGCAGCGCGAGGCCCTCGACGACGGGGGCGAACTCGCTCTCGGTGATGATCGCTCGGGCGCCCGCGTGGCCGAGGATGTACTCCCATTCGGCTGGGGCGAGCCGGTAGTTGAGCGGGAGGAAGACCGCGCCGATCCGGCCGGCAGCCAGGAGGGCCTCCAGGAACTCGGCGTGGTTGTAGAGCAGCAGCCCGATCACGTCGCCCCGGCCGAGCCCTAGGTCGAGCAGGCCGTGCGCCAGCGCCTCGACGCGGGACAGCAGGTCCCGGTTGGTGAGCCGGCGGTCGCCGTCCACGATGACGGTCTTGCCGGGCCGCCGCTCGGCGTGCTGGTCGAGAACGCTCGCGAGGCTGTACATCGGCGGGCCGCACCTCCGTAGTCGTCCACACGGCCGGCCCGTTATTCGTCCGACCGGTATATAAAACAGCGTGAGGTGCACCCTAGACGCTCCGAGCGGCCCCTGACAACCCGCTGGAGCGACATCTCGCACCCCCGTCGACTGGCCGCGTTCTCCGCCCTGGCCTTGACAGATGATCGCGCCCGAGAGTTTCATTAACCGACTGGTATATGAAACTAGGCCGGGAGGTGCGATGAAGGCTCTGCGCTGGCACGGACCGCGCGACCTGAGGCTGGAGGACGTGCCGGAGCCCGGACCGCCCGGCCCCGGCGAGGCGCTGATCGAGGTCGCCTACTGCGGCGTCTGCGGCACCGACGTGCACGAGTACGCCTCTGGCCCGCACATGATCCGACCCGGCCCGCACCCGCTGACCGGCCATCGGCCGCCGCTCGCGCTCGGCCACGAGATGAGCGGGACGGTGCTGGCCCTCGACGCGCCCGTCCCCGGCATCGCGGTCGGCGACCGGGTCGCCGTAGACCCATGCTGGCGGTGCGGCGAGTGCCGCTGGTGCCGGCGCGGCGAGTACCACATCTGCCCCAAGGGCGGATCGGTCGGACTGGCGTCCCCGGGCGGCTTCGCCGAGCGCGCCCTCGTCCCCGCCGCGGGGCTCGTCCGGCTGCCGGACGGCGTCCCCGACGACCTGGCCGCGCTCGCCGAGCCCCTCGCCGTGGGCCTGCACGCGGTGCGGCGCGGCGGCGTCGGCCCCGGCGACCACGTGCTGGTGCTGGGCGCCGGTCCGATCGGCATGGCCGCCGTGCTGGCCGCGAAGACCGCCGGCGCAGCCGGAATCTACGTCAGCGAACCGGTCGCCGCCCGCCGGGAGGCGATCACCGACCTCGTGACCGAGGCGTACGACCCGGGCGCCGCCGACGTGCGCCGCGAGGTCTACCTGCGTACCGGCAGGGTCGGCCCCGACGTGGTCCTGGAAGCCACCGGGATCCCAGAACTGGCGGTGGCGGCGGTGAACTCGGCCCGCCGCGGCGGGCGGATCGTCCTCGCCGGCATCGGCGACCGCCCCGCGCAGCTGAACCTGACCGCCCTGACCTTCTATGAGCGCACCCTCGCCGGAAGCCTCGGTTACGCCTTCGACGTCGGCCGGATCGTCGACCTGATGTCCGGCGGCGCCCTCGACCCGTCCCGCATGATCACCGGCCGTTTCCCGCTGTCCGAGGGCCCCGGACTGTTCGCCGATCTGGCCGACGGCCGCGGCGGCCACCTCAAGGCGCTCCTGACCACGAAGGCATCGTGACCCCCATGAACTTCGACCTGCCTCCCGAGATCGTCGACCTGCAGCGCACGGTCCGCGACTTCGCCGCCAAGGAGATCGCGCCGAACGCGGCGCGCTGGTCCGAGGACGAGCACTTCCCGTCCCCGGTGTTCGGCCGGCTCGCCGACCTCGGGCTGATGGGAATGCTGGTGCCCGAGGAGTACGGCGGCACGGACGCCGGGATGGTGGCCTACGTCGCCGTCATGGAGGAGCTGGGCGCCGCCGACCAGTCGGTCGCCGCCGCGTGGAACGCGCACTCCACCATCGCGAGCCTGCCGCTCGCCGCGTTCGGCGCGCCGGAGCAGAAGGAGCGCTGGCTGCGTCCGCTGGCGTCCGGCGAGCGGCTCGGCGCGTTCGGGCTGACCGAGCCGTCCGCCGGGTCGGACGCCGCGGGCATCACCACCCGCGCCGAGCGCCGCGACGGCGGCTGGGTCATCAACGGCACGAAGATGTTCATCAGCAACGCCGGCACCGACATCAGCCTCGGCGTCACCGTGCTCGCCGTGACCGGGACGGGCGGGAACGGCCGCAAGCGCTACGCGACGTTCTTCGTCCCGGAGGGCACCGCCGGCTACACCAAGGGGAACCGGCTGAAGAAGCTCGGCTGGCACGCCCTGGACACCCGCGAGCTGGTCTTCACCGACTGCTTCGTGCCCGACGACCATCTCGTCGGCGAGGAGGGCAACGGGCTCCGGCAGTTCCTGTCCGTCCTGGAGAAGGGCCGGATCAGCGTCGCCGCGCTCGGCCTGTCGCTCACGGCGGCGGCACTGCGGCTCGGCGTCCGGCACGCCAGGACCCGCCACCAGTTCGGCCGCCCGCTGTCCGACTTCCAGGCCGTCGCACACAAGCTCGCCGACATCGCCACCGAGTACGAGGCGGCGCGCGGCTTGGTCTACAAGGCGGCCTGGCTCGCCGACCAGGGCCGCCCGCACTCCACCGAGGCGGCGATGGCCAAACTGTACGCGTCGGAGGTGGCCAACCGGGCGGCCTCGCAGAGCGTGCAGGTCCACGGCGGGTACGGCTACATCCGCGAGTCCGACATCTCCCGCTTCTACGCCGACGCCAAGATCCTCGAGATCGGCGAAGGAACCAGCGAGGTGCAACGGAATGTCATCGCCCGCGCCCTCACCCGATAGGAGTCCGATGAACGACGACCGCAGCGGGCTCGCCCGCGTCCTCGCGCCGCGCAGCGTCGCGGTGGTGGGCGCGTCCCCCACGCGGAAGGGGCCGGCCACGACCGTGCTCGCGAACCTGCGCGCCGCCGCCGCCCCGCCGGCCACGTACGCCGTCAACCACCGGTACGCCGATCACGACGGGTTCCATGCGAGCGTCGCGAGCCTGCCTGAGGTCCCGGACGTGGTGGTCGTCGCCGTCCCGGCCGTCGCGGTGGCGGAGGTGGTGCGCGAGGCCGCCGACCGCGGGACGCGCAGCTTCCTCGTCCTCAGCTCGGGCTTCGCCGAGGCGGGCGAGGAGGGGCGCGCCAGGGAGGCGGAGCTGAAGGCGCTGGCCGTCGAACGGGACCTGACCGTCCTCGGCCCGAACTCGCTGGGCGTGTTCAACTTCGCGACGGGCGTGCACCTGACATTCGGCACCGTC
This sequence comes from Actinomadura nitritigenes, assembly GCF_017573545.1. Classification (GTDB taxonomy): domain Bacteria; phylum Actinomycetota; class Actinomycetes; order Streptosporangiales; family Streptosporangiaceae; genus Spirillospora; species Spirillospora nitritigenes. The sequence goes on along the minus strand of NZ_JAGEOK010000056.1, from coordinate 30,938 downwards.
ATCGGCGGCCACGACCCGGCCGGGGCGGAGGTCGGCCGGGCGGCGCTCATCGTGCAGAGCGGCGCCATCGGCTCCTACCTGACCGGTATGGCCAAGCCGCGCACGCCGTTCCGCTACATGTTCAGCACGGGCAACGAGCTGGTCCTGACGGCCGGCGACCTCGTCGCGCAGCTGGCGCACGACCCGGAGATCGACGTCATCGCCCTCTACATCGAGGGCACCGCCGACGGCCGCGCGCTGCTGGAGGCGGTCTCGCTCGCGGACTCGCTGGGCAAGCGGGTCGTCCTGCTGCCCGCCGGGGAGAGCGCCGCCAGCTCGCGCGCCGCGGCCTCGCACACCGCGGCGATGGCGTCGTCGAACGTGCTGACCCGGATGCTCGCGGCGAACGCCGGCGCGTTCACCGTCGACACGCCGGAGGAGCTGCTCGGCACGGTCGCCGTGCTACTCGACCACGGGGAGCCGCGGGTCCCGGGCGTCGGGATCGTCAGCGTCTCCGGCGGCGCGGGCGTGATCGCGGCCGACCGGCTGGCGGAGGCCGGACTGGAGATCCCCGAGCCGACGGCCGAGACGGTCGAACGGCTGCGTGCCGCGCTGCCCGGCTTCGTCGTCCCCGGCAACCCGACCGACACCACCGCCAGCGCCATCTACGACCCGTCGATCATGGTCGGCGCGTTGGACGCCCTCGCCACCGATCCGGGCGTGGGCCAGCTGATCACGCTTATGGGAGCGGGCGGCGAGCACGCCCCCGCCATCGCCGAGGCGCTCATCGAGGCGGCGCCGAAGTCGGCGAAGCCGAACCAGCTCGTCTGGCAGGCATGCCCCGAGGCGGTGCGCCCCGTCCTGGCGGCGGGCCCCCTGCCGGTGAGCCCGACGCTGGCGAACGCGGTCGGGGTGGCGAAGGCGCTGCTGCGGTCCGGACCCGTTCCGGTGCGGGACGTCCCCGGGGATGGGACGCTGCCTGACCTCGCCGGCCTCGCTCCCGACGACACCGGCTTCCTCAGCGAGTCGCAGTCCCGCGAGCTGCTGCGGTCGGCGGGCCTGCCGATCGCCTCCGCCGCCTTCCTCGGCCTGGACGCCGAGGACGGCTTCGCCCTGGATCCCGCGGTGGTATTCCCCGTCGCGGTGAAGCTCCAGGCCGCCGGGGTCCGGCACAAGACCGAGATCGGCGGCGTCGTCCTCGACGTCCGGGACGAGGGCGAGCTGCGCAACGCCGTCCGCGCGACGGCGGCGACCGCCCGCGAACGCGTCCCGGGGATCGTCATCGAAGGCTGGACGGTCGAGCAGATGGCGCCGCGCGGCGTCGAGGTCCTGCTGTCCGCCCGGCACGACCCCGCGTACGGGCCGGTCGTGGTGGCCGGCTCCGGCGGGGTGCAGGCGGAGCTGATCGGCGACGTGTGGGCGATGGCCGGGCCGGTCGGCCGCGCCGCCGCCCGCGAACTGCTCGCCCGGACGAAGGTCGGGCGCGTCCTGTCGGGGTACCGGGGACGCGACACCGACCTCGGGCCGCTGTGCGAGGTGATCGCGCGGCTGAGCGGGCTTGTGGCCCGCCTGCCGCGCATCCGCGAGATCGAGTGCAACCCGGTCATCGTGGCGGGCGACGGCACGGCGACGATCGCCGACAGCCTGGTCAAGCTCGCCGAATCCGCATCTTGAGAGAGGTGGTCTCCGGCATGGTGATGCCGTATCTGACGGACGAGGAACTGGCGCTGCGCTCGGCCGTGCGCGACTTCGTCCGCCGCGAGTGCCCGCCCGGCGCCTGGGACGAGCTGGACCAGGCCCACACCTACCCGGCCGACCTGATGAAGCGGCTCGGCGCGACGGGCTGGATGGGCATCGCGTTCCCCGACGAGGAGACCGGCGAGCGCGATCCCCGCTGGGGCACCCTGCTCGGGCTCGTCACCGAGGAGCTCGGCAAGGTGTCGTACTCGCTGGCCAGCAACTACTTCAAGGTGCCCGGCTACGGCGAGACGATCCTGAAGTACGGCAGCAAGGAGCAGCGCGAGACGATCGTGCCGGGCCTCGCGGCCGGGGAGCTGCTGCTGGCGATCGCCCTGTCGGAGCCGGGCGCGGGCAGCGACGCCGCGGCCGTGTCGACGCGCGCGGAGCGGGACGGGGACCACTTCGTCCTCACCGGGACCAAGCACTTCAGCACCTGCTCGGCCATCGCGGACCGCATCATCCTCGTGGCGCGCACCGGCGAGCACAAGCACAGGGGCATCTCCGTCTTCCTGGTCGACCCGAAGACGGAGGGGATCACCTTCTCCGAGATGAAGAAGCTCGGCATCTGGACGAACCCGACCTTCAACATCTCCCTCGACCACGCCCGCGTCCCGGCGAGCTGCCTGCTCGGCGAGGTCGGGCAGGGCTGGGAGGTGATCACGCACTCCCTCGACGTGGAGCGCTTCACCCTCGCCGCAGCATACGTGGGTGCGGCGCAGGACGCGTTCGACTACGCCGCCGCCTACGCCAAGGAGCGCGAGCAGTTCGGCCGGACGATCTCGTCCTTCCAGGTGATCCGGCACAAGCTCGTCGACATGCACATCGCCATCGACCACGCCCGCCTCGCCACCTACCGGGTCGGGGAGGCGCTGAACGAGGGGCTGGAGTGCCGCCAGGACGCGTCGCTGGCCAAGCTCGTCGCGTCGGAGGCGTACATGAAGGCCGCGCACGACGGCCTGCAGATCCTCGGCGGGCTCGGCTACACGATGGAGACGCCGATGCAGCGGCACTTCCGGGACGCCAAGCTCGGCGAGATCGGCGGCGGGTCGTCGGAGATCCAGCGGAACCTGCTCGCGAAGAGCCTGGGACTGTGACGGGCCCGGCCCCGCGCCCGCCCCGGACGGCGGTGGTCAGCGGCGTCGGTGAGACGGAGTTCTCGAAGGCCAGCGGGCGGAGCACCACCCGGCTGGCCTTCGAGGCCGTTTCGGCCGCCGCCGCGGACGCGGGCATCGACCCGGCGCGCATCGACGGCGTCGTCCCCTACCCGATGGGGCCGACGGCCGAGGACGTGATCTCGGTGTTCGGGCTCCCGGACGTGGCCTTCACCGCCGTCCCGCACCTCGGCGGGGCGAGCGCGATCGCCGGGCTGCGGCTCGCGGCGATGGCCGTGGAGTCGGGGCAGGCCGAGCACGTGGCGGTGTTCGTCGCCCGCAACGGGCGGTCCGGGACGCGCGTGGACAAGCGGGTCGTCCACCTGGCGGGGCGGCACTTCCGCGAGGAGCTGGAGGAGGTCCACGGGCTGAGCACGCCCGCTCAGTGGTACTCGCTGATCTGCCGCCGGCACATGCACGAGTTCGGCACGAGCCGGGACGCGCTGGCCGAGGTCGCGCTGACGATGCGGGCGAACGCGCAGCTCAACGAGGCGGCGCAGATGCACGGCCGGCCGATGGCCCGCGAGGACTACCTCTCCTCGCGGGTCATCGCCGACCCCTACCTGCTGCTGGACTGCTGCCTGGAGACCGACGGCGCCGCCGCGGTGATCGTCTCCGCCGCCGGCGCGGTGACCGACAGGCGGGACGAGGCGCCCCCGGTGTCGATCCTGGCGGCGGCCGAGGGCCATCCGGACTCGCCCGACGACCTGTGCGGCCGGGCCGACCTCTTCGACACCGGCCTGACCAGGGCCGCGCCGCGCGCCTTCCGCGCCGCCGGGCTGACCCCAGGGGACGTGGACGTGGCCCTCATCTACGACTGCTTCACCTTCGAGGTGATTCAGCAGCTCGAGGAGGCGGGCTTCTGCCCGCGCGGCGAGGGCGGCCCGTTCGTCCTGGCCGGCACCATCGCGCTGACCGGCGCGCTGCCGGTGAACCCGCACGGAGGGCTGCTGTCGCACGCCCACACGGCCGGGATGAGCCACGTCGTCGAGGCGGTGCGCCAGTTGCGCGGCGCCTGCGGCGCGCGGCAGGTCGACGGCGCCCGCGTGGCGGCCGTCACCGGATGGGGCGACCTGGGCGACGGCGCCCTCGCCCTGCTGTCGGCCGGTTGATCCGACAACGAGAAGGGAGCCGAGGTGACCGAGGGACACCCCGACCTCGCCGGATACCGCGAGGGCCTCGCGGCCGGGGAACTGCGCGCCCAGCGCTGCGAGGGCTGCGCGAGGACCTTCTGGCCGCCGCGCCCGGCCTGCCCGCGCTGCGGCTGCCCCGACACGGCCTGGGTCCGGCTGCCGGACACCGGTGAGCTGTTCACCTGGACGGTCGTCGCGCACACCCGCCTCGAGGGCTTCCAGGAAGAGGTCCCCTACCCGGTCGGCATGATCAGCGTGCCCGAGGCCGGGATCAGGATGATCGGACGGATCGGCGCGCCGGCCGCCGACCTGGAGATCGGCATGCCGGTGCGCTGGGGTCTCGCCGAGTCCCCGGCGGGCGGACGGCAGCCCGTCTGGACGCCCGTCCCGGCCGCACGGAGGGACCGATGACCAGCCTGCTCGTCGAGGAGACGATGTCGTGGGTGGGGCGGACCGTGACCGCTCCCCCGTACCCGGTCGCGCGGACCGACATCGCCAAGTTCGCGCTCGCCGTCGGTGCCCGCGACCCGATCCACTTCGACGCCGGGGCAGCGCGGGCCGCGGGCCACCCGGACGTGGTGGCGCCGCTCGGCTTCTACGTCGCCGTCCGGCTCCAGTCGCAGAACCTCGTCCCGCTGGACGAGCTGAACGCCGACGGGGTCTCGCCGGGGCTGACGCCGCCGAGCCGCGCCGCCAAGATCATGGCCGGGGACACCAGGGCGCGGTTCCACCGGCGCATCCACGCCGGCGACGTCATCACCCTGACCACCACGATCAGCGGCATCCAGGAGAAGCGGGGCCGGTCCGGGCCGCTCATCCTGGTGTCGTACTCGCTCGACTACACCGACCAAGGCGGGGAGGCCGTCGTGTCCGAGACGTATGCGCGGGTGCTGCGATGACCGGCGCGCCGATCAAGGGGTTCAGGGTCACGCCTGGGCCGGTCCAGCTGTTCGCGTTCTCCGCCGCCACGTGGAACCCGCACCGCGTCCACTACGACGCCGACTACTGCCGGGACGTCGAGGAGTACGCCGGCGTCGTGGTGCCCGGCCCACTCCAGGGCTCCTGGCTGCTGGAACTCGCCGAATCCTGGGCCCGGGAGGCGGGCCTGCGGGTCGAGTCGATCGAGTACCGCAACGTGCGGCCCGCCTTCAGCGGCGCCGAACTCGTCATCGGCGGCCGGGTCGTCCAAGGGCCGCCCGAGGCGTCTCTCGAGCTGTGGGTCGCGTCGCTGGACGACGAGCGGCACTGTGTCGCCACGGCCCGTGCCGTCCCACCGCACTGATCCGCCGCTCTCGCGCGTCGGCCCCTCCCGTGGATCTCGCAGGAGGGGCCGACGCGCGTCCGGGCCGGGTCAGCCCGCGGGCTCGATCTTGTAGGCGTTCGCGGTGGCGGACGCGCGGAAGTCCTCCTCGGTCCCGAGGCCGGCCAGCGCCGCCGGGTCGATCTTCTGCACCTGGCTCTGCCGGGTCGTCGGCTGCGCCGGGTCGGAGAGGTCCTGCGGCGGCAGCAGACCCGGCATCTCGAAGTCCTTGACCTTGCTCCGCGCCTTGACCAGGGCGGACCGGCTCAGGTCGTCGCAGGCCCCCGAGATGATCTTCGTGTAGAGATGGGTCAGCGTGTAGGCGTGCACCACTGCGTAGTCGGACTCGGGCCGGGTCGCGCCGTACTTGGCCTTCCACGCGGCGGCCAGCTTGCGGTTGGCCTCCGCCGTCCCGCCGAGCGACCCCATCGGACTCATCCGCTGGTAGTTACCGATCATCGCCGACTTCGCCGAGGTCGACAGGATGCTCGTCCCCCAGGACGACACGTTGCCCATGATCGGCACGTTCAGCCCGCTCGCCTTCATCACCGAGGCCGCCGAGGCCGTCTGCTTGGAGGTGGCGTCGATCAGGACCGCCTTGACCCCGGCCGCCTTTAGCGCGTTGACCTGGCTGGTCAAATCGCTATCGGTGGGCTTGATCTGCTGCCCGATCAGGGTGAGCCCGAGCTGCTTCGCCGCGAACGTGCTGCCCTTGTAGCTGTTGCCCCCAAAGTCGCCCTGTAGGTAGATGTGCCCGACTTTGTCACCCTTCTTGACCTTGTTGTGGCGGACCAGCCAGTCCACCCCGTTGATCATCTGGATGTCGTAGGTCGAGCCCATCACGATCAGGTGCTCGTCGCCCAGCAGCGCTGAGGAGAAGCTGGTCAGCCCGGACAGCACCCCCTTCTGGTCGATCTTGTCGCGAAGGGCGGCGATGACCGCGGAGCCGTAGATGTTGAGGAAGCCGACGACCTGGGGCTCGACTTCGTCGTAGGCGGTGACGGCCTTCTGCGGGTCGTAGCCGTCGTCGCGGACGACCAGTTCGAGCCTGCGCCCGCACACGCCGCCGGCCTTGTTGATCTCCTCGACGGCCATCTGGTGGGCCTGCAGGACGGTCTTGCCGCTGCCGGCCAGCGGGCCCGACAGGTCGACTAGGACGCCCAGCTTGATGGTGCTCTTGTCGACGCCCGCCGCGGCGTCGCCGCCGCCGCGGGTCGAGCAGTTCGTCAGTGACAGGGCCAGCGCGACCGCGGCGGCTGCGCTCGCCGCGACCCTGCTTCGGTGGCTCATGGACATGGCTGTTCTCCTCGGAACACAGGGGGATCACGAACGGTTCGTGGGTGGGGTGATCGGTTTCCGCGGGCGGTCGTTCGGCGGCCGCGGCCCTCAGGCCGGGGCCGGTTCGGAGGCCGCCGCCCGCCTGCGCAGCGGGCGGAGCGACCGCAGCGAGCGGCCGTGTCTCAGCACGACGACGGCGACGAGCGCCCCGTAGGCGAACTTCGCGGCGAGGGAGGCGTCCAGGCCTCCGTTCTGCCCGCTGGCCACCACGAGCGGCAGCGCGTCGGCGTACTTGCTCAGGACCAGCGGCAGCCCGGTGACGAAAGTCGCCCCCGCGATGGCGCCGCCGACCGAGCCGAGGCCGCCCAGGACGACCATGACCAGCACGTCGATGGACAGGTTCAGGTCGAAGTAGTCGGGGATCGCCCGCTGGAAGGCCAGCGCGGTCATGACCCCGCCGAGGCCGGCGTACATCGAGGACAGCACGAACGCCGCGGCCTTGGCGCGCTGCACGTCCACCCCCATGGACGCCGCCGCGATCTCGCTGTCGCGCATGAGCCGGAAGGCCCTTCCGGGCCGGCCCTTCAGCACGTTCCGCGCCACCAGTACCGCGCCCGCGATCAGCAGGAGGAACAGGTACCACAGGTGCTCGACGGCGCCGAAGGGGACTCCGGCGATCACCAGCCCGGACGCGTCGGAGAACTCGTACCCGGCGATCGAGAACGGCGCCACCGACCGGCCGTCGTAACCGCCGGTCACCGACGGCAGGTTCAGCAGCAGGTGGTGCCCGAGAAAGACCAGCCCGAGCGAGGCGATCCCCAGGTACACACCGCGCAGCCGGCTCGCCACCGGGCTGAACAGCAGCCCCGCGACGCCCGCGAGCAGCACCGCCAGCACCGCCGAGAGCAGGGGCGGCAGGCCCAGCCCGTGGACCTTGCCACGGTCGTCGCCCGACAGGAACGCGTAGCCGTAGGTGCCGAGCGCGATGAAGAAGGCGTGGCCGAGCGACAGCTGGCCCGCTGCGCCGAACAGCAGCGTGAGGCCGATGGCGCCCATCGCTGCGGCCATCGCGAAAAGCCCGACGCGCAGCCAGAACCCGCCGACGTACAGGGGCAGTACGAGCAGGACGACCGCCGCGACGGCGGTGCCGACCGCTGCCCGGCGCCGGATGATCTTCTCAAACACGGCCGACCTCCTTGGTGCCGAACAGCCCGGACGGCCGCCAGAGCAGGATCACGAGCATGACCACGTAGGCGCCGACGTCCCCGAGGCCGAGGCCGAGGAAGGACAACTCGTCCTGGTAGCCCGCCGCCAGCACCTGGACCATGCCGACGATCAGGCCGCCCGCGACGGCGCCGCCGAGCGAGTCCAGGCCGCCGATGATCGCGGCGGGGAAGGCGGTGAGGGCGACGGTCTCCATGCTGAGGCTGACGCCGGGGTTGGGGAAGGAGGCGAGGCCGATGCCCGCGACCGTCGCCAGCACGCCCGACACCGCCCACGCGCCCGCCGACACGCGCCGCAGCCGCACCCCGATCAGGGTCGCGCCCTCGGCGTCCTGCACGGACGCCCGGACGGCCAGGCCGAGGCCGGTCAGGCGCAGGACCAGCGCCATCCCGACGATCAGTACGGGGATGAGGATCACGGTGATGATGACGGTCAGCGGGAGGGTGAGCGGCCCGAGATGCACCACGTGCCCGTCCCAGGGTGCGCCGAGCGGCAGGACGCGCTCGTGCAGCCGGCGGCTGATCTCCGCCAGGACGACGATGTTGACGCCGATCGTGAGGATGGCCATGCCGTGGTGGTCGCCGCCCTTGACGCGCGACACCAGAAGCCGTTCCGCCACCAGCGCCAGCACCGCCGTGGCGGCCAGCCCGAGCACCGCGGCGGGGACGAACCCCATCTTCGGGGAGGCCACGGCTACCAGATAGACCCCGGTCAGCATGAACGCGGGGTAGGCGAAGTTCACCACGCGCGTCGCCTTGTACACCACGACGAAACCGAGCGTGATCATGGAGTAGAGAAGCCCGAGCGAGACACCGTTCGCCACCAGCTCCAGCAGGTTGGTCATGAGGAAGGCCCCTCCGTGAGCCTGTCGGCCACCAGTTCCGAGGCGGGCGCGGACTCCCCGCCCGCGAGGCCGGCGGGCCGGGCGGGGTCACCGCCGAGGTAGGCGCCGATCACCTCCGGGTCGCGCCGCACCTGCTCGGGCGTCCCGTCCGCGATCACCCGGCCGAAGTTCAGCACCGTGACGCGGTCGGCGATCGACATGACGACGCCCATGTCGTGCTCCACGAACACGATGGTCAGGTCCAGGGCGTCGCGCGCGGCGGAGACGAGTTCCCCGAGCCGGGCGCTCTCCGCCTCGTTCATGCCGGCGACGGGCTCGTCCAGGATCAGCAGGCGCGGCTCCAGGCACAGCGCCCGCGCGAACTCCAACCGTTTGAGGTCGCCGTAGGACAGCCGCGACGCGGGGGCGTCCAGCTTGCCCGACAGGCCGGCGAACGCGGCGATCTCCCGCACCCGTTCGCGCTGCGCGCGCTCCTCGCGCCGCCCCAGCCCGAAGGCCGCGCCGATGACGCCGGTACGGGTCAGCCGGTGCCGTCCCACCATGAGGTTGTCGAACACCGACTCGCCCTGTGACACGACGATGTTCTGGAAGGTCCTGGCGATCCCCAGGCCCGCGACGCGATCGGGCCGCAGCCCGGTGACCTCCCGGTCGCCGAAGAGGATGCGGCCGAACGTCACAGGATAGATCGCGCACAAGGTGTTGAGCAGCGATGACTTCCCGGCGCCGTTCGGCCCGATCACGGCGTGCACGGTGCCCGGCTCCACCGTGAACGACACGTCGTCCAGGGCGCGCAACCCGCTGAACAGCACACTCACGCCCTCGATGCGCAACCGCGCGGTCATCCGTCCCACCTGCTCAGTGCGGGCACGGGCACGGCCTCTCGGACGGTCCCGCCCGCGGACTCCCCGAGGTACAGGCGCCGGACCTCGTCGCTGGCGGCCAGTTCGTCCGCAGCGCCCTGCAGCACCACCTGCCCGAGTTCCAGCACGTAGGCCGACTTCGCCAGGGAGAGCGCCATGGCCGCGTTCTGCTCGACCAGCAGGACGGGAACGCCCTCGCGGCTGATGTTCCGGACGGTCTCGGCGATGACCTCGACGAGCCGCGGCGCGAGCCCGAGCGAGGGCTCGTCCAGCAGGAGCAGCTTCGGCCTCGACATCAGCGCCCGCCCGATGGCGAGCATCTGCTGCTCGCCTCCGGAGAGGGTGCCCGCGGGCTGCTTCAGCCGCTCCGCGAGGCGCGGGAACAACTCGAGCACATGCTTACCCGCCTTCTCGCGCTCCGTCCGCGACCTGACCGGCAGCGCCCCGGCGGCCAGGTTGTCGGCCACGCTCAGCGCCCCGAAGACGTGCCTGCCCTCGGGGACCTGGACGAGGCCGCTGCGGACGATCGCCGCCGGGCTCGACTTCTCGACAGGTCGGTCGAGAAAACGGATGGATCCGCCGCGCACCGCCCCGCCGTACAGCGGCAGCGTTCCGGAGATCGCACGCATCAGCGTGGTCTTCCCCGCACCGTTACTTCCCAGCAGCGCGACCACTCCGGCGTCGCCGACCTGCAGAGACACCTCTCTGATCACGGGTTCACGGGCCCCGTAAGCGACGAGAAGCCGGTCGATATCCAGCATCAGGACCTCCGATTCCGCCCGGGCCGAGCCTCCGCCGGACGAGCGAAAGGAAGGCGAGGCGACCGCACCGACACCGCCTGACCTCCTGTTTCTGCGGCAGAAGTTTTACATACCACTCGGTCTATAAAACCGTAGATGGCACTGTACGACCCACTTCACCGCCACGACAAGGGCCTGCGCCGCACTCTTCCGACCAGGGCCACCGGCGTGGATGGTCTCGGTGCCCCTCCATGCGGTGGCCTCGAGACCATCCACGCCCGGCAGGCCGCGGCGTCGAGCGGAAGCCGGCGCCACCGGGCGCCCGGAGGGAATCAGACGGGGACGCCTGCGGCGGCGCCGGTGGCACGCTTGGCGCGCCACCGGTCGAGGGGACACCGCCTCAACGGCGCGTCGTAGCCCCAATCCCCGTCGGGGACGCGCCAGATGATTTCGATGCTGATGCCGTCGGGATCGACGGTGTAGAGGAAAGGTGCATGCCCTGGTCGGTGGTGGAATCGAACGCACCGGTCGCCTCGGGGCGGTCCTGGACGACATAGGTGTATGAGGCCTGGAGGTTGGTGACGCCTGCGTGGAGGCGTGCGGCTGGTGGCCTATTCCCGGCGGCAGTGTGAGGCCGATGGTACTTGTAGTGCACGTTCCACACGTGCAGCGCCTCGCTCCTTTGTTGCTCGGAGGTCCAGATACGGGCGTAGAGGAATTCCTCGGCCAGGATGCGGTTGTAGCGCTCCACCTTGCCGTTGTGGCGGGGGGTGTAGGGGCTGATGCGCTGGTGCCGGGCCCCGTGCAGCACGGTGGCGAAGTCGCCAGCGCGGTAGCACGAGCCGTTGTCAGTGACGATCCGCTGGATGTGGATGATGCCGTGCGCGGCAAAGAACGCCCTGACCCGGTGCATGAACGCGATCGCGGTGGCAGCCTTCTCGTCCGGCAGGGCCTCGGTGTAAGCCAGGCGGGAGAAGCCGTCCACGGCCGAGTGCAGGTAGACTTACCCGGCACGGGCACCGGAGTGCTTGGCCTGCGAGTTCTTGGCGCGGGCCGCGGCTTTGGCCGCGGTCGAGCCTCGGCCGTGGACCCGCCAGCCGCCGCCGTCGGGGATCCGCCCGACCTTCTTGACGTCGACGTGGACCATGTGGCCCGGCCATCGGGCCACGATCGGGCGCGGGACGCGGTTGGAGGCTCCGGTCGGGTCGATGAACCGGCGCCGGTTCAGGCCCAGGTGAGCCAGGTGTCGGCTGATCGTGCGGCGGCTGATCGACACGCCCAGGCCCCGCAACTCGAAGGCGATGCGGGCCGCCGGCCACTTGTGCTTGCGGCGCATCGTCTCGACCCGGGCCACCACCTGCGCCGGGGTCGCGGTCGGCTGGCGGTGCGGCGTCGATGGGCGGTCGTGCAGCCCCAGCTCGCCGTGCTCGCGGTAGCGGTTGACCCACTTGGAGGCCCACTGCCGGGAGATGCCCATCTCCGCGGCGACGTGGGCGATCGGACGATCCTGGCAACGCTGGACGAGCCGACGGCGGCCCTCCACGGACAGCGGCGCGTTACGGTGGACCACAGACGGGCCTTTCTTGCCGGCGGACGGGGTACTTGGTCGTTTCTCATCCTGCCGCCCAGGAAGGCCCGTTCCTCATCCCGCCACGCTCACCCCCGTGTCACCAACCTCATGACCCGCAACAACTAGGGACCGTGGCTGCAGCGCTGAGGATGGCCGAACTGCTCGAACCGCTGACCGCAGAGCCCGGCCGACAGTTCATCCGCGTCCAGGTCGGAGCAGACCCTCGTCAGACACCTGCCGAATTGCTGCTGCCGATCTTGCTCGACCCGGACTTCGATCGCGGAGAGTACGTCACTCCCGAGACCCCCACGACCGTGCCTCAACTGACCAGGGCGCTGACTGAACTGTCGGTCACGGCGGCGCAGATCGTTCCGTTCCTCGTGCACACCTGCACCACCGACCTCGCTCACGGCGGCACGAGAGGCCCCTGGAGCATCGAGACCGCACAGACGGCCCTTCAGTGCGTTGTTGACACCTTGGGTACAAAGACCCGCTGGTGGACCAACGTCGCCTATTCCGCCTGGTGCTGGGGGCACGGCGACTTCTCGGCCGATTTCATGTCGAACCCGGTGACCGGGCACGACTTCGACCGGGCGGTCGTCGGGATCGGTAACAGCGCCACCGTGACTCTGCTGGCTTTCGCCGACTCGTGACCTGCGGGCTCCGGCCACTGGCGCCACTACCGGCCGGGACCGAGCGGGCCGACAACGGCTGCGTCGATCCCTCTCCCCTAGCCGGGGCCGACCACCCCCTACCTGCTAGACCACGCACCCGCAGGGCCGGAGCACCTGCAGGTCGTTGCCCGCCCGCGTCACCTGCCTGACCAGCTCACCGCACAGCGGACAAGGCTGACCGGTAAGGCGGACGAGATCGGGAACGGGCGACTGGCCGGCATCGACAACGGGCGAAACGAGGTGTTCGGCTGTCAGATCCACGGCGCGCCATCCTACGACCGCCCCCTGAAGAACGCCGCACCGACAGACCGACCCTGCCCACAGCAGCCGTTCATAGGCACAACCCGGGGCCCACTGAAGGCCGAGGCGAATCCACTCAGGTGCGGATCAATGCCCCTCCCCGGCGTTTCCACCAGTGAGCACTTTCCAAGTGAAGACTACCGGCCGCAAGGTCAAGATCGTGGTGTCCGGGCACGGTGCGGGGATCGTCTCCCAGGCGGGTGGCCTGCTGCTGATCGAGGCGCTGCGGGTGACGGGCCCGGACCAGGGCCTGTCACCGGCGCTGTCGCGGTGGCGGGCGGTGCACGATCCGAGGAAGATCGTGACGGACCTGGCGGTGACGCTGGCGCTGGGCGGAGACTGCCGGGCCGACGTAGCGGTGCTGCGGTCCTTGCCGGAGTTGTTCGACCGGTGGCCTCCGATCCGACGGTGTCGCGGCTGGTCAAGACCCTGTCCCAGGCCGGGCCGGTGGCATTGCGGGCGATCCGCGCAGCGCGGGCCCAGGCACGCCGGCGGGCCTGGGCCCTGGTCGGTGGGCGCGCTGCGAAGACCGCATCCGCAGCGCCAAGGACACTTGGCCTGCGCAACCTGCCCCTGCACGACGCCGCCAACCAGATCCGGCTCGCACTCGTGGCGCCGGCCACCGACCTGACTGTCTGGGCCCAGATGCTCGCCCTGACCGGCCACCCGGCCGGCACCTGGGAACCCAAACGCCTGCGGCTGCGGATCTTCTCCGCCGCCGGGCGCCTGGCCCGCGGCGGCAGCTGGCTCCGGCTCCGGCTGAGTAACCGCTGGCTCTGGGCCGACCTCATCACCACCGCGATCACCCGGCTGCAGATGCTCCCGAGCACAAACCGTCCCGTCAACACCAGGAAGGAGAACCCCGGGCCCGTGGAACCCCGCCCACCCGACGCGACAGTCGGGCCCGACAAATGACCCGTCACCGAAGACGAAGACTCGGTTGGGTCGCTCCGGGACCCAACCGGCCTCACGAAAGATCGAGGCTAACCGACATAAGTGTCGAACAATGTGGACGGCGGAAGCGGTCCAGTGCGGGGCGAGCCGTCCCGCCGGGTGCTCGCGGTTCGCCCCGCGCGGCGCTCTGGGCGGGCAGGTCATTTGCCGGTCGTGGGGCCGCTATGCAGTCTCCTTGACCTCGACGAAGTCGTCGTCGCGCCAGGAGAAGCGCGTGGCAAAGTCCAGTCGGTGGGTGATGGATTCCACGTATTCGGCGATCTCCTGGCCGCCGTTGCGTCGGCGTCGCGGGGTCGGCCGGCCGCGCTCATCGATCCAGCAGGGGATGAACCCGGCGGTGATCGCGCCATCCTCGGAAAAGTGCACCGACGCGATCATCGTGTTGCGGCTTTCCGGATGAAATGGATAGAAGGGCGTGCTGGGGTCGGGGGTGAAGCCGAAAAGCTGCTTGCGCTTGCGCGCCCAGGCTTCACGTTCCGGGTTGTCGCCGTCGGCCGGGGTGAGCGCGCGCGTCACCGTGACGAAGTTGCCGAGTCCATGAAAGATCGGGCGACCGCGGTGCATCTCGATGCCGCGAAGAATGTGGGCGTGCTGGCCGATGACGGCGTCCGCGCCCGCGTCGATCGCGGCGCGCGCCAGCGGCCCCTCGTACATCGCCAGGGCGGCCGGCGTGTGCACGATTCCCTTGTGGAAGGACACGATGACGACATCCGCGTTCTCCCGGGCCGCCGCGATATCCGCGGCCAGCCAGCTCAGATGGTCCGGTTCCGCGAAGGTGTAGACCCGTGGTGGTCCGCCGGGGTTGGCGCCTTCGAGTTCATAATGGGTGAGGACGTGGATGTAGGCGCAGCCGGGCTTGGCCGAGGTCGCCCAGGACTCGCGTGGCCCGACGCAGTTGTAGCTCAGGATCGCGACGCGCATTCCGCCGGCTTCGCAGATCGCCGGGGTCCGTGCCTCGGCCAGGGTCGCTCCGGCGCCCGAGGTGCGAAGGCCGGCGGACCGGGCGTGATCGACGGTATCGCGCAGCCCTTGCGGCCCGGCGTCGCAGATGTGGTTGCCGGCGAGGGTCACGGCACCGAAACCGGCATCGGCGAGCGCGCCGAGCGCCGCCGGGTCGGCGGGCGGAGCCGGCACGTCGGTACTCGTCTGTGTCGTCGTCGTGGAGTGCGGCACCTCCACGTGCCCGATCACCAGATCGCCCGTATGGAGCAGCGCACGACTCGGGTCGAAGAACGAGCCCGGGTCCGGTTCGTCGAGGATGAGGTCCCCGACGGCGAGAATGTTCACCATCACGATCCCATCAGGTCAGGAGGTCAGCTCGTCGAGATACACGGCGACCTCGGCGGCCAGCCGTTCTGGACGCTCACGCGCGACGAAGTGCCCCTCGTCCTCGAACAGCACGGCCTTCGCGCGCGGAACGCTGCGGGCGGCCCGTAGCGCCGACTCGGGCGAGATGACGCCATCGCGCATCCCGGCAAGAATGAGCACGGGAACGTCGATGGTCCGCAGGATCGCACTGAGTTCTTCGTTGGTCTTGGCCTCGGGAAACGGCATGCCCTGGTTGATCTGGGCCTCCTCGGCGCTGTACTCCAGGTGGTGCCGCACGAGCGAGGCGATGGTCTCCTCCCGGAGCGCGGCCCGTTCCGGCGTGTCCGTGGAGCCCCCGAGGATGCGGAACTGCTTCTCGATGACGTCCCTGTTCCTCCGGTTCTCGACAATGGCGCGGCGGCCCGCCGAGGAGGACGTGTCACCATCGCGGTCGTGCGGGGTGCCCACCACCGAGATGAGCGCTTTCAGCCGCTGCGGATGACGCCGAGCCAGATGCCAGCCGATGCCGCCGCCGTGCGAGACACCGGTGTAGACGAACCGTGACACGCCCAGATGGTCGGCGAAGGCGATCACGTCATCGGCCCATTGGTCGAGCCATCCCCGCTCCGGCGCCGCCCGCAGATGGGTGGAACGGCCGAACCCGCGAGCCTGGATGGTGAACACGTGGCAATTCGTCGGCCCGTTCGCGAGCACAGCCGGGTACCCGTCGAACCCGGAGGCACTGGACAGGACGACTTCGTCACCGTTCCCGTATTCGTCGTACCAGAGTTGCACGTCGTCCGTTTCGAAAATGGGCATGAGAACCTCCGTAGTAGCCCGAATTCAGCATTCGGGGAACAGGGTCAGCGCGCGCTGCTCGGCCGCGACCAGCAGCGGCTCCACCTCCGGCCAGAGCAGGAAGCCCTGAGCAAGCAAGGCCAGGCAGCTTTCCCGGTAGCGGTTGAGGTAGTTCTCTGCGATCGGGTACCTGGCATCCAGCGACTCGGCGGAGAACGGCGTCATGTTCCCGGCCAGCCAGGTCATCGCCGCCGGCTCGACCGTCGGCATCCACGGTGAGGGCCGGCATGCCCCGGGCACCGGTGTGCTGTGCGGGTGGTATCGCGCGACCGGTGTGGCGATCCACGGGGTGCGGATACCTCCCAGGACGTTGCCGTGTTCGTCTCGTGCGAGGGACACCGCGTCCCCGTGACGTTCCCCGTCGAACACGAAGCGGTCCGCGTGCGGCGGCGCCTGGCCTTCGGCGACCCACCGGTCCAGAAGGGAGAAGACGGCGCGGGCGACGAAATCCAGCCGGGCGTCACTGCTCATCTCCACGATCCGCCGACTCGGGACCGGCAATCCGCGGCGGCGGTACTGCTCCTGGTTGGTGGTGACCTGATCCGGGCCAGTGCTGTCGTGCGAGGTACCCGCCACCTGATAGAGCCGGTACCGGTCGGCCGGATCGTCGCCGTCCGGGCGCAGGACCGGGCCATGGGTTTCGGACTCGACCTCACTGAGTAGTTCGATCACGGGCGCGTCGTGCCCGCCGATGGTGCGCCGGCGGTCCCCCATACCGGGCTGGTCGGTGTCGTCCGACAGACCGGGGTAGCCCGCACCCGCCGCTCCTCCCGAGGAGATGCCGACGACGTAACCGTCGAAGACGGCCGCACCGCCCGGCAGCCGCCGGCGTTCGTGAAAGCCCTCGCCGAGAAATACCCGGCAGAAGCTGCCGGTCATCGACCAGCCCGAGAGGTAGGCGCGGGCGATGTCCGGTCCCTCGTCCCACAATCCGGCGGCGCGTGTGCGCAGCGCGGTGACGATGTCCGCGACGATGTCGTAGCGCAGGCTGGACGTGGGGATCGAGAGCTCGCCGTACCGGACCGGGTCGAACTCCGCCCGCATGGATTCGGCGATGCGCGGCTCCTGAGTGATGCCCACCCAGGCCGCGCCGGTGCGCATGATCCACGGGTGCAGCACGCGCCAGGTGTTGGCCGTGTCGTACTCGGGATGCAGCGGTTCGGCCTGCACCACGCCGTTGAACCGCGCCGGTTCCGCGGGTCGGCGGATGAGAACCCGGGTCGTGTAGCGGACGTCGGTATCGGCCGGCACCGCGCGCAGGTCGGCGTCATAGGTCCACGCGGTCGCGCTGCCTGTGACCAGGTACTCGTCTTCGCGGTACCCGGCGGAGGCGAGGTCGACGCCGAAGCCGGTTCCGGGGATCCGGGCGGCTCCGAGCGGCAACGAGCCGGCGGATGTCTCGAGCGGACGGGCGCGGAGGACTGTCATTTCGATCCTCCGGTCGCCGTTGACCGCGGTTCGCGGGGGATATTGCCCTCGGCGTCCGGCGGGAGTTCGCCATAGCGGTGGCACGCGACGGCGCTATCGCCGCCGGTCGGTTGTAGCACCGGTCGTTCCTGGAAGCACCGGTCCACGGCGAACCGGCAGCGGTGCGCGAACGGGCACGAGTCCCCGAGGGGCGCCGCGCCTCTGGGCTCGATCCGGTAGCTCGCACGCAGTTCACGCCGTTGTCGTTGCCGCAGCGGGTCGTGCACGGGAGCGGCGGCCAGCAGAACCCGCGTGTAGGGGTGCTGGGGCGACTGGACCACGGATGCGGCGCTGCCGGTCTCCATGACGCGTCCCCGGTAGAG
The DNA here is from genome assembly GCF_017573545.1 of Actinomadura nitritigenes. Taxonomy (GTDB): domain Bacteria; phylum Actinomycetota; class Actinomycetes; order Streptosporangiales; family Streptosporangiaceae; genus Spirillospora; species Spirillospora nitritigenes. The sequence continues at coordinate 13,235 of NZ_JAGEOK010000056.1, read as the reverse complement.
GACCAGGACGCGGTCGGAGACGTGCTCGATGACGCTCAGGTCGTGGGAGATGAACAGATAGCTCACCCCCAGTTCGCGCTGGACATCGGTGAGGAGGTTGAGGATCTGTGCCTGGACGGATAGATCCAGGGCGCTGACGGCCTCGTCGCAGACGACGAGCCGGGGACGAACGATGAACGCCCGCGCGATCGCGATCCGTTGCCGCTGACCGCCGGAGAACTGTGCGGGATAGCGGGAAGCGGCGTTCTCCGGCAGTCCGACCCGGTCGAGCATTTCCGCCACCTGCCGGCGTACGTCTCGCGTCTCGCCGCCCTCCCGCCGTAGCCTGGCCACGAGCGGCTCGGCGACGGTATAGCCCACCGTCTTGGTCGGGTCCAGTGAGCTGACCGGGTCCTGGAAGACGACCTGTATGTCGGTGATCGGCTTGCGTCGCCGTACGCGACGCGGATCCAGTTCGCTGCCCTCGAAGCGTATGGTGCCGGCCGTGACGGGAGCGATCCCGAGGATCGCCTTGGCGATCGTGGACTTTCCGGAGCCCGACTCACCGACCACGCCCAGCGTTTCGCCGGGGGCGACGGTCAGATCGACGGAGTCGACGGCACGGAAGCGCTGGCGCCGCCTGCCCGGATAGTCGACGCACAGCCGCTCGACCTGAAGTAGCGGGTCCGTCTTCATCGGCGCGCCTCCCCGGTGAGCAGGGTGTCCACCCTGAGGCAGCGGGAGAGCCGCCCTTCGGATATGTCCTTGACGGGTATCGCTCCTTCTGTACATCCCGGCTGTGCGAGGTCGCACCGGCTCGCGAAGCGGCAGCCGGCCGGCCAGCGCTGTGGCGTGGGAACGGAACCGGGAATGGCCTGGAGCCGCTCGCCGACGTGGGTGTTCTCCGGGCTGGACAGCAGCAGGGCCCGCGTGTAGGGATGTGCCGGCCGGTCGAAGACCTCGCCGATCGGCGAGGTCTCGACCACCTGGCCGGCGTACATGACCACGACTTTCGTGCAGACGTCGGCGACGACACCCCAGTCGTGCGTGACCAGCAGGATCGCCATGTTGTTCTGCTGCTGCAGCGAGCGCAGCAGGTCGAGGATCTCCGCCTGCACGGTCACGTCGAGAGCCGTTGTGGGCTCATCGGCGATGAGCAGTTCGGGACGACCGGCGATCGCCATCGCGATCGCGACCCGCTGGGCCATCCCGCCCGAGATCTGGTGCGGGAATCGGCGGGCGACGGCCTCGGGGTCGGGGATTTCGACCATGCGCAGCAGTTCGATCACGCGGGCGTGCGCCGCCTTGCCCTTGATCCCGTCGACTGCCCGGACGACCTCCGCGACCAGCGACCCGACGCGGAAGGAGGGGTCGAGCGCGGCCATCGGTTCCTGCGAGATCATGGCGATCCGGCGGCCGCGCAGCTTACGGAACGCGCGCTGGTCCAGATCCTGCACCGGGCTGCCGTCGAAGACGACCCGTCCCGAGGTGATCTGGCAGTTGCCGGGGAGCAGCCCCATCACCGCGCGCGCCGTCATCGTCTTGCCGCTGCCCGACTCGCCGACCAGGCCGACGGTCTCCCCCGCCGCGATGTCGAAGCCGACGGCGTCGAGCAGGTTGAGTGGACGCTCACCATCGGTCGCCACCGACAGGTCGCGCACCGAGAGCAGCATGTCCGTGGCGGGTTCGGGCCGCCCCGCCGTCTCGGGCGTGCCGGTTCGCCGTTTGCGGCGTGAGGCGGGTGCGGCGGCGTACTTCTCCGCGCTGACGTCGCGGACGACGTCGCCCAGCAGGCCGAAGGCCAGCACCGTGAGCGCGATGGTCACCCCGGGCGGTACGAGCATCCACGCGTCCTGGTTGAACACGGATGCGGCGTCGGCGACCATCCCTCCCCAGGTCGCCGCGGGCGGAGGAGGCCCCAGCGACAGGAACGTCAGACCGGTCTGCACCCCGAGGGTGACGGCCGCGAACAACGATGCCTGGATGATGATCGCGCCCCGGCACCGGGGAAGCACGTGCCGCACGACGACCTGCAGCCGGGACAGGCCCATCAGTTCCGCCGCGGTCACGTAGAGCTCCTCGCGGGCGGTGAGCGCCACCCCGCGGATCACCCGCATCAGGCCGGACGAGCCCAGCACTCCGAACGCGATCATGGCCGAGGTCATGCTGTGCTTGAAGATCGACAGCACCGCGAGCAGGATGATGATGACCGGCACCGACATGACCACCTCGGCGACGCGCATGGTGATCCGGTCGAAGGTGCCGCCGAGGTACCCGGCCAGCAGACCCGTCGGCAGCGCGACGATCAACAGCGTGACCACTGCCTCCAGTACGCCGAGCAGTGAGCTGCGCCCACCGTGCAGCAACCGGCTGAGCAGATCGCGTCCCAGGCTGTCGGTGCCCAGCCAGTAGCTGCCCGATGGCCCGGACCGGACCGCGGACAGGTGTTGGGCCAGCGGGTCGTACGGCGCGATGAGCGGCGCCAGCGCGCAGGCGAGGATGAGTACGACGAGGAACGCGACGACGATCGCGCCCCTGGGCGACCTCAGCACCGACCGCACCAGGCCCGTGTTCGCCGCGTTCGCCGCCGGGCGGGGCGCCGGTTCGGGCAGCGTTGTCAAGATGCCCTCACTTTCGGGTTCAGCATTCCGTATGCGAGGTCGACGAGCAGGTTGAGGATGATGACCACGACGGTGAAGTAGACGCCGATGCCGAGGATCACCGGCAGATCGTGGTCCGTGGTCGCCTGCGTGGCCAGGCTGCCGAGACCGGGGAGCACGAACACGCCCTCGACGAACACCGTGCCGCTGAGCATGGACACGGCGACCACGCCCAGCACCGTGACCACCGGGATGGCGGCATTGCGCAGCATGTGCTTGAGCACGATCCGCGACTCGGCGACACCGTTGCCGCGCAGGACCCGGATGTAGTCGGTGTCCTGCACCTCCAGCGTCGCGTCACGGGCCTGCTTGGCCACCGCCGTGACTCCGAACAGGCTGAGCGCGATCACCGGCAGGACCAGTGAACGTACCCAGTGACCCGGCGACTCGGCGAGCGGGACGTAGCCGGTCGCCGGGAACAGGCGGATCTTCACGGCGAACAACGCCACAAGGACGATCGCCACCCAGAAGTTCGGCAGCGCGAGCCCGGTCAGCGACAGCACGTCGACCACGCGCGCCGCCGGCCCGCCGCGGATCGCGCTGAACATCCCGAGGGCGGTGCCGGCCACGGCGCTGACCAGCACGCAGCACAGCACCAGCGACACCGTGACCCCGAGCCGGGCGTTCAACTCCGAGGTGACAGCGTCACCGGTGAACAGGGAGGCCCCGAGATCACCATGGAGCAGCCCGGAGAGCCAGTGCCAATAGCGCTCGAGCCACGGCTGGTCCAGACCCATCTGCTGATGCAGGGCGGCGATGCCTTCCGGCGTCGCGTTCTCCCCCAGGATGGTGCGCGCCGGGTCGCCCGGCACGAACGATTCGAGGGCGAACACCACCACCGATACCAGCAACACCAGCGGAATCGACAGGGCGACCCGGTGGGCCAGCAGCTTCAGCATGTCAGTCGTCCTCCTTCCGGCGTGGACGATTCCCCGTCGCCTACTTGCTCTTCCAGGCGAGATCGGCCGTGGGAGCCACCGGCATCGGGTTGGGGTTCAGCACCGAAGTCTTGACATTGGTCAGCTTCGGGCTGGCGTACAGCAGGTTCTGGGTGGAGAACACCGGGACGTACCAGGCGAGGTCGTGATAGCGCTGGGAGACCTGCTGGTAGAGGCGCGTGCGGTCGGCGCCGTCGGAAGCGAATGCCTTCGCCAGCGTTGACTCCAGTTGCCGGTCCTTGTTGCCGAACGGGTTGAACAACCCATTGGAGATCTGGTTGTGCGCCTGGAACATGTCGGTCCCCGCGCTGGGGAAGATGATCGCGGGGTACTTCTTGCTCAGCGCGTCACCGCTGAACTGCCCGATACCGGTCGACTCCACGTGCAGCGTGGCCTTGATCCCGATGTCCCCGAGCGCGTGCACGATGGCCTGCGAGTAGGTGGTGTTCCGGTCGAGGAGGGATTCGGTGAGGACGGTCATCGAGAAACCGTTCGCGTAACCCGCCTCGGCCATCAGGCTCTTCGCCTTGGCCAGGTCGTAGTCGTATCCGGCCTGCGGCAGGTACCCGTCGGTTCCGGGTAGCAGCACCTGTGTGCTGGCAGCGGCGTACTGTCCGCCGAGGGCGTTCGCCAGGCCTTTGCGGTCGAGCGCGAAGGCGATCGCCTGCCGGACCCGAGCGTCGCCCAGTGGCTTACTGATCTTCCCGGCCGAGTCGGCCAGGATCAGCGTCCAGTTGAAGAACGGTGCGGACAACACATTCAGCTTGGCTTGTTTCGCCGCCTCGGCCGTCGAGGCGGCACCGCCGGCGAACTGCACCTGCCCGGTCTGTGCCGCGGACAGCACGGCCTGCGCGTCGCCGATGACGCGGATGGTCACCCCGCTGAACATCTGGGCGGAGGGGTTGAAATAGCTGGGGTTCTTGTCGTAGGTGTAGCGACTGTTGGTGACCGACGCCTTACCGTTGTAGACGTACTGCCCGGTTCCGTCGCTGGCCGTCAGCAGAGACTGCGGATTCGCCAGGCCCTTCGGTCCGATGATCGTCCCGATCCCGTGGTACTGCGTCATGGTCATGGCGGCGTCGGGGTTCGGGGACTTGTAAGTGACGCGCACCTTGTCCGGCCCAACGGCGGAGATCGAGTCGACCGGGCCGGCGTCGCCGACCAGGCCACCGCCGGCCTTGCGGAAGTAGTTCATCGACGCGACCGCCGCGTCGGCCGTCAGCGGGCTGCCGTCAGTGAACTTGACGCCCTGGCGCAGGGTCATCTCGAAGACCTTGTTGTCCTGGCCGACGTAGTTCCAGGAGGTGGCCAGGTCCGGTACGAGCTTGCCATCGCCACTGAGATGGATCAGCGAGTCGTAGGCCAGCGCGGTGAACGCCGACGAGAGCCCATTGCCGCCCAGCGCCGGGTTGAGGCTGATCGGCGGCCCCGCGAACTGCAACGTGAGTTTCGATGACGAGGCACCGCCCGGAGACCCGCCGCTGGACGACGAACACGCCGCCGCGCCAAGCAGCGGCAGGGTGATCGCGACAGCGCTCATCGCCCCCGCCATCACGGGTGAGCGCCGTCCGCCTCGTGAAGGTCTGCGCATTGTTTCCTCCTCAACTCCGGGGAGCGGCTGACCGCCTCACGCCAGCGCGGCAGTGCCGACCGTGATCGGGCAACGACGGCCGTTGCGGTGGCGCCGCTCAGCCCGGGACCACCGGATCGCCGTTGCGCGAGTGTGGGCTGGATCATATGTACTGAATCTGCCAGGCGTCAACGCTTGTGTCGCACGTTCTGCCCGGCGTACTGTTTGCGGGCGGCTGGGCAGGTGGATAAACGGTGCAGCTAGTAGGCCTCCCGTGAACAAAAGGATGTAGCTTGTTGCCATCGGTTGCGAGCTTGTGTCGTGTTATCCGGTCCACTGGTGGGCTCGCGATAACGGAATGGGGTGAGTGAACATGGATGCGCTCGGCCAACTCGAGGCGCTGTACGAGGCACGTACCGGTCCGGTGCCCGCCGCCCTGGACGGTCGGCCGACGGTGGCGTATGTGGGCGCGGACGTTCCCGCGGAGGTGCTCTCCGCCGCCGGATTCGCTCCGTTCCGCTTTTCCGGCCGGCCCGGCGCGTACGAGTCGGCCTCGCGCTACTGCGGCCCGGGCATCGACGGGGCCGCCGTCTCCCAGCTCGCGCGGTTGCTGGATGGGGACGCGGCCGCCTCGGGCGGCCTGGCGCTGTCCGCCGACTGCGAGGGCACCGTGCGATTGTTCATGTACCTGCGCGAGATCCAGCGCCTGGAACGACATCCGGGCATACCGCGGCTCGCCTTCTTCGACCTGCTGCACCTGCCGCAACGCACGTCGGCCGTCTACAACCGGACTCAGCTGGACGCCTTCATCGCCGAGATGAGCGAGTGGGCGCACCGCCCGATCACCGACGCGGACCTGCGGGACGCCGCGGCCGAGCACGACCGGGTCCGCACGCTGATCCGTGCGGTGGGAACCGAACTCCGCACCGCGCCGGACGGACCACGGCTGACCGGGGTCCAGGCGCTCGCGGTGATCGGCGCGGCCTTCGTCAGCTCACCGCGGGTATGGTGCGCACTGGCCGGGCAGCTGCTGGCCGACGCCGGCGACCTGCCGCGCCGACAGGGGATCCGGGTGTTCCTCACCGGCTGCGGCCACGACAGCCCGTCGGCCTACCAGTTGATCGAATCGTTCGGAGCGGTCATCGTCGGTGAGGACCACGACTGGGGCGCCCTTGCCGGCGAACGGGATATCGGACCCTCGCAGCACATCCGCAGCGCGCTCGTGCGATCCCGCGCGCTGGCCGCACCCGGATCCGCCGGGCATGCCGCGGCACTACGCGCCGAGCAGACGGCACGGATGGCCGCCGCCTGCGGCGCGGACCTGGTCGTCGCCTGGACTCGGCAGTACGACGACGCGCCGGCGTGGGATGTGCCGGTGCAACGCAAGTCCCTCGAGCGCGTGGGCATTCCGCTGGCGGCCGTTCCAGCACAGCCGTATGGCGCGGCAAGGCACGACGACGCCGCCGATCTGCTGATGAGCGCACTGCACGAGCGGACCGCGGAGATGTCGCGATGAGCGAATTCACCCGAGGCCGTCGCAACGACGCCAGCCTGCCCTCGGCAAGAGCGGCCACCACCTACCAGCGGCAGTGGTTCGCCCGTCTGAAGGAGCGCGCCGCCGCCGGTGATCCGGTTGCGCTCGTCAACGCCGACGCGCCGCAGGAGATCCTGCGGGCACTGGACATCCCCTATGTGGTCAACCAGTGGTGGGCATCGGTGTGCGCGGCGAAACAGCGGTCCGGCCCTTACCTCCGGCTGCTCGCCGAGCGCGGCTATCCGGCGGACCAGGAGCAGTACAACAGCCTGGCGCTGGCGTCCACGTTCGACGACGATCCCCCGTGGGGCGGGCTTCCCCCGATCAGCTTCGTCCTCGCCGAAATGACGGGGGACGCGCTGCGAAAGGTGTTCGAGGCCTGGCAACGCGAACGGGGCGCCACCTTCCTCGGCTTCGAGCGGACTGTTCCGCGTGAGGTGGACCCGTACTGGTGGAACCGCATCGAGGACGATTGGGAAGCACTGGTCGGCAAGCAGCGGATAGACCTGATGACCACAGAACTGACCGGCGTCATCGGCCATCTCGAAGTCACCACCGGCCGGATCTTCGACGAAGAACGCTTCCGTACGGTGATGGACCTGGTCAACGAGCAACAGCTCTACAACCGGGCGACCCGTGACCTGATCGCCCGCACGAGCCCCGCCCCGATCACCATCGCCGACAGCATTCCCAGCGTCATGATTCCCCAATGGCATCGGGGAACCGAATGGGCCCGCGATGCGGCGCGCACCTTCTACGAAGAGGTGCGCGAACGCGCCGACAACGGCGAGTCGCCGTGCCCCGACGAACAGATCCGCCTGATGTGGGTCGGTACGGGCCTGTGGTTTGACATGGGCTTCTACAGCTGGTTCCAGGAAAAATATGGCGCGATGTTCGTCTGGTCGATGTATCTCGGCTTGGCGGCCGACGGATACATCCGACACGGCGAGGATCCTCTGCGCACTCTCGCCGGCCGCTTCGCCGCGTTCCCCGACATGATCAACGCACCGCCCTGGGCCAGCGAATGGTACGCCAAGGAAGCCGTACACAACCGCATCGACGGCGCCGTACACATGGCGACCACGGACCGGAGGGGCAACTACTTCGTCAACCGCGCCATCGAGGCGGCCGGTGTGCCGGTCCTGCAGATCGTCGGCGACAGCGGCGATGCGCGCAGTTGGGACCAGGAGGCCGTACAAGCACAGGTCGCCGAGTTCATCGAGAAGCGGGTCGCACCAGTGGCCGCGCAGCGGCGAGCCCGCGAGGAGCGCCGCCGATGAGTGCCCGGCAGGACGCGCCCCCACCTTCGAACCACCAAGGAACCTCCCATGACTGAGCCCACTGCCGAGATCCCCCGCCCGTTGGAGGGCGTCACCGTCGTCGACCTGACCATCGCGCTGGCCGGTCCGTACGCGACTCTTCTACTCAGTGGTCTCGGCGCCCGCGTCATCAAGGTGGAGAACCCGGACGGGGGCGACCGGGTGCGCAACAACGCGCCCTACTTCGGCCGCGAGGGGCTGTCGATGCGGCGGCAACACGACGACGATATGTCGCTCGGCATGCTCGAACGGACCCGCGGCAAGGAAAGCGTGACGCTCAACCTCAAAGACCCGGCGGCCGCCGAGGTCTTCGCCGACCTCGTCCGCCATGCGGACATCGTGGTGGAGAACTACAGCCGTGGCACAGCCGATCGGCTCGGTGTCGGTTATGCGGCGGCACAGGCCGCCAATCCACGCATCGTCTACTGCTCGATCTCCGGATTCGGGGCGGTAGGCGTCCCGGGCGCGGGCAAGGCCATGGACGCGATCATCCAGGCGCTCTCCGGCACGATGATGACCTCCGGCGGGGACGGTGATCCGCCGGTGCGTGTCGGCATCCCGGTAGGGGACCTGTCCGCGCCCTTGTTCGCTGTGATCGGCATTCTCGGTGCGCTACGCCAAGCGGAGGCCACTGGAATCGGGCAGCATGTGGATGTGTCCATGCTCGGTTCCCTCACGGCCTTGGTGGCCGGCGAACAGTCCCATCTGCTCGAGCCGCTCGGCCGGTCCGGTCGCACCGGTCGCTTCATGCCGCGGCTTGCGCCGTTCGGGGTGTTTCGCACCAAAGACGGATGGGTCGCGATCTGCGCCCCGGAAACGAAGTTCGCCGAAGGCGTCCTTGCCGCACTCGGGCGACCCGAGTTGTGCCACGACGAGCGGTTCGCCAGCCGAGACGGCCGGGTGGAGCACGCCGACGAACTGCACGAGCTCATCGAGGAGTGGACGAGAACACGCACCACAGAAGACGTCGTCGCGACTCTAGAGGCACGCGGCGTACCGTGTGCGCCGGTGCGCCGGCCGGCTGAAGCGGTGGGCGATGAGCTGTTGCTGTCCCGGGGTGACACGATGCCACTACGACACCCGACCTACGGGACCGCCGAGGGACTGATCGGCAGCGGCCTGCCAGTGCACTTGTCGCGTTCCCGGACCGGTTACCGTTCGTCGGTGCCGGCCCTCGGCGAGGACAACGAGCGGGTGTACCACGATCTCCTCGGATATTCCGGTGGCCGGATCGACGAGCTCGCCAGGCGGGGAGTGATCGGATGAGTCCGACGCCGTCCCTGGACCTGCCGAGATCACAAGCAGGCTCGTCGTCGCAGCACCTGCTGACCACGTTGCTCGGTGACTACTGGGTAGGGCGCACCGAGCACCTGCCTTCCGCCGCGCTCGTCGCCCTGCTCGGTGAATTCGACATCGGCCCCACAGCGGCCCGCGCCGCGCTCAACCGGCTGGCCCGGCGAGGAGTCGTGGTCCCCTCGAAAGTGGGCCGCAACTCCTACTACGGCTTGGCGCCCGGGGCCTCGGACATGCTCATGGCCGGCGGCTACCGGTTCGTTTCGTTCGGTCAGGAGAACGGGTCCTGGGACGGGCAGTGGACCGTTGTGATGTTCACCCTGTCCGAGCGCGAGCGCGAACTGCGCTACTCGATCTACTCGCGGCTGCGCTGGCTGGGGTTCGCGCCGCTCTACGACGGTACCTGGGTCTCGGCCAGGCCGGTCGCGGAGCAAGCCCACCAGGAGTTCGACGAGCTGGGTCTGGGAGAGGTCACCATCTTCCGCGCGGTCGAGCACACGCCGTCGACACGGCGGCCGATCGATGCCTGGGACCTGGACGAGATCGCGGCACGCTACACCGAGTTCGTCACCGCCTACGAACCTCTCCGCACACAGGTCCGCAACGGTCACGTCGGCGCGCGCCAGGCCCTGCTGTCCCGCACGCACATCATGGACAGTTGGCGGAGCTTCCCGGGTATCGACCCGGACCTGCCGTCGAACCTCCTGCCCAGCAGGTGGCCGCGCCGCGAATCGTACGAACTGTTCGTCGAGGTCTACGACGCGCTTGGTTCTCTCGCCGCGATCCGGGTGCAGCAGATCGTCGGACAGTACTCACCCGACCTCGCCGAACTGATCAAGTACAACACGACCGACGATCTTCTCGAACTCGGCCGCCAAGCTCTCGAACGGCGCCGCGTGCCTCATCAGGTGAAGACCGCCGGCAAAGCGCCCGGCCTGAACGCCACAGCCTGAATTCTTGGCCGGCGGGCGCGAGTGCAAGCTGGTCACCGGCATCGACGACCACTCCCGCTCCGTAGTGATCGCGTAGGTGGTGGCCAAGCCGTCCGGGCGGGCGGGCGGTCTGTCAGCATTCATCGACGCGATGGCCGACACGGCGTCCCATCGGAGGTGCTGACGGACAATGGCAAGCAGTTCACCGGGCTGTTCACCAAGCCGTTCCCGGCCGAGGTGATGTTCGAGCGGGTCTGCCGGGAGAACGGCATCACCGCGCGACTGACCAAGCCGCGGTCACCGACGACGACCGGGAAGCGACCACGTAGAACCCCTCGGCGGCGGTAATCGTCTCACCTTTGTGGGCCTTCGCGGTGATCTGGCGGCGGCCATCCATCGCCGGATACACAACCGCCAGCACCTTCGGCGAGATCAATGTCGCGTCATCGATGAACAGGCACCAGCCCTCGGTCATCGCCGTGACCAGCGGCCCGAACACGAACTCATACCCGCCGCCGGGCGCCTGGGTGTACTCGCCGACGAAATCGGCGACAGCGGTGTCAGCGTCCCCGACGACCGTGATCAAATCCGGGAACGCCGCCTCCACCAGGGACGTCTTCCCGGTGCCGGGCGGCCCGTACAGCAGCGCCGCGATCGATGCCTCACGCAACCGCCGCAACGCCGCAACGTCCGGCAGATCTGCCAGCGCACGCGGGTGGTAGGCCTGACCGTTCGGGCGCACGACCGGCCCGCGCCCGTACTGCGGCGCCGTCTTCCCACCCGCCGCCGCTGCCGTGCCGGTAGCGGCAGCGGCGGTGGGGGTGGGGGTGGTGGTGCTGGACGAGGGGGCGGCGGACGCAGGCGGTGGCGTGCGGCGCGCCGCCCGAGCGCTCGTGGTGGTGGCCTTGACGGCGTCGGGAGTGGTGGCGGTGGCGCGGTAGCGGCGCGGCCGCCCCGCCACCCGTTCGGCCTGCCCCCGGTCGGTGAGCGTGTCCAGGGCGTTGGCGACTGCCCCCGCCGACCGGCCCAGGTGCCTGGCGATCTCACCTGGGGTGAACAGGTTCTGCGGCTGGTCGGCTAGTACGGCGGCGACCCGGCGTCGCAACTCCCCCTGCCCGAGCCGCCCGCCCGGCTGCGGCGTGGGCACGGCACCCGACGCTGCGGCGGGGCGAGTGCTGGTCGGTGCGGCGGCGGTGTGGTGCCGCTGGTCGGTGCGACGGCAGCGGTCGGGGAAGCGGGAGCGGTGGTCATGGCATGCCTCCAAGCGGTGGTGTCGGTGATCGGTGCGCCGGGGGCGGGCGGTACAGCGCCCGCCCCGATTGCGGCGGTAGATGCAGCGGTCAGCGCGCAGCAGGCACGGTCGGCGCGGTCGCCTTGCGATCGGCGGTGCGGTGGGTGGTGGTGGCGTTCGCACACCAACTCGGCGTCACCGGCCTCGGCGAGCCGGTCCAGGGCGTTGGACACCGCGCCCGCCGAATGACCGATCACCTTCGCCACCTCGTGCGGCGTGAACGCCGCGCCCGGATGCGCGGTCAGGTGCGCGGCGACCTTCGCGCGCATCACACCCGGCGCCGTCCGCACCCGCCCCGACGCCGTCCGCACCGGCCCCCGCGCCGCCGACCGCACCAGCCGCCGCACCAACCCCGACCCGCTGTAAGCGCCCTCGACCGCCGACAGCGCCCCGTCACCGTCACCGTCGTCCAACGCCGCCAGCGCGACCGTGATCCCGTCACGCAACGCCGTCAGCGCGTCCCGCGCCTCGGCCACCGCCGCTGGATCCAACCCCGGCTCCCCGTCCCCGTCCGCCTGGGTGCCCGTGTCAGCCGTGCCCGTGCTGGTTGGGGCTGCCGGGCCGGACCCTGCATCACCGCCCGCGTCCGGGGCGGGGCGAGTCGGTGCCGTGACGGTCTCACCGGCGCCCGTGTCGGCGGTGCCGGTGTCGGCGGTGCCGCCGGTTGTGGTGTCGGTGGCATGCCAGGTGTCGGGCTGGCTCTTGCCGCCGTCCCGGCTGTCGCGCGTGCGGACCGCGTGCCCGTCCGTCTCCAGGGTGGTCAGGACGCGCCCCACGCTCGCGCGGCTGACACCCGCCGCCGCCGCGATCCCCGCCACCGTGCCGCCCGGGTTGCCCCTCAGCGCGTCCCACACCGCCCGAGCCGCCCCCGCCGGACGTACCCCGCCCGGCATACCAGCCGCACCGTCGCCCGCCCCGTGCGCACCGTCAGCGCCGTTCCTGTTAGCGGCGGTCGCGGTCGTGTTCTTCGTGGCCATTTCGACTCCCATTGCATTTGTTGCGGCAACCCCGATTCGGTGCCGTTCCCGTTCACCGGGAGCTCGACCATTTCTCGATACCACACCCATGAGCAAGCACCTGCGGCCACAATTTTTAATCACCTCAACGACTGAACGATGTCACCATTCACACCCGGACGCCCCTAAACCCAAGCGATCGCAAACAGCGATTTCATGATGCGGAATCGGATCGGGGCGGCGGGAGACGCGGGAATCTCGACGTCTTTCCGTCAGGAATCTCACCGAAGGTGCTGGAACGGTGTGGGGACTCGACACCTCACCTCGTCAGGCACCTCGCCTTCAGCGCCCGCGAGCCGACCTCGAGTGCGCGAGCCGCCACCACCAGCGGCGCCGTGGGGCGCCGGCAGCACCCGGTGGGCGTACACCGCTTGGAGGTGGAAGAGGTGAGGGGACTGGGCCAACACAGGACCCGCAGGGGACCGCACCAGAGCATGGACCACACACACGCGCGGACTATTACCAGGAGTCGTCCTGGTGACGAGTCGGGCCCACGAACAGAAGATGCAGAAGCACCATGACCTGCAAGAACACCCCCGGCGAGGGCTTCTGGTCATAGCCAGAACCCCGAGAAGAACACTGAGCCTTTTTCAGCGTGCTGCGGTTTCGCGGAGTTGCAGGGTATGGATGGCCTTGGCGATGCGGCCGGCGCGGTGGGGGCAGCAGCGCAGCTTCCGTAGGATTCGCCATGACTTGAGCTGGG
>NZ_JAGEOK010000055.1 GCF_017573545.1 Actinomadura nitritigenes | reverse complement strand
CCTCCTGCGGGAAACGCGCGTCCTCGTCCACCTCCGCCGCGAACGGCGCGATCTTGGCATCCGCCAGCTCACGCACCGTCGCCCGCAGCAACTCCTGCTCCTCCGACGGCGCGTACGCGGGAAAGTCATGGCTCATGACGCAAATGCTACCGGCCAGTAGACTCCGCTGCGCCCCCACCGGTACCGGGCAGCACTTCGGGGAAGGTTGACTAGGGCGTACGACGGCGGCAGCGAACCGGAAGGAGCCCGCCTTGACCCAGCGGCTGACGGTCATCGGAACCGGTTACCTCGGTGCCACCCATGCGGCCTGCATGGCCGACCTGGGCTTCGAGGTGCTCGGCCTGGACGCCGACAAGGACAAGATCGCCCGGCTCGCGGCCGGTGACCTGCCGTTCTACGAACCCGGGCTCGAACCGGTGCTGCGCCGCGGCCTGGAGAGCGGGCGGCTGCGGTTCACCACGTCCTACGAGGAGGTCGCCGACTTCGGCGACGTCCACTTCCTGTGCGTCGGGACCCCGCAGAAGGCGGGCGAGTACGCCGCCGACCTCGCCTACGTGGACGCGGCGGTCGGCGCGCTCGCGCCGCTGCTGCACCGGCCCTGCCTGATCGTCGGCAAGTCGACGGTGCCGGTGGGGACGGCGGCGCGGCTCGCCGAGACGGTCGCGAGGACCGCGCCGGCGGGCGGCGACGCCGTCCTCGCGTGGAACCCCGAGTTCCTGCGCGAGGGGTTCGCCGTCGAGGACACCCTGCACCCGGACCGGATCGTCGCCGGGCTGCCCGCCGAGCAGGGCGCCGCCGAGCACGCGGAGAAGGTGCTGCGCGAGATCTACCGGACGATGATCGCCGACGACACGCCGTTCCTCACCGCCGACTACGCCACCGCCGAGCTGGTCAAGGTGTCGGCGAACGCGTTCCTGGCCACCAAGATCTCGTTCATCAACGCGATGGCGGAGGTCTGCGAGGCCGCGCACGCGGACGTGACCAAGCTGTCGGAGGCGCTGTCGTACGACGACCGGATCGGCGGCCGGTTCCTCGGCCCCGGGCTCGGGTTCGGCGGCGGCTGCCTGCCCAAGGACATCCGCGCGTTCATGGCGCGGGCCGGGGAGCTGGGCGCCGACCAGGCGCTGACGTTCCTGCGCGAGGTCGACGAGATCAACATCAGGCGCCGGATCCGGATGGTGGACCTCGCCCGGCAGCTGCTCGGCGGCTCGTTCGCGGACCGGACGGTCGGGGTGCTCGGCGCGGCGTTCAAGCCGAACTCCGACGACGTGCGCGACTCGCCCGCGCTGGACGTCGCCGCGACGATCCGCGCGCAGGGCGGCCGGGTGACCGTCTACGACCCGCGCGCGATGGAGAACGCCCGCCGCGCCCAGCCGTCGCTGGACTTCGCGCCGTCGGCGCTGGACGCGGTCAGGGATGCGCACGTCGTGCTGCTGCTGACCGAATGGCGGGAGTTCCGCGACATGGACCCGGCGGACCTGTCCGCGGTGGTGGCGGAGCGCAACATCGTGGACGGCCGCAACGCCCTGGACCCCGAGCGCTGGCGGACCGCCGGCTGGAACTACCGCGCCCTCGGCCGCCCCTGAACGGGAACGATCGGGGCCCGGCGGGTGTTGTCGCGGGCATGGGTGATGTCTACGCCGACCCGGACGTGATCAGCCGGCTGCTCAGCGAGTCCAGGACGTGGGCGTTCGTGGGCCTGAGCGACAACCCGGCCCGGGAGGTCTACAACCAGGCGCGGCTGCTGCAGCGGCGCGGCAAGCGGATCATCCCGGTGCATCCGTCGGGCGGCACGGTGCTGGGCGAGCAGGGCTACGCGTCCCTGGCCGACGTGCCGGACGCGGCGGACGTGGACGTCGTCGGCGTCTACCGGCGCTCCGAGCACGCGGGCGCGGCCGTGGACGAGGCGATCGCGGCGGGCGCGAAGGCCGTGTGGATGCCCCTCGACGTGGTCGACGAGGCGGCGGCCCGGCGCGCGAAGGAGGCCGGGCTCGACGTGGTCATGGACCGCTGCCCCGCCGTGGAGTGGAGCCGCCGGCACTGAGGAACCCGCCGGTGGAACCCGCCGGTGGAACCCGCCGGTGGAACCCGCCGGTGGAACCCGCCGGTCCCGAGCGAGAGCAAGCCGCGGCACCGGGCCGCGCGAGGCCGTCAGAGGCTCTCTCGGAGCCGTTCGCCCTTCGCCTTGGCCTGGTCGTACAGCGCCTGCTGGAAGTCCTTCATCTTCGCCTGGAGCGCCTCGTCGGACGCCGCGAGGATGCGGACGGCCAGCAGCCCGGCGTTGCGGGCGGCGCCGACCGCGACCGTCGCGACCGGGACCCCGGCGGGCATCTGCACGATCGACAGCAGCGAGTCCATGCCGTCGAGGTACTTCAGCGGGACGGGCACGCCGATCACCGGCAGCGGCGTCACCGACGCGAGCATGCCGGGCAGGTGCGCGGCGCCGCCGGCGCCCGCGATGATCGCCCGGAGCCCGCGCCCGGCGGCCTGCTCGCCGTAGGCGATCATGTCGTGCGGCATCCGGTGCGCGGACACGACGTCGGCCTCGTAGGGGACGCCGAACTCCTCCAGGGCCTCCCCCGCGGCCTTCATGACCGGCCAGTCGGAGTCGCTGCCCATGACCACGCCCACCAACGGGCTCATGCGTGCCTCCTGTGAGGAGACGACCCCCACGCCCCCCGGTTCGCTTCGCTCATGCGTGCCTCCTGTGGGGGGACGACCCCCCACACCCCCCGGTTCGCTTCGCTCATGCGTGCCTCCTGTGGGGGGACGACCCCCCACGCCCCCCGGTTCGCTTCGCTCATGCGTGTTCCTTCATCGCCGTCCCCCAGCGCAGGTAGTCCGCCGCATGCCGGGCGCGTTCCCGCAGGTCGGGCAGGTCGTCACCGAGCACGGTCACATGGCCGATCTTGCGGCCCGGCCGGGACTCCTTGCCGTACATGTGCACCTTGACGCCCGGATCGTGCGCCATCACGTGGACGTAGCGGGAGTAGACGTCCGGGTCGTCGCCGCCGAGGACGTTCGCCATCACCGTGTAGGGGGCGGTGGGCTCGGTGGAGCCGAGCGGCAGGTCCAGGACGGCCCGCAGGTGCTGCTCGAACTGGGACGTGCGGGCGCCCTCGATCGTCCAGTGCCCGGAGTTGTGCGGGCGCATCGCCAGCTCGTTCACCACCAGGCCGCTCCCGCCGCCCTGTCCGCCCTCCGGCGCCCCGGTCTCGAACAGCTCGACCGCGAGCAGGCCCGCGACGCCCAGCTCGTCGGCGATCCGCAGCGCGAGGCTCTGCGCCTCGGCGGCCAGCTCGCCGGACAGGCCCGGTGCCGGGGAGATCACCTCGACGCAGATGCCGTCGTTCTGGACGGTCTCCACGATCGGGTACGCGGCGCCCTGCCCGTAGGGGGAGCGGGCGACGAGCGCGGCCAGCTCCCGCCGGAACTGAACGTGCTGCTCGACCATCAGGTCGACGCCCTCGCCGATCAGCCGCTCCACCAGCTCGGCGGTCTCGACGCCGGGCTCGTCGGCGATCCAGACGCCCTTGCCGTCGTAGCCGCCGCGGGTCGCCTTCAGCACCACCGGCCAGCCGTGCTCCCGGCCGAACGCCTCCAGCGCGGGCACCGGGTCGGCCGAGGGCAGGGGCGCGTAGGCGGGGCAGGGCGCGCCGAACGCCGACAGCCGGTCCCGCATGACCAGCTTGTCCTGGGCGTGGGCGAGGGCCGCCGAGCCCGGCCGGCACGGCACCCCGGAGATCTCGACCTCCCTGATGTGCAGGTCGGGGACGTGCTCGTGGTCGAACGTCACCACGTCGCACCCCTTGGCGAACGCCATCAGGTCGTCCAGGGCGCGGTCGTCGCCGACCTGGACGTCCGCGACGACCTTCGCCGCCGAGTCGTCCGCCGACCCGGCGAGGACGCGCAGCGGCACGCCGAGGGCGATCGCGGCCTGCTGGGTCATCCGGGCCAGCTGCCCGCCGCCCGCCATGCCGACGACCGGTGTCTGAGGTGGATTGCTCACGTCAGAAGGCTATCGGCCCATGGACCCGAACAATTCCCCCGTTCCGGGCGTCGGACCAGGTGTGGACCTCCGGGCTCGGGGCAGGGAACGCGAGGAAAACGCAGAACGTTCATGTTCCGACGTCGTGGGGTCGGGGGCGTCTATCCTCGTTGTGCCCCCGCACCGGCCGCGTCAACGACCGCGGCGCCACCAGCCGAGGTCCGGAAGGACGGTTCCCTTCGTGAACCTGATCGCCACTCTCAACCGGCGTTTCGCGCACCTGCTGCGCGAACTCGCCCAGTTCGGCAGCGTGGGCGCGATCGCCTTCGTGATCACGGTCGGCATCGGGAACGGGATGAACAGCGGCCTCGGCATGGGCCCGCTGACCTCCAACGGCGTCGCCACCGTCGTCGCGACGACGTTCGCCTACCTCGCCAACCGCTACTGGACGTTCCGGCACCGCGACCGGACCGGGCTCGGCCGCGAGTACGTGCTGTTCTTCGCGCTGAACGGCGTCGGCCTGGTGATCACCGAGATGTTCATCGGGTTCACGCACTACGTGCTGGGGCTGACGGGCGCGATCCCCTACAACATCTCGCTGGTGATCGGCACCGGCGTCGCCACGCTGTTCCGCTTCTGGTCGTACAAGAAGTGGGTCTTCCTGCCCGCGAGCGCCCCGCCCGTCGACCCGGCGTCCGGGCTGCCCGAGGGGCCCGGCGCGCACGCCGCGACCAGCCCGCGCGCCATGAACGGCGGGTCCGGCCCGTCGGGGCGGCTCGGTCACCCGCTCGACCAGGACGCCGCGGGCGACTACGCCCAGTTCTCCTGACCTCGCACGGCGTTCCCTCCCGGCCTCGCGCGCTCTCCGAGCCGCCCCGGCACCGCCTCTCCTGGCAGGCCCCCCGCTAGGCGGGCCCCAGGACGACGCGTTCTCCGGCCAGCCGGGCCTCCGCCGCCTCCCGCAGGAACACCCCGAACACCGCCGGGCGGGACTGGAGCAGCTCCAGCCGCCCGCCGTCCACCACGGCCAGCGAGCGGGCCAGGTAGAGGCCGAGGCCGGTGCCGCGGCCGCCGCTGACGCTCCGCTCGAAGATCCGCGGCTCCAGCTCGGGCGGTATCCCGGCGCCCTCGTCGCCGACCTCCACCACCACCGAGCTGGCGCCCGGCTTGGTGTGGATGGTGACGGTCCCGGCGCCGTGCATCAGCGAGTTGTCCAGCAGCGTCGCGACGATCTGCGACAGGCCCTCCGGGTTGGTCATGCCGACCAGGCCCTGCTCGCCGACGATCCGCACGTCCCGGCCGTCCCGCCGGAAGATCGGCCGCCACTCCTCCACCTGCTGGCGGATGATGTCGTCGATCGGCGAGGCGACGGCGCCGCCGGTGCGGTCGTGGCGGGCGCGGGCGAGCAGCTGCTCGACGACGGCGACGAGCCGCTCAGCCTGCGCGACGGCCGCGGCGCCCTCCTCGCGGACGACGTCGGGGTAGTCGGCCGCATCGATCATCTCCTCCAGCCGCATGGACAGCGCGGTCAGCGGGGTGCGCAGCTGGTGGGAGGCGTCGGAGGCGAACTCGCGGCTCGCGGCGAGCAGGTCGGCGATGCGGACGGCGCTGCGGTCCAGCACCTCGGCGACCCGGTCGACCTCCGGGATGCCGTAGCGGCGCCGGCGCGGCCGGGCGTTGCCGGTGCCGAGCCGGTCGGCTGTCTCGGCGAGGTCGCGCAGCGGCAGCGTCAGCTTGCGGGCCTGGACCATCGCGAGGCCGACGGTGACGGCGACGCCGAGCAGCGCGAGGCTGCCGATGAACAGCAGCAGCCGCAGTTCCTGGTCCTTCAGCTGGGAGGCGGGCCGCGACATCCGCACCCGCACGCCCTGCCCCGCCGCGGTCGCGGTGAGCTGCCGCGCGCCCGGACGGGGCCGCGGCCCCGCCTCGACGGCGGCGCCACCCGGCAGGGTGACCGCGATGTACCGGCCGGGGTACTCCCGCGCGATCGCGGCGCCGGTGACCGGCTGGCGCGACTCGAGGGTGTAGGCGACCCCGCCGGCGATGGCGGACGCCTCCCGGTCGAGGGACTGCCCGGCCTCCTCGTAGATGAGCTTGTGGGCGGCGTAGGCGAGGGGTATGCCGAGCAACAGGATCGCGACCACCGCCACCGCGAGCGTCGACAGGAGGAGTCGGCGCCTCATCTGGGCTCCTTATGGTGGGGCCACGCCCGGGCGGGGCGCCCCGGGCCTCTCGGGAAGGCCCGGGGGCTGACCGCGCGGCCATGGCGGCCGGTACGGGCCTGTCAGTCGCCGCGCTCGAACCGGAAGCCGACGCCCCGCACGGTGGTGATGTAGCGGGGGCTGCCGGCGTCGTCGCCGAGTTTGCGGCGCAGCCAGGAGATGTGCATGTCGAGGGTCTTCGTGGAACCCCACCAGTTGGTGTCCCACACCTCGCGCATGATCTGTTCGCGGGTCACGACCTTCCCGGCGTCCCGGACGAGGACGCGCAGCAGGTCGAACTCCTTGGTGGTGAGCTGCAGTTCCTGATCGCCCATCCAGGCGCGGCGCGACTCGGCGTCGATCCGCACCCCCTGGACGATCGGGGTCTCGGTGCTGCCGCGGCGCAGCAGCGCGCGGACCCGGGCCAGCAGCTCGGCCAGGCGGAACGGCTTGGTGACGTAGTCGTCGGCGCCCGCGTCGAGACCGACGACGGTGTCGACCTCGTCGGCCCGGGCGGTCAGGATCAGGATGGGCACTCCATGCCCCTCGGCACGGACCCGGCGGGCCACCTCCAGGCCGTCCAGCTCGGGTAGGCCCAGGTCGAGAACAATGAGGTCCACGCCGCCCCCGAGCGCCCGCTCGAGCGCCTGCGGACCGTCCGGGCTGACTTCGACGGTGTACCCCTCGCGACGCAGCGCGCGGGCGAGAGGCTCGGAGATGGACGTGTCGTCCTCGGCGAGCAGTACTGAGGTCATGAACCGATCGTATGACCATTCTTGAACGTTTCCCGGGTGCCGCCGCGCTCTTGACCTGCGGTTTGCCACTCGTAGTACATCCTCGAACACCCATCTTCCGGTCGGTACCGGGAGCTAGGCGGACATCGCGCCGCGGGCCGCCGGGCGGCGGGCGGCGGGCGCGCCGCCGTGAGCGTCATCCGCAGACGGCGGCCGACGCGCCCGGGAGGATCACGACCGGGGTTTTGGAATCGCCGTTGACGCCGGTTTCCAACCGGATTGCCGGATCTGACGCGAGCAGCAGGCGGGCCCCGGCCCCGGGCAGCGGGAGCCGGACGGTCGCGTCGCCGAGGTTCGCCGCCACGCGGACGCCGCCGCGCCGCATGACCAGCCAGCGGCCGGCCGCACCGCCGGCGCCGGCGCTGCCGTCGGCTTCGCTGGTCACGACGGACGCGGCGGTCAGGCGCGGGTCGTTCAACTCCGGCCGGGCGCGGCGCAGCGCGATCAGGGACCGGTGCCATTCCAGCAGGCCGGCGTGCGGTCCGGCGGCGGGCTCGGCCCAGTCGAGGACGGACCGGCGGAAGGTTTCCACAGCCTGTGGATCGGGGACCTCGCCCGTCCAGCCGTGCCGGGAGAACTCCCTGCGCCGGCCCTCGCTGACGGCCCGCGCCAGTTCCGGGTCCTGGTGGTCGGTGAAGTAGCACCAGGGCGTGGAGGCGCCCCATTCCTCGCCCATGAAGAGCATCGGTGTGAACGGCGCCAGGACGAGCAGCGCCGCGCCGACCTTGAGCAGCCCGGGAGGGAGCCCCGCCCCGGCTAGGACGGCGCCTATACGGTCCCCCGCGCCCCTGTTACCGACCTGGTCGTGGTTCTGCAGAAAACCGAGGAACCGGTGGGCGGGCAGCTTTTCCAGGTCCACGGGACGGCCGTGCCTGCGTCCCCGGTACGTCGACATCGTTCCGTCGTGGACGAACACCCTCGTCAGTGCTTTCTTGAGGGTCTCCAGAGAACCGAAGTCGCAGTAATAACCCTGCCGTTCACCGGTCAGCGCGGCGTGCAGGCAGTGGTGGAAATCGTCGCTCCACTGGGCGTCGAGCCCGTATCCGCCCGCCTCCCGCGAGGTGACGAGGCGCGGATCGTTCAGGTCCGATTCCGCTATGAGGAACAGATGCCGTCCCAACTGCGCGGACAAGGCCGACACCGCCTGCGCCATCTCTTCCAGGAGATGGACGGCGCTGTGGTCGGTGATGGCATGGACGGCGTCCAGGCGTAGCCCGTCGAAGTGGTAATCCCGCAGCCACATCAACGCGTTCCCTATGGCGAAGGCACGGACCTCGTCCGAGCCTTCCTGGTCGTAGTTGACCGCGTCGCCCCAAGGGGTGCTGTGGGCGCTGGTGAAGTAGGGACCGAAGTCGCCCAGGTGGTTTCCGTCGGGCCCGAGATGGTTGTAGACGACGTCCAAGACGACGGCGAGGCCACGCGCATGTGCGGCATCGACGAAACGCTTCAGCGCGTCAGGGCCGCCATAAGGCTCGTGGGGCGCCCATAGGAGGGCACCGTCGTAGCCCCATCCGTGGTGGCCCGGAAAGGACGCGACGGGCAGGAGTTCCACGGCGTCGATCCCGAGCGTGACGAGATGGTCGAGACGCTCGATCGCGGCGTCGAACGTCCCTTCGGGCGTGAACGTGCCGACGTGCATCTCGTACAGGACGCTGCCGGGCAGCGGGCGTCCGCGCCATCGCCCGTCCGTCCAGGCGAACCGGTCGTGCTCGTAGACGCGGCTGAGACCGTGCACGCCGGACGGCTGCCACGGGGAGCGCGGGTCGGGCAGGGGATCGGCGGCGCCGTCCAGCGCGAACCCGTAGTCCGTCCCGTGCCCCGCGCCGGGCACGCCGGCCGTCCACCAGCCCGGCCGTCCCTCCGCCGCCGCCATGGGACGGCGCTCTCCCGCGACGACGACATCGACGCGCCGGGCCCCCGGGGCCCAGACCTCGAACGGCCGGCTCCTCTGCCGATCTTCCGGAGGGTTCACCTGTCGATCTCCCGGGGGACGATCAGCGCGACGGGCAGATGCGCGAACACCTCGGCGGCTTCGAGGCGCGGGCCCCAGTGCGTGGCGCCGGTGAGGACGTCCCGCCAGCCCTGCCGGCCGACGTCCACCTCCGTCCGGTCCCAGCCGCCCTCGCGATCCAGGCCGGCGGGGAGCCGGGTGGCGAGCGCGATCGCGCCGCCCCGCCGGAACGCGACGACGTGGTCGGCGGCGGGCCCCGCCACCGCGACCGGCTCGTGCGCCGCCGGCGGCCCGAACCACTGCGGATGGGTGCGGCGCAGCCGGAGGGTCCGCGCCGTGACCAGGAGCTTCTCGTCGTCGACGTCCCTCGGCGGCCGGCCGGTGTCGAGCCGGTGCAGCCGCTCCCGGCGCCGCCCGTAGTCCACCGGCCGCCGGTTGTCGGGGTCGACGAGCGCCAGGCCGGTCAGCTCGCAGCCCTGGTAGACGTCGGGGACGCCCGGCATCGCGAGCTGGACGAGCTTCTGCCCCAGCCCGTTCACCCGCGCGTACGGTTCGAGCCGCGCCACGAACGCGGTCAGGTCGGTGACGAGGTCGGGGTCCTCCAGGACGCGCCGGGCGTACCCGAGGGCGGCGTTCTCGTAGGCGGTGTCCTGCTCGGCCCAGGACGTGCGGGTCTTGGCCTCGCGCATCGCCTTGACGAGGAACTCGCGCAGCCGGTCGGGGGTGATCGGCCATGCGCCGACGAGCGTCTGCCAGAGCAGGTACTCCAGGTCGGGTTCCATCGGCGACTCGGCGGGCCCCCACCAGGAACGCCACCGGTGCACCGCGTCGGCCCACTCGTCCGGCAGCTCGGACAGGACGGCCAGCCGCGCCCGCACGTCCTCCTGGCGTTTGGTGTCGTGCGTGGACAGCGTCGTCATCGTGGACGGCCAGTCCCGCGCGAGCCTGATGCAGTGGGCGTGGAAGTCGGCGGGACTGACGGAGAAGCGCCCCGGGTCGCCGCCCACCTCGTTGAGGACGGCCATACGGTTCCAGCGGTAGAAGGCGGTGTCCTCGACGCCTTTGGCGGCCAGCGGCGCGGCCGTCTGCTGGAACCGCACGATGAACTCGGGATCGGCGTTCTCGCCTCGCCCGAGCGCCATCTCCACCACCGTGTCGAGCGCCGGATGCAGCTCCTCGGGCAGGTGCCCGCGCGCTCTCTGCGCGGCCTCGGTGAGCACGTCCACGGCCTGCGGAGGCGGGTCCTCACCGGGCACGACGTACGCCCGGTAGACGGGCATGGCCACGAGCAGCGCCTGCAGGGCCTGTTCCAGGTCCGCGTCCTGCTTCCCCACCACGCGCCCGAGGACGCGCATCAGCCGGTCCATCTCCGGCTTCATGCCGTGGGTCGCGGCGTGCAGGCGGGCGTCGTGCTCGACCTCCTCGAAGGCCGCGGGTCCGCCCGTCAGCGCCGTGTAGAGCTCGGTGAGCGGCTCCTCGCCCGCCGGGTCGACGAACAGGCCGCCGATCATCCCGAGCGAGTCGTAGCCGGTCGTGCCCGCGCACGGCCAGTCCGCGGGCAGCCGCTCCGCCCCCTCGGTGATCTTCTCGACGAGCAGCCAGCGGCCGGACGCGGCGCCAGCCAGGCGGCGCAGGTACCCGCGCGGGTCGGCGAGGCCGTCCGGGTGGTCGACGCGCAGGCCGTCCACCAGGCCCTGCCCGACCAGGCCGAGCAGCAGCGCGTGCGTCCGCTCGAAGACCTCCGGCTCCTCCTGCCGCAGCCCGATCAGCCCGGAGATGTCGAAGAACCTGCGGTAGTTCGGCTCGCCCTGGCCGGGCAGGACGAGCCGCCCGCCGCCCGCGTCCCAGTCCACGTCGAACCACTTCGCGTACGGCGACGACGGCCCCGTCGCCAGGACGGCGTCGAGCGGCAGGTTCAGGTCCGGCGGCACCGGAACGGCCATGTGGTTGGGGACGATGTCGACCAGCACCCGCAGCCCGTGCGCGCGGAACCGCTCCGCCATCGCGCCGAACGCCTCGCCGCCGCCCAGCTCGTCCGACAGCCGGGAGTGGTCGACCACGTCGTAGCCGTGCGTGGAGCCCGGCGCGGCCCGCAGGACGGGCGACAGGTACACGTGCGACACCCCGAGAGCCGACAGGTACGGGGCGAGCGCGGCGGCCTCGGCGAACCCGAAGCGGCCGTCGGGCGTGCCGCGGAGCTGGAGCCTGTAGGTGCCGGACGGGGGGTCGTCGTGCTCGGGGGGAGGCAGGTCAGACACGGCGTAGCACCTGGACGGAGCGGGCCGCGACCTTCACGGACTCCCCGGCCTTCACGACCGGCGACTCCTCCTCGGCGAGCAGCGGGTCGGCGGTGTCCAGCACCTTGATCCACATCTGCCCGTACGCGGCGGGCGGCAGCGCGAACGCCAGCTCGCCGTCGTGCGCGCTGAACAGCAGCAGGAACGAGTCGTCCCGCACCTGCCGGCCCCGCCGGTCCGGCTCGCCGATCGCCTCCCCGTTCAGGAACACGGTCAGCGACTTGTTGAACCCCGCGGACCAGTCCGTCCCGGCCATCTCCTCGCCGCCCGGGGTGAACCACACCAGGTCGGCCAGGTCGGAGACGCCGCCCCGGCCCGTCCTGTCGTCCCCGGACGGCCGGTCGCCGACGAAGAAGCGGCGGCGCCGGAACACCGGATGGTCCGTCCGCAGCTTCGACAGCCGCCGGACGAAGTCGAGCAGCGGGCCGCGCTCGTCGAAGAACGTGTCCTCGTGGAGGCCCGTCCAGTCCACCCAGGAGATCTCGGTGTCCTGGCAGTAGGCGTTGTTGTTGCCCTGCTGGGTGCGGCCGAGCTCGTCGCCGTGCAGCAGCATCGGGACGCCCTGCGAGAGGAACAGGGTGGTCAGGAGGTTGCGCTTCTGCCGCTCCCGCAGCGCGATGATGTCGAGGTCGTCGACCGGGCCCTCGTGGCCGCAGTTCCACGAGCGGTTGTCGTCGCTGCCGTCCCGGTTGTCCTCGCCGTTGGCCTCGTTGTGCTTGCCGTCGTACGACACCAGGTCGTGCAGCGTGAACCCGTCGTGGCAGGTCACGAAGTTGATCGAGGCGATCGGGCGGCGGCCGTCGTCGGCGTACAGGTCGGACGACCCGGTCAGCCGGGACGCGAAGTCGGGCAGCGCGCCCGGCTGCCCGCGCCAGTAGTCGCGCATCGTGTCGCGGTACTGGCCGTTCCACTCCGTCCACAGCGGCGGGAAGTTCCCGACCTGGTAGCCGCCCTCCCCCACGTCCCACGGCTCGGCGATCAGCTTGACCTGCGACACCACCGGGTCCTGCTGGACGAGGTCGAAGAACGCCGACAGCCGGTCCACCTCGTGCAGCTCGCGGGCCAGCGTCGCGGCCAGGTCGAACCGGAACCCGTCCACGTGCATCTCCGTCACCCAGTACCGCAGCGAGTCCATGATCAGCTGCAGCACGTGCGGGCTGCGCATCAGCAGGCTGTTCCCGGTGCCCGTGGTGTCCATGTAGTAGCGCTGGTCGCCGTCGGTCAGCCGGTAGTACGAGGCGTTGTCGATCCCCCGGAAGGACAGCGTCGGCCCCAGGTGGTTGCCCTCGGCGGTGTGGTTGTAGACCACGTCGAGGATCACCTCGATGCCGGCCTCGTGCAGCGCCTTCACCATCGCCTTGAACTCCAGCACCTGCTCCCCGCGCTCCCCCGACGAGGAGTACTCGCCGTGCGGCGCGAAGAAGCCGATGGTGTTGTAGCCCCAGTAGTTGCGCAGGCCCCGCTGGATCAGCGCGTCGTCGTGGACGAACTGGTGCACCGGCATCAGCTCGACCGCCGTGACGCCGATCGACGTCAGATGATCGATGATCACCGGGTGGGCGAGGGCCGCGTAGGTGCCGCGCAGCGCGGGCGGGATGTCCGGATGCCGGGCGGTGAGGCCCTTGACGTGCGCCTCGTAGATCACCGTCTCGTGGTACGGGATCCGCGGCGGCCGGTCGTCGCCCCAGTCGAAGTACGGGCTGACGACCACCGAGCGCATCGTGTGCCCGGCCGAGTCCAGGTCGTTGCGCGACCACGGGTCGCCGAACCGGTAGCCGAAGCACTCCTCGCCCCAGTCGATGCGCCCCTCGATCGCCTGGGCGTACGGGTCGAGCAGCAGCTTCGCCGGATTGCACCGGTGCCCGCGCTCCGGCTCGTAGGGCCCGTGCACCCTGAACCCGTACCGCCGTCCCGGCATCACCCCCGGCAGGTAGCCGTGCCAGACGAACGCGTCCACCTCCGGCAGCGTCAGCCGCGTCTCCTCACCGTCGCCCGCCGGCCCGTCGAACAGGCAGAGCTCCACTCGTTCGGCCGCCTCGGAGAAGACGGCGAAGTTCGTGCCCGCGCCGTCGAACCGGGCTCCGAGGGGGTATGCATCGCCCGGCCACACCTGTGCCACTGTCCCGCCCTCCCGTCGTACCGGGTGAAGCCCTTCCCCCTGAGGGTTGAATCACACCGTTTGGGAGACCACTGGCCAGAACGGACATCACTGGGTTACCTTAGGGGAGCCTAACCTTCATAAGGGTGCCCTAAGGGCCCAGGTCGGGCGCGTTCGTACCGGGTCGTCGCATGGAAGGTCCCCCAACCGGATGTACGTCTGCATCTGCAACGCGATCACGGAGGACGACGTCCACGGCTGCCTGTCCCGCGGCGGCTGCGGCACTGCCAAGGAGGTCAAGGCGGCCTGCGGCTTCAAGCCCGGCTGCGGCTCCTGCACCAAGCGGCTGCACGCCATGGTCAGCGAGTACCGCACCGCCGGGGAGCTCGCCGACGCCCTGACCGGCGGCCCGGTGCCGCTCGCCGCCGTCCCCGACGCCGCCCCGGCCGCCGCTCCCGTGACCGGTCCCGTGGCCGGCCCCGCCGCCGAAGCCGCCGCCGAAGCCGCCGCCTGAGCCGCCGCACCGCAGCCCGCACCGTCCGGCGACCCGCGCGGCGGCCCGCGCCGGCAGGCGCGCCGCTGCGGGGATCGGTGCGGCCCCCTGTGCGAGCATGAGGCCCATGGAAGGCGACAAGGACATCATCGCGCTGCTGAACGACCAGCTCACCGCGGAACTGACCGCGATCAACCAGTACTTCCTGCACTCCAAGATGCAGGAGAACTGGGGCTTCACGCGCATCGCGAAGCACACCCGCGACGAGTCGTTCGACGAGATGCGGCACGCGGAGCGGCTCACCGACCGGATCCTGTTCCTCGAGGGCCTGCCGAACTACCAGAAGCTCGGCACCCTGCGGATCGGCCAGACCGTCGTCGAGCAGCTCAAGGCGGACCTGGAGATCGAGATGGAGGCGGTCGCCCGGCTGCGCCCCGGCATCGAGCTGATGCGCTCGCGCGGCGACGTCACCTCCGCGCGGATCTTCGAGGACATCCTCGCCGACGAGGAGTACCACATCGACTACCTGGAGACCGAGCTCAGCCTCGTCCAGGCCCTCGGCGAGCAGAACTACCTGCAGCGCCTCACCGACGCCCCCGGCGAGGAGCTCGGCAAGCCGGCCTGACGCGCCCTACCGGCCGCCGTCGCCCGGCGGGCCGTCCTCGGGACGCGGCGCGCGCCGCAGCACGAACGGCTGCACGATCCCGAGCCCCTGGACGGGCCGCCGGACGATCCGCGTGATCCGGTACGCCGGCTCCTTCTCCAGCCGCGCCGCCAGCTCGCTGTCGATCACCACCGAACCCGGCCGGGCCAGCGACGTCAGCCGCGCCGCCAGGTTCACCGTGGTGCCGAACACGTCGCCCATCAGCGGCAGCACCGGCCCGTGCGCGACGCCGACCCGCACGTCCGGCACCTCGGTCTCGTCCTGGATCGCCGCCGCGATCGTCAGCGCGATCTCCGCGCCGATCGTCGGCGACTCCGCGCTGAACAGCACCTCGTCGCCCAGCGTCTTCACCAGCCGGCCCCCGCACGCGGCGATGATGTCGGCGGCGGTCTCCTCGAACCACTCCACCACCCGGGCCAGCTCGATCTCCTCCAGCTCCCGGCTGACCTGCGTGAACGACACCATGTCCGCGAACCCGACGGTGGTCAGCGGCCGCCCCGCGGGCTCCCCGTCCTCCCGGGTCGCCGCCGCCGCGATCGCCCGCGTCCCCGCCGCGGCGAGCTGCCGCCGCCACGCGTGCACCACCAGCGGCTCGAACTCCCCGATGTGCTTGTCGGCGATCTCCACGATCGTCCCGACCGCCTCCGCGGACGGCACGTCGTTCGGGTCCGGGGCGACCATCTCCCGCATGAGGTTGACCTGCCACTCCGCGAGCCGCGTCATGGTCTGCCCGAACGCCCGGATGAGGCGGATCACCCCGTCCTCGTCGAGCACGCCCTCCTCCATGAGGCGGCGGAGGCGGCACAGCGCCGCCACGTCGCCCTCGGTGTAGGCGACCGCGTCGTCCGGCATCGACGGGTACCCGAACGCGCGCCACACCCGCCCGGTGAAGTCCCGCGACACCCCCGACAACCGGACGGCGTCGACGCGCGTGTAGCGGAGCTCGCCGCCGAGGAGCAGCTCCTCGATCTCCTTGGGATCCGGCAGTCCGCGCGCCATCATCCGCCCCTCAGTCCGCCGTCGCGCGGAACCCCGCCGCCGGCGTCGTGGATCGGTACCATCCCATATCGTTGCAGATCCGACGTGACGCAGCGCACCCACCTGCGCTGTTCACCCGGCGTGCACCATCCCCCCACCGTCGCGAAGCGACGAACTTCAGTCCCTCGCCCCAGATACCGTCGCGAAGCGACAATGTTCAGTCCCTCGCCCAGATACCGTCGCGAAGCGACAATGTTCAGTCCCTTACCGGACGTGGATCACGTCGCCCGCGCTCACGGCGACGTCGCCGCGCGGCCCCTCGACCACGAGACGGCCCGACCCGTCCACGTCCCGCGCCGTGCCCTCCAGCGTCTCGTCCGCCGGCAGCTCCACCCGGACGCGGCGGCCGAGGGTCGTGCACAGATCCTTGTAGGCGGTGCGGAGCCCGCTGGACTCCGGGTCGCCGCCCAGCATCGTCCACTCGCCGTACCAGGTCCGCATCTCGCGCAGGATGGCGCGCAGCAGGGGCGCCCGGTCGGTGAGCGGGGCGCCCTCGATCGCCAGCGACGTCGCGGTCGGCACCGGCAGCTCCTCCGCGTGCAGTCCCACGTTCAGGCCGACGCCCACGATCAGCGCGTCGTCGACCTTCTCGGCGAGGATCCCGGCGAGCTTGCGGTCCCCGACCAGCAGGTCGTTCGGCCACTTCAGCCGGGCGTCCACGGCGACGTCGCCGTCCGCGCCGCCGAAGAACCGCTCCCCGGACTCGGCGAACGCGGTCATCCGGCGGATCGCGGTGGCGACCGCGACGCCGGTCAGCAGCGGCAGCCAGCCGAGCAGCGGCACCGGCACCGCCGGCCGCAGCAGCATCGAGAACATCAGCCCCGAGCGCGGCGGCGCCGTCCACGGCCGGCCGAGCCGCCCGCGCCCGGCCGTCTGCGACTCGGTGACCAGCACCGTCCCCTCCGGCGCGCCCTCCCTGGCCCGGGCCGCGAGGTCGGCGTTGGTCGACCCCGTCTCCGGCACGACGCGCACCTCCCGCCACAGCCCGCCCTCCTGGACGAGCGCGCTCCGCAGCGCCGCCTCGTGGAGCGGCGGCCGGTCCAGGTCCCCATACGCTGAATCGCTCACCCGTCCATCCAACCTCACCGGTCCCCGCTCTCTCCCGGCCGCCACCCGAACCCGGTTCCACGTGCGGCGAGTCGTCGTCATGAGCGGGCGGACGCCGACTCGCCGCGAGCCGGCGGAGGGGCGGCCGTTAGGGTTCGCGGCATGGATGGTGTGACGCTGCGGCGCGACGGGCACGTCGCGGAGATCGTGCTGGACCGGCCCGAGGCCCTCAACGCCCTGTCGACGTCGATGGCGCGGCGGCTGGCCGCGGTCTGCCGCGAGGTCGCCGACGACGCGTCGGTGCGGGCGGTGGTGCTGAGCGCGGCGGGCGAGAAGGCGTTCTGCGTCGGCGCGGACCTCAAGGAACGCAACTCGATGAGCGACGACGAGCTCCTCGCGCAGCGGCCGGTGTTCCGCGCCGCGTTCGGCGGCGTCCTGAACCTCCCGCAGCCGGTGATCGCGGCGGTGCACGGGTACGCGCTGGGCGGCGGCTGCGAGTTCGCGCTGTCCGCCGACCTGATCGTGGCGGACGAGTCCGCGGTGTTCGGGCTGCCCGAGGTGGGCGTCGGGCTCGTGCCGGGCGGCGGCGGGACGCAGCTGGCGCTGCGCAGGCTCGGCCCCGGCAAGGCCGCCGACCTGGTGTTCACGGGCCGCCGCCTCGGCGTCGAGGAGGCCCTGGAGTACGGCCTCGCCGACCGGAAGGTGCCCGCCGGGACCGCCCGCGAGGAGGCCCTGGGCATCGCCCAGGTGATCGCGCGGAACTCCCCGACCGCCGTCCGGGCCGCCAAGCGCGCGATGCGCCTCGGCGCCGGCGTCTCCCTGGAGGCGGGCCTGGACCTGGAGGACAACGCCTGGCGCACGGTCGCCTTCTCCGCCGACCGCCGCGAGGGCATCGCCGCCTTCAACGACAAGCGCAAGCCCGACTGGCCGAGCTAGCCCGCTCTGCTCGACGGGGGCGTCAGGGGCAGGTGACGCAGGTGCGGGCCGTCGGGCGGGCCTCCAGGCGTTCCGGCGCGATCGGGCCGCCGCAGCGTTCGCAGGTCCCGTAGGCGCCGCCGGCGAGCCGCCGCAGGGCGCCGTCGATCTCGGCGAGACGCGCCTCGGCCCGGTTCAGGGACGCCTCGATCCGGGCGCGCTCGAAGGCGATGGTGGCGCCCTCCGGGTCGTGCTCGTCGTCCACGTTGCTCTGCGCCGACGCCTCGACGACGCCGTCCCAGTCGCGGCGCAGCGACGCCAGGAGCTCCAGCGTGCCCGCGCGGTCCGCGATCAGGCGTTCCTCCGCTGTGGTCACACCGCGTTCAACGCCCGCCGCGCCCGGCGCGATTCCTCACGCCAGCGGCTTGGCCATGTGGACGACGTTGCGGCCCTTGAGGACCTCGCGGCCGGTCTCCCGGTAGCCGAGGCGCTGGTAGCGCGCGATGTTGCCGGTCATCCGCTCGTTGGTGATCAGGCGGAGCCGGGGCAGGCCGAGGGCGCGGGCGCGGGTCTCGGCGAACGCGAGCAGCCGCCCGCCGACGCCCGTGCCGTGCAGCTCCGGGTCCACGGCGACGTTGTCGACGAGGAGGACGCCGTCCTCGGGGACGAGGACGATCAGGCCGTCCGGCCCGGGGCCGGTCACGAACACGTGCCCGGCCCCGATCAGCGCGGCGTAGTCGTCGTCCATGGGCATGGGGCGGGTGCCGATGATCTCCGCCCAGGGCGCGTAGGCGGCCTGGACGATCTCCTCCACGCGCGCGCGGTCGGCGGCCGCCGCGGGCCTGACCTCCGCCATCAGCCGGTGTTCTGCAGCCCGGCGGCGACCCCGTTCACCGAGAGCAGCAGCAGCGCTTCGAGGTGGCTGCGCTCCTCCTCGTCGGTGACGCCCCCGGCGCGCAGCGCGGTGAGGGCGCGGAGCTGGAGGTGGGAGAGGGCGTCCACGTACGGGTTGCGCAGCTCGACGGCGCGGGACAGCACGCGGCGGTTCTCCAGCAGCCGCTCGTGGCCGGTGACCGCGAGGACGAGCCGCCGGGTGCGGTCGTACTCGGCGAGGACGGCCTCGGACAGCTCCGGGCGCCCGCCGAGGGCGAGGTAGCGCTCCGCGATCGCCCGGTCGGACTTGGCGAGGCTCATCTCGGCGTTGTCGAGCAGGGTGTTGAACAGCGGCCACGCCTCGTAGGCCTCGCGGAGCCCGGCGAGGTCGCGGCCGTCGTCGGAGACGGCGGCGAGGCCGCTGCCGAGGCCGTACCAGCCGGGCAGGTTGACGCGGGTCTGCGTCCACGCGAACACCCAGGGGATGGCGCGCAGGTCCTCCAAGCCGCGGGCGGCCTTGCGGCGGGCCGGGCGGGACCCGATCCGCAGCTCGGCGATCTCCTCCAGGGGGCTGACGCGGGCGAACCAGGCGGCGAAGCCGTCGGTCTCGATCAGCGCCTGGAACGCGTCCTTCGCCGCCTCGCCGAGCTTGTCGGCGAGCGGGCGGAACCGGGCGGCGGCCTCCCGGGCGCGGTCCTGGACGGCGTCGGTCGAGGCCAGCAGGACGGCGCTGGTGACCTGCTCGACGTGCCGCTCGGCGATCTCCGTCCGGCCGTACCGGGCGAAGATCACCTCGCCCTGCTCGGTGACCTTGAAGCGGCCCGCGACGGAACCGGGGGCCTGCGCGAGGATCGCCCGGTTCGCGGGGCCCCCGCCGCGGCCGAGGGATCCGCCGCGCCCGTGGAAGAGGGTCAGCGTGATGCCGTTGCGGGCCGCCCACGCGGCGAGCGCCTCCTGCGTGTCGTACAGGCGCAGGGTGGCGCTGGCCGGGCCGAGCTGCTTGGCGGAGTCGGAGTAGCCGAGCATGACCTCCATGCGGCGGCCGGTGTCGTCCAGCCGCCGCCGGACGGCCGGGATCTCCAGCATCCCCTCCAGCACGGACGGGGCGCGCTCCAGGTCCTCGCCGGTCTCGAACAGCGGGATGACGTCGAGGACGGGCGCGCCCTCGCCGAGGGACGCGGCCAGCTCGTGGACGTTCGCCATGTCCTGCGCGGACCGGGTGAACGACACGATGTAGCGGTGGCAGGCGCGGACGCCGAAGCGCTTCTGGATCCACGCGACGACGCGGAGGGTCTCGAGGATCTCCTCGGTCATCTCCGACCTCTCCCCGCCCGCGCGGACCTCGGCCAGGGCCGCCTCGTGCAGCTCGGAGTGCTGGCGGATCTCCAGCTCGGCGAGGTGGAAGCCGAACGTCTCGACCTGCCAGATCAGCTGCTGGACGCGCCCGTACGCCTGCCGGACGGCCCCGGCGGCCGCCAGGGACCCCTGGACGGTCCGCAGGTCGGCGAGCAGCTCGTCCGGGGACGCGTAGGCGAGGTCGGCGTCGCGTTCGCGGGTGGCCGCGACCCGCGCCGCCGCGTACAGCAGGAACTGGCGGTGCGGCTCGCCCGGCGACCGCTTGGCGTCCTCGGCGAGCCGGGACGGGTGCGCGGTGCGGGCGGCGGCGAGCGCGTCCCGCAGCTCCGCCGAGGCGGGCGTCGTGGCCTCGTGGACGGTCAGCTCGCGGCCGATCCGCGCGCAGGCGGTCTCCAGCGCGCGCAGCACGTGGTCGGCCTGGATCATGATCGCGTCGCGGGTGACCTGCGCGGTGACGTAGGGGTTGCCGTCCCGGTCGCCGCCGATCCAGCTGCCGAACCGCAGGTACGGGCGGGCCTTCGGCGGGCGGGTGCCGGTGCCCTCCCCGTCGAGGGCGCGGTCGAGGGCGCGGTAGACCTGCGGCACCACCCGGAAGATCGTCTCGTCGAACGCGGCCATCGCGGTGCGGACCTCGTCCAGCGGGTCCATCTGGGTGCCGCGGCGCAGCGCCGTCCGCCACAGCACGTCGATCTCCTCGCGGAGCCGCCGCTCGGTCTCCTCCCGCTCGCTCGCGCCCTGCCCGCCGTTCAGCGCCGTCAGCAGGTCGCTGATCCGCTGGATGGCGGTGACGACGGCGCGGCGGCGGGCCTCGGTCGGGTGCGCGGTGAAGACGGGCCGGAACTCCAGGCCCTCGATCATCTCGGCGAGCCGGTCGCCGCCCGCGGCGCGGATCTCGTCGACGGCCGCGGCCACCGAGCCCGGCACGCTCCCGCCGGTGTCGCGCTCGCGGAGCGTCCGGATCCGGTGGTGCTCCTCGGCGAGGTTCGTCAGGTGGAAGTACACGGTGAACGCGCGCGCGACCTGCTCGGCCCGCTCCAGCGTCCAGCCGTCGACGATCGCCGCGACCTCGTCGGCGGACGTCTCGCCCCGCCGGGCGGCGATCACCGCGTGGCGCAGCCGCTCGACGTCGTCCAGCAGCTCCCGGCCCCCGTACTCCACGAGCCCGTCGCCGAGCATCGCCCCGAGGAGGCGGACGTCGCGGCGCAGCGGTTCTGGCATGTCCTGCCGGAGGATGTCTCGCGTCTTCGTAGCCACGCGCCCAGCGTAACGAGCCCGGTGGGACGGAGTTCATCCCGGTCAGCGGGCCCCGCCCGCCGGTCCGGGGTCAGCGTGCGGTTACCCTGGCCCGCATGGCGACGGAAGCCCCTGAACCCGCGGTCGAGTACGACATCCACACGACGGCGGGAAAGATCGCGGACCTGGAACGGCGCCGCTACGAGGCGGTGCACGCCGGCTCGGCGCGCGCCGTCGAGAAGCAGCACGCCAAGGGCAAGATGACGGCCCGGGAGCGGATCGACGCGCTGCTCGACCCCGGCTCGTTCGTCGAGTTCGACGAGATGGCGCGGCACCGGTCCACCAACTTCGGGATGGAGAAGAGCCGCCCCTACGGCGACGGTGTCGTCACCGGGTACGGCACGGTCGACGGCCGGCCGGTCGCGGTCTTCAGCCAGGACTTCACCGTGTCCGGCGGATCCCTCGGCGAGGTGTTCGGCGAGAAGATCGTCAAGGTCATGGACCACGCGCTGAAGACGGGCTGCCCGGTGGTCGGGATCAACGACTCCGGCGGCGCGCGGATCCAGGAGGGCGTCGTCGCGCTCGGCCTGTACGCGGAGATCTTCAAGCGGAACGTGCACGCCTCCGGCGTCATCCCGCAGATCTCGCTGGTCCTCGGGCCGTGCGCGGGCGGCGCGGTGTACTCCCCCGCGATCACCGACTTCATCGTCATGGCCGACAAGACCTCGCACATGTTCATCACCGGCCCGGACGTCATCAAGACGGTCACCGGCGAGGAGGTGACCATGGAGGAGCTGGGCGGCGCGCACTCGCACAACTCCCGGTCGGGCGTGGCCCACTACCAGGGCTCCGACGAGGAGGACGCGATCGAGTACGTCAAGGCGCTCCTGTCGTACCTGCCGTCCAACAACCTCTCCGACGCGCCCGCGTTCGACGTGCCGGTCGACCCGTCCGAGCCGGTCGAGGACCTCGACACCCTCATCCCGGACTCGCCGAACCAGCCGTACGACATGCACACCGCGATCGAGCACGTGCTCGACGACGGCGAGTTCCTGGAGGTCCAGGAGCTGTTCGCGCCGAACATCATCTGCGGGTTCGGCCGCGTCGAGGGCCACTCGGTCGGCATCGTCGCGAACCAGCCGATGCAGTTCGCCGGGACGCTCGACATCGACGCCTCCGAGAAGGCCGCCCGGTTCGTCCGGACCTGCGACGCCTTCAACATCCCCGTGCTGACCTTCGTGGACGTCCCCGGCTTCCTGCCCGGCACCGACCAGGAGTGGAACGGGATCATCCGGCGCGGCGCCAAGCTGCTGTACGCCTACGCCGAGGCGACCGTCCCGCTCGTCACAGTGATCACCCGGAAGGCGTACGGCGGCGCGTACGACGTCATGGGCTCCAAGCACCTCGGCGCCGACATCAACCTGGCGTGGCCGACCGCGCAGATCGCCGTCATGGGCGCGCAGGGCGCGGTCAACATCCTGTACCGGCGCGAGCTGGCCGCCGCGGACGACCCCGACACCCGCCGCGCCGAGCTGATCACCGAGTACGAGGACACCCTCGCCAACCCGTACGTCGCCGCCGACCGCGGCTACGTCGACGCGGTGATCAAGCCGTCGGAGACCCGCGGCCAGGTCGTCAAGGCGCTGCGCGCGCTCCGCGAGAAGCGCAAGACGCTGCCGCCGAAGAAGCACGGCAACATCCCGCTCTAGAGCACCGAGACGGACGTCCGTTCCCGGGGCCGGACCGCCCGCCGCGTCCGGTCCCGGCCGCCGAGGAGAACCCGTGACCGCTGAAGACAAGCCTTTCCTGCAGGTGGTGCGGGGCGACCCGTCCCCCGAGGAGGTCGCCGCGCTGGTCGCCGTGCTGACCGCGCGCGCCCGCGCCGCCGCCGCGGCCCGCGACGGCGGCGAGCCCCGGACGTCCCGCTGGGCCGACCGGACCCGGCTCGTCCGCGCCACCGCGTCCGGCGGCCTGCGGCCCCGCGGGCCCGGTGCGTGGCGGGCCAGCGGCCTGCCTCGCTGACCCCGCGCCGGCACCCGCGCGACGCGCCCGGGATGCGTCCGATCTCCCGTCCTATGGGGTGTGTTGATCCCCGGACGGGGAATGGGATCGGGCGACACGTAACCGTGGTTCGCGCCCAGCGGGGGTCTCCGCACGAATAAGGTGGAAGGCCATGGCCACCTCGGAGTTCGTCCCACAGCCCG
Organism: Actinomadura nitritigenes; assembly: GCF_017573545.1. Lineage (GTDB taxonomy): Bacteria > Actinomycetota > Actinomycetes > Streptosporangiales > Streptosporangiaceae > Spirillospora > Spirillospora nitritigenes. The sequence continues at coordinate 22,327 of NZ_JAGEOK010000055.1, read as the reverse complement.
CGCGATACGCCATCTTCGTCGACGCGGGGTACCTTTACGCGGCCTCCGGGGCCCTGCTGCTCGGCTGCGGCTCGCGGCGCGAGTACCGGGTCGCCGCCGAACAGCTGATCAAGGCCCTGACCAGCCACGCGGACGACCAGCTGCTGGGCGAGCTGCTGCGCGTCTACTGGTTCGACGCGGCGCCGAAGAAGCAGCCCACCGTCGACCAGCGCGTCATCGCGAACCTGCCGCTGGTGAAGCTGCGGCTCGGCAACCTGAACGCGCAGGGCCAACAGAAGGGCGTGGACGCCCAGCTCCGCGCCGACCTCGAGGCGCTCGCCCGGCACCGCGCGATCACCGACGCGGTGCTGCTGGCCGGCGACGAGGACATGCTGCCCGCCGTGGAGGCCGCGCAGCGCTACGGCGTCCGCGTGCACCTGTGGGGCGTGGAGCCGACGCACGGCTCCAACCAGGCCGAGTGGCTGGTGTGGGAGTCCGACCGGGTCGAGGTGCTGTCCGCCGACTTCCTGCGCCCCTACTTCACCAAGGCCAAGGTGCTGCCGGTGCCCGCGCCCGGCACCGCCGCCGCCGTCCGCGACGCGGCCGCCGCCGCGCAGCGCACCTCGCCCGTCCCGTCCCCGTCCCAGGTGTTCGCCGGGCGCCCCCCGGCGGTCAAGCCCGCGCCCGCCGCGGCCGTCCGCACCGCCGTGCCCGTCCCGGGCGGCGCCCCGGTGACCCCGGCGACCGTGGCGGCCTCGATGAACGCGGCGTCCGCCGCCCAGTCCGACGGCCGCCTCGGCCCGGACCGCGACCACATGCTGGAGATCGGCGAGCACGTCGCCCAGAAGTGGATCTTCGAGCGGGGCCGCGACAACATCCGCGACCTGCTGCCCGGCCCGATCCTGCCGCCTGTCATCGACAAGGAGCTGCTGATCGAGGCCGAGAAGGAGCTCGGCGGCTCCCTGCGCCCCTACCAGGAGGCCCGCACCTGGCTCCGCGACGGCTTCTGGGAGCGCGTCTACCGCGAGTTCGGCATCGGCTTCGGCAAGTCCGACTAACTCCTCGCGTCCACCCAGTCCCCGAGCCCATGCCGCTCGACGTACTCGCGCGCCCGCGCCGCGAGCGCCGGAGAGGCGAACGGCGGCCGCTCCCCCACGATGACCAGGCGGAGTTCGCCGGGCCCGGCCGGCGTCCGCAGCCGCGCGACGTGCGCGGGAACGGCCGGAACCGCCGCCGGGTCGAACCGCACGTTGAGCGACCGGACGCCCTTCACCGGGACCAGACCGAACGAGCTGATCGCGGCGGCGGGCAGCAGGAACGACTCGTCGCGGCGGGAGACGCGGACTCCGCCCGGAGTGAGGGCGAGCCGGTCCGGTGCGGCGCCGCCCCTGAGCGCGAGCGCCGCCAGCGCCAGCAGGGCACCGCCGAAGACGAGAGCGATCACGCCGGCGATCGCCTTCGAGCCGCCTTGCGCGAGCATGGCGACGCTGGCGGCGGCGAACACCGCGCCGACGAGCGCCAGCACCGCCGTCCCCGCCGCCCCGCCCCGCCCGCTCCGCTGATGCAGCACCAGCTCGTCCACCGCGCTCAGCCTCCGGCCTCGAGGTCGTCCTGGTATCGCTGAAGCTCACGCACCTTGTCCTCGATCTCGGCCATCGCGCTCCGCACCCGGTCCTGGAGCCGCCGGAACTCCGCGACGCTCTCCTCGGACGTCACCTCCTGGCCCTCGGCGGTCGCCTCGTCCCACTTCTCGGCGAACGCGTCCAGGTGCGGCGCCATGCCGCTGCCGAACAGCGGGGTCCCCGCGGCCTCCCGCAGGCTTCTGCGCCCGTCGAGCACCTCCTGGATCAGCCGGCGGAACTCGGGATCGCGCGCGTTCTCCTGGAGCAGCTCCAGATTGCGGCGCACGCGGTGGGACGCCTCCACGTCCCCCCGCGCGATGTCCATCATGGGCCGGCCGACGTCGTCGAACTCCGTCATGCTCAGATCACCTTGTTGTCGTAGGAGGTCTTGGGGAACTGCTGCTCCTCCAGGCCGTGGAGCGCGCCGAGGAGGCCGCTCACCAGGCCGATGAAGGCGAAGACGGCGGACACGGTCATGCCGACGTAGCCGAGGATCTCCAGCCACTTCAGGATCCCGATGCCGATCTGGCTCATGATCAGGGCCATCCCGACGGACGGCCCCACGATCGTCCAGCTGGTGGCCGCCGATGCGGCGGCCTCGATGGCGATCATGAGGGCGAGGTCCAGCAGCGCCTCCAGCCCGCTGACCGCCGCCTTCGCCGACGCCCAGGACCCGAACGCGACCGACTGGCACTCGTCGGCGACGCTCTGGATCGGCTCGGCCTGCTTCTCCACCGCGCCCGAGAAGTCCTGGAAGTACGTGCCGCACGCGGCGGCCGCGTTGCCCTCCCAGTCCTTCAGCATCGTCGCCGAGCCCTCCTTCAGGCCCTTGCCGTACTCGGTGTAGAACTCGCTGACGTGCTTGAGGGACGAGGCGAACTTGGAGATCGACTCCCAGTCGCCGGCGAGCTGCTGGGCCAGCCATTCGGCCGGGTTGACGCCGCAGATCTTGTCGATGACCCACAGCAGCCAGTGCCCGGGGCTGACGAAGTCGGTGAGCGAGAGGGAGATGTCGACGGCCTGCGGCATCGGTTGCGTGACCGTCGGCGAGACGAGCTTCGCGGCGGGCGAGGCGGTCATGCCTGATCCTTCCGGGAGGGTTCCGGGGGTTCACCGGTGGCGGGAGCGGATCATCGGGGATAAACCGAGTCCACCCTTTCGGCCGTCTTCTTCTCCGTGTGCCGGTAGACCTCGGCGCACTTGTGCAGCTCCGTGCCCGACGCGGAACTGAGCGAGTCCAGCCGCTCCAGGTTCTTCTTCACGGCGTCGCCTATCCGCACGACCCCCATGGTGTACACATAACCGAGGAGGCGACCGCGCCCGGCCTTCACGTTCTTCTCGTTCGCCTCGACGTATCGCCTGCCCTTTCTGGCGTCTCCGGAGAGGGCGGTCAGTGCCTCGCTGAACGTCTCCAGTGAGCTGGGAACGACACGAAATGACATCGGGTTCGCCTTTCTGGTCGCGGCCGGCGGTGCTTGCGCACGCCCGCCGCGGACTGCGAGGATCTCGACGGTCCGCGGACGGCACGGAGAGCACGAGGTGATGATGCGTCGCGCCTGGCGTCTCGCCTGGGTGGGCTGGGGCTGCGTGGCGGCCGGCGCGGTCTTCGCGCTCTCTTCGGTCTGCTACCTCTATTTCGAGGGGCTGGCGGCATCCGCGGGACTCGTCGCAGGCGGCGCGCTCCTGGTGTGCGCGGCGCGCCGGAACGGTCTCCGCGCGGCGGCTTTCGCGGTAACGGGCCTGCTCGTCATGGCCGTTCTACTGCCCCTGCCCGGACTCCTTTCCCGAATCGGCTGACCGCCGGCCGAGGAAGACCGGCGCAGCGCGGGGCCACGGCGAACCGGGAGCACTCCCGCGATCACGTCGTCGAATAGGCATATTGCGGAACTCTCGACCAAGAACACGTGAACTATAGGGCCACCGGATCGGCAGCGTCCATGGTTCATTACAAGATCTGTCATGCGAGGACAGAAGCACCTGGACAGAGGTGCCTCCGGGGTGCGTCAAAGGGGAGTCGGCCCACATGGGCGTGCGCCTGCGCGGGTCATGGAGGGGGCGAGGGGCATCGCACGAACCGAGGGGCCGGACACGTTTGGTAATTATTCGGGCGCGTTGGGTGGCGGGCGGGTACAGTCGGCGGCCGTGATGGGGAGAGGCCGTGCCAGGGGACGGCGCCAGGGGCCGCTCGGCGCGTGCGCGCTCGCCGCGGTCGTCGCGCTGGTCTCGGGATGCGAGCCGCCCGTGGACTTCTACCGGCCCGGCGAGGGCGGCCCGGACGAGCCCGTCGTCGGGCTCGGCGGGCCCGCGCCCTACGTGCGGCCGGGGACGGAACGGCCCAGGGCGGCGGACCCGCCGGTCGTGCCGGCCGGCGGACGGGTGTACGCGGCGACCGGGCCCGGGATGATCGCGCCGGGCGCGCGGAGCATGCCGGCGCGGCTGTACGTCGCGGACGGGCGCGGCATCGAGGTCATCGACCCGCGGACGCTGAGGCAGGCCGGCCGGGTCGGCGCCGGGGCCGCCGCGGCGCGGGTGGTGCCGTCGTGGGACATGCGGCGGCTGTGGATCGCCGACACCGTGCACGACGTGCTGGTCCCGGTGTGGGCGCGGACGGGGCGGCGGGGCCGGCCGGTGCCCGCCGTCGACCCGGCGGGCCTGTACTTCACCCCCGACGGCCGGACGGCGCTGGTCGCGGCGGGACGGCCGAGGCGGATCGAGGTCCGCGATCCCCGGACGATGCGGCCGCGGGCGTCGGTGCCGCTGCCGTGCGCGGCGGCGGACGGCGACTTCACGCTCGCCGGGACGTCCCTGGTGATGAGCTGCACGTCGGCGAGGGCGCTGGTGCGGGTGGACGTGCCGGGGCGGCGGGTCGCGGGCACGGTCCGGCTGCCTCCGGGGGCGCGGCCCGGCGACGTGCGGCTGTCCCCCGACGGCGGGACGTTCTTCGTCGCGGACGCGGCGAACGGCGGGGTGTGGGCGGTGGACGCGCGGACGTTCGCGCCGCGCGGCTTCGTGCGGACGGCGCCGGGCGCGCGGGGCCTCGCGATCAGCCGGGACGCGCGGCGGCTGTTCGTCGCGGGCGGCGGGACGCTCGCCACCGTGGACTTCCGGACCCGCCGCGTCACCGCGCGGTGGCCGCTGCCCGGCGGCGGGGACGCGATCCCGGGCGGCGTGTCGTCGGACGGGCGGGCGCTGTGGCTGGCGGGCACGGAAGGGCTCGTCTACGCGGTGTCGACGCGGACGGGCCGGGTGCTGCGGCGGGCGCGGCTCCGGGGCCGTCCGGCGGCCCTGTGCGTGCACCCGCAGCCGGGCCGGTACTCGCTGGGCGGCACCGGCCTGTACCGCTGATCAGGAGCCGACCCGGTGCCATTCCGGGATCAGCTCCTCGACCAGCGCCTCCGTCTCCGGCTGCAGCTGGTCGAGCATCGGGTCGCGGCCGACGCGGCCGCGCAGCTCGTCCACCGCGATCCTGACCTGCGCCTGGTCGCCGGTCGCGTGCGTGGCGCGGAGCAGGTCCCGCCAGAGGCCCTCGTCGTCGGGCGCGAGCCGGAGCCCGGCGCGGGCGGCGGCGACCGCGCCGCGCGCGTCGCCCTCGTCCAGCCGCAGGACGGCCAGCCGGTGCGCCACGTCGACGACCCGCGCCGTGGCCTCGTACTCCAGGTCGTGCGCGGCGAGCCAGGAGTAGCGGCCGCGGGGGCGGCCGGAGAGCAGCGGGCCCCGGACGAGGTCCAGCGCGTACGCCATGTAGGCCATCTCGGAGGCGGGCTCGGCGGCGGACCGCCACACCAGCCACCGGAACACGGCGAGGTCGACCCGGACCTCCGAGCCGAGCCGGATCCGGCCGCGCTCGTCGTAGTACAGGTTGGGGCGGCCGCGGGCGTCGCGGCCGAGCCAGTCGGACACGCGGGCCACGCACGCGTCGCGGACGCCCGCGGTGACGCCGCGCGGCCAGATCGCGCCGGACAGGACGGTCGGGTGCACGCCGTTCGGGTGCGCCGCCAGGTAGACGAGGACCTCGGTGCAGAGTTCGCGGCGGCTCTCGTCCATCGGCCCCGGCGCCTCGACCTCGATCGGGCCGAGCAGCCGGACGTCGACCGACGACTGCTGCGCGTCGGGCGGCCGAGGGGTCTCCGCGGGGTCCGCCAGCGGCACCGGCTCGGTCCGCCCGGCCGTCTCGAACAGGTCGAACACCGCGCGGTACTGGTCGTCGCGGACGAGCTGCGCGTCCACCTCGAAGCCGAGGACGCCGGCGTGCAGCCGGCCGCGCTCGTCGACGTCCCAGGTCCAGGTGGCGCCGGACACGTCGCCGGGGACGAGGTAGCCGGCGGCCATCCGGGTGCCGGTGCGGGCGAGGGCGACGAGCCGGTCCGCCTCCCAGTCGGCCGGCGGGTCCGCCATGATCAGGTAGTGCGGCATCCACGCCTCGCCGAACACGCCGCGGCACCGCCCGGTGAGCACGGAGTCGACGCCGGACGCCGCGAGCGCCTGCCGGACCTCCTCGGTGCGGCCCTCCAGCTCGGGCAGCGCGTCCGCGAGGTTCGGCACGGACCGGACGCGGTCCGGGGCGATCCGGGCGAGGCCCTCGCCGAACTCGGCGCCGAACCCGACGAGCGTGATCCGCATGTGGTCGGACCACCGGTTGGTGGCGAGCTCCATCGCGACCGCGGCGAGCGCGGCGCGCCGGTCGGCGTCGGGGCCGCGCAGCGCGACCAGGCCGTGCGCCGCCTCCAGGTCGACGAGGATGCGGCCGTTGTCGTTGGTGCCGATGGAGACGAGGCCCGGGTAGGGGGCGAGGACGTCGGCGAGGTCGGCGGCCTCCAGGCCGGCCGCCGCGTCGGCGCGCAGCCGCCACACCTGCCCGTCGTCGAACGCCTGCCAGGGCGCGGGCGGGTTGCGGTCGGCGGGCGCGATCCACAGGTCGAGGCTGCCCTGCCCGTTCTGCGCGCGGCCGAGGTGCACCCCGTAGACGGTGGGGAGGGCGCGCCCCCCGGCGGCCATCGACTTCGACAGGTGCCGCAGGCCGAGGTCGAGGAGCCGCGCGCCGTCCTCGTCGGCGCCGAACCGCAGCGCGCGTTCCGCCTCCGCCGCGGCGCCCTCCGGCCGGGCGATCATGTGGCCGAACGCGCGGTTCCACATCTGCGTCCGGCGGCGCCGGCCGAGCACGCCGAGCAGCCCGGCGGCCAGCAGCGACGCGGCGGCGAGGCCCTGCGGCCATTTCAGCTCGAACGACGGGCCGGGGTCGTCGTAGGCGGTCCTGCCCTGGCCGGGCAGGCTCGCGCCGCCGGTGCCGGCTCCGCCGCCCATCTCGCCGGACGGCCCGCCCGCACCGCCGCCGCCGTGCGCGGGCGGATGCGACGGGGTCCCGGCCTCGTGCGACGGCGCGGCCGTATGGGACGGAGCCGGCGCGGCCGTATGGGACGGAGCCGGCGAGGCCGTGTGGGACGGGGCCGGGGTCGGCGCCGCTGTGCGGGACGGCCGGGCGGGCGCCGGCTTCTGCGGCTGCGGCGCCTCGGTGTGCGCCGGAGCCTCGGTGTGGGACGGCCGCGGTGCCGGAGTCGTCGGCGCCGAGGGCTGAGGCGCCGGCTTCTGCGGCGCGGGCGTCGAGGGCGCCGGGTCCCGCGGATGCTCCGGACGGTCCGGGACGGCGTGCCCGAACCGGTAGTAGTCGTGCAGGTCCTTCACGGGGATGGTGTGGGCGTGCTTGGCGTCCGCCGGCATCTCCAGGACCCAGCCGGGACGGATCAGGCTCGCGATCGTGAGGCGTGTCCCGTCCGGCTGCACGTGCCCCTTGTTGAGGTCGTAGATCTCCTTGTAGCGGCGCCCTTCGCCGAGGCACTTCTCGGCGATCTCCCAGAGGCTCTCGTGGTGGCGGCCCTCCGGCGGGTGCACCCGGTAGATCTTGGTGGTGTCCGGCTTCTCGCTGAGCGTCTCGGTGCGGGACTCGGCGGGCGCGGGCGGCGCCTCGGCCGGACGGGCCGGCGCGTCCGGCACGCGGTGGTACTCCTGCGCCGAGGCGTGCGCGGGACGCTGCGACAGCCCGCCGGAGAACGCCGGCATGATCACGGACGTGGCGCTGAACAGCAGCAGCGCCGCGACGACGAGCCGGTGCACCAGCGACTGCGTGCCGCCCGCGAGCGGCACCCGCGCGGGCACGCCGACCCCGCGGATCCCCGCGTACACCTCGACGACCACGCACAGCGCGAGCTGGATCCAGGCGAGCCAGACCAGCACGACGAGGACGCCGATGAGCGAGCCGGGCCCGATCCGGTGCGTGAGGTCGGACGCGGCGGGCAGGTGCGACGGGGCCGGCGACCCGAAGAACGTCAGCAGCGCGTAGGGGACGCCTGCGAGGAGCGCGGCGAGCGCCGCGAGCGCGCCGATGCCGGCGAGGACGTCGCCGGGGCCGCGGTGCGCCCGCACCCGCACGGGGGTCCGCCGCCCATGCCCTGTCACCATCGCGCCCCCACGGTTCGCCGGGTCTCGGACGTCGCCTCGATCGTAAGGCCGTTCTCCATGGGCCTCATGGGCCGTTTCCTCCGGTGACGGGGCGGGCGGTCTCGGTCGAGGTCAGGGTGAACGAGCCGAACCCCGGCACGATCCCGAGGATCTGCGGCTTCACCGTGATCTCGACGCTGACCGTCACCTGCTGCTGGTCGGCGTCGCAGCGCGACGCGGCGACCTGCGTGCCGAAGTCGCCGAGCAGGTCGCAGGCCGCGGCGCGGGCCCGTCCCGGATCGAGGACGGGCTCGCCGGTCGCGCGGAGCGCGTCGGTGTCGATCTGGTTCGCGCCGGCGCGCGCGGCCTGCTCGGCCATGTCGGCGGCGCGCTGCCGCGCGTGGATGGCGAGGCCGCCGTCCACCAGCAGGCCCGCCAGCATCAGCACGATCGGGGTGAACAGGACGGTGTACATCGCGATCGTGCCCCGGTCGTCACCGGCCCGGACGGGGACCCGGGCCCGGAGCCCGCGGAGGACGCGTCTCATCGGCCGTCCCCCGGTTCCGCCGGTCCGTTGCCGCCCCGGAAGGTGAAGGTGTCGATCGGGGCGACCGACCGGCCCTGCAGCCGCTTCGTGCCGGGCAGCCCGATGAACGCCAGGTCGGACAGGTTCACGTCGCACACGATCGTCACCTCGACGTGCCCGCCGGGCGCGAAGTCCGACACGTTCGTCTGCACGGACGGCCCGCCGGAGCACCAGTGCGAGTCGCGGAGCCCGGCGGTGGCGGTCTCCTGCGCGAGCTCCTGCGCGGACCCGGCGTCGCGGGCGATGGACGCGGCGCGGACCGCGTCGCGGGCGGCGCCGTCCACCTGGCTCTGCGCGTCCACCATCCGCCCCGCGCCGGCGAGGAACAGCAGGAACGCGACGAACAGCGGTGTGACGAGCACCAGCTCCAGCGACATGGAGCCCCGGTCGCCGCCGTCCGTGCCGCTCCGCCTCCGCCTTCCGATCCTCCCGATCACGGGCCCGCTCCCCGCTGGCAGGCGAGGCCCGTCCCGACGTCCGGCCGGAAGCACTCGATCGGCCCCTGCGACCGCTGCGACACGTGGAAGGTCAGGAACGGGATGACCTGCACGGCCTCGCCGCTGACCTGCACCCACCGCTCGTCGTTGACCTCGCCGGTGTCGACGTGCAGGCCGCTGATCAGGTGCGGCCCGATGTGGTCGATGTCGCCGGTCGCCTTCGCGACGGCCGCGTCCTGCCAGCCGCCGCCGACCGGCTGGGTCCGGGCGACGCGGGCGCCGGACTGCGCGGCGGCCAGCGCGACCTGCCGCGCGTGGAACACCATCGTGAACTGGACGACGGCGAGCAGCACGAGGATGAGCACCGGCGTGAGCAGCGCCCATTCCATCGACGACGCCCCCGCGTCCGACCGGAGCCGGCGGCGGGCGGCGGCGAGGGCGGCGGCCGGCCGCCCGCGTCCACGGCACCGCATCGCGGTCAGCCCGTGTTGATGCTGTTGGCCTTGTCCTGGATCTTTTTCTGGATGATCGCGCCGATGGTGATCGCGATCAGCGCGAGGATCGCGGTGATGATCGCCCATTCGATCGCCGAGGCGCCCTTGCTCCGCTCCTCCTCGTCGCGCAGCCGCGCGAGCCGCGTGCCGAGCAGGGCCCGCAGGTAGACGAGGGCCGGATCGTTCAGCGGGTTCATCGTGACTCCTTCGACGGGACGGGCCGGACGCGATGCGGGGTCACGAGGCGAGCACCCGCATCAGGGCCGGATAGGCCAGGAAGACCAGGAAGCCGGCGCACAGGAACAGCTGCGCGACGAGCATGGACTGGGACCGCTCGCCCGCCTTGCCCTCCAGCTCCGACAGCTCGCGGCTGCGCATCGACGCGGCGCGGGCGGACAGCGACCGGCGGATCTGCGCGCCGTCGTCGGACACCAGGGCGAGCGCGCCGGCGAGGTCGCGCAGCTCGGCGATGTCGAGGTCGTCGCCGAGGCCGCCGAGCGCCTGCCAGGGCGTCTGGCCGGTGAGGCGGGCGTTGCCGAGCGCGTCGCGGATGCGGCGCATCGCCGGGCCGTCCCCGACGTTCGACGCGGTCATCAGCGCCTCCGGGACGCCGCGCCCGCCCGCGAGGTTCATCGAGACCAGGTCGAGGAACGCGCCGACGACGTGCCGGAAGTCCTGCCGGCGGGCCTGCGCCTCCTGCCGCAGCTGCATGTCGGGGAAGAAGAAGAACAGCGCGGCGAACAGCACGCAGATCCACACCGGGACCTGCACGGACGAGCCGAAGCCGAGCAGCGCGAAGTACCCGACGACCAGCGGGATGAACAGCAGCGCCGCGGCGGGCAGCAGGAACTTGGTCGCGAGGAACGCCTCCAGCGACCGCTCGGTGATGGCGAGGTCCGCGCGGACCGAGCGCATCCTCCAGCCCCGCGACTCGCAGAACGCCACCAGCTCCCGCCCGAGCCGCGCCCGCATCCCGCCGAACCGGCCGGCGGGGCGGACCGTCCCGGCCTGCGCGTCCTCCAGGTCGCGGCGGCGGGCCGCGTCGAGCGCGGCCATCCGCGCGGCGAGGCCGGGACGCGCCGGGAACAGCGCCCGGACGAGCGCGTACAGCCCGAGGCCGACGACGGCGCCCGCGAGGATCGCGCCGGTCACGCGGCATCACCCCCGGTCATGCCGCACCACCGCCGCCCGCGTCCATGGTGTGCCGGCCGCGCAGCGGGAGGTCCTGGGCGCCGGTGGCGGCGCGCCCGGCCTGCCAGCCCGCGACGGTGCTCGGCACCTCGCCGGGCACGCCGGGACGGGCCTGCCGCGGCTCGCCGAGGAACCGTCCGGGCAGGTCGTACCTGGCGAGGCGGCGCAGCCACAGGAACGCCGCGCCGTACAGCGCGACGACGACGCACAGCACGAGCTGGCCGAGGAGGTCGTCGTAGGGCTGCACGTAGGAGTGGTTGAACACGGCGAGCGCGAGGGCCGTCCCGACCGAGACGCCGACGACGATCCGGACGCTCCGGCGGGTGGAGCGGCGGTCGGCCTCGACGCGGCGCCGCATGTCGAGTTCCGCGCGCGCGGACGTCGCGAGCGCGGTGAGCATGTCGCGCAGGCCGGGACCGCGCAGCCGGGCGTTGAGGACCAGCGCGGCGATCACGAGGTCGGCGGACGGGTCGTCGATGTCGTCGGCGAACCGGCGCAGCGCCTCCGGCATCGGGACGCGGGTGTGCAGCCGGTCGACGAGGGTGCGCAGCGGCTGCTGCAGCGCGGGGGCGGCGGCGCGCTGCGACGCCGGGATGGCCTGTTCGAGGCCGACCGCGCCCGCGATGGTGTCGCGCAGCGACTCCGTCCACGCGGCGAGGCCCTCCAGCCGCGCCATGCCCTTGCGCTCCTCGGCGGCGCCGCCGGCGAGGCCGTCCCAGGCGAGGACGAGCGCGCCCGTCCCGGCGGCGGCGATCGGCCAGCGGGTCACCGCGAGCACGAGCACGCCGACGATGACGGCGACGGCGGTGCGGGTGGTGAGGGTCCGGACCAGGTCCTCGCGGCTGCGGCCGCGCACCGGGCGGGTCCGCGGCGGCAGGCCGCGGACCGCGACGGCCAGCAGCAGGAGCCCGCCGCCGGCGACGGCGCCGGCGACGACGGCGAGCAGCACGTCGGCGGAGTACATCAGCGGCCCCCGCTCCGCGCGCGCCGCGCGCGCCGCTCCCCGCCCGCAGTGATCGCCCTGCCCACGAGAGTCACCAGGCACCCCCGTGGGACGGGTCGTAGCCGTACTCGGCGAGCTCCTCGACGCAGGCGATCGGCGCGGACGGCACCGCGAACCCGCCGGGTCCGAGCGCGAACACCTCCGACGACAGCACCCGCCCGTCCACGCCGGTGACCTCGCGGACGCTCGCGACGTAGCGGCGCAGCCGCCCGCCGGAGGCGTAGTCGTTGCGCTTCTCGATGAAGACCACGAAGTCGATCGCGCCCGCGATCAGCATGTGCGTCGCCTCGACGGGCAGCCGCTCCTCCGACTGGATCGCGTAGGTGGAGATGCGGTTGAACACCTCCGCCGACGAGTTCGCGTGGATCGTCGACAGGGACCCGTCGTTGCCCTGCGTCATCGCGTTCAGCATCGTGACGATCTCGTCGCCGAGCACCTCGCCGACGATGACGCGGGACGGGTTCATCCGCAGCGACCGGCGGACCAGCTCCGCCATCGAGATCGCGCCCTGCCCCTCGGAGTTCGGGAGCCGCTGCTCGAACGCCACGCAGTTCGGGTGCAGCTCGGGGAAGGCGTCGAGGCCGAGCTCCAGGGCCCGCTCGACGGTGATGAGCCGCTCGTTCGCCGGGATCTCGTTGGCGACGGCGCGCAGCAGCGTGGTCTTCCCCGCGTTCGTCGCGCCGGCGATCATGACGTTCTTGCGGGCGAGGACCGCGGCGCGGAAGAACCGGCCCAGCTCCTCGGTGAACGTGCCGTTCCCGACCAGGTCGGACAGGAACACCTTGCCGAGCCGGGCGCGGCGGATCGACAGCGCGGGGCGCAGCGTCACGTCCATGACCGCGGAGAGCCGCGAGCCGTCCGGGAGCCGCAGGTCCAGCTGCGGGTTCGCGGTGTCGAACGGCCGCGACGACAGCCCGCTGTAGGCGGCGAGGATCTGGATCAGCTCGACCAGCTCCTCGTCGGTCTCGGCGACCGGCTCGCCCATCACCTCGCGGCCGTCGGCGTAGCCGATGAACACCCGGTCGCAGCCGTTGATGTCGATGTTCTCGATCTCCGGGTCCTCCAGCAGCGGCTGGAGCCGGCCGACCCCGAACAGCGCGGCGTGCACGCCGGCGGCGAGCGCCTCCTCCTCTTCGGCGTTCGGCGGGCGCCGCCCGGCGGTGATCTCGCCGCGCGCGAACTCCTCCAGCACCTGGCCGATCAGCGCGCGGGCGAACTGCCGCTCGTCCTCCCCGGACATCGGGGGCAGCCCGTGCGCGGCGTCCATCCGGCGCTGCTGGGCGAGCCGGTCGCCGACCTCCTGGCGGAGCCGTTTGACGAGGACGTGGTCCACCTAGCGCCCCCGCTCCTCGTGCCGTCCGCCCGCCGGGACCTGCTCGGACCGCGCGTCCGCCGGCGGGACGGGACGCCCGTTCGCGGCGGCGTGCCGCGCGTGCGGCGCCGGCTCGCCGGCCGCGTCCGGCACGGGCGGTGCGGCGGGCGAGGCGGACGCGAACGGGCCGGACGCGATCTGGCCGGACGCTGACGGGGCGGCGGGCGCGGCGCCGAGGCGCGCGACCAGGTCGCCCGCGACCTCGCGGGCCGACCGGATCAGCAGCGACCGGTCCAGGCGGCCGCCCCAGCGGCCCGACAGCAGGTCGGCGCCCTTCGGGTCGAGCGCCAGCCCGCCCAGCACGCGCACCTCCGGCGGCGGCGGCCCGGCCTGCGCGGCCGGGTCCGGGGCCTGCCGGCCGCGCGCGCCGACGATGATCCGGTCGACCTCGGCGATCGAGCCGCGGAAGTCGCGCGGGTCGGCGAGCACCAGCACCCCGACCGGCGGCCCGCCGCGCAGCTCCGCCGTCAGCGCGGCGACGCGCTCGCGCAGGTGCGCGACCTGCTCCAGGGTCGCCCGGGTGAGCAGGACGACGAGGTCCGCCTCGCGCAGCAGCTCGGTCAGCGGGGTGCCGGCGCCGAGCCGCCCGCAGTCGGCGATCACGTCCACGGGGGCGAGCCCGGCGAACGCGCGGCCGAGCGGCCCCCACAGCCACGTCATCCCCTGCGCCTGCTCGGCGTTGGTGATCCCGACGAGCACGTCGAGGCCGCCGACGAGGCGCTGGCAGTGCTCGCCGATCTGGTCGGGGCGCAGCCCGCGGCGGGCCGTCGCGGCGAGGCTGAGCAGCCCGCGCGCGGGGTTCAGCATGCCGCCGTCGCCCGCGCCGTCCGGCGCGGCGGCGGGCAGCCGGTACACGAGGTCGCCGCCCGCCTGGTCGCACTCGGCGACCAGCACGGGGCGCGGCCACACCGCGCCGAGGGCCACCGCCGCGGTCGTGACGCCCGGCGCCCCCTTGTCGGCCGCGAGCGCGATCAGTGCCACTGTCAGTTCCCGCCTGTGCCCGGAGTGCCGTTCCCTGCGCCGGGAGTGCCGGTACCGGCGCCGCTGCCGTTGCCGTCGCCGTTGCCGCCCGTCCCGGCCGGGGGCTGGGCGCCGCCGGTCGCCGGGGCCTGCTTCCCCTGCGTCCCGCCGGCCGGCTGGGCGGGCGCCTTCGTCCCGTCCGGGATCAGCGCGATCGCGACCGTCCCGGCGGACGCGGCCTCGGTCACCTGCGGGGCGTCGCCGGGCGCGACGGCGACGTCCACGGTGGTCTGGTCGGAGCGCAGCCGGTCGCCCCCGCCGCCCCCGACGTTGATCACGATGGCCTCGGCGGCGAGCACCGTCCCGGCGCGCGGACCGCCCCCGCCGCTGCCGACCGCGTACAGGGTCACCTTCTTGCCGCTCTCGACGCCGTCGGACGGCAGCTGCCCCGGCTTGAGCGCGAGGCCCACGACCAGGCGGCCCTTGGCCGCCTCGTCGGTCCGGCTGATCATGCCGTTGGTCAGCAGCGCGCCCTTGACCAGCGGGACCGAGGCGTAGTACCGGGACACGTTCAGCCGTTCCGACCAGTTGATGTACTGGACGCCGGTGTCGCCGATCTGCACCTCCTCCAGGGCGCTCTGCGGGATCTGCTGCCCCGCCGCGACGGGCTGCGCGATCCGGATCGCCGACACCCGCTGGCCGCTCGCCATCACCAGGTAGGCGCTGGCCAGCGCGCCGCCGAGGATGAGCAGCACCGCGAGCGCGGCCAGCGCCGGCTTGCGCTCGCGCGGCGAGACGGGCAGCCGCTGCCCGCCGGAGGTCCCGAGGCCGGTGCGGCCGAGCCCGCCGCCGGCGTTCGGCCCGGAGGAGCCGCCGGACGAGCCGCCGGCGAGGGCCGACTGGTTGGCCTTCATCGCGCTGCGCACGTGCCCCTTCCCGCCCTCCCGCGGACCCCGCCTCAGGAGGTCTCCGCATCATCGGGCGATCCATGCTTGCGGTGCGGGCAAGGCCGCGTCAATGGATTCGGTGAGGGTAAGCGGGCCGTTCTCCCCGACCATGGCGATGACCTGCGAATTCACCGGCCACTTCGCTACTTACCACCAGTCACATCTGTCACTGACCGCATCTGGCGGGACGTTCGCGGCGGCCTGCCGGCCCCGGGGCGCCGCGGCTACGGGACGTCCTGGAAGCCGACGAGCCGCCCCAGCAGGGTCATCGTGTGGTCGAAGTAGGCGGCCCGTTCCTCGATCACATTGTTGAATTGCCCGAACAATTCGAAACTGACCGTCCCGTACATACCGGCCCAGGCGGTCAACGCCCGCGCCGCCACGTCGTCGGGCGCGTCGATGAGGAGTGCGGCCCGCCCGCGCGCCAGGTCCTCGCCCAGCACGGGCGGCGCCGGCGGGCACGGTCCGGCGGGCTCCAGGGCCCCCGCCGCGTGGGCCTCCGTGACGAGCCGCGCGAGGACGACCGTGTCCCGCATGGCCGCGGGGACGGTGTCCTCCGGCGCCTCGTAGCCGGGCACCGGCGAGCCGTACAGCAGCGCGTACTCGTGCGGGTGCGCCAGCGCCCACTCGCGGACGCTCCGGCACACGGCGAGCCACCGCCCGGCGAAGGACGTCCCGGCCTCGCGGGCGGCCGCATCGGCCTGCTCCACGGCTTCGCCGACGGCGTTGTAGCCGTCGATGATCAGCGCCGTCAGCAGGTCGTCGCGGCTCGGGAAGTAGCGGTAGATCGCCGAGGAGGCCATGCCCATCTCGCGGGCCACCGCCCGCAGCGACAGCCCCGCCGCGCCCTCCGTCGCCAGTTGTTCCCGCGCGATGCCGGTGATCTCTCTGATCAGCTCCGCGCGCACCCGTTCCCGTACCGTCCGCCCGCTCATGCCGCGAGGTTAGCAGAGCGCCGAAACGAAACGAGAGCACCGCTCTTGACGAGCGCCGCTCCAATGAGAGAGCATTGCTCACATCAGAGAGCACCGGACCCGCGGCGCTCCGGACCGGACGGAGACGGCCATGCCGAACCTGGCGACCCTGCACGACGAGTACGCACTGCACGGCCATATCGACGAGGACGCCCCCGTCGTCAGCGCGTCCAGCGTCCTGATCGACGCGTCGCCGGACCGGATCTGGGGCGTGCTCGCCGACCTGCGCGCCTGGGAGGGCTGGGCCACCGACTTCCGGCTGCGCGCCCTGGACGCCGTCGAGCCGGGCCGCGAGTTCCGCTGGGCCCAGAAGGGCGTGCCGCTGCGCTCGCGCTTCGCGGTCGTCGCCCCCGGCCGGGAGCTGAGCTGGACGGGCAGCATGCTCGGCCTCTACCGGGCCATCGACCGCATGGTCCTGACCAGGGAGGACGGCCGCACCCGCGTGACGCTGGAGGAGTCCCTGGACGGCCCGCTCGTCCGCCTCGTCTACGGCGAGGACAACCTCCGCGCCGGCCACGAGGCCCGGCTGTCCGCCCTCAAGGACCACATCGAGAGCGCGGCCTGAGACCGCGACCCGCACCGGCACCCGACCCGCACCGGACAGCGGCCGGGCCGAACAGCAGCGAAGGAGAAGGACCATGGGCAAGCACGTGATCGTCGGCGCCGGACAGGTCGGCGCGCACCTCGTCGAGCGGCTCACCGGCATGGGGCACGACGTCACCGTCGTGACGCGCTCGGGATCCGGACCGGAGGGCGTCGAGCGGATCGCCGCCGACGTCGCCGACCGGGACCGGCTGGCCGCCGCCGCCAAGGGCGCCGACACGATCTACAACTGCGTCAACCCGAAGTACCACCGCTGGGCGCAGGACTGGCCGCCGATGGCCGCGTCGTTCCTGGGCGCCGCCGAGGACACCGGCGCCGCCCTCGTCACCCTCGGCTGCCTCTACGGGTACGGGCCGGTGGACGGCCCGATCACCGAGGACCTGCCGCTCGCCGCGACCGGCACCAAGGGGCGGGTCCGCGCGAAGATGTGGCACGACATGCTCGCCGCGCACAGGGCGGGCCGCGTCCGCGCCACCGAGCTGCGCGGGTCCGACTACTACGGCCCCGGCAGCACCGACCAGGCGTACGTCGGCGAGACGCGGTTCGTGAAGCCGCTGCTGGCGGGCAGGCGCGTCCTCTACTTCAGCGACCCCTCGATCCCGCACGCCTGGACGTACCTGCCCGACGTCGCCGAGGCCCTCGCCATCGCCGGCACCGACGAGCGCGCCCACGGACGGGCCTGGCACATCCCGACCGGACCCGCCGTGTCGACGCGGGAGGTCGCCGAGCGGCTGTGCCGCATCGCCGGCGCGCCCGCGCCGCGCATCCACGAGGTGCCGCGGCCGGTCTTCACCGCGGCGGGGCTCGCCCACCCGATGCTCAAGGAGATGCGGGAGACCCGCTACCAGTTCGACAAGCCGTACGTCCTGGACTCCTCGGCCTTCCAGTCCACCTTCGGCATGGCGCCGACGCCGATGGACGACGCGCTCAGGACCATCGTCGCCGCGTCCCGCGAGACGGCCTCCCGCGAAGGGTGACGCCAGGACGCCCCCCACACCCCCGACCGGCTTCGCCGGAATATGGGAGCCCCGGTAATTAAGCTGGCCCGGACGGCGGCGCCGGCGGCGCGGGACGGCGCGCGATGGAGGGCTCGGATGCGGATCTCGTTCACGGCGCTGACCGGCGGCGGACCACGCGACGTCGTGATCGACATGGACTCGGAGATCACCGTCGGCGGGGTCGCGCGGTCGCTGACCGCCGCGCTCGACGCGCCGGCGGCCGCCGGCGGGGTCTCCGCCCCCCGCTTCTCCAAGGAGGCGCTGCTCACCGGGGCGCCGCAGGCACCGCGCGTCCCGCCCGAAAGCCCGTCCGCCGAGCGCGGGGCCCTGTGGATGGACGGGCGGATGCTCGACCCGCAGGCGCTCGCCGCCAAGGAGCTGCGGGACGGCGCGGTCGTCGCGGTCGAGCGGGGCGCCGCCGCCGCGACCGTCCTCGCCGAGCCGACCGGGCTGGTCGAGGTCCGGGTCGTCGGCGGGCCCGCCGCGGGCACGGTGCACCGGCTCGGCCTCGGCGTCAGCACGATCGGGTCCGGCGACGACGTCGACGTGGTGCTCGGCGACCCGTCGGTCCCGGCCCGGTCGCTGCGGCTCACGGTCGGCCGCGACGAGGTGCAGGTCGAGGCGTCCGCGATGACGATGCAGGGCGCCGCCAGGCTCGACGGCGAACCGCTGACCGCCAGGACCGCCTGGCCGTCGGGCGGGATGCTGACCGTCGGCGCGAGCGTGCTGACCCTCGCGCCGAGCGCCGCGCCCGACACGCACCTGGAGCCGCTGCCCGAGGGCGGCCTGGCGTTCAACCGGCCGCCGCGGCTCGCGCCCGCGCACCGCGCCCGCACGCTGGAGATCCCCAAGCGGCCCGAGCGGAACCCGCGCGAGCGCCTCCGGCTGTTCGGCGCGATCCTGTTCGCGGTGTTCGGCCTCGCCATGGCGTTCGGGCTGCACCAGTGGTGGTGGGCGCTGTTCGCGCTGGCCTGGCCGGTGATGACGGTCGGCGAATGGGCCGGCGACCGGATCCACGGCCGCAAGTCGTACAAGAAGGCGCTGAAGGAGTACCAGCGCAGAGCCGACGCGTTCGGCGGCGAGCTGGACGGGCTGCGCCGCGAGGACGAGGCCGAGCGCCGCGCCCTGCACCCCGACCCCGCCGAGGTGCTGCTGACCGCGACCGGCCCGCGCCGCCGCCTGTGGGAGCGCCGCCGCGAGGACCCCGACACGCTGCACCTGCGGCTCGGCGTCGCCGACCTGCCCGCCCGCATCGAGCTGACCGACCCGTCGGGCGGCGAGTCCGGCGCGCTGCCGGTCCCGGCCGCCCGCCTGGTGCCGGTCGCGCTGCCGCTCCGCGAGATCGGCGTGCTCGGGCTGACCGGGCCGCGCGCCGCGTCCCGGGCCCTCGCCCGCTGGCTCGTCGCGCAGGCCGCCGTGCTGCACAGCCCCCGCGACCTGTCGATCATCGTGCTGTCCGCCGACCGGCACGCCGGGGACGCGTGGAACTGGGTGCGGTGGCTGCCGCACTGCGCGCCGCGCGAGGGCGAGGAGTGCGTGGCGCTCGTCGGCACCGACCCCGAGTCCGCCGCACACCGGGTCACCGAACTCGCGATCCGCGTCACGGAGCGGCGCCGCGCCGCGCAGGCCGAGTCCGCGTTCTTCGGGCAGGGCAAGCCCGCCGACGCCGTCCCCTACAACATCCTGCTCGTGCTGGACGGCGCGCGCGCACTGCGCCGCATACCCGGCATGCCGATGCTGCTGTCGCGTGGCGCCGAGTACGGCATCCACGCCATCTGCGTGGACGACGAGGAGCGCCTCCTTCCCGAAGAGTGCAACGCCGTCGCCGAGTGGGACTCGCAGTACCCGTCCTTCGTCCACCTCCGTGGGCAGGGCCTCGACGACCTCGGCCCCGTGCTCGCCGACCAGGTCTCCCCCGCCTGGACCGAACGCGTGGCGCGCGCGCTGGCGCCCGTCCGGGACGTGTCCCGCGAGGACGCCCAGGAGGCCATCCCGTCGGACGTGCGTCTTCTGGACCTGCTCGGCATGGCCGAACCCACCGCCGAGCACATCCTCCAGTCCTGGTCCCGCACCGGCGGCCGCAGCACCCGCGTCCCCATCGGCCTCGGCACCGGCGACCGTCCCGGACGTCCGGGACGCCCCTACGAGATCGACCTGCGCACCGACGGCCCGCACGGCCTCATCGCCGGCACCACCGGCGCTGGCAAGTCCGAGCTGCTGCAGACCCTCATCGCGTCCCTCGCCGTGGCGAACCGCCCCGACGAGATGACGTTCGTCCTCATCGACTACAAGGGCGGAGCCGCGTTCAAGGACTGCGCCCGCCTCCCGCACACCGTGGGCATGGTCACCGACCTCGACGGGCACGCCACCGAGCGCGCGCTGGAGTCCCTCGCCGCCGAGCTCCGCCGCCGCGAGGAGGTCCTGCTGCGGGCCGGTGCCAAGGACATCGACGACCACAACGACCGGGCGGCCGCCCTGCCGAGGCTCGTCCTCGTCATCGACGAGTTCGCCGCGATGGTCACCGAGCTGCCCGACTTCGTCGCCGGCCTCGTCGACATCGGGCGCCGCGGCCGCTCCCTCGGCGTCCACCTGATCCTCGCCACCCAGCGGCCCGCCGGCGTCGTCACCGCCGACATCCGCGCCAACACCAACCTGCGGATCGCGCTGCGCGTCACCGACCCCGACGAGTCCACGGACGTCATCGACGGGCCCGAGGCGGCCCGCATCGCCAAGTCCACGCCGGGCCGCTGCTACGTCCGGTCCGGCGCGGCGGCGCCGCACGCCGTCCAGTCCGCCCGGATCGGCGGGCGCCGCCCCGGGCCGGCCGGCCGGCGGACCAGCGTCCGGCCGCTGCCCTGGCAGGGCCTCGGGCACCCGCTGCCCGCGCCCGGCGAGCCCGCCGGCGACACGCCCGTCACCGACCTCGCCGTCCTCGTCCAGGCCGTCGACGAGGCCGCCCGCCGCGCCGGGATCGCCCGGCAGCCGTCGCCGTGGCTCACCCCCCTGCCCGAGCTGGTCCGGCTCACCCCGCGCACCGCCGCCGGCGGCTCGGTGGTGGACGTCCCCGCCGTCCCGTTCGGGATCACCGACCTGCCCGCCGTCCAGTCGCGCGAGCCGCTCGTCCTCGACCTCGCGGCCGGCGGCCACCTGTACATCGCCGGATCGCCGCAGTCGGGGCGGTCCACGGCGCTGCGCACCATCGCCGGGTCCCTCGCGGGCGCCTGCTCCCCCTACGACGCGCACCTGTACGCCATCGACTGCGGCGCCAACGCGCTCCTGCCGCTGATCTCGCTGCCGCACTGCGGCGCCGTCGTCACCCGCGACCAGCTCGACCGCTGCGAGCGCCTCCTCACCGCCCTCGCCGCCGAGGTCGCCCGCCGCCAGCAGCTCCTCGCCGAGGCCGGGTTCGCGTCCCTCGCCGAGCAGCGCGCCGCCGTCGCCGCCACCGACCGGCTCCCCTGGATGGTCCTGCTCCTCGACCGCTGGGAGGGGTTCCTCGGCGCGTTCGAGCACTACGACTACGGGCGCCTCGTCGACCAGACCCTCCGGCTGCTGCGCGAGGGCGCCGCCGTCGGCCTGCGCGCCGTCTTCACCGGCGACCGCACCGGCCTCGGCGGGCAGATCTCCACGGTCTTCGACCGCCGCCTCGTCCTGCGGATGGCCGACCCCAACGACTACGGCTACGCCGGACTGCAGGACCGGCACGTGCCCGCCGCGATGCCGCCGGGCCGCGCCCTCGAACCCGCCGCGCCCGGCGCCGCTCCCCGCGAGTCCCAGATCGGGCTGCTCGGCGACGACCCGTCCGGCACCGCGCAGGTCGCGGCCCTGCAGGAGATCGCCCGCGCCTCCGTCGCCCGCTACGGCCGCCTTCCCCGCCGCCAGCGCCCCCTGCACGTCGACGAGCTGCCCGTCCGCGTCACCTACCGCGAGGCGATGGCCCTGGACGAGGCGTTCCTCGCCCCGTCCGCCCTCTGGGCCCTCGTCGGCGTCGGCGGCGACACCCTCGCGCCCGTCGGCGCCGACCTGCTGAACGAGGGGCCCGGCTTCACCGTCGCGGGCCCGCCCCGCTCGGGCCGGTCCACCACGCTGCGCACCATCGTGCACTCGCTGCTGGACCCGGCCGTCGGCGGCGGGCTCGTCCCGGTGGTCCTGGTCACCCCGCGCCGCTCACCGCTGCGGCTGCTGTCCGGGCGGCCCGGCGTCCTCGGGGTGCTCACGTCCGACTCCGACCCCGACGACCTGGAGCGCGCGATCGGCGACGAGCACCGCTACGCCGTCGTCGTCGACGACGCCGAGCTCCTCGACGAGACGGACATGGACGACGCCCTCCGCGACGTCCTGCGCACCGCCCGCGACGGCGAGCACGCCGTCGTCGTCGGCGGCACGACCGCCGACATCGGGCGCGGCTACCGCGGCTTCCTCGCCGACGCCCGCCGGTCCCGCTCCGGCGTCCTGCTGTCCGTCGAGTCGCCGGACGACGGTGACCTGTTCGGCCTGCGCCTCCCGCGCAACGCCCCGCTGGCGGGGCCCACCGGCCGGGGCCTCTTCGTCGCCGCGGGCGCCACCACCCAGATCCAGGTGGCGCTCCCGCCCCCGGTCGCCGCCGACTAGCTGTACTCGGTCACGAGGTTGGTGACACGCCGGGTTGGTGGTTGATCAAAGCGAAGACCTCCGAGTGCGGTGGAGATAGCCGTCTTCACCCGTCTCGGAGGTCTTCATGGCCCACGCT
>NZ_JAGEOK010000054.1 GCF_017573545.1 Actinomadura nitritigenes | reverse complement strand
CGCCCAGCTCAAGTCATGGCGAATCCTGCGGAAGCTGCGCTGCTGCCCCCACCGCGCCGGCCGCCTCGCCAAAGCCATCCACACCCTGCAACTCCGCGAGACCGCATCACACTGAAAAAGGCTCAGTTCATAGACGGCACCGTCGGTTTCCATGACACCAGGTTCGCGGGAAGCACAGTCAACTTCCAGGGGGCCCAGTTCGTGGGCGGTCCGGGCGATGACTTCATGTACAGCGCTGCCGAGTTCCACCGCGCCCGGTTCGAGGCCGGCGAAGTCGACTTCAGGGCCGCCCACTTCGAGGTGAAAGGAGCCGACTTCAGGGAGGCCCACTTCGGGGGGTGCGTTCTCAGCTTCGACTCCGCAACCGGAAGTCGTCCCCGCGAATTGCCGTCGCACCTGGCTCCGCATCTTTCATAAGACCGTGTCTTGATTGGTGATGGCTTGTTGGATCGGTCGCGGCGAGATTCAACGAGCGATTGGTCCCTGACGAGTTGTGGGAGTTGTTCCAGCGGGTGACGCCGCCTGCGCCGACCCGGCCGCAGGGTGGTGGACGGCGCCGGGCCGATGAGCGCGACGTGCCGGCGGCGATCGTGTTCGTGGCAACGACCGGTTGCACCTGGCGGCAGCTCCCTCCGATCTTCGGTGCGTCCTGGCAGACGGTGCACCGCCGGTTCACCGAGTGGATCCAGGCGCGGCTATGGGCCAAGCTGCTTCGGGATCTCAGCGGCCAACACCCATGACGAACTCGGGCTCGAGCCGCTGGTGCGCAGCATCCCGCCGGTCCGCTTCCGGCGCGGGCCACGGCGTCGACGTCCCGCAAACTGCAGCCCGACAAGGGCTACGACCATGCCGACCTGCGCAGGTTCCTGCACGACCGGGGCATCGTCACGCAGATCGCCCGCCGCGGTGTCGAACGCTCGGATCGCCTTGGCCGACACCGCTGGGTGGCCGAGCGCACGATGTCGTGACTGAACGGCTTCCCCCGCCTGCACCGCCCCTACGAAAACAAACCCGAGCACTTCCTGGCCTGCGCCGGCATCGCCGCCACCCTCATCTGCAGCCGTCGCCTCGCCAATCGAGACGCCGTCTAAACCCCGCCACCACGGCATCGACCACACCGTCCACTGGCAGAACCGGCGAGGCCGGCACCGAGGACGGGTCCGCTGGTACCACCAGCGGACCCGCCTCCGCTGCCCACTCGAACACGCATATCCGCAGCTCATCTAACGAAATGTTGCTGCCGTACCAGCGGTGGCCTCGGGTTGGGATGGTGTTGTGCCCCGCGACCCCGACCGAACTGATGGTCTATCGGGAGGCGAGGTATTCGCGCAGGGTCAATGGTGGGCGACCAGCGAACTCCTCGATTGTCTCGGTGACGCGGAAAAGCTCGTGGCCGGATCCGATGGCGGCGAACATCGTCCACAGATGGGTCAGGTGCTCGACCGTTACCTCGTCGCGGTAGATCGACATCGCCTGCTTTGCCCAAACGTTCGGGTCGACGTCGGCGTAGGGGACGTCGAAGGTGGAGGCTGCCGTACCGGCTGTGAGGATTTCACCCGCCAGCCAGAGCACGGGGTCGACAGGGCCCTGGGTGCGCAGCACACCGGCGGCGACGCGGGCGACGTCCTCGGCCGCGATCAGCGGGACCACGGTGGCCGGGGACCCGAGCGGCAGGGCCAGTTCGCCACGGTCGCCGATAGCGACGCGCAGGTTTTCGAAGAACACCGCCGCACGCAGATGCACCGCACCGATACCGGCACGGTCGAGAGTCTGTTCGGCCACCCAGTGCCGGCGCATGTGCGGGGTGCCGGCGTCGCGCGCCGAACCGAGTTGAGACACCGCGACCACCCGCTCCAAACCCGCGTCGCGTGCCGCGGCGGCGAAAACGGCCGCCGCATCGAGCATTCCGGCGGTTACCGGATAGGTGAAGTAAGCACGCCGCACGCCCTGCAGCGCAGGCAGCACCTGGGTGATCTCGCGCAGATCACCGACGACGACCTCGGCGCCGAGGTCCTTCAGTTCCGCAGCAGGGGCATTGTCGTTGTGTACGAACGCGCGCACCGGAAGGCCCGCGCGGACGAGAATTTCGGCGACCATGCGGCCTGTGCCACCTTGACTGCCACCGCCGGCACCTGTGACGAGGATGGGTTCCATTCCTGTTCTCCTACGGCTGTTCTGGTAGTTCGAGTGTGAATGCTCCATGGTCGACGAGAGCGGTTAGGAAATCGGTCGCGTCGAAAGCCTCTGCAGGACTGGCGACTCCGCTCTTGGCGCGGCCCTCGGTGAGCCGGACGGCTGCCTCCACCGAGGCCAGCGCGGCGGCTCGCCACAGGTCGCGGCCCCGCAGGCTGCCCGCCGCCGAACCGTGCGCGGCGAGAACCTGTGCGGCGACGGTGAATTCGCTGGCGGCGCGCGCATCGGCCGTAACGTGTTCGCTGGTGAATGCCTGTTCCTCCGCGAACGTGTTGGCGGTCAGTTGGGCCTCCACCGACCGGGTACGAGTATGCCGGGGTACGGTGACGGCCTCCGGGAACGGCACTGGAGCGATCATGGGCCGCGGGCCGACCGGAGGCGGAAAAGCGAACACGGCACTGCGCGGCTCGACGAATCCGGTTTGCAGTGCGCCATCGGCGAAACCGATTCGCTCGGTATCGGCGAACAGCAGGCGCGCCGTCTCCACGGCACCGTGTGTCATCATCCAATTGCTCACGGCGTAAGCCACTGTGATGCGGTCGATCTCGGAGACACCGCGCGCGACGGCACCGGCGAGCAGGTCACCTATACCCCCGTAGAAGCTCACGCTGGGCAGCACGGTGACGCCAGCGCTCTGCGCGCGCGCGGGAAAAGTATCGAACAGGTGTTTGACCGTATGTACCTCGACAGAGTGATCGATATAGTGGCAACCGCCCTCGACCGCGGCCGTGGCAACCGGTAGCGCGGTGGTGGCGAAGGGGCCCGCGCAATGGATGATGACGTCGGCCATCTCGGCGAGAGTACGCAAGGCTGCGGGGTCGTCGAGCCCCGCTGGCAGAATCCGCTCCTGCCCCAGCGCGGCGAGCGCAGCAGGATTCCGGCCGGACAGGACGACATCCTTTCCGCGGGAAAGGAGTTCGGCGGTGACGAGACGACCGGTGTGGCCGGTGGCCCCATAAATGGCGAAAACGGTCATTGACATTAACTCTCTCTTGGTTCCAGGTGGCGGCCATTTGTGTCTTTGGAGCGCCTGTCGCGCGGTTTGATGATGCAACCCTACGCAGATAGTGGCGGACAGTATTTTCGCGAAACACCTAAGGGGCTGCGGACGTGACAGGTCGACCTTCTGCATCAACCAATTGCATGGCTCAGATTCACCTTGCCTGCTCGTAGAATGGCACGGGGAGCGAGCAGTTCCGTCGGAGTGATGAGGCGTGAACCAAATCGGTAGAGGTGAGAGGCCATTTCCTTGTCGCGGGCGGCGGCAGAGAACATGAGTCGCTCGGCGACGTTGAATCCTCGCGCCTTCGCATATCGCCGGATCTGGGCTTGGTGACCGCGAAGTGCTCGGGTGTGGCGAGCGCCGTAACGCTCCAGCGCGGAGTCGAGCTCCTGCTGGTCATTCAAGGAGTTGGCGACGGCGTCGACAAGCCATTGAGCGGACAACAGGGCCCATGACCCCCCGATCCCCCAGACCGGGTCGGTGGCCAGGGCGGCATCACCGATGAGAGCCAGACCTGGCCGCGACGGTTCCCGCTGGAGCAGTGGGAAATTCGTGGTACCGATGATCTTCGAGATCCGCTGGGCGGCCTCGATGCGGGGAGCATCGGGAAGTGCGTTGATGTAATCGCGAAACGACGTCGCGAGGTCGGCATTGAAGGCAGAGAGGTGGTCGGCTCTGTTGGGGGCCGCGACGATAACGCGGATCCCGTCCTCATTGACGAACGAAAATGCGCAGTCCGGGCCCATGAACCAGGCGCGGCTGAGACCGTCGTCCTCCGGGAAGTCGCGAAAGTAGGAAAAGAACCCGAACCGCAGATTGCGTGATTTCCTGGTCCGGATACCCGCTGCCGCGGCTACCGCGGAAGAGCGGCCGTCCGCACCGACGATCAGGGGCGCGGTCAGATCGATCTCCTTGCCGCGGTGGGTAGCTCGAACCCCGTGGACGCGTCCGTCACGCTCGAGCACCGCCGTCGCCGCATGGCCGAGCATGAGGTCGACACCGGTCGCGGCTGCGGCGCGGCGACGCAACAGCGGATCGAGAGTCTGCCTGCGCAGGTTCAGGCCAAACGGCACCGTGCCATCACGTTCCGGCGTGATCCAGCCCCATTCGACCCACCAGGATGCGTGGTTCGGTGCGGCGCCCGCAGCCCACAGCGCTGCGACCAGGTCGAGCCGTTCGAGTACCGGCATGGCGCTGGCGTGCAGGGAGTGGGTGCACAACACCTTGTACGCGTCCACCGATGATCGCTTCTCCAGCAGCGCGACCCGGGCGCCCATCGATGAGAACAGCAGCGCCGCAGTGCACCCCGCCAAACTTGCGCCGACGATCGCCACGTCATAGTCGTCCTGTGCCACAGGCACCTCCTCAACGGTCCTACATGTCTAGACACCTCGAGCAAGCCAAACCGATCGGTGGCGCGGCGACTGTTTTCGGATCGGCACGCGCGACGTAGGTGGAAATCGGCGGTGCAGCATCAGCGACTGGCAACCACATCGCGACCCGCAGCGAGCCGGCGCAGCGTCGATAGGTGATCGAGCACGAGGATCTGGGCGACGGCGGCGTCGACGTGCTCGCCGTGCGCTTCCCGGTGGTCGCCCGGCTCGATGAGGAGGTGAAGCGGGCACTGGACGGCAAGATCGTCATTGACGTCACCAACCCCGAGTCACCCGACTTCATGTCCCTCACCATCGGGCACACCACCTCGGCGGGCGAGCAGGTCGCCGAAGCACTGCCCGGGGCCAGGGTGGTCAAGGCCTTCAACACCGTCTTCGCCGCCAACACGGCCACTCCAGACCTCGGCGGCAGGACGCACCTCCTGCCCGTGGCCAGCGACGACGACGCCGCCAAGAAGACCGTCCTCGACCTGGGTGCGCAGCTCGGGTTCGACCTGGTGGACGCGGGGCCGCTGGCCAACGCCCGCTACCTGGAGCCGGCCGTGGAACTGCTCGTGCACCTGGCCTTCGGCTCTGGGCTGGGCACGGGCATCGGCCTCACTCTGGCCCGGGCGGCGTAAGGGGTCCCGGACAGCGGGCCAAGTGGCGGGGCGGGCTTCCGGTACGTGATCGTCGGCCGGGGCCATCGCGCGCTTTCCGGCGGCGACCGGCTTGAGGACGGTCTCGGTCAGCCAGGACAGGGCGCCGGGGCCGATGCAGTCGGAGGCGCGTGCCCCGGTGGTGCGTAGCCGCCCGGCCCGGTGGGCTTGGATGGCGTCGGTCCACATCCGTGCCCGTGCCCGTCCCTTCCTGGTAGCGGCGGTGAGCGGCACGTCCTTGGTGATCGGCTCGGTGACGGGGGTGTAGCCGTACAGGTTGCCGGCGTTGGCGAGCACCGCGCCGGTCGCTTCGGCGGCGGCCAGGACGGACCGCCACGGAGGTGGGGACTCCTCCGGCCAGCGCCAGTAGGGCGGTGCGGCGCAGGTCGGCGGGGGCGCTCGCGTCGGCGGCGACGCGCTCGACCGCGGGGTCGTCGGGGCCGGTGCCCCGACGGGTGAGCACGCGTACGCGCTAGCCCCGGGCGGCAAGCAACCGCGCCGTCGCGGTGTCGACCGGCTCCCGGGTGCTCGCAGGCGAGCTGACGGCCCGCGACATCACCCGGCCGGGGACCTGGAGGTCGAGTTCATCGGCTCGGGCCGACCGGCCTCCGGGGAAACCGCGCATCGGCTTCTCCGCCCGGACGACGATCGGCCGTCGCGACTTCGGTGTCACCTTCGGCCTGGTCGCCGGCGGCAGCCGAGATCATCATCGCGGACAGGATCGACATCGTGCTGGACGTCCAGGCGTTCCGGGCTTCTTGAGATGCCGGTTCCACGCCCGCTCGCCCTGACCTCGTCCGGACGCCGCGGCGGCGCCGGCGGGTCAGGCGGGGGCGGCCCGGTAGCGGCCGGGGGTGGTGCCGTACCGGCGTTTGAACGCGGCGGCGAACGCGATGTCGGAGGAGTAGCCGACCTGGCGGGCCACCGTGAGCAGCGGTGCGTTGGCCTCGCGTAGCAGCCGCGCGGCGATCGTCATGCGCCACCAGGTCAGATAGGTCAGCGGGGGCTGCCCGACCAGCGCGGTGAACCGGCCGGCGAAGGCCGCCCGGGACAGTCCCGCCCGCGCCCCGAGCTCGGCCACCGTCCACGGCCGGTCCGGGGCGTCGTGGATGGCGGTGAGGGCGGCCGCGATCGCCGGGTCGGCGAGCGCCGCCGTCCAGCCGGTGGCCGCCGGGTCCTCGGCGCGCTCCTCGAACCAGGCGCGCAGGATGTACAGCAGCAGCGTGTCCAGCAGCGCGGGCACGATGGCGCCCGCGCCGGGGCGGGGCCGTCCCACCTCGGCGCCGAGCAGGTCGACGGCGGCGCGCAGGTCGGCGTGGCGCCCGATCCGGGCCGGCAGATGGGCGACGGGCGGAACCTCCGACAGCAGGGGATGCGCCCTGCTGCGGTCCAGCAGATAGGCGCCGCACAGCACGACGGTGAGGGCGCCGTCGCCGCCCGCGGGGGTCTCGGGGCGGCGGACGTCGAAGTCGCGCAAAGGGCTGGCGGGGGCGTCGGCCAGCCCGTGCGCGCCGGTGTCGCGCAGGAACACCACATCGCCCGCGCCGAGCTGGTGGGGCGGCGCGCCGTCGGGGGGAAGGAGCCAGCACGATCCCTGCAGGACGACGTGGAACGCGCAGCCGTGACCGCCGGCGAAGCGCATGCCCCATGGCGCGCGCAACCGGTGGCGGTTGGCGTGCGGTCTTCCGGTGCGCATGGCGGTGATCGCGTCGCTGAGGACGTCCATGGCGAAAGTCTAGAACATGAGACGATCGATTGGTCATGGTGGATGATCACTTATTGATGGTATCGATCGCGCCTTTCTAGTGTGTGAGCATCCACCCGCTGCGACGCGGGTGCCGACTGAGGGAGCTCACCATGACCAAGACCGTGCTTTTCGACGAACTCGGCGGGCCCGAGGTGCTCCGCCTGAAGGAGATCGACCTCTGCGACCCCGGAAAGGGCGAGGTCCGCGTCCGCGTCGACGCGATCGGCCTGAACCGGGCGGAGGCGCTTTTCCGGTCCGGCACCTATATCTATCCGCCCGACTTTCCCGCGTCCCAGCTCGGATATGAGGCCGCCGGCGTTGTGGAGGCCGTCGGCGAAGGCGTCGAGGACTTCGCCCTCGGCGACGCGGTCAGCACGGTGCCCCGTTTCCTGATGACCGAGTACGGCACCTACGGTGAGTCGGCGATCCTGCCCGCACACGCCCTCGTGCGCCGTCCCGACGGGGTCGACGCGGTGACCGGCGCCGCGACCTGGATGTCCTACACCACCGCCTACGGCCTCCTGGTGGAGTTCGGCGGCGTCCGTCCCGGCGACACCGTGCTCATCAACGCCGCGTCCAGCAGTGCCGGGCTGGCGGCCATCCAGGTCGCCAACCACATCGGTGCCGTGCCCATCGCCACCACCCGCACCAGCGCCAAGAAGCAGCGACTCCAGGACGCCGGCGCCGCCCACGTCATCGCCACCGAAGAGGACGACCTTGTCAAGGAGGTCCACGCCGTGACCGACGGCCGGGGCGTCCGGCTGGCCGTCGACGCCATCATGGGGCCCGCGGTCAATACCCTCGTCCAGACCGTCGTGCCGGACGGCAACCTGCTGTTCTACGGCTGGCTGGACCCCACTCCCGCGCCGATGCCCCTGGCACCCGACTTCCAGGGCCGCAACATCCGCACCTACGCCTTCACCGAGCTCACCCTCGACGCCTCCCGCCTGCACCGCGCCAGGCACTTCATCGACGCCGGCCTCCGCGCCGGTTCCCTGGCCCCCGTGATCGACCGCGTCTTCACCCTGGACGACGTCGTCGAGGCCCACCGCCACCTGGAGTCCAACACCCAGTTCGGCAAGATCGTCCTGACGGTCGAGCGTTAGAGGACGCCGGACGTCCCCGGCTCCACCACGGCCGCCGCCGGGACGAGCGTGGCGGAGCCAGGGGACGCGTAGAACGAAGAGGACGGGCAGGGGAGAGGGCAAGTTCTCGTAGAGGCGGAATGAATTGGCGGTCCATAGGGAGGTCGAATACCCTCCAAACGCTCCTGGAACGCTCACGGAACATGGCATCGAAGTCGAACTACGCTGAACACCATTCGGGATCTGTGCTGGGCTGATCGACCGCGGCGTCGAGGTCACCGACGAGCGTATCCGGCGCACGCATGCGCCAGGCATCGGTGATGAGCTCTTTCAGATGGTCGAGGTCCACTCTGTCGAGCCCCAGCATGACCAGAGGGGATCCGGTCGTAGGCGGGTGTGGCGAAGAAGCGTTCCGGCTCACCGAGCAGCCACGCCTGCTTCTCCGCCTCGTCGCCGACGTACAGTACGCCGATGTCGGTCTCGCAGAGCCTCTGTTGTATGGATCACGAGTGCTTCTCCGCTGCGCATCCGCACTGCTGGTCCGCAGGACTGTGACGCGGTCACTGACCTGCACACGCGCTCGCAAAGACATGCCGGTTCGAGGTGAGGGGGCTTGCGTCGTCCTCACCTCGAACCGATTCCGGCGCGGTCAGCGGCTCACGGCCAGCAAGGCCGGACGCGGGTCTCAATGCCTCCGCAAGGTGTCGCCGGTCGGGGCGGCCAGGGTCTTGCCGTCGGGGGTGAAAGCCAGCCCGCCGGCCCCCTCCGAGGAAGCCCTCGATGGTCGCGATCTCGGCTCCGGACAGCATCTGGGCGGCTATTCCAACGCCGACGAGCGGGACGTTGCGTCGCCGGATCGACTTGCTCGTGCCCTGCCCCGAAGGCGACGCACCCATTATGACTGCGCTTCTTTCCGCGGTGGATCCGCGGCGGATGGCCAGGTGGCCGATCGACTTCGACGAGGCCTATGAGTACTTTCCGCAGGCCCTCAACGACTCCATGGAGCTAGGATCGCCAGCCGAATTTCGACGCGTTGGAAACCGTCTCCTCGCCGCGGAACACACCTGCATGGCGGCGGGCGAACTCCGTGAACGTGGTCGGCCTCACACCGAACTTCTGATGGGTGCTCAGGTCATGAACTGGCTCGGCTGGAGCACGGGCCACGACGTACCTGGCGGACAGGTAGCGCTGGGTCTGCTCGTGGCTCCGGATTGGGTCTCCAGCATCTTCGGGCCGGCACTGGAGATCATCAGCACCCGCTCCACCCGGCCAGCGCACCCTGGATCTGACCGCCGGACACCGTGATTCGCCCCTTGCCGAGGCCGGGCACTCACCGGCGGCCGGCTCGACCGGGCACGGGCTCGCGCCGACCGTTGGGACGAGATGTTCCGCGTCGACGGCGTCACCGTCTCTCGTACGGCCCCTGCTGGCCGGGGTTCGCCGTCTTGCGCGGGTCCTGCCCTCACCCGTGAGGCCCGCGCGGCCGCACTGCCGTGAGCCCCGAGAAGGTCGGGCATGCGATCCGGTGCCGCCGCGAGCACGGGTGCGGCTTGGACTCCTCGCCCGGGTCGGCGTCCTGGATCGGAACCGGGACGCCGACCCGGCGGGCCGGGGGATCTTCTCAGCGAGCGCTGGGTTCGAGGCGCGGCTCGTGGACGGGGGGCGGATCGTCCGCGGGCTCGACCGACAGGTGCGGCAGGCGCCGGTCCAGCCATCGGGGGACCCACCAGTTGGCGCGGCCGAGCAGATGCATGGCGGCGGGAACGAGGACCGTCCGCAGGATGAAGGCGTCCAGGGCGACCGCGGCCGCCAGGCCGATGCCGAACTCCGCGATGACCCGCTGACCGCCGGCGGCGAACGCCGCGAACACCGCGATCATGATCGTGGCCGCCGC
Organism: Actinomadura nitritigenes; assembly: GCF_017573545.1. Classification (GTDB taxonomy): domain Bacteria; phylum Actinomycetota; class Actinomycetes; order Streptosporangiales; family Streptosporangiaceae; genus Spirillospora; species Spirillospora nitritigenes. The sequence continues at coordinate 35,547 of NZ_JAGEOK010000054.1, read as the reverse complement.
GGTGATGACCCGGCCCGTCTCGGCCTGCCCGACGTTCACGGCCCGCCGGTTGTCGCGGCTGCGCAACCACTCCTCGTGCATGCGGCTGACGAGGAACACCTGGTAGTCCATCGACAGCCCGAACAGGATGGACAGCATGATCACCGGCAGGAACGACTCCACCGGCCCGGAGGAGCCGAGGCCGAGCGGCGAGACGCCCCAGCCCCACTGGAAGAAGGCGACGACCACGCCGAACGAGGCTCCCGCGGCCAGCACGTTCATCACCGCCGCGATGACCGGCACCAGCAGGCTGCGGAACGCGGCGAGCAGCAGGATGAAGCCCAGAGTGATGATCACGCCGAGGAAGAGCGGCAGCTTTCCGGCCAGGACGTCGGCGAAGTCGTCGAACATCGCGGTCTGGCCGCCGACGTAGACCCTCAGCGTGGTGCCCTTCTCCGCCGCCGGGACGACGTCGTGGCGCAACCGCCCGATCAGGTCGGAGGTCTGCTTCGACTGCGGCGACGTCGTCGGGATCACCTGGACGACGCCGACCGCCGAGCCCGGCGGCATCGGCATCGCCGCGACCCCCGCCACGCCCTTCGTGCGGGCGACGGCCGAGACCAGTCGTCCGAGCGCCTGCCGATCCGCCGGCGCGGGGGTCCTGGCGACCAGTTCCAGCGGCCCGTTGAAGCCGGGCCCGAACCCGTCCGCGAGCAGGTCGTACGCCTGCCTGGACGTCGTCGACGCGGGATTGTTCCCCGCGTCGGACGAGCCCAGGCGCAGGGACAGCACCGGCACGGACAGCACACCGACGAGCACGACCGCGACGGCCGACAGCATCCCGGGCCGCCGCTCCACCATGCGTGCCCAGCGCTGCCACACGCCCGCCTTCCCGGCCGGACCGCCCGCTGCGGCGGTGCCCGCCAGGCGCCGCCTCTCGCGGCGGCTCAGCGACCGCATCCCGAGGAGGCCGAGCAGCGCGGGGAGCAGGGTGACCGCGGCCAGGACGGTGGCCACGACCGTGGTGGCCGAGGCGACCGCCAGCCCGTCGAGGAAGCCCATCCCGAGCACGAACAGCCCGAGCAGCGCGATCACCACCGTGCCGCCGGCGAACAACACCGCCCGTCCCGAGGTGTCGATCGCCCTCACCACCGAGTCCTCGACCGGCATACCCGACTTCAGCCCCGCCCGGTGCCGGGTGACGATGAAGAGGGCGTAGTCGATGCCCACACCGAGCCCGATCAAGGCGCCCAGGATGGGGCCGACCTCCCCGATGGTCATCGTGTGGGTGAGCATGCCCACGGTCATGAGCCCGGTTCCCACCCCGGCGACCGCGGTCAGGATCGGGACGAGCATGGCGAACAGCGAGCCGAAGGCGACGAACAGCACGATCGCGGCGGCGGCGACGCCCACCAGTTCGCTGCTGCCCGGGGGAGTCTCCTCGACCCGGCTGATCGTCCCGCCTCCGACCTCGACGCGCAGGCCCGCGGTCCGCGCACTCTTCGCGGTGTCCACCACGTGCTGCACATCCGCCTTCGGCAGCTCGTTCGACAGCCGGGTGAAGGTGACCTGCGCGTAGGCGATGCGGCCGTCACCGCTGACCTGCCGTTTCCCGGCCGCGCTGTAGGGGCTGGTCACGGACGCGACGGACGGCAGCCCGGCGATCCGTTCCATCGTCGCGGTCATCCGCCCCCGGACCGCGCCGTCCCGGACATCGCCGCTGCCGGCCGTCTGCCAGACGAGCGTGGCGCTGTCCCCCGACTGCGCGGGAAGTGACGTCCTCAGCAGATCGACGGCCTCGGTGGACTCGGTTCCGGGAACGGAGAACGTGTCCTTGTAGGCCGACCCCATCACGTTCGAGGTGACACCGATCAAGGCGAGGGCGCCCAGCCAGAGAAGGACGACGACGAGCCGATGTCGATAACACCAGCGTGCGAGAGCCGACAATGTGAGCTCCTATGTTCGTTGGAAACTCCAGTGTGAGCTCGCGGCCGGTGTGGATTCGTCCGTCCGACGAAGGGTCCCGGACTACCGCGGTTGCGGTAGTTCTCCGCCCTCGTACTGCATGAGTAGCCTTTCGGCAAAGAAGCTCGAATAACAGATGGCATGCGAAAATACGGTGCGGCTGGAACGGTGACGCGCAGTAAGCAAAAAGGGATCGATGGCGATCAGGGCAGGAGTCCGGGTGGGCGCGCCAGCCCCGTCTCGTACGCGATGACGACCAGTTGCGCCCGGTCACGGGCGCGCAGCTTGGTCATGGCGTGGTTCACGTGGGTCTTGGCGGTGGCCGGGCTGATGCCCAGTCGATCGGCGATCTCCTCGTTGGTCCGTCCGGCGGCGACCTGGACGAGTACATCGCGCTCCCGGCCGGTCAGTTCGGCGAGCCGTTTCCGCGCGTGCTCGGAGGGCTCGAAGGCGGGGCCGGCGAGAAAGCGGGTGATGAGGCCGCGCGTTGCCGCTGGAGAGAGCAACGCGTCGCCCCGGGCGACGGCTCGGATCGCTCTCTGCAGTTCCTCTGGTTCCGCTCCTTTTCCGAGGAATCCGCTCGCGCCGGCGCGCAGGGCCGCGAACACGTACTCGTCCATTTCGAAAGTGGTGAGCACGAGGATCCGTGTGGCGGCCAGGGCCTTGTCGGCGGTGATCTGGCCCGCGGCGGCCAACCCGTCCACTTCGGGCATTCGGACGTCCATCAACACGACGTCCGGTTTCGTCGCCCGGGTCAGCTCGACCGCTTCCCGGCCGTTCGCGGCCTCTCCCACGACCATCAGGTCGGGGGCCGAGTTCACGATCACCCGGAAACCGGCCCGTACAAGGGACTGGTCATCGGCCAGCACCACGCGGACGGTCACCGCGGGGCCGTCCGGCCTGCCCGTTCGCCGCTGTCCACCGCGTGCCCTCATCTCCTCTCGCGACGGCCGAGTACGGAGTGCCGCCCAGTGTAAACCCGAACAGTGGTGTTCGGATTATGGGATGGAACACGTCGGAGCGGCCGCCTGCGCATCACCGGGCGGATGCCACGCCGACGACCTGGCGGAGCATCGTGCGGTCGGTGACCGCTTCGAGCATGGCGTAGGCGAGGTCGGCGCGGGAGATCGTCCCGGCGCCCGGAAGGCTCCCTCCCGTCTTCGTGCGGAGCCGCTGCGTCCGCGGCCCGTCGGTGAGGCGCGGAGCGCGCAGCACCGTCCACTCCAGGTCGCTGGCGGCCAGCAGGGCCTCCATTGCGGCGAGGTCGGCGTACGCGTCCCGGAGCAACGCGTGGAGCATCGGGCGCAGGACCCTGCGCAGCAGCAACGAGTCGCCCTCGATCGGGCCCCCGACGGGCATCGCACTGATCGCGATCAACCTGCGCATGCCGGTGCCGGCGGCGGCTTCCACCAGGGCGCGGGTGCCGGCGGAGGCGATCCCCGTCTGCTTGCGGCTCTTGGGCCCCAGTCCCGACAGCGCCGCGTCCCGTCCTTCGAGCAGTGGACGCAGCTGCCGCGGTTCGGTGACATCGGCGGTCACGACGTCGAGCGCCTCGCGCGGCGGCACGTCGAGGCGGCTCGGGTCCCTCACCACGGCGGTCACCTGGTGGCCGGCGTCCAGCGCCTGGCGCACCGCCTGCGTGCCGGTCCCTCCGGTGGCTCCAAGGATGGTGATGTTCACGGCGTCTCCCGCCTTCTGCCCGGAGAACCGCGCCACGACCTTCCCGGGGCGGCTCACGGATCGAATTACTGAGTTGAAACTCAGTATATATGCCGCGCGGGAGGGCCCTGAGGAGTGGGTGGGCTAGCATGGCAGCGCCATGACCACGCAGACGCCGAAGCGCCGGGGGCGGCCGTCAACGGGCGCACGTGAGGCGATCCTCAGGGCGACCCTGGAACTCCTGCGGGAACAGGGCGTGGCCCGGTTCACCACCCCCGAGGTCGCCCAGCGGGCCGGGGTGTCGGAAGCCAGCATCTTCTATCACTTCAACGACCGGGTCGGCCTGCTGCGCGCGGCCTTCCAGGCGGGGTTGGACCCGTTGAGGGAACAGAGCACCACGGGGTTCGACGACCCCGACCCCGAGGTCATGCTCGATCGGCTCACCGGGGCGATCGAGGGCTTCCTGGACCAGTCCCTCCCGGTCCTGATGGCCGCCCAGTCCGACGTCGAACTGCGCGAGGCCCTCGCCGACTACCTCGACGAGCACGATCTCGGCCCGCACCGCGGCGTCAACCTGGTGACGTCCTGCCTGCTACGGGAGCAGCGCGCGGGCCGGTTGGCGGCCGACGGCGATGCGCAGGCCGTGGCCATGATGCTGGTCGGCAGCAGCTTCCTGCGTACCGCCCAGAACCAGATCATGGGAACCGAGCGTCCCCTGCCCTCCCGGCAGCGGATCAATGCCGCGATCACCGCGATGCTCAGGCCGAGTGGCGACTGACCCTGGTTCCCGTGCCTTTCAGTGAGTGAAGCGCACCGGGTGCGATGAAGTCCTCCGAGCCAGAGAATCACCGCGATGGCAGCCCCACGCAAATACCCGCAGGAACTTCAGGACCGGGCCGTGCGGCAGCCGGCCCCGGACGAAGTAGTCATGCTGGTCGACCGGCTGCGTGACCGCTTCGGGGTCGAGCCCGTCTGCCGGGTCCTAGACCTGTGCCGGGCACCTACTACGGCCGCAAACGCCGCCAGGGCGGGGTGGACTCCACCGTCCTGCGCGCCCACCAGCACGCGGCCGGAGCCCGCCGCCACGGCGACGAACAGGTCGACCCGCCTGGGGGAAGGACAACCGAGCCCGACGATCACGTCTTTGGACGTTCGCGGGGGCGGGCTGTCGACCAAGCTGCACCTGGTCTGTGAACAGGGCCGAAAGCCGTTGTCGCTGGTGGTCACCGCCGGGCAGCGGGGCGATCCTTCCCAGTTCGAGGCGGTCATGGCCGGGATCCGGGTCGCCCGCGTCGGCGGCGGGCACCCGGCCACCCGGCCTGAACGGGTGCGCGGGGACAAGGCGTACTCCTCCAGGGCGAGCCGGGCTCACCTGCGGCGGCGGGGCATCGCGGCCACGATCCCCGAACCGGCCGACCCGGCACCGGCTGCGCCGCGGGGCCCGCGGTGGCCGGCCGCCCGGGTTCGATCCGGTCGATCACCGCGAGCGCCACGCCGTGCAGTGCGGCATCAACCGGCTCAAACGCCATCACGCGGTCGCCGCCCGGTTCGACAAGCCCACCGTCCGCTACCTGGCCGCCACCGTCCACATCACCGCCATCAACGAATGGCTCTGATCAACTTTGAAACAGGCCCTAGGCGAAGGAGCGCCGTCAAACAAGCCCGACGCAGCTGATCCGGGATAGGAGGTGGAGATCCCCGCCGGAACACAGCGGCATCCTGCGCTCTTCCGGGGGCGCCCAGGTGGGCCGCCGATCGCCGTAGACGCGACTCGGCTGCGGCTGCCAGACCGGCTTCGACAAGCAGCGGTACAAGAAGACGACCCCGTCAAACGGCTGATCAATCGCCTCAGGAACCTCGGGCTCTGGCGTCCCGCTGCGTCAGTCGGGGATGGACAGGACCGCCTTCCCGCCGCTGAGCTTGCGGTCGCCCAGCAGCTCGATGGCGGTGTTCAGCTCCGACCAGCAGTCGCTGAATCCGATCGTCGGGCGCAGCCGCCCTTCGCCCACCAGATCCGCTAGCACCTGAAGGTCGCGATCGACCGGATCGGTCGAAGCATAGGACATGTAGTTCTGAATCCGTGCGCCCTCGTGCCCGATGAAGTCGTACACGCTCACCCGGCCGGCCTCACCGGAGCTGGAGCCCAGCACGACGATCGTGCCCCCGGGCGCGATCTTCTTGATCGCGCCCGTGAGAGCGGTGCCGCCGACCGACTCCTGGATCAGGTCGAACAGGCCGGAGGCCACCTCGATGTCGGGCACGACCTCCTCGGCGCCGAGTTCCTGCAACTGCCGACGGACCTCTTCCGCACGCGTCGTCACGGCAGTGACCTGTGCTGCACTCCGGGCCGCGAGCTCGATCTGGAACCGGCCTACCGCACCGTTCGCCCCGGTGATCAGCACCCGCCGGCCCAAGAGGTTCCCCCCGGTCCGCAGAGTGCGCAGTGCGGTCAGCCCGGCAATGGGAAGGGTGGCCGCCTGCTCCATCGATACCGAATCCGGAAGAACCGCAAGGCGCTCGGTGGGAACCGCAGCGAACTGTGACCAGCCCGCGCCCTCGACGAGGCCGACGACCCGGCTGCCAGAGGACGGGCCGGAGCCGTCCGCCGCCGGCTCCACGACCACGCCCGCGATGTCCTGACCGGGCCGCCACCCCTCCGGGCGGGACTTCAACAAGGCGAGCTCGCCCCGGTTGACGGAAAACGCCCGGATCGCGACCAGTGCCTCGGCGGCTTCCGGCTTCGGCTCCTCGACCTCCCCGAAGCGAGTAGGCGCGATATCTCCGGGGGTGTTGATAACTGTACGCATGTCCGGCCTCCATGAGAGAATGTAGGTCGGTTCAAATTAATCAGATTCGATGTTCTCATCAAGTATTATTGTGCTATCGCTGCGATCACCGGCCTTGATGGATGAGGGGGAGTTGATGATGGATCTCCGGCAGTTGGAGTTCTTTCTCGCGCTTGCCGAGGAACTGCATTTCGGGCGCGCAGCCGATCGTCTTCACGTGGTGCAGCCGTCGGTCAGTCAGCAGATCCAGCGGCTCGAGCGCAGTCTCGGGGTCAAACTGTTCGACCGGACCTCGCGTCAGGTGCGGCTGACCGTGGCCGGAGCGCGGCTCGTCCCCGAGGCCCGTGGGATCATGTCCGCGATCGATCGCGCGGCAGCAGCGGTCCGCGATGACGGCCGGCATGTCTTGCGCCTTGGCACCGCCGACGTACTGGGCGAACGGCTGGACGTGCTGCTGGAGCTGTTCGCCCGCCGGGTGTCCGACGCCAGGATGAGTCTCGTACAGGCGACCCCGCGCGAGCGGTTGGAGCGCGTGCGTGACGGCGCTTTGGATGCCGCTCTGATCAGGTCGGCTGCGCCCAGCCCCGGGGTCCGGCTGCGGCCAATGTGGGAGGACGGCCTTGTAGCCGTGCTACCGGCGGGGCACCGGCTCGCCGCCGAACCCCGTTTGAGCCTGCGCGAGCTGCGTGACATGCCGCTCCGGCTGGTGCCCCGTGACGCCAACGCGACATTCGTCGACAAGGTGCTGACCTCCTGCCGCGCAGCCGGTTTCGATCCGCGACTCGATCATCCTTTTACCAATCTACAGGACACTTTGGTGGAGATAGGTTTCTCTGCCGATTCATGGACGGTGCTGCACCGGACAACGGCGAGAATAGTTTCAACCCGGCGTGTCGCCGTCCGGCCTCTCGATGACGATGGGCTGCGCATCACGACTTCACTGGTCACCGCGGAGCAGCCGCGTCCTGCTGCGCGCATCCTGCTCGACGCCTGTGCCGAGGAACTCACCGGCCGGCCGCCGGTGGGCTGATTCGCGCTGACGGTCCACTCGATGCGGACCGGTCTTCCCGTTGCCGCACACGTCGGGCAGGTCGGTGACCAGGTACCACAAGATTCCTTTCAGTGCCGTCCGGTGACCGGCTCACTGGCCTCCGCGGGCGGGGCCGTGGGCAACACTCGGTCCCATCGCTTAGAGCGTGTCTCACGTGGTGCTGTGAAGGTGCTGCTCCTTGCGCCGTGTCTCACGGTGCGTCGCTATGCTCGCCGCGTGGGCGAGATCGTGGTGGTGCGTGATGGCTTTGGGCCCGAGGTCCTGCTTGTGCATGGCGGTGCCGGCCCGCGGACGACGTGGGGCGCTTTGGCTCCGCTGGCCGATCGGTGGACGCTGGCATATGTCCATCGCCGTGGCTATCCGCCGAGTCCACCACCGCAGGAGTGTCAGGACTTCGAGGTGGACGCCCTGGACTTGGCGCCGCTGCTCGTCGGCCGCCCGCACGTTGTCGCCCACTCCTACGGCGCCCTCGGGGCGTTGATCGCGGCCGCCGCCGCGCCGGGCAGCGTGCGCTCGCTCACCCTGATCGAGCCGCCGCTCCACTACCTTGTCCCTGACGATCCCGAGGTGGCGCGGCTCGATCGCATCGGCGATGCGGTCCTCACCCACGGGATGGACATGGACCCGGCCGAGTTGCGCGAGTTCCTCCGTCTCGCGGGCGCGCCCGTCGGTGACGGCCCGCTCCCCGAGAACGTGGTCGCCGGTGTTCGGCGGGCGCAGGGTGGTCGGCCGACCAGTCAGGCGCACCCACAGCTCGACGCGATCCGTGACGCCGGCGTCCCAGTGCTCGTCGCGTCCGGAGACCACGCGGCCGCGCTCGAGCGGATCTGCGACGCTCTGGCGGATGTGCTCGGTGGCGAGCGCAGCGTGCATCCGGGCGCTGGTCACTTCGTCGCCGCAGCACCGGGCTTCGCCGAACAGCTTGAGGCCTTCCTGCGCAAGAGCGTCACGTGGCAAGCTTCTTCCAGCAGGTGAGCGTGGCGGCGAGGGTGAGGCGCGATGCGCGGCGTGACACCGCGGCGGCGCAGCCAGGCGCGCAGTTCAGCCGAGTCGTATCCCTTGTCCGCGCGGGCCTTGTCCGGTCGGCGGCGGCGCGGTCCGCGCCGGGAGCGGATCAGCGGCAAGGCCATGAACAAAGGCTTGAACGCCTCGATGCCGGCGGTGTTGGCCGCCGAGAGACCGACCACCAGCGGCAGCCCGGCGGCGTCGGACAGCACGTGGAGTTTGCTGCCTCTCTTGGCCCGATCGACCGGATTGGGGCCGGTCAGCGATCCCCCTTTTTCGCCCGGACGGCGGCGGCGTCCACGATCGCCGCAGCCCAGTCGATCTGACCCTTGGCTCCGAGCTCGTCCAGCATCGCCCGGTGCAGCCGGGGCCACAGCCCGGCCCGGGTCCAGGCGGTGAACCGGCGATGCGCCGTGGCCGGTGAGACACCGAACTCGGCCGGCAGGTGCCGCCAGGCACACCCGCTGGTCAGCACGTACACGATCGCGGTGAACACCGCCCGATCCTCGACCGGCCTGGTCCCGCCACCCTGGCCGCGCGGGGCGAACCGCGGAATCAACGAGGCGATCAGTTCCCACAACTCGTCCGGAACCAACCTCAACGCCAGATCGGATGCCACAGTCTCAGAACTCGAGTCCGATACCGAAGCTGCTCACGCCGAGTTGCCCGCAAGCTGACCGTGTCGACGGAGGTTCAGGCAGGGTTGGGTCCCATCGAGGAGGTCGCCGGGCGCACCGGGGGGCGCAGGGCGGGGGCGTCGGGCGCGAAGAAGAGCTGGTCGAGGTGCTCGATCGCGTAGTCGATGGCGCCGAGTACGACGCACTCGTCGCCGAGCATGGATCCGCTGAGCTTCGGCATGCGCAGGCAGACCCGTTCGAGGCGGGAGCGCAGGGGCGGCAACAGGACGTCCGCGGAGCGGGAGAAGCCCCCGCCGAGCACCACGATCTCCGGATCGAGGAGCAGTACCGCGGCGGCGGTGCCGATCGCGAGTTTGTCGGCGAAGCGCGCGACGGCATCCTGGGCCGTCGGATCGCCGTCGCGGGCGGCGGCCAGGGTGAATCCGGCGGCGTCCTCGGGCGGTAGGCCCTCGGGGACGATCGCGGAGTTGTTGAGGTCCTCCGGCCCGTCCCGCCAGCCTGCCTCCGGGAGCATGACGATCTCGCCCGCGGCCGCCCCGAAGCCGCGGTGGAGCCTGCCGTCGATGATCAGGCCGGTGCCCATGCGGCGCCCGATGTGCAGGAAGACCACGTCCCTGGCGTCGCGGGCCACGCCGCGCCTGGTCTCGGCCAGGGCGGCGAGCCGGCTGTCGTTCTCGACCAGCACCCGGCAGGGGAACATCTTGCCGAGCAGGCCTTCGAGGTCGAGGTCGCGCCAGGCCGGGATCGAGGCCGACATGATGACCCGGCCTTCGGCGTTGACGAGCCCGGTGGTGCCGACCGCCACCGTCCACAGGTCGGTCATCGTCAGCCCGCTCAGGCCGAGGCAGGCGGCGGCAGCCTGCTCGATCGCCGCCAGCCGGTCCTCGAGTGGCGCGTCGGGGTGCGCTGGCCGGCGCGTCTCGGCGAGGACGTTGCCGTCGAGGTCGGCGAGGGCGGCGCGGATGTGGTAAGCGCCGATGTCGAGGCCCATAAGGTGCCCGCCGTCGGCGCGGAACCGGTAGCGCCGGGCCGGTCGGCCCATCGTGCCGGACGCCGGGGGGATCTCCTCCACCCATCCCATGGCGCTCAGCTCGTCGATGACCTCCTTGGTGGAGGGCCGCGACAGCCCGGTGCGGTCGGCCAGCGCGGACAAGGTCGCCGCCTCGGCCCCGCGCAGTGTCTTTATCACGGTGAGCGCGTTGAGCTGCCGCAACCGGGACAGGTCGCCGCCCATCGGCGGCATCGTCGACATCAGAAGGTTCCCTTCGAAATCCAGGAGTGAACTCGGCAACGACCCACGGGGTCAGCCTAGGTCGGGCGCAAGCCGTGCGCAAAGTACCCGTTGCCATCCACCTCCGGTCAGTGTACTAATGATGGTCTCCTCTATAACTCTCCTGGAAGTGAGAGCATCCGATGCCGTTCACCGATGTCGGAGAGATCACCCGTCTCTCGCCCCGGACGCGGGTTTTCGAGTTCGGCTGGCAGTCGTGGAGCCCGACCGGCGCTTACCGGCTCGGCGAGACGCCGCCGCGTCCCGCGGACGACAACGTGCAGACCATCTGCTATCGCCCGGAGACGCCCGTTCCGGCCGGGGCGTTCCAGGGCGAGGGGCTGCTGGCGGTCGATCCCGGTGACGGTGCCCCGGTCTCGGTCTTCGCGGGGCCCGGCCCGGGGGAGGTGCCCTCCGTCAGGGCCCGCGAGGCCGGCGACCGGCTGGTCGTGTCGTCCGACGGCCCCGTCACGCGCCATGTGGTCGACGGCGGTCTCGACACCGCGTTGCGGTGGTGGGCGGAGAGCATCGCCGAGGGTCATGTCACGGACCACTTCCCGGCCGTGCCACCGATGTGGTGCTCCTGGTACGGCTACTGGGACAAGGTCACCGATGCCGACATTCTCGACAACCTGGCCCTCGCCGGGCGGCACGGCATCGAGGCCGACATGTTCCTCATCGACGACGGTTACGAGGCCGAGATCGGCGACTGGCTGGATCTCCGCCCCGGCTTCGGTTCGCTGGAACGGTCGGTCGGCGCCATCCTGGAGTCGGGCCGGCGCGCGGGCATCTGGGTGGCGCCATTCCTCGTCGGTCGGCGCAGCCGAACCTTCCGGGACCATCCCGACTGGCTCGTCGGTGACGCGCACGCGGGCGTGATGTGGGATCAGGACCTCGCGGTCCTGGACGTCACCCATCCCGACGCCGCAGCTCACCTGGCCGGAGTCTTCACGCAGTTCCGGGCGCTGGGTGTGAGTCACTTCAAGCTCGACTACCTCTACGCAGGGGCGCTGCCCGGGCGCCGGCACGAGGACATCGGCTCGATCGCCGCCTACCGGCGGGGCCTCGAACTGATCCGCACCGCCATCGGCCCGGACGCCGGGCTGCACGCCTGCGGTGCGCCCATGCTGCCGAGCATCGGCCTGGCCGACATCATGCGCGTCAGCCCCGACACCGCGCCCCGGGTGCTGCCGAAGGCGGGCGACCTCAGCCAGCCGTCGCAGCTCGGTGCCCGGCTCACCGGAGCCGCACGCGAGTTCCTGCACGCCCGCTGGTGGGTTAACGACCCCGACTGCATCATGGCCCGCCCGGAGGTCGAGGCGCGCGAGCAGTGGGCCGAGCACATCGAGGCAGGGGGCGGGCTGCGCGGATCCGGCGATCCGATCGTCGCGCTGGATGCGTGGGGCCTGGAGACGACCCGACGGCTCATGGTCCCGACACGGACGGAGCCGTCGTGACGAGCAGCGCGGGTCACCTGCCGGGACGGGCCGATGCGGCAAGCGGCACCGAGTCCGACCGGGCCGCCGTCTCCGAGTCCGCCCTGGTCCCCGGGTCGGCCGCAGAGCCGGCCCGCGGCCGTCCAGTGCTCGGACGAGGGACCGGTCCGCGCCGTCGCCTGCGGCACAGGAACTGGTACGCCTACCTGTTCGTCGCTCCGAGCCTGTTCGGAGTGTTCGCCTTCCTGCTGCTGCCCCTGCTCATCGTGCTCGGGCTGAGCCTGTTCCACTGGGAGCTGCTGTCCAGCCCGTCCTTCGCCGGCCTGGCGAACTACCGGCGGCTCGCCGGGGACGGCGGGACGTGGCACTCGGTGTGGGTGACCGTCCTGTTCGTGCTGCTGAGCATCCCGGCGCAGACCGTTCTCGGCCTGCTGCTGGCGCTGCTGCTCAACCAGCGGGTCAAGGGCGTGGCGTTCTACCGCGCGCTGTTCGTCGTGCCGTGGATGGCCACACCGATCGTGATGGGCCTGGTGTGGACCTGGATCTTCGATCCGCGGGACGGCGCGCTGAACAAGCTGCTCGGTGTCGCCGGGGTGAGCGGGCCGGACTGGCTGACCGACCCCTCGTGGGCGCTGCCGTCCGTCGCGCTGGTCAACGTCTGGCAGTACAGCGGCTACACCATGCTGTTCTTCCTGGCCGGGCTGCAGGGCATCCCGCAGGAGCTGTACGACGCGGCGGCCACCGACGGTGCGAGCCCGGTCCAGCGGTTCTTCCAGATCACCCTGCCGCTGCTGAACCCGACGACGTTCTTCGTCACCGTGACGAACCTGGTCGGAGCGTTCCAGATCTTCGACACCGTCTACGCGATGACCGACGGCGGGCCGAGCGGCAGTACGGAGGTGCTCAACTTCAGGATCTACGAGACGGCCTTCCGGCAGTTCGACTTCGGCTACGCCTCGACGCTGGCCGCGCTGCTGTTCCTGCTCATCCTCGCGGTGACGCTCGCCCAGGTCCGGTTCTTCGCCAAGCGCACCACCTACGACCTGAGCTGAGGAGGGACCATGGTCAAGCGCACCGCGCTCTACGCCACGCTGGTCGCCGGCGCCTTCGTCTCCGTCTTCCCCTACCTCCTGGTCGCGCTGACCGCGCTGAAGACGCCGCGGCAGCTCAGCAGCACCGAGCCGTGGGAGCCCGGGCTGCCGCCCACCTTCGCCAACCTCGACCGGGTGCTGCACTCGGGCTTCGCCGGCTACCTCGGCAACACGGTGCTGATGACGGCCGCGCTGACCGCCGGGCAGCTGGTGTTCACCACCTTCGCCGCCTACGCGTTCGCGCGGCTGCGGTTCCGCGGCCGCGACGTGCTTTTCTGGCTGTACGTGGCCACGATGATGGTGCCCAGCGCGGTCACCATGATCCCGCTCTTCCTGATCATGCGCGAGCTGCACCTGGTCAACACCTGGTGGGGGCTGCTCGCGCCGTACCTGCTCGGCACGCCGTACGGGATCTTCCTGATGCGGCAGTTCTTCCGCGCCCTGCCCGCCGGGCTGGAGGACGCGGCGCGCATCGACGGCGCCGGGCCGCTCACCATCCTGCTGCGCATCGTCCTGCCGCTGTCGCGGCCCGCCCTCGGCACGCTCGCGATCATCACCGTCATCTCGTCCTGGAACAACTTCATGTGGCCGCTGATCATCACCAGCGGTGAGGACACCAGGGTCGTCACGGTGGGGATCGCCGGGCTGAAGGGCTCCATCGGCGTCGACCCCAACCAGATGACCGCCGCCGCCCTGATCGCCCTGGTGCCCATGGTCGCGGTGTTCGTCGCCTTCCAGAGATACATCGTCCGCTCGGTGGTCCTCACCGGCCTCAAGTAGAAGAGGTCAGCCGCAATGACATCCCCCCGAATCCGTACGATCGCGGCCGTGCTCGGCGCCGCACTCCTGCCCACCGCGACGGCCTGCGGCGGCTCCGGCGACTCCGGAGGCTCCGTCACGCTCACCTACCGCCTCTGGGACGACCAGCAGAAGGCCGGCTACCAGAAGGTGATGGCCGCCTTCGAGAAGGCCGACCCCGGCGTCCACGTGAAGATCGAACAGCTTCCCTACGACCAGTATTGGACGAAGATGACGGCCGACGCGGTCGCCGGCACGGCGCCCGACGTCTTCTGGATGCAGACCTCGCAGTTCCCCGGGTTCGTCACCAAGGGGGTCCTGGCCGATCTGAGCACTCTCAAGCTCGACACCGGCAGGTACAACGCCAACGTCGTGCAGTCCTACACCTACAAAGGCAAGCTGTACGGCGTGCCGAAGGACTTCGGCATCGTCGGCCTCCTCTACAACGAGGACCTGTTCAAGAAGGCCGGCGTGACGATGCCGGACAAGCTCACCTGGACGCCCGACGGCTCGGGGACCCTGCTGGAGACCGCGCGCAAGCTGACGGTCGACGACAACGGCAAGCACCCCGACCAGCCGGGATTCGACGCCGGAAAGGTGAAGCAGTACGGCTTCGCGTCCTGGAACCACTACCAGACCCAGTGGATGAACTGGGTGAGCTCCAACGGCGGCAAGCTGGTCGACAAGCCGTTCGGCAAGTACGCCTTCAACGACGCGGCCTCGGTGCAGGCCCTGCAGTTCGGCGTCGACCTGGTGAACAAGTACCACGTGGCGCCGCCCGCCGCGCAGACCAACCCGCCCAGCGACAAGATCAACGAGATGTTCAAGCAGGGCCGGGTGGCGATGTTCCCCGCCAACAACGCGCTGCTGCCCTTCGTGGCCCCCGGCGCGAACTTCAAGATCGGCATCGCGCCGATGCCCGCGGGTCCGGTCGGACGCGTGGTGAACATCAACGGGCTCTCTGAGGCCGTCTACGCCAGGAGCCCGCACAAGGAGGCGGCGATGAAGCTGGCCCGCTTCCTCTCCGGTCCCGAGGCCCAGAAGATCATGGCGGACGGCGGCTACGTCTTCCCCGCGCTGAACGGCCTCTCCCAGGGCTACGTCGACTACTGGAAGCAGAAGGGCCTGGACGTCTCGCCCTTCCTCGAGGAGTCCCGGGGCGCCACGTTCAACCTGCCCGTCACGACCGGCTTCACCGCGTTCGAGAACAAGCTCAACCAGACCTTCAACGACATGTATCTCGGCAAGCTCACCCCGCAGGAGGCCGCCGACCAGGCCGTCCGCGACGGCGACGCGCTGGTCAAGTAGTCGAGGAGCCTCATGATCACCCGGCGTTCCCTTCTCGCCGGGGGTGCAAGCCTGGGCATCGCCGCCGCAATGGGTGTCCCACCCGTGCGCGCGGCGGCCCGCCGCACCCCTCTAGGCGATGTGTTCCGGCTCGGCGTCGCCTCCGGAGAACCGTCCCCCGACGGCGTCGTCCTGTGGACCCGTCTCGCCGCCGATCCGCTGGCCCCCGACGGTCTCGGCGGCATGCCGCACCGTCCCGTCCCCGTCGACTGGCAGGTCGCCGAGGACGAGCGGTTCCGCAAGGTCGTCCGGCGGGGCACGCAGGTCGCGCGCTCAGAGTCCGCGCACAGCGTGCACGTCGAACTCGACGGCCTGCGGCCCGGCGCCGAGTACTTCTATCGCTTCAAGGCCGCGGGGCAGGTGTCACCGGTGGGCCGGACGCTCACCGCGCCGGCGCCCGGCACGAGCGGCCGCGCCCTCAGCCTCTCCTTCACCTCGTGCGCCGACTACCAGGTCGGCTGGTTCACGGCCTACCGGAGGATGGCGGAGGACCATCCGGATCTCATCGCCTTCCTGGGCGACTACATCTACGAGTACGGCGACTACAAGTACCCGGTGCGCGATCAGGCGGGCGGCGAATGCTTCGACCTCGCCGGGTACCGGCTGCGGCACACCCAGCACAAGACCGATCCGGAGCTGCAGCTCGCGCACGCGATCGCGCCGTGGGTCACCGTCTTCGACGACCACGACGTAGAGAACGCCTGGGCGGGCGACGTGCCCGAACAGCCCGACCCGCCGTTCCTGCCCAGACGGGCCGCCGCGTTCCAGGCGTTCTACGAGAACATGCCGCTGCGCCGCGCGCAGAAGCCCGTCGGCGCGGCGCTCCACCTGTACCGCACGGTGCGGTGGGGATCGGTCGCCAACCTCCACATGCTCGACACCCGCCAGTACCGCGACCTCTACGCCTGCAACGACGGCAAGTCCGGGACGATCGGCCCCGACTGCACCGAACGCCTCGCTCCGAACCGCACCATCCTCGGCCAGGAGCAGGAGGCCTGGCTCGCCGGTCAGCTGAAAGAGTCCGGCGCCACCTGGGACCTGCTGGTCCAGCAGGTCTTCTTCATGGAGATGGACTGGACGAACGGCGAGGCGAAGGGCTACTCCAACGAGGGCTGGGACGGCTACACCGCCAGCCGCAACCGCGTGGCCGCGGCGATCGACGACAACAAGCGCAACGGGGTCGTCCTCACCGGTGACGTGCATTCGCACTGGGCGGGCGAGGTCAAGCGCGATTACCAGGACCCCGAGTCCAAGTCCGTGGCGGTCGAACTCGTGAGCACGTCGGTCACGTCTGCGGGCAACGGCCTGGACGAATACCCGAACACCGCGCAGCTGCTCGCCGAGAACCCGCACGTCAAGTTCTTCAACGGGCGGCGAGGCTATGTCCGCAGCGTCATCTCCGGACGGGAGATGAAGGTCGACTTCCGATCGCTTCCCGTCGTGACCCAGCCTTACGCGCTCGCCTACACCTCCGGCTCGTTCGCCATCGAGCCGGGCGACCCGAGCCTCCACCCGGCCTGACAGGACGATCATGCGCAGACGCGTGACCGCCGCCCTAGCGGCGGTGCTCCTCGCCATGTCCACCGTGCCGCAGTCCGGCGCGATGGCCCGCTCGGCGGCGCCGCCCGCCATCGACACTCCGCCGATGGGCTGGAGCAGCCGGGCCCTCGGCTGCTCGGTCGCCGACGCCTCGGTGCGCCAGGCGGCCACCGGCCTGGCGGCGCTCAAGGCCGCAGGTTACCGCTACGTGATCATCGATGACTGCTGGGAAGCCGGGAAGCGTGACTCCTCCGGACGGCTGGCCGCCGACCCCGGCCGCTTCCCCGACGGGATGAAGGCGCTGGTCGACGCCGTCCACGCCGCGGGCCTGAAGTTCGGTCTCAACCTGTCCGCGGGCACCAAGACGTGCGTCGGCGGCGGCCCCGGCTCCTACGGACATGAGGCCGACGACGGCGCGCTCGCCAGGCAATGGGGCGTCGACTACGTCAAGTACGACTACTGCTCGATCCCGACCGCCGAGTTCCCTGGACAGAACTCCCAGGCCATCGCCCAGAAGCTCTACTTGCGCATGCGCGAGGCGCTCGGCGACGGGATCGCCTTTGCCATGAACAACGAGGACGGCAACAGCGTTCCGTGGCTTTGGGGCGGGCAGCTCTCGACCACCTGGCGGACGAACCTCGTCACCAAGCCGATCTCAGACTCCTACGCCGGCATGCTCGGGATCTGGGAGACCGCGATGCTGCGCCTGCAGTACGCCGGCCCGCACAGCTACGCCGACCCGGACCTTTTGCAGGCGGGGCTCGGCGGCATGACCGACACCGAGTACCGCACGCAGGTCAGCCTGTGGGCGATGGCCGCCGCCCCGCTGATCCTGCAGGCGGCTCCGGCCAAGGCACCCGCCGCGATCGTCGCCAACCCTCGGGTGGTGGCGGTCGACCAGGACCCGCTCGGCCAGCCGGCAGCCTTCGCCCGCACCGACGGCTGGTACCACGTCCTGTCCCGGCCGCTGGCGGGCGGCGACACGGCCGTCGCCCTCTACAACGAGAGCGACCGGGAGAAGACGATCTCCACCACCGCGAGCGAACTGAAACTGCCCGCCGCGTCTCGCTACCGCGTGGAAGACCTCTGGACCGGGACCGTCTGGAGCACCACGGGGGACATCTCCGCGGCGGTGCCCGCGCACGGCACCGTCATGTACCGCGTCAGCACGCGGCGGGATCCGTCCGCGCCGTTGCCGACCTACGAGATCGACCCCGCCACCGTCCTCGGAGAGACCCGGCCCACCACCGTCGAGCCCGGCAAGGACGACTCGCTGCTGACGCGGGTGACCAACACCGGGGGCACCGCACCGGTACGGAACGTCGCCGTCTCGCTGACCGTGCCCGAGGGCTGGAAGGCGAAGGCGGTGACCCCGTCCACCTCCGAGAGGCTGGCGCCGGGGGCGGCGTTCACCACCCGATGGACGATCACTCCGCCCGCTGGAGCCGCGCAGCGCGACTATCCCTTGACCGGGAAAGTCACCTCCGACCGCTGGAGGGGCGGACTCGACGGGAGCGCAGTCGTCCATGTGGCGACCGCCCCCGGCTCCGGTACGACCTACCTCAGTGACGTGCCGTGGGCGACGACGGTGAACCACCTCGGCCCGGTCGAGAAGGACATGAGCGGCGGCAACGCCGCCGCCGGCGACGGGCATCCGCTCACCATCGGTAGCGTCCGGTACGCCAAGGGACTCGGCGCGCAGGCCCCCGCCGAGATCGGCTACTACACGGCCGGACGCTGCACGACCGTCGAGTTCTATGCCGGGATCGACGACGAGGTCGACGCGCCCGGGGCCTTCCGCGGCTCGGCGGACTTCCAGGTGTGGGCCGACGGGGAGTTGGCCGCCCGCACCGGCGTCCTCACCGGCGACAGCCCGCCTCGGAAGGTCACCGCGTCCGTCAAGGGGGCCAGGTACATCCGCCTGGTCGCCACCAACGGCGGCGACAACGCCTATTTCGATCACACCGACTTCGCCGACGCGAAGATCACCTGCGACTGACGGGGGCATCGATGGTCATCCCGAAACCGGTAAGTCTCGACACACGTCCGGGGCGGCTCGTCCTCGACCGGCACACCACCCTGACCGCCGACCTCGCGCTCGCCGAGGTCGCCGCATGGCTGCGCGGCGAGCTGAGCACCGTCACCGGCGGCGAGCTGCCGTCCGGGCCGCGACCGGGCGGGATCACGCTCGCGGTCAGGGAGATGCCACCGGAGGCGTACCGGCTGAGCGTCGACGCCGGCGGCGCGCTCATCGAGGCCGGCGACGGCGCGGGCGCGTTCCACGGCGCGCAGACCCTCCGGCAGCTCCTCCCGCCCGAGGCGTACCGGAAGGCCGCCGCCGGCCGGAGTCTCCCGCTGCCCCACGTCCGGATCGAGGACCGGCCACGCTTCGCCTGGCGCGGCTGCCTCCTCGACGTCGCCCGGAACTTCCTCCCCAAGGCGGACCTGCTGCGCTTCATCGACCTGATGGCCCTGCACAAGCTGAACATCCTTCACCTGCACCTCACCGACGACCAGGGCTGGCGGCTGGAGATCAGGCGCTATCCGCGGCTGACCGGGGTCGGTGCGTGGCGCCGGGAGAGCCAGGTCGGATGGAACGGTCCCGGCGACGGGCGTCCCCACGGCGGCTACTACAGCCAGGACGATGTCCGCGAGATCGTCGCCTACGCCGCCCAGCGGCACATCACCGTCGTCCCGGAGATCGACCTGCCCGGCCACACCCAGGCGGCGATCGCCGCCCACCCCGAGCTCGGCAACCTCGACACCCCACTCGACGTCGCCACGACCTGGGGCGTCGGCCCGAACGTCCTCAACGCCGAGGAGCACACGATCGCGTTCTTCCAGAACGTCCTGGACGAGGTCGTGGAGCTGTTCCCGAGCCCGTACATCAGCATCGGCGGCGACGAATGCCGCAAGGACCAGTGGCGGGCGAGCCCGGCCGCGCAGCGCCGGATCCGCGAGCTCGGCCTGCGCGACGAGGCCGACCTGCAGAGTTGGATCATCGGCCGGATCGCGGGCCACCTCGCCGCCCACGGACGACGCACGGTCGGCTGGGACGAGATCCTGGAGGGGAGGGGCGCGCCCGAGCACACCGTCATCACCTCGTGGCGGGACGACCACGGCACCGTAGTCGCCGCCAAGAGCGGACACGACGTCGTCCCCTGCCCCAACACCTCGGTCTACCTGGACTACCGTCAGGCGCCCGGCGACCAGGAACCAGTGCCGTTCGGCACCGTCCTCACCGTCGACGACGTCTACGCCTTCGAACCGATCCCGCCCGCGCTCGCGGGAGACCGGGCGGCCCGCCACATCCTCGGCGCCCAGTGCTGCCTGTGGACCGAACTGATCGACTCCCCTCGGCAGCTGGACTACATGGCCTTCCCCCGGCTCGCCGCCTTCGCCGAGACCGTGTGGAGCACCGAGGACCGGGACCCGGCCGGGTTCCGGCGGCGGCTCGGCGCCCACCTGGACCGCCTCGCCGCACTCGGCGTGGAGTACCGTCCCGAAGCGGGACCGCTGCCCTGGCAGCGCCGCCCCGGCGTGGCCGGGCGTCCCGAGGAGGACGACGCCTGGCAGGCGAAGGTCTCCGAATGGACCCGTCCCCTGCGCGAAGGCCGTTGAGGCGGCCATGCCCGATCTCCACGATCTGCGGCTGTCCGACTATGCGCCGCGCCCGAGCGTCGCCATCCCCGGGAGCCATGTCCCGCGGCCGCGGTACCGATGCGTCGACGTCCACAACCACCTCGGCCGCTGGCTCACCGGAGACGGCGGATGGATGGCGCCGGACGTGGGCCGGCTGCTCGCGCTCATGGACGAGCACGACGTGGCCGCCATCGTGAACCTCGACGGCATGTGGGGAGAGGAGATGTCGGCCAACCTCGACCGCTACGACCGCGCCCACCCGGGCCGGTTCCTCACGTTCTGCCAACTCGACTGGGGCCTGCTCCGCGAACGCGACGGCGTCGACCGGCTGGTGGGCAGCCTCGAAGACTCACACGCGCGCGGCGCCCGCGGCCTGAAGGTCTGGAAGACGCTCGGCCTGCACTACACCGGACCCGACGGTCGCCTGGTCCTGCCGGACGATCCGCGCCTCGCCCCCGTCTTCGCCGCAGCCGGCGAACTCGGCCTGCCCGTGCTGATCCACACCGCCGATCCGGTGGCGTTCTTCCACCCCGCCGACCGGCACAACGAGCGGCTCGAAGAACTGCTGGCCCATCCGGACTGGCACTTCGACCGCCCCGGAATCCCGTCCTTCCAGCGACTCATGGACGCCCTGGAAGGCCTAGTCGCCACCCACCCGCGCACCGTCTTCATCGGCGCGCACGTCGGCTGCTACGCCGAGGACCTCCGATGGGTCTCGCGCATGCTGGACGAGCATCCGAACTTCCACATCGACATCGCCGGCAGGCTCGCCGAACTCGGCCGCCGGCCCCGCGCGGCCCGGACACTGTTCACCCGCCACCCCGACCGCGTCCTGTTCGGCACCGACGCCTTCCCGCTCTCGGCGTCCTCGTACCCCACCCACTACCGCTTCCTGGAGACCGCTGACGAGCACTTTCCCTACGCCCCCGACGAGGAGATCCCGCCCCAGGGCCGCTGGGCCATATCCGCACTCGACCTACCCGACGACGTGCTGGAAAAGGTGTACAGCGGCAACGTCTTGCGCCTACTCCACTAGCACAGGCCAGCGTGAACGCGGAGGCAGCACACAGAAGGGACCGGAAAGTGACCCAGGCAGGAAAAATCACCTGGCCCAATACCGGAACGCTGCGCGTCAACTTCCTCGGCGACTCCGTCGGCTACCGGGGATCCTTCGCCAGCACGCTGGAGAACTCCTGGCGGTATCTCATGCGGGCCCGCCTCGAGTCGGTCGGCCCGGTCGCCTACGGCAGTTACGACCACACCCACAATGCCAATGGCAACACCGTCTTCACCTCGGTCTCCAATGTCAGCGGCGGCGAGGACCTGACGTTCGTCATGCTGGGCACCAACAACGTCCGGGAGGCGCAGGAGTACAACGCCTTCTCCTCCGACTGCGCCTCTGCGCTGGACCGCGTTCGCGCCGCCGCGCCGGACGCGCTGCTAGTGGTCGGAGGAACATGGATGCCGAGCAACGGAGGGACATGGACCGACTGCGAGCGCGTCGCGCACTACGACGTGCTAATCGCGGAGCAGGCGCACAAGCACGACGGCACGTACGTCCCCTTCACCGACTTGTTCGACCACGTCCCGAACCGCAACCCGACGGGAGATCCGGCATTCGGCGGATACACCACCGACGGATTCCACCCGAACGACACCGGGCACCGAGCGATCTACAACCGGTACCGGATCGCGCTCAGCCTCTAGGGGTTTGAAAAGAGCAGAAGATGACTTACTCCGCCTCTAACATGGCGGCGTGAGAACCCCTCTGAGCTTGTACATTGATCGCAGCGAGTCGGCTTCACTCAAGTGTTTGCCGGAAAGGTTGTCGATCGTGAATGATTTTTTGGACGAGCCGTATCCGACTTGGCTGCAGTCCGGGGTCGGACAGGCACCTCCTGATCGGAGTGCCCGGCGCTGCAGATTCCCACTACTCGTAACCGTCAGCCTAGTAGTACTAGTTCGCGGGTCCCTTGCCGGTCTGCCGATGCTGATTCTGGCAGGCGGGCTGGAGCCCCCGTATCTGGTCCTTGCCGTTCGAGGGTTTAAGGGGCGTGCCGCCGCGGCATCACCAGCCACACTGGGCAGTGAAGGCTTTACACTCTCCCTGGATGGTCAGAGGTTAAATGTTCCTTGGCAAGAAGTGTACAAGGTGGCAATATTTCGCCAGCAGATCGGCTTCCGGGGAAATCAACTTGTGGTCACATCGCTGGCAGCAATACTCTATGCCGATTCACCCTATCGGACCGAGCCGTTGGTTGAACGCTTCGGCACGAACAGGGGCGTCTGGCTCGGTGAAATCACCACTGCGGTGCGAAGCGTTGTCGTAGTACTCGCTGCTGCACGTGAGTGGCTCGGTGAGCGGTTCGACGCCAAGCTTCGGAAGCTCGGCAATCGTTGACCGTCACGTATTGAGCAATCATTTGATTCGAGCAGCAAGGCATCGATCATATGGGCTGTATTCCTGCAGGCGAGGAAGTGCAGCTCGACCTCGTCCACACCTTTCTGTCATGGGCAGGTTTCGTTTTGGCTACCGCCTGTCCCGGGAGTATGCGGCTCGAATCCTCCGGAGCCGAGTAGGACCTTAGCGCCTTCATTCTCCTCGGGTCCTTGACGCTCTGTTGGACTTGACGGGCCTGGACAATCTCGGAGCTGGGGGGCGCCGGGGAAGGCAGCCGAGCAGGTCGGCACGCGCGTCTCCGCGGTAGGGTTGCTGCAGGTCGGCGCGGGTGGTCTCGAGGACGGCGACGGGTTGGCCCAACCACCGCGGTGAGCAGGGCAACCCACGGCACCGCGATCGACCAACCTGTCGAGGCGATCGCAGTCCAGCAGGCGGGGCTACCCGGTGAGGACAGTTCGTAGCGCCGTTGGCGGTGTGGTCCAACGCCCCGCCAATTCCCGCAGCACAGCTACTCGATGAACGAGTCCAGCAGTTGCGGCTAACACAGCCCGATTCTGAACCGCTCACCGCGAGGTGGGCCGACGTCAGCTTCGAAATCTACACCGGCTTGGCTGCACTCACGCGGTCAAGAAGGCTCTTTGGGCGCGAGCACCGCGATCGTCGCCGACCCCGGCGGCGTCGGATGGAGGGGTACAGAATAAAGTCCTAGCCCCACAGTGACGAAACGACCCCGGAGCTGGCAAGCTTCGGGGTCCTTGTCGTTACGGAGGCCAGTCTCCTGTGACTGCTGGGACCGGAGGGACAGGCGCGCAGGAAAGTTGCCTCGGCCCTTGGGTCTGGTTTGTGGTGGTGTGCCGGCGTCGTGAGTGCCGAGGACTCAGGCCGCGGGCGGGGTGATGTGCCCGGTGGGTGTCCAGGTGTCGAGCGGCTTGGGTGTCTTATAGCGGGCTCGGCGGTGGGGGCGCCCCTCGGGGCCGGGGAGTGTGGCGAGCCAGGCGTTGTCCTTGCGTTCGTTGGCGTGGGCCAGTTGGAAGGCCAACAGGAGGGTCTGCGCGGCGATGCCGCGGACGCGGCGGTTTCCGGCGTGCTCGATGCCTTTGTGTGCGTCTGCTTTGGCGTAGCCGTTCATGCCTTCGACGGTGTTGCGGAGCCGTCCGTAGATCTTTTGCCATTCCGGACTGCCGTAGGCCTGCGGCGGCCCGTCCTGCGTGCCGCCGAAGATCTCGGTCCGTCTCTCCGCCGGCGGTCAGTCCATGGTCGGCTCGTGTGGCGTAGGCAGGGCGTCCGGCAGGCCGAACGTGGCAAACAGCGCCGGGTCCTGGAACGAGGTGACCCGTGCGATGAGCGACGCCTCGATGGTGAGGACCTGGATCGAGTGCGCGTGGAGCATGCCGTCGCGGCCGCGTCGGTAGGTGGCGAGTGCGGGCTGGCCGTTGGCGGAGGCCGGTACGACACGGATGTCGGCAGGTGATTCGGGGAGCCTCGGTTCGAGGAAGCGCCCGACCGTCCGGCGTCCCGCGAACCAGATCGGTATCGGCGGCATCTCGTAGACGGCGTCCGCGGTGAGCAGCCGCATCAGCGCCGCGACATCCGCAGTCTGAAACGCTGCGGCGTACCGGTCGAGCAGGCCGCGCACCTGTGGATCGGTCGGTTCGGCGATGTCGTCCTCGGACAGTGCGGCGTGGCCGAGTTGCGCGCGGGCGCGTTGCAGCAGGCTGTTGACCGCCGCCGCCGAGACACCGAGCAGCCGGGCGACCTCGGGAGCCTGCCAGCGCAGCACGTCGCGCAGGATCAGCACCGCGCGCTGCCGGGGCGGCAGGTACTGCAGCGCCGCGATCAGGGCCAGCCGCATCCCCGCGCGGGAGGCGACAACGGATGCAGGGTCGGCCGGATTCGCCCCGTACAGCGTTTCCGGGATCGGCTGCAACCAGGGCACTTCGGACATCGCCGTGGACGCGGGCGCGTCCGGGTCCTCGGCGGGGCCGCTCAGCCCAGACGGCAGCGGCCGCCGGACACGGTTCTCCAACGCTCTCAGGCAGGTGTTGGTCGCGATCCGGTACAGCCAGGTGCGCAGCGACGCGCGGCCCTCGAATCCGCCATACGCCTGCCACGCGCGCAGCAGGATCTCCTGGACGAGGTCCTCGGCGTCATGGACGGAACCGAGCATGCGGTAGCAGTACGCCAGAAGCTCCGGCCGGTATGGATCGGCGAGGCGTGCGAAGTCCTCTCCGCTCTGCGTCGTCGCACTCGGCTGCCGCATGGTCCCCCCACCCTCGTCGCGCTTGCGCGTGCCGGTACCGGTCCGTCACCCATACAGATCCCCGGTGACGCGAAAACTCATCGCCCACGGCGCCGGCTCCGCTGGACCGGCCGTGCGCGCGATGCGGCGGGCCTGAAGCAGGGTGACCGATGAAGTTCCGCGGCGGCTCGTATCTGTACGGGTGACCGCGCACCGCCGTCCCGGCACCGCGCGACCGATGCAAAGGGGGAACCGACATGGCCGGCCTGAATCTCACGGCCAAACCGCCCGGCCCTACGCCTCAACGGGAAGGGCGGCCGTGGACGATGCTGGCGGTGCTCCTGCTCGGCCAGTTCATGGCCCTGCTCGACGTCACGATCGTCAACGTCGCGGTACCCACGATAGGCGCCGACCTGCACGCCTCCGGCGCGTCCCTGCAACTGGTGGTCGGAGGGTACACCGTCACCTACGCCATGCTGCTGATCACCGGGGCGCGCCTCGGCGACCTCTACGGCCGGCGGCGGATGTACTTGTGGGGCGCCGGCGTCTTCACGGTCACCTCGCTGGTCTGCGGAATCGCGCCGGACAGCGTGCTGCTGATCGGTGCCCGCCTCGTCCAGGGCGCGGGCGCGGCGGTCATGGTCCCGCAGATCATCAGTGTCATCCAGATGCGCTTCGAGGGCGCGGCGCGCGCCACCGCGCTGTCGGCCTACGGTGTCGTGCTTTCGGTCGGCGCACTGGCGGGGCTGGTCCTCGGCGGCGTTCTGGTCAACGCCGATCTGCTCGGCGCCTCATGGCGCCCGGTCTTCCTCGTCAACGTGCCGCTCGGCGCCCTGCTGATGGCGCTCATCCCGAGGCTCGTCCCCGCCGACGCCCCCCGCGGCACCCGCCGGCTCGACGCCGCCGGGCTCGCCATCGCCGTGCCCGCGGTGTCCCTGGTCGTATTCCCGCTGGTGCTGGGGCACGAGACCGGCTGGCCGGCCTGGACGTACCTGTGCGTCGCAGCCGGTGTCGCACTGGCGGGGATCTTCGTCCTGGTCGAGCGGAACGTCGCGGCTGGCGGCGGTGATCCGTTGCTGGACCTGGCCGTCCTGCGGGCGCCCGCGATCGCCCCCGGCATCAGCGCCCTGACGTGCATGCAGATCGCCTACGGCGGGTTCATGTTCACCCTGGCGATACACCTGCAGTCCGGCCTCGGGGACGGCGCGCTGCGCGCCGGCTCGACCTTCGCCCCGGTCGCGGCGGTGTTCGGACTGGTGGGCTTCTACTGGCGGAGGCTGCCGCAGCGCCTCCACCACCTGCTGTCCCCGGCGGGGCTCGTCCTGTGCGTTCTGGCCTACCTCGGCATCGCCGCCGGTTTCCACGACGGTACGCAGGACGGCCCGCTGCTATGGGCAGCGCTGGTCGTCTGCGGAATCGGCATGGGCCTGACGCTCAGCCCGCTGCTGGCCCAGTCGCTGCTCCGCGTGCCGCCCGCCAAGGCGGCCGACGCCAGCGGCGTGCTGACCACCACCATGCAACTCGGTCAGGTCATCGGCGTCGCCGCGTTCGGCACCCTGTACTTCTCCCTGGCCACGCCCTTCCCACCGCATTCCCTGGCACAGGCGCACTCCTCGGCGCACGCGATGTCCTCGGCGGCGGTGTGCATGGCGGTTCTGAGCGCCGTCGGCGCTCTCTTCGCGATCGCGCTTTCTCGCAACGTCCGGCGGGCCGGCATGGGATAGCGCACCCGGCACACCGTTGAGCCCCGCGAGCAGACACGAACACGAACCGAAAGATGGAGGATGCCATGAGCAAGATCAACATCGTGCGGTACGAGACCCGGGGCCCGAGTCCGCCGATGAGAACCAGCAGCTCATCGAGGGAGTCATGGCCGAACTCGCCCATGACCGCCCCGAAGGATTGCGCTACGCCGCGTTCCGCCTCGACGATGGGGTGACCTTCCTGCACGTGGTGATCAGCGAGGAAGGGGCGGACCCGCTGGGGCGATCCGCTGCGTTCAAGGAATTCCAGCGGGAGTTCGGTGAGCGCCAGGCCCCCGGCAGCCGTGCCCGCAACGCCGCCTCCCTCGTGGGATCGTACCGCTTCGGTTTCGGGACCGACGGCCAGGACGCGGCGGCCGGCGAATGAACACGCGGGCGACATCCCTTCCCGAGCCGGTGCCAGCGCGCACCGTCCGCGGCTCCGGCCCGGGTCTGGTGCTCTCCCACGGCGCGAACGGGAGCATCGAGCGCCAGTTCGGCCCCGTCCTCGACGGCCTCGCGGCCCACCGCACCGTCGTCGGGGTCGATCTGCCGGGCTCCGGGGCGACACCCCGATCCGAGGCCCCCCTGAACGCGGACGCGCTCGCGGACCAACTGGTCGCCGCCGCCGACGCCGAAGGGCTGGACACCTTCGCCGTCTCCGGCATATCCCTGGGGACCCCCATCGCGATCCGCGCCGCCGTCCGGCACCCCGACCGCGTCACGGCGCTCGTACTCACCGCCGGCTTCGCGCGGCCCGATGCCACATTGCGCCTGTTCAATTCGATCTGGCGCCGCCTCTACATGAGCGGGGACCATTCGACGCTCGCCGAGTTCGGCGCGCTCATGGCCTTCAGCACCCGCACCCTGGACGCCATGCCGCGCGAGCGGATGGACGCCGTCGTCCAGCGGATCGCCGGCGGGTTTCCCGCGGGCACACCCGAGCAGGCCGATCTCCTCGACCGAATCGACGTCGAAGACGATCTGCCTCGGATCCGCGTCCCGACCCTGATCGTCGTCACCATCGGTGACCGGCTCGTCTCCCCGGACCTGCAACGGGGGCTCGCCGCCGCCATTCCCGGGGCGGCGGTCGCCGAGATCGGCACCGGTCACGCACCCTTCGGTGAAGCCCCAGGCGAGTGGCTGGACGCCATGAACGCCTTCCTCCGTCCCAGTCCCGCAGAAGGCTGCGTTCGCCGGAACACCGGGTGAGCCGGGTCATCTCTGGAGGTGCATCCAGGGTCACGGGGTTCTGATCGGAAAACATCCGGGAGCGGGGGCCCAGTCCTGGGCCCCGCTCTTGGAGGCCCATCGGAACGACGAGCCGGTGCGCATCCAGGACCGGGCCGCCCCGCCGTCCACGGCGGCGGGCTCCATCCCGCGGGCAACTCCACGTAGACGCGCATCGGCCCAGCCGTTCCCACAACGGAGAGTGGAAAATGATCTTGCAGGGCGTGGAATCCAGCGGAGTGGGGGCTCGCATTGTCGCTGATCAAAGAGTTTCGTCAGTACCCCAATCCTTGAGGCGGCGGGCGCGCTGGTAGGCGGCCTGATCGGCGGTGACGGCGCGCTAGGTATCGCGTCCGCCGTTGCGCGCGGTTTCGCGTGAGATGGTCGGGGCGGCCCGGCCCAGCCGGCGCGCCATGGAACGGGCGGATTCTCCGGCCGCCATCCCGTGTGAGATCTCTTCCCGCTCGGCGCAGGACAAATGCTTGGCGGAGCGTCGCGGAGACTGATGGCGGATGCCGCCGGTCTGCGCCAGGTGTCTGCGGACGTGATGCGTCGGTGCGCCCAGCACGCATCCCATCGAGTTGAACGACTCACCTGCGCGTCATCGCTGCCAGATCTCATGCTGTTGAGTTGGCGAGAACCCGTGGTCCCGCACACGACCGTCCATCGCCATAAGATCAACTTATGGTGATGCACTGATCATTTGAGCCCAAGATGGTTTCTTGAAGGCATCAGGGGTGTGCTCATCGGAAATGCGACTTACCGAGGGCTGCCTGCAGAAGGTCTCGGATTTCCAGATCATCGTGGATGGCGGCCCAGCCATCATCCCAGCTGTGACGACGGTCATCGGAGAGGACTGTCTTGATCGTCGATCGGTGCCCGTCTAGGTGGTCGTCGATGTCAGCCAGGTAGCGGGCTGCGGGTTTGACGGTGGGGTGTGCTGTGCCGTCGAGGAGGTCCCGCACTGGCCGTATGAGGATGTGCCGGCCTTCGTCGGTGTCTCCGGTGATTTTGATGAGGGCGTGGGCTGCTTCCAGCGCCGTCCATGGTTCGAGCGATTGCGCGAGGAGCCGGAGGATGGGAACGAGTGGAGATGCATGCGTGCCGAGGTCGGCAAGGCGACGCGTGTCGTCGTGCCGGTACCTGTCGCCGAGCCGGAGCCGGAAGGCACGCAATGCCGGTTCGGGGTCACCAGTGAGCCGCCAGTAGCGATCGCCGACCGTCGATCCGTTCGGCCAGCCCGGGCAAGCAGCGGTCGTCGCCTGACCAGGCCAGCCCCCAGACGGCCACATCTGCTACCAGTGGACTTCTCGGGGCCTGCGCTTCGTCGTTGAGATGGTCAGCGAACAGGTCCGCGTCCTGACCACCGGGCCGGGCGTGCGCGGCGAGCAGATGAAGGGAGAACGTCCGCGTCTCAACGTCAGGATCAGCAGCATGATCACGTAAGGCCGGGAGGAGGCGGCGAGGGCGCCGGGAAACCGACAGGACATTGCCTGCGGCATGGATGGCGCCTTGCCTGCGCTCGGCTTCCGGATGGGCGAGCAACGCAAGACAGAGTTGTTCCTGGGCATCCACGTCACCGCTCAGCCCGTCAATCGCCCACCGGACTGTCCAAGCCGAAGGGCCGTAGAAGTGTTCGCTGCCAGACCAAGCCGACAGATCCCCGGATAGCGCGGTCATGATCGGTTCGATACTGGGCGCGCGGCCCGGCATGGCTTTTCTCGGCGCTAGTGTGGCGGCGAATCTGAGTTGCTCATCCGGTGCACTGGTGAGGTCGCGCAGCCAGATCAGCGTCTCGGGGAGCGTTACGGCAGTCAAAGACCCGGCGAGCGAGCCGATTATGAGAATCTGATCAAGACGAGTGCTCCTGTCTTGGGCGTGCCACCGGTCGCGTAGAGCGCTCACGACCACATCTGCGTGAGTGACAGCCTGCTCCAAAACCGACGCCGACGCCCGGCGCAAATGTGGATCTTCATCGTCAAGGAGCGCGATCAGCCGGGGGACAGCCGCCTCCCACGCCTCGGCCCAGCCGCCAGCAACCCTGAACGGCGCGACCTCGCGTGCAGTCCACGCGAGCCTCCCCACGATCTCCAGAAGATCACCACGGCACGTGACCCGGGTTGATTCGGCTGCCTCCATGAGGAATGGCAGTGCTTCGACGGCTGCTGAGCATATAGAACCACCCTGGTGGTAGAACTCGTTCAACAGTTCGTCCGCCGCCTCGGCCGCTGCCTCGGCCTCCAGCAGCGTGCGGAACAACAAAGGCAAGTCAGCCTCTCCGCTCAACGCGTATGTCAGCTCACGCCAGGGCACTTGATCAAGACCGTCGAACACCCCAGGAGACTATACGAGCAAAGCCGCTGTTGATCCTTGCTGGTCATGACCAACGCCGGCTCCCTTACTCGTTTGATGTGGTGTCCTTTAGAGACATTTTCGTCCTGTATCTGTGGTGTCAAGTGCCCCGCCAGGTGACAGTGGCTTCGCCGGTGAGGCGGCGGCTCGTCAGGTCGATCATTGCGACGTGGATCATGGCTTCGGATCGGGTCGGCAGGGTTTCGTAGTCGCGGGCCAGGCGGCGGTGCAGCATCAGCCGGTCGAACGTGCGCTCCACCACCCAGCGCCGCGGTAGCGGCACGAATCCTTTGGTGGTGGGGTCGCGGCGGATGGTTTCCAGGTCGATGCCCGGGTTGGCGGCGTGGTCGATGGCCTTGGTGCGGTAGGCGGTGTCGGCCCACGTCTTGGAAATCGTCGGGTATGTCGCGGCCACGCCGGTCAGCAGCTGCGTGCCGGCGGTGCCGTCCGGCGCGCTCGCCGCGGTGACCGGCACCGCCGGCAGCAGCCTGAGGGTGTCGGTGACGATGTGGCGTTTGCGGCCCACGATCTTCTTGCCGGCATCGGTGCCCTGGCCGGCGGTGGGCACGTCGATGGAGGTCTTGACGCTTTGGGAGTCGATGATGCAGGCGCTGGGCTGGGCCCGGTGCCCTTCCTGTTCGCGGACCAGATCGCACAGCCGCCTGGTGAGCCCCTTCGAGGTAGAGGCTGGCGAACAATGGTTCGTTCAAGTGCCATCAACGTCTCGGCTGGGGCGCTTTCGAGGGCGATGGTGAAGTTCTGCTAACGCCGTGGCGCAGCAGATTCGCGCTGGCCGTCCTGCGTGAGCGACTGCCCATTGGCGCACACGATCTGTCGACCGCGAGAACCGCGGCGGACGCGGTGGGTTCGGCCCATGCGTGGGGAAGCCTGTGGCGAACTCGGCGGTGGAGACGTCGGCGGTCGGAGTGCGGTGTGTCAGCCGGGGCGGGGCGCGCCTTTCCGTGAATTGGCTTCGGCGATGATGGCGCCGGCCAGGCGGCCGGTCTGGATGGCCATGTCCTGCGAGGACAGGGGGCGGTCGTTGTCGAGCCACCAGGTGATGGCCTGGACGAACATGGCGGCCACGAGGGACGGCACCAAGCCGCCGGTCGGCCCGGATGAGGGAATGTGTTCGGCGACCATGGCGGACAACGAGGAGCGCATCCTGACCGCGAACCACTGACTGCCTCGGTGGCTCAGCAGGGCGCCGTACAGCCGGTGGTAGTGGGCGACGTGGTCGAAGAAGGAAGCCCACAGTTCCAGGGCCGGTCTCGCGTCAGGGTCGGCGACCGAACCGCGCAGGACGTCCATCGCCTCGTCGAAGATCTCTTCCACGAGGTGGTACTTGTCGCGGTAGTTGCGGTAGAAGGCGGCACGGCTCACCATCGCCCGCTCGGTGATCTGGCCGACGGTGACGCGGTCGAAGCCGCGCTCCTCGATGAGTTCCACCAGGGCCTGGCGTAGCAGCGTGCGGGTACGAAGGACCCGCACGCTCTCCCGTGGTCGGGGCAATCTGACCTCCGCGATCGAGACAATCCGCGCCTGGTGTCTCGACTGGTGCGCTACGGCCGATCTGTGCCTTGTCGCCCGTGCGGACCGGTCACGACACTGACAGTCGAACACGTTGCGCCGGATGAGACATGTTGTCTCGGTCGATTCGAGCTGTCAATCGAAGGCCAGGTCGAGAGGCGACCTTCACCAAGGGAGAGAACGAATGCGAGCCGTGTACGTCGAGCAGTTCGGGCCGCCGGAGGCGCTGCGGGTCCAGGACGCCGATCCGCCGTCCCCGGCGCCGGGGCAGGTGGTGGTGGCCGTCGAGGTGGCCGGGGTCGTGTTCGGGGACGTGCTCGTGCGGTCGGGGCGGTACCCGTCCCCGCTGCCGTACGTTCCCGGGCTGGAGGTCGGTGGACGGGTCGTGCGGACCGGCCGCGGCACCGACCCGTCGTTGCGAGGCAAGCGGGTGGCGGCCACCACCAGCGGCATGCACGGCGGATACGCCGAGTTAGCGGTCGCTGACGCGGGCGGGGTGTTCGAGGTGCCGGACGGGCTGCCGCTGAAGGAGGCCGTACCGGTGTTCCAGGCCGGCGCGGTCGCCGCCGGCATGATGACGGCGATCCGGGTCGGCCCTGAGGACACCGTCCTGGTCACCGCCGCGGCCGGGCGGATCGGATCCCTCCTGGTCCAGATGTGCCGGCAGGCGGGGGCGCGCCAGGTGATCGCGGCGGCGGGAAGCCCGGAGAAACTGGCCGCCGCCTCCCTGGACGGTGCCGACGCACTGATCGACTACACCGACCCGGACTGGGCCGGCAAGGTCACTGCGGCGACCGGTGGACGCGGCGCCGACGTGGTCTTCGACGCCGTCGGCGGCGCCGTCCGCGAGCAGGCGCTGCTCGCCGCCCGTCCGACCGCGGGACGCATCGCTGTGTACGGGGCCACCAGCGGTGACGCTGCCATCGACAGCCTCACCGTGGGGCGGCTCGGCCTCAGCGTGGTCGGGGCGCTGGGCATCGCGTTCAGCCGTCCCGAGGCCGAGCAGCGCGGGCACGCCCGGCATGCACTGCAACTCGCCGCCGCGGGGGAGTTGAGGCCGCGCATCCACGCGACCTATCCGTTGGAGCGTGCCGCCGACGCCCACACCGCTCTCGAGCAGCGCGCCACGATCGGTGCCGTCCTGCTCACCCCCTGACGGCCACCAAGCCAACCGTCCCCGTTCCAATTTTGCACGGAGAGTAGTACATCCCTCATGGCTTTGTTGTTGTACGCGTTGGGCAGGTTCGCCTTCCGCCGCCGTCGGCTCGTCGCGCTGGCATGGGTGGCCTTGCTGGTCGCGGTCGGATTCGCCGCTGCCGCGGCATCCGGTCCCATCAACAGTCCGCTCACCGTCCCCGGAACCGAGTCACAGCGCGCGTTCGACCTCATCGAGCAACGCTTCCCGGGATCGGCGGCAGACGGCGCCACCGCGCGCGTCCTGTTCCAGGCTCCAGCAGGGCAGCGGCTCACCACCTCCGCCAATGCCGCCGCCGTGCAGCGGGTCGTGGGTGAACTGCGGTCCGGGTCGCCGCAGGTCGCGTCCGTGGCCGGCCCTTTCGACGGCTCCACCAGCGGTACGGGCGGCGGATCCGTCCGCCTGCTTGCCAAGGACGGTGCCATCGCCTATGCGGTGGTCTCCTATAAGACGACGGCGACCGAACTGACCGACGCGACGGTGAACGCGCTCAAGCGGGCGGCCCGGGACGGCCGCGACACGGGACTCCGGGTCGAGATCGGCGGGGACGCGCTGACACCGGTTCCCACCGCCGGGCCGGGCGAGGTGGTCGGGCTAGCGATCACCGCGCTGGTGCTGATGCTGACGTTCGGCTCGCTGGTGGCCGCAGGGCTGCCGCTGGTGACCGCGCTGCTCGGAGTCGCCATCGGGATCGCCGGCATCTCGGCCCTCGGCGGAGTTCTGCACCTGTCCAGCAGCACGGCCCTGCTGGCGCTCATGATCGGTCTGGCGGTCGGTATCGACTACGCGCTGTTCATCGTGTCCCGGTACCGCAGCGAGCTCGCTGACGGGCACCAGCCGGAGGACGCCGCCGGACGGGCACTGGGCACCGCCGGCTCGGCGGTGGTGTTCGCCGGCCTCACCGTGGTCGTCGCCCTGGCCGGACTGGCGGTGGTGAACATCCCCAACCTGACCAAGATGGGGCTCGCCGCCGCGGCGACCGTCGTCGTGGCCGTTCTGGTGGCGCTGACGCTGATCCCGGCCCTGCTCGGGTTCGCCGGGCGCCGCGTCCTGCCCCGCAAGGTCCGCAAGGGGACCCGGCGGCTCGCCGCGGCCTCAGACCGGGCGCGGCGCGGCCGCCGCCAGGACGGGCTCGGCGCGCGCTGGGCGGCCTTCGTCCTGGCCAGGCCGGTGAGCGTGCTCGTCGCCGGCGTGATCGGGCTCGCCGTGCTGGCCGTCCCCGCGGCGAGCCTGCGGATGGCCCTGCCCGACGACGGACATCTCCCCCCGGACACCACGCAGCGCAAAGCGTATGACCTTCTGGCGGACGGGTTCGGCCCGGGCTTCAACGGCCCGCTGACCCTCACCGTGGACCCAGCGGGCCGCGGGAACGCCGGCACCGCTGCGGCGCGCGCGATCTCGGTCGTCTCCGCCCTTCCCGGGGTGGCCGCCGTCACCCCGGCTCGGCTCAGCTCTTCGGGCGACACTGCGATGATCAGCGTGGTGCCCGCATCGGGACCGAACGACACCGCGACCAAGGACCTGGTCACCGCGATCCGCAAGCGCCGCGGCGACCTGCGTTCCGCCACCGGGGCGCAAGTCCTGGTGACCGGCAGGACGGCGCTCAACATCGACATCGCCCAGCGGCTCGGCGGCGCGGTGCCGCCCTATCTCGCGCTGGTGTCGGCGTTGGCGTTCCTGATCCTGCTCGTGGTCTTCCGGTCGCTGGTCGTCCCGCTCAAGGCGGCCGTCGGGTTCCTGCTGTCCGTCCTGGCCTCGCTGGGCGTGATCGTCGCGGTCTTCCAATGGGGATGGCTCGGGAGCGTCCTCGGCGTCAAGCAGACCGGCCCCATCAACAGCACGATGCCGATCTTCCTGATCGGGGTCGTGTTCGGTCTCGCGATGGACTACGAGGTCTTTCTCGTCAGCCGGATGCGCGAGGCGTACACCGAAGGAGCCGAACCCCGAGCGGCGATCACCGCCGGGTTCGCGCACAACGCCCGCGTCGTGACCGCCGGCGCGCTCATCATGATCAGCGTCTTCGCCGGCTTCGTCGGATCGAGCGAGGCGATGATCAAAATGCTCGGCTTCGGGCTCGGGGTCGCCGTCCTCCTCGACGCCTTCGTCGTCCGCATGGCCGTCGTCCCCGCCGCGCTCGCCCTCCTCGGACGGGCCGCCTGGTGGCTGCCGCGCAGGCTCGCGGCGATCCTGCCCGACCTCGACATCGAGGGCACCCGCCTGCACGACCGTCCCGGCGAGGACGCCGCCGCCCATGATCCGAGCCTGGCTCGCATGTGATCTCCCGCCTCGTCAATGAGCCTTTTCCAGCATCAGTCTGAGCTGGCCAGATGGAGGCAGAGGGCAGCCTGGACGAGACCTGTGGTTCGGGCCGGTGAACAGCGGAGCCTGCGCAGAAGACGCCAGGACTTGAGCGCGGCGACGGCCTGCTCGACCAGCGCCCGGATCCTGGCATGAGACCGGTTGACGGCCTGCTGCCGCTCGGAGAGGTTCTCCCACCGCCCGCGGTAGGGGACGCGGACGGTACTGCCGGCGCCCTGATAGGCCTTGTCGGCCCAGCAGTTGATGCCGGTTTCGGCGAGGGCGTCGATGATGCCGTGCTCGCGGGCCGCGCGGACGTCGTGGACGGCGCCGGGCAGGGCCGGTGAAGCCCAC
>NZ_JAGEOK010000053.1 GCF_017573545.1 Actinomadura nitritigenes | reverse complement strand
CACCGGCACCCGCGCCCGCGGCCCCGCCCCCGGCCCGCGCCGCGGCCGCACGTGCCGTCCGGACCGCGCACCGCGCGCCCGGCCGCGCCGTCGTGGATCGGCCCGGAGTGCCGCCGCAGGTTCCCCGGCGACCCGGCCCGCCAGGGCGCCTGCGTCGCCGCCCTCACCCGCTACTACGCGAAATGATCGCGATCACGGGAACCCCGGCGGCCCGGGACGGGTCGTACATGACCATGAACCCGAACGACGCCATCGCCGCCGCCCTCATCGACGCCTTCGCACGGCGCGGATACCCGTGCTCGCTGCCCGACCCGAACACGCTCGCCATCACGTTCAAGGACGGCTCGCAGGCGCGCGCGGACATCTCCGAGTGGCGGGCCCACGCCGGCCGCAACTCGCGCGCCGACCTGCCCGGCCTCGCCGCGCAGTACGCCGACCGGGCCGTCCAGGCGTTCGAGCGCGGGCCCGCCGCCGCGCCCGCCGGCGGGGGCGCGCGGCGCATGCTGGAGCAGGGGAGCCTGCGCGTCCGCCTCTACCCGGAGAGCGCGCTCGACGAGCGGATGCGGGCCGCGCTGGTGACCCGGCCGCTCGCCCCCGGGCTGCTGGAGACGGTCGTCGCCGACCTGCCCGACTCGATCGTCCCGCTGAACCGGGCCGACCTCGGCGACGTGCCCGAGCACGAGGCGTTCGGCGCCGCGCTGGCCCGTTCCATCGAGGCCGAGCCGCACTACGTGCAGGCCACCGACATCGACGGGGTGAAGATCGCGCACATCGGCGAGCAGCACCGCTACATCGGCGCCCACGCGCACGTGCTGCGCCGCCACTTCCCGGGGCCGCTGCCGTTCGGCGCCCTCGTCGCCTTCCCGCTGCCCGAGTACGTCGCGGTGCACGAGATCGGCGGCGACCAGCACCTCGTCCTCGCGCTCAAGACGATGCAGGAGGCGGCGGCCCGGCTCGCCGGGAGCGGGGAGCGGCCGATCAGCCCGCAGGTCTACTGGTGGCGGCCGGGGGAGTACGAGCGGATGGAGGAGCGCGCCGGCCTCTACAGCGGCCGCGTCCCCGACCTGCGGCCGGTCGGGGTCCAGGTCGAGCAGGGCGAGGACGGGCGGCTGAGGGTCGGGCTGCTCGGCGACGCGACCGCCGAGCTGGTCCAGGGCTGGGAGGCGGCGCGCGGCTGAACCGGCCGCGAGGCGCCGGCCGCCTCCCGCCGCGCCCGGCTCAGGGCGTCCCGAACACCTTGCCCGGGTTGAAGACGCCCGCCGGGTCCAGCGCGTCCTTGACCGCGCGGTGCATGGCGATCACCGCCGGCTCCAGTTCGGCGTGCAGGCCGCGCCGCTTGAGCAGGCCCACCCCGTGCTCGCCGGTGACGGTGCCGCCGAGGTCGAGGGCGTCCGCCACGATCCGGTCGAACGCCCGCTGGGCCCGCACCCGCGCGTCGTCGTCGCCCGCCGGCGCGATGATCAGCGGGTGCAAGTTGCCGTCGCCGGCGTGCGCGATGTTGGCGATGTGGGTGCCGGTATCGGACGCGGCGGCCTCGATGCGGACCAGCATCTCCGGGACGAGCGCGCGCGGCACGCACACGTCCTCGGTGAGCACGGGGCCGAGCCGCTCCAGCGCCGGGTAGGCGAGCCGCCGCGCGGCGAACAGCGCCTCGGCCTCCGCCTCGTCGGACGAGCGGGCGCTCCAGGTCGCGCCGGCCTCCTTGAACAGGGCGACCATCGCGTCGGCCTCCGCCTCGCCGGCCTCGCCGGGAAGGTCGGTGCGGCCGAGGAGCAGCACGTTCGCGTCGGCGGACAGCCCCATGTTCCGCCACGCGTCGACCGCCTCCAGGCAGTGCCGGTCGACCAGCTCCAGCGCGCTCGGCACGATCCCGGCGGCGGTGACGCGGCTGACCGCCTCGCCCGCGTCCCGCAGCGCGTCGAAGTACCCGACGACGGTGTGCTCGGGGGAGCGGGCGCCGCGCAGCCGCACCGTGACCTCGGTGATCACGCCGAGCGTGCCCTCCGAGCCGACC
This sequence comes from Actinomadura nitritigenes, assembly GCF_017573545.1. Taxonomy (GTDB): domain Bacteria; phylum Actinomycetota; class Actinomycetes; order Streptosporangiales; family Streptosporangiaceae; genus Spirillospora; species Spirillospora nitritigenes. The sequence goes on along the minus strand of NZ_JAGEOK010000053.1, from coordinate 46,858 downwards.
ATCAGCCCGCACAGGTCGTACCCGGCGACGCCCTTGGCGGTGCGGCGGCCCAGCCGCACCACCTCGCCGCGCCCGACCACGGCCTGCACGGCCAGCACGTAGTCGCGGGTCACGCCGTACTTGACGCAGCAGACGCCGCCGGCGTTGGTCGCCACGTTGCCGCCGATCGTGGACCACGGCGAGCTGGCCGGGTCCGGCGGGTACCACAGGCCCCGCTCGGCGGCGGCGAGCCGCAGCGCGTCGTTGACCACGCCGGGCTGGACGACCGCGAGCCGCTCGGCGGCGTCGATCTCGACGATCTCGTTCATCGCCTCCAGCGACAGCAGCACGCACCCGTCCAGGGCGTTGGCGCCGCCGGACAGCCCCGTGCCGGCGCCGCGCGGGACGACCGGGACGCCGTGCTCGGCGCACGCCGCCACCACGGCCCGGACGTCCTCGGTGGACCCGGCGCGGACGAGCGCGGCGGGCGTCCCGTGCGGCGCCCACTCCGCCTCGTCGTGCGCGTAGGAGGCGACCACGTCCGGGTCGGTGACGAGCCGGGCGGCGGGGACGGCGGTGCGGAGGGCGTCCAGAAAAGCGGGCATGTCCCCACGAAATCACATCATCAGGCGCGGGCGGGCGCGTGATCACGCCGCCTCGGCGGTCAGCAGCCGAGTGATGTCGGCGCGCAGTCCCGGGACGTCGACGCCCGCCTCGGTCGCCAGCCGCACCGCCAGGAAGTCCTCGTCGTGCAGGACGCCGAGCAGGATGTGGCCGCTGCGGATCTGCTTCTGCTTGAGCCGGACCGCGTGCCGCAGGCTCAGCTCCAGGGCCTTCTTGGCCTTCGGCGTGAACGGGATGTGGCCGGTCGGACGGCCCCGGCGCCCGGGCGGGGCGTCGAGGGCGCCCTCGCCGAACGCCTCCTCCGTCGCCTCTCGGACGGCGTCGAGGTCGATGCCGAGGGTGCGCAGGGCCTCGGGGTCGAGGCCGCCGCCGTGGCGGGCGATCCGGGCCCGCAGGTCGGACGCCTCCAGCCCGTGCGCCCGCAGCGTCCCGCTCAGGGCGTGGCCGTGCGTGCAGAACGCGAGCAGCAGGTGTTCGGTGCCGATGTGGTGGTCGTTCAGCATGCGGGCGTCCTCCTGGGCGAGGACGACGACCCGCCGCGCGTCCTCGGTGAAGCGCTCGAACATCTCCTACTGCTCCTTCTTCGCTTGTCCGAGGGGGGACGACCCCCCACGCCCCCCTGCCGACTTCGTCGGCAGGGAGAGGCGGCGCCCGCCGCCGTGCTTCTTGTGGACGGCCTGCCTGCTCACGCCGAGGCAGACCGCGATGTCCTGCCAGGACCAGCCCTGGTCCCGGGCGCTGGCCACCTGCAGCGCCTCCAGCCGCTCGGCCAGCTCGCGCAGCGCGCGGACGGCCCGCAGGCCGACCGCCGGGTCCCTGCTGCTCGCCTCCTGGGCGAGCGTCACTCCATCGCTCATGCTGTCAATGTAGGTTGACACTCCGGACGCTGTCAACCCATGTTGACGTACGACCCGTGGCGCGACCCCGCCCCGACCGGCGCGGCCTCGGCGCCGGGACCGGATCAGGCGAGCTTCAGCAGCGTGGTGAGCAGGTCGTCGAGGCTGACCAGCCCCGCCACCTGCCCGTCCGGCCCGACCGCCAGGCCCAGCTGGCTGTGCCGCGCCCGCAGCGTCGCGACGGCCTCGCCGACCGGCGTGCCCACCGGCATCGCCGGCACCGGATGCGCCAGCTCCCCGGCCGTGGTGTCCCGGCCGCGCGCCCGCGCCAGGTAGGCGTCGCGGACGTGCACCATCCGCGCCTGCCCCCGGCCGGAGTCGCGCAGCATGATCCGGATCCGGCCGGTGCGCGCGGCGGTGTCGATGACCTCCTGCGGGGACGCCCCGGGCGGCACCGACACGATCTCCGACACCGGGACCACCAGCCCCGACAGCGGCGCGCGCGGCGCGTCCAGCGCGGCCGTCAGCAGGGTCAGGTCGCGCTGCCCGATCAGGCCGAGCCGCCGCGAGTCCTCGGCGATGCTGCGCAGCTGCTCCGGCGTCCGCGACACCTCCCGCGTCTCGCCCGGATGCACGCCCGCCGCGCGCAGCAGCAGGTTCGTCGCGCCGTTCAGCGCCGCCAGCAGCGGCCGCACGACCGCCGTGAACGCCCGGAACGGCAGCGCCAGCACCGTCGCCGACCGCTCCGGCCCCGCGATCGAGAACGACTTCGGTGCCATCTCCCCGACGACCATGTGCAGGAACGTCACCACGCCGAGCGCGATCACGAACCCGAACACGTGCGCCACGCCGCCCGACAGGCCCGCGGCGTGGAACAGCGGCGCCAGCGCCTCGGTGAACACCGGCTCGGACACCACGCCCAGCCCCAGCGAGCACATCGTGATGCCGAGCTGCGCGCCCGCGAGCGTCAGCGACAGCTCGCCGATCCCCGCGACCGCCGCCCCCGCGGCCCGGCTCCCGCGCGCGGCGGCCCGCTCCAGCCGCGGCCGCTTCGCCGCCACCAGCGCGAACTCCGTCGCGACGAAGAACCCGTTGCCGGCCAGCAGCGCCAGCGTCACCGGGACGCCCAGGGTCAGGTTCACCGGTCCCCGCCGTCCCGCCCGCCGGGCGCCGTGACGACGGTCCGGATCCGGATCAGCTCCGGGACGTGCCGGTGCACGGTCAGCACCTCCACCACGGCCGTGCGCGGCGGCTCGTCCAGCCGGGACTGCTCCAGCTCCACCCGCACCACGTCGCCCGGGCGCGCCACCCGGCCGAGCCGCTGCAGCAGCAGGCCCGCGACGGTCTCGTAGTCGCCCTCCGGCAGCGCGATCCCGGTCTCGTGCGCCACCTCGTCCACCCGCAGCCCCGCGTCGGTCGTCCACCACTCGCCGCGCCGGATCGCCAGGTCCTCGTCCGGGTCGTGCTCGTCGGCGATCTCCCCGACCAGCTCCTCCGCGACGTCCTCCCAGGTGATCAGCCCGGCGAAGCCGCCGTACTCGTCGACCACGCACGCCACGGGCGCGTCGGCGGCGCGCAGCCGCGCCACCACGTCCGGCAGCGGCAGCGACGACGGCACCAGCAGCGGCGGCCGGGCGATCGCGCCCACCGGCGTCCGCTCGGACTCCTCCGGGCCGAGCAGGATCAGCTCGTCCAGCCCGACGATCCCGACCACGTCGTCGACCCCCTCCCCGACGACCGGGTAGCGGGAGTGCCCGCTCGCGGTGATGACCTCGCTCAGCTCCGACGCGCGCGCCGCCGCGGGCACCGTCACCACGTCCACCCGCGGCACCATGACCTCCTCGGCGTCCCGCTCGGAGAACACCAGCGCCCGCTCCAGCAGGTCGGCGTGCGCCTCCTGGAACTGCTCGCCGGACTCGCCGATGATGTGCCCGAGCTCCTCCAGCGTCGCGCCGTGGTGCAGCTCCTCGACAGGCTCGATCCCGACGGCCCGGACGAGGCGGTTCGCCGCCGCGTCGAACAGCCGGATCACCGGCGCCGCCACCATCAGGTACACCAGCGTGGACCCGGCCAGCCACCGTGCCATCGGCTCCGCCCGCGCCAGCGCCAGGTTCTTCGGGAACAGCTCGCCCAGCACCATCTGCAGCACCGTCGCCAGCACGAACCCGAGCGCGACCGCGACGCCGCCGGCCGCGCCGCGCGGCACCCCCGCCGCGGACAGCACCGGCGAGATCAGGTCGGCCAGCGCCGGCTTGGCGATGAACCCCACCACCAGCGCGGTCACGGTGATGCCGAGCTGCGCGCCCGACAGCATGAACGACAGCCGCTCCATCACCCGGACGGCGCGCGCCGCCGCGCGGTCGCCCTCCGCCGCCCGCTGGTCCAGCAGCGGGCGGTCCGCGGTGACGAACGCGAACTCCTGCGCCACGAAGTAGCCCGTCGCGGCGGTCAGCACCAGCACCGCGAGGAGGCCCAGCGCACCGTTCACCGGCCCCCCGCGCCGTCCGGGACCGAACCGTCGGCCGGCGGCCCGCTCTGCCCGGGCACCATTCCCCCTCCACGCGTCCCTGCAAGATCCCTTCTACCCTGCCAGGAGCCGGCATGCGCCGCGAGACCCGCCCGCCCGTCCGGTTCGGCGGGCGGGCCGCACGGCCCGTCTACCGGGCGGTGATGAGGACGACGCCCGCCGCGACCACGCAGGCCGCCGCGATCCGGCGCGGGCCGAGCCGCTCGGCGAAGAACACCGCGCCGATGACCGCGCCGGAGATCACCCCGGTCTCGCGCAGCGCCGCCACGGACGCCAGCGTGCCGCGGGTCTGCGCCCACAGCACGATCCCGTACGCCGCCATCGAGATGAGGCCGCCCGCCAGGCCGCGCAGCGCGGCGGCCCGGTCCAGCCGGGTGAGCGTCGCGCGGCCGCGCAGGGCCAGCACGAGCGCGACCGTCACCGGCGCCTGGATGCCGAACATCCACGACGTGTACGACAGCGATCCGCCCGCGTGCCGCACCCCCATGCCGTCCAAGAGCGTGTAGCCCGCGATGGACACGCCGGTCAGCAGCGCCGCCGCGACGGCGCGCGGGTCGCGCTCCCGCGTCACGCCGGCTTCCCCGTCCGCGCCTGCCTCCCCGTCCGCGCCGCCTTTGCCGGCGCCGTCGCGGCGGCCCGCGAGGGCCAGCACGCCGAGCCCGCCGCATACCGCCGCGACGCCCGCGTCCTGCGCCCACGTGAGCCGCTCGCCGAGCGCCGCCGCCGCCACGGCCGCCACCAGCAGCGGCGCGCTGCCTCGCGCCAGCGGGTACACCTGGCTGAAGTCGCCGAGCTGGTACGCCACGAGCAGCAGCCCCATGTAGACGATATGGACGGCGACCGACGCCAGGAGCCACGGCCACGCCGCCCGGTCCGGCGGGCCGACGACCGCGCCCATCGGGACCACGACCAGCGCCTCCCCGAGGCCGATCAGCGCGAACGAGGCCCACCGGTCGGGAGCGCCCTTCGCGATCGCGTTCCAGACGGCGTGCAGCACTCCGGCGAAGATCACGGCGAGGGCGACGGTCATGCGCCCACCCCACCGCGAACGGGCCGTCACCGGCATCGATTTAGGTGAGGGCTAAAGGGTCTCAGAGCCCCGCCGGGGGCCCGAATTTCCGGATCTCGTGACATTCCGGGGATGGCTGGGCACAAGTGATAGCAAGTGATGGAAGGCAGAACGGGCAGATCTCCCGCGGGGCGGCACCGCCCGGCCGCGGGACGTCCTGAGGCGGTGGGGAGCGCCGATGAACGATGAGAGCCGTCCCCGTCCGGTGTTCGACCCGGGCATTCCCGTCGCGGACCGCGCCGTGCTCGCCGCCGCCCCGGAGCGGCTGGTCGCGGCGAGCCTGCCGGCGCCCGCGCCGCCGGCCGTGACCGCCGCCACCGTCGCCGCCCGGGTGCTGTGGATCCCGGCGTTCGCCGTCTTCTACGGCGTGCTCCCCGGCGGCTGGCTGCGGGTGTTCTTCCTCGCGTCGCTCGACCAGGACGACCTCGTCGGCGGCGCGCTGCGGTGGGGGAGGCTCCCCGTCCTGGCGATGATGCTCACCCCGGCGCTGCAGGTCCTCCTGCTGCTGCTCGGGCAGCAGGAGGCCGCCGTGCTGCTGGCCGCCGTCAGCTTCACCGGCTGGGTCATCGGCGCGCTGCGGCATCTGCGCGAGCCCGCCGCCGCCCGCGCCGCCCGCGAGCATCACGGCCGCTACCTGCTGCCCGCCGACTTCGACCGGCCCGCGGCGCGGCTGCTGGTCCGCGCCCAGCGCGCCGTCGACGCCGTCCTCCGGTCGCAGTCGCACCGCACCGGGCTGCTGGACGACGTCGGCAACACGGTCGTGCTGCCCCGGCAGGAGTGGGCGATCGCGTCCACGCTCGCCGAGCACACCCGGCTGCGCCGGGAGCGCGTCGTGCAGCAGACCGAGCGGCTGTCCCCGCGGGTCCGGGCCCTCCTCGAACCGCAGGAGCGCGCGCTCGCGCTGTCGGCCCGGTCCGTCACCGTCCGGATCGAGGCGCTGGAGGCGTACGCGCGCCGCGCCGGCGAGGCCGACGACGCGTTCCACGAGTCGCGGGTCCTGGCCGCGCTGCCGGAGCAGAACGCCCGCTACCGCGACCTGCTCGCCGGCACGGTCGGCGACGAGATGGCCGCCGCCGAGATCCGCGGCATGGCCGAGGACGCCCGCCGCACCGAACGCGCCCTCCGCGAGGAGGTCGCGGACGCCCTGGACACAACCCCCGAACTCGCCCTCCCCAAGGACCAAGAAGAGACGCGCTAGAACCCAGCCGCCGCGCGAGCGCGCCATCTGACCGGTGGGGGCGATGCCGAAGGCGAGCCCCCACCGGGAAGCTCGCGAAGCGAGTTCGCGCTCGCCCCAAGACCGGTCAAGGACCGAGCCGCTAGGCGAGGCCCTTGGGCCGGGATTGCGAGAACACAGCGATGATGCGGTCGGCGGTGCGCTGGGTGCCGGCGATGCGTCGGCGCAGGCGCGTCCTGCCGGGACGCGTTCCGGCGGTGCGCCGCACGGGCCGCGCAGCCCGGTCCGCCTCCTCGGCCAGCAGGGCCCCCGCCCGTGCCAGCTCGGCCAGCAGCCGGCGCGCGGCGCGGCCGTCCCGCTCGTCCAGCGCGCAGCCGTACAGCGCCTCGATCTCGGCTATGCGCGCTCCCAGCCGCAACATCTGATCGCCCACGATTGATCACCCCGTCGGTCCAATTGTGGGCGATCCGCGGCCGTTCGCGCACCGGCATTTCCCCGGCATCGCATTCCGGACGGGCCGTAACCGGGGGGCGTGCGCGTGCGGTGTCAGTTCTCCGCGAGGACGATGACGCGGTCGTGCGCCGACAGCACCAGCGGGGCCGTCTTGCCCGGGTTGAGCACCACGCCGTACCCGGGCGGCTCGTGGTACCGGTCGCTCAGCCGGTAGCCGAGCGCGACCTCGCCGCGCCGCCGCGCCGACTCGATCAGCGTCGCGAAGTCGGCGGTGCCGCCCGGCACGAGGTAGTCGCAGGCGGGCTTGAGGTAGATCTCCGACCCGGCCGGGTCGAGCAGGTCGGCGAACACGTCGTACAGGTGCCGGTTCTCGCTCAGCTGGGTCAGCATCAGGCTGATCAGCTTGTCGCTGACCACGAAGTCGTCGGCCTTGGTGACCTGCGCGACCTCCCGGTTGGCGTCGTCGTTGATCTCGCTGACGATGGAGAACGGGTCGCCGAGGGCGTCCTCCATGTCGCGCAGGTGCAGCAGCGTCACCAGCGTGCGCGCGTCGGCGTGCTCGCGGTCGTAGCCGGCCTCCGACAGCACGATGACGTGCTGGTAGGACCCGACGTCCAGGGACTCCAGGGACGGCCGCTCCGTCGGCTCGGCGCGCACGAACCCGACCTTGAGGTTGGCGAACGGGCCGAGCCCGCCGGTCGGGTCCTCGCGCGGCGCGGCCACCGTCAGCGCCGAGCCGGGGGCGAGGAAGTCGTCCAGCAGCTCGATGATCTTCTGGGCGCGGTGGTTCCAGCCGAGCAGCAGGGTGCGCTCCGGCACCGGCTCCCGCGCGGTCGCCGTGGTGATCGCCCGCTCCCGGACGGGCGGCGGCGGCCCGGACGCGAGCCGGATCAGCAGGTCGTCCTCGGCCAGGACGATGATCTCGTCGTCGGCGCGGACCGCGGTGTCCATCGGCGGGTTCAGCGCGACCGTGCCGTCGCTGCGCCGCAGCCCCGCCGGGACGCCGAGGTCGTACCGCGACAGGGTCTCGCCGAACGTCATCCCCGCCAGCGACGGCTCGGCGCGCATGTAGAACTCGTGCCCGGCGAAGTCCAGCAGGTCGGTGCAGACCTGCGACAGGCCGGACTGCCGGTGCGACTGGACGATCAGCCGGATCGCGATGTCGTCGGCGTCGATGACCCGCGCGGCCTCGCCGCCGGCCAGCCGGGCCGCGGGCAGGTTCGCCGAGTCGTGCACCGCGGCGACGACGTGCGGCCGGCGGCGCTCCCATGCGCGCGCGCCGAGCGACAGCAGCACCTTGATGACGTGGGTGTCGGCGTCCTCGACCTCCGGCGAGATCACCATGATGGACCGCGCGGTGCCGGGGCTGACCAGGTCCAGGTCCGCGACCTTCAGCGGGTTGCCGGTGCGGCACACGATCCGGGTCCGGCCGAACTCGCCGACCCGCGCCCTGATGGCGTCCTCCATCTCGACCTTGTCGCGGTCGGCGAGGATCGCCACGCACGAGCGCCGCTCGCTCTGGTTGGCCTCGACCAGCTCGGCGACGACCGTGAACACCTGCTCCGACCAGCCGAGCAGCACGGTGTGGCCCTGCTCGACGATCCGCGACCGGCCCTTCCGCAGCTCGGTGATCTTGCTCTCCAGGCCGGTGGTGAGCACGCCGATCAGCGAGCTGACGATGAAGAGGCCGCCGACCGTGGCGACCAGCATCAGGCCGAGGAACGCGACGCCGCCGCTGTCGCCGCCCATCGTGCCGGGGTCGAGCGTGCGCAGCAGGCTGCGCCACACCATGCCGGGCCAGTGCCCGTTGCGGTCGCTGTCGCGCGGCGCGAGGACGACCGCGGCCGTCGCCACCACGAGCACGAGCGCCGCCGACGCGAGCCCGAGCCAGCCGATGAGCGCCGGCGTCCCCTTCGACATCGTCGTGTCGAACCAGTACCGGACACGGTCCCGTCGCGTCGCGTGCTTCAACCCCGCTTGCCCCCTTTGCCGGACCCCCCGGGCGTCACCCTACCGACTTGCGCGCCGATGATGTCCACCATGCGGAATTCGGGGAATGCCGAGCGAAAGGCGATTTGCCCGGTGCGCACTAATGCGTGAGGGGCCGGAGTGAGAATTTCACTCCGGCCCCTCGGCGCTCTGCCGGAACACGGCCGGCCGCGCGGGGCGCTAGTGCGCGGCCTCGTACTGCTCGATCACATTGGCGGGGATACGGCCCCGCTCATTGACCTTGATGCCGTGGTTCTTCGCCCACTCGCGAATCTCGGCGGACCGCTCGCGGCTGCCCGCGGTACGCGTGCCGCGGGCCTGCCTGCCCGCGGGCTTGCGCGCCTTGCGGGCACCGGCCACGAACGGCTCCAGCCCGTCGCGCAGCTTCGCGGCGTTCTTCTTGCTCAGGTCGATCTCGTAACTGGTGCCATCGAGTGAAAAGCTGACCGTCTCGTCGGCCTCGCCACCGTCGATGTCGTCCACGAGAAGGACTTCGACCTTCTGTGCCATGCGGGGACTCCCTCTAGCTATGCGTCCGGCTTCGCGTCCGGATGAGCGTCGATGAATGCAGCATAGACCTCATCCGATATCTTGCCACGCTCGGAGACTTCGACGCCCTCGCGCAATGCCCACTCGCGGACATCGCCGTTCGTGTAGCCCTTGATCTTCGCTACCCGAGGCTTGCGGCCCTTCCCCGCGGGCTTCACCTCCGCGGCGTTCTCGATGAAGGGCGCGAGCGCGTCCAGCATCTCGTTCAACCGCTTGTAGTTGTCCTCGCTCAGGTCGATCGTGAACGTCCGACCCAGGACCTCGAAGTCCCGCTTGGTGACATCGTCCCCTTCGGAGCCGTCGATGTCGTCGACTCGAATGACCTTCTCGGCCATCTGTACCTTGTGTTCCTTCCCCTCGCCAACGCGGCGCCCCTGACCGTAGCGGATTCCGCGCCCCACCATGACGTCGCGGCGCGGCGCGGCACCGGAAAAGGCGCGCGGATCGGCACGCCGTTCGCGCGGGAGGCGGTCAGGAAGAGGAACGGGCCCGGATCCAGGTGCTGAGCAGCAGCATCATCTCCAGGCGGAGATCGGGGTCCTCGATGTCGAAGTCGAACATCTCGTGGAGTTGCGCGAGCCGGTACCGGACGGTCTGCGGGTGCACGCACAGCACCTCGGCGGCGCCCGTGGCGTTGAAGCCGTGCTTCATGCACTCCAGCAGCGTCTCCGCCAGCCGGACGCCCTGCCGCGGGCCCGCCGCCTCCAGCGGGGCCAGCCGCCGCGCCGCCACCAGGGCCGCCAGCGAGCCGCCCTCCTGCAGCAGCAGTTCCGGCAGGTGCTCGTCGGCGCGGACGAGCAGCCCGCCGCGCCGGGATCCGCGGCCCGCGCCGTTCGGGCGGCCCGCGCCGTTCGCGCCGCCCGCCGGGGTGCCGCCCCCGGCGCGGCCGCGGCGCGGCGCGGCCGGTGCGAGCTCGAGCGCGCGCCGCGCCCACTGCAGCGACGTCCGCGCCTGGTCCGCGGGGACGGACGGGCCGACCGCGCCCGTCCAGCCGGCCAGCGTCGCGGTCAGCTCGTCCATCCGGCCGGGGCCGTCCGGGTCCGGCATCACCAGGCAGGGCCGGCCGTGGTCCAGCCCGGTCAGCAGCGACGGCGGCAGCCCGGCGGGGCCCTCGCCGCCGCTGCCCGGCCGCGGCCGCAGCACGATCACCGCGAGCCGGCGCGGCAGCGGCCAGCCCGCCCGCGCGGACTGCTCGCCGACGACCTCGGGCGGCGCGGCCGGGTCCGACAGCAGCAGCGCCAGCAGCCGGCCGCGGCGCTGCTCGCGCTCCCCGGCGGCCTTCTCGCGCGCCCGCGCGTACCCGTGCGCGGCGGCGGACGCGAGCGCGTCCAGGTAGGCGAAGTTGGCCTCGGCGAGCAGGCTGACCAGGGCGCGCGGGCGGCCGAGCCGCTCCGCCTCGACCGCCAGGTGCCGCCAGGCCAGCCGCGACGCCACCCGCATCGCGTTCTGCAGGTGCTCCAGGCTGCGCCCCTCGACGGCCTCGCCGTACCCGACGTCGAAGAAGACCTGGTACACCTCCTTCCAGGAGGCGTCCGGGTCGGCGATCATCTGGACGAAGTGCTCCATCGCGTGCGCGACCGCGGCCTCGGCGACGCGGACGTAGGCGGCGTCGCCCGGCCGGTCGTACTCGGGGACGTGCCGCAGCACGCCCTGCACCATCGGGCCGAGCAGGTCCGGCAGCCGCGGGCGCATCCAGCGCGCCTCCTCGGCCGGGACGTCCCGCCACGGCTCCTCCGTCAGCCCGTCCAGAACCGGCGATCCGGTGTGCGCGTCCTCGTATGCCGTCGTCATGGCGACACCTCCTCGACCGAGCGCCCGGTCGTCTCAACCTAGGCACCGGGGCGGGAGCGCGACACTCATCCGTCCGCACCGCCGGGCGGGGCCGATTGTCAGCTGTTTGACAACGTCCGCGCCCGCCGGCGGCCGTCCCGCGGCGGCGCGGCGGGGCGTGCTCAAGTTCCGGTCAAAGCGTGCATGGCGGGTGGTTCGCCGGGTAGCGGCCCCACCGAGTGCGATCACCGAGCAGCCACGAGGAGCTGGATCATGGCCAACCCGGCCGGCCACGAGGACCGTAAGCAGGAGCTGTTGGAGCGGCGGCGGGTGAGCCCGGACGGGGCGGCCGGGCTCACCACCGACCAGGGCGTCCGGGTCGACGACACCGACAACTCCCTGACGGTGGGCGAGCGGGGTCCATCGCTGCTGGAGGACTTCCACCTCCGCGAGAAGATCACTCACTTCGACCATGAGCGGATCCCCGAGCGGGTCGTGCACGCGCGGGGGTCCGGGGCGTACGGGCGCTTCACGCTGACCGAGTCGCTGGCCGAGTACACCACCGCCGACTTCCTGTGCGACACCTCGCTGACGACGCCGGTGTTCGTGCGGTTCTCCACCGTCGCCGGGTCGCGCGGGTCGGCCGACACGGTCCGCGACGTCCGCGGCTTCGCGACCAAGTTCTATACGAACCAGGGCAACTTCGACCTGGTCGGCAACAACATGCCGGTCTTCTTCATCCAGGACGGCATCAAGTTCCCCGACTTCGTGCACGCGGTGAAGCCCGAGCCGCCGAACGAGATCCCGCAGGCGTCGTCCGCGCACGACACGCTGTGGGACTTCGTCCAGCTCCAGCCCGAGACGATGCACATGATGATGTGGCTGATGTCGGACCGGGCGCTGCCGCGCAGCTACGCGATGATGCAGGGGTTCGGCGTGCACACGTTCCGGCTCGTCAACGCCGAGGGCCGCGGCACGTTCGTGAAGTTCCACTGGAGGCCGAAGCTCGGCACCCACTCGCTCGCGTGGGACGAGACGCAGAAGATCGCCGGCAAGGACCCCGACTTCAACCGGCGCGACCTGTGGGACCGCATCGACGACGGCGACTTCCCCGAGTACGAGCTCGGCGTGCAGCTGGTGCCGGAGGAGGACGAGCACCGGTTCGGGTTCGACCTGCTCGACCCGACCAAGATCATTCCGGAGGAGGAGGTGCCGGTGCGGCCGGTCGGCCGGATGGTGCTGGACCGCAACCCCGACAACTTCTTCGCCGAGACCGAGCAGGTCGCCTTCCACATCGGCAACGTCGTGCCCGGCATCGACTTCACCAACGACCCGCTGCTGCAGGCCCGGCTGTTCTCCTACCTGGACACCCAGCTGATCCGGCTGGGCGGGCCGAACTTCCCGCAGATCCCGGTGAACCAGCCGGTCGCCGACGTCCGCAACCACCAGCGCGACGGCTACCACCAGATGAAGCTGCACCAGGGGCAGGCGAGCTACCACAAGAACTCGCTGGGCGGCGGCTGCCCGGCGGTCGGCGGACCCGGGTCGTTCACCCACTACCAGGAGCGGGTGGACGGCGAGAAGATCCGCAAGCGGAGCGAGAGCTTCAAGGACCACTACTCGCAGGCGACACTGTTCTGGAACAGCATGTCCGACTGGGAGAAGGACCACATCGTCGGCGCGTTCCGGTTCGAGCTCGGCAAGTGCGACCACAAGCACATCCGGGAGGGCGTGGTCGCGCAGCTCAACCACGTCGACCACGACCTCGCCGTTCGGGTCGCCGAGGGTGTCGGGGTGGAGCCGCCGGCGGACGCCCCGATCGCCAACCACGGCCGCACCTCGCCCGCGCTCAGCCAGGACAACGCGCCCGCCGGGCCGGTGCGGGGCCGCAAGGTCGCGATCCTGGTGGCGGACGGCGTCGACTCGGCGGCCGTCGGCGCGGTCGGCGACGCGCTGGCCGAGGCGGGCGCGGTGTGCGAGGTGCTCGCCGCCAGGGACGGGCACGTCCAGGCCGCCAACGGCGCGCAGGTCTCGGTGACCCGCGCGATGCCGACCGTCGCGTCCGTGCTGTACGACGCGGTGCTGGTGCCCGGGGGAGAGGCGAGCGTGCGGACGCTCGCGCAGGACGGCGACGCGGTGCACTTCGTCGCGGAGGCGTTCGTGCACTGCAAGGCGATCGGTGCGCTGGACGAGGGCGTCGCGCTGCTGGAGCGGGCCGGGATCACCGGGGTGAAGACCTCGGAGGACGGCACCGTCGAGGACTTCGGCGTCGTCACCGGGCGCGGGCCCGGCGGCGACTTCAGCGCCGCGCTCATCGAGGCGATCGGCAAGCACCGGCACTGGCGCCGGCAGAAGGACCACGTTCCGGCCTGACCGGACGGTGCCGGGCGGGGCCCGGCGCGGTGGCACGCTTCGAGCGGGCGCCGCGCCGGGCCCCGCTCCGTGTGGCCGCATTCTGCCAAATGAATTGTGGGCCATGTCACAAGAACGGCGGCGCGAGGAATCATTGAAACGTGATCTGAAAATCTACCTTGTGCGACTCCCCGTTTAAAGCGCGCGGCCGGAAGGGCGGGAATCGCGCGCATTCCGCCCGCATTCCGGCTGGACGGGGCCGGGCCCGCCGCCGGCCGGCCGCCGCGACCGTCTCTGCAAGTGGCTCCTGACATGCGGGTTCCGGGCGGCCCGGGGCTGCCGCGCGGTGCGTCCGGCGGGCCGCGGCTTGCCGGTCTGGGAAGACCCGCGCTGCCCGGACTGCCCATGGGTGCAGTTCATCCGGGCGCATTTCTGTAGCAAGATGACGGCCGTCCCGCTGGATTTCCTGTGCTTCCGGTAAGGGTGCCGGGCGGCCTTTTTCCTCGCCGCCGGGCAAGGGCATGGGGCCGATTATGGAGGGAGGGCGCATGGCCGCGTCCGTCGTCGAACGATTCCGCGAGCCGGCCGTCGACGAGTCCGCCCCCTTCCACGTCGGCCACCCCCTCGACCGCGTGCCGGGAATGCTGCTGTTCAGCGGCCTGCTGGACCTCGCCGTCCGCGCGGACTCGGCGCGATCGTGCGGACGGCGGGCCGGGCGGGTGGTGGCCGGGCTCGACTTCCCCTGGTCCTGCGAGTTCGAGCGCGGCACCACGCTGTCGTGCCGTCCCGTCCCCGGCCGCAACCGTGCCTGGACGGTCGCCGCCCGGCAGGACGCCCGGGAGGTGTGCGCCGGCTCCATCGCGTTCGCCGACGACGACGGTCCTGCGGCCGGCCCGCCGGGCCCGGCGCGTCCGCTCGCCGCGATGCCGCCTCCCCGGCACGCGCCCGTGGACCTCGTGCACAGGCACCGGCCGGAGAACCTCCAGGTAGGAGAGCCCGTGCGGCGCGGTCGAGGCGCGGTCGAGGCGGCCGTGCTGCGGCCGCCGGGCCGGGACCGGGCCGCCTGGAGTCCCGTGGAGATCGTCGAGGCGGGCCGCCAGTTCGCCGCGCTGCTGGAGCACGGCGAGCACGGCGAGCACGGCGAGCACGGCAGGCCGATGGACGTGCGGCTGCTGTGGGCGCCCGTGCGGCTGGACGTCCCGTTCCGGCTGGGCGGGGCCGTCCCGCTGCTGCTGCGCTGGCAGGTCGCGCGGATGCCGGGGCCGAGGTCCCGATGCGCGGCCACCCTCGCGGACGCCTCGACGGGCGCCGGCCTCGGGTCGCTGGCCTACGAGGCGTACGCGGTCGATGCGGAGCGCTGCGAGCGGACCCGGTCGTCATGAACGGTCCGCTCCGCGACACGGCCCTGCTGCTCGCGCCCCGCCCGGGCTTCGCCGCGGGCGCGGGCCTGCTCGCGGCAGGGCTCGCCGTCCACGCGCCGCGCGACGGCGCCGGGCCGGCGGTCATGCTCGCGCTGTACCCGGGGTGGCTGCTGGCAGAGGCGCCGGTGACGTTCCGCCGGGCCGCCGCGTCCCCGTCGGACGCGCGGACCCCGCCGCCCTACGCGCTCACCGAGGCGCGCCGCAGGCAGCGCGGATCCTGCCGAGGCCCGGCCAGACGGGCCGTCCTGCGCGTACTGCTCGGCATGATGCGCTGGTCCGTGCGCGCGCGGGAGGACGCCCGGTTCTGCCGCACGCAGCTGTTCGGGCTGTCCCGCGAGGTGATGTGGCGGCTCGAGCGCCGCGTCCGGGCCGGTCGTCGAGCGCGGCACCCTGCTCCCGCACACCGCCGTCGAGGTCGGCGCCGTCGCCCGCGTCCCCGCCGGCGCCCGGATCGAGCCGTACGGGCGGTCCGGCACGGTCCGCGTCCTCGGCGCCCCGGCGGGCGCCGCCGCCGGCCGACCCCGGCACCGCCCGAGAACCCCGCGAAGAAGGAGGAGTCGGCACGTGGAAGAAGGAGCGTTCGGCCAGGCCGCGCAGGAGCGGGCCGCCGCCGAGGTCGAGGCGGAGATCGGCCGGCTGTGCGAGCGGCTCGCCGAGGGCCTGGCGATGGGCCTGGACGAGGGCCGCGAGATGGTCGGCGGCGCGATGGCGGAGTTCCTGCTGGACTTCTTCGAGGTCGTCCGCGCCAGGGGCTCGCGTCCCGGGATGCGGGGGACGGTCGCGCTGCCGATGCTCGTCCACGGCGCGGAGACCGGCGACCCGGCGCCCGCCCGGCCGCTCGCCGTCGTCCACCTGCTGTGGTGGGCGGCGGCCCGCTACCTGGACGACCTGACCGACGCGCCCGGCGCCCCGCCGGCCGGGAACACCGCGGTCGCCAAGCGGGTGCTGACCGCGCTGGCGGTGGGCGGCCACCTGCCCGTCCGGCTCGTCGCGGACCTGCCGGTGCCCGACGCCGTCCGCCGCGGGCTCGCCGACGAGGTGTCGCGCGCCTGGCTCGACGCGGTGGACGGGCAGCTGCGCGACCTCACCGAGCGCCCGTCCGCCGCCACGCCCGCGTCGGTGCTGCGCGCCTACGCGGGCAAGACGGGCGCTCCGTACGCGATGGCGGCGGCGTCCGCGGCCCGGCTCGCCGGCGCGGGACCCGGCCGGGCCGGCGGCTGGCGCGCGTTCGGCCGCCGCCTCGGCGTCCTCCGCCAGCTCGTCAACGACCAGCGCGACCTGGCGTCGGGACGGCACGAGGACCTCGCCAACGGCACAGCCACGTACCTGCTGGCGCACCTGCTGTCCGCGCTGCCGGCCGCGCGGCGGCGCGAGGCCCTCGCGCTGCACGCGGGCGCCCGCCATTCGGCGTGCGCCCGCGCCGAGCTGACCGCCTGGATGCTCGACGAGGACGTCCTGGACGGCTACGCCGCGTCCGTCGCGCCGCTCGTCCGGCACGCGCACGACCTGCTCGGCCTGCTCGGCGGGGACCCCGCGCACGTCCGGGAGCTGCACGACCTGGTCGACGAGACCGCCGGGCACCTGCCCGGACTGCGGCTGGCCGTGGCCTGAGAGGAGGACCCCGCATGACTTCGGCCGGCGGACTGCCGGACTTCCTCGCGGCGCAGGGCCCGCGGGTCGCCGCGGCGATCGGCGAGGCGCTCGGCGGCCACCCGGCGCACCAGCCGATCCGGCGCACGGCCGGGCCGCTGTTCGGCGGCCGGGAGGAGACCTCGGCGCGGCTGCTCGCGCTCGTCGCGGCGGGCGGCCCGCTGCCCGCCGACGACCTCGCCCGGTTCCGCGACCTCGGGGCGATGGCGGCGCGGCAGGGCATCCCGCTGCCGGTGCTGTCGGAGGTGTGGGACGCCGCGCTCGCCGCGGCGGCGCGGGCCTGCTGGGCGGCGGCGCCCGCCGGCCGCTTCACCGAGCTGGCCGAGGCGACGGGGCGCGCCGCGCGGCTCGCGGCACGGGCCCGGGAGGCGTGCATCCAGGGGTACGCGGACGCGCCGCGCGAGGGCGTCCGGTCCCGGCCGCTGCGCCGGCTGCTCGCCGAGACGCTGATCGACGGCGCGCCCGCCGAGGTCATCGCGGAGGCCGCCGGGGTCGCGCTCGCGTCCCGCTACCTGGTGCTGCGGTGCGAGGCGCCCGGCCTCGGCGCGGCCGCCGCCGCGCACTGGGCGCGGGCCCGCGAGCACCTGGAGGCGATCGACGGCGTGCTCTACTCCGGCGACCTCGCCGGACTGGTCGTGCTGTTCCCGGCCGGGGACCCGGTGCGGGCCGAGGTGGCGGCCGCCGAGTTCGTGGCCGTCCTCGCCACGTGGACGCGGGGGCCGGTGCACGCCGCCGAGTCCTGCCGGAGCGGTCTCGGCGGGATCCCCGACGCGCTGGAGGAGGCGTCCCGGGTGCTGACGGTCGTCAAGGCGATCCCGGACGCCGAGGACCGCCCCTACCGCGCCGACGAGCTGCTCGTCGAGCTGGCGATCCTCGGCCAGCCCGGCATCCGCGAGCGGCTCGCCGCGGTGCTGTCCCCGCTCGACGCCGGCACCGACCTGCGCCGCACCCTGGAGGTGCTGCTCGCCTGCAACCTCGACCGCGAGCGCGCCGCCCGGGAGCTGTGGATCCACCGCCGGACGCTGCACTACCGGCTGGACCGGATCCGGGACCTGTCCGGCATCGACCCGAGCTCCGCGCGCGGCATCCAGCTGTTCCGCGCCGCGCTCACCTCGGCGCGGCTCGCCGGACTCGAACGCGACGGCCGCCGGGCCGAGGAGGCGTCGCTGCCGCCGCCGCTGAGCGCCTGACCCCCTTCGCGGAACCCCGCCCGCGCTCCCCGTCCCGTTCCACGCCCGCCGGCCGCTCGCCCGCTTCGCCCCGCCGGGCCTCGCGAGATGGCGCGCGGGGCCGTCAGGTGAGGCCCATCTCCCGCTTGGCGGCCTCGAACTGCACCGCCATCGCCTCCGACAGCGCCTTCGCGCCCGACAGGGGGCGCACCATCACGCAGAACTCGTCGATCAGCCCGGAGTCGTCGTGGTGCAGGAAGTCGCAGCCGTGCACCTCGCGGTCGCCGACCCGCGCCTTGAACACGAGCGCGTGGTCCCGCCCGTCGCTGATCTCCCGGACGTAGCGGAAGTCGGTGAACACGCGGGTGACGGCGCGCAGGATCGCCGACACCACCGGGCGGCCGTCATAGGGCGCGAACGCCACCGGGCTGAGGAACCGCACGTCCTCGGCCAGCAGGTCGGGCAGGGCGTCGAGGTCGCCCGTCTCGATGGCCGCGCGGAAAGGGTGCATCGGGCCTGCCTCCATACCGGGTGTCGTCCCTGCTCGTGTGTCGGTGCTCGTCGGTGCTCGCGGTCCGTGCTCGTCGTCCTCGCTCGGGCCGCCGAGGCGCCGGCCGGCGTCCCGCCGAGCCTAATGTGATCTCCGTCCGGCGGGCGTGCCGGGGGCACGCCGACCTGACCGGCGTGACTCCTTTTTCTCATCCCTTCGCCTCTATCGGTAAATTTCGGTCTTCGCGGAGAGTGATGCTGGTCTCATTCTCCGTCGCGGTTCCCCGGCGGGGAATGAAACCGGCCCCTCATCGTCTTGATCACGAGGTGCGCCGCCGCCCCCGAGCGCGGCGCCCACCCCGCCGCACGGACCGATCCATCCTCCCGGAGGCGTACCAGCGTGTCCCAGCCCGCCACCGCCCAGTACCCGCGCACGGCCGCCCCCGCCGGCACCGCGGCCGCCGGCCACGAACCCGACCTCGGCCTCCCCGCCGAGCGCGGCTCGGGCCTGCTGATCGCCGTCCTGGCGTTCGCCGGCATCGTCGTCGCGGTCATGCAGACCCTGCTGATCCCGGTCATCGGGCAGCTGCCGCAGCTGCTGCACACCTCGCTGTCGAACGCGACGTGGGCGATGACCGCCACGCTGCTGTCCGGCGCCGTCGCCACCCCGATCATGGGGCGGCTCGGCGACCTGTACGGCAAGAAGCGGATGACGCTCGTCAGCATCGGGGCCGTCGTCGTCGGCTCGCTGGTCGCCGCGGTCAGCTCGGAGCTGCTGCTGGTCGTGACCGGCCGCGCGATCCAGGGCTTCGCGATGGGCGCGATCCCGCTCGGCATCGGCCTGATGCGCGACTCGCTGCCGCGGGAGCGGCTCGGCTCGGCGCTGGCGCTGATGAGCTCCTCGATCGGCGTCGGCGGCGCGCTCGGCCTCCCGGTGGCGGCCTACATCGCCCAGCACTTCAGCTGGCACATGCTCTTCTACGGCGCCGCCGCGCTCGGCGTCGTGTCGTTCGCGCTGGTGGCGTTCGCCGTCCCCGAGTCGAAGGTGCGGGCGAAGGGACGCTTCGACATCGCCGGGACGGTCGGGCTCACCGCGGGGCTGCTGGCCGTGCTGCTGCCGATCACCAAGGGCGGCGACTGGGGCTGGACGAACGCCCGCACGCTCGGGCTCGGCGCGGCGGGCGTCGCGATCCTCGTGCTGTGGGGCGTGCTGGAGCTGCGGCTGCGCGACCCGCTGATCGACCTGCGCACCACCGCGCGCCGCCAGGTGCTGCTCACCAACCTCGCCGCGATCACCGTCGGCGTCTCGTTCTACGCCATGTCGCTGGTCCTGCCGCAGCTGCTGGAGCTGCCGAAGGCGACCGGGTACGGCCTCGGGCAGTCGCTGCTGGTCGCCGGGCTCACCGTGGCCCCGATGGGCATCGCGATGATGCTGGTCTCGCCGCTGTCGGCGCGCGTGTCGGCCGCGTACGGCGCCAAGACCTCGCTCATCCTCGGCATGATCGTGATCGGCGGCGGCTACGCCGCGGCGCAGGGCCTGATGGGCGCGGTGTGGCAGGTCGCGCTGGTCTCCACGATCGTCGGCGCCGGCATCGGCCTCGCCTACTCGGCGCTCCCCACGCTCATCCTCGGCGCCGTCGACCCGTCCGAGAGCGGGGCGGCCAACGGCGTGAACACGCTGATGCGCTCCATCGGCACCTCGGTGTCCAGCGCGCTCCTCGGCACCGTCCTCGCCCGCAACACCCTCCACTTCGGCGGGGCCGAGGTGCCGGACATGACCGGCTTCCGGATCTCGTTCGCCATCGCGACCGGCGCCATCGCGGTCGGCGTCCTGCTCGCGGCCTTCCTGCCGTCCGGGCGCCGCGCGGTGCGGCACGCCGGTCGTCCGGCCCGGCCTTCCGCACCGGTCGCCGCCGAGGTTCCGGCCGCCTCCCCGGGCCCGGTGGAGAGCCCGGCGGTGCCCTCCGCGGAGAGCGAGCCGTCCGCCGAGAGCGAGGCGTCCGCCGTGGCCGGGCCGACCTCCGCGGGCGAGGGCCCGGCGGTGCGCGGACGGGTGCTGCGCCCGGAGGGGACGCCGCTCTCCGGCGCCACCGTCACCCTGATCGACGCGAGCGGCCGCCAGCTCGGCGTGGTCGCCACCGGCGACGACGGCGGGTACGCGGTCGCGGCACCCGCGCCCGGCGGCTACGTGCTGGTCGGGTCCGCGCCCGGCCACCAGCCCGAGGCGGCCACTGTCACCGTTCTCGACGGCCCGGCGGGCGCCGACCTCGTGCTCGGCGGCATCGGCGGCGTGGCCGGCACGGTCCGCGACGAGGCGGGCGCGCCCGTCGCCGGCGCCGTCGCGGTCGCCACCGACCAGCGCGGCGAGGTCGTCGCCTCCGCCGTCACCGGCGGGGACGGCGCGTTCGCGCTGGCCGACCTCGCGCCCGGCGGCTACACGCTGACGGTGAGCGCGGCCGGGCGCAGGCCCGCCGCCCGCCCCGTGCGGGTCGAGGGCGGCGAGCCGGCACCGGTGGAGATCGAGCTGCCCGCCGGGCCCGCGCTGCGCGGCACCGTCCGCGGCCGCGGCGGCGAGGCGCTCGGCGACGCGCACGTGTCGCTGGTCGACCAGGCCGGGAACGTCGTCGCCACCGCCCGCACCGGCCCGGACGGCGCCTACGCGTTCGACGGCCTCGCCCCCGAGGACTACACCGTCGTCGCGTCCGGGTACCCGCCGGTCGCGGTGCCGCTCGACCTGTCCGGCGCCGGGCGCGACGACTTCGACATCGCGCTGACCCACCGCCGGAGCGAGTAGCCGCCCGCGGCCGCGCCGCGGCCCGGCGCGTCAGGCGCCGGGCTGCACGAGCACCTTGATGGCGCCGTCCTGCTTCTTTTGGAACATCTCGTACGCCTCCGGCGCCTTTTCCAGCGGCACGCGGTGGGTGGCGAGGTCCATGACGCCGAGCGGGTCGGCGTCATCGGTCACGAGGGGCATGACGTCGTCGATCCAGCGCTTGACGTGCGCCTGCCCCATCCGCAGCGTGATGCCCTTGTCGAACATCTGCAGCATCGGCAGCGGGTCGGTCATGCCGCCGTACACGCCGCTCAGCGAGATCGTCCCGCCCCGGCGCACCACCTCGATCGCGGTCAGGAACGCCGCGAGCCGGTCCACGCCGACCCGCTGCATCAGCGGCGCGGCGGTGTTGCCCGGCATCAGCCCGGTCAGCGTCTGGGCCAGCTTCGCGCCCGGCGAGCCGTGCGCCTCCATCCCGACCGCGTCGATCACCGAGTCGGTGCCGCGCCCGCCGGTGATCTGCCGGACCGCGTCCGGCACGTCGTCGGCGGCGTCGGCGTCGATCACCTCGATCCCGTGCCGGCGGGCCATCTCCAGCCGCTCCGGGACGAGGTCGACGCCGATGACCCGGTGGCCGAGATGGCGCGCGATCCGCGCCGACATCTGGCCGATCGGGCCGAGCCCGAGCACCGTCACCGAGCCGCCCTCGGGGATCTCCGCCCACTGCACCGCCTGCCACGCCGTCGGCAGGACGTCCGACAGGTAGACGAACCGCTCGTCCGGCGGCCCCTCCGGCACCTTGATCGGGCCGAAGTGCGCCTGCGGCACCCGCAGGTACTCCGCCTGGCCGCCCGGCACCTGCCCGTACAGCCGGGTGTAG
This sequence comes from Actinomadura nitritigenes, assembly GCF_017573545.1. Taxonomy (GTDB): domain Bacteria; phylum Actinomycetota; class Actinomycetes; order Streptosporangiales; family Streptosporangiaceae; genus Spirillospora; species Spirillospora nitritigenes. Next base: position 25,151 of record NZ_JAGEOK010000053.1, on the reverse strand, counting down.
CCGAACAGCGCCGCGCCCATGTTGCTCTCGCGGACCTGCGTCGTCTCGCACTGCGCGTACAGCTTCATCTCGCACATGTGGCAGCGCCCGCAGGAGATGTTGAACGGGATGACCACCCGGTCGCCCGGCTTGACGTGCTTCACGTCCGGGCCGGTCTCCTCGACGATCCCCATCGGCTCGTGGCCCAGCACGTCCCCCTCGCTCATGAACGGCCCGAGCACCTCGTACAGGTGCAGGTCCGAACCGCAGATCCCGGACGAGGTCACCCGGATGACCGCGTCGTCCGGTTCCTTGATCTTCGGGTCGGGGACGTCCTCGACGCGGACGTCGCGCTTGCCGTGCCAGGTGAGCGCCTTCATCGTGTTCCTCCTAGAGCGGGTCTAGGGCGGCAACTACCCGGCGCACCAGCGTGAAACGTGGGCGGCGGGCGCCCCGGACTGGACGGGTAAAACCCGGGTAATCCACGTCCATGAACCCCCCTGCGGACAGCGACAGCCAAAGCGACACCGGCCCGGCCCGCCTGCGCCTGGGCGTCCTCGACATCGGCTCCAACTCGGCCCACCTGCGCATCGCGGACCTCAGCCCAGGCGAGGCGCCCGCGCCCGTCCGGTCGGTGAAGAGCGCCGTGCGGCTGGCCGAGTCGACCGACCGGCACGGCGTGATCGGGCGGCCCGCCGTCGGGCGGCTGATCGGCGCGGTCCGGGAGGCGTCCGCCGCCGCGTCCGCCGCCGGGGTGGGGGAGCTGCTGCCGCTCGCCACGTCCGCGCTGCGCGACGCCGCCAACCGCGACGACGTCACCGCCGAGGTCCGCGCCGCGACGGGCGTCGCGCTCGGGTTCCTGTCCGGCGAGCAGGAGGCGCGGCTGACGTTCCTGGCCGTGCGGCGCTGGTACGGCTGGTCGGCGGGGCCGCTGCTGCTCGCCGACATCGGCGGCGGGTCCCTCGAACTGGCCTACGGGGCGGGGGACGGACCCGAGATCGCGCTGTCGCTCCCGCTCGGCGCGGGCCGGCTGACGCGGCACCACCTGCCCGGCCGGCCGCCGGTCCGCAAGCGCACCCGCAAGGCGCTGCGCGCGCACGTGCGGTCCGTGCTGAAGGAGGCGACGGTCGAGATCGTCGAACGGCCCGCGCCGGTCCGGGCCGTCGCGACGTCCAAGACGTTCACGCAGCTGGCCCGGCTGTGCGGCGCGCCGAAGGCCAAGGCGGGGCCGTACGCGCCGCGCCGCCTCGACCGCGCGGACCTGCACGGCTGGATCCCGACGCTGGCGAAGCTGCCCGACGAGGAGCGCGCGAGGCTGCGCGGGGTGAAGGCGTCGCGGGCGCACCAGATCCTGGCCGGCGCGATCGTCGCCGAGGCGGTGATGGACGTCCTCGGGCTCGACGGGCTGGACGTGTGCCCGTGGGCGCTGCGCGAGGGACTCTTCCTGGAGCGGCTCGACGCGCTGGCCGCCGGGCGCCCGGCCGGGCCGCGGTTCGGGAGCTGCGAGGCCATCGTCCCGTGAACCTGCGGGACGTACGTCTGTGGTCCGACCGTCTTGACATGGCTCGAACGCGCCGTACACGCTTGTTCCGTTAATTTGCGGTACATAGATCCGCGATACGGTGCCCGGCCGGGCACGTCGGGAGGGACGTGAGCGATGAGGGCTCCCGGCAACGCCGTCGAACCGGACCCCGGCCTCGACGCCCGCGTGCGGCGCCTCCTCGGCGGCGCGCTGCGCGACGCCGTCCCCGCGATCGTCGCGGAGACCGTCGACGAGGTGCGGCGCGAGGTCCCCGAGTACGCCGCCCCCGGCTGCCGGGACGCGCTGGAGTTCGCCGCGGGATGCGCGATCGGCGCGTTCGCCGGCCTCGTCGAGCGGCCCGGCCCGCCGCCGGAGGACCTCCTCGCCTTCTTCCGCCGGGTCGGCGCCGCCGAGGTGCAGGAGGGCCGCGCCGCGAGCGCCCTGCAGAACGCGGCGAACGTCGCGACCCGCGTCGCCGTCCGGCACCTGTCCCGGGTCGCCGACGCGCTGGACGCCGAGGTGCCGCCCGGCCTGTACGGGCAGGTGGTCTCCGCGCTCTTCCCCTTCCTGAACCGGCTGGCGGCCGCCGTCGCGCAGGGCCGCGCCGAGGCGGCCCGCGACCCGGCCGCGCTGCTGCTGCGCCGCCGCCGCGCGCTGCTCGCCGCGCTGCTCGCCCGCCCCGGGACCGAACCGCGGCGCATCGCGGCCCTCGCGCAGGAGGCGCGGTGGCCGGTGCCGGGCCGCGCCGCCGCCGTCGCCCTCGCCCCCGGGACGGGACCGCCCCGCCCCCGCGTCCTCCCGCCGCAGGTGCTGGACGGCCGGCACCTCGCCGAGCCGTGCCTGATCGTCCCCGACCCGCGGGACCCGGTGCACCGCCGGACGCTGGAGCCGCTCCTGGCCGGCCGGGCGGCGGCCGTCGGCCCCGCCGTCGAACCGGCCGCGCTCGGCCGGTCGCTGGCCTGGGCGCGGCAGACGCTCGCCCTGGCCGCGGACGGCGCGCTCGACGACGGACCCTCCGGCGCGCCGCCCCGCGACGGACCGATCATCGCCGCCGAGCACGTGCCCACCCTCGTGGTGCTGCGCCACCGCGACCTCGTCGAGAATTGCGCGCGGCACCGGCTGAAACCGCTGCTGCGACTCCGGCAGAATCGCCGCACGCAGTATGCGCGGACGCTCCAGGCCGTGCTGGAATGCGGATTCAACGCCTCCGCCGCGGCGCTCCGGCTGCACGTCCACCCGCAGACCGTCCGGCTCCGGGTTCGCAGGCTCGACGAATTGTTCGGCCCCGAGATCCACGACCCGTCCCTGCACGTCGAACTGCTGATGGCGCTGCGCCTCTGGCTCGCGACGACCCGCCCCGACGGCCAGCCCGACTGGTTCGAGAACGGCCTCGCGAGCGGCCGCGCATAAACCTTCGAATGGGTGAGTGCCGCCCATCGTGATTCCGTCTCCGGTGCAGTTATCCGGCGGTCGCGGTGCTGGAATCGTCGGACCGGTGAAAGCGCCGCTTCGACCGGAGGGAAACGCCATGAGCGAGACCGTGCCCCACCTCGGGGACACCGAGCAGCTGAAGGCGATGCTGGAGGACGTCGCCTCGCCCGAGCAGCTCCGCGCGCTGCTGGACGCGCCCGGCGTGGACGACGAGCTGATCGACGGCTTCGTCGCCGCCGCCGGCGCGGAGGACGTCCTGGACCGGGTGTTCGGCCTGATGGGCGAGCACTTCGTCGCCGAGCGCGCCGGGAACGACGGCGGCGTGGTCCGCTGGGACGTCACCGCGCCCGGCGGGACGCTGTCCTACGGCCTGTCGATCCGCGACGGCGCCGCCATCGGCGAGCGCGGGGCGCCGGCCGGCCCGAAGGTGACGCTCACGCTGTCGGCGCCGACGCTGCTGCGGCTGTGCGCGGGCCGGCTGAACGGCGTGCAGGGCTTCATGACCGGCAAGATCAAGCTGTCCGGCGACATGATGTTCGGCGCCAAGCTCCCCGGCTGGTTCGACTACTGACCGGCCCCGCCCCCGATCCGGCCCCCGCCCGGCTCCTCGGGCGCGGGGCCGCGCGCGGCGGACGGCCGACCGGGCGCGCCGACCGGAACGCGCGGTTCAGACGGGCAGGTCCGGGACGGACTCCCCGGCCCGCCCCGCCGGGGCCGCGTCGCGCTCGGCGGTGCGCTCGGCCTGCTCGGCGGTGCGCTCGGCCTGCTCGGGTGTGTTCTCGGCATGCTCGGCGGTGCCCGGCGCCGGGGGAGTGAGGCCCATGCTCTCGATCTGCCGGGCGAACTCGGCCTGGATCTCGGCGTGCAGCGAGCGGGCCAGCAGCCCCTGCACCGCCTGCATGCCGATCGGACGCAGCCGCCGGATCACCTCGCCGACCTCGCGCACGTCCCGGTCGCCGGACCGCGCGTCCAGCCCGGCGTGCTCCACGGTCAGCCGGACGAACTGCCGGGCGATGGCGTCCACGTCGCCGCGCAGCCGGCCGGCGATCTCGAAGACGGCGTCCAGCTCGATGCCGGCCTCGACCAGTCCCGCGCCGACCTCCAGCAGCCGCGGGCTCGGCACCTCGTACTCCTCGCCCGTCCACCGGATGAACTCCAGCTCCTCCGCCCGCCTCAGCTTCGGGTGGTCGGCGGGCGTCCGGCCCCTGAGCGCCTCCTCCGGGATCTCCGGGTAGAACCGCCGCACGACCTGCGCGAGCGTCATCCGGGCCGGCTCCTCGTCCGACCACGGGTCGTGGATGACCCGCTCCAGGCCGAGCAGGTCGGCCAGGTTGTGGCCGCGCTCCCACGCCGACAGCATCTCGCCGATGCTGGCCAGCGTGTAGCCGCGGTCCTTGAGCCGGGCGATGAGGTGGATCCGCGCCAGGTGGCTGTCGTCGTAGAAGCCGACCCTGCCCCTCATCCGGGGCGGCGGGAGCAGGCCGCGCTCCTGGAAGCCGCGCACGTGCCGGACCGTGGTCCCGGCCGCGCGCGCCAGGTCGTCGATGCGGAAGTCAGCCATGCCCGTCTCTTCGAGTCGGCGGTCGGGCCCCTCATCGTACTCACGAACGCTGGCGCGGTTATCCGCGGTCCATTGAGTCATGGACCGCGGATCCGCGGCACATTGGGCGCGGCACAAGGGCGCGCCGTCGAGGCGGGTCAGCCCAGCGCGACCACGGCCTCGGCGGTGTACGTCAGGAACGTGAACGTCTCCTGGAGGTACAGCCGGACGCTCGTCGCGTCGTGGGACTCGTAGCCGACCGACAGGTCCTGCCCGACGCGCAGCTCGAAGTCGCCGCCCCGGGTGGACAGCAGGAACGCGCCGGTGATCGCGGGCGCCCAGACGATGTCGCCGCTGACCAGCCGGGCCAGGTGCTCGTGGATCGGGTAGCCGTGGTCGGAGGTCTCGTTCACCGCCGTGTAGGCGTCCGCGCTGAGCGCCAGCGAGTACGGGCCGTCCACCCCGGCCAGCCGCAGCGCCGTCACCGCCCGCGCCACCGCGTTCGGGTACTCGCGCGGCTCGTCCGGCAGCGCGATCGCCGGGTTGGCGGACGCGGCGCGCAGCCCCTCGATGCCGGCCGCGGCGTACCCCTCGAAGATCGCGCGGTCCTCGGCGCGGGCGATCAGCCGGGCCGCGTCCTTGGCGGGCTGCCAGTCCGGGTCCTTCGCGCCGCGCTCCACGTCGTCGACGGCCCGCCGGTCCACGGTGAACGGCACCCGCAGCTCCACCAGCGGACGGGCCCGCCGCACGTGCGCCGCCACGCCCTCGGCGGGCGCGTCGACGGGGTCGAGGTGCCCGGTGGCGACGGCCGCGAGCGCCGCGCCGCCCGGCTCCGGCACGTCCACCAGCCGCCGCCCGGCGAGGTTGCGGGTGACGGTGCGGCGGATCTCCGCCTCCAGGTCGTCCCAGGCGGCGGCGGAGATCGGGGCCAGTTCGCGGTGGAGGTTGTTCAAGGTGCGCTCCTCTTCAGGTCGCCGATGCCCAGGGATCCGTCGTCGCTGGGAAGCGGGGGCGGGTCGTCGAGAAAGTCGGCCGTGGGGACGTGGAACAGGGTCCCGGTCACGGCGGTCGAGAAGTCGAGCAGCCGGTCGTGGACGCCGGGCGGGTCGCCGAGGAACATGTTCCGCAGCATCTCCTCGGTGACCTCCGGGGTGGCGGAGTAGCCGATGAAGTAGGTGCCGAACTCGCCGTCGCGCAGGTTCCCGAACGGCATGTTGTCGCGCAGGATCTCCCGCTCCTCGCCGTCCGGGCCGGTGATCGAGGTGAGCGCGACGTGCGCGCCGGGGGCCTTCATCCCGTCGGGGATCTCGATGTCGGACAGCTTGCGGCGGCCGACCGCGTCCTCCTGCTGCTCGACCGTGAGAGCGTTCCACGCCCGCATGTCGTGCAGGTACTTCTGGACGATCACGTAGCTGCCGCCGGCGAACCCCGGGTCCTCGCCGCCGATGGCGACGGCGGCGCGGGCGTCCTCGCCGGTCGGGTTCTCGGTGCCGTCGACGAAGCCGAGCAGGTCGCGCTGCTCGAAGTAGCGGAAGCCGTGCACCTCGTCCCGGACGGTGACGGCCCCCGCCAGCCGCTCCATGATCTGCGCGGCCAGCTCGAAGCAGAGGTCCATCTGGTGCGCGCGGATGTGGAACAGCAGGTCGCCGGGCGTGGACGGGGCGGTGTGCACGTCGCCGCGCAGCTCGGTGAACGGGTGCAGCCCGGCGGGGCGCGGGCCGGAGAACAGCCGGTCCCAGGCGTCCGAGCCGATGCCGGTGACGCAGGTCAGGCCGCCGCCGGGCACCCGGAAGCCGACCGCGCGGACGAGTCCGGCCAGGTCGGGGAGCAGCTCGGCGACCACGGGCTCGCCGCCGGGGTCGACGGTCACCACGAGGAAGATGGCCGAGCCGGTCAGCGGCCCGAGCACCTGCTGGGACGCGCCGGCGCGGGGGGCGCTCACCGGCGGGCCCGGACGGGCCGGGATGGGCGTGTCATGGCCGACTCCTGACGTGGTCGCGGTCTGCGGCTTTCCATTATCCGGTGCGGGTCCGGCGAGCCGTACGGCAGGTGTCTGCATTGTCCATGTTTCTCCCGCGACCTGCGGGAAGGGCGGACGGGAACAGGTCCCGCGAGGGGAGGAGCAGAGCCATGAGGGCAGTGGTCTGGCACGACGTCGGCGAGATCAGCCTGGACGAGGTGCCCGACCCGGCCGTCCGCGACCCCGAGGACGCGGTCGTCCGGATCACCGCCAGCGCGATCTGCGGGACGGACCTGCACTTCGTCAGGGGCACGATGCCCGGCATGGAGCCGGGCACGGTCCTCGGCCACGAGGCCGTCGGGGTGGTCGAGGAGGTCGGGCGGGACGTCCGCAACTTCGTGCCCGGCGACCGCGTCGTCATCCCGTCCACGATCGGCTGCGGCCGGTGCTCGTACTGCCGCGCCGGGTACTACGCCCAGTGCGACGTCGCCAACCCGAACGGGCCGTCCGCGGGCTCGTCGTTCTACGGCGGACCCCGGTCGACCGGCCCGTTCGACGGCCTGCAGGCCGAGTACGCGCGCGTCCCGTACGCGCACACCAACCTCGTCGCCATCCCGCCCGGCGTCACCGACGAGCAGGCGCTGATGGTCAGCGACATCCTGCCGACCGGCTGGTTCGGCGCGCGGCTCGCCGAGGTCGGGCCCGGCGACACCGTCGCGGTGCTCGGCGCGGGCCCGGTCGGGCAGCTCGCCGTGCTGTCGGCGCGGATCCAGGGCGCCGGCCGGGTGTTCGTCGTGGACGGGCACGCCGACCGGCTGGAGACGGCCCGGCTGCAGAACGCCGAGACGATCGACTTCAACGCCGAGGACCCGGTCGAGGTCGTCCGGAACCTGACGGGCGGCATCGGCGCGGACCGCGTGATCGACGCGGTCGGCGTGGACGCCGAGAGCCCCGCGAGCGGTCCCGCCGCCGAGGCGATCACCAAGGAGGACCGGCGCGAGTTCGAGCGCGAGCAGGCGCAGGCCGCGCCGCGCACCGGCCAGCACGGCGCGCAGTGGCGCCCCGGCGACGCGCCCGGCGAGGCGCTGCGCTGGGCGGTGGACATGGTCGCCAAGGCCGGCACCATCGGGATCGTCGGGGTCTACCCGCCGAACTTCACCAGCTTCCCGCTGGGCCTGGCGATGAACCGGAACCTGACCGTCAAGGCCGGCAACTGCAACCACCGCCGGTACGTGCCGGGGCTGCTCAGCCGCATCGCCAAGGGCGGTGCCGACCCGACCACGATCCTCACCCAGCAGGCCCGCCTGCCCGGGGTCATCGAGGCCTACGAGGCGTTCGACCGGCGCGAGCCCGGCTGGACGAAGGTGGCGCTGGAGGTCGCCGGATGACGGCCGGCCGCGACAGGGGGGAGCACACCATGAAGATCGCCGACACGAGGCGGGTCGAGCAGCTGCTGGGCGACCTGGCCTTCCCGGCCAGCAAGGAGAGGATCGTCGAGCACGCGCACGCCGAGCGCCCGCTGAGCGAGGAGGAGCGGGTGCTGTCGTCGCTGCCGCTCGGCACCTACGGCAGCGCGGCGGAGGTGCTGCGCTCGCTGCCGGTCGACCCCGACCCGGGCCGCACCCCGGCGGAGCAGGCCTACCAGCGGCGGCACCACAACAAGCCGGGCCTCGCCGAGCACATGCGCGACACCGAGCGCCCGCCCGTCCAGGACGAGCTCCGCGGCGACGAAGGCCCCCACTGGCACCCCTGACCCGCCGCCCCTGAGCCGTCGGCGCCGGGCGGCGCGCGTTTGGAGGGTTTTTCTCCGGTCATTACCAGCCGTTGGTAGTGGACGAGGAGGGGAGCCCGGATGACGGCTGTGGACGGCGCGCCGGACACCAGCACCGCGGACGCGCTGGCGCGCCACCGCAAGGGGATCAGGATCGGCGACGTCCTCGCCACCACCGATCACAAGATGGTCGGCTACCTGTACCTCGGGACGTCGTTCGCGATGTTCCTGATCGCCGGGCTGATGGCGATGCTGATGCGGGCCGAGCTGATGCGTCCGGGCCTGCAGGTGATGAACGACCTGCAGTACAACCAGCTGTTCACCATTCACGGCACGATCATGCTGCTGCTGTTCGCGACGCCGCTGTTCGCGGGGTTCGCGAACGTGATCGTGCCGCTGCAGATCGGCGCGCCGGACGTGGCGTTCCCGCGGCTCAACACGCTCAGCTACTACCTGTTCCTGTTCGGCGCGCTCATGGTGCTGGCGGGGTTCCTGATGCCGGGCGGCGCGGCGGCGTTCGGCTGGTTCTCCTACTCGCCGCTCTCGTCGTCGACGTACTCGCCGGGGCTCGGCGGCGACATGTGGGTGATGGGGCTGATCGTCTCGGGGTTCGGGACGATCTTCACGTCGGTGAACCTGATGACGACGATCATCGGGATGCGGGCCCCCGGCATGGTGGTGTTCCGGATGCCGATCTTCACGTGGAACGTGCTGCTGACCAGCGTGATGGTGCTGATCGCGTTCCCGGTGCTCGCCGCCGCGCTGTTCGCGCTGGAGGCGGACCGCAAGTTCGGCGCCCACATCTACGACGGCGCGAACGGGGGCGCGCTGCTGTGGCAGCACCTGTTCTGGTTCTTCGGCCATCCCGAGGTGTACATCGTGGCGCTGCCGTTCTTCGGCATCGTCACCGAGATCCTCCCGGTGTTCTCGCGGAAGCCCGTCTTCGGCTACCTCGGAATGGTGTGCGCGACCATCGCGATCACCGGGCTGTCGATGACCGTCTGGGCGCACCACATGTTCGCCACGGGCCAGGTCCTGCTGCCGTTCTTCTCCATGACGTCGTTCATGATCGCGGTGCCGACCGGCATCAAGTTCTTCAACTGGGTCGGGACGCTGTGGAAGGGGCAGCTCACCTTCGAGACGCCGATGCTGTGGGCGATCGGTTTCCTCGTGACGTTCCTGTTCGGCGGCCTCACCGGCGTGATCCTCGCGTCACCGCCAATGGACTTCCACCTCACCGACTCCTATTTCGTCGTCGCCCATTTCCATTACGTGCTGTTCGGGACCGTGGTGTTCGCGATGTTCGGCGGGTTCTACTTCTGGTGGCCGAAGATGACCGGCAGGAGGCTCGACGAGACCTGGGGGAAGATCCACTTCTGGTCGCTGTTCGTCGGCTTCCACACCACCTTCCTCGTCCAGCACTGGCTCGGCGCCGAGGGCATGCCGCGCCGCATCGCCGACTACCCGAAGCAGTTCGCGGCGCTGAACCTCGTCTCGTCGATCGGCGCGTTCATCCTCGGCGCCTCCACCTTCGCGTTCCTGTGGAACATCTACCGGACGCACCGCCGCGCCCGTCCGGTCGAGACCGACGACCCGTGGGGCTACGGCGCCTCTCTGGAGTGGGCGACCTCGTGCCCGCCGCCCCGCCACAACTTCACGACGATGCCGCGCATCCGCTCCTACCGCCCGGCGTTCGACCTGCACTTCCCGCCGAAGGAGCCCCCGCAGGAGTCCGAGCCGGCGCTCCCGCAGCCCTCCGCCGGCTCCTGAGCGGCGCCGATCGCGGCCCTGCCCGCCGGCTCGTGAGCGGCGCCCGGCGCCGCGGGGTCAGGAGCCTTCCTTCTTCTCCTTCTCCACGGCGCCGTCGCGCTTGAGGTCGCCCTGCCCGCCGCCGTGCGACTCGGTCTGGTAGTTGAGGTAGAACCGGTTGGTGCGGGTCCTGACCTGCGTGCGGACGCGGCCGGGCGTCGGCAGCGGGATGATGTGGTGCGGGTAGGCCGCGACGAGCTCGCGGGGCTGCCGGGTCCGCAGGATGGCCGCCTCCTCCGGCGCGGACCGCTCGTGCCGCTCGACGTACCCGCCCTCCGGGGTCAGCGAGATCAGCCCGCTCTCCACGCCTTCCTCGCGTTTCTGCAGGTCGCGGCGTTGCAGGCTGAGGCAGACGCGGCGGGCGACGACGAACGCGAGCACGGGGAAGACGAAGAACCCGACGCGGAAGAACCACGTCGTCCAGAACAGCGGGATCTTGAAGGCGTTCGACAGGATGTCGTTGCCGCCGGCCGCCCACAGGTTGCCGTACCAGGCGATGACGGCGGCGCCGATCGCCGTGCGGGTCGCGGCGTTGCGCGGGCGGTCGAGCAGATGGTGAATGCGCTCGTCCCCGGTCGCCCATCTCTCGAAGAACGGGTACAGGCCGATGAGGGTGAAGAACGCCCCGGGCAGGACGACGGCGGGCAGCAGCACGTTCCAGCCGATGGTGTGGCCGGCGACGGTCGTCGAGATCCGCCCCATGATGCGCAGCGAGCCTTCGAGGAACGCGATGTACCAGTCGGGCTGCGACCCGAACGACACCTGGTCCGGATCGTAGGGGCCGTACAGCCAGACCGGGTTGATCTGCGCGAACGTCGCCAGGGCGGCCAGGAACCCGAAGGTGTAGAGGAAGTACGCGCCGCTCTGCGCCATGAAGCTCGGGAAGGTCGGCTCGCCCTGCACCGCCTGCTCCCGGCGTCCCTTGCCGGGCCACTGGGTGTGCGTCTGGTGCCAGAGGATCATCAGGTGCGCGGTGATGAGCGCGAGCAGGATCGCGGGGATCAGCAGGATGTGCACGGTGAACAGCCGCGGGATGAAGCTCTCGCTCGCCGGGAACTCGCCGCCGAACATCCAGAGCATCAGGTAGGTGCCGACGACCGGGATGGCGAGCACGATGCCCTCGGCGATGCGCAGCCCGGTGCCCGACAGCAGGTCGTCGGGCAGGGAGTAGCCGGCGAACCCCTCCAGGACCGACAGCGCGAACAGGGTGACCCCGATGACCCAGTTGATCTCGCGCGGCTTGCGGAACGCGCCGGTGAAGAAGATCCGCAGCAGGTGGACGCAGATCGCCGCGAGGAACAGGTTCGCGGCCCAGTGGTGGATCTGCCGCATCAGCAGCCCGCCGCGCACGTCGAACGACAGGTTCAGCGTCGACGCGTACGCCTCGCTCATCTTCACGCCGCGCAGCTGGGAGTAAGAGCCGCCGTAGACGACCTCCGTGCCGCTCGGCCGGAAGAACAGGGTGAGGTAGACGCCGGTGAGGATGAGGACGATGAAGGAGTAGAGCGCGATCTCGCCGAGCAGGAACGTCCAGTGCTTGGGGAAGGCCTTGCCCAGGTTGGTGCGCAGGAAGGTGGTCGATCCGAGCCGGTCGTTCACCCCGTAGACCAGCTTCCAGCCCGCCGGCATCCGCTGCTTCCCGCCGCCCCGGCCCCGCCCCGCCATCGCATTCCTCCTGATCAAGCGGACTGTCCGCTGGGCGGGTACCCGGGGGGGCGGGTCACAAACGGCGAGGCCGGGCGCTCAGCCGTCCCGGTACAGCTCGGTGAGCAGCTCGACGGCGTGCCGGGCGGCGGGGTGCGGGTCGTCGTGCCACCACGCGAGGCGGACGGCGATGGGCGCGGCGTCGCGCAGCGGCCGGTAGGCGACGCCGGGCCGCCGGTACTGGTCGACGGTGCTGCGGGCGGTGACGCCGACGCAGCCGCCGGCCGCGACGGCGGCGAGCCAGTCGTCGATGTCGGCGGTGTGCCGGGTCGCGGGGCGGGTGCCGGGCGGCCACAGGTCCACGGTGGTGGTGCCGGTGCGGCGGTCGACGAGCAGGGTGCGCTCGGCGATGTCGGCCAGCCGGATCGAGCGGCGCCGGGCCCACGGGTCGTCCGCCGCCATCGCGCAGTACCGGGGTTCGAGGCCGACGACCACGGAGTCGAAGCGGCGCGGGTCGGGGGCGACGCGCACCACGGCGATGTCGCAGGCGCCTTCGGCGAGCCCGCCCGTGGCGGTGTTGGTGCGGACGAGCCGCAGGTCGACGTGGGGCCAGCGGCGCGGCCAGAGCCGCTGGAAGGCGACGGTGTGCCGGCCCATCGCGGACCACGCGTACCCGATCCGCAGCCGGGCGTGCCCGCTCGTCGCCTCCGCCACCAGGTCGTCGGCCTCGGCGAGCAGCCGTCGCGCCCGCGCGAGGACGCGGACGCCGGTGGCGGTCGGGGTCACGCTGCGGCTGGTGCGGCGCAGCAGCCGGACGTCGAGGGCCCGTTCCAGGGACGCGACGGTCCGCGACACGGCCGCCTGCGAGACGCCGAGCTCGATCGCGGCGTCGGTGAACGTGCCCGCGTCCGCGATGGCGACGAGGACCCTCAGCTGCCGGAGCTCCACATCCATGACTCCAGCGTATAGATGGCCTCTCGCATGCATTTTGCGCAACTGACGGGCCGCCGCATGCTCGGGGCATGGAGACCGGCGGCTCGGTGGAGACCAGGGCGGAACCGCGGCGGGACGTGGAGGCCAGGGGCGCGCGCGGCCGCCTCGCGGGGGTCGCGATGATGCTGGGCAGCGCCGCGTCCAACCAGACCGGCGCGGCGGTGGGCGCGCTGGCGTTCCCGGTCATCGGGCCCGCCGGGGTGGTGGCGGTGCGGCAGTGGGTCGCGGCGGCCGTCCTGCTCGCGGTCGGGCGTCCCCGGCTGCGCTCCTTCACGGCCGCGCAGTGGCGGCCGGTGCTGGCGCTCGCGGCCGTCTTCGCCACGATGAACCTGTCGCTCTACACCGCGGTCGGGCGGGTGGGCCTCGGCCTGGCCGTCACCTTGGAGTTCCTCGGGCCGCTGTCCGTCGCGCTGGCGAGCTCGCGCCGCCGCGCCGACCTGGCGTGCGCCGCCGCCGTGGCCGCCGCGGTCGTCGTACTGACCCGGCCGCGGGCCACATCGGACTACCTCGGCATCGGCCTCGGGCTGCTCGCCGCCTGCTGCTGGGCCGGATACATCCTGCTCAACCGGAGTATCGGGCGCACGCTGCCGGGGGCCGAGGGGCCGGCCGCCGCGGCGGCGCTGTCCGGGCTCGCGTTCGTCCCGATCGGGGCGTTCGTCCTCGTCCGGCATCCGCCGACGGCGGGGGCGCTGGCCTGCGCGGGCGCGGCGGGCGTGCTGTCGTCGGCCGTCCCGTTCCTCGCCGACCTGCTGGCGCTGCGCCGCGTCCCGGCGCGGTTCTTCGGCGTGTTCATGAGCCTGAACCCGGTGCTGGCGGCGGTGGCGGGCCTGGTCGTCCTCGGGCAGGCGCTGCACTGGACGCAGTGGCTCGCGATCCTGGTCATCGTCACCGCGAACTCCGCGAGCATGCTGACGGCGCGCGCCCCCTGACCTCCGGCGGCGCCGGGCCGTCAGGCGCTCGCCGCGTACAGCACCTCGCGCAGGCCGGGCATCGTCTCCCGGTCGGTGCGCCACACCAGGCGGAGGCTGAGGTCCGGCGCGTCGAGCGCGATGCGGGCGAGGACGCCGGAATCGAGCCGGTCCCGGACGGCGAACTCCGGCAGCAGTGCGATCCCGAGCCCCCGCTCCGCCCAGGACGCCATGACCGTCACGCTGCCCGCCCGCACCCGCTCGACGCCGGGCCCGATGACCCGCTCGCCGGCCAGCCAGAACGAGCAGGCCGGCACGTTCACCAGCAGCCGCTCGCCCGCCAGGTCGGCGGCGGTCACCCGCGGCGCGGCGGCGAGCGGGTGGCCGGGCGCGGCGACCAGCGCGAGCGGGACCGGCTCCACGTCGACGAAGCCGAGCGGCGCGGGCGGCGGGGCGAAGCCGAGGTCGCCGAGCCCGGTGCCGGCGTCCAGCAGCAGCGCGGCCTCCAGGTCGCCGGCCGCGACGGCCCCGAGCAGCTGGTCGCGGGCGGCGTCCGCGCGGACCTCCACGCGCAGGCCGGGCCGCCGCTCGGCGACCCGCGCCAGCACCGAGGGCACGTGCGTCGCCGCGATCGTCTCCAGCGCGCCGAGCCGCACCACCGGGGGCCCGCCCGCGACCTCGCGGCGCGCCTGCTCGGCCTGCCCCAGCAGCCGCCCGGCCCAGCAGCGCATCCGCTCGCCCGCCGCCGTCAGCCGCATCCCCTTCGGGCCGCGGTCGAACAGCTCGACGCCGAGGGACCGCTCCAGCGTCCGGATCTGCTCCGACACCGACGACGGCGCGAGGCCGAGCGCGTTCGCGGCGTCGGTGACGGTGCCGTGCTCGATGACGGCCTCGAAGGTCCGCAGCTGGCGCAGTTCCATGCCACGGCAACCCGCGCGGAGCGTTCGGATATTCCGAACGCGGCGTGCGGGCGGGCCGGTGGAGCCCCGGACCCTCGGTGCCGAGACTGGGGCGTCATGAGCACGGTTCTCTCCCCGGACCCGGTGGCGGCGCCCGGCGCGCGGCGCCGCCCCGCCCTGTTCGGCATATCCCTCGGCTACTTCATGGTGCTGCTCGACACCACCGTCCTGTCGGTGGCCGAGCCCGACCTCGCCCGCTCCCTGCACGGGACGGTCGCGGGCCTGCAATGGGCCGTCACCGGCTACACCGTCGTGTTCGGCGCGCTGCTGCTGTCGGCCGGCGCGGTCGCCGACCGGTACGGCGCGCACCGCGCGTTCCGCGCCGGCATCGCCGTGTTCGGCGCCGCGTCGCTGCTCAGCTCGCTGGCGCCGGACCTGTGGACGCTGGTCGCGCTGCGGGCCGTGCTGGGCGCCGCCGCCGCGGCGTGCGTGCCCGCCTCGATGGCGATGATCAGCCGGCTCTACCCGGTGCCGGCCGAGCGCGCGAAGGCCGTGGCGGCCTGGGCGGCCACCAGCGGCGCTGCGCTCGCCGCCGGGCCGATCGCCGGCGGCGCCCTCGTCGGGCTCGCCGGCTGGCGGGCGATCTTCCTGATCAACGTGCCGCTCGCCGTCCTCGTCCTCGCCCTCGTCGCGGGGCCCCGGGTGCGCTGCCCGCGCGGCGACCGCACCATCGACTGGCCCGCCCAGGCCGTCGCGTGCGCGACGCTCGGCCTGTTCACCGACGCGCTCATCGCGCTCGGCTCCGGCGCCGCCGTCCACGCGGCCTGCTCGGCTGCCGGGACGGTCGCCGCGGCGGCCGCGTTCGCGGTCCTGGAGCGGCGGAGCGCGGCGCCCGTGCTGGTCCCGGCGGTCCTGCGCGCGCCCGGCATGCCGGGGTCGCTGGTCGCGGGCGCGGCGGTCAACTTCGTGATGACCGGGGTGCTGTTCGTGCTGCCGCTGGTCTTCCAGGAGACGCTCGGGATGTCGGCGCTGCGGACCGGCCTCGCGTTCCTGCCGATGACCCTGCCGTTCGCGTTCAACCCGCTGCTCACCGGCCGGATCGTGGCGAGGACCGGGCCGCGCCCGCCCGTCCTCGCCGGGCTCGGCCTGCTCACCGCCGGCGGCGTGCTGCTCGGCGCCGTCATGGCCGCGGGCGCGTCCTACCCGGCGCTGCTCGCGGGCCTGGTGTGCACCGGCTTCGGCGTCTCGTTCGCGCTTCCGGCGCTGGCGACCCTGGTCGTCACGGCGGCGCCCGACGGCACCGCGGGAGCCGCCGGAGGACTGCTCAACGCGGTCCGCCAACTCGGCGCCACCCTCGGCGTCGCGATCATGGGCGCGTTCGCGGCCGTCGGGCACCGGAGCGGCCAGGCCGCCGTGGCCCTGTTCGTCGCCGCCGCCGTGTGCGCGGCCGCGCTCGCGGCGGCGTCCGTCCGGCGGCGCACGGCCTGACGGCCGGGCGCCGTCCGGTCAGGCGCCGTCCGGTCAGGCGCTGTCGGGACGGGCGCTGTCGGGACGGGAGCCCGGAGGGACGGCGCCCGGACGGGACGTGCCGGCGCCCGGACGCGGCGGCCCCGCGCGGGCCGCCTCCAGTCGGCGCCGCAGGACGGTGATCTCCGCGCGGAGCCGGTCCGCCGCCTCCGGGTCCGGTTCGAGGCCGCCGAACCCGTCCTCGAGCAGGTCGAGTTCGGCGGTCCGCAGCCGGGTGAGCAGGCGCCGCGGCTCCCCGCCCGGCACGTCCCACCGCTCCTTGCGGCGCCACTTGCGGAAGGCCAGCACCCGGTCCTCGCCCGGCAGGAGCACGCCCCGCGCGGTCTCCGCGCGCGCCGCCCGCCGGAACCGGACGAGGTAGTGCCGCCGCGCCAGCCGGTACGTGACGACCGCCGCCAGCAGGATCGGCGCGCCCTTCACCGGCAGCAGCGCCGCGCCCGGCAGCAGCGGGGAGTCCCACCACGCGTGCAGGGCCATCGCGAGCAGCAGCGAGGCGAACGCGAGCGCGGCGGTGGCCCGGGACGCCCGGCCGAGCAGGCAGCCGAGGCCGGCGCCGCCGACCGCGGTCATCGCCCAGTGGCTCCACCAGGCGCCGCCGACCACCCGGCCGCCGAAGGTGAAGAACGCCGCGTTCGCGTCCTGCGTCCCGCCGGTCAGCACGATCGTGTTCAGCACGTACAGGAAGTCCTCGGCGATCTGGAACCCGAACCCGGCGAGCGCGCCGTAGCCCCAGCCGTCGAGGGGCCCGCGCACGGCGCACGGCGCCATCAGCGCCAGCACCGCCACCCCGGCGAGCTTCAGCAGCTCCTCGTCGACCGGCGCGGCGATCGACGCGCCCCAGTCGGCGTTGAACTCCGCTCCCGCGGTCTTGGCGATGATCGCCTGGAACGCGGCGTTGGCGGGCAGCGCGGTGCCGAACGCGGCCAGCCCGCCCCACGCGACCGCGATCAGCGCGTACCCGAGCGGGCGCGGCCGGACCGGATGCAGCCGCCGCAGCCCCCACACCCCGGCCGCGAGCACCGGCGCCATCAGGACGAGCCCGGCCACCGCGCCCGCCGGGAACTCACCGATCTGCGCGTCCATGGCGCGCACCGCGATCCAGAGCCCGAGCGGGCACATCACCGCCCAGAGCCAGAACGCGGGACGGCGCGTCATGGCGAGATCTCGACGCTGAGGACCATCGCCCGCACCTCGCCCGCCAGGCGCCCGTAGGCGTCCGGCGGGCCGGACGCGGTGACCGTCGCACCGAGGTCGCTCTTGGTGAACACGGTGGCCGAGCCGATCTTGCCGTGCCCGGCGAGCGGGCCGGTCAGCCCGGCCGTCCCGTGCCTGGTGGTGACGGCCGACGGGCCGCCGGGCAGCCGCCCCCCGCCCATCGCGACGATCCGGCCGAGCCCGTCCCACAGCCGCCGGTTGTCCAGCGACCCCAGCGGGATCACGAGGTTCAGGTCGACCCTGACCTCGCCGCGGGTCACCTCGGCGTTGCTGGTCAGCGACGACCGCGCCTCGTCCAGCGCCCATCCGGCGGCGGGGACCGTGAACGTCACCGGGCGGGCGCCCGCCCGCTCGGTGCCGACGGCGATGACCGTGCCCGCCGCCAGCGCGGTGCCGCCGCTGCCGAGCGCCTTGTCGACGAGGGGCAGCACGAGGCCGAGGATCAGCAGCACCAGGACCACGAGCCCCGTGCCCCACCATCTCACCCGCGCCACATGGCCCCCCCGATGCCGTGCGCTGCGGAAATGCCCCCTCGAACGGGGACTAAACAAGATCATGCGGGCATCGGGGGCGACGGGGTCAGACCGGCGCGGACGTCCAGCGGGCCGGGGCGGTGAGCGCGTCCGGCAGCCGGGTCGCGGCGTCGCCCCGCGCCGCGTCGGCCTGCGCCTGGGTGAGGAACAGCGCGCCGGTCAGGTCAGCGCCGGACAGGTCGGCGTCCCGCAGGTCCGCGCCGATCAGGTCGGCGTCGCGGAGGTCGGCCCTCCGCAGGTCGGCCGCGATCAGGTAGGCGCCGCGCAGGTTCGCCCCGCGCAGGTCGGCGCCCTTCAGCCGGGCGCCGATGAGGTCGGCGCCGCGGTGGTTCCGCTTGCGGCCCGGGACCTTCGCCCGGACCTCCTCGCTGGCGCGCAGCAGCAGGACGTTGACCTCCTCCCGCACCGCGGCGACGTCCACGGCGGCGACCTCGGCGGGCGCGCCACGGGTCAGCGCGTCCGTCGCGTCCAGCGCCGTGCGGATCTCCGGGTGGACGGGCGCGGCGGCGGGCATCTCCAGCGCCTCCGCCAGGTACCAGAGGAGTTCGTGGAGCTGCCGCATCACCGGGAACACCCGGAACATCGGCCCCGACACCTCGGGGCCCTGCCGCCAGTCCCGCCCGCCGAAGGTCTCCTGCGACACCTTCTGGCCCGCGCCGAAGCAGTCGAAGACCGTGCAGCCCTGGAACCCGCGCTGCCGCAGCTCGGTGTGGACGCCGCAGCGGAAGTCGGCGAGCAGGTTGCGGCACGGCCGCCCCGCCTCCTTGTCGAACGCGAAATCGGCCGACTCGGCGAACGGCAGCGCGACGCAGCACAGCCCGAAGCAGGCCCCGCAGTCGGCCTTCAGCGCGCTCTTCTCCACCATGGGCGACCCCCCGTCCTGGTCAGCACTCCATTGTCGCGCCTCGGGGACGGTGCCCTGACCTGTCCCGGTGACCGGTCGCGTGACCGGTCTCAGGCGGCGTCGTGGAAGACCAGGCCGAGCGTCCGCCGGCGACCCGACCGCACGACGCTGACGCCGTGCCGGACCGGCGACGCCGACCAGCCGCGCCGCGTCCGCACCGGACGGTCCCGGGTCGTGAAGACCAGGCCGCGGCCGCGGGGGAGGAGCGTCGCGGTGCCCCGCGACTGGGCACGCGCCCGCTGCTCGACCATCAGGAACTCGCCGCCGGTGTAGTCGGCCCCAGGCTCGTCCAGGCCGATCACGACCTGCAGCGGGAACACCAGGTCCCCGTAAAGGTCGCGGTGCAGCGCGTTCCAGTCGTCCCTGCCGTAGCGCAGCAGGATCGGCGTGGGCTTCCGCTGGCCCGCGCGGTGGCACAGGGCGAGCCATTCGGGCAGCGTCCCCGGCCAGGGCGCGGGACGGCCGAGCCGGGCGGCCCAGTCCCGGGCGATCGGCAGCAGCCGCGGATAGAGCGCCTCCCGCAGCGCGGCGACGGGCTCGGGGAACGGCTCGGCGAAGTACCGGTACTGGCCCGCCCCGAAGCGGTACCGCTCCATGTCGATCGTCGAGCGGAACCGTCCCGCGTCGTCGTACAGATCGGCGATCTCGGCGCACTCCTCCCCGGTCAGCAGCGGCGGGGTGAGCGCGCAGCCGTAGGCGTCCACCTCCGCGCCGATCGCCGCCCAGTCGCCGTCCGCGACCCTGTCCGCGTAGCCGCCCATGATCCGGGGCCTCCTTCGTCCGTCCCGTGCTTCGTCCGTTCCTTGCCTTTCTGAGGCAACACCGGTGCGGCCGGGGAGGTTGCACCCGCCTGCGGTAGCCTTTCCGGAGTCCGTTCCGGAGCGACCGAGGAGGTGAGTCCCGTTCCTGCCAGTCCAGTCCGGGTGCTCCCGCCTCGCACGCGCGCGGCCGCCCGCCGTTAGGCGGCCGGGGAGCGCCCACCGGTCTCCCCGAAAGGCGCCCATGTCCGCTCATGCTTCACCGCTCCTGCCTCCCGGCCCCGTCGTCTCAGCCCTCCGCGCCGCCGGCTGCGTCTTCGCCGAGGACGAGGCGGAACTGATCCTCTCCACGGCCCGCACGCCCGAGGAGGCGACCGCGATGGTCCGCCGGCGGGCCGCCGGGCTCCCTCTCGAACACGTCGTCGGCTGGGCCGCCTTCCGCGAGCTGCGGATCGCCGTCGAGCCCGGCGTGTTCGTCCCGCGCCGCCGCACCGAGTTCCTCGTCGAGCGGGCGGCCCGGCTGCTGCCGCCCCACCCGGTCGTCGTCGACCTGTGCTGCGGTTCCGGTGCGCTGGGCGTCGCGCTCGTCGCGGGCCTGGACGCGTTCGAACTGCACGCCGCCGACATCGAGCCGGCCGCGGTGCGGTGCGCCCGGCGCAACGTCGTCCCCGCGGGCGGCCGCGTCCACGAGGGCGACCTGTTCGACCCGCTGCCCGCCGACCTGCGGGGACGGGTCGACGTGCTGCTGGCCAACGTCCCCTACGTCCCGACGGGCGAGGTCGGCCTGCTGCCCGCGGAGGCTCGGGCCCACGAGCCCCTCGTCGCCCTCGACGGCGGCGCCGACGGCCTCGACGTGCTGCGGCGCGTGGCCGCCGAGGCGCCGCAGTGGCTGGCGCCCGGCGGGCACCTGCTGTTCGAGACCACCGAACGGCAGGCCGCGGACGCCCTGGACGCCGTCGCCCGCGGCGGCCTCACCGCGGCCGTCGCGCGGTCCGACGAGAACCACGCCACGGTGATCATCGGTGGGCGTCCCGTGTAAAACGCCATGTGCGGGTATGGGATTCACCAGGTCGACGTGAAGGAGTGAGTCCCATGCGCCGCATCAGTGCAGCGCTCAGCGCCATCTTCGGAACGATCGTGGACATCGTGACGCTGCCGTTCCGGGTGCTGGCCCGGCTGCTGACCCCCTCCCGCGGGGGCCGTCCGGCCCGTACCCGCCGGCGCGCCTGACGTCCATTCCGGGATCGCCCCGGGCCCCTTTCCAGGGGTCCGGGGCGTTTCGCGGGGAAAAGGTGTTGCGCATTCATTCCGCGTCCCGCACCATATGAGTGACGAACCGCACGGGACGAGCCGGAAGGGAGCCGCGGAGATGATCGGAACGGGCATCGCCAAGCAGGCGCAGCAGCCGCAGGGCCGCGCCTTCGCCGCTCGACCGCGGCAAGGTCTCGCCGTCCCGCAGGGCGCCCCCGGATAGGCCGAAAGGTTCCACCGGAGGCCGCCAGGGAGACGATCCGGCGGCCTTTTTCATGCTCACCGTTCCATTCGCCGAATGTTCTGCTCGTGCTGCGCGCATTCGCGGCCGTCCACAACTGAATCGCACATCCACGGGTCAGTAGCTCAATTGGGAGAGCGCCCGCCCCGCAAGCGGGAGGTTGCCGGTTCGAGTCCGGTCCGATCCACGGTGACGCCGGGCTCGCGCCCGCGCGGACCACGGGAAGAAGGGGATGCGGTGCCCCGCCCGCCTTGGGAGCGGGAGAGACGCGGTTCGAGTCCGTGCTTCCCGACGGCCTTCAAGCTCATGGGGATGAGCGCCCGGTTGAAAACCGGGAGGACGAGGTTCGACTCCTCGGATGGCCGCGCAGGCCTCTGTAGCTCAGTGGACAGAGCACCGCGCTACGAACGCGGGAGCCCAGGTTCGAGTCCTGGCAGGGGTACCGCGGAGCCGGCCGGCTCCGCCCGGCCGCACATGCCGAAATGGTTGAGGTACCTGGCTTCCACCCAGGAGTACCGGGTTCGATTCCCGGGTGCGGCTCGATGAGGACGCGCCGCTCTCGTTCAATGGGAGGACTCCGGGCTCTTACCCCGGATATGGAGGTTCGACCCCTCCGGGCGGCACGGTGCGGGACCCGTTCCCGCGATGCTGGATGGTCTAACGGAAGGACGCATGGCTCTGAACCACGAAAGTGCAGGTTCGAATCCTGCTCCAGCAGCCCGGCCCTTCGCCCGTGCGAAAGGCCCGATCCCCGGTGGCCCAGTCCGGTGAGGGCACCCGTATGATAAGCGGGCGATCGCTGGTTCGAATCCAGCCCGGGGGACGTCCGGAAACGGCGCACGGCCGTTTCTCATGGCGATGACCGGTAGCTCAGTCGGCAGAGCGGCTGTCTTACGAACAGCGGGTCGCAGGTTCGAATCCTGTCCGGTCAACCCGTCCGGTCGACCCTGCCGGCCGACCGGGGGCGGCTCACGGCCGCGCGCCGGCGCGGGCCCGCCGCGTCGTCCAGGCGCGGGCCTGCTCGCTGAGCGTGATGCCGAGCCCGGGACGGGCCGGGACGTGCATCCGGCCGCCGCTGATCTCGAGCCGCTCGTCGAACAGCGGGTCCAGCCAGTCGAAGTGCTCGACCCACGGCTCGGCCGGGTACGCGGCGGCGAGATGGAGATGGATCTCCATCGCGAAGTGCGGGGCGAGCCCGAGCCGGTGGTGGTCGGCGAGCACGGCGAGCCTCAGGAACTCGGTGATGCCGCCGATGCGCGGCGCGTCCGGCTGGAGGACGTCGGCGGCGCGCGCGTCGATCAGCGCCCGGTGCTCGGCGACGCTCGTCAGCATCTCGCCGGTCGCGATCGGGGTGTCGAGCGCGCGGGCGAGGTCCGCGTGGCCCTCGGCGTCGTGGGCGTCCAGCGGCTCCTCGATCCAGGTGAGGCCGAACCCCTCCAGCGCGCGGCCCATCCGCAGCGCCGCGGGCCGGTCCCACTGCTGGTTCGCGTCGACCATCAGCGGTACCGCGTCGCCGAGCCGCTCGCGGACGGCGGCCACGCGGCGCAGGTCCTCCGCGTGGTCGGGATGCCCGACCTTGATCTTGATCCCGCCGATCCCGGACGCCAGCGCCGCCGACGCGTTGTCGAGGACCTCCTCCAGCGGCGCGTGCAGGAACCCGCCGGAGGTGTCGTAGCAGCGGACGGAGTCGCGGTGCGCGCCGAGCAGCTTGGCCAGCGGCAGCCCCGCCCGCTTCGCCTTCAGGTCCCACAGCGCGACGTCGAACGCGGCGATCGCCTGGACGGCCAGGCCGCCGCGCCCGGCGGACGCGCCCGCCCATGCCAGCTTCGTCCAGATCCGTCCGATGTCGCTGGGGTCCTCGCCGATCAGCGCGGGCGCGATCTCGGCGGCGTGCGCGAACTGGCCGGGCCCGCCGGCCCGCTTGGCGTAGCCGAACCCGATCCCCTCGTGCCCGCCCTCGGTGCCGATCTCGGCGAACAGGAACACGACCTCGGTCATCGGGCGCTGCCGCCCGGTCAGCACCTTCGCGTCGCTGACCGGGACGGCGAGCGGCAGCGTGACCGAGGACAGCTCGACCCAGGCGACCCGGTCCAGCGTCGCCGCCCCGGCGCCGTGCACGTCAGAGCACCCTCTCCACGAGCGCCGCGAGGTCGGCGAACTCGGCGGCGGTCAGGTCGGTCAGCGGCGGGCGGACGGGCCCGGCGGGACGTCCGGCGGCCCGCATCCCCGCCTTGACGATGCTGACCGCGTACCCCTTGCCGCGGTTCCGGATCTCGCAGTACGGCAGCACGAACCCGTCGAGGCGGCGCCGCACCTCGTCCCGGTCGCGGGCGCGGACGGCCTTGTAGAACCCGAGCGCGAACTCCGGCGCGAAGTTGAAGATGGCCGAGGAGTAGGTCGTCACGCCCATCTCCAGGTAGGGCAGCGCGAACGTCTCCGCGGTCGGCAGCCCGCCGATGTAGACGAGGCGGTCGCCGAGCCGTGACCGGATCCGCGTCATCAGCTCCAGGTCGCCGACGCCGTCCTTGAACCCGACGAGGTTGGGGCACTCCTCGGCCAGCCGCGCGACGGTGCCGTCCTGGTAGACGGCGTTGGAGCGGCTGTAGACCGTCACGCCGAGCCCGGTGGCCGCGCACACCGCGCGGACGTGCGCGGCGAGGCCGTCCTGCGGCGCCTCCGTGAGGTACGGCGGGAACAGCAGGATCCCGCCGGCGCCCGCCCGCTCGGCGTCGCGGGCCATCTCGACGGCGGTGGCGGTGCCGTACCCGGCGGGCGCGACGAGCGGGACGCCGTCCGGGGTCTCGGCGGCGGCCGCCCGGACGACCCGTCCCACCTCGGCGGGGGTGAGGGAGAAGAACTCGCCGGTCCCGCCCGCGGCGAACAGGCCCGCGACGCCCTCGTGCCCGATGCGCGCGATGTTGGCGCGGTAGGCGTCCTCGTCGAAGGACAGGTCGTCGCGGAAGTGGGTGACGGGGAACGACAGCAGCCCGGAGCCGAGCAGCCGGGCGGTCTCGTCGGGCGCGAGCTGGCTCATGCCCCGAGGCTAGGATGGCCGATCGATCCAGGTCCAACACGAATTTCGGATCCACTGATACCCGTAGGGAATCGTTTGTTCACCCTCACCCAGCTCGCGAGCTTCGTCGCCGTCGCCGAGGAACTGCACTTCGGCCGGGCCGCCGAGCGGCTGCGGATGACGCAGCCGCCGCTGAGCCGGCAGATCCAGCTGCTGGAGAGCGAGCTGGGGGTGCGGCTGTTCGACCGGACGAACCGCTCGGTCCGGCTCACCCCGGCGGGCCGCGCGTTCCTGGACGAGGCGCGCCGCCTGCTGCACCAGGCCGACCACGCCGCCCTGTCGGCGCGGCGCGTGTCGGCGGGGGAGGCGGGCCGGATCGCGGTCGGGTTCACCGCCGCGAGCGCCTACGCAGCGCTCGGCCGGCTGCTGGACGCCGCGCGGTCCGCGCTGCCGGACGTCGAGATCGTCCTGCGCGAGATGGTGACCCGCGACCAGGTGCGGGCCCTCACCGAGGGCGGCCTCGACCTCGGCCTCGTCCGCCCGCCCGTCGCCGCGCCGGAGCTGGCGGAGCGGGCCGCCGGCCGGGAGGCGCTGCTGGCCGCCGTGCCCAACGGGCACCCGCTCTCCCGTGGCGGCGGACCCCTGCCGCTGGACGCCCTCGACGGGCAGCCGCTGATCATGTACTCGCCGGTCGAGGCGCGGTACTTCCACGAGCTGCTGGTCGGGCTGTTCCGCCGGGCGGGCGTCTCCCCGGTGTACGTGCAGTACCTCAGCCAGGTGCACAGCATCCTCGCGCTGGTGGACGGCGGATGGGGGCTCGCGCTCGTCCCCGAGGCGGCGGCGCGGCTGCGGTACGCGGGCCTGACGTTCCGCCCGCTGGACCCGCCCGATCCGGCTCCGGTGGAGCTGAGCCTGGCGTGGCGGCGCGGGAACGACAACCCGGCCCTGGCGCGGCTGCTGGGGCAACTCTGAGGGAGTGCGGCGACCGGGAGACTGTGGCGACGGCCACCGTCCGGTGGCCCGCCGGCGCCTTGACCGGCCGTGCCCGGCTCGCTTACTTTGGCGTCCAAATATTGGTCGTCAAAGTAACGGCCGCGAGCACCGGCAGCCCGGAGGAACGATGAGCGACTTTCCCGCGTACGCGCCGTCGGAGGAGCAGGAGTTGCTGCGGGCGACGGTGCGTGAGCTGGCGGATGCCAAGATCGCGCCGTTCGCGGCGGAGGTGGACGAGGACGCGCGTTTCCCGCAGGAGG
>NZ_JAGEOK010000052.1 GCF_017573545.1 Actinomadura nitritigenes | reverse complement strand
GGGGGTGGGGGGGGGGGGGGGGGGGTGGGGGGGGGGGGGGGGGGGGGGGGGGGGGGGGGGGGGGGTGTGGGGGGGGGTTGGGGGGGGGGGGGGGGGGGGGGGGGGGGGGGGGGGGGGGGCGTGTGGGGGATGTGCAGGCCGGGTCGAGGCGCGCGGGGGCCGTGCCGAACCTCGGTGTGGTCCGGGGCAGCGGGTCGCCGGGCCCGGGAGGCGCCGGGGACGGCCTGCTGCTGAGCCTCAAGCGGGCCGCCGCCGCGCTGCGCGACGCCGGGATCGAGTACGCCCTGGCGGGCGGGTTCGCGGCGTACGCGCACGGTGCGGCGGTGTCGACGCACGATGTGGACTTCGTGGTGCGGAAGCGGGACGTCGAGGAGGCGCTCGCGGCGCTCGCCGCGGCCGGCATGGGGCACATGGACAGCCCGGAGAACTGGCTCGCCAAGGTCTGCGACGGGGAGCACCACATCGACCTGATCCACACGCCGTCGGGACGTCCGGTGGACGGTGCGCTGCTGGGGCGGGCCACGGAGATGGCGGTCGGCGCGGTGTACATGCCGGTGCTGCCCGCGACGGACCTGGTGGTCATGCGGTTGATGGCGTTTAGCGAGACGGCGTGCGACTTCAGCGGGTTCCTGCATGTCAGCCGGGCGTTGCGGGAGCAGGTCGACTGGCCGTACGTGGCCCAGGAGACGGGGGAGTCGCCGTACGCGTACGCGTTCCTGACCCTGCTGTCCCGGCTCGGCGTCATCGAGAGGGGCGTGCCGTGAACGAATACCTGCCGGCGCACATCCAGGAGACGCTCGCGGCGCGCGCGCACGAGCTCGGTATCCGCGTGGACGTGCGGGGGAACGTGGTGCATCTGCGCGGGGAGGTGGCCAGCGAGGAGCAGCGCCGGGAGGTCGAGGAGGCCGCCCGGGTGGCCGCGGAGGGGCACGAGATCTGCAACGAGGTGCACGTCGTCGCGGTGCCAGAGCCCGATGGGGAGGAGAGGCTGTCATGATCCGTGTGGCGGCGGCCGGGGACCTGCACGTGGGGGCCGACATGGCCGGGGTGTACCGGGGAGGGCTCGGGCGGCTGGCCCGGCAGGCGGACGTGTTCCTCGTCGCGGGTGACCTGACCAGGCAAGGGACGGTCGAGGAGGGCCGGGTCGTGGCGGGCGAGCTGCGCGACCTCGGGGTGCCGGTGATCGCGGTGCTGGGCAACCACGACTACCACTCCGACCAGCAGGACGGGATCGCCGACATCCTGCGGGAGGCGGGGGTGACCGTGCTGGAGGGCGACGGGACGGTCGTGGACTGCGACGGGGGACGGCTCGGCGTCGCGGGCGGCAAGGGTTTCGGCGGCGGGTTCGAGGGCAAGTGCGCGAGCGACTTCGGCGAGCCGGAGATGAAGGCGTTCATCCAGCACACGAAGGCGTTCGCCGACCGGCTCGGCACCGCGCTGCTGGAGCTGGACGCGGACGTGCGGGTGAGCCTGACGCACTACTCGCCCGCCGAGGACACGCTCGAAGGCGAGCCCCTGGAGATCTATCCGTTCCTCGGGAGCTACCTGATGGGCGAGGCGATCGACGCGGCGGCCCCGGCGCTGGCGGTCCACGGGCACGCGCACAAGGGGACGGAGAAGGGGATGACGCAGGGCGGCGTCCGGGTGCGGAACGTCGCGCTGCCGGTGATCCAGCACGCCTACGCCCTGTACTGCCTGGAGCAGCCGGAGGCGGCGGGCGCCGGACGTGCCGAGGAGCGCGTCTCGGCGTGGTGACCGCCCGGGGTCAGGATCTCAGGAGGTCGATGACGGCCCGTTCGACGGGGCCTTGGGTGGCGAGTTCGCCGGGGGAGGCGTCCACGCCGAGCTTGGTGAGGGCGGGGGCGATCGTCCGGCCGGACTCGTAGAGGGTGATGACGCGGGGGTCGATGTAGGAGGCGCGGGCCACCGCCGGGGTGTTGCCGAGGTAGGCGGCGACCTCCTTGACGACGCGGACGACGGCCTTGTGGCGCGCGGTCTCGCCGGTGCCGGCGCGGGTGGAGACGGCGAGGCCGACGGCGGCGAGGACGGTGGCGTGCCAGGTGCGGAAGTCCTTGGCGGTGAAGTCGCCGCCGGTCACCTCGCGGATGAAGGCGTTGATGTCGGAGGCGGTGACGTCGTGCCAGCCGTTGCGCGTCCGGTAGGCGAGGAGTTCGGGGGAGCCGTCCTTGCGGCGCTTCAGGCCGGTGACGACCTTGCAGACGTTCTCCTCCGCGACGGACTGGTAGCGGTACTTCGAGCCCTTCGCCGGGTACTCGAAGGCGACCTCTCCGCGCCGGCAGGTGACGTGCTCGCGCAGGACGGTCGCGAGCCCGTACGTGCCGTTCTCCGCCGCGTACTCCTCGCTGCCGATGCGGAAGAAGCCGAGGTCGACGAGCCGGACGGCGGCGGACAGCACGCGCTCGCGGCGGTAGCCGCGGCCGGCGAGGTGCCCGGCGAGCGTCTCGCGGACGTCGGGGAGGCGTGCGGCCAGCTCGAGGACGTGGTCGTGCTTCTCGCGGTCGCGCTGCTCGCGCCACGCCTCGTGGTACAGGTACTGGCGGCGTCCGGCGGCGTCGGTGCCCATCGCCTGGATGTGGCCGTCGGCGTCGGGGCAGATCCACACGTCCTGCCAGGCGGGCGGGATGACGAGGGCGCGGATGCGTTCGCGCTGGGCGGGGTCGGACAGGGGGCGGCCGTCCGGGCGCAGGTAGGTGAAGCCCTTGCCGCACCTGCGCCGCGCGAGACCGGGTTCGGAGGGGTCGCTGCGCTGGAGCTCCATGGGCGCCTCAGCCGGGATGGATCTCGCCGCCGGCCGGCACCAGCGTCTGGCCGGTGTAGTAGGACGACTGCCGGTTCGCGGCGAAGAAGACGTAGGAGGGGGCGATCTCGTCGGGGTCCGCGGGGCGGCCCATCGGGGCCTGGCCGCCGAAGCCCTCGACGCGTTCGGCGTCGAAGGTGGCGGGGATCAGCGGCGTCCAGACGGGTCCGGGGGCGACGCAGTTGACGCGGATCTCGCGGTCCATGAGGTTCTGCGCGAGGGAGGTGGCGAGGGTCATCGCGGCGGCCTTGCTGGCGGCGTAGTCGATCAGCGTCTTGTTGCCGCGGAGCCCGTTGATGGATCCGGTGAAGACGATGGACGACCCGGGGCCCATGTGGTCGAGGGCCTCCTGGACGGTCCAGAACAGCGCGTACACGTTGACGGCGAACGTGCGCTGGAGCTGCGCGTCGTCGATCTCGCGGACGTCCTTGACCGGCGTCTGCGTGCCGTGGTGCAGGACGAGGACGTCGAGGCCGCCGAGGTCGCGGACGGCGTGCTCGACGGTCTCGCGGCAGTGCCGCTCCTCGGCGAGGTCGCCGCCGAAGGTGAAGCAGCGGCGGCCCTCGGCCTCGACGAGGGAGGCGGTGTGCCGGGCGTCGTCGTCCTCTTCGAGGTAGGTGAGGGCGACGTCGGCGCCCTCCTTGGCGAACGCGACGGACACCGCGCGGCCGATGCCCGAGTCGCCGCCGGTGATCAGAGCGCGCCCGCCGTCGAGGAGACCGCTGCCGGCGTAGCCGCGCATCTCGTCGCGGGGCTCAGGCGTCATGTCCCCCGTGCGTCCCGGGTAGGACTGGCTCTGTGCCGGAGGTTCGGTCATGCACCCACGGGTGCCCGAGGCGTTCCCCGGCAAACGTTCGCCGTATTGTGACCCCTGAGTAACATCGCGCCCGGGCAATCTGCCGGGGTGTGAGCAGAACGCCGGGATGACGTCTGGGTAACATCATCCCGAACCACATTCGGTCCCTCACGTAAGGTGCTGCTTATGGACCTGAACGGAGTTTCCGCCGTCGTATCCGGTGGCGCGAGCGGCCTCGGTGAGGCCACCGTCCGCGCGCTGGCCGCCGAAGGCGCCAAGGTCGTCGTCGCCGACATGAACGAGGACAAGGGCAAGAAGGTCGCCGACGAGGTCGGCGGCGTCTTCGTCAAGACCGACGTCTCCAGCGAGGAGCAGGTGCAGGCCGCCGTCCAGGCCGCCGTCGACACCGGCGCCCCGCTGCGCGTCATCGTCAACAGCGCCGGCATCGGCTGGGCCTCGCGCACCGTGGGGCGCGACGGCACCCCGCACGACCTGGCCTCCTACGAGACCGTCATCCGGGTCAACCTGATCGGCACCTTCAACCTGATGCGCATCGGCGCCGCGGCGATCTCCAAGACCGAGCCCGCCGACGCCGACGGCGCCCGCGGCGTGGTGATCAACACCGCGTCCATCGCCGGCATCGAGGGCCAGACCGGGCAGATCGCCTACTCGGCCTCCAAGGGCGGCATCATCGGCATGACGCTGCCGGCCGCCCGCGACCTCGCCGCGATCGGCGTCCGGGTCAACACCATCTGCCCCGGCATCATCGACACCCCGATCTACGGCGAGGGCGAGGCCGCCGACGCGTTCAAGGCCAAGCTCGCCGCGCCGGTGCCGTTCCCGAAGCGGATGGGCAAGGCGTCGGAGTTCGCGCACCTGGTCAAGTCCCTCATCGAGAACGACTACATGAACGGCGAGACCATCCGTTTCGACGGTGGCATCCGCTTCCAGCCGAAGTGAGGCACTGAATGACCGACGCTGTATCGCCCGAGGGGGGGCGACCCCCCACGCCCCCCGGCAACGACGCTGTTCTCACCGAAGAAGACGGCGCCGTCCTCATCATCACCATCAACCGGCCGGAGGCCCGCAACGCGGTCAACGGCGAGGTGGCGAAGGGGATCGCGGCGGCCCTGGACGAGCTGGACTCCCGCAAGGACCTGTCCATCGGCGTCCTGACCGGCGCCGGCGGCACGTTCTGCTCCGGCATGGACCTCAAGGGCTTCCTCACGGGCGACAACCCGACCGTCGAGGGCCGCGGGTTCGCCGGCATCACCGAGCGCCCGGCGGCCAAGCCGCTGATCGCCGCGGTGGAGGGCTACGCGCTGGCCGGCGGCTGCGAGGTCGCGCTCGCCTGCGACATGATCGTGGCGTCCCGGGAGGCCCAGTTCGGGCTGCCCGAGCCGAAGCGCGGCCTGGTCGCCGCGGGCGGCGGGCTGCTGCGGCTGCCGCAGCGCATCCCGTTCCACATCGCCATGGAGATCGCCCTGACCGGCGACAAGTACCCGGCGGAGCGGATGGCCGAGCTCGGGTTCGTCAACCGGCTCGCCGAGCCGGGCGGCGCGCTCGCCGCGGCCAAGGAGCTGGCCCTCAAGGTCGCGGAGAACGCCCCGCTGGCGCTCGCCGCGACCAAGAAGGTCATCGTCGAGTCCGCCGACTGGTCGTCCGCCGAGGCGTGGAAGAAGCAGCAGGACATCACGCTGCCCGTCTTCATGTCCAAGGACGCGCAGGAGGGCCCGGCGGCCTTCGCCGAGAAGCGCAAGCCGAACTGGAAGGGCGAGTGATCGCCTTCCGGTGACCGCGCCGGACGCCCGGAGCCGCACCGGCTCCGGGCGTCCGCCGTTTTCGGGGACCCAGGAGGTCGGCGGGGCGCGCGGGGCCGGGGTGCGGCCTGTTCTGGCCGTCCGGAAAGTCGCTCTTACCCGGAAGTAAGTCTTCCCGTACCCTTTGGCGTGCGCTTGAACTGATCTTGGGAGCTCTCATGGGACGGAACGCGGTGTGCGCCGCGGCCCTGGCGATCGCCTGCGGCGCCGGAACGCTCGCCCTGTCCGCCGTGCCCGCCCAGGCCGCCGGGTGGAGGAACGTCGGCGGCGCCGGGCTGAAATACGACGGCAGCCTCGACCGCGTCGACTTCGGCGCGACGAACGCCGGGTGGGCGGTCGGCGCCGCGGGCTCGTTCTTCAGCCCCCAGACGAAGATCGCCAAGTGGAACGGGTCGGGGTGGGTCGCGCAGGCCGCCCCGGTCGGGTTCACCCCGACGGACGTCGCCGTCGCCAGCGCGAGCAAGGCGTGGGTCGTCGGCTACAACATCGGCGGCAACGTCGGCCTGTACTGGAACGGCACCAAGTGGAGCAAGGTGCCCTACCCGCTGGTCGGCCTGGCGAGCCAGGTCGCGGCCGCGCCGGACGGCACCGCCTACTCGGTCGCGGGCGTCGACCCGGCCGCGGGCGGCCTCAGCGCCGTCCTGCGCTGGACGGGCACCGCGTGGGCGGACGCGAAGGTCCCGCTGCCCGCCTCGTCCGCGATCACCGCCGTGGACGTGAAGTCGAAGAACGACGTGTGGCTGGCCGGGTCGACGTCCGCCACGGGCACGTCCGTCACCGGCCTGGTGATGCACTACGACGGCAAGGCGTGGAAGCGGATCGCCGTGCCGGGTTCCCTCGGCGTCCCCGCCTACCAGGGCACCCTGTACAGGATCGTCGCGAACTCGCCGACGAACGTGTACGTGCTGCGCGTCCGGCAGAACGCCCAGATCACCAACGCGATCCTGCGCTACAACGGCACTTCCTGGAAGACGATCAACACCCCGCTGAACACGGCCGGCATCGGGCTGTCGGCCGACGGCAGGGGCGGCGTGGTGATGCTGCCGGTCACCACCGGAAGCAAGACCCAGTACATGCACTACAACGGCACGTCGTGGACGACCCTCAGCGGACCCGCCCGCAGCGGCACCGTCCAGGCGTCCGACGCCGACGCCCGCCCCGGCACGACGGCGGTCGTCAGCGCGGGCACCGCGACGCAGACCGGCAAGAAGGTGCCCTTCATCGAGTACTACGGCTGACCCCGCCCCATTGAGGCCGGCGTACGGCCGGCACCGCGGACTGCGGCCGACCCCGGCCGGCCAGGTCCGGACGCCCGTCCCGTCCACCCCCGGGACGGGCGTTCGCGCGTTCCGGACCCGTTCAAGGCCCGTCGCACGCCCGCTCCGCCGGCGCGGTCAGGTCAGCAGAGACCGGCCGGGCTGGACGTGCGGCAGAGGTTGCGGCGGAACCGGTTGGTCCTGCTGCCGCTGTTGTCCACCAGGTCGAACGGCGCGTTGCCGCGGACGACGTTGAGCTGGACGAGGTTGTGGCGGGCGGGCCGGTTCAGCGGCGGCGTCCCGCGGAAGAGCACGATGCCGCCGGAGTACGGCAGCTTCCCCCGGTTGTCCATCACGACGTTCTTCTCGACGACGTTGTGGTCGCCGCCGAAGAACAGCACGCCGGTGCCGCCGAGCGGCGGTACCTCCTCGTGCGGAGCGCATTCCCGGCTGTTCCTCGAGACGTTGTTCCTCCACACCTTGGTGTTGCCCTGGCCGCCCTTCTGGCCGTCGTCGACCAGCGCGACTCCGACGCAGTTGCCGACGAGGTCGTTCTCCCACGCCCTGACGTTGCGGGCGTGCCGGACGAGGAGACCGATGGCGTTTCCGCTCGACCGGTTCCCGGCGACGATCGTCCCGTGCGCGTCGGCGATGTCGCCGACGTAGAAGCCGGCCTCGTCACCGTTGTCGAGGGCCCAGTCGTGCACGAACCGTCCGCGCGTCGAGTTGAATTCCGAGATTCCGTACTCGCCATTACCGGTGGCGAGGACGCGTTCGACGGTGAGGCGGTCGGTGAATTGGCCGAAGACCCCGTTCTTCGCGAACTTCCGCACGATCAGGTCCCTGACCGTGACGCCCCTGACGGGGTGGCCGGGACGGCCGATGACGCAGATGCCGGTGCCGGCCCACTTGACGGCGGCGCAGTGGTCGGTGCCGCCCGGCCGGAGCACGGTCTTGTCGCCGGCGCCGCGGATGGTGAGGCGCTTCCTGACGAGAACGCCCCCGTCATACGTCCCGCGGAGCAGTCTGATGGTGTCGCCGGGCCTGGCCCGGTCGACGGCCGCCTGGATCGAGTGTCCCGGACGCACCACATGGGTGCGGGGCCCGTGCCCGTACGCGCCGCCGTCCTGCGCCGACGCCTGCCCTGCGGTCGCGAAGGGGGCGAGCCCGGCCAGCACGGCGACGACGCCGGCCGGACCCGCGGTAGTCCATCTCATCCTGTTCTTTCTCCGTTTCTGGCTGATATGCGGCCCGCGGGCGACGCGTGCGCTCGCGGCACGGTCCGCGGAGTTCCGCGGGAACCGCGCAGGTCATTCCGTCAGCCCGGAGAAGCAAACATCTGAGGATTTTTCGCGGGTCGGCCGAGTTTGCCGTCGCTTTCGGTATTGCCGAGTTTTCGCCGTCGATCAGCCGAGATGTCGCTCCGACATGACGGCCCAAAGGCTCACTTCGGACAATTTGCCCAAGAGTCGTGAGGAGGGTCGCTCAGTCCCACCGGCGGGAGCGCTGGCGCTTGATGTCGGAGCGGCGCTTCTTGTTCTCCAGGCGCCGCTCGTTGATGCCGCGCGGGACCTTCTTGGGGATGCGCTTCTTCGGCGGCGGCGCCGTGGCCTCGGCCAGCAGTGCGCCGAGCCGGGCGCGCGCGGCCTCGCGGTTGCGCATCTGGGAGCGGTACTCCTCGGCGCGGATCGTCAGGACGCCCCGGACGAGCCGTCCCGACAGCCGCTCCAGTGCGCGCGCCTTCAGGGGCTCGGGCAGGGACGGGGACGCTGCGACGTCGAAGGACAACTCGGCTGCGGTCGCGCTGGTGTTGACGTGCTGCCCGCCGGGTCCCGAGGAGCGGGAGAAGCGCCAGCCGAGCTCGGACTCCGGGATGGAGACCGAGCCGCGGACGTGGATGTCGTCGGGCATGCCCCCGATTATCCCCGTCCGCGGACGATCATGTCGTCCGGTTTTCCCGCCGCCCCGGGGTGCGAGTCCTGCAAGTACTTACTTACACTGATCGCCATGA
This sequence comes from Actinomadura nitritigenes, assembly GCF_017573545.1. GTDB lineage: Bacteria > Actinomycetota > Actinomycetes > Streptosporangiales > Streptosporangiaceae > Spirillospora > Spirillospora nitritigenes. The sequence goes on along the minus strand of NZ_JAGEOK010000052.1, from coordinate 41,088 downwards.
CCGAAGGACTGTTCTCCGACGACGACCTCATCCGCCACATCACCCGGGAGGGCGCGCTCATCGCGGCGGGCGGGGCCGCGTCGCTGCTGCAGACCGCGCATCCCCAGGTCGCGCAGGGCGTGTACGACCACAGCTACACCGCCGAGGACCCGCTGCGGCGGCTGCGCAACACCATGGGCTGGCTGTACGCGGTGCAGTTCGGGACGCGGAAGGAGGCGGAGACCTTCAGCGCCCTGGTCACGCGGGGGCACGACCAGGTCACCGGCCCCGGCTACCGGGCGAACGACCCGGAGTTGCAGGTGTGGGTCGCGGCCACCCTCTTCGCCGTCGCCGCGCAGTTCTACCAGCTGCTGTTCCGCCGGACGTTCACCGAGGACGAGCTGGCGGAGTTCTACGGCCAGACCAAGGTCTACGCGACGATCCTGGGCTGCCCCGAGGAGCGGCTGCCCGCGACGTACCGGGACTTCCGCGTGTACTACGCCGGCATGCTCAACGGCCTGGAGATCAGCGACGCGTCCCGGGCGATCGCCGACCAGGTGCTCCACCCGAGGCTGCCGGGCGGCCCGCTGAACGCGCCCGGCCTGGCGGCGATCCGGCTGATCACCGCGGGGATGATGCCGGCGCCGATTCGCGCACAGTACGGATGGACGTGGAACCGGGCGCGCGAGCTGCGGTTCCGGATGCTGATGGGGGCGCTGTCGGTGGTGTACCCGCGGCTGCCGCTGCGGCTGCGGACCCTGCCCCGCGACTACTACCTCCACACGACGCGAAAGATGCTGGCGAAGGTCACGGCCGGGCGCCGTCCGGCGATCCGCGTCCCGTCGAGCTGACGGCGGCCGCTGCCGGCCGCTGTCCGATGCCGCCGACCGGGCCGACCGCGCCCGGCCCGGTCGGTGCCCGTTCAGGGAGACGCGGCCGCGTGACCCACAGGCAGGTCACGCGGCCGCTCTCCCATGACGGGGCCGTCCCCAGCACCCGGCCCGGCCTGGGAACGGCCCCTCGCACCGGGGCCGCCGCCCGTCCGCCCGCTCCCCCCAGAGCATGGACGGGACGGCGCTCCCCGGTGAGCCTCTAGAGCGACGCGCTCGAGATGATCTTGTCGGCGGCCTTCTTCGCCTGGTCGATCGGGATCGCGAAGCCGACGCCGATGTTGCCCGAGCTGCTGCCGGACGTGGCGATCGCGGTGTTGACGCCGATCACCTGGCCCGCGCTGTTCACCAGCGCGCCGCCGGAGTTGCCGGGGTTGATGGCCGCGTCGGTCTGGATCGCGTTCTCGATGACGGCCTGCTGCTGCTGGGACAGCTGCCCCTGCAGGCCCGGCGGCAGGTTCTGCTGGCCGCCACCGGAGTCGCCCTCCTGGACCTGGCGTCCGAGCGCGCTGACGATGCCGGACGTCACCGACCCGCTCAGCCCGAGCGGGTTGCCGACCGCGAGGACCGTGTCGCCGACCGCGAGCCGGCTGCTGTCGCCGAGCGTCGCGGGCTTCAGCCCGGACACGCCCTGCGCCTTGATCACCGCGATGTCGTTCGCGGTGTCGGCGCCGAGCAGCGTCGCCTGCGCGGTCCTGCCGTCGCTGAACTTCACCGAGAGCCGCCCGCCGTCCGAGACGACGTGCGCGTTCGTCATGATCACGCCGTCGGAGCGCAGGATCACCCCGGACCCCTCGCTCTCGCCGGTCTGCGACTGGCTCGAGATCGACACGACGCTCGGCTGCACGGCGGCGGCGACCTGCGCGGTCGTGCTCGCCTTGCTGGACGCGCCGGAGACGGCGACCGGGCTGGAGTAGACGGTGTCGTGGTCGGCGAACGCCATCGCCACGGCCGCGCCCGCCCCGCCCGCGCCGACCGCCAGCGCGGCCCCCGCGATCAGCGCCGCGACCTTCTGCCGCGCCGTCCACATCGGACCCCGGCGGAACGGCCCGGACGCCTCCACCGGGGGGAGGCCCCAGTGCGGCGGTCCGGCCGCCCCTGCGCCCCCGCCCGCCGCAGTGGTCGCGTGCCAGGCCCCAGGCTGCTGCCACCCCCCGAGGGGCTGCTGCCCGTGCGCCTGTTCGCGCGGCTGCTCCTGCGAGGGCTGCCCCTGCGGCTGCTGCCCCTGCGGGGCCTGTCCGTGCGGGGTCTGTCCGTGCGGCGCCTGTCCGTGTGGGGGCTGCCCCTGCGGGGCCTGTCCGTGCGGCGCCTGTCCGTGCGGTTGTCCGGGCGAAGCGAAATCGGGCCGCTCGGGTCCTCCGGCGTGCCCCGGTGCCGCGGGCCGCTCGGATGGCGTGTGCCGCTCGGATCCCGCGACGTGCCGATCCCGACTCTGCTGCTGTGGCTCCTCGGGCCTTCCGGCGTCCATGTGAACTCCCTCGTCTCGCCGTCGCATACGAATCTGCGCCCGGGGTCTGGAGCCCACCTGGATCCGACCTGAAAGTGTGCTGGATAAGGCCTGCATCAAAAAACCGCGGCCGGGAGGGCGTGCGGCGTGTCGCCCTCTCGGCCGCGGTGGCGAGGAGGAGTGGCCAGGGCGCGGGGATCCGGTCCCTGTCCGGACCGGGGCGCGCCCTGTGCCGATCACTCAAGCGGACGTACCTGAACGTTCCCTGAATCCAGGCCCCTCGCTTCCCGAGGATCCAGCGAGACCCCGGCCCCGCGCGGGATCGCGGCGGCGACGCCGAGGGCGGCGACCGCGACCACGGCGAGCACCGCGAACGCCCCGGTGTAGCCCGACTCCGGCGGGAGCTTCGCGGCGGTCCCCGTGCGCGCCGCGAGGATCGCGGTGACGGCCTGCGCGCCGACCGCGGCCCCGACCGTCCGCACGATCGTGTTGACGCCCGTCGCCACCCCGGTCTGTCCGGGCGGGGCGTTCTCCACGACGAGGTTCCCGATGGCCGCGAACGCCAGCCCGTAGCCGGCCCCGATGATCGCGCAGGCGGCGTACACCTCCCAGAGGGCCCCGTGCGCCCACGCGAGCAGGGCGAACGCGGCGACCGCGCAGACCGTCCCGGCCTGGAACGGGACGCGTGACCCGGCGCGGCGGGCGACCCGGGGCGCCGCCGGGCCTGCGAGCAGCATCAGCGCCGCCATCGGCACCATCAGCAGCCCCGCCGCGGACGCGGAGAGGCCGAACCCGTAACCGGACGCCCGCGGCGCCTGCACGAACTGCGGGATCAGCGTGATCGAACCGAACATCGCCACGCACACGACCAGGGTGGCCAGCGTGATGGTGACCGGTCCGCGCCCGCGCAGCAGCCGCAGGTCGACCAGCGGCGCGCGGACGCGCCGTTCGGCGGCGGTGAAGGCGGCCGCCGCCAGGACCGCGCCCGCGAAGAGCCCGGCGACCCGCGCCGAACCCCAGCCCCACGCGCGTCCCTGGCTGATCGCCAGCAGCAGGGAGACCAGCGTCGCCGACAGCAGCACCGCGCCCGCCCAGTCGATCCGCCCGGAACCGCCCGGCCGCGTCGCCGGCAGCCGGGCCGCCAGAGCGAGCGCGCCGGCGGCGAGGACCAGAGTCGCCCAGAACAGCCACGGTGTCCCGGCGGCGTCCACGAGCGGTCCCGCGACCACCATGCCGGCCGCCCCGCCGATCCCGAACACGGCGCTGACCAGGGCGACCACGCCCCGTAGCCGGTGCGGCGGCAGCGCCGACCGGGCGATCCCGAGCGCGAGCGGGAACGTCCCCGAGCCGATCCCCTGGACGGCGCGTCCCGCCACCAGCCACCCGAACGAGTGCGCTGACGCGGCGAGGCCCGCGGCGACCGTCCCGGCGGTGAACAGCAGCAGGCACGCCACCAGGGCCCGGCGGTGCCCGTACAGGTCGCCGAGCCGCCCGGCGATCGGCGTGACGACGGCCCCGGCCAGCATGAACGCCGTGAGCGTCCAGGTCACCTGTGCGGCGGGGACGTCCAGCTCGTCCCGCAGCACGGGCAGCGCGGCGATGACGATCGTCTGCGCGAGGCTCGCGGGGAGCACCGCGGCCGGCAACGCCGCGATCACCCCCCTCCGTTCCGGCCCTCCGGGCATCGGGTCCGCCTTTCCATGGGAGTTAGGTAAGGCGAACCTAAATCTTGCGGACAACCGTCCGCAAGATGTTCGGCTACGGTTCTCCGCATGCCCGAGCCCGGCCCGCACCGCCCGCCCGCCGGGCCGCCCGACCCGCCCGCCGACCCGCCTGCCGACCCGCCTGCCGACCCGCCTGCCGACCCGCCCGCACCGCCTGCTCGCGAGCGGCGGCCCTGGGGCAGCATCAGCCGCGCGCAGATCGTCGCCGCCGCCCTCGAGATCACCCGCCGGGACGGCCTCGACGCCCTCACGATCCGCGCCCTCGCCGCCGACCTCGGCGTCTCCCGCATGGCCCTCTACCGGCACATCTCCGGCAAGGACGAACTCGTCGCGCTCGTCATGGACGCGATCGCGGCGCACGACGTCGTCCCGCCCGACCTCGGCGCCGGGCCCTGGCCCGGCCGCCTCCGCCGCATCGCCGACGGCATGCGCCGCGAACTCGGCGCCTACCCCGGCACCATCGACGCCCTGGTCACCCGCGGCGACCATGGTCCCGGCGCCCTCCGGCTCGTCGAGACGATCCTCGCGACCCTCGCCGACGCCGGCCTCGACGAGCGCGCCGCCGTCCGCTACTACCTCGTCTTCATCGACCTCGTCCTCGGCCGGATGCACCGCGAAGCCCACGGCGACCCCATCGACCGGCACCGCAACGCCAGCCTCGGCGCCCACGCCCGCCCCGCCGCGGACGGCCCCGGCGCCCTGCCGCGGCTGCGCGCCGCCGAACCGCACCTCCGCGAGATCACCACCGCGGAGGTGTTCGCCACCGAGCTCGACATGCTCGTCCGCGCGATCGAGGCGGAGGCGAGGAGCCGCAGGTGAAGGGAATGCTCGGCGCACCTTCAGGGGACATTCAGGTTCGGGTGGGAACCTCGGAGTCGACCCTGGAGGGAGAGCGTGTCAGTGGTTGAACGGACGGCGAACGCGAACGCGAACGCAGGCGTGCGGGCGCCCGAGGCGACGCTGCTCGTCGTCGAGGACGAGCCGAACATCCTGGAGCTGCTGGCCGGCAGCCTGCGCTTCACCGGCTTCGAGGTGCTCACCGCGACCAACGGGGCCGACGCCGTCCAGTCCGCGCGCCGGCACCGGCCCGACCTGATCGTCCTCGACGTGATGCTGCCCGACATCGACGGGTTCGACGTCGCGCGGCGGCTGCGGTCCGGCGGCGACCACACCCCCGTGCTGTTCCTCACCGCGCGCGACGCGGTCCAGGACCGCATCAAGGGGCTGACGATCGGCGGCGACGACTACGTCACCAAGCCGTTCAGCCTGGAGGAGGTCATCGCGCGCATCCGCGCCGTCCTGCGGCGCTTCCGCGGCGGCGTCGCCGAGCCCCCGCCCCGGATGGTGTTCGCCGACGTCGAGCTGGACGAGGACAGCCACGAGGTCTGGCGCGGCGGCAAGGCCGTTCAGCTGTCGCCGACGGAGTTCAAGCTGCTCCGCTACTTCATGGCGAACGCCGGGCGGGTCCTGTCCAAGGCCCAGATCCTCGACCACGTGTGGAACTACGACTTCCGCGGCGACGCGGGCATCGTCGAGTCCTACGTGTCCGCGCTGCGCCGCAAGGTCGACAACGCCGAGCCCCGCCTCATCCACACGCTGAGGGGCGTCGGCTACGTCCTGAGAGAGCCCCCGGCCTGATGGAGCCCCGCGTTCCCGGCCCCGGCGCGCTCTCCGCGCACCCCGCGGGCCCGGCGCCCGGCGACCGGCCGGTCATGGAGCCGGGACCGCCGCCCGGCGACCGGCGGGCCGCGGCCGGCGGCGCGTACCGGGGCGGGGCGGGAGGCGGCGAGCCGCCGCGGCGCCCCCGATGGAACTCCTGGATCCGCGGGCTGTGGTCGCGGTCGCCGCTGCAGATGAAGCTCATCGCCGGCATGCTCGTCCTGGTCACCCTCGGGATGACCGTGATGAGCGCGGCCGGCGCCTCCGTGCTGCGCCAGTACCTCGTCGGGCGCGCCGACGACCAGCTGCGCTCCTCGGTCGGGCACGTGATCATCCAGGTGACCGAGCAGGTCCAGGGGCACTACAACCTGAACGTCCGGGTGCCCAGCGAGATGTACGCGCAGGTCCGCGGGGCCGACGGCCGCCCGATCGGGCAGAACCTCGCGGTGGGCGAGCGCGGCTACCCCAAGCTGCCCGCCGACGTCACCGGCCGGATCGACCGGCCGTTCACCGTGTCCGGGACGGGCGGGTCGAGCGCGAAATGGCGGGTGCTCGCCGAGCCGATCCCGGGCACCGGCGCCACCGTCCTCATCGCGGTCAGCCTGGCGGAGATCCAGCGGACCGTGAACCGGCTCATCGCCATCGACGTGATCGTCGGGCTGCTGGTCCTCGCGGTGCTGGTCGTCCTCGGGGTGTGGGTGGTGCGCGCGAGCCTGCGCCCGCTCGCCGAGGTGGAGGAGACCGCCGGCGCGATCGCGGCCGGCGACCTGTCGCGGCGCGTCCCGGAGGCCGACCCGCGCACCGAGATGGGCCGGCTCGGACGGTCCCTGAACGCGATGCTCGCCCAGATCGAGGCGGCGTTCGGCGCCCGCGCCGAGTCGGAGGCGGCGGCGCGGCGCTCGGAGGAGACGGCCCGCCGGTCCGAGGAGCGGATGCGCCGCTTCGTCGCCGACGCCAGCCACGAGCTGCGCACCCCGCTCACCGCCATCCGCGGTTTCGCCGAGTTCTACCGGCAGGGCGCCGCCCGCACCCCCGAGGAGGTCGGCCGGATGATCGGCCGCATCGAGGAGACCGCCGGCCGGATGGGCCTGCTCGTCGAGGACCTGCTGCTGCTCGCCCGCCTCGACCGCCAGCGGCCCATCGAGCGGCGCCCCGTCGACCTGCTCGCCGTCGCCGCCGACTCCGTGCAGGAGGCCCGGGTCGTCGCGCCGGACCGGCGGATCGAGCTGTCGGTCGAGGGCGGCCTCGCCTACCAGGTGCGGGGGGACGAGCCGCGCCTGCGGCAGGTCCTCGGCAACCTGCTGGCGAACGCGGTGGCGCACACGCCGCCGGGCACGCCGGTGGAGGTGCGCCTGTCCCCGGGCACCCTGCGCGGCGCGCCCGCCGCGAAGCTGGAGGTCGCCGACGAGGGCCCGGGCCTCTCACCCGACCAGGCCGAACGGGTCTTCGAGCGCTTCTACCGCGCCGACGCGTCCCGCTCCCGCGAGGACGGCCGGACCGGGACCGGCCTCGGGCTCGCCATCGTCGCCGCGCTCGTCGCCGCGCACGAGGGGTCGGTCGAGGTCGACTCGACCCCGGGCGAGGGCGCGACCTTCCGCGTGCTCTTCCCGCTGGACGCCGACTGAGCCGGGCTCAGGGGCGCTGGAGGTCCCGGATCGCCCGCATCGCCTCGCGCCGCACGTCGCCGGACAGCACGTCGATGTAGACCTTGCCGTCGAGATGGCCGCACTCGTGCTGGAGGCAGCGGGCGAAGTACCCGGTGCCCTCCACGCGGACGGGCCGGCCCTTCGCGTCCACGCCCTCCACGACCGCGTGCGCGTGGCGCGGCGTGTCGAAGCGCATGCTCGGCAGCGACAGGCACCCCTCGGACTCCACCAGCAGCTCGCCGTCGGCGGCCACGAGCACCGGGTTGACGACGTGGCCGACGTGCCGGCGCCCCCGGTCGTCCTCGCAGTCGTACACGAACAGGCGCAGGCCGGAGCCGACCTGGTTCGCGGCCACGCCCGCGCCGTCCGCCTCGTACATCGTGACGAACATGTCGTCGACCAGCTTCTCGAGGGCCGTGTCGAACGTCCGTACGGGATCGCACTCGGTGCGCAGCACCGGGTCGCCGAGGAGCCGGATCGGGCGGGCGGTCCCGTTGCGCGTCGTGGTCCTCTTGCTCACCCGGATGATCCTATGTCGCGATTTCCGCTCCGCCCGAACGGCCGCGGAAACGCGAACGGTGCGCCCGGCAGGGGCCGGGCGCACCGTTCGGGGAGCGGGTGACGTTTCCGCCGGGGCTGGGGATCAGCTCGGGTCGGCGGGCCCGCGCGGGGCCGGGGGGACGATCGGGGCGTGGCCGGCGGACGGGCCGCCGTCGGTGTCCTCGATCGGCCGCGGCGCCTTCGCGGGCGGCGGGACCTGCGGTCCCGTGCCGGTGACCGGGCCGTCCGGCTCCGGCTTCTTCATCGACGGCGCGGGAGCGGCGGCCGGCTTGGCCACGACGGGCTTGGGCCCGGTCGCGGTGGACGGGGCGGGCGGCTTGGGCCCGGCCGCGGCGGCGGGGGCGGGCTGCGCGGGGACCGGCTGGGCGGGGGCGGCGGCCGGCTGCTTGCGCGGCGGCGTCTGCCGGACGGCGTCCTCGACCATCTTCTCCAGCGGGCCCGCCTCGTTCTCGGCGGTCAGCAGCCGGTGCAGGGTCTCGCTGATCTCGGTGAGCCGCTGGAGGGCCTGCGTGTGGTTCTTGGTCAGCGAGGTGAGCCGCTGGGTGGCGCCCTCGTTGATCACGCTGGCGCGGCGCTCGGACGCGGTGAGCGTGCGCTCGGCCTCCAGCCGCGCGCTCGTCACCGTCTGCTCCGCCTCCTGCTTGGCGGCCGACAGCACGCTGTCGGACTCCTTCTTGGCGGCGGACAGCATGTGGTCGGCCTTCTCCTGCGCCTGGGAGAGGTTCTTGTCGGCGTGCGCGCGGGCCTCGTCGATGATGCGCTTGGACTCCTGCTCGGCGTCCTTGCGGATCTCGGCGCCCTTGGCCTCGGCCTCGGCGACCTTGTCCTGCGCCTCGTCCTCGGCGAGGTTGATGATCTGGCGCAGCCGGTCGCTCAGGTCGTCGCCGGTGGGCTTGCGGGCCTCGCGCACCTCGGCCATCTCCCGGCGGACGCGCTCGGCGTCGTCCTGGGCGCGCGCGAGCCGGGCCTCCAGCTCGCGGTGCTTTTGCTGGGCGCGGGCGATGTAGTCGTCGACCTGGCGGCGGTTGTAGCCGCGCATGACGATCTCGAAGGACTCGTCTTGAAGGAGGTTCGGCAGGATTTCGGCTTCGTTGCTCATGATGCCTTGGGGGGTCGTTGGCGGGGGTATCACCCCGTCAGGGTCGGTTTGCGAATCCTCACCCGCCGGTCAGCGGGCCCACAGCAGAAACGTCAGCATCGACTCTCGTGCGATCCGCCCCGCTCGCGCAACCGGAACGCCCTTCTCGCTGCCGTTTCTTCATCTGGCTGGGGGCGACAAAATACCCAATTTCCCGAAAAAACGCCCTCACCTGCGCCGCCGTGTCGCGTGACATCCACCGAATCGACCCGTCCAGGGCACCGCGTCCGCCCTCCCCGGGTCCCGCCTCCCCGGCCCCCGGCCGGATCCGGGCACGGCCTAGCATCGGGCGCATGAGCTATGTGGGGTCGCTGGGCGAGGACGGGCCGAAGATCCACGCCGAGGCCTGGGTGGCGCCCGGAGCGGTGGTCGTCGGACGCGTGACGCTCGGCCGGGCGTCCAGCGTCTGGTACGGCTCGGTGCTGCGCGGCGACGACGAGGAGATCGTCGTCGGCGACGAGTGCAACATCCAGGACCTCAGCTGCCTGCACGCCGACCCGGGCATGCCCGCCGTCCTGGAGGACCGGGTCAGCCTCGGGCACAAGGCCATGGTGCACGGCGCGCACGTCGAGACCGGCTCGCTGATCGGCATCGGCGCCATCGTGCTGAACGGCGCCCGGATCGGGGCGGGAACGCTCATCGCCGCCGGCGCGCTCGTGCCGCCGGGCAAGCGGATCCCGTCGGGCGTCCTGGTCGCGGGCACGCCCGGCAAGATCGTCCGCGAGCTGAACGACGCCGACCGCTCGGTCCTCCAGCACACCCCCGACGTCTACATGCAGAAGGCCGAGCGCCACGCCCGCGCCGCCTGGCGCTGACTCCCGCCGGCGGCTCCCGCGGACTGGCGGATCAACAGGTTTGCGCGGGACGGTAGGGGCTGACCTGGGGGTATTCGCGGCGGGCCGCTCGGAGGGAATTCTGGGGCGCTCCGTCTGACTACCATGACCCACGTGGTGTGGGGACCGGGCTATGGCAGTGCTCCGCCGCCCAGCCCCCGGATGGGGCAGGACCCGTTCGCGGAGGCCGAGCGCGACACGAGGGCGATGGTGGCCGCCCAATGGTGGCCGTCGGCGCCTCCTCAGCAGCGCCATCACGCCATCGCCGGCCGCATGCTCGTCCTGCCGGACGGGACGTGGTGGCTGTTCGGCGCGTGGGCCCGGTGGTACCGGCTGCACCCGTCGGACGGCCAGTGGTACCTGTGCCCGCCGCCGCGGACGCCCGCCGTGCGGATGGCGGCGCGGCCCGCGCAGCAGGGCGGGATGCAGGTCCCGCAGCTCCCGCCGCACGTGATCCCGGCCGGCCCCGACTTCTCCTATGACCCGCCGGCGTCGCTGCCGTTCGTCGGCCACGGCTTCGCGAGCGAGCTGACGTCGCGGGTCCGCGCGACCGTGGAGTCCGCGGCGGCGCTGTCCGCCCCGGAGTACCCGCACTGGTGGTCGCAGTTCACGCAGGAGACGCCGTCCACGGTGGCGGTCGCGTGGGGCGTGATGATGTGGTGCGCGACCGCGCCGGTGTTCGACGCCCGGCTGGACGCGCAGATGCTGGACCTGTGGAGGCCGTACCGGGCCAGGCCGCTGCCGGACGTGGACGGCCCGCGCTGGATGACCCCGCCCGCGCTGGAGACGCTGGTCGGGCTGTACTCCGAGCGGCTGCGCGCCAGCCGCGTGGACGCGGCGGTCGTCGTCCTGCGGACGATGTGGGCGGTCGCGAGCGCGCTGCGCGACGACGTGCGGTTCCAGACCCGGGCGGACGCGCTGCTGGCGATCCTCGGGACGACGCTGAGCAACCCGACGGTCGACTACGGGGCGCTCCCGTACGGGGACCAGGCGATCGTCCAGCAGTGGCTGACCCGGTGCCCGCCGCACCTCGTGCCGGCGCTGCGGAACGAGAGCTCGCCGGGCGACAACTTCCGGCACGCGTTCTACACGCTGAGCGAGGCCATCGCCGACCTGCCGGGCGACCCCGCCGACGCGGCGTACACCGAGCCGCGGATGGTCGCCGCCGCGCTGCTGGCCGCCGACCTGGACGTCGTCCGCAAGGACGTGGCGGGCTCGATCGTCCCGTGGCTGGACCCGGAGATCCGGTACACGGTGCAGGCGGTGGCGGAGCAGAAGGGGCATCCGCTGCGCCGGCTGTGGCCGACCGACCTGCGGCTGCCGGACCCGCTGCTGGCGGCGGGTTCCGGCGAGAGCGCCGAGACGCTGCTCGCCGCGATGTACGAGCTGGACCTCGCGTGGTGCCGGCTCGGCGGGATGCCGGCGCGGCCCCGCGGCTTCCCAACGCCGACCGCGATCATCGCGGGGATCATCGGGCGCACCCGTGCGCGCGCCACGGCGGCCGCGCCGACGCAGACCCCGCCACCGAGCCCGTCGCCGTCGCCGCCGTTCGGCATGCAGAGCCAGCCGGGCGTGGCGCCGGGTGCGCCGCCGAAGCCGGCGGAGCCGCAGGGGCCCGCGCAGCCGTTCGTCCAGCCGCCGGCCCAGCCGGGCTGGGAGAACGCGCCCGGTCCGGCGGGGCGGCCGCAGCCGGCGGCCGGGTTCGCTTCGCCGGATCCGGCGATGGGCGGCCTCTCGCCCGCCGAGGAGGACGCCGGCGGGAACGTGGCGCCGCCGTACACCGAGCTCGGTTTCCAGCAGGCCGCGCCCAAGCCCGTGCCGAGCGATCAGGGGCAGGCCGCCCTCGGTATGCCGGGCGTGCCGCCGCTCGGGCCGCCCGACCCGGGACCGTCCGGATACCCGGGCTTCGACGCCGGTCAGGCGCAGCCGCAGGCGGGCGGGGCGCCCTATCCGGGCGCCGGGCAGCCGCCCTTCGCGGACCAGGAGGCCACCTCTCCCGACCGGGGGCAGGGGCCGGCGGAGCAGCTCGGCGGTTTCTCACCGGACGAGGAGAAGCACGACGAGCCGGTCGTGCCGCCGTACACGCAGCTCGGTTACCAGCGGCTCGGCGACGGGCCTCCCGCTCAAGGGCTGCCTCCCGGCGCCGGCGTGCCCCCGGCCGCACAGAGCCCGCAGAGCCCTCCGGCCGCACAGAATCCGCAGGGCTCTCCGGCCGCACAGAGTCCGCAGGGGCCCCCGGCAGCTCCGGGCTCGCAGGGAGCGCAGCCGGGAGTGCCCCCGGTGGAGCCGGCCGCGTTCGACCCGTACGCGACGCGGGCCGAGGACGCAGGCGCGGCGCCGCGGCCGCCCGCCGGCGCGTACGCGACGCGCTTCGAGGACGGGGCGGCGTCCCCCCAGGGCGCCCTGCCGTCCCCCCAGGGCTCCCCAGCGGCCCCGCAGGGCTCTCCGGTGCCGCCGCCCCCGCGGAACGCGCAGCCGCCCGGCACGCGCATCCTCGGCCCGGAGGACCTGGAGGACGGCCCCGCGCAGGGGCCGCCCCCCGGTCCCGGGACCCGGGTCATGTCCGAGACCATGGTCGGCGACTTCGACTTCCTGGACGACACGCCGTCGCCCGAGCGGCCCGTCCACGAGATCCCGCCGCCGCAGGACCTCGGCCGGCGCCGGACGCTCGAACGGTTCGGGATCGGGTTCGTGTCCGGCGAGCAGGACGCGGGCGAGCTGCTCGACGAGCTGCGGGCCCAGGTCGAGGAGTGGAACGCGGCGGCCGGGGAGGACGCCGAGGTGACCCGGGTGGACGGCCGCCCGGGGTCGGCGCCGGCGGGCGTGCCGGGGGTGCTGCTGGTCGGCGGCCCGCACACCGGCCAGCGCAGGCTGGCGCGGCTGATCGCGCTGACGCTGGCGGACGCGGGCCTCGGCGACGGCGCCATCCGCGCGCACGACGCCGACGACGTCCGCGACGCGCCGGTGGACGCCATGGAGCGGATCCTGCGGCAGCAGGGCCCGGCGATCCTGTTCGAGCGGCTGGACGTGGCGATCGGCGCCGCGCAGGACCCGGTCGCGGTCACCGGCGCGGTGCGGCGGGCGCGCCGCGACCCGGTGAACACGACGCCGCTGATCGCGACGTGCGAGCCGCGCGCGTACAAGCGGCTGCTGAGGGAGCACCCGAGGCTGGTGCAGGCGTTCCGGGTGTACCGCCTGCCCGACTTCAGCGGGCTGGACGCCCGGATGACGCTGCTGCACCTGCTGGCGGACGAGCGGCGCGTCACGATCGGGGCGTCGGCGCTGGAGGTCGCGAAGGAGGACCTCGAACGGCTCCGCGGCCCGGGCGACCTGGTGAACGCGCGGCTCGTCGAGGCGTACCTGGACCAGGCGAGCCAGCGGAACATGGCGCGGGCCGGCGCGTCGCACGACCGGCTCGTCCTGACGCCGGACGACCTGCACGGCGTCGCGGAGGGCATCGAGCCGGCGCTGCGGCCCCCCGGCGACATCGACGGCTACCTGCGCCAGCTGGACGGGCTGACCGGGCTGGACGACGTCAAGGCGGTCGTCCGGGAGATGGCGGACGAGGCGGAGCAGGCGGCGGACCGGGTCCGGTACGGCGTGGCGGACCGCGACGCCCACCACCTGGTGTTCGTCGGGCCGCCCGGGACGGGCAAGACGACGGTGGCGGGGCTCGTCGGCGGGATCTACGCGGCGCTCGGGCTGCTGGAGTCGGGGCACGTGGTGGCGTGCCGTCCGGTGCACCTGGCGGGGCGCGACCAGCCGGACACCGAGAGCCGGGTCGCCGGCATGATCGAGCAGGCCCTTGGCGGCGTGCTGCTGATCCAGGAGGCGTACCTGCTGGACCGCAGCCCGGCGGTGGTGAACGAGCTGCTGCGCGGCATGCGCGAGCGCGGCGGGCGGTTCATGGTGGTCTGTTCCAGCCCGGCGGCGGAGATGGAGGGGTTCCTCGCGGGCAGCCCCGCCTTCCGCGCCGAGTTCGCGCGGATCATGGAGTTCCAGGGGATCAGCGACCGGGAGATGGTCGGGCTGTTCCAGAAGTACGCCGAGCGCGACCTGTACATGCTGGACGAGGAGCTGCGCGTCGAGCTGCTCACCCGCTTCGAGCGGCTGCGGCAGGACCCGTCGTTCGCCTACGCCAGGACGGTCCGGGCGCTGTTCGAGCAGACGGTCGCGCGGCAGGCGGCGCGCCTCGCGGGCGCGGACGTCAACGCGGCGACGGTGGCCCGGCTCACCGCCCGCGACCTGCCGGAGACGCCGCTGGAGCAGATGCTGGGCGACTTCCACCGGGGCGGCTGACGGCGTCCGACCGGCGTCCTTGACAGGTCGTCGGGGGACCCCTCCCGGGTGATCGGGCGCATCATGCTCACCTGACCCGGGAAGACCACGGATGTGGGTGGCCCTCGAATGGCCCTCTTGGGTCATGTGCCCGTCGGGGCGGGACGCGTAGCCTCGGACTCGGGTGTGGGGAACGAACGGAGGTGGACGCGGTGCGCCAGCAGAACCTCGATCTGCGCGTCCACGACCGCGTTGCGTTGGACGAGATCGAACTCTATGCCGAGATGCTCAGCGCGGTGGCGGCGGCGGAGCGGCCGCTCACCATCGCGGAAATCGACATGGTGCTCGGGGTGCGTTCCGGCGAGGCCGGTCGTCGCGAGCTGACGCCGCAGGAGTAGCCGAGGCCCGATCCGCCCGGGGGCGTCCGCGACGGACGTCCCCGGTTCGCGTTCCCGGGCCGGTCCGCCTGCCTGGCCGCCAGGACGGCTCGCGTCCGGCGCCTGAGACGGGCCGACCGTTTCTGCCGATGGTGCAGGTCCCGAAACCGGGTGCCCAGGTCAGCCCGCGACGTCGTAACCGGCCTCGTCGATCGCCGCGCGCAGCGCCGCGTCGTCCAGTCCGTCGCCACGGACGGTGACGATCTTGGCGTCCACGTCCACCGCCACCTCGCTCACGCCGGGCACCCGCCCGACCTCCCCGCTGATCGCGGTCACGCAGTGCCCGCAGCTGATCGCCGGGACGCTGTAACGAATCTCACTCACACGCGTCGTCACTCTCCGTGCGGCCGTTGGTCCGGACCAGAGCCTATGCGCAGCGGGCCCGATTGGCACAACCGCAGGGGTATGTACCTGGTGATCTAGGGCAATCTTGTAGGTGAGAGGATGGGTGACACCGGCCGAAGCTGGGGCAAAGGTTCTTTTTACGGCCAGTAGCGCCTACGATCCTCTGCGGACTGTTCCGGCACATCAGGAGAACGACGTGCGCTTGCGTCTCACGCCGCGTGAGGACAGCTTCTACGACATGTTCGCCGACTCGGCGAACAACCTGGTCACCGGCGCCAGGCTGCTCGTAGAGCTCATCAGCGACGGCGCCGACCGGGCAGCGATCGCGGAGAAGATGCGCGCCTGCGAACATGCGGGCGACGAATGCACTCACGCGATCATGCGACGGCTGAACGAAACCTTCATCACCCCGTTCGACCGCGAGGACATCTACCGGCTGGCCTCCTCGATCGACGACGTGATGGACGAGATGGAGGAGGCAGCCGACCTCGTCGCCCTCTACAAGATCGACGAGTTCCCCAAGGGGATCGTGCACATGGTGGAGGTGCTGGAGCGGGCCGCCGAGCTCACCGCGGAGGCCATGCCCCGGCTGCGCTCCATGAAGGAGCTCAACGAGTACTGGATCGAGATCAACCGGCTCGAGAACCAGGGCGACCAGGTGTACCGCAAGCTGCTGGCGCAGCTGTTCAGCGGCGAGTACGACACCCTGGACGTGCTGAAGCTCAAGCAGGTCATCGACCGCCTCGAAGAGGCCGCGGACGCGTTCGAGCAGGTCGCGAACACGGTCGAGACCATCGCGGTCAAGGAATCATGAGCGCAGCCCCGAAACCGGGCTCGACCATCGTCCGGGAGCCGACGGCGGACACCGACGAATCGATCGGCGAGCAGGCGACCCGCCGCGTCAGCGGACGGGCGTGGCTGCTGCTCCTCGCCGGGATCCTCCTGGTGATGGTCGCGGGCGCGCTCGGGCTGCGGTCCGACGCGCAGATGGCCGTGCTCGTCCTGGTCATCGTGGTGTCGCTGGTGTTCGACTACACCAACGGCTTCCACGACGCCGCGAACGCCATCGCGACGGCGGTGTCCACACGGGCGCTGACGCCGCGGGTGGCGCTCGGCATGGCCGCGGTGATGAACATGCTGGGCGCGCTGCTCGGCGTCGAGGTCGCCAAGACCATCAGCGAGGTCATCACCCCGCCGAGCGGCCTGCACGGCCTCACCGTCATCGCCGCCGGCGTGCTCGGCGCGATCACCTGGAACCTGATCACCTGGTACTTCGGGCTGCCGTCCTCGTCGTCGCACGCGCTGATCGGCGGCGTCGTCGGGGCCGGGCTCGCCTCCTCGTCGTACGTGAACTGGCAGAGCGTGGTCGACAAGGTCGTCGTGCCGATGGTGGTGTCGCCGGTGGTCGGGTTCGCCCTGGCCTACCTGGCGATGGTCGCGATCCTGTGGATCTTCCGGCGGGCCCAGCCGAGCCGGGTGGTGCGGCGGTTCCGCATCGCGCAGACGCTGTCGGCGGCCTCGCTCGCCCTCGGCCACGGCCTGCAGGACGCGCAGAAGACGATGGGCGTGATCGTGCTCGCGCTGGTCACCACCGGGCACGCGAGCGGGAACTCGGTGCCGCTGTGGGTGATCGTCTCGTGCGCGGGCGCGCTGTCGCTCGGCACCTACGCGGGCGGCTGGCGGATCATGCGGACGCTGGGCCGCAAGGTGATCGAGGTGGACCCGCCGAAGGGCTTCGCCGCGGAAGCGACCGCCTCGATCGTCCTGTACGTCACCGCGTACTTCTGGCACGCTCCAATTTCCACCACGCATACGATCACCTCGGCGATCATGGGTGCGGGGGCCACCAAACGGCTGTCCGCCGTCCGCTGGGGCATGGCCGGCAACATCATCATGGCCTGGGTCCTCACCCTCCCCGCCGCCGCGATCGTCGCCGCCGTCGTCTACTGGGCCGTCCACTTCTGGGCGTGATTTCCCAGGGGGGCTGTGTTTTCCCAGGGGGGCGACCCCCTGGAACCCCCGTTGCGACTGACAGGCTGTTTCGCCGCTCCGCTAGCGCTCCGCGGCGAAACAGCCTGTCAGTCGTCGGGTAGGCCCGCTGCGCTCGCTGCACTCGCTCCGCGGGCCCACCCGTGGCCTTGGCTGGGGTCTGGCCTTCCGTGCCTTCTTCAGCCGGGCTTTCCGTGCCGGTGTTCAGCCGGCTCTCAGCTCCCGGAGATCCGGTCCAGGGGCGGGGGGCTGATGGTGCCCTGGGCGTTCAGGTAGGCGACGAAGCCGTCCAGGTCGATCGGGCCGAGGACCTGGTCCTTGCCCTGGGTGAACGTGGTGAAGCCGTCGCCGCCGCCGAGCAGGAAGTTGTTCGCGGCGACCTTGTAGGTGGCGGCGGGGTCCACGGCGGCGCCGCCGACCGTGATGTTCGAGACCCGGTCGCCGACCGGCTTGGAGCGGTCGATGGTGAAGTGCAGGTTCGCGGACGGCTGGAGGATCTTCTCGCCCGCGGACGTCCACTGCTGCTCCAGCAGGGCGTCGAGCTGCGCGCCGGTCAGCGACGTCACGCCGAGCACGTTGCTGAACGGCTGGACGGCGAACGCCTCGCCGTAGGTGACGACGCCGTCGCCCTCGGAGCCGCTCGCCTTGTAGGTGAGGTCGGTCCGGACGCCGCCGGGGTTCATCAGCGCGACCTGGGCGCCCTTGTCCTTCATCGCGGCGAGCTGGGAGTCGGCGATGACGTCGCCGAGCGCCGTCTCGCCGGCGGCGGACGGGGCGCGGGTGAGATCGGCGGTGATCCTGCCGACGGGCTTGTCGGCGATCACGCTGACCCGGTCCTTCCAGGTCTGCACGAACTTCTGCGTCGCCGGGTCCGGCGGGACGTCGCGGGTGACGACGTGGTTGTCGGCCGTCATCGACGAGCGGACGATGTCGTCGGTGCGCCGGTCGACCTTGAAGTCGACCTGGGTGATGATCCGGCCGAACGAGGAGCCGGACGAGTAGAGCCGCGGCCGGCCGTCCGGGCCCTTCACCGTACAGACGTACTGCTGGTGGGTGTGGCCGGCGAGGACGACGTCGATGTCCGGGTCGGCCTGCTGGGCGATGCGGGTGCCGGCGCCGGGGACGACGCCGCAGTCGTCGGGCTTCTCGCCGGCGTTGACGTTGTCGCCCTCGTGGACGAGCAGCACCATCGCGTGGACGCCGCGCTTCCTCAGCTCCTTGGCGGCCTTGTTCGCGGCGTCGACCTCGTCGTCGAACCGCAGGCCCTTGACGCCGTCGGCGGTGACGATGGTCGGCGTGGTCTTGGTGACGACGCCGATGAAGCCGATCTTGACGCCGTTGATCCGGCGGATCGTCCAGGGGTCGAGGAGCGGCTTGTTCTTCTTCTCCAGCAGCACGTTCGCCGCCAGGTAGTCGAACTTCGCGCCCTTCCACTCACCCGCGGGGGAGCAGCCGTCGACGGGGTGGCAGCCGCCGTTCTGGATGCGCAGCAGCTCCTGGTAGCCCTCGTCGAACTCGTGGTTCCCGAC
Organism: Actinomadura nitritigenes; assembly: GCF_017573545.1. Taxonomy (GTDB): domain Bacteria; phylum Actinomycetota; class Actinomycetes; order Streptosporangiales; family Streptosporangiaceae; genus Spirillospora; species Spirillospora nitritigenes. The sequence goes on along the minus strand of NZ_JAGEOK010000052.1, from coordinate 22,633 downwards.
GGCCGACGCGGTGAGGCCGATGTCGTTCATGAACTGGACGGACGGCTCGTCGTGGAACGCCGCCGAGATCAGCGGGGACGCGCCGATCAGGTCGCCCTGCGCGACCGTGAGGGTGTCGCGGTCGCGCAGCTGCTTGAGGTGGGCGGCGACGTAGGCGGCGCCGCCCGCGGGGACGGAGTTCCCGTTCTCGTCGATGGCGGTGCCGGAGCTGCCGGTCGGGGGCTCCAGGTTGCCGTGGAAGTCGTTCAGCGCGAGCAGGCGGACGGACGCCGGGGGCTTGGGGTGCGCGGACGCGGGTTGCGCGGCCAGTCCCGCCGCCACCAGCCCCGCGGTGGCGCCGGCCAGGAGGGTGCGTCGTCTGATCATGCGCTGGACGGTAGAGAGGCCGGGCATCCGGCGATCGGCGGAGTGATGACGGTTATGTGACAACTTGACCAGGGCGGCGGGCGGTTAGGGTGTGATCATGGACGAGCTGCGGGGGGACGAGGCGGAGCAGGTGGGCGCGCTGGTCGAGGCGGCCGCCGGGGCCGACGGCGTCGCGCCCCTGTCGGAGCACGCGCTGCTCGCGCTGCGCGCCGGGCGCGGGGGACTGGTGGTCCGCGACGGCGGCGCGGTCGCCGGCTACGCGCATCTCGATCCGGCGACGGAGGACGAGCCCGCCTCTGGCGAGCTGGTCGTGCACCCGGGCCACCGGCGGCGCGGGCATGGGCGCGCGCTCCTGCGGGCGCTGCGCGAGAAGGCCGGCGGTCCGCTGCGAGTGTGGGCGCACGGCGATCTGCCGGCCGCCGCAGCGCTCGCCGAGTCCGAGGGCATGCCTCGTGTGCGCGCGCTGTTCCAGATGCGCCGTCCCGCCGAGGGGCCGCTGCCCGAGCCGGCGGTCGCCGAGGGCGTCCGGCTGCGCACGTTCGATCCGGGGCGCGACGAGGAGGCGTGGCTGCGGGTGAACGGCCGCGCGTTCGCCGACCATCCCGAGCAGGGCGCCTGGACGATCGAGGACGTCCGCGAGCGCGAGGCGGAGGACTGGTTCGACCCGTCCGGCTTCTTCCTGGCCGAGCGGGGCGGCGAGCCGGCCGGGTTCCACTGGACGAAGGTGCATCCGGGCGGCATCGGCGAGGTGTACGTGGTGGGCGTGGACCCGGACGCGCAGGGCCTCGGACTGGGGCGAACCCTCACGCTCGCCGGGCTGCACCATCTGCGCGACACCGGGCTCGCGCAGTTCATGCTCTACGTGGACGAGTCGAACACGGCGGCCGTCCGGCTCTACGAGTCGCTGGGGTTCACCCGATACGCGGTCGACGTGATGTACGGCGCTCCCGAGTGATGTCAACGAATCGTTGACACGGGTGGGATGTCAAGGAATCCTTGACATCATGACCCCTCCCGCCCCCGACGAGGACGCCCGGTGAGCGCGCCCCTTGCCGATGAGCAGGCGGACGCGATCCGCGAGGCCGTCGCCGAAGCCGTCCTGTCCGCGAGCGAGCAGGGGCGCGAGGGCCTCGACAGCGACCCGGACGCGTCCCTGCTGATGGTCGCCGCGTCCGCCGTCGCGGCGGAGGAGGCCGGCAGGCTGCTGCGCCAGTCCATCACCGGCGCGCGCGCCGCCGGGCACAGCTGGGAGGTCCTCGGCGGGCTGCTCGGCATCAGCCGTCAGGCCGCCCAGCAGCGGTTCGGTGCCTCCGTGGCCGCGGCCAAGGAGTCCGTCCCGGAGGGTGGCCCCGCCCGCCGGGTGCTGCGGCCGCTGCACGCCTTCAACGAGATGGAGGCGCTGGAGAGGGAGGGCCGCCGCGGCTGGCACGCCGTCGACTACGGGTACCTCTTCCATCTGGTCGAGGCGTCGCCGGACAAGTGGGAGCACCGGCGGCTGTGGTGGCCGTCGCGCCGGCGCCGCCGCGCCCTGGAGGAGCAGGGCTGGGAGCTCGTCGTCCCGTCCGACTTCGACTCGCCCTGGGCCTACTACAAGCGCCGCCTGGACGAGCCCGCCGATCCGCGGTGACCGGCGGCGACGCCGCGCCGGGGGATCCTCCGGCGGCGGTCCGGATCCGTCTCCCTGACCGGATCGGGCCGCTTCCCGGTGTCCGTTCCGGCAAACCCGCATGACCTTCTCCGCACGGGCTTTTGGCATGTCTGAGCTGCGCTGTTAACCCGGCGGCCACGCCAAATCGGGACATTCTTCGCAACAGGTCCCGGCCTCGTTCATTCTCCGTTCACCTGGATCGGGGCGTCCGGTCACCTCGCCTGCCTACCGTCGCATCCGACGGCGACCCCACCACCTGGTCAAACCGTGCCAGTGCGGCGGTCGGGGGACCCGCCCGACGAATCCAAGAGGAGACCTCCCGGTGAAGAACGGTTCTCGGCTCGCCGCCCTCGGCGGTGTGGTCGTCGCTGGGGCGCTGGCCCTGTCCGCCTGCGGCAGTGACGACAACAACGGCGGCGGCGGCTCGACCGGCGCCACCAGTGCGGCGGCCGCCAACATCGACTGCGCGAAGGGCGCGATCAACGCGGCCGGGTCGAGCGCGCAGAAGAACGCGATCGAGGAGTGGACGAAGGTCTACACCAGCAAGTGCTCGGGCGCCAACATCAACTACAACCCGAGCGGCTCGGGCGCGGGCATCCAGGCCTTCACGTCCGGCCAGGTCGCCTTCGCCGGTTCCGACTCGGCCCTCAAGCCCGAGGAGCACGGCCCCGCCGACGCGCGCTGCAAGACCGGCAAGGCGATCGACCTGCCGATGGTGCCCGGCCCGATCGCGGTCGTGTACAAGCTCAACGGGGTCGACGGCCTCCAGCTGTCGCCGAAGACGCTCGCGGGCATCTTCGCCGGCAAGATCACCAAGTGGAACGACGCGGCGATCGCCAAGGAGAACAGCGGCGCCAAGCTGCCGTCCACCGCGATCAAGACGCTGCACCGCTCGGACGACTCCGGCACCAGCGACAACTTCACGAAGTACCTGAAGGCGACCGCGCCCGACGTGTGGTCGTTCGAGCCCGGCAAGAAGTGGGTCGCCCCCGGCGGCCAGGGCCTGAAGGGCTCCGACGGCATCTCCACCGCGCTGAAGCAGACCGAGGGCTCGATCTCCTACGTCGAGCTGTCGTTCGCCAGCAACAACAGCCTGCAGACGGCGAAGCTGCAGAACGGTGCCGGCGAGTACACCGAGATCAGCCCGGAGAACGCCTCCAAGGCCGTCCAGGGCGCGCAGATCGTCGGCACCGGCAACGACCTCGCCCTGAAGCTGGACTACAACACCAAGGTGGCGGGCGCCTACCCGCTGGTCCTCGTGACCTACGAGATCGCCTGTGAGAAGGGCCTGCCCGCCGAGCAGGCCACGTTCGTCAAGTCCTTCCTGACCTACATCTCCAGCCCCGAGGGCCAGCAGTCGCTGACCTCGCAGGGCTACGCCCCGCTGCCCGACAACATCGCCACCAAGGTGCGCGAGACGGTCAAGGGCCTGTCCTGACCCGCGAGGACTCCGGCACCAGCCACAGCCCCGCCGCCGGTGATCCCGGCGGCGGGGCCGCCGCACGTCTCAGCGGCCCGGACGCGGGCCGCGAGGAGGGAGACACCGTGACGAGCGACACCCCCGCCGCCCTGGCCAAGGCGGCGGAGCGTCCCCGGCCCGCGCTCTCGATGAGCACCGGCCGCGCCGGGGACCGGATCTTCGCCGGGCTGAGCCGCGGCTCCGGCCTGGTGATCCTGGCGATCATGGCGGCGATCGCCGTCTTCCTGGTGTGGAAGGCGATCCCGGCGCTCCAGGACGACAAGGCGAACTTCCTCACCTCGCAGGAGTGGAACCCCGACGGGACCCCCGCGAAGTTCGGCATCGCCCAGCTCGTCTTCGGCACGCTGATGACCTCGGTCCTGGCGCTGGTCATCTCGGTGCCCGTGGCGGTCGGCATCGCGCTGTTCATCACCTACTACGCGCCCCGCCGGCTCGCCGGCGTGATGGCCTACCTGGTCGACCTGCTCGCCGCGGTGCCCAGCATCGTCTACGGCCTGTGGGGCCTGAACTTCCTGGTCACGAAGATGACCGGGGTGTCGGAGTTCCTCAACTCCTACTTCGGCTGGATCCCGCTGTTCGGCGGGAACGAGACCGGCGGCCGGACGATCCTCACCGCCTCCATCGTGCTCGCCATCATGATCCTGCCGATCATCTCCGCGATCACCCGCGAGGTGTTCGTGCAGGTCCCGCACGCGCACGTGGAGGCGGCGCTGGCGCTCGGCGCGACCCGCTGGGAGATGATCCGGATGTCGGTGCTGCCGTTCGGCCGCTCCGGGATGGTGTCGGCGGCGATGCTCGGCCTCGGCCGCGCCCTCGGCGAGACCATCGCGGTCGCGATGGTGCTGTCCACCACGTCCGGGATCGACTGGCACATCCTCAAGGACGGCGGCAACACGTTCGCGGCGAACATCGCGAACACCTTCGCCATGTCCGGGCCGACGGGACGCAGCGCGCTCATCGCGTCCGGTCTCGTCCTGTTCGTCATCACCCTGATCGTCAACGTGGGCGCCCGCGCGGTCGTGGCCCGCCGCAAGGAGTTCTCGTGACCTCCCTCTCCGGTACGAAGGCGACGTCGACGCTGGGGTCGGTGTCGGCGGGCCGCAAGGCCAAGGACCGCGCCGCGAAGGTGTTCGTCTACTTCGCGTTCCTGCTGGCGGTCATTCCGCTGGTGTCGGTGCTCTGGACGGTGATCGCCAACGGCGCCAAGCGGTTCGACGGCGTGTTCCTCACCCACTCGATGAACGGTCTGGCCAGCAAGGACGCCGGCGGCGGCGCCTACCACGCCATCATCGGCACGCTGGAACAGGTCGGGCTGACCGCGCTGATCTCCGTCCCGCTGGGCGTGCTCACCGCGATCTACCTGGTGGAGTACGCCCGCAACGGGCGGCTCGGCCGCACGATCAGCTTCTTCGTCGACGTCATGACCGGCATCCCGTCGATCGTGTCGGGCCTGTTCGTCCTCGCGTTCTGGCTGCTCGCGCTCGGCATGGACTTCTCCGGCTTCGCGGGCGCGCTGTCGCTGACGATCCTCATGCTGCCGACCGTCGTCCGCGCCACCGAGGAGATGCTCAAGCTCGTCCCCGGCGACCTCAAGGAGGCCGCGTACGCGCTCGGCGTGCCGCGCTGGCGCACGATCATGTTCGTGGTGCTGCCGACGGCGCTGCCCGGGATCGTCTCCGGCGTCATGCTCGCCGTCGCGCGCGTGATGGGCGAGACCGCCCCGCTGCTGCTGACGATCTTCATCACGAAGGCGATCAACACCGACCCGTTCAGCGGCGCGCAGGGCTCGCTGCCCACCTTCATCTGGGACCAGTCCACCGACCCCAACACCAACGCGGTGGACCGCGCCTGGGCGGGCGCGCTGGTGCTGATCGTGCTCATCATGCTGCTCAACCTGGCGGCGCGCCTGGTGGCGTGGCTGCGCAAGCCGTCCTCCCGTTAGCCCGATAGGAGAGAACCTCACAATGGCCAAGCGGATCGAAGTTTCCGGGCTGCACGCCTACTACGGCGGCACCCACGCCATCGAGGACATCTCGATGACGATCGAGCCGCGCTCGGTGACGGCGTTCATCGGCCCCTCGGGCTGCGGCAAGTCCACGTTCCTGCGCACCCTGAACCGGATGCACGAGGTGATCCCGGGCGCGCGCGTCGAGGGCAAGGTGATGCTGGACGACGAGGACCTGTACGCCTCGTCGGTCGACCCGGTCGCGGTCCGCCGCGTCGTCGGCATGGTGTTCCAGCGGCCCAACCCGTTCCCGACGATGTCGATCTACGACAACGTCGCGGCCGGGCTGAAGCTGAACGGGGTGCGCGGCAAGCGCCGCCTCGACGAGGTCGTCGAGGAGTCGCTGCGCGGCGCGAACCTCTGGAACGAGGTCAAGGACCGGCTCGGCAAGCCCGGCGCGGGCCTGTCCGGCGGCCAGCAGCAGCGGCTGTGCATCGCCCGCGCGATCGCCGTCCAGCCGCAGGTGCTGCTGATGGACGAGCCGTGCTCGGCGCTCGACCCGATCTCCACGCTCGCGATCGAGGACCTGATCGGCAAGCTGAAGAGCCAGTACACGATCGTCATCGTCACGCACAACATGCAGCAGGCCGCCCGCGTCAGCGACCGGACGGCGTTCTTCAACATCGCCGGCACCGGCAAGCCCGGCAAGCTCATCGAGATCGACGACACCAGCAAGATCTTCACGAACCCCGAGCAGAAGGGCACGGAGGATTACATCACCGGCCGCTTCGGCTAGCCTGCCGCGGTGGACGGAGACCGCGCGCGCCCGCGGGCGCGCCTGTTGAGGACGCCCGCGTTCACGCTGCTCGCGGTCGTGGCGGCGGCCGGTCTCGCGGGCTGCGGCGGCGGAGGCGGCCACCGGGCCGCGCCGGTGGTGCAGGCCGACCGGGCGCACTGTGGCCGGGGGTGGAGCGATCCGCGCGCGGGCACGCAGACGCTGATGGTGCACAACGCCGACAGCGCCGCGACGGAGGTCGACCTCATCGACCCGTCCAGCGGGGCGATCTACGCCGAGCTGGAAGGGGTCGGGCCGGGGACGACGCGGGCGCTGCGGGTCACGGTCGGCGGCGGGACCTACGCGTTCTGGTGCTTCCCGGACGGCGGCCACCCGGTCACCGGACCCAAGGTGACCGTGACCGGCTCCGCGGGCGGCCCGGCGGTGCGTCCCGTCACGCAGAACGACCTGTTCCCCGCGCTGCGGTCCTACCGCGCGTACGTGACCAGGGGGCTCGGCGTCCTGCGCGACCGGGTGGACGAGCTGCGCGACGCCGTCCGCTCCGGCGACCTGGACGCGGCGCGCGAGAAGTGGCTGCCCGCGCACCTGGCCTACGAGCGGCTCGGCGCCGCGTACGGCACCTTCGGCGACTACGCCGACAAGATCGACGGACGCCCCGCGGGGCTGCCGGACGGCGTCCGCGACCCGGGCTTCACCGGCTTCCGGCGCATCGAGCACGGGCTGTGGCACGGGGAGTCCGCGGCGTCGCTGCGGAGACCGGCGGACCGGCTCGCCGCCGACGTCCGGGCACTGATCGCCGACTTCCCGCGCGAGCAGATCGATCCGTCCGACCTCGGGCTGCGGGCGCACGAGATCCTGGAGAACACGGTGCAGTTCGAGCTGACGGGCAAGGGTGACCAGGGCAGCGGGACGGCCCTCGCGACCGCGTCGGCGAACCTGGAGGGGACCCGTGCGGTCCTCGACCCGCTGCGCCCCGTGCTGAAGTCCCGGATGGACCTCGGCGGCATCGACGGCGGCCTCGACCGGACGTCCAGGCTGCTGGAGGCGCAGCGCCGGCACGGGAGGTGGACGCCGCTCGACGAGCTGAGCACCACCGACCGCGAGCGCGTCAACGGCGCCGTCGGAGACCTCGTCGAGCGGCTCGCGTCCGTCGCGTCCGTCGCCGCCGTCCGGAGGACGTCATGAGCGCCGCCGTCCGGGGGACGTCGTGAGCGGGCCCGGCCGCCGCTCGTTCCTGCGCGGCGCGCTCGCCGCGGGCGTCGCGGGAGCGGTCACGACCGGCGCCGCCGCCGCGACTGAGTCGAAGGACGCCGAGCACCCGAAAAGCCCGTCCCCGAAGGCGCCGCCGTTCCACGGCGTCCACCAGGCCGGGATCATCGAGGAACCGCAGGCCCGCACCATCGTCGTCGCGTTCGACGTGATCGCCGAGAGCAAGGCGGAGCTCACCGACCTGATGCGCGCGCTGACCGACCGGGCGCGCCTCCTGACCGGCGGCGGCGTCCCGGCCGAGCCCGGCATCAGCGCGCCGCCGCCCGACTCCGGCATCCTCGGCCCGGACGCCCCCGGCGGCGGCCTCACCGTCACCGCCGGCGTTGGAGCGTCCCTGTTCGACGACCGGTTCGGGCTCGCGTCCAGGCGCCCGAAGCGGCTCACCCGGATGCGGACGTTCCCCGACGACGACCTCGACCCCGCCTGGTGCCACGGCGACCTCGCCCTCACCCTCGGCGCCGCCGACGAGGACACCGTCCTGCACGCGCTCCGCGACATCTGCCGCCACACCCGCGGCGGCATGCAGATCCGCTGGCGGATCAACGGATTCTCCAGCCGGCCCCGGCCGTCCGGCGCGCCCCGCAACCTGATGGGCTTCAAGGACGGCATCGCCAACCCCGACGTCACCGACGCCGCCGCGATGAACCGGCTGGTCTGGGCGGGCGGCGACGAGCCGTCCTGGACGTCCGGCGGGACGTACCAGGTCATCCGGCTGATCCGGATGCTGGTCGAGTTCTGGGACCGGGTCGGGCTGCCCGAGCAGGAGCAGATGTTCGGCCGCAGCCGCGACACCGGCGCGCCCCTCGACGGCGTCCACGAGACCGACACGCCCCGCTACGCCGCCGACCCCATCGGCAAGGTCATCCCGCTGACCAGCCACATCCGCCGCGCCAACCCGCGCGTCCCGGACACCGAGGCCGGCCGCATCCTGCGCCGGTCCTGCAACTACGACCGGGGCGTCGACGGCGCCGGGAACCTCGACATGGGCCTGGTCTTCGGCTGCTTCCAGCAGGATCCGCACCGCCAGTTCGAGGCCGTCCAGGAGCGCCTCGCCGGTGAACCCCTCACCGACTACATATCACCGTTCGGCGGCGGTTACTTCTTCGTTCTTCCCGGCGTAAGGAACGGGGTAGATCATCTCGGCCGGGGTCTGCTGGAGTAGGCGCGGACGCGCCTGCTGGACCCCGCATCGAAGGAGGGAACATGCAGGACACATCAGGGTCGGGAGGCACCGGCAGGAAAGGCGCCCGCCCCGGCGTCCGCCGCCGCCCCGTACTGATCGCCGCCGCCGCGGTCACCGCGGGACTGTCCGCGCTCGCCGCCGCCTGCGGCACCGGCTCCGGAACGGCCGGGCTGGCCGCCGACCACAGCGCCGCCGGCCAGGGGCACGGCGGAACGTCCCGCAGCCCCATCAAGCACGTCGTCGTGATCTACGGGGAGAACATCTCCTTCGACCACTACTTCGGCACCTACCCCAAGGCCGCCAACACCGACGGGACGCCGTTCCACGCCGCGAAGGGCACGCCGAGGATCAACGGGCTGACCCACAAGCTGCTGACGGACAACCCGAACCAGTACGACCCGAAGCGGCTGTCCCCGTCCCAGGCCCTCACCTGCGACCAGGACCACGGCTACGCCGCGGAGCAGAAGGCCGTCAACGGCGGCAAGATGGACAAGTTCGTCGAGAACACCGGCAAGGACAAGTGCACCGGGCAGCCCATCCTGTTCGGTGAGCCGGGCCTCGTCATGGACTACTACGACGGCAACACCGTCACCGGCATGTGGAACTACGCCCAGAACTACGCCATGAGCGACAACTCGTGGGACTCGGTGTTCGGGCCGTCCACCCCCGGCGCCCTCAACCTGATCTCCGGGCAGACGCACGGCGGCTACGCCGTCGACCCCGTCACCCACGCGAAGGTCTCGGACTCCTACGTCGTGGCCTCCCCGAACGCCGACGGCGTCGGCACGGTGATCAACGACCCTGACCCCGCGTTCGACGACTGCTCGGGCAACAACCACACGTCGAAGAACAACCTCGCCGCCATGACCGGCAAGAACATCGGCGACCTGCTCAACGCCACGAAGGTCACCTGGGGCTGGTTCCAGGGCGGCTTCCGCCCGACCGGCAAGGCGAACGGCTACGCCGTCTGCGGCTCCGCCCACGCCAACATCGGCCAGAACCAGGTCGTCGACTACAGCCCGCACCACGAGCCGTTCCAGTACTACAAGTCGACGGCGAACGAGAAGCACCTGCCGCCGTCGTCGACCAAGGCCATCGGGTACACCGACCAGGCCAACCACCAGTACGACCTGACCGACTTCGACGCCGCGCTCGCCGCGCACAACCTGCCGTCCGTCAGCTTCCTCAAGGCGGCCGAGTACCAGGACGGCCACGCCGGCTACTCCGACCCGATCGACGAGCAGAGGTTCGTCACCAGCACGATCAACAAGCTGCAGAAGTCGCCGGAGTGGGCGTCCACCGCCGTCGTCCTCGCCTATGACGACTCCGACGGCTGGTACGACCACGTCGCACCGCGCATCATGAACGGCTCGACCGACCCCGCGACCGACTCGCCGCTGTGCGGCAAGGCCGAGGCGGCCGGTGGCTACCAGGACCGCTGCGGACCGAGCCAGCGCCTGCCGATGCTGGTCGTCTCCCCGTACGCCAAGGTCAACCACGTCGACCACCGCCCGGTGGAGCAGACGTCGGTGCTGCGCTTCATCGAGGACAACTGGGGCACCGGCCGCATCGGCGACGCCTCCTTCGACGCGCGCGCGGGCGGCATCGAGGGCATGTTCGACTTCCGCCACCCCAAGGCCAAGCAGGTCATCCTCGACCCCGCCACCGGAGGGGTCGTCAGCAGGAGCTGAACGAAGAACCCCCGCCAGGGCTCACGCTTTGGCGGGGGTTCGGTCTTCGGCGTCGCCGGGGCGATGATCGGGGACGAAGCGGTAGCCGACGTTGCGGACGGTGCCGATCAGCGACTCGTACTCGGCGCCGAGCTTGGCGCGCAGCCGCCGGACGTGGACGTCCACGGTCCGGGTGCCCCCGAAGTAGTCGTAGCCCCACACCTCCTGCAGCAACTGGGCGCGGGTGAAGACCCGGCCCGGGTGCTGCGCGAGGTACTTGAGGAGCTCGAACTCCTTGAACGTGAGGTCCAGGATCCGGCCGCGCAGCCGCGCGGTGTAGGTGGCCTCGTCGATGGTCAGCTCGCCGCTGCGGATCTCGCCGGGCACCTCGTCGGCGTCGGCGACCGCCGCGGCCCGGCCGACCGCGAGCCGTAGCCGCGCCTCGACCTCGGCGGGCCCGGCGGTCTGCAGCAGCATGTCGTCCAGCCCCCACTCGGAGCTGAGCGCGGCGAGCCCGCCCTCGGTCACGATGCCGAGCAGCGGGCAGTCCAGCCCCGTGGTGCGCAGCAGCCGGCACAGGCTCTTGGCCTGGACCAGCTCGCGCCGCGCGTCCACCAGGACGACGTCGGCGGGCGGCGCGTCGATCAGCGCGGACGCCTCGGCGGGCGCGACCCGCACCGAGTGCAGCAGCAGCCCGAGCGCGGGCAGGACCTCGTCGGACGGCTCCAGCGCGTTGGTCAGCAAGAGCAGACTGCTCAAGTGCCCGCCTCCTCGTCCCCTGAAAAAGACATAGGACCCAGGCGGCTCACCCTCAAGCCCCCGGCCACGGTCGGCGGCTCGAAGACGAGGTGACCATGAAGGGTCATGCGGATGAACTCCATGGCCTCGTCGCCCGGATCCCTCGTCACGAGCATATCCGAGCCCTGGAGGGAGGCAATGGCCGCATACCGGGAAGGCATGAGATCGTGGGAGCGTGGCCAGAGGGACGATGCGGTACTGGGCCGCGGCCAAGGCGGCGGCGGGGACGCACGAGGAGCCTTACGAAGCCGGGAACCTGGCCGAGGCGATCGAGGCGGCGCTGGCGCGCGACGGGCGCGGCGCCGACTTCGCGCGGGTCGTCGGGCGCAGCTCGTTCCTGATCGACGGGGACCCGGTGGGCGGCCGGCCGCACGCGTCGGTGGAGCTGCCGGAGGGCGGCGTGGTGGAGGTGCTGCCGCCCTTCGCGGGCGGCTGATCCCGCCTTTCCGGCGCCGGAACCGACCTCCCGGGGTGATCCGCGCGTCCGGCAACTCATCCCGCAGTGCGACTCGACCGGGGCGTTCCGGGCACTAAGGTGTGGCGATCGCGCATGCCGCCGCTCGAGGGAGAGAGATGCGCAAAGCACTGCTGGGGTTGCTGATCGTGGTCGCCGTGGGCCTGGTCGTCGCCGACCGGGTCGGGGTCCGGATCGCGCAGAACCGGATCGGGCAGCAGGTCGCGGCGCAGTACGACCTGCCGCGGCAGCCCGATGTCACGATCCACGGCATCCCGTTCCTGACACAGGTGGTCGGCGGCGAGTACGACCACATCACCGTCGACATCGGCGACTGGACCGAGCAGGGCGTCACCGTCTCCGACGTGACGGTGGACATGCGCGGGCTCAACGCGCCGCTGTCCGACGTGATCAACGGCGACACCACGAACATGACGGCCGACACCGCGGCCGCCTCCGCGATCATCCCCTACGACGTGATCAAGAAGGAGGCGCCGAAGGAGGTCAGGAGCATCGGCCCCAAGGGGAACGACCTCGCGGTGGACCTGACCGGCACCGTCCTCGGGTTCCAGGTGAACGGCACCGCGGTCGTGTCGGTGAAGCCGACCTCCAAGGGCATCGCGATCACGCCGGAGTCGGTGGGCGAGGGCGCCGCCCAGATGCCGCTGACGCTGGTCCGGCAGCAGCTGACCTGGGTCGTCCCCGTCAGGGACCTGCCCGTCGGGTCGCGGATCAGCGGCATCGAGCCGACCGCGGGCGGCCTGAAGGTCACGGCGACCGCCCACAACGTCAACCTGAACGATCTCCAGCAGCAGCAGAAATAACCGCGGCCTCCGTGAACCGGGGCGCGCCCGCATCCGTGACAGTGATGTGGGTCCCACCGCGGATGAGGGTTTGCTGCGCGCCCTGTACAGCGAGCACGGCGGTCCCCTCCTGGGCTACGTCCTGCGGCTGACCGGCGGGGACCGGCTCCAGGCGGAGGACGTCGTGCAGGAGACGCTGCTGCGCGCCTGGCGGCACCCGGACGCGCTGGCGGGCCGTCCGGTCCGCCCGTGGCTGTTCACCGTCGCGCGCAACCTCGTGGTGGACGCGCACCGGGCGAAACGGGCGCGGCCCCCGGAGACCGGCATCGACGAGCAGGTGATGGCGACCCTGCCGGGCTCGGACGACATCGACCGGGCGCTGGAGTCCTGGACGGTCGCGGAGGCGCTCGCCGCGCTGACCCCGCCGCACCGGGCCGTGCTCGTGGAGACCTACTATCGCGGCCGGTCGGTCGCCGAGGCCGCCAAGGCCCTCGGCATCCCGGCCGGCACCGTGAAGTCCCGCACCTTTTACGCGCTGCGGGCGCTCAAACTCGCATTGGAGGAGCGGGGGTTGGCGCCATGAACGAATGCGCGGACGTGCGCACCGCGCTCGGCGTCTACGTGGTCGGCGCGATCGACCCGGCCGAGCGGGCGCGGGTCGACGCGCACCTGGAGGGCTGCCCGGCGTGCCGGGACGAGCTGGCCGGGCTGGCCGGGCTGCCGGCGCTGCTCGGCCGGGTCGAGGAGGCGCAGCTGGAGCAGGTGGCCGGGCCGGGCCGCGCGGCGGCGCCGGACCCGGAGTTCCTGGACGGGCTGCTGGCCCGCGCGGCCGAGCGACGGAGGGGACGGCTCGGACCGCTGGGGCGGCGGGCCGGCGGGCGGGGCCGCGTCATCCGATGGGCCCCGCTCGCCGCCGCCGCGTGCCTGCTGCTGGTCGCGGGCGCGCTGTTCGGCGGGTTCGTGCTGCCGTCCGGCGGCGGCGGCCGCACCGCGTCCCCGCCCGCCGGGTCCCCGCCCGCCGCGTCGGCCTCGCCGGAGCCGGAGCCGGAGACGACCCTGAGCCCGGCGGGCCGGGGCGAGCGGATCGTCGCCGTCAACCCCGACAACAAGATCAAGGGCGTCGTCTTCCTCCAGCGCAAGGAGTGGGGCACCCAGGTCGAGCTGTACCTGTCGGGCGTGCCGAAGGGGGAGCACTGCCGGATGATGGTGATCGCCCGGGACGGGCGGCGGGACGCCATCGGCAGCTGGTCCGTCCCCTACGACACCGGCTACGGCGACTACCACGGCTCGACGATGTTCCCGCGCGGCCAGCTCTACTCGTTCGAGATCGTCGGGCTGGACGGGAAGCCGCTGCTCACGATCCCCACGTAGGCTCGCGGTGTGGAAGAAACACGATCGCGGGCGGGTTGCCCAAGGTGATGACGGGAACTCTGGTCGCCCTCGGGGTGCTGCTGGCGGCGACGGCGTTCGGCCTCGTGCGCCGGCGCCGTGACGGCGTGCTGCGCGCCGCGCCGGGCGCCGGCGGCGCCACCGGCGACGGGCGGAAGGACGGCGACGACCAGGTGGGCGAGACCCTGCGACCCGACGAGCTGGGCGCCGAACTCGGCGCGAAGGCCACGCTCGTGCAGTTCTCGAGCGCGTTCTGCGCGCCCTGCCGCACGACCCGGCGCGTCCTCGGCGAGGTCGCCGGGATGGTCGACGGCGTCGCGCACGTGGAGCTGGACGCCGAGGCGCACCTGGAGCTGGTGCGCCGGCTGAACGTGGTGCGGACGCCGACGGTCCTCGTCCTGGACGGGGCGGGGCGGGTCGTCCAGCGCGCCTCAGGGGCGCCCCGCAAGGCCGACGTGATCGCCGCCCTCGGCGTCGCGATCCCGTGACCGCGGCCCGGTGATCGCAGCCCGGTGAGCGTGGTCCGGTGAGCGTGGTCCGGTGAGCGTGGTCCGGTGAGCGTGGTCCGGTGACCGCGATCCCGGGCCCGGGAGGCCGTGCGGACGGGCCCGTCACGGCGCTGTCAAGACCCGGGAGCGGCCGATCAACCTGTGAGCCGTACCCCGGTGACCTGCGATAAGACACATGTCACTGTCTCGGAAGGCGAGACGGATGTGACAGGGCGTGGATTGTCGGCTTAACATCGTGTCCGTGCGTTACTGGACAGAGCAGATGCTCACGAAGCGCCGCGCGGTCGATTTCTGCCGCGTGGCCGCCTCGCTCTGTCGCACGGCCTGAGGCATCGAGCCCATCCGCCCCCGAGCTCTTCCGATTTCCACGCTCGTACGCACGCTTCCTCTCCGCCATGGAGCACCCCGATGCAGGTTGATCCGCGTGGGCCGCGCTTCGGCGCCTCGGTCACGACGGTCGTTCTCGTCGCGGTCCTGGTGACCGGAAGCTGGGCACTGCTCGCCGCTCAGGCCGTCGTGTTCGCCATCGGCGCGTTCCTCGGCCTCCGGCACGCCCCGTACGGGCTGGTGTTCAAAGCGCTGATCCGCCCCCGGCTCGCTCCTCCCGCGGAACTGGAGGACGCGGCCGCGCCCCGCTTCGCGCAGGGCGTCGGGCTCGTCTTCGCCGTGGTGGGGACGGTCGGATACGTGACGGGGATCACCTGGCTCGGCATCGGTGCCACCGCCCTCGCGCTGGCGGCGGCGTTCCTGAACGCGGCGTTCGGGTTCTGCCTCGGCTGCGAGATTTATCCGCTCTTCCGACGTATCACCGCGAAGATTCGCTCCGACAGGGAGGTTCCCGCATGAGCCGCTCCGACGTCCTGGTGGACACCGATTGGGTCGAGGCCCACCTGGACGACCCGGGCCTGGTCCTGGTCGAGGTGGACGAGGACGTGTCCGCCTACGACAAGGGCCACATCCGTGGCGCCGTCAAGATCGACTGGAAGACCGAGCTGCAGGACCCGGTCCGCCGCGACTTCGTGGACAAGACCGGCTTCGAGCAGCTGCTGTCCGCCAAGGGCATCGCCAACGACGACCTGGTGATCCTCTACGGCGGCAACAACAACTGGTTCGCCGCCTACGCGTACTGGTACTTCAAGCTGTACGGGCACGACAAGGTGAAGCTGCTCGACGGCGGCCGCAAGAAGTGGGAGCTGGACTCCCGCGAGCTGGTCGAGGACGTCCCGTCGCGTCCGCGGACCGACTACAAGGCCACCGAGCAGGACCTCTCGATCCGCGCCTTCCGCGACGAGGTCGTCGACGCGATCGGCAGCAAGAACCTGATCGACGTCCGGTCCCCGGACGAGTTCAGCGGCAAGCTGCTCGCCCCGGCGCACCTGCCGCAGGAGCAGTCGCAGCGGGCCGGCCACGTGCCGACCGCGCGCAGCATCCCGTGGTCCAAGGCGGCCAACGACGACGGCACGTTCAAGTCCGACGACGAGCTCCGGCAGCTGTACACCGAGGCCGGCGTCGACCTGAACAAGGACACGATCGCCTACTGCCGCATCGGCGAGCGCTCGTCCCACACCTGGTTCGCGCTGCGCGAGCTGCTCGGCCTGCCGAACGTGAAGAACTACGACGGTTCGTGGACCGAGTACGGCTCGCTGGTCGGCGTGCCGATCGAGCTCGGCGAGCCCAAGTAACGACACCCCACCGCCGCCGGCGGAACGAATCTTTCCGTGTGCACGGAGATGGAGGAGCAATGACCCAGGGCTGCGCAGCGCCGGAGCAGACGGCGCACCTTCCCGCGACCGTCGACCTGACCAACGAGGCCGTCATCCAGGGCACCGTCACCCGTGACGGCGCGCCCGTGTCCAGCGCGTACGCGCGCCTGCTCGACTCGACCGGCGAGTTCACCGCCGAGGTCGTCACCGGTGACGAGGGCGTGTTCCGCTTCTTCGCCGCCGACGGCGACTGGACGGTGCGGGTGCTGGCCGCGGGCGGGGTCAGCGTCGACAACGCGGTGACCGCCAAGACCGGCGAGGTCGCCGCGCTCCAGGTGGCCATCTGACCTCTGCCGTGCGCCCGCTCGGGGGCGTCCCTGAGCGGGTACCGGCCAGGTCCGGCCTGGAACCTCCGAACCCCGCCGTCCCGGTCCGTCCGGGACGGCGGGGTTCGCCGTTTCCCGGCCGGTGCCGGTGCCGGTGCCGGGGTGCCCGGGGAGGCCGGTGGCCTGGGGCGGTAGGGGCCCGCGGAGTAGCATCGGCGCGATGTTCGCACTGTCGGGTCGGTCGCCGCTGCTGCTGCCGTGGGCCGCGCTCAAGCTCGCGGGACGGTTCGTCCTGCCGCTGACGCTGTGGTTCACCGCCGGGCGGCTGCTGCGGTACGGCGCGCTGTACGGTGGGTACCGGCTCGGCGCGATGAAGGGCACCGCCGCGACGGTCGCGCCGCTCGTCACCGTCGGGCTGCTGGTGATGATCACGCTGGCGACGGCGGTGCTGATGGTGCACTGCGTCCGCGAGGGCCTGGACGTCGTGCACGCCCGCGCGGCGGACGGCGACCTGACGCCGTGGGCCGTCGGGAACGACGAGTCGGTGGTCGGCGCGATGGCGCGGGCCGCGCTCCCCTTCGTGATCTTCTACCTGGCGTGGGGGATGCAGACCGACGACGCCCGCGAGTTCGCCGACATGGCGGCCAGCCGCGGCTTCGCCGAGGGCGGCTTCCAGGGGCAGCTCAAGGGCATGGGCATGCTGATCTCGCTGGAGAAGCACGTCGTGCTCGCCGTCGCCATCACCGCCGCGTTCTTCCTGGTCAAGACGGCGGTGGAGTGGCTGCTGGAGGAGCGGCTCGGCCGCTCGGCGGGCGCGCTGATGGCCTTCCTGGAGATCAACTTCACGCTGTTCGGCATCTTCACGATCGACCACCTGCGCGGCGACGCGGCCGACCGGATCACCGGGCGGCAGGCGTGGCAGTGGATCGACGGCGCCGCCGGACCCGTCCTGGACCTGTGGCCGCCGTTCAAGGACGCGGTGCTCGGCGCGCTGATCTGGCTGGTCATCGCCGGGGTGATCCTCGGCTTGGACGCGGGCGACGAGCGGGTCGTGCTCGGCCGCGGCCGGGCCGCGCGGCGGCTCGCGGCGGCCGGGGGCATCGAGCGGCAGGGCAGCGTCAGGGAGGTGCTGACCCGCGGGTTCCGCGAGATGTGGCTGCCCGCCTGGTACGGGCTGCGGCTCGTCCGCCGGTCCGGGATGCTGCCGTTCGCGGTGTTCTGCCTGCTGTTCTCCGCGCTGGACGTCGGCCGGGACGCGTCCCGCCGGTGGGTGTACGAGCTGCTCGGCCCGCACGAGGTGACGTGGTGGATGCCGCGGCTGCCGCTGGTGGACTTCGGGACGGGCCTGGTCTTCGAGATCCTCCGGATCTGCCTGCTCGCCGCCGCGTTCAACCTGGTGATGGCGCGGGTCACGGCGCGAAACGCAGCGAAGGCAGTGGCGTCCCCTGCTTCCGTGACGCCTTCGGCGCCTGCACCCGCAGCGCCAGGGCCTCCGCCACCGTTCGGGGCACCGTCCCTCTGACGGTGAGGCGGCTGACCGCGCCGGGCCGCGCCGTCCCGGCGGCGAGACCGGTCGCCGACCAGCTGCGTCCGTCGCCGTCGGTGAAGGTGTAGACGATGCCGTAGGAGCCGATCGCCTTCGCGGCGGCCGCGTCGTCCGGCCGGACGGCGAGCACGACCCGCAGTTCCGTGACGGTGTCGTCCTTCGGCTTCGTGCCGAACGACAGCGGCGCGGTGGCCTGCCGGGCGATTACCTTCCACTGCGCGCCCACCAGCGTGCCGGTCGCGCCGTGCGGAACGTCCGTCACCTTCTCCGGCGGTTTCAGGCTCTTCTGGACGCTGTCGGTCTCGTCCATCCACTTCAGGACGAGGAGGGCGGGCAGCAGCGCGGTCAGCGCGAGCGCCTGGACGACGCGCCGGTCGCGGGGGCGGAGCCGCGACCGCCGCCGAGGGGGGATCACGGGCAGGTCGGGGTTGGTCGGCTGCGGGTCGTGGAACCCGGAACCGGCCGCGGTCGTCACGAGCCCGCCTCCGGGTCGAAGCGGTCGGCGGCGCTCCGGAGCAGCGCCTCGGCCCGGTTCGCGTCGATCCCGAGGTCGATGTCGGCGGCGGCGGACAGTTGCGGGAGCAGCCCGCCCGTCCCGACGACGAGATGCGCGCCGCGCAGGCGGTCCTTCGGCAGCTCGAACAGCAGCGTCCCCGGCGCCCAGATCAGCGGCTGCATGTCCGGGACGGTGCTCGTCGTCCCCGAGCGCGGGTCGTACCGGTAGCTGTAGCCGCCGGGCGTCTCCAGCACCGCGGTGCCGAGGCGGAGCGGCTCGCGCTCGCTCCTCGCCCGGATCCGCACCGCGAGGTAGATGCCGTCGGTGCCGATCGCAGGCTCGTTCCCGAAGCTCAGACCGGGTGCCAGCGACCGCGCCGCCTGCACGCCGTCGACGCGGACGCTGAACATGCGGTTGGAGACGGTCTGCCCGATCCTCCCGTCGTTGCGGAGCGGGTCCAGCTCTTTGGCGTCCACCTTCGGCCGCATCGTGTGCACCCACATCGCCGCGACGAGCAGGCCCGTCCCGACGACCCCGGCACCGCCGCGCACCAGCAGCTCGCGCCCGTCCATCAGGGGCTCGCGGTCGGCCGGGGCCGCTGCGGCCGGGTGGTCCGCGCGGTCGGACGCGCCGCTCCGGACGAGGGGCGCGCGGCTCCGGACGGCGGGCGCGCCGCGCGGGTGGGGGGCGCCGCCCGGGTCGGGAACGGCGCCGGGGACGACGCGGGGGCCGCCGGAGTCGCGGCGGCCGCGACCGGGAGGGTCATCTTCGCGGCGAGCGCGCCGTCCTCGGTGTCGGGCAGCCAGTTGTAGCTGACGTCGGTGAACCCCGTCCGGTACTCCCATTTCCGCAGGCCGACGGTGAACCGGCGCGGCGCGTCCGACGGCCCCGCCTGCCACATCGCGGACGCCTCGACGGGCAGGCCCGGCTGCACCGAGTCCGTCTTCGCGCCGCCCGCGACGCCCTCGACCTGGTCGGGCTCCAGCCACTTGCCCGCCTTGGTGCGCGCGGCGAGCCCGTCCGTCAGGCCGCCGTTGCCGAGCGACTCGGTCTCCTTGCCGTTGTTGACGACCCGCATCCGGACGATCAGGTACCGCTTCGGAGCCGCGTCGAACCCGCCCTTGACCAGGCCGAGCCGCGCGTCCCGGACCGTCACCGTGAACAGGCCGACGTTCAGCGCCTTGCCCGGCCGCTCGACGGGCTGCTTCGGCGCCTCCTTGAAACCGCCCGCGACCCACGTCACCGCCGCGACGGCGGCGACCGCGCACACCACGGCGGCGGGGACCAGCCGGCGCCTCGCGGAGGCGCGGTCCCCGCCTTCGCCGAACGGCTCCCCCGGAGGCGGCCCGCTCGGAGGCGGGGGGACGGGGGCGGTGGAGTGCACGCGCCGAATGCTAGTACGGCGGCTGTTGAGTCCCTAAGGTCCGCTGATGGCCTGGTTCGGGGTCTTCTGGAGGGCGCGGGCACTACGCTGCCAGCGTGACGGAGATCATCGACTATGGGCGGTTCGCGGACCGGCTCGCCGCGCCGCGCCCGCGCTGGGACCTGCTGCGCGAATTCCAGGACGAATGGGGCTACACGGTTCCCGCCGGAGTCGACCCGTGGCCGAAATGGTCCGAGTCCGAGCACCACGCCTACGTCCGCGCGCTCCACGAGGAATGGACCGGCGAGGAAGAGGACCCCTTCCAGGGCGTCGACCGGACGCTGCCCGTCCCGAAGGCGCTGGACGAATGGTGGGACCTGCCGTTCAACTCCTTCACGTACTCGCCCCGGCTGTACTGGACGAACCCCGAGTACCCGCTGACGCTGCGGCCCGACCCGTCCGGCTACGGCGTCTCGGAGGGCCTGCCGGAACCGAACCCGTTCGTCGAACCCGGCGGTGACCTGCGGCTCTGCTGCTTCATGGCCGAATACGAGTACTGCAACGAGTGGGCCTACCTCGCGTCCGAGGCCGGCCACGACGACCCGCGCGTGCTCGCCAGCGTCGGCGAGGACGGGTGGGTCCTGCAGGCCCGGTCGATCTCCGAGTTCTTCGTGCTGCTCGCCGCCGTCCGGCTGCCGTCCCACTTCGGCTGGTCCGTCCAGCTCGGCGACGACGACTTCCCGGACGGCCCCCCGGTGCGGGAGCGCATCGAGGCGGCCTACCGGCCGATGGGCTTCCAGAACTGGCGGGAACTCGGCGCCGACACCGCCCTGTTCGGCGGCCCCGACGTGATCGTCCGGCACGACACCGGCATGGCCGACTTCGCCGTCGAGATCAGCGGCCGCAGCCGGGACGCCCTCGCCGCCACCGCCCGGACCCTCGGTTGGACGTGGGACGAGGACCTCGTCGAGCCGCCGCGCAAGGACGAGGAATCCCAGTGAAGGCGCGGGCCCTTCGGAAGCGCGCGTGAGGGACGGGACCTTTCCGGAGTTCCGCTGAAGGGCGGCGAGCGCGCGTGTCCCGATGAGGACGGCAGTCCGGGTGACGGCGGCGAATCGTCTAGAGTCATGGCGATCGCACGGTTTCAGGAGAGATGGGAATGCGCGGAGCGGGACTCGTGGCCGGCGCCACCGGCCTGGCCCTGACCACGGCACTCGCGTTCGCCCCGGTCGCGTCCGCCGCCCCCGGCGACCGGCCGCAGGCGGCGCCGACCACCAAGCCGCCGGCCACCGGGAAGCCGACGCCGACCAAGTCCCCGGAGCGCAAGCAGCAGCAGGCCCCGTCCGGTGGCCAGTGCAACAAGCCGAGCGGCCAGCCCGCCTCGGCGATCACCCAGCAGCCCTGGGCGCAGCGGCGGCTGGACTTCGAGCAGGCGTGGTCGATCACCCGCGGCGCCGGCGTGACCGTCGCCGTCGTCGACAGCGGCATCGAGGCCGCGCATCCGCAGCTCAAGGGCAAGATCGTCGGCAGTTTCGACGCGACGGGCACCACGCCCACCGACTGCTACGGGCACGGCACCCAGGTCTCCGGCATCATCGCCGCGTCCGACATGCGCCGCCGCAACGTCCCGTTCGTCGGGGTCGCGCCGCAGGTCAAGCTGCTCGACGCCAAGTTCACCACCGGTGAGAGCACCGACGACAACACCCTGCTGCCGAAGGCGATCAAGTGGGCCGCCGAGCACGGCGCCAAGGTCATCAACGTCTCGGCGCGCGCCCCCGACACCACGCTCCTCCAGCAGGCCGTCAAGGTCGCGCAGCAGCACGACGCGCTGATCGTCGCCGCGGCCGGCAACGTCGACAAGGACGAGCGCGGCAAGGAGAGCGCGGGCTACCCGGCGAACTATCCGGGCGTCCTGTCCGTCGCGGCGGTGGACCAGAACGGCACGATCTCCGACTTCTCCAACCACAAGACGCGCATCGACGTGTCCGCGCCGGGCCAGGACATCATCTCCACCGTCGGCACCGGCTACGCGGGCGGCCTGCAGGGCACCAGCTTCAGCGCCCCCTACGCCGCCGGAGTCGCCGCGCTCGTCCGGTCCCGGTTTCCGAAACTGACGTACCAGCAGGTCATCAACCGGATCCTGATCACCGCGGAGGGCGGCAACGGGCAGGGCAGCGGGTACGGGATGATCAGCCCGATGCAGGCGGTGTCCGCCGTGATGGACCCGAACGCGAAGCCCGGGCAGACGTCCGCCGCCCGCCCGCTGAGCAGCCCCGTCCCCATCGCGCACGCCGCGCCCGTCGACCACCGCACCCGGAACATCGGGCTCGGTATCGCCGGTGGCGCCCTCGGCCTCACCGTCATCGTGGCCTTCGGCGGCGCCGTCATTCCGATGGGACGCCGTCGGGGCTGGAAGCCGGGCCGCATCCCGGCCCTGCCGACGGGTGAAGACCGCCGTTGATTGGGGCGGGTGTTTGGTTTCGTTTTCTGTGCTGTAGCGCATCGTGGGTGTGGGTGTGGGTGTGGGTGTGGGTGTGGGTGTGGGTGTGCGGGTTTGGTTTTCGCGCTGAGGTGGGTGCCGATGCCTGATTCGGAAATTGGTCGCGCTGGTATTTGACGCTTTCAGGATGGCAACCGGGATCTCGCAACGGGCATTCGTCGGGGCGGTCCATCGGATAGGGGACTCAGGGCGCCTCGAGGTAAGTGTTCGGGAAGCTTTCGAGGTGGGTGTTGGGGGCTCTCGAGGTGGGTGTTCGTTTGAATGGCAAGAGGGGTGTTCGGGTGGTGGGGTGGCGCTGGCGTACGGGGCCGCCCCTCCAAAGTCAAGGGCGCCTTCGGCGTCGCTTCGCGATGGACTTCGTCCACCCTTGACTTTGGAGCCTCTGCGGC
>NZ_JAGEOK010000051.1 GCF_017573545.1 Actinomadura nitritigenes | reverse complement strand
GTGATCTGGTCGGGCGCCTCCGGCGGGCTTCCCCGTCGGTCACACATCCACAACAGGTTCAAGGGGCCCCATATTTCGCAAAGCACGCCCCAAGCACCCGCCCCACCTGCAAAGAGCGCCCAAAACCTCGCAAACGCAAGGGCTCAGGCCCACTTCTCCCGACCCAAAAAAAGTTCGGGAGGATCTCCAGCGGGCCGGGATCCGGACATGTGGATCATCTTCCGAGTGGCCCAGGCCACGGGCTGCGCAGGGGTTTCGCCTTGTCCCAGGCCCCTGGTGAGGCCTTTGGGATGGCCGGGAGCAGCCCTGGGACAGGCCCTGGCGGGCCCTTTGGGCAGGCGGAGCCGCGGCCCACGCCAAGCACCCTGGCAGGCCCTCGGGGACGGCCTGGGCTCCGTCCCCCGCCGGCCCTGGGCCCGGCCTTTGCAGAAGGGGCCCCTACGGAAGGGGAACGTAAAGCGGGGCGCGCTCCGGCGTTCCGGTGCGCGCCCCGCTTCACGGCAGAGGTTCCCTCGGTCAGGAGACGGGCTCCGCGGGCGGGTCCCCGCCCAGGTAGGCGCTGCGCATGCGCGGGTCGGCGGCCAGCTCGGCGGCCGTCCCGGACAGCCCGATCCGGCCGAGCTCCAGCACGTAGCCGCGGTCGGCGACCTCCAGGGCGGCGCCCGCGTCCTGCTCGACCAGCAGGACGCCCGTCCCGGTCCCGGCGATCCCGGCGAGCCGCTCCAGGATCTCGTCCACGACCAGCGGGGCCAGCCCGAGGGACAGCTCGTCGATGAGCAGCAGCCGCGGCCGGCCCATCAGGGCCCGCGCGATGGCGCACATCTGCTGCTCGCCGCCGGACATGCTGCCCGCGACCTGGTTCAGCCGGTCGGCGAGCCGGGGGAAGAGCTCCAGGACCGGGCCGAGATCGCCGTTCCTGGGGACCCAGCCGCCCAGCCGCAGGTTGTCCCGGACGGTCAGCCCCGGGAACAGGCGGCGGCCCTCCGGGACGTGCGCGACCCCGGCCGCGGCGACGTCCTCGACGGCCACGCCGATCAGCTCGCGGCCGGCCACCCGGACCGACCCGCTCCGATCCGGGATCATCGCGGTGACGGCCCGCAGCAGCGTGGACTTCCCGGCGCCGTTCGGGCCGACGAGCGCGACGATCTCCCCCTCGTCCACCGACAGCGACACCTCGTGCAGCACCCGCACCCGGCCGTAGCCCGCGGTGAGCCGGTCGATCTCGAGCATCATGAGCCGCTCTTCCTCGTGTACCGGTGGCCGAGATACGCCTCGATGACCCGTTCGTCGCCCAGCACCTCGTCCGGCGGGCCCTGGGTGAGGACCGCGCCGTGGTGCAGCACGAGGACCTCGTCGGAGACGGCCGCGATCGCCTGGATGATGTGCTCGATGACCAGCAGGGTGAGGCCCTCGCCGCGCAGCTCGTCGATGAGCCGGAGCGCCGGGTCGATCTCGGCGGGCCGCAGCCCGGCCAGGACCTCGTCCAGCAGCAGCACCCGCGGCCGCAGCGCCAGCGCCTTGGCCAGCTCGAGGCGGCGGGCGTCGGCGACCGGCAGCTCGGCGGGCGGCAGCTCGCCCTTGCCGCCGAGGCCGACCCGCTCCAGCACCTCCTCGGCCTCCCGGCGGGCGCGGGCGCGGGAGCGGATCCGGGCCGGGCCGAACATCACCGCGACCGTCACGTTGTCGGCGACGGTGAGCCCGCGGAACGGCTTGACGATCTGGAAGGTCCGCGCCACGCCGGCCTGCGCGATCCGCCACGGCCGGGCCCCGGTGAGGTCGGCGTCGCCGATCATGACCGCGCCCGCGGTCGGCCGGAGATGGCCGCTGATCAGGTTGACGAGGGTGCTCTTGCCCGCCCCGTTCGGGCCGATCACGCCGAGGACGCGCCCGGCGGGCACCGCCAGGTCGACGTCGGAGACCGCCATCAGGCCGCCGAACCGGCGCTGCAGCCCTTGCACCCGCAGGACGGGGGTGTCGCCGCTCAAAGCCGGTACCTCCGTACGTTGGACAGCAGGGAGAAGTCCCGGGTGCGCACCGCGTCCCGGGCGAAGTTGACCACCCCCTGGGGCAGCAGGACCACCGCGATGATGATCAGTGCGCCGAGGGTGAGGTCGTGCGCCTCGGGCAGGTGCTGCCGCAGGTACTCCGAGGCGATCGCGATGCCGGCGGCGCCGAGGATCGGCCCGAGCACGGTGCCGGCCCCGCCGAGCACCACCATCACGATCATCAGGACGGTGATGTCCACGTCGAACAGCCGCTGCGGGTAGATCGTGACCTGCTGGAACGCGTAGGCGGCGCCGGCCGCGCCGGTGAGCGCGGCGGAGACGGCGAACGCGGCCGTCTTGGCCACGGTGGTGTTGACGCCCATCGCGGCGGCGGCGTCCTCGTCCTGGTTGACGGCGCGCAGCGCATAGCCGGTGCGGCTGCGCGCGATCAGCGCCACGACGACCGCCGACACCACGGCGATGCCGAGGAACAGCAGGTAGAAGCCGTCGTTCCCGAGCCATGGGGTGACGGCCCGGCCGCCGGTGGACGGGATCGTCGCGCCGGATCCGCCGCCGGTCCAGCGGGGCACGTTGGTGACGAGCTCCCGCAGGCCCTCGGCGACGCCGAGGGTCGCGACCGCGAAGTAGTGGCCCTTGAGCCGCAGCAGCGGCAGCCCGATCAGGGCCGCGAACAGGGCCGCAACGACGGCCGCGGCCGGCAGCGCGATCCAGAACGACAGCCTCGCGTGGGCCATGAGGACGACGGCCGTGTAGGCGCCGAGGCCGAAGAAGCCGACCTGCCCGAAGCAGGCGTAGCCGGTGTAGCCGCCGATGAGGTTCCACGCCGCGGCGAGCGCGACGAACATGAAGACCGTCGTGACGGTCCGCTCCTGGCCCGAGTAGAGCTGGCTCTGCAGGCCGAGGCAGCCGAGGACCAGGACGAGCCCGCCTCCCCACGGCCACCAGGCGGGCAGGCGCGGGCGGCGGCCGCGGGCCGCCCCGGCGGTCTCCTTCGCCGGCGCGGCGGTGCTGGATTCGGCCATCGTCACACCTCGACCCGGGAGGCGTAGAAGGCCCGGCCGGCGATGCCCTGGGGCCGCACGGCGAGCACGATCACCAGGACGGCGAACGCGACGGCGTTGACGAGGGTGCCGGGCAGCAACTGCCCGCCCCACGCCTCGACGAGGCCGAGCACCATCCCGCCGATCAGCGCGCCGTACATGTTGCCGAGCCCGCCGAGGACGGCGGCGACGAAGCTGAACAAGGTGAAGCGGCCCGCGTCGGCGGGGCTGAAGGTGCCGACCGCGCTGACCGCGGCGCCGGCCGCGCCCGCCATCGCGGCGGCGAGACCGAAGGTGAGCGCGTACACGTGCCGGGCGCGGATGCCCATTAGCCGCGCCGCGCCGCGGTCCATGCCGGTGGCGAGGATGGCCAGGCCGGTGCGGGTCCGCCGCATCACCATGACGAGGGCCAGCGTGAGCAGCAGCGCCACGACCGCCGCCAGCAGCCGCCCGAGCGGCACCCGGACGCCCGCGAGCAGGGCGAACCCGTCCGCGGCGTAGCCGGTGGTCACCGAGCGGTAGTCGCCGGAGTACGCCAGGATGAGGCCGTTGACCAGCAGCAGGTTCAGCCCAAAGGTGAGCAGCAGGGTGATGAAGATCGGCGCCTTGACCACCAGGTTGATCAGCCAGCGCTGCACCAGGTAGCCGGCGGCGAACAGGGCGGCGGCGGCCGGGACCATCGCGGCGAAGGGGTCGAGCCCGATCCGCCGGTTCAGTTCGAAGGCCAGGTACGCGCCGACGAGGACGAACGACCCGTGCGCCAGATTGATCACGTTCATCACCCCCCACACCAGGGAGAAGCCGACGGCGACCAGTGCGAGCAGGCCGCCCTGGAGCACCCCGTACACGGTCGCCTGCAGGAACTGGCTCATGACCGCTTCCCGGTGCCCGGCCAGATCATCGGGGCCTCGGCGGCCGCCTTGGGCCAGACGGTGACGGGCCTGCCCTTCTGCACCTGGATGACCTGCATGGTCTTGGTCAGGTTCTGGCCCTCGGCGGTGAACTTCAGCGGCCCGAAGAAGGTCGGCTCGTCCAGCGCGGCGAGCGCGTCCCGCACCTTGTCGGGGTCGGTGCTCCCGGCCTTCTCCACGGCGTCGACCAGCGCGATGCACGCGGCCGTCGCCTCGGCGCCGTGGTACTCGGGGGCGCGGCCGCCGAACGCGGCGGCGAACTGCTGGCCGTAGTCGGCGGCCGTGCCGATCCACTTGTCCTTGCCCGCGGTCCTGTCGGTCCACTGGGTGGAGCCGAGCACGTTCTCGGCGTCGGCGCCGAGCGACTTCGCGAAGTCGGGGGTGGGCGGCGCGACGGTCTCGGCGAAGCCGCCGGACGGCGTGACGCCGAGCTCCCTGGCCTGCTTGATGATCGCGATGCCCTCGGCGACGTGCACCGAGCCGACGACGACATCCGGCCTCATCGGCTTGATCTTGGTGAGCGCGGCGGACACGTCGGAGGTGCCGCTCGGGAAGTACTCGGTGGCCACGACCGTGAACCCGAGCTTGCGGGCCTCGTCGGCGCCGGACTGGGCCACGGTCTTGGAGAACCCGTCGTCGGCGGACAGGAACGCCATCGTGCGCGGCTTCGGGTCGGCCATCTCCGCGATGGCCTGCACCATGGACGCGGCGTAGGAGTGCGCCGGGGACAGCGCGGCGAAGGTGCGCCGGTACCCCTTCTGGAAGATCTTGTCGTCGGCGCCGGAGCTGTCGGCCATCACCTGGCCGTTGCGCTCGATCACGGCGGCGGCGGCCTCGGTGGTCGCCGAGCCGTACGGGCCGAGGATCAGCTTGATCCCCTTGTCGTTGAACTGGTCGACGAGCTGGGCGGCGGTGTCCGGCTTGGAGGTGTCGTCCTGGTACTTGATGTCGAGCTTGAGGTGCTTGCCGCCGGCCGCGACGCCGCCCTTGGCGTTCACCGCCTTCTTGCAGAGCTCGTAGCCCTCCTTGGTGAGGCCGCCCTCGCGGGCCAGCGACCCGGTCAGCGACAGCGACGCGCCGATCGTCAGCGCGTCCGCGTCGCCGCCGCTCTGCCGCTCGCCCTTCGATCCGCAGCCGGCCGCGATCAGCGCCACCGCGGCGGCCAGCGCCGCCGCCTTCCTGGTTCGCATCGGAATCGCCTGTTCCTCTCGGTCCGGGACGGCCGGCCATCCGCCCCGTCGAAGGCGCGACCCGGGGACGCGGTGCGCGCCCTTGCCGGGAAGGTAGGCGCGCGGCGGGCCGGGGCCGGAGAGCGGAGCGGCAAATTTGAGGAACTTCTAGGATCTGCCCGGTAGGCAGCGCACGCCCGACTTCTTACGCTGTCCCCACCATGCGAATCCTTCTCGTCGACGACGACGACCGGTTCGCCGACGCGCTCACGGTGGCACTGCGCCGGCAGGGCTTCGAGGTGCGCCGGGCCGCGACCGGGGCGGCGGCGCTGGACGCGCCGCCCGCCGATCTGGTGCTGCTGGACCTCGGCCTGCCGGACCTGGACGGCATCGAGGTGTGCCGGCGGCTGCGCGCCGGCGGCGACGTCGCGATCATCGCGGTCACCGCGCGGGGCGAGGAGCGGGACCGGGTGCTCGGGCTGCGCACCGGCGCCGACGACTACCTGGTCAAGCCGTTCGGGGTCGCCGAGCTGGCCGCCCGGATCGACGCGGTGATGCGCCGGGTCAGGCCGGTCGTGCGGCCGGTGGTGGTGGCCGCGGGCGGGCTGCGGGTCGACACGGCGCGGCGCGAGGTCACCGCGGCGGACGGGTCGCCGGTCGCGCTCACCCGCAAGGAGTTCGAGCTGCTCGCCGCGCTCGCCCGGCAGCCCGGCCTGGTCGTCACCCGCGAGCGGCTGCTGATCGAGGTGTGGAACAACGTGTGGCCGGGGGCGCGCCGCACCCTGGACGTGCACATCGCGACGCTGCGCGCCAAGCTCGGCGACCCGGCGCTGATCAGGACGGTGCACGGGGTCGGCTACCGGCTGGCCACCGACGACGAGCCGGCCCGGCGGGCCGCGGCCGCCCGCACGGGCGGGGCGGCGACGGACCCGTGACGGCGCCCCGGCCGCACCGGGCCGGGAGGTGAGCGGCATGCTGCGCCGCATGCTCGTGCTCTACGCGTCCCTGCTGCTGGTGGTGCTCACCGCGCTGGAGGTGCCGCTGGCGGTCGCGTTCGCGGGCCGCCAGACGCAGAACCTGTTCATCGACCAGCTCAACGACACCGCCCGGTTCGCGTCCCTGGCCGAGCCCGCGCTGCGCAGCGGCGAGACGGTGGCGCTGAGGGCGGAGCTCAGCCGCTACGACGCCCTCTACGGGATCATCGCCGCCGTGGTCGACCGCGACGGCGACGTCGTGCTGTCGTCGCGGGCGGGGGCCGACATCGGCCGGCGGGCGGGGGCGCGGCTGCGCGACGCCCTGTCCGGCGAGCGCTCCGACGTGGACGAGGTGGTGTGGCCGTGGCGGCGGGACCCGCTGGTCGTGGCGGAGCCGGTGGGGCTCGGCGGCCGGGTCGTCGCCGCGGTCGTCACCATAGCCCCGACGACGCGGGTGCGGGCCCGGACGGTGCGGCGGTGGTCGGAGCTGGCCGCCGCCGGCCTCGGCGCGCTGCTGGTGTTCGGGCTGGCGGCCGTCCCGCTCGCCCGCTGGTTCCTGCGCCCGGTCCGCGAGCTCGACGTGGCGACCGGGGAGCTGTCGGCGGGCCAGTGGCAGGCGCGGGTCCCGGTGACGACGGGGCCAGCGGAGCTGCGGCGCCTCGGCGAGCACTTCAACGAGATGGTCGCGGCGCTCGGGCACGTCCTGGAGCAGCAGCGGTCGTTCGTCTCCTACGCCGGGCACCAGATGCGCAACCCGCTGGCGGCGCTGCGGCTGCGGGTGGACAACCTCGCGCCGCACGTGCCGCCGGACGGGGAGGGCGACCTGGCGCTGGCCGTCGACGAGGTCACCCGGCTGGGCCGGATCCTGGACGGCATCCTGGCGCTGGCGCGCGCCGAGGGCGGCAACTACCCGATCAGCGTGGTCGACTGCGGGCGGGTGGCGCGGGAGCAGGTGGACGCGCGGCGGCACGCCTCCCCGGGCGTGCGGATCCGCTGCCGGGGCGCGGCGCACGCGGCCGCGTACGCGGTGCAGGGCGGCGTCGGCCAGATCCTGGAGGCGCTCATCGACAACGCCGTCAAGTTCGCGGGGCAGGGGGCGACCGTCACCGTCACGGTGTCGCGGCCGCGCGTGCTCCCTGACGCGCCGGACGACCCGGTGGTCGCCATCGACGTGGTGGACGACGGCCCCGGGTTGCCGGAGCCGGACCTGGCCCACGCCGCGCAGCGGTTCTGGCGCGGCGCCGGCCAGCAGAACGTGGACGGCACCGGGCTGGGGCTGAGCATCGTCGGCGCGCTCGCGGAGGCGTCCGGCGGGCGGATGGTGCTGATGCCGGCGCGGCCGCACGGCCTGCATGTCCGGGTCGTCCTGCCGGCGGCGGCGGGCACGGGGCCGCGGCCCGGCCCGCTCATCCCTCGCCCTTGGTCTCCCGGTAGTAGCGGATCGCCCCGGGATGGAGCGGCAGCGGATACGTCGACACCGCCGATCTCCGGTCCAGGTAGAGCGCCGCGGGGTGGGCCGCCGCGAGGTCGTCCCGCCGGGTGAACAGCAGCCGGGTCAGCGCGTAGGCCCGGTCGTCCGGCATCGAGGCGTTGACGACCAGGTAGTTCGGGACGCCGATGGTCTGCACGGGCGCGTCGAGGCCGTACGTCGAGGCGAGGATCGACTGCTCCTCGTAGAACGCCCGGTACTTCCTGCGGAGCGGGGCGGCGTAGTCGGCCAGCCCGACGATCCTGATGGGCATCTGCTTCGCCAGCTCCACGATCTGCGGGATCGGCAGCCCGCCGGAGAAGAAGAAGGCGTCGAGGCGGCCCGCGCGCAGCGCGGCGGCCGCGTCCACGAGCTGCGTCCGGCTCGCCCGCACGTCCTTGGCCGGGTCGAGCCGGGCGACCGTGAGCAGCCGGGTGGCGATGAGCTCGGTGCCGGACCCGTCCGCTCCGAGGGACACCCGTTTGCCGCGCAGGTCGGTGAGCCTGCGGATGGCGCTGTCCGCCGCGACGACGAGGTAGGTGTAGTTCTCGTAGAGGCGGGCCAGGGCGACGACCGGCTCCTGCCTGGTGAAGGGCGGCCGTCCCTCGAACGCCAGTTCCGCGGAGTCGGCGAGGGTGAACGCGACGTCGGCGCGTCCGGTGGACACCAGCCGCAGGTTCTCCAGCGAGGCGGCGGTGGCCAGCA
Source organism: Actinomadura nitritigenes (assembly GCF_017573545.1). Taxonomy (GTDB): domain Bacteria; phylum Actinomycetota; class Actinomycetes; order Streptosporangiales; family Streptosporangiaceae; genus Spirillospora; species Spirillospora nitritigenes. The sequence continues at coordinate 44,139 of NZ_JAGEOK010000051.1, read as the reverse complement.
CCTGGGGGCGCGCGCCCGGCAGGTGCGCCGCCGCGGCTCGCGCGATCCCCTGGCCGTAGGCGTAGTAGACCGCCTTCCGGCCGCCCGCCGCGATGACGAGGCGCCACGGCCGCGCCGGGCCGCCGCCGCATCCGGACACCGTGGACAGCAGCACCACCGCGACCACGGCCATGACCCATCTCACAGCGGCTAACCGTACGCTGCCGCCGGGCCCGGAGAACATCCTCTGCGCCGCGAAAGTGCATGTCAGCCGCGTCCGGTCGGCCTGTTCCGCCGTGGGCGCCTGTCAGCGGAGCTGTCCGTAACGGCCCGTGCGCTGATCGTCGTGGTGGTAGGTCGGCCACTCGACGGCGTCCGCTCTGCCCTGGGTCCTCCAGGCGAACAGGTAGCCCTCGCGGGTGGTGGCGACCAGGTCCGTCCGCCCGTCGCCGTCGAGATCCCCGGCGGACGGGGACCAGATCGTCCACCCGCCGGTGAACAGGGGGAAGCCGGCGGCCTGGCCGGTCCACGTGAAGGCGTGCAGGGTGGAGGTGTCGCCGCCGCCGATCACCTCGGCGCGGCCGTCGCCGGTGACGTCCGCGACGATCGGGGAGCCGAGGAAGGCGAGGCCGGTGCGGCGCTGCGGGAAGCCCGGCACGGGCAGGGCCGTGGCGGCGTCGTAGCCGCGCTGGTAGTTGCCGATCGGCTGCCCGCTGCCGGGGAACAGCAGGGCGGCGACCAGGGACGCCGCGCCGGAGCCGCCCTCCGTGTAGCCGAGCCGCCCGAGCGGGCCGAACCGCCCGAACGCGCCGGACGTGGTGAAGGAGAGCGGGACGTCGGCGGGCAGGTGGCCGCCGAGCACGGCGGACGGGTCCAGGGCGGGGTTGGCGAGCGGCCCGTAGTCGCGGAGGATCCTGCCGGTCCCGGAGATCAGGTAGGTGGGGCCGAAGGAGGGGCCGGTGGCCACCTCGTCCTTGCCGTCGCCGTCCACGTCGGCCGTGACGGGCTGGTTGACGCCCTCGGTGATGAACTCCTGCGCGCTGCCGTAGAACGTCATGACCGAGGCCATCCGGACGGGCCAGCCGGCGACGGGGGCGCCGTCCGCGTGGTAGGCGAACGCGTAGTTCGCGCCGTAGAACTGCTCTCCCCCGCCCTTGCTGTCCGACAGCTGGGAGCGGACGACGATCTCCGGTCGGCCGTCGCCGTCGAGATCGGCGACCGCCGGGGTGCCGGGCAGCTTGTGGTCGTCGATCCGGATGTATCCGTCGGGCGGCCCGTTGCCCGTACGCACCTCGACGGGCCATCCGGGCAGGTCGGAGCCGTCCGGGCGCCAGGCGTGGACGCGGCCGTCCCAGCCGGCCTGGACGATGTCGAGCCCGCCGTCGCCGTCGAGGTCCACGAGGACGGGCGAGGCGGTCGCACCCTGGACCGGCAGCCGCGTGTACTTCAGGGCGGGGCGCGGGACCGGGGGCGGCGCCACGCCCGCGTCGAGGGTCTTCGGCCAGCCGGGCAGGAGCCGTCCGGACGCGTCGAAGACATAGGTACGGCCGGTCGTGCTGGTCGCGACCACCTCCCGGTGGCCGTCGTGGGTCAGGTCACCGACCGCGACGGGCGCCACGACCGGCTCGTGGCCCGGGTCGATGCCCGGATACGCGTGCTGCGGGACGGTCGGCCGCGTGGTGGCGGGCCAGCCGGGCAGCTCCTTTCCGGACGCGCCGTCGAGCGCGTGGACGCGGCCGTCGCCGTCGGCGTAGACGATCGCCTTCCGCCCCTGGAGCTCGGTGATCGCGGGCTGGCTCTCGTTGCCGACGCCGAGTCGCCTGGGGAATCCGGTGCGCAGCGCGGGATCGTGGTGGACGGCGATCGCGCGCCGCTCTTCGGCCATGCGCCCGGACGCGTCCCACACGCGGAGCCGCAGCGTGACCGTGTACTGCTCGCTGGCCGAGAGGGCCTTGTCGTCCGACAGCCTGTACTGCGCCTCCCACACCGACTTCGGAACCTGCGAGAGGTCGAGCGTGCCGATGCGGCCGTCATGGGGCGACGCCCCCGAGCCGGAGCCGGCGCTTCGGAAGGCGGCGGCGGACGGCTCGATGCCCGGCGCCCAGTCCAGCTCGTACCGGTACCCGGACGAGCGCGGCGCGGCGACGTACCCGGTGACGTCGACGGACCTGGTGGACGCCGGATCGTAGAGCGAGTACCAGTCGGGGCCGGTGATCGCGCCGACGGGCGGGACGTTCCCGTCCTTCACGGCCTGCATGGCCTTGGCGACGTTCGGCCGCCCGTACCCGTACTGCCGGTCCCACCCGGGCCTGCCGGGCCAGGGCAGGGACGGGTCGTCGATGTCGGAGGCCGTCGCCCGCAGCACCTGGACGGCCTCCTCGTTCGTCAGCGGCCGTCCGATCTGGATCCCGTACGACAGCAGCAGCCCGAACACCCCGCCGGTCGTCGGCGTCGACTCCGACGTCGATCCGCCCTGCGTGGCGACGGAGAACATCGCCTTGGCGCCGAACGACGTCTCGTCCGAGCGCGTCCGGTAGGTGGTGGTCAGCGTGTTGGCGAGGGGGTCGGGGACCCCGGCCGTGTTCGGGACGAGGCCGTTGCCGGGGATGACGTGCGGCCAGAACATGCCGCCCTGGTGGTCGGTGGAGTCGAAGTCGTTGCTCGACTCGACCATGACGACGCCGTCCCGCCACAGCTTCTCGACCGTCTGCCGCATGTAGGAGGAGTAGCCGAGGTCCGCCGTCGTGCTGACGATCACCTTCGCGCCCATGTGCGCCGCGTACAGCCACGCCTGCGCCAGGTCGTCCGTCCGGTCGAGGGCCTCCTGGCCCGCGCGGACGGGCAGGATCCGGCAGCGCGGGCACACCCCGGCGCCCTGCACGCCGTTGTTCGTCTGCGCGGCCATCGTCTTCATCTGGCCGTTCGCGTGCCCGTAGGTGGAGTCGTAGGTGGCGGGGTCGTTCTGGCGCTCGTAGAAGTCCCAGCCGGAGATGTCGTCGGTGAAGCCGTTGCCGTCGTCGTCCTTGCCGTTGGAGAAGGCGGCGATCAGGTCCTCGGGGTCGATGCGCCCGTTGCCGTTGGCGTCCTTCACCCGGGGGTCGGCGGCGTAGTCGGCGGCGGTGACCACGCCGTCGCCGTCCTTGTCGTACGTGGACGACCCTTCGGGCTCGGGCAGCTCGCCGGTGTTGAGGAACACCTTGTCGGCCAGTTCGGCGGCGTCGCCGTTGTGCCAGTTGATCCCGCCCTCGACGTAGGCGATCACGACGTCCGGCGATCCGATGGTGTATTCGCGCCACGCCTTGTCGACCGACATCCCGGACGCGTTCTCCGGGTCCCTGGCGTTCGGCGCGCACTTCGGCATGAAGGAGTAGAGCGCGTGCTGCTCCCCGTTGACGCCGTTCCCGCAGCCCGGTACCTCGGCGCTCGCGTAGCCCGGATCGTCCGGCGGCGACGCGGGGAACCCGCCGTCCGCGAACGCGGCGGGAGCCCAGGCCAGCAGGCCCGCCATGAGGATCGCCACCACCGGTCGCATGCGCATACCAGGCTCCCGCCGTCACCACGAGCACAGAACCCGAATGTCTCTCACCTTCTCCCCCGCGCCTACTCACCTCGATGCCACAAGAATGTTCACCCCGGTCCGGCCCCGTCGTCCGGTCGGCCGGGTCAGGCGTCGCGGGCGCGCAGCAGGACGGTCCCGGCGAGAAGGGCCGCGGCGGCCCACGCGGCGAGGACCGCGAGGCCCTTCGACGGGGAGATCGGAAGGTCGCCGATGCCGGTGGTGGCCTGAACGGCCAGCCCCGCGGGCATCGGCGCGATCTTCTCCAGGCGCCGCTGCCACGCCGGGTCGCCGATGACGTGGATGACGATCGGGAAGAGGTACAGCAGGCCGAGGACGGTGCCGATGGCGGCGGCCGAGTCCCGGACGGCGGCCGCCACCCCGAGCGCGAGCAGCGCGACCAGCACGAGATAGAGGACGGACCCCGCGGCGGCGCGCAGCGTCGGCCCGTCGGCGAGCGAGATCGGCGGGCGGCCGTTCGCGACCGTGAACCCGTTCCCGGGCAGGACGAGCCGCCCGGCCAGCAGGGACGCCGGGACCGCGACGGCCCCGGCGGCCAGGACGGTTCCGGCGAGCACGGTGCCCTTCGCGGCGAGGACGGCGGCCCGGCGCGGGACCGCGGTGAACGTCGTCCGGATCATCCCGGTGCCGTACTCGTTGCCGATGGCCAGGACGGCCAGGATCGCGACGGCCGCCTGGCCGAGCATCACCCCGGTCAGGCTGATCCGCGTGACGTCCGGGGCGCAGTCGGGCGGCGCGCAGCGGGCGGAGCCGTCCGCGCCCGCGCCGAGCGCGACCGTCGAGGCGATCGCGGCGAGCAGGAGCCAGGCGGGGCCCGCCTCGGTGCGGAGCTTCGTCCACTCCGCGTGGAGCGCCCGCCCGAACGATCGTGGCCGTGTCATGCGTCCCTCCGGCGGAGCAGATGGGCGGCGGCGGCGAGCGCGACGGCGGTGTAGGCGCACAGCACCGCGAAGCCCGCCCAGGGCGGCAGCGGGAAGTAGCCGCTGGACGGCGTGTAGACGGTATCGACCTGCGGGTACCGGACCAGGGTCTGCTGGATCGCGAAGCCGGCGGCCGGGGTGACGCGCAGCAGCCACGCCGACGGCCCGTCCGGCAGCATCCCGCCCGTGGCCAGGACGTAGGGCAGGACGAGCACCGCGACGATGATCGTGACGGCCGCCGCGCCGCGCCGGATCAGCGTCGCGACGGCGAGCGCGAGGACGGACGCGACCGCGAACAGCAGCGCGGTCCCGGCCACCACGCGCGCCTGGGTCCACGCGGACGCCGGCAGGACGAAGAAGCCGTGGCCGCGGGCCCGCATGGTGGCGAGCGGGATGGCGACGGCGGCGGCGACCAGCCCGGTCAGGAACGCCGAGAGGCCGATGACCAGCGCCTTCGCGGCCAGCACGCGCCCGCGGCGCGGGCTCGCGGCGAAGGTGAGCCGGATCAGGCCGCGCCGGTACTCGGCGGAGGCGAACAGCGCCCCGACGACGGCCGTCAGCAGGATGCCGGCGAACGCGCCGACGAGCAGGTTCTCGACGGCGTAGCCGGTGCCGAGCGCCGGGCCGCCGACGATCGGGGCGATGTCGCCGGCGCCCGTCACGGTGAGGCCCCGCCCGGACTCGGTGAACCCGCCGTGGAGCGTGTCGGTGTAGCTGCCGGACGTTCCGGCGCTTCCCACCTGCCCGCCCTTCCAGGCGCCGGGCGTCCAGCCGCCGGTCAGGACGGCCGTCCCGAACGTCGCGGTCGCGACGGCGGGGTCGAAGGTCGCGCCGTGCGAGGTCGGGGCCATGTCCATGGGGGACGCGACGAAGGCGCCGGCCCGCACCTCGGTCGCGAGGCCGGGCAGCCGGACGGAGCCCACCCGCGTCCAGCGCGCGCCGTCGGCGGAGCCGTAGCCGGTGACCGTCTCGCCGGACCGGACGAGCCGCAGCCACCGCGCGGACGCGACCGCGCGCGGGGCGGCGGTGTCGTGCACGTAGTCGTGCTGCATCCGCACGCCGTGGCCGCCGGTCACCATGATCGCCGCGTAGTGCGAGCCGGGCCGCAGCCCGTCCTTGACGATGATCCCGGCCTTCGCCCACGGCTCGACGCCGCGCCGCATGTCCGGGCCCGCGCTGATCATGCCGGTCAGCGACGTCACCGGGACCGTGATCGAGCCGTCGCCCCGCAGCGTCCGGTGGACGAAGTAGAAGGCGTCGTTCACCGCCCGTCCGTCCGGCCCCCTCGGGATGGCGTCCGGCCGGTGGTTCAGCGTGGGGCCCGCCGTGGCGAGGATCCCGATCAGCACGGTGACGAGGGCGGCGACGGCGATGCCGATGACCCAGCCCCGGACGGTCCGGAACTTGGTCCACTCGGCGCGCAGGACCCGCGCGAAGCCGTCGAGGGCGCGGCGCCGGTCCGTCCGCGGCGGCGGCGGCGGGAGGACCGCGGTCACGACGCCGCCCGCTCTGCGGCACCGAACTCGACGGCGTCGCGCGTCAGCTCCATGTAGGCCTCTTCGAGCGTCGCGCGGTGCGCGGCGACCTCGGAGAACGGCACCGACGCGCCGCCCAGCAGCCGGACGATCTCCTCGGCGCCCGGCCCGGAGACGGTGAGCGTCTCGGCACCGTCCACGGTCACGGTGGCGCCCGCGCTCGCCAGCACCGTCATCGCCCGCGCTCGGGCGGACGTGCGGAGCGTGACCCGGCCGCGCGACGCCGCCGCGAGCAGCTCGGCGACGCTCGCGTCCGCGACGACCCTGCCGCGCCCGGCCACGACGAGATGGCCGGCGGTGTCCTGCAGCTCGCTCATCAGATGGCTGGACACCAGGACCGCGCGGCCCTCGGCGGCCAGCGACGCCAGGAACCCCCGCATCCACCGGATCCCGTCCGGGTCGAGCCCGTTGAACGGCTCGTCCAGCATGAGGATCGGCGGGTCGGCCAGCAGCGCCGCCGCGATCCCGAGCCGCTGCCGCATGCCGAGCGAGAAGCCGCCCGCCCTGCGCCGGGCCGCGCCGTCCAGCCCGACCCGGCCGATCACCTCGTCGACGCGGCCGGCGCCGAGGCCCTGCGAGTGCGCCAGCCACAGCAGGTGGTTGCGGGCGGTGCGGCTCGGCTGGAGCGCGGCGGCGTCGAGCAGCGCGCCGAGGTGCCGGAGCGGGTCCCGCAGGCTGCGGTACGGGCGGCCCCCGACGAGCGCGCGGCCTTCGTCGGGCGCGTCCAGGCCGAGGATCACCCGCATCGTGGTGGACTTCCCCGCCCCGTTGGGCCCGACGAACCCGGTCACCTCCCCGGGCCGGACGGCGAACGACATGCCGTCCAGCGCGAGGGCGCGGCCGAAGCGCTTGCGCAGGCCGTCGACTTCGATGGTCGATTCCATGCCGGAAGCGTAGATAGCGGACGGCGTCCCGGTCGTCACGGCGCCGAGCGATCCTCGTCCCCCGCGCCAGGGAGCCCCGCGTCCCTCCTGAGAGCTACGCCTTGGAGCCCGGGACGACGAGGCCGGTCTCGTAGGCGACGATCACGGCCTGCGTCCGGTCGCGCAGCGCCAGCTTGGTGAGGATGCGGCTGACGTGCGTCTTCACGGTCTCCTCCGTGACGACCAGGCGGGCCGCGACCTCCGCGTTGGACAGGCCGTCCGCGACGAGCCGCAGCACCTGCTTCTCCCGCGGCGTCAGCACGTCCAGCGTGGTCGCGGGAAGGCCGGCCGGCCGGGGCTTGAGCAGGGTGAACTCGTCGATGAGCCGGCGGGTGACGGCCGGCGCGAGCAGCGCGTCCCCGGCCGCGACGACCCGGACGGCGTCGAAGAGCCGCTCGGCGGTGACGTCCTTGAGCAGGAACCCGCCCGCGCCGGCGCGCAGCGCGTCGTAGACGTACTCGTCCAGGTCGAACGTGGTGAGGATCAGCACGCGCGGCCGGTCCGCGCCGGACGCGACGATCCGCCGGGTCGCCTCGATGCCGTCCGTCCCGGGCATCCGGACGTCCATCAGCACCACGTCGGGCGACAGCTCCGCGCAGACCCGGACGGCCTCGTCGCCGTCCTCGGCCGTCCCGGCGACGGTGAAGCCGGGCTGGGCGTCCAGCAGCGTCGCGAAGCCGGTGCGCACCACCGGGTGGTCGTCGGCGACGACGATGCTGATCGTTGGCGGTTCGCTCATCGTGGTCCTTCCGGTGCCGCGGGCGGGTCCGTCCCAGCGGGAAGGCCCGTGCCGGCGGGGAGGCGGGCCTCGACAAGGTAGCCGCCGCCCGCGGCCGGGCCGGTGCGGACCTCGCCGCGGACGGCCGCGGCGCGTTCGCGCATGCCGAGCAGCCCGTGCCCGCCGGAGGCCCGCGGGCCGGGGGCCGGGGAGGCGGGGGCGCCGGGGCCGTTGTCGCGGACCCGCACCCGCAGCGCGTCGGCGGTGTAGTGCAGCTCGACGTCGACGGCGGCGCCGGGCGCGTGCCGGCGCGCGTTGGTCAGGGACTCCTGGACGATCCGGTACGCGGCCAGCTCCACGCCGGGGTCGAGCGGGTCCGGCGTCCCGTGCACGATCAGCCGGGCCGCCGCGCCGGAGACGTCGCGGACCTCGTCGAGCAGGTCGAGGAGCTGCACGAGCCCCGGCTGCGGCCGCCGCTCCGCGGCCGGGCGCGCGTTCCGCGCCTCGGGCCGCCGGGTGTCCTCGCGCAGCACGCCGAGGAGCCGCCGCATCTCCGTCAGCGCCGCCCGTGCCGTGTCGCCGATGTCCAGCAGCCGCTTCGCGCCCGCCTCGGGCATGCCGGGGGTGGCGAGCCGGGCCGTCTCCGCCTGCACCGCGATCATGGAGATGTGGTGCGCGACGACGTCGTGCAGCTCGCGGGCGATGCGGGCGCGCTCGCCGCGCGCGGTGTTCTCCAGCAGCGTCCCGGCCATCGCCCGCCGGGCGGCGGTGCTCTCCCGCGCCTCGGCCCGCGCCCGCCGGACCGCGCCGGCCAGCGCGGCGACCGGCACCAGCGAGGCGAGCAGCACCGCCCGGACCCGGACCTCCGCCGTTCCGGGGCCCGCGAGCGCCAGCACGGGGAACGGCAGCCCGATGACCAGGGCGGCGAGATGCGCCCCGGACCGTCCCGCACGGTGGGCGGCGGCCAGCAGCGCGGCCGAGCCCGCGACGGTCGCCGCGTGGACGAGGCCGAGCGAGACCGCGTTCGCGGCCGAGACGGCGAACGCCGCGACCGCCGGGCGCGGAAGAGCGGCGGGCAGTGTCGCGCACAGGCACAGCAGCACCATGAGCGCGACGAAGGGGACGCGCACGCCGCCGTGGCCGTCCCGCGCGCCCGGCATGTCCATCACCAGCCGCGCGACCGGGCCGCGGCCGTCCAGCAGCAGCCCGGCGGCCGACTCCGCGAGCGCCAGGACGGCGAGGCAGGCCGCCGCCACCGGCAGCGGGGGTCCGGCGGCCCGCACCGTCCTGCCGGCCCGTCCGTCGCGCCGGGCGCCCGCGCGGTCCACAGGTCCACAGGCGCATTATGCAGCACCCTCGGGCGGCGACGCCGGTTCCCGGGGTGCGGGGGACGGGCGCGCTAGATTGGAACAGGTAGTGCTGGTTCGCGTTTCGCGGTGTGGAGAGTTGGTCGGTTCTGGTGCGTACTGGACGAGTTCTGCGGTTCGACGGGGTGCGCGGCTACGGGTTCATCGTCCCCGACGGCGGCGGTGACGACGTGTTCGTCCACGCCAACGAGGTGCTGGACGACAAGTCGGGCCTGACGCCCGGCACGACGGTCGAGTTCGAGACGGTCGACAGCGAGCGGGGCCCGAAGGCGTTCGGCGTCCGCATCCTGTCCCGGGCGTCGTCCTCCACCTCGTCGTCGCCGCGGCAGTCGTCGTCCTCCCAGCTGCTGGACGAGGGGCTGTGCGACGTCCTCGAACCGGCGGAGCTGCGCGAGGACATCACCGAGCTGCTGCTGTCCGGGACGCCCGACCTGACCGGACGGCAGATCGTCAGCATCCGGGAGAGCTTCCTCGGCTTCGCCAAGAAGCACGGCTGGGTCGAGGCCTGACGTCCGCGGCGCGGTCCGCCGGGGCCCGGAACGCGACTTCCGGCACCGCCGTTTCACCCGCCGGTCACCGGCGGGCCCCCGTGCCCGCACCGAATCGCCCGGTAAGACCTGGGTAGTGTCAGGCCCATGAGCGGAGCTCCGACACGCGTGTTCATCGCGCGGCTCGCCGGGATCGCGGTGTTCGACCCGGCCGGCGACCAGGTCGGCCGGGTCCGCGACGTGGTGGTGGCGCTGCGCCTGGCCCCCCGGCCGCCCCGGGTGCTCGGCCTCGTCGTCGAGGTCGGCCCCCGCCGCCCGGTGTTCGTGCCGATCACCCGGGTGCAGGTCATCGAGGCCGACGCGATCATCTTCGACGGCCGGCTGAACATGCGGCGGTTCAGCAAGCGCGAGTCCGAGACGCTCGTCATCGCCGAGATGCTCGACCGCACCGTCCGGCTGTGCGAGACCGGCGAACCCGTCGCCGTCGTGGACGTGTCGATGGAGCCGACCCGCACCCGCGACTGGCTCGTCGGCAAGATCGCCGTCCGCCGGGGCGGGGCCCGCGGGCTGCGCCGCGGCCCCGGGCTGCGCCGCCGCGGCGAGAGCCTCGTCGTCGACTGGGACGACGTCGAGGGGTTCTCCGCCGTCGAGCACGGCCAGGGCGCCGCCGGGCTGATCGCCGCGTTCGGCCAGATGAAGGCCGCCGACCTCGCCAACATCGTGCACGAGCTGCCGGCGAAGCGGCGCACCGAGGTCGCCGCCGCGCTCGACGACGAGCGCCTCGCCGACGTCCTGGAGGAGCTGCCCGAGGACGATCAGATCGAGATCCTCGGCAAGCTGGAGGCGGACCGGGCCGCCGACGTCCTGGAGGCCATGGGCCCCGACGACGCCGCCGACCTGCTGGGCGAGCTGCCCACCGAGCAGCGCGAGCAGCTGCTGACGCTGATGGAGCCGCAGGACGCCGCGCCCGTCCGGCGGCTGCTCACCTACGAGGACTACTCCGCCGGCGGCCTGATGACCACCGACCCGGTGATCGTCCCGCCGGACGCGACCGTCGCCGAGGCCCTCGCGCTGATCCGCAACCCGGACCTGAACCCGGCGCTGGCCGCGCAGGTGTACGTGTGCCGGGCGCCGACCGCCACCCCGACCGGCCGCTACCTCGGCACCGTGCACTTCCAGCGGCTGCTGCGCGAACCGCCGCCGACCCTGGTCAGCGGCATCTGCGACACCGAACTGGACCCGCTGCGGCCCACCATGACCCTGGAGGCCGTCGCGATGGTCCTGGCCACCTACAACCTGGTCGCCGCGCCCGTGGTGGACGAGAACGGGCACCTGCTCGGCTCGGTGACCATCGACGACGTCCTCGACCACCTGCTGCCCGAGGACTGGCGGGAGACCGCCATGGACGCCGCCGCCGAGACGTCCGCGGATCCCGAGGAAGAGGCACTCCGGGGCGCCGAGGGGGCGAGATGACCACACGTCTGGACCAGCCGCGCGAGATCCGCCGGACGATCGTGCCGCGGCCGCACTACGACCCCGAGTCGTTCGGCCGGCTGTCCGAGCGGTTCGCCCGGTTCCTCGGGACCGCCCGGTTCCTCGTCTACATGACGGTGTTCATCGTCGTGTGGATCGGCTGGAACTTCCTGGCGCCGCCGGCGCTGCGGTGGGACCCGTACCCGTTCATCTTCCTGACGCTGATCCTCTCGCTGCAGGCGTCCTACGCGGCACCGCTCATCCTGCTCGCCCAGAACCGGCAGGACGACCGGGACCGCGTCCAGTACGAGCAGGACCGCTCCCGCAACGAGCGCAGCATCGCCGACACCGAGTACATCTCCCGGGAGATCGCCGGGCTGCGGGTCGCGCTGAGCGAGGTCGTCACCCGCGACTTCCTGCGCTCGGAGCTCCAGCAGATCATCCGCGAGCTGGACGCCAAGGACCAGCACCCGACGCTGTCCTAGCCGACGCCGTCCCGGCCGTCCCGGACCGGCGCCGCGGGCCACCGCCCGCAGACCACCGCCCGCAGACCACCGCCCGCGGCCCGTGGCCCGCTCAGACGGTCTCGTCGGCCAGCTTGTCGAGGATGTCGCCGAACGTGCGCAGGTCCGGCTCGTCCAGCCGGCTCAGCACGTACTCGCGCACGCCCTGCCGGTACGTGGGGGTCGCATCCGCCAGCCGCGCCCGGCCCGCCGGGGTCAGCACCGCGTACAGGCCCCGCGCGTCGCTGGTGCAGGACTGCCGGACGACCAGCCCGTCCCGCTGCAGCCGGTCGACCAGCCGGGTCAGCCCGCTGCGCGACAGCAGCACCCGGTCGGCGAGATCGTTCATCCGCAGCCGCCCGTCCGGCGCCTCACCGAGATGCATCAGCACGTCGTAGGAGCCCAGCGCGAGATCGTGGTCGGCGAGCAGGTCCGCCTGGAGACGGCGGGAGATCTGGACCTGGGCGCGGAGCATCGTGCGCCACACCGCCAGCTCGGTGGGCGACATGGTGCTGGACTGCGATGTCACCCCCCGATGTTACGGTGCCGGGGGCCGCGGGCGAAGGGGCCGAGGGCGGGTGTCGCGCGTCCCCGCGCGCGCCCGGTGTGAGGTCCGGCACCCGATTGGCCGATACCGCCGCGGGGTTCATACCATGGACGCATGGCCCACCAGTTGACGACCGAGCAGGTGACCGCGGCCCTCGCCACGGTGAACGACCCTGAGATCCGCAAGCCCATCACCGAGCTCGACATGGTCAAGAGCGTCGACATCGCGGCGGACGGCACCGTCCGCGTCGGCGTGTACCTGACCGTTGCCGGATGTCCGATGCGGGACACCATCACCAAGAACGTCACGGAGGCCGTCTCCAAGCTCGACGGGGTCACCTCCGTCCAGGTCGACCTGGACGTGATGAGCGAGGAGCAGCGCAAGGACCTGCAGACCAAGCTGCGCGGCGGCGAGCCCGCCAAGGAGATCCCGTTCGCCAAGCCGAACTCGCTGACCAAGGTGTACGCGGTGGCGAGCGGCAAGGGCGGCGTCGGCAAGTCCTCGGTGACCGTCAACCTGGCCGCGGCCCTCGCCGCGCAGGGCCGCAAGGTCGGCGTGGTCGACGCCGACATCTACGGCCACTCGGTGCCGCGGATGCTGGGCGTCACCGACGCCCCCACCAAGGTCGCCGACATGATCATGCCGCCGTCGGCGCACGACGTGAAGGTCATCTCCGTCGGCATGTTCACCGCCGGGAACCAGCCGGTGGTGTGGCGCGGTCCGATGCTGCACCGGGCCCTGCAGCAGTTCCTCGCCGACGTCTACTGGGGCGACCTGGACGTCCTGCTCATGGACCTGCCGCCCGGCACCGGCGACATCGCGATCTCCGTCGCGCAGCTGCTGCCGTCCGCGGAGATCCTCGTGGTCACCACCCCGCAGCAGGCCGCCGCCGAGGTCGCCGAGCGCGCCGGCGCGATCGCCGCGCAGACCCACCAGCAGGTCGTCGGTGTGATCGAGAACATGTCGTACCTCGCCTGCGCGCACTGCGGCGAGCGCCAGTACATCTTCGGCGAGGGCGGCGGGCAGACCGTCGCCGACGCCCTGGCCCGCACCCTCGGCACCAAGGTCCCGCTGCTCGGCCAGGTCGAGATCGACCCGCGGCTGCGCGAGGGCGGCGACAACGGCGTCCCGCTGGTGCTCGCCGACCCCGACGCCGGCGCCGCCAAGGAGCTGCGCACCATCGCCGACAAGCTCGCCGGCCGCAGCCGCGGCCTCGCCGGCATGTCCCTCGGCATCTCCCCCAAGGGCCGGTAGCCGAGCATCCGCACGTAGGTACGCGAAAGGCCCCGCCGATGGCGGGGCCTTTCGCGTACGCCGGGACCTGCGGGGTCAGGTCGCCTCGTTGTCGAACGGCGGGCGTTCGCCGTAGTCGAGGGCCGCAGGCGACGACGGGACGTAGGACGGCTCGTCGTCGTCGAAGAGCTTGCCGTTCAGGAAACCGTCGTCGTCCTCGAACAGGTGCTTGCGGACGAACGTCTTGGGATTCAGGTCGGCGATGTCGAAGTCCTTGAACTCCGGGCCGAGACCCGCCTCCAGGTCCGCCTTGGCCGAGTTGGCCATCTGGCGGAACTGCCGCAGCATCCGTCCGGCCTGCCCGGCGACCTGGGGCAGCTTGTCACCGAAGATGACCAGGGCGAGGACGACCAGCACCGCCATCTCGCCGAGTCCGACGTCGAACAACCCGTCCTCCACAAGCCACCGGGGACCGGCCCTGCGCGGACCGGCCCCCCCAGCGTATCCCCAGCCGGGATGAACCCGGCCTTAACATCCCGCGCTACGAGCCGAGCGTGACCTCCACGGTCGTCTCCTTGCCCCCGCGCTGGTAGGTGACCTTGATGCGGTCACCGGGCGCGCGGCTGCGGATCTGCGCGATCAGGTCGGTCGCGTCCTCGATCGGCTGGTCGTCGACCTTGGTGATGACGTCGCCGGGCTTGAGGCCCGCCTTGTCGGCCGGGCCGCCCTTGGTCACCGGGTCCTGGCCCTGCGCGGGCTGCTGCATGATGCGGGCGCCGCCCTGCTGGTACTGCGGGTCGGGCAGCACGCCGAGCTTGGCCATCTTGACCTGGCCGGTCCTGATGATCTCCTCGGCGACCCGCTTGCCCTGGTTGATCGGGATGGCGAAGCCGAGGCCGATGCTGCCGCTCTGGCCGCCCCCGCCGAGCGACTGGCCGCCGAGCGTGGCGATCGCGGTGTTGATGCCGATCACCCGGCCCTTGGCGTCCACCAGCGGGCCGCCCGAGTTGCCGGGGTTGATCGCGGCGTCGGTCTGGATCGCGTTGAGGTAGGACGCGTCGCCGCCGCCCTCGCCCTGGGTGGGCACCGCGCGGTTCAGCGAGCTGACGATGCCGGTCGTCACCGAGCCCTGCAGGCCGAGCGGCGAGCCGATCGCGATCACCGGGTCGCCGACGGCGAGCTTGGTGGAGTCGCCGAGCTGCAGCGCGGGCAGCGAGTGCTGGCCCTCCACCTTCACCACCGCGACGTCGGAGGACGGGTCGGAGCCCTTGACCGTGGCGGGCAGCGTCTTCTTGTCGTTGAAGATCACCTGCATCTGGGCGCCCTGGCGGGCCTCGGACACCACGTGGTTGTTGGTGACGATGTAGCCGCCGTTGACGATGAAGCCGGTGCCGCCGACCTCGCCCTGGGACGACTCCACGCGGATCATCACGACGCTGGGCAGCACCCGCTGCGCGACGCCCGCGACGGAGTCCGGCGGGCGGCTCTGCACCTTGCTGTCGCTGCCGCTGCCGCCGCCGAGGCTGACGGAACCGCCGCTCCCGTCGCCGTCGTCGGTGGCGATCACCCCGATCCCGGCGCCGACGGCCCCCGCCACCAGCGCGACGATCAGCGCCACGATGGCCAGCAGGCCGAGGCCGGGGCCCCGGCCGGACGACGGCGGCGGTGCCGGGATCGGCGCCCAGTTCGGGCCGGTCCCTGGCGTTCCGGGCGTCCCGAACGCCCCCATCGGGCGGGGTCCGCCTGGAGGCGGCGGGCCCATCGGCGCCCCGGGGGGCGGCGGGCCCATGGGCGGGCGGCCGCCGGGAGGCGGCGGCCCCTGCTGCCAGCCCCCGTACGGCGGCTGGCCGTGCATGGCCCGCGGATCCTGGTCATAGGGGACGAATCCGGGCCGCGGACGCTGGTCCTGGGGCCCGTCCATCAGCTGCGGGTCGCCCATCGGCTGGGGCTCGCCCATCGGCTTGTCCAGCGGGACCGGGGGCGGCGGCTGCGGCATGTCGCGCGGGGGCGCGTCCTGCAGCGGCACCTCCCGGGGCGCGTCGTCCTGCGGCGGGGCGTCGGCGCGCGGCGCGTCCGGCGGGGCGAACCCGCCCGCCCGCTCGGCTCGCCCGCCCGCCACGAGACGGTCGGTGCCGCCCGGCTCCCGGTCCGGCTCGGGCTCCGCCGCCGGCGTCTCCGCGGGGATCTCCTGGTCGGTCACCGTCTCGGGAGGAGCCGCCGCGTCCTGCCGCTCAGGCTCCTGCCCGGGAACGGCGTCCTCGTCCCCCGGCCGGCGGTTGTCTTCCGTCATCCCCATCTCTCCTACCGAGCATGGTCTCGTCATCCGTGCTCATCGTGCCGCCCTGGGCATGTGGCGAGCGTAAGGCAGAACCGCCCCGCACCGCCCCTCGGGTCCTCCCGCTTTGGACGGACTTGGGCGTTCCCCGGTTCAGCTCACTTGAACGGGTCCGCGGCCGAGGCCAGCCGGCGCGCGCCGCGCGCCAGCCGCGTCCAGAACGGGTCGGGAGCGCGCGGCAGGTCGAAGGCGACGGCCTCCGCCGTGCTCTGCGGCGCGTCGGTGAGGACGGTGTAGACGTAGCCGCCGCCCGCGGTGACGGCCCAGCGGCGCAGCGACTCGCGGCAGAACACCGTCCGGCCCCGCCGGACGACCTTCTTCCACCCGTTCAGGGACCCGCTCGGGAGGTCGCCGCGCTGCACGAACACCGACACCGAGGCCAGGCCGTCGGAGTAGCTGAGGTGGACGGCGCCGCCCGCCTCGCGGCGCGCGTCGTAGAGGGTGAGGTGGCCGGGCAGCCGGTCGGGGACGGGCCAGCCCCGGCGCTTCAGGCCGTCGAGGGCGCGGGCGTCGAGCGGCACCTCCAGGATCGAGGTGGCCGCGCTGTTGGGGGCGGCACTGTTAGGGGCGGCGCTGTTGGGGGCGGCGTTGGCGCTCGTCGGGCCCTCCGCCTCGGTCCCGGTGGCGCCCGGGGCCTCGGTGACGGCCGGGGCGTCCACGGCGGAGCCGCGGGTGCGGCCGGGGCGCGGCGCGACCCCGCCGGCGGCCGGGACGGCGAAGCTGATCTCGGTGAACCCGCTGGTGATCACCGGGTGGCCGGTCGCGTCGATCAGCTCCCGGTGCAGCATCAGGCCGGTCTCGGCGTCCAGCCAGAACCGGCCCGCGGCCGTGCCGTCCTGCCGGCGGGCCTCCACCACGCAGGCGCGGCGGCCGAGGACGGACGTGTCGGGCTTCCGCACGACGGTGTAGTTGCGGGTCAGCAGGTCGAGCGTCCGCTTGGTGAACCCGGTGGTGTCCCCTGCGGACGCGTCAGGGAGGTAGCCCTCCGCCCCCGCGGGCGAGGTGTAGCGGACGCCGTCGCCGGGCGTGTGCACGGCGGTGACGCGTGACGTGGCGGACCGGCCGCGGTTCCAGGTCGTCAGGAAGCGGCGCCCCTCGTAGGGGACGCGGCGCGCGGCGTCGGCGGCGGCGCGCAGCAGGCCGACGGCGCCGGGGTCGCTGCGGGCGCGGCGCGCGGCGCCCGGGTCCCCGGCCAGCCCCCAGACGAGGGCCACCGCCCCGGCGAGGCCGCCGGCGATGAGCGTGCGGCGCCGTCCCCGGCGGTGGCAGGCCGTCGAGGGCGTCCCGGTCACGGCCCGGGGGCGGTCTTGATCTGGTTCGCCGGGTCGGTCAGCGGGTCGGTGACGGGCGCGTCGCCGGTGGTCAGCGCGTGCTCGACGGCGAACCGGTCGAAGGCGGGGGTGACGGTCGGGGCCTGCTGGCGGCCGCCCGCCGCGTAGGAGGCGGTGCCGAGCCCGATAAACAGGGTCGCGGCGCCCACCACGAGGTAGCGGCGGCGGTGCC
The DNA here is from genome assembly GCF_017573545.1 of Actinomadura nitritigenes. Taxonomy (GTDB): domain Bacteria; phylum Actinomycetota; class Actinomycetes; order Streptosporangiales; family Streptosporangiaceae; genus Spirillospora; species Spirillospora nitritigenes. The sequence continues at coordinate 27,038 of NZ_JAGEOK010000051.1, read as the reverse complement.
GGGTCAGTCCCGCGGCGCGGGCGCCCGGCCGGGTGTCGCGGGGACGGCCGGCGGGCGCCGTCCGGACGGGACGGGCGGATGATCGCAGCGGCCGGGCGGGCGGCGCGGGACGCATCGGCTGGGTGGTCGCGGGCGGCTCCGGGGCGGAGCCGGCGTCCGCGCCCATGGAGCGCAGGCGGTTCAGGAAGTCGCCGGACGGCAGGTCGTCGGCGCCGTCGGAGGCGGGGACCGCGCTCAGCCCGCGCAGCCGGCCCTTGACGCGGCGCAGCTCGTCGGCCTCGGCCCGGCAGGCGGCGCAGCCCGCCAGGTGGGCGAGGGCGCGGTCGCGCTCGGCGGGGTCCAGCTCGTCGTCGATCAGAGCGGTCAGGCGCTCACCAAGGCAGCTCACTCGGCCTCCTCACGCAGGGACGACCCCCCGCGCCCCCCGGCGGCCCCCGGATGGATGCCCTTGCTACGCCTGGTCATGACGCCCCTGTTCGTTCCGTTCTCCTCCGCGCGCGGCCCCGCTGCCACGCGCGCGGTCGCTACACGCCCTCCGGCTGCGGCCGGATGTCACCGGCCGTGCTCGGGTCGGCGCCGTCGGCTGCCCGCACGCTACCGGTGCCGGAGATCGCCGCATCGGCCCGCTCCCCCACCGCGGCGGCCTCGGTGGACTGCCAGTCGTTGCGGGTCCCGGGGCGGCGCCGGGTCGGCGCCCGGTGCTCCAGCGCGGCCCGCAGCTGCGCCCGTCCCCGGTGGATGCGGCTCCGCACCGTGCCGAGCTTGACGCCCAGCGTCGCGGAGATCTCCTCGTAGGACAGGCCCTCGATGTCGCACAGCACGACGGCCGCGCGGTACTCGGGGGCCAGCGCGTCCAGCGCCGCCTGCACGTCGGCGTCGAAGTTGGTGTCGTCGAACGCCTGCGCGGGCGTGGGCTCGCGGCCCTGCAGCCGCTCGGCGGCGTCGTCGGCGAGTCCCTCGAAGCGGATGCGCTGGCGGCGCCGCGCCATGTCGAGGAACAGGTTCGTGGTGATCCGGTGCAGCCAGCCCTCGAACGTGCCGGGCGTGTAGTTCGACAGCGAGCGGAACACGCGGACGAAGACCTCCTGCGTGAGGTCCTCCGCGTCGTGCTGGTTGCCGGTCAGCCGGTAGGCGAGCCGGTACACGCGCGCGGAGTGCTCGCGGACGACCTCGTCCCATGACGGCGGCGCCCATTCGGCCTCGGGGGCGTTCTCCCGCGCGGCGTTTCCCAGCCCCTGCCTGGGGCCGACCCCCACAGCGCCTCTAAAACTCAGTGCTGCGACTCCCATGGTGCCGGGCTGTTCCTCTCTGGTGAGCCAAGACTCTTCGCCTTGGAACGGCACGGTCTCGCCTGGGCTGGGGCGGTTCTGGACCGGTTCGGTGCTCGTGGCTCCACCCACCGGACGGCAGGTGCTTACGTCTGCTGCAACGCGCTGGAACTCCGGATGGTTCCCGGTCAGCGATATGGTCTTTCCAGCATGAGCCAGGCGGGGGTCCCGCGAGGAGGCAGCCATCGACGCCATTCAGGCCACCCTGGCCTACGTGGAGGATTTCCTCCCCGAAGACGAGCCACTGCTGGAGGCCCGGCGGCGCGGCCACGAGATCGGCGCGACCCCGATCGGCCCGGCGGGCGGCGCCGCGCTGCGCTTCCTGGCGTCCCTGCTGGGCGCCCGGACGGTCGTGGAGGTCGGCTCGGGCTGCGGGGTGTCCGGCGTGTACCTGATGCGGGGGATGCCGAAGGACGCGGTGCTGACCAGCGTCGACATCGAGCCCGAGCACCAACGGCTGGCGAAGCTCGCCTACCGCGAGGCGGGGCTCTCCGCGTTCCGCACCCGGATGATCATCGGTCCGGCGCTGGAGGTGCTGCCGCGGCTCACCGACGGCGCCTACGACATGGTCTTCTGCGACGCCGCGAAGTACGAGTACCCGGAGTACCTGTCGGCGGCGCTGCGGCTGCTGCGGCCGGGCGGCGTCGTCGCGTTCGACAACGCGCTGTGGCACGACCGCGTCGCCGACCCGGACGTCCGCGACCCCGAGACCGAGGCGATCCGCGAGGTGCACCGGGCGATCCGCGACGACGAGCGGCTCGTTCCCCTGCTGGTCCCGGTGGGCGACGGCCTGCTGTGCGCGGTGAAGCGCGACTGACCGGTGGCCGGAGTGGAGCGCCAGCGGAACGGGGAACGCCGGTCGGCCGGCCTTTCCGCAGGGCCTGGGGGGTCGTCGCCCCAGGAGGGCGCCGACCGGCCTCCAGCCTCTGAGGACGCCCCTGAGACCGCCGCCGACGCCCCCGGGGAGCCGGCGGGCCCGGAGCCCGGCTCGGGCCCGGCCGAGCCGGAGCGGGGGGCGGCGCCGGACGTGCCCGCCGAGGTATTCGCGGTACGCGACCGCGTGACGTGGCGGGCGGTCTGGCGGCTCACCGCCTTCCTGATCCTGTTCGTGGCGTCGATCGGGTTCGTCGCGGGCGGCGTGATCCGCGGCGCGGGCGTCGGCAGCATCACGTTCATGGTGATCGGCGTCGCGGGCTTCCTGCTGTTCGGCGCGGGCCTGGCCGTCTCGCTCGGCGGGCTCGTCGCGCGCCGCCCCGTCCTGGAGCTGGACGCCTCGGGGGTGCGGCGGCCGGCGCGCTGGCCGCTGCCGCGCCGGGCCGGGCGGCTCCTGCCGTGGGACGAGGTGGCGGCGATCACGGCGCTGCGCCGCGGCGTCCCCGGCACCCGCCGCGGCGAGCAGGACTACGTGGTGTTCCTGCCGACGCCCGAGCTGGCGGAGATGGCCCGCACGTCCGACCGGCCCGTCCTGGTGGCGCTGACGATGCGGGACGTCCCGGCGACGGCGGCCGCGGTGCCGTGGTGCTTCGCGGTCGGCCCCGGCTGGGACGCGGCCCTCCCCGGGATCGTCAAGGAGGCCCGTCGCCGCCGCCGCGTGCCCGTCATCGACCGCCGCACCCGCTGACGGCGTGCGGCGCGTCATCGGCGGCCCGTAACGGCACCGCGCGCACGTCGCCGCAGGTCAGGCGGTGAGCCAGTCGAGGAGGAGGCGGGTGCCGTAGCCGGTGGCGCCGCGGGTGACCTCGGCGTCGTCGGCGGTGGCCCGGCCGGGCCCGGCGATGTCCAGGTGGGCCCAGGTGCGGTCGCCGACGAACTCGCGCAGGAACAGCGCCGCCGCGATCGCGCCGCCGTTGAAGCCGCCGCGGCCCATGTTGCTGACGTCGGCGACGTCCGAGTCGATCGCCTCGCGGTAGTCGTCGACGAGCGGCAGCCGCCACAGCGGCTCGCCCGCCGCGGACCCGGCCGCCGTCAGGGCCCCGGCGAGGGCGTCGTCGTTGCTGAACAGCGCGCCGTGCCGCAGGCCCAGCGCGACCTTCGCGGCGCCGGTGAGGGTCGCGACGTCCACGACCGCGTCGGGGTCGAGTTCGGCGTCGGCGTAGGCGAGGGCGTCGGCGAGGACGAGCCGCCCCTCGGCGTCGGTGTTCAGCACCTCGGAGGTCTTGCCGCCGAAGTGGGCGATGACGTCCCCGGGCCGCATCGACCCGCCGGACGGCATGTTCTCCGCGGCGGCGACCAGGCCGGTGACGCGGGCGCGGACGCCGAGGCCGCGCAGCGCGCTCATCACGGCGATGACCACGCCGCCGCCCGCCATGTCGGTCTTCATGGTCTTCATGCCGTCGTTCGGCTTGAGCGACAGGCCGCCGCTGTCGAACGTGATCCCCTTGCCGACGAGCACGACGTGCCGGTCGGGCGTCCCTTCGGGTGCGTAGGACAGCTCGATCAGGCGGGGCGGCCGGGCGGAGCCCGAGCCCACCGCCAGCAGGCCGCCGAACCCGCCCTCGACCAGCTCCTTCTCGTCCCGGACCCGGACCGTCAGGCCGGCCTCGCGGGCGACCTCCTCGGCGCGGGCGGCGAGCCAGGACGGGTCCTTCTCGCCGGACGGGGTGTTGGTGAGGTCGCGGGCGAGGGCGGTGGCGCGGGCCCGGGCGGTGCCGCGCTCGATCGCGGGCGCGTCCGCGTCGGGCCCGGCCTCGGTCAGCACGGCGAGGGTGCCGAGCGGGCGCTTGGGCGCGGCGGCGCCGATCCGGAACTCGTAGGAGGCGAGCAGGGCGCCCTCGACGAAGGCGGCGAGGTCGCCGGAGGGGACGCCCGCGACGAGGGCCGCACGGCCGCGGCCGCGGCGCGCGAGGGCCGCACCGGCCTTGCGCAGCTCCGCGGGGGTCGCCTCGCCCACCCCGTACAGCAGCAGCTCGCGGAGCTCGCCGCCGACCTGGACGGGCGCGGCGACGATCTCGCCCGCCTCGCCCTTGGCGCCGTGCAGCGCCAGCAGCTCGTCCAGCGTGAACGGCAGGGGCTTCGCGACCTCGGCGTCCGGGGCGACCGGGCCCGAGCGGACGGGGACCGCCACCGCCTCCGCCCCGAGGTCGACCGCGGTGCCGGTCACGGTGCCGCCGGCGCCGTGGATGCGGGTCTCGATGGGCATGGCGACGGATCCCCCCTGAGCTGAGCTTTTACCGGATGGTGCGGTGTTCGGGAAACGGCGACGGTCCCGGCGAGCACGCCGGGACCTTCGCCGGAGAGCCGGGAACGGCGGAGCCGTCAGCCCACGACGCCCTTGAGGGCCTCGCCGAGTTCCTTGGCCTCGTCGGCGGAGAGCTCGACCACAAGGCGGCCGCCGCCTTCGAGCGGGACCCGCATGACGATTCCGCGCCCCTCCTTGGTCACTTCGAGCGGACCGTCTCCCGTCCGCGGCTTCATCGCCGCCATGCGTGCATCCCCTTCCTGCCTAAAGGCCCCGCTTGGGGCCGTTTGGAGCCTCCGGGCACCGTTGGCCGCGTGGCCGCCTGTCGCATCCGCGTCATCAGTAGTGGTCCATTATCTCGTCTCCTGGGCGCGAAGTGGTAACGATCAGCCTCCAGATCGGAGGACTGCAGGCGTACGGGGCACTCCGGCGCTGATCGACCGGCACCGGGCCGGTCGGCGGGAGCGAGGCGGAAGGACCGGCACCAAGGCCGCAGGACGGTCACTCCGGGTGCGCGGGAACGGGACCGCACTTGCCCGCCGCGCCCCGGTTCGTCGATGGTTGCCGGGGAAGATCTACCGAGGACCGGGAGGGTGCCGCATGTCCGAGACCGTGCTGTACGACGTGACCGACGGTGTGGGAACAATCACACTGAACCGTCCGGAGGCGATGAACTCGCTGACGGCGGAGATGAAGGGCGCGCTGCTGGAGACGGTCCGGCGCGCGGCGGCGGACACGTCGGCCCGCGCAGTAATCCTCACCGGCGCCGGGCGGGCCTTCTGTGCAGGTCAGGACCTGCGCGAGCATGCCGACAACCTGGCGGCCGGCAAGGGGCTCGACGGCACCGTCACCAAGCACTACAACCCGATCGTGCTGGCGCTCGCGGGGATGGCGAAGCCGGTCGTCGCGGCGGTGAACGGGGTGGCGGCGGGCGCGGGCGCGGCGCTGGCGTTCGCCTGCGACCTCGCGGTGGCCGCCGACACGGCGAAGTTCGCGACGGCCTTCACCGGCATCGGCCTGGCGCCCGACAGCGGCATGTCGTGGACGCTGCAGCGGCTGGTCGGCCGCTCGAAGGCGGCGGAGCTGCTGCTGCTCGGCGACCCGCTGAAGGCGCCCGAGGCGCTGGAGCTCGGCCTGGTCAACCGGGTCGTCCCGGCGGACGAGCTGGCCCCCGCGGCGGTGGAGCTGGCGCGGCGCCTCGCGGCCGGCCCGACCGCGGCGTACGCGGCGGTGAAGCAGGCGCTCGCCCACGCGGCGACGCACGACCTGGCGTCCGCGCTGGAGCGCGAGGCCGTGCTGCAGGACGAGTGCGCGGCGACCTCCGACCACCAGAACGCGACCGAGGCGTTCCTGAAGAAGCAGAAGCCCGCCTTCGAGGGCCGCTAGGGGCTCCACGCGCGCGCGGGGTGGGGGCAGCCCCACCCCCGTTTCTGGAGCGCGCGCCAATGTGCCGGAGGGCCCGCGGCGGTTGGCTTGAGGGCATGAAACCAGCATCCGCCGCACCGCCCGCGGGGCAGGTCCGCGATCACGTCGCCGTCGCGTCCGGCCTGGTCAAGTCGTACGGGACGGGCGACGGCGCGGTGACCGCGCTGCGCGGCGTCTCGGCCTCGTTCCCGCGCGGCCAGTTCACCGCGATCATGGGGCCGTCCGGCTCCGGCAAGTCGACCTTCCTGCACTGCCTGGCCGGGCTGGACACGGTGACGTCCGGCTCGGTGCTGATCGGCGGCGTGGAGATCACCGGGCTGTCCCGGACGCGGCTGACCAAGCTGCGCCGCGACCGGCTCGGGTTCGTGTTCCAGTCGTTCAACCTGCTGCCGATGCTGACGGCGGAGGAGAACATCCGGCTGACCGGGCGGCTCGGGAACCGCCGCACGGACCGGCGGTGGTTCGACACGGTCGTGGACGCGCTGGGCCTGCGCGAGCGCCTCGGGCACCGGCCGAGCGAGCTGTCCGGCGGGCAGCAGCAGCGCGTCGCGGTCGCGCGGGCGCTGCTGACCCGGCCCGAGGTGCTGTTCGCCGACGAGCCGACGGGCAACCTCGACTCGCGCTCGGGCGCGGAGGTGCTGGGGTTCCTGCGCTCGGCGGTCGACTCCTACGGCCAGACCGTGGTCATGGTGACGCACGACCCGGCCGCCGCCGCGCACGCCGACCGGGTGCTGTTCCTCGCCGACGGGATGATCGTCCACGAGCTCGCCGGGCCGACCATCGACCAGGTGCACGCCGTGATGCGCCGGATGGGCGGCTGATCCCCATGTGGCTCATCGCGCGACGCTCGTTCACCGAGGGCTGGCTGCGGCTGGCCGCCACGATGCTCGCGGCGCTGTTCTCCATCGGCCTGATCGCCGGCTCCCTGCAGTTCACGCTGCGCGCCCAGGAGGCCGTCTCCGGCAGCGACGCGAGCGAGTACGCGCGCGCCGACGTGCTCGTCCAGGGCGGCTCGGTCGACCCCGACGACCCGTACGCGGTCCCGGACGGCCGGGTCGCGCTCGCGCGGGTCACGGGTCGGCCAGGCGTCGCCGCCGTGGCGGGGGACGCCTCCGTCCCGGTGACCGCGAGCGGCGCCGGCCACAAGACGATCATGCCGCCGGCCGGGGCGCGGACCCTGCTGCGGCCGTGGACGTCCGAGGCCGCGCTCAACCCGTACCACCTGGAGTCCGGGCGCGCGCCCGCCGCCGGCGGCGAGGTCGCGATCACCCGGCACGCCGCCCGCGCCGGGAAGCTGGGCACCGGCGACACCATGACCGTCATGACGCCGAGGCAGGCCCTCACGGTGAAGGTCGTCGGCATCGTCACCGTGCAGGGGCACGGCGCCGTCGCGAGCGGCGACCTGATCCTCGCGCCGCCCCCGACCGTCCAGCAGGTCGCCGGGCTGCCCGCCGGGACCTGGCAGTCCGCCTGGGTGAAGGCCGCGCCCGGCGTGGCGCCCGCGAGGCTGCGCGGCGAGCTGACCCGCGCACTCGGCTCCGCGGCGACCGTCCGGACGGCGAGCGGCGTCCGGCACGCGCAGTCCGCCGACCTCCAGGGCACCGGGGCGTCCGTCGGCGGCGCCATCGGGATGCTCTCGTCCGTCGCGGTGTTCGTCGGCCTGTTCGTGGTGTCCAACACCTTCGGCACCCTGGTCCGGCAGCGGACCCGGCGGCTCGCGCTGCTCGGCGCGATCGGCGCCACCCCGCGGCAGATCAAGCGGCTGATCCGGCTGGAGGCGCTCGTCCTCGGCATCGTCGCGTCGGCCGGCGGCGTCCTGCTCGGCTACGCCGTCTCCGAGCTGCTGACCAGGCTGTTCGCGCAGGACGGCTTCGACGTCACCGCCGCCGACGCGCAGTACGGCTGGATCGCCCTCGCCGTCCCGGCCGCCGTCGGGATCCTCGTCACCCAGCTCGCCGCGTGGCGGGCCGCCCGGAAGGCGGCGCGCATCTCCCCTATGCAGGCGCTCAGGGCGGCGAGCGCCGACACGACCGGCCGCCGCTGGCCCCGCCTCGTCGGCGCCTTCGCGGTCTTCGCCTGCGCGTGGATGTTCTTCGGCCCCGTCTGGGCGATCCGCGCCGAGGAGCCGCCCGGCCCCGACCGCACCGTCGGGATCGCCGTGCTGATCCTGATGGGCTGCATGACGACGGTCGCGGCCCTCGCCGTGCTCGGCCCGTTCTTCGTCGGCCCCCTCGGCGGCCTGGTCGGGCGGATCGGGATGGCCGTCAGCGGTGAGGCCGGGCGGCTCGCCCGCGCCACGATCACCCGCAGCCCGCGCCGCGTCTCGTCCGCCGCCTCGTCGCTGATGCTCGGCGTCGCCCTCGTCGGCGCGACCGCGATGATCGTGATGTCGGCGAACGGCCGCTTCGACGAGGCCGGACGGCAGGTGATGCGGGCCGACCACGCCATCGCCGCGACCGGGAGGACCGCCGACGGACCGGCCCCGCTGCCCCGCGACCTCGCCGCGAAGGCCGCCGCCGTCCCGGGCGTCGCGCACGCCGCCGCCCTCACCGCCTCCCAGGTCAAGCTCGTCTCGCCCGAACCGAAGTCCGGCGGCGACGACGGCGGGTCGCCCTACATCGCCGTGACCGGCGTGGACCAGGGCGCGCTGCCGTCCGTGCTCCGGCTGGGCGGGCACCTGCCGGCGCTGCCGGACGGGCGGATCGGGCTCACGTCCACGATCATGAAGGCGAAGGGCCTGCACGAGGGCCAGCGGATCGTGGTCCGGGGCGCGCGGGGCCGCGTCCCGCTCACCGTCGCGGGCGCCTACCACGACCCGTCCCACTTGTTCGCCGACGGCGCGCTCGTCGCCCCGTCCACCATGGACCGCCTCGACCCGGACGCGGCCGCCCAGGCGATCCTGGTCAGCGGCGGGTCCGCGGAGGCGCTGTCGCGCGCGGTCGCGGGCCTGCCCGGCGTCGAGGTCATGGACAGGGGCGCCTACGTCGAGCGGGCCGCGAGCTCGATGACCAAGGGCATGAGCGTCGTCTACGGGTTCATCGGGATGTCGCTGGTCCTGTCGCTGTTCGGGATGGCCACGACCGTCTCGATGAGCGTCGCCGAGCGGACCCGCGAGTTCGGCCTGCTCGGCGCCGTCGGCGCGACCGTGACGCAGATCAGGGCGATCGTCCGCTGGGAGGCCGCCACGGTCGTCCTGCTCGGCGGCCTCCTCGGCATCGGCGCCGCCCTCGGCACCGTCGCCGTCCTGCACGCCGGGACCGGCAGCTCCTTCCTGACCCCGGACCCGCCCTGGTGGCTGTTCGTCCTGGTCGCCGCCGGCGCCGCCGCCGTCACCCTCGCCACCTCGGCCCTCCCCGCCCGCCGGGCCTCCACGATCCCCGTCCTGGAGGCCGCCAAGGCCGAGTGACCGTCACGTGTACGCGCCTCGTCGATGGCACCCGGTCAGGTGGTCGTCGACGAGGCCGCACGCCTGCATCAGGGCGTACGCGGTGGTGGGGCCGACGAACCGGAAGCCGTGCCGCTTCAGCTCCTTGGCGAGGGCCTTCGAGCCGTCGGTGGTGGCGGGGACGTCGGACGTGTCGGCATAGGCGGGGGCGTCGGGGTCGGCGAAGCGCCAGGCCGTGGCGGCGAGGCCGCCGGGCAGGTCGAGCGCGGCGCGCGCGTTCGCGATCGCCGCGTCGATCTTGGCGCGGTTGCGGACGATCGACGCGTCGGCCATCAGCCGCGCGACGTCGTCCGGCCCGAACGCCGCGACCTTCTCGGGATCGAAGCCGCAGAACGCCGCGCGGAACCCCTCCCGCTTGCGCAGGATCGTCAGCCAGGACAGCCCCGACTGGAACGCCTCCAGGCACAGCCGCTCGTAAAGGCCCTGGTCGTCGCGGACGGGACGGCCCCATTCCTCGTCGTGGTAGGCGATGTAGTCGGGGGCCGACAGCCCCCACGGGCAGCGGGCCAGCCCGTCCTCGCCTCGGATAGCGGTGCTCACCGGCCCGTTCTACCTCATGCCTCCGACAGAACGCCCCCCCGGCGGCCCGGTCAGGACGGCCCAAGCAGAGCGGACCGGGTCAGGACGGGCCGGTCGCCAGCGCGGCGAGCCGCCGCAGCCCGAGGCCCATGAACGCCTTCACGACCGGGCCCAGGACCAGCCATCCGGCACGTCCGAGGACGCCGAGCGGCAGGTCGACGCGCTCCGCCCAGACGACGCGGCTGCCCTTCCCGTACGGGAGGACCTCGAACCAGGCCTCCCCGCGCACGACCCGCCCGGTGTGCCGGACGGCGACGAACCGGCCGGCCCGCCAGTCGGTGATGACCATGGTGTCGAGGAAGCCGACGGGGCCGACGCCCGTCCACGCCCTCAGCTCGGCGCCGGCCTCGCGGCCGCCCTCGGCGCGGGTGAACGGCATCCACTCGGCGTGCCTCGGCCAGTCGGTGAGGACCTCGAAGAGCCGCTTCGGCGGTGCGTCGGAGAGCGCCTCGGCGTGGACGGCGACCTCGCTCACGGAAGTTCCCATGGCCCGTCCTTGCCCGATTCCGGGTCGCCGTCCCCCTCGTCCTGCGGCTCGCCGTCCTTGCGCATCCGGATCGGCGGGGCCTCCTGCTCGGGGAAGTGCGGGTCCTGAAGGCCGTGCAGCGCGCCGATCCGCTCCGGCTCGGGCGCCACCGTCGCGCCGCGGCGCAGGTCGTCGACCTGCCGCTCCAGGTCGGCCACGCGGGCGTCGCGCTCGGCGAGGGCCCGCGCGAGGTCGCGGAACGCCTGGTCCGCCACGGGCGCCTGGTAGCCCCAGAACGCGCGGGGCAGCCGGAGCGAGAGGACGGTCCGGGGCGCGACGTACCGGCCGTCGCCGAGCGGCAGCGGCGGATGGTCGGGATGGGTCTCGGTCAGCTCACCGCCCCGGCCCATCGCGAGGACGACGACGGAGCCCAGCACGGCCAGGCCCGCCAGCACGAAGACCACGACCAACATCTCGCTCCGATCTCCTCACGACTCCGCACCCCCGATCGTGCCACGCTTGGGCGCATGGGGTTGCACGAGGAGCGCGCCGGGTCGCGCGAAGGCCTGATCCTGACCGGGCCGGAGCGGGCGCCGGACGGGACCGTGGACGCGGGCACCGCGCCCCCGGCGGCCCGGGTGAGCGAGCTGGTCGGGCGGGCCGGGCCGTCCGGCGCCGTCATGGTGGCGCTGGAGTCGGACGCGGCGGAGCCCGATCCCTGGCTGATGGCCGCCGCGTCCGTCTACGCGTGGCTGGGGGCGAGCGTGTTCCGCGTGCCGCCGTCGCAGGCGGACGGGGTGCGCCAGGTCCTCGACATGGTCGCCTCGATCCGCGGCACCCGCCCCCCGTCGGTCGCCCGCCGCGGCCTCGCCTGACCCGCCTCGTCCTCGCCCAGCCCGCCGGGGTCTCGCCCAGCCCGCCGGGGTCTCGCCCAGCCCGCCCGGCCTCGCCCAGCCCTGCGCGGTGCGGCCGGCTCAGGCGCGGAGCCTGTGCCAGGGGCCGGTGATCGCGAAGGTCACGCCGGGGCCCTCCTGCCGGTTGGCGAAGAGGATCCTGCCGTCCGGGGAGAACGTGACGCCGGTGAACTCGCTGCCGTTGAGGGCGTTGCGCGCCATCGCGAACGGCTTGCCGGCCTTGGTGGTGCCGACCAGGTGCTGGTCGCCGTCGCCGTCCTCGGCCAGCATCACGCCGCCGCCGTACGGGGAGACGGTGATGTTGTCCGGGCCGTCGAACCTGCCGCCCGGCTTGAACACCAGCTGCAGCTCGATCTCGTTGGTGCGCGGGTCGTAGGTCCAGACCTGCCCGGCGTGCTCGGCGGCGCCGCCGTCGGCCTTGTGGGAGTAGGAGCAGACGAAGTACGCCTTGCCGTGGCCCCACCAGGCGCCTTCGAGCTTCTGGCTGCGGGTGATGTCGTCGAGTTGCATGCGGGTCGACTCGGTCTTCGCCGACGGGTCCGGCACGGCCACCCAGCGGCAGTGCAGCCTGGTGCCGGGCTCCTGCACGACCGACAGGTCCGGGACGCCTCGGACGTTCATCGCCTCGAGCCGCCCGCCCTGCAGGTAGGCGTGGTAGTCGCCCCGGTGCGCGCGCGGGCGGAACCGGTAGAACAGGCCGAACGGGCCGTGCGCGTCCTCGGTGAGGTAGGCGGTGAGGGTGTCGGGGTCGACGGCGACGGCCTCGTGGGCGAACCGGCCGAGCCCCGTCAGCGGGACGGGCTCGGTCCGCCTGCCGTGCGGGTCGACCTCGAAGACCCAGCCGTGGCTCTTGGTCTGGCCGCTGAAGCCCTCGGTCTCCTCACAGGTCAGCCAGGTGCCCCAGGGGGTGCGCCCGCCCGCGCAGTTGGTGGACGTCCCGGCGAGGCTGACGTACTGCGACAGCAGGTCGCCGTCCTTGTCGACCTCCAGCGTGGTGGTGCCGCCGTTGGCCGCCGGGTCGTAGGTGAGGGCGGCGGGCGCGACGGCGCGGGTGCCGTTGTTGCTCTGCTCGTGGTTGCGGACGAGCCGGGTCCGTCCGGGCCTGCTGCCCGGGAAGGTGGCCGTGCCGTCGTGGTGGCCGGGGACGACGACGCCGTCGGAGATCGGGTCGCCCTCCGTCGACAGGGTCTTGTAGGAGAAGCCCTTGGGCAGGTCGAGGACGCCCTTCGGGTCGGGGATCAGGGGGCCGTAGCCGTAGGCCTCTCCGGTATCGGCGCCCGCGGAGGTCTGGAAGACGGAGTCGAGGCTTCCGGCCAGGGCGATGGACAGCGCGCCGGCGGCGCCGCCCTTCATGACACCGCGACGGGTCACGGACATGGTGCGGTCTCCTTCAACGTGAGGGGATCACGCAGGAGCGTCGCGGCCGGCGCTGAACCGGGGGTGAACGATCATGTACCGGATGGCAAACCCCCAGGACAATTTGGTCTTTTCCGGCGCCCGCCGGGCCGGAGGGCGTCCCCCACACGGCCGTGGGGGACGCGCGGGCGGGCGGTCAGAGCTCGGCCTCGGCGTAGTCCTCGAAGCTCATCCCGATCTTCGGCTGGGAGCGTTCCAGCAGGTCGAACGCCTCGGACACGGAGGACGTCCAGCCGATCGCGTCCCAGATCCTCGGCCGGGCGAACCCCTGCTCGGTGAGGCCCTTCATCAGCTCGCGGAGCGGCTCGTACACGCCGGTCGGGTCGAGGATCACCAAGGCCTTGTCGTGCATGCCGAGCGTCCGGGCGGTCCAGATCTCGAACAGCTCCTCCAGGGTGCCGATGCCGCCGGGCAGCACCAGGAAGGCGTCGCTGCGCCGGTCCATCTCGCCCTTGCGGGTCCGCATGTCGGTCGTGACGATCAGCTCGTCGCTGTCGTCGTCGGAGAGCTCGACGCTGACCAGCCCCTCGGGGATCACCCCGACGGTGCGGGCGCCGCCGGCCCGGGCGGCGCGGGCGACGGCGCCCATGCAGGACACCCGGCCGCCGCCGCTCACCAGGCTGTGCCCGCGCCGGGCCAGCTCGTCCCCGACCTCGGCGGCGAGGTCGACGTACCGCCGATCGATCTTGGCGCTGGAGGAACAGAACACGCAGACGGCCAGGGGCATGGCGCACGCCTTTCGGTCGGGGACGAGGCGCTGCCCACTCTACGGAGCCGGCTACTCGGCGAGCTCGTCGCGCAGGCGCGGCGCGAGGGCGACCACGATGATCATCAGGACGAGGAAGACCGCCATCACCGCGTGCAGCCCGGCGGCGTGGTTGAGCGCGCCGATGATCGGCGGCCCGGCCAGGAACCCGACGTAGCCGATGGTGGACGCGGCGGCGATCGCGGGCCCGGGCGCCTCGGGCGTCCGCCGCGCCAGATGGCTGTAGGTGACCGGGACGACGGCGGCGAGCCCGAGCCCGATCAGCGCGTACCCGGCCAGGCTCGTCCAGGTGAACGGGAGGGCGAGCGCGATGACGGCGCCGGACGCGGCGAGGGCCGCGCAGCCGAACAGGTACCGGTGCGAGCCGGTGCCGGCGCGGATCCGGTCGGCGACGAGCCGCCCGGTCACCATCCCGGCCGAGAACACCGCGAACCCGGCGGCGGCGAGCCAGGTCGGCGCTCCGGCGACGTCGCGCAGGTAGATCGACCCCCAGTCGTTCAACGTGCCCTCCCCCATCAGGGCGCAGAAGGCGACGAGGCCGGGCGTCCACACGCCGCGCCCGGGGCGGACGAGCCCCAGCCCGGGTCTGCCCGCCCCCGGCGGGTCGGGGGGTAGGAACGCGGTCGCGACGGTGCAGAGGGTGGTCAGCAGCACGGCGACCAGCAGGAAGTGCGTCTCCGGGTTCAGCCCGGAGTGCACGGCCAGCCCGCCGGCCGCCGCGCCGGTGACGCCGCCGAGGCTGAACCTGGCGTGGAACCCGCCCATGAGGGGCCGGGCGCTGAGCCGCTCGGCCAGCGCGCCCTGGGTGTTCATGGCGACGTCCACGCAGCTGTTGGTGATGGCGAAGAAGGTGAGCGCGCCGGTCAGGCACAGCAGCTGCGGCGCCAGCCCGACGAGCGGGAGCGCGCCGAGGTAGATGCCGGCCCCGGCCAGGATGCGCCGGCTGCCGATCCGGGCGACCAGCAGGCCGGCCAGCGGCAGCCCGGCTAAGGCCCCGGCGGCGAGCCCGGTGAGCGCCACCGACAGGCCACCGGGGGTGAGGTCCAGCGCGTCCCGGACGTCGGGCACGCGCGAGGCCCAGGTGGCGAAGGCGGCTCCGTTGGCGAAGAAGATCGCGCCGACACCGGCGCGGGCGGCGCGGTCGCGGGCGGCGGGCCGCGGGACCGGGGGGCCGGCTCCCGCGTCGTCGGTGCCCGCGCGGGGCCCGCCTCGTGTCCTGCTTCTGGGCATGCTCGACTCCCCTGGGGTGTGGGTGCGGTGCTCCGCCCGCGGCGCCGCCGGGCGCGGCGGCGCGCGGGCTCGAACCGAGGGCCCGCGCGATCGGCGGTCCGGCTGGGGCCGGGCACGCTCGCGCGGGCCATCGGGAGCGAATTTCTTGGAACGTTCCTACGCTGGTCCGGCCGGCTCCGGGCCGACCGGCTCCGGCGCGGACGCCTGCGGGGCGGCGCTCACGCCTGGGCGGCGGGCTCCCGGCTGAAGGCCACCGTCACGCTGGGCAGCTCCGGGAACGGGCCGAGGTGCTCGGCGAGGGACTTCAGCCCCGCCGCGAGCGTGATCTTCGGCTCGTACCCGATGCCGCGCAGCTTGGAGATGTCGGCCACCAGCCGGAAGCTGTCGGCCAGCTCCGACTCGTCCGGCTTCAGCCGGGACGGCTTGCCGGTGGCGACCGCGACGGCGTCGGCGAGGGCCCGCATGGAGACCTCGCGTCCGCTGCCCATGTTGTAGACCTCGCCCGGCACCCCGTTCTCGGCGATGGTGATCAGCGCCGAGGCGACGTCCGAGACGTGCACGAAGTCGCGGGTCTTGCGGTCGATGTCGCCGACGACGGGGATCGGCAGTTCGTTCAGCTGCCAGCGCAGGAACTGCGACACCTCCCCGCCGGCGGTGCGCGGGTCCTCGCCGGGTCCGTACACGACGAACGACCGGGCGATCATCACCTGGAGGCCGAGGGCGTCGTGCAGGCTGCGCAGCGTCAGCTCGCCGGACAGCTTGGACGCACCGTACGGCAGGAACGGCGCGATCGGATGGTCCTCGGTCATCGGGAACGTCTGCGGCGTGCCGTAGACGATCGCCGAGGACATGTACACCAGCCGGCGGACCTGGTTCTCCACGCAGGCGTTGCCGACGTTGCAGGTGCCGAGGCCGTTGATCTGGAAGTCGAACCTCGGGTTCTGGACGGACAGGGTGCCGCTGGCGTTGCCCGCCAGGTGGTAGACGATGTCGACGCCGCGCAGCGCGAGCAGCGTCTCGCCGTAGTCGCGCAGGTCCGCACGCCGGTGCTGGACGCCCGGGAGGGCGCCCAGCTCCGGTGAGGGCTGGGCCAGGTCGACGACGATGACCTCGTTGCCGTCGTCGACCAGCCGTGCGACGAGATTGCTCCCGACGAAGCCGGAACCGCCGGTGACGGCCACGACCTTCCTCTGGGGGCGGGTACCGTTCGTTGTCTTGCCCATGGTGAGGCTCCAGACGTCATGTGCACCCTGCGGGGCGCACGAGGGGGTTGGTCTGCGGACGCGCGGGGCCGGGTCAGCGGCCCCCGCCGAGTTCGGCGACGCCGCGGCGCACCGCGGCGATCATGTGCTCCACCTGCGCGTCGGTGAGGTGGTCGTAGATGGGCAGCTGGATCTGGTGCTCGAAGTAGGTCTTCTCGGCGACCGGGCACTCCCCGTAGCGATGTCCGAGCGCCCGGAACTCCGGGAGCAGGTGGATCGGGAAGTACCGGATGACGATCTCGATCCCCTCCTTTTCCTGCAGATGGCGGATGAAGTCGTCCTTCGGGGCGCCGACGACCTCGGGGTCGTAGAAGCACGTGTAGAGGTGGTAGACGTGGTGGGCGTAGGGCTTCTCGGACTGGACGCCGATGCCCTGGATGCCGTTGAGCCCGTCGTCGAGCCGGTGCGCGATCTCCCGGCGGCGCTCGTTGAGCCGGTCGAGCTTGCCGAGCTGGACGACGCCGAGCGCGGCGGACAGCTCGCTCATCCGGAAGTTGTTGCCGACGAGGTAGCGGCCCCCCGCGTAGTCGTGGGTGTACGACCTGAGCACGTGCGCGTCCTTGTAGTAGGCAGGCTGCGCGTGCGGGCCGATGCGCTGGTCGTCGCGCTCGACCATCTCGCCGTAGTTGTGGATGGTGCCGAGCGCGCGCGCCATCTCGGCGTAGCGGTCGTGGCGGGTGACGAACGCGCCGCCCTCGCCGGTGGTCATGTTCTTCAGCGAGTGGAAGCTGAAGCAGCCGATGTCACCGATGGTCCCGAGGGCGCGGCCCTTGTAGGTGGCGCCGGCGGCGTGCGCGCAGTCCTCCACGACGGTGAGGCCGTGCCGCTGGGCGATCTCCATGACCGGGTCCATGTCGACGGCCTGGCCGCCGAAGTGCACGATCCAGATGGACTTGGTCTTCTCGGTGACGAGCGGCTCGATCGTCGTCGGGTCGATGTTGAGCGTGTCGGGGTCGATGTCGGCGAACTTGACGACGACGCCGCGCGCCTGCAGCGGCCAGGTCGTCACCCAGAACGTCTGCGGGGTGGTGATGACCTCGTCGCCCGGCTGCAGTTCGAGCACCTGGGCGGCGAGGAACAGGGCGGTCGTGCACGAGCTCGTCGCCTGGGCGTGCGGTGAGCCGAGCCGCTCGGCGAGCAGCCGCTCGAACTCCTTGCCGCGCGGCCCCATGGCCAGCGTGTCCTGCCGCAGCGCCTCGCCGACGGCCTTGATCTCCTCGTCGCCCAGCCGGTTCGAGATGCCGCTGTAAGGCACCACGTAGGTCATGGCACTTCTCCCTTGGTCCGTGATCGACATTCCTGTGTGCTCGTCATTGGTCTGACCGGCGCGCGGCCTCCCATGCGGGACCGCGCACGGTCCGCGCCAATGCGTCGCCGGAGCCCGGCGACCCGCGGAACACGGCGGCATCGACCGGCGAAGGTAAATCTCGTTTGAAGGTATGACGGGGCGCGGCCTACCGGGAAAGCTCATCGGTGCGGCCCGTGCTCCGATGTTAATTGAACTCAGATCCCGAGCGGTATCGACGTCAGGGAAGAAGATGGTAACCCGCCGACGGCGGGCACCGCCAAAACAGTGCGTTAGGTAAAGCCTTGATATCGAATTCGACGGTCCAAGGGAAATATCACCCGATGTCGCGCGGGATCGGAGCAAGAGGGAAAAGGCCGGGCGAGCCGCGCGCGGCATGGCCGCACCGCGCGCGGGTACGGTGACGGCGACGGCGGTGCGCACCGGCGCCCGCCTCGGCGCGCGCCGGACCGTCGCGCGGCCGTCCGGGCCGCGTCCGTGCCGGTCAGAGCCGTGATCACGACAACATGTGGATGGTGGCGAGGTGGCGGGACGGATGCGGGAGGCACCCTCCGCCGGCCGGCGGACGGCCCTGGTGACCGGCGCGTCACGCGGACTCGGCGGCGCGATCTCGGCGGCGCTGGCCCGCGACGGCGCCCACGTCGCGATCAATTACCGGCGCGACCGCACCGCCGCCGAGACACTGCGCGCGCAAATAACCGAGGCCGGTGGACGTGCCGAACTGTTCCGTGCCGACATCACCGACGAGACCGCGGTGGAGGAATTGTACGACCGCATCGTGGCCGAGTTCGGAAGTCTCGACATTCTGGTGCTGAACGCCACCGGACCGCAGCCGGACCTGCCCGTCGAGGAACTGCGCTGGCGCGATGTCCTCGATCAACTCGAATTCTTCGTCAAGAGCCCGCTGCTGCTCGTCCGCAGGGCCGTGCCGGGCATGCGGGAACGCGGGTTCGGCCGCATCGTGCAGATCGGGTCCGACGTCGTCGCGCTCGGCCCGGCCCGCTCCAGCGCCTACGTCGCCGCGAAGTCCGCCCAGCTCGGCCTCACCCGCAGCTGGGCCCGCGAGCTCGGCCCGCACGGGATCACCGTCAACACCGTCGCGCCCGGCTGGATCCCGACCGACCGGCACGACGGCATCGGTCCGGACGCCCGCGACGCGTACGCCGCGAGCGTCCCGCTCGGCCACTTCGGCGCGCCCTCCGACATCGGCGAGGCCGTCGCGTTCCTCGCCTCCGACCGCGCCGCGTTCATCACCGGCCAGACCCTCACCGTCAACGGCGGGATGGTCTTCGTCTAGCGGTCCGCCGCTCGGGCCTCCGTCCCGCGGTCCGCGCCGGGCGGGGTGGTCAGGCGGGCCTCGGCGCACTTGCGGAAGGCGGCCACCAGGCCCGAGCGGTCGCCCGCGCGGGTCGCCAGCACGACATGGCTCGGATCGACCCCTCCAGGGGGATCAGGACGAGGTCGGGGCGCAGCCTGCGGCCGCCGATGCCCGCCACGATCGCGACGGCCTCGCCGGCGGCGACGAACTCGAACCTGTCCTCCAGGTCGTCCATGACGGGGCCGTCGGGCGCCGGGCGGCCGCCGGGCCGCGGTTCGAGCCGCCAGAAGGCGCTCCACTCCGGCCGGTTCCTCGCCGTGGCGCGGCGGGGAACCGGGCGCGGAGTGCGCGCGTCAGGTGCCGTCGATGCCCGTCTCGCCGGCGGCCTGGACGGCGGCCTCCTCCTGGAGGCGCCGCTCGGCCTCGACGTGCGCGTCCACGATCGTCTTGACGACCTCGTCCGGGTCGTCGGTGAGGTGGATCAGGTCCAGGTCCTCGGGGGAGATCTTGCCGGACGGCAGCATCGTGCTGCGCACCCAGTCGATCAGGCCGCCCCAGAACTCCGTGCCGACCAGCACGATCGGGAACCGGGTGATCTTCTTGGTCTGGACGAGGGTGATCGCCTCGAACAGCTCGTCCAGGGTGCCGAAGCCGCCGGGCAGCACCACGAACGCCTGCGAGTACTTGACGAACATCGTCTTGCGGACGAAGAAGTAGCGGAACTCGAGCCCGATGTCGATGTGGTCGTTCAGCTTCTGCTCGAACGGCAGCTCGATGCCGAGGCCGACCGACAGGCCCCCGTTCTCGTCGCAGCCCCTGTTGGCCGCCTCCATGATCCCCGGACCGCCGCCGGTGATCACCGCGTAGCCGGCGTCGTTCAGCCGGGCGCCGATGTCCACGGCCATCTCGTACTCGTCCGACCCCGGCTTGGTGCGGGCGCTGCCGAAGACGCTGACCGCCTTCGGCAGCTCCGCGAGCAGCCCGAAGCCCTCGACGAACTCCGCCTGGATCCGCAGCACCCGCCACGGGTCGGCGTGCACCCAGTCGACCGGGCCGCGGCTGTCCAGCAGCCGCTGGTCGGTGGTGGTCTGCGGGACTGCGCGTCCGCGCAGCGTGGCCGGCCCCTGCCGGCGCGTCCGGGGGTTCGCTTCGCGTGTCATGGACCCACGGTAGTGCGGTGCGTCGACCGTCAGCCGCCGATTTCGGATCGGCTCGGTGGCGGCACGGTGACGGGCGGTGTGTCGGCGGCCTCCGCCGGACGGCCCGGGACGAGCAGCAGCGCGGCCAGCGCCCCGGCCAGCGCGATCCCGGCGGAGGCCAGCATGCCCGCCTGGAATCCGTCGGTGAGCGCGCCCGCCGGGACCCGCGCGGAGGAGTGCTCGGTGGCGGCCGTCGACACCGCCACCACCACGGCCAGCCCGAGCGCGCCGCCGACCTGCTGCGTCGTGTTGATCAACCCGGACGCGAGCCCGGACTCCCCCGCCGAGGCGCCCGCGGTGGCGGCGATGGTGACGGACACGAACACCAGCCCGCCGCCGAGGCCCATCACGATCGCCGGGCCGAGGACGTCCGCCGCGTAGTGGCCGGTGGCGGACATCCCGGCGAACCACGCCAGTCCGGCGGCGACGGCCGCGAGCCCGGCGGCCAGCGGCCCGCGGGCGCCGAACCGGGTGATCAGCCGGGACCCGGCGCCGGCGCCGAACGCCATGGTGACCGCGACGGGCAGCTGCCCGAGCCCCGCCCGGATCGGCCCGTAGCCCTTCACCTGCTGGAGGTAGAGCGTCATCACGTAGAACATCGGGAAGATCGCCATCGTGGCGAGGACGGCCGCGAGGTTGCCGCCGCGCAGGGACCGCTGCCGGAAGATCCCGAGCGGGACGAGCGGGTGCCGCACCCGCGCCTCGACCGCGGCGAACGCCGCGAGCAGCACGGCGGCGCCGGCGCCCCGCAGATAGGTCGCCGTGGAGTCCCAGCCGGCGTTGTTCGCGTCGACGAGCGTGTAGACCAGCAGCGCGAGTCCGCCGGTGACCGCGGCGGCGCCGAGCAGGTCGAACCCCCGCACCTCCTGGTCGCGGGCCTCGGGCAGCAGGACGGGCGCCAGCGCGATCGCGGCGGCGCCGATCGGCACGTTGACGAACAGCACCGACTCCCAGCCGAGCCAGTCGGTGAGCAGCCCGCCGAGGATCGCCCCGGCGGCGCCGCCGGCGCCCGCGACCGCGCCGAACAGGCCGAGCGCCCGGTTGCGCTCCGGGCCGTCGGTGAACAGCGTCATGATCAGCGAGAGCGCGGCGGGGGCGACCAGCGCCGCGCCGAGGCCCTGCACCGCCCGCGCGCCGACGAGGGCGCCCGCCGTGGGGGCGAGCCCGCCCGCCAGCGAGGCGGCGGTGAACAGCGCGAGCCCGGCGACGAACATCCGGCGCCGTCCGGCGAGGTCGGCGACCCGCCCGCCGAACAGCAGGAACCCGCCGAAGGTCAGCGTGTAGGCGTTGCCGACCCAGGACAGGTCGGCCTGGTCGAAGTGCAGGTCGCGGCCGATCGACGGCAGCGCGACGTTGACGATCGAGGCGTCCAGCACCAGGACGAACTGGACGGTGACGAGCAGGGCGAGGGCGAGCCCCCGCTGCCGGGCGGCCATGCGCGGCTCCTAGATGGAAGTCGAATTCCGGTTCCGCTTGCAGCCTCGGACGATACGGAAGCTCAATTCCGTTTGTCAATCCGTGGTTGACTGGAGGGGATGACCACCGCCCCGTCAAGTTCCCGGCCGCTCCGGGCCGACGCGCGCCGCAACCGGCGCCGCGTCCTGGACGCCGCGCGCGCCGCCTTCGAGGAGAGCGGCAACGAGGCCCAGATGGAGGACATCGCGAAGCGGGCCGGCGTCGGCGTCGGGACGATCTACCGCCACTTCCCAACGAAGCAGGCGCTCATCGACGAGCTGACCGCCGAGTGGATGGCCGACGGCGCCGCGAAGGCCGCCGACGCCCTGGCCGAGCCCGACCCCTGGGACGGGGTCGCCCTGTTCGTCCGGCGCAGCGCGGACATCATGGTCCGCAACCGCGGCCTACGCGAGGTCTTCGGCGATGTGGGGCAGCTCTTCGAAGAGGACTCGCCCGTCCAGAACAACGACCTGCAGGTCAGGGTGGCCGCGCTGCTCGCCCGCGCGCACACGGCCGGCGTCCTGCGCCCGGACGTCGGCGTCAATGAGTTCCGCGCCCTGATGTGCGGCCTCGCCATGGCCATCACCAACACCCCGCCCGGCGCCCACCAGCTCTACGCCGACGTCATCCTCAAGGGCCTGCGAGCCCCGTCCTGACCGTGGCAGGACTGCGCCTTCCAAGCAGGAATCCCGGCCTGTCGGCCGTAACGCGGCTCCTAGGCGGCCCTCAACACAGCCAGGCGCGCATCCGCCGTTCGCAGTCGGCGATCAGCGGCATCTCGACGTACTCGTCCTTGGTGTGGGCGAGGGTCGGCTCACCGGGGCCGTAGTTGACCGCCGGGACGCCGAGCTCGGAGAAACGCGCCACGTCCGTCCAGCCGAGCTTGGCCCGGACCTCGGTACCGCCGGACGCGACGGACGACACGAACGCGGCGGCAGCCGGGTGGGTGAGGCCGGGCCGGGCGGCGGACGCGGCGTCGGTCACCTTCACGTCGTAGCCGTCGAACACCTCGCGCACGTACGCCTCCGCCTCGGCGAGGGACTTGTCGGGCGCGAACCGGTAGTTGACGGTGACGACACATTCGTCCGGGATGACGTTCCCGGCGACGCCGCCCTGGATGAACACCGCGTTGAGCCCTTCGTGGTACTCCAGGCCGTCCACGACGGGACGGGCGGGCTCGTACGCGCGCAGGACGTCGAGGATCCGCCCGGCCGTGTGGATGGCGTTGGACCCCATCCAGGCGCGCGCGCTGTGCGCCCTCTCCCCCTTCGCCGTGACCTCGACGCGCAGGGTGCCCTGGCATCCGCCCTCGATGTGCGCGCCGGTCGGCTCCATCAGGACGGCGAAGTCGCCCGCGAGCAGTTCGGGGCGGGCCGCCGCGAGCCGCCGCAGCCCGTTGCGCTCCGCCTCGATCTCCTCGCACTCGTAGAACACGAAGGTGATGTCGCGGGTGGGCTCGGTGACGGTCGCGGCCAGGCGCAGCGCGACCGCGACGCCGCTCTTCATGTCGGTCGTCCCGCAGCCGTACAGGCGGTCGCCCTCCATGCGCGACGGCAGGTTGCCGTTCAGCGGCACGGTGTCGAGGTGCCCCGCCAGGACGACCCGTTCGGCGCGCCCCAGGTCCGTGCGGGCGATCACGTTGTTCCCGTCGCGCTCCACCGCGAGATGCGGGAGCGCGCGCAGCGCCTCCTCGACGGCGTCCGCCAACGGCCCTTCCGCACCGCTCACCGACTCGATGTCGACGATCGCCGCCGTCAGGTCCGCCACGTCCGAGAACAGATCAAGCCGCATGGACAGCAAGCGTACGCGGCTTATGATCGCGGGCGTGGAGATGCCTGTGCTCGAGTGCGCCGTCCACTGGGCGGTCCCCGCGGACGAAGCGCATATGCGCGACCTTCTGGACGACGGTGAGCGCGAACGCTACGAGCGGTTCATGCGCGCCGAGGACAAGGCCAGGTTCGTCACCGGACGGTTCCTGGCCCGCACAGTCCTGTCGGAGGCGACCGGGCTGGCGCCGCGCGACATCCGCTTCACCACCGACTGCCCGCACTGCGGCGGCGCCCACGGCAAGCCGCGCCTCCCCGGCTCCGGCCTGGACTTCTCGCTGTCGCACTCGGCGGAGCGGGTCGTCCTCGTCCTGTCCGACGGCCCGGAGGTCGGCGTCGACGTGGAGCAGGAGAGCGACCGGGACGTCGACCGGCTCGGCGAGATGGTCCTCAGCGCCCCCGAACGGGACGTCCTCATGGCGCTCCCCCCGGACCAGCGCAGACGCGGCTTCCACGCCTACTGGTGCCGCAAGGAGGCGCTGCTCAAGGCCACCGGCCACGGCCTGGCGGCGCCCATGACGGCCATCCACGTCTCCGCCCCCGGCGAACCCGCCGAGGTGCTGTCCTGGGACGACGACAAGGCGGTCTCCCCCGTCCGCCTCGCCGACCTCACCCCCGGCCCCGGCTACGCCGCGTCCCTCGCCGTCCTCACCGCCCGCCCCCTCAAGATCACCGAAACCCCGGTCGCCTGACCGGCGACGTTCCGGTCCCCACGGACAAGGGCCTGGCCACGGGAGCGTAGGTAGGATCGCCTGAATTCTGGGGATGGCGGTGGGGCATTGTTCAAGATCTTCCGGCGGCGGCGCGACGACGAGCTGGCACCGATCGACGCCGAGATCACGGCTTTCGGCGAGGCGCTCGCGCGGCACACCCTCGTGCCCGAGCGGCACGCCGCCGACGCGGACCTCCTCGCGGACTACGCCCGTGCCCTGGACGCGTACGAGCAGGCCAAGCGGGCCTTCGTCGGAGACCGCGACCGCGAGGACGCGGCGGACGTCATGCAGGCCCTGGACGAGGGCCGCCACGCCCTCGCCTGCGTCGACGCCCGCATGGCGGGCCGTCCCGTCCCGCCCCGCCGCCCCCTGTGCTTCTTCGATCCCCGCCACGGCGCGTCCGCCGACCGTGTCAGCTGGACCCCGGAGGGAGGCGCCGCCCGCATCGTCGACGTGTGCGCCGCCGACGCGGTGAGGCTCGCGGACGGCATGCCGCCGATCATGACGAGCCGCCACCCGTCCCCGTCCCAGAGGCCGCCCGCGCGCCCCTCCGCGCCTCGCGCCCCCCAGCGGCCGCACAGGGGGCCGGGCCCGTTCAAGACATGCCCACTGGGCGTCCGGAAGACGCAGCAGGCCCAGGGAACGGGCGACCGAGAGATCCAACTCCCCCACCGCGAACCACGCGCGCCCTTGGTGCTCGTCGTCCGGCTCCACAGCGGTCCCCGGAACACCGTCGAGCTGATGGAAGCCGGGAAGGCGCGCGTGTTGCTCAAGAGCAAGCAGCGGAGCCGCGTCGTGGAACCCCTTCCCGTGTCCGGGGACAGGCACGTGCACGTCCGCATCGAATCGCGGGGCGCGTGGACGGCGTGGCTCCAGCCTCTCGACACCGTCCCGACCGTCCACGACCACATCGCCTCGCGCGGCTCCTTCGTCTTCCACTACTCGGGAGGCCCGGCGATCGTCCACATGAGCCACGCCGATCGAGGCGGCTACTCCCTCACCGCACTCACCCCGGACTTCGAGAGAGGACCGCAGGTCCTGTCCGGCAAGGACGAGTCCTACGCCG
The DNA here is from genome assembly GCF_017573545.1 of Actinomadura nitritigenes. Taxonomy (GTDB): domain Bacteria; phylum Actinomycetota; class Actinomycetes; order Streptosporangiales; family Streptosporangiaceae; genus Spirillospora; species Spirillospora nitritigenes. The sequence goes on along the minus strand of NZ_JAGEOK010000051.1, from coordinate 2,146 downwards.
ACGGCCATCTGCCGGGCCCGGCCTTCCTCCATGTGGAGGCCCAAGGCACCTGGAAGATCAGGATCTACCCGAACCCGGCCTGATGCCGGCCACCGGGGCTACCGAAGGGGCGGCTGCGCCGCAGAGCATCGCACCTCTGTCAGGTGTTGATGCCGTGGTCGCGCAGGATGTCGTTCAGGGACGCCTTGTCGTGCCGCTGCCCCGGGTCGAGGCGCTTCAGGATCAGCACCGCCGGAAGACCGAACGTCCCGCCCTTGAACTCCTTGTAGCGGGTGCCGCCGACCGCGACGCACCAGTCCGGGATGCGGCCCCGGCTGATCTCCTCGCCCGTCTCCGCGTCGATGACCGGCATGGACGCCGACAGGTTCGTCCCGGAGCCGACCACGGCCCCCTTCCCGACCCGCGCGCCCTCCACGATCATCGAGCGGCTGCCGATCATGGCCTCGTCCTCCACCACGACGGGCTTGGCGTTCGGCGGCTCCAGCACGCCGCCGATCCCGACGCCGCCCGAAAGGTGGACGTTCTTACCGATCTGCGCGCATGACCCGACGGTCGCCCACGTGTCGACCATCGTCCCGGAGTCGACGTAGGCGCCGAAGTTGGTGAACGACGGCATCAGCACCACGCCCGGGGCCAGGTAGGCGCCCCACCGGGCGATCGCGCCGGGCACGACCCGCACGCCGTCGAACCGGCTCTTCAGCGGGATGCGGTCGTGGTACTGGAAGTCGCCGACCTGCGAACGCACCATTCCGAGGACCTTGAAGCTCAGCAGGATCGAGCGCTTCGCGCGCTCGTCCACGACCACCTCGTCCGTGGCGGGGTCGATCCAGGCGACGCGCGCCTCCCCCGCGTCGAGCTGGTCCACGGCGGCCACGATCGCCGCGCGCGCGTCGGCGTCGTCCGGGCCGAGCTCGGCGCGCCGCTCCCACAGCTGGTCGATGACCTGGGAAATCGGGCTGGTGAACGTTTCCGTCATGGTCCTTGAGCTTACTGGCCGCCGGTTCCCGGTACTTTCTTCGCGTGGCTGTTTGGTCGAGGTTGAGGACGCGCCCCGAACAGGGTCCGGGCGGCGGTGGGCACCACCGGCGGCGCTGGCCGTTCGTCGTGGCCGCGCTCGTCCTCGTGCTGGGCGTGGGCGGCTACATCGCGTTCGACCGCGCGCGCCCCTACCTGCACGGGTCGGGCTGCGAGGTCGCCGTGGGCGAGTCCAAGATGCCGCTGGACCTCGACCAGGCCGCGAACGCCTCGACGATCTCGGCCGTGGCGTTCCGCAAGCAGCTCCCCGAACGCGCCGCGGTGATCGCGTACGCGACGGCGATCCAGGAGTCGCACATCCGCAACCTCCCCAGCGGCGACCGCGACTCCGTCGGGATGTTCCAGCAGCGCCCCTCCCAGGGCTGGGGCACCCCCGCCAAGCTGCGCGACCCCGTCCAGTCCACGAGCAAGTTCTTCGACGCCCTGGTGAAGGTCAAGGACTACCTTGACCGCGACGTGCACGACGCCGCCCAGCGCGTCCAGCACAGCGCCGACGGGAGCGCCTACGCCCAGCACGAACCGGACGGCAAGCTCCTGGCGCAGGTCTTCACCGGCCGCCAGGCCGCCGGGGCCCGCTGCTGGTACCCGCCGGACAAGCAGACCAAGTCCCGCCGCCCGGACGCGATCCGCGAGATGCGCCGCGCGTTCGGCCCCCGCCTCCAGGTGGACGGCCCGGGCCCCCTCACCGCCGGCGCCCCGTCCCGTCCGGACTCCTGGAACGGCGTCAAGGTCACCAACGCCCGCGCCGGCTGGGCCGTCGCCGCCTGGGCCGTCACCCACGCCCAGGTGTACGGCCTCAAGGAGGTCCGCTACGCGGGCCGCCACTGGCAGTCCGACGCCGGCCACGACGGCTGGACCGCGGACAAGAACGCCCCAGGCGACCACGTCATCATTCACTGATCCTTTTCAGGGCCAATTCCGGCCAAAATAGGACGGAACCGAACAGGCATGTGACCACTTCGCCTGTTCAGCCCGATATGTCCCGCCGACCATAGTTATCCACAGGTGACTTTCCTGATGGACAGGCGGATTGGCCGGTCTCTACGCTTCGTCTTGCTCGTTGTCACGGGGTGTGTCGTCGTATCGGGCGGTGGGGGATTGCCGCCGGTAC
>NZ_JAGEOK010000050.1 GCF_017573545.1 Actinomadura nitritigenes | reverse complement strand
CCCTGCCCCCCCGCGCGCCGCGTCCGAGCCGGGCCGCGCGGCCGGGGCGGGAGCGGCGGCCGGGGCGGGAGCGGGCTCGGCCGCCGCGGCCTCGGTGCGCGCGCCGCCCTTCGGGGCGATCACCGCGATCGGCGCGCCGATCGCGGCGGTCTCGCCCTCGCCGACGAGGATCTTCTCGAGCACGCCGGCCTCGTAGGCCTCGTACTCCATGACCGCCTTGTCGGTCTCGATGTCCACGAGGACGTCGCCGACGGCCACCTCGTCGCCCGGCTGCTTCTGCCAGGAGCTGATGACGCCCTCCTCCATGGTGTCGGAGAGGCGCGGCATGAGGATCTCGGTCATCGGGCGGGCTCCAGCGTGGGACGGCCGGTCGCGCGGAGCGTGTCGCGGACGGCGGTGAGCAGGGAGTCGGCGGACGGCAGCGCCGCCGTCTCCAGGGACTTGGCGTAGGGCAGCGGAACCTCCGCCATCGCGACGCGGCGGACCGGCGCGTCCAGCCAGTCGAAGGCGCCCTCCTGGATCGTCGCGGCGATCTCCGCGCCGATCCCGTAGGTCAGCCAGTCGTCCTCGGCGACGACGGCGCAGCCGGTCCTGCGGACGGACTCGACGATGGTGGCGCGGTCCAGCGGGCGCAGGCTGCGCAGGTCCACGACCTCGGCGGACACGCCCTCGGCGGCGAGGGTCTCGGCGACCTCGGAGGCGACCCGCGCCATCCGCGAGTAGCCGATGATCGTGATGTCGGTGCCGGGTCGGGTGACGGCGGCGCGGCCGATCTCGGCCGGCTCGATCTCCTCGACCGGGGCCGGCAGCTCGCCCTTGCTGTTGTAGAGGGCGAGGTTCTCCAGGAACAGCACCGGGTCGTCGTCGCGGATCGCGGCCTTCAGCATCGCCGACGCCTCGGCGGGCGTGCTCGGCGCGACGACCTTCAGGCCGGGGATGAACGAGTAGAACAGCTCGACGTTCTGCGAGTGGGTGGCGCCGAGCTGCTGGCCGCCGCCGCCCGGGGTGCGGATCACCATCGGCACGCTGGCCTGGCCGCCGAACATGCCGTAGATCTTGGCGGCGTGGTTGACGATCTGGTCCAGCGCGAGCAGCGAGAAGTTGATCGTCATGATCTCCACGACGGGGCGCAGGCCGAGCATCGCGGCGCCGATCGCGGCGCCGACGAAGCCCTCCTCGGCGATCGGGGTGTCGCGGACGCGCTTCGGCCCGAACTCCTTCAGCAGCCCTTCGGTGATCTTGTAGGAGCCCTCGAAGAGCCCGATCTCCTCGCCCATCAGGAAGACGTTCTCGTCGCGGAGCATCTCCGCGCGCAGCGTGTCCCGGAGCGCCTGGCGGTAAGTGACGGGTGCCATCAGCATGCTCCTCAGGAACCGAACACCGGGTCGGCGGGCAGGCGGCGCAGCTCGCCCGGGACCGGGGTGGCGTAGGTGTAGTCGAACAGGGTGGAGACCTCGGGGGCCGGGCTCTCGTCGGCGAACGCGGCGGCGGCGTCGATCGCGGCGGTGACCTCCGCGTCGAGGCGGTCGCGCTCGTCGTGCGACAGGATGCCCGCCTCCTCCAGCTCCAGCGCCATCCGGGCCAGGGGGTCGGCGGCCTTCAGGGCCTCCTTCTCCTCCTTGGACCGGTAGCGGGCCGGGTCCACCACGGAGTGGCCCTTGAGCCGGGGGCTGGTGGTCTCCAGCAGGTAGGGCTTGCTCTCGCTGCGGGCGCGCTCGACGGCGTGGCGCGCGGCGTCCCGCACGGCGACGACGTCGGTGCCGTCCACCCGGACGCTCTCCATCCGGTAGGCGGCGCCGCGCCGGTACAGCTCGGGCTCGGCGGCGGAGTGCTCCACGGTGGTGCCCATGCCCAGACCGTTGTTGATCACGACGAAGACGACCGGGAGGTCCCAGAGGCCGGCGATGTTCAGCGACTCGTGGAACGCGCCGATCGCGGTGGTCCCGTCGCCCATGTGGCACATCACGACCTCGTCGCCGCCCTTGTAGGAGACGGCGAGGGCGGCGCCGGCCGCGAGCGGGACCTGCCCGCCGACGATGCCGTACCCGCCGAGCAGCCGTGCGTCGGCGTCGAACAGGTGCATGGAGCCGCCCCAGCCCTTGGAGACGCCGGTGGAGCGACCGTAGAGCTCGGCCATCACGCGCTCGGCGGAGATGCCCTTGGCGAGGGCGTAGCCGTGCTCGCGGTAGTTGGTGAACAGGTAGTCGGTGGGGCGCAGCGCGGCCATCAGGCCGACGACGGTCGCCTCCTCGCCGAGGTTCAGGTGGCAGTAGCCCCCGATCTTCGCCTCGGTGTAGGCACGGGCGGCCCGCTCCTCGAAGCGGCGGATCAGCAGCATCTGGCGGTAGTACGCCACCAGCGTCTCGGCGCTCTCCGCCGGGGCGTCCGGGGCGGCGCCGTCGACGGCGCGCCCGCTCGCGGCGCCGCTGCCCGCCGGAGCGGCCGTCGGCCCGGAGGCCTTGGTGCCGCGCGCTCTCCGGGTCGTGCGAGCCGGAGCGGCCTTGGTAGCTGACCGGGTGGTCTCAGCCATCGGCGACCTTCCTAAGTCCGGGGGAACGCCGTAGGATCGCCACGACGCTCACCGATCATCATTGATCAATGATCGATCATATTCGAGTCTATCTCCTCGGGCGTCAAGACTCACTTACCGTCGCCCCGTCTAATATTGGCTTCCGTGAACACGCCCGTCCCCGCCCAGCTGCTGCGCACCGGGCTCGCCGACCAGATCCGCGAGTTCATCGTGGAGGGCATCAGCTCGGGCCGGTGGGAGCCGGGCGAGCGCATCGTCGAGCGCCGCATCGCCACCGAGCTCGGCGTCAGCCAGGGACCGGTGCGCGAGGCGCTGCGGCAGCTGGAGGCGCAGCGGCTGATCGAGTCGCTGCCGAACCGGGGCGCCCGCGTCCGCGAGTTCACCGAGCAGGACCTCGCCGAGATCTTCCCCGTCCGCGCCGGGCTGGAGCGGACCGCCGCCGAGCTCGGCATGGCCCGGATCGGCGGCTGCCTGGACGCGCTGGAGGAGCGCAACCGGCAGCTGAGCGAGGCGGCGCGCGAGGGCGACCTGCACGAGCAGATGCGGCTCAGCATCGCCTTCCACCGCGAGATCGTCGAGGCGGCCGGGAACCGGCTGCTGTTCTCGGTGTGGGAGGGCCTCGGCATTGAGCTGTGGACGACCCTGTCGCTGCGGCTGCACCACACCGAGATCTACTCCAAGTCGGCCGAGCACGCCGAGCTGATCGAGGCGTTCCGCCGCCGCGACCCGCAGGCCCCGCAGCTGCTGCACGACCACGTCATGAACTACGCGCCCTGAGGCGCCCGCGCCCGCGCCCGGCTCCGGCGCCCGGCTCCCGCGCACGGTCCCTCCGGGGCTTCCCTCCGCCTCGCGGCAGGGGTCATCCCTTCTCGCGGTACGCCTTGGTGAGCTGCGCCTCCGCGTCGTCGAGGTAGGAGCGCAGCTCCGCCTCGGCGGCCGCGACGTCGCCCCGCTCCAGCAGGTCGCAGAGCCGCCGGTTGCGGGCGAGGTACGGCTCGTGGAACTCGCGCGGCGAGCCCATCTCGTGGAAGACCAGGCGCATCTCGGCCAGCAGGTGCCGGATCATCTCGTCCACCCGGGGGCTGCCGACCAGCGCGGCGAGCGCCTGGTGGAAGCGGATGTCGGCGGTGCCGACCTGCGCCCAGTGCTCCCCGGCGGCGGCGTCCTCGCCGTCGGTCACGGCCGCCTCCACCCGGGCGAGCGCCTCGCGTGGCGCGGACGGCGCGCACCGCACGCCCTCGCACTCCAGGATGCGGCGGACCCGGTACAGGTCGGCCAGCCCGTCCGCGGTGACGCGGCGGACGAACACGCCCCGGTTGAACTCGTGGACCAGCAGCCGCTCGTTGATGAGCAGCCGGAACGCCTCGCGGATGGTGTTGCGGGAGACCTTGGCGGCGCGGCCGAGGTCCTCCTCGGGGACCCGGTCGCCGGGCGCGAGGCGGCCGTCGGTGATCTGCTCGCGGAGCAGATGGGCGACGCGGTCGGCGGTGCTGAGCCGGCCGATGTCGTCCCGCGCCGCAGCGATGTTCTCCAGCCACGACTCCTGCGCCGGCATCGGCCCGTCCTCCCCGCGGTGGCGCGGCGCCGCGGGGCGCGCGCGTGACTCGTACGCCACCACCGTATCCCCTGACGAGGAGGATTCATCAACAAGGGGATTGAAGGATTGTTGAACAATCCTTACCCTGGCGGAAAGCCGACACCCCGGAAGGGGCAGCCATGACGGACACCACCCTCGACCACACGCCGGCCTCCCCGCCCACCTCCTCCTCCCGCCGCGGCGCGCTCCTCGGCGCCATGTTCCTGATGGCCACCAGCGCCATCGGCCCCGGATTCATCACCCAGACGACCACCTTCACCGCCAAGCTCGGCGCCGCGATGGCGTTCGCGATCCTGGTGTCGGTGCTGGTGGACATCGCGATCCAGCTGAACGTGTGGCGGATCGTCGGCGTCTCCGGACGGCGCGCCCAGGACCTCGGCAACCGGGTGGTGCCCGGCGGCGGCTACGCGCTGGCCGCGCTGGACGTCTTCGGCGGCCTGGTGTTCAACATCGGCAACGTGGCCGGCTGCGCGCTCGGCCTGAACGCGCTGCTCGGCCTGGACGTCAAGATCGGCGGCGCGGTGTCCGCGCTGGTCGCGATCGCGGTCTTCCTCATCCGGCGGGCCGGCGTCGCGATGGACCGGATCGTGGTGGTGCTCGGCGCCGTCATGATCGTGATGACGCTGTACGTGGCGGTCGAGTCCGGGCCGCCGCTCGGCGACGCGCTCCGCCAGAGCGTCGCGCCCGGACAGGTCGACTTCCTGGTCATCACCACCCTGATCGGCGGGACCGTCGGCGGCTACATCACCTACGCCGGCGCGCACCGCATGATCGAGTCCGGGCTGACCGGGCCGGACAGCATCCGCGAGATCAACCGCAGCGCCGTCACCGGGATCCTCGTCACCGCGGTGATGCGGGTGCTGCTCTTCCTCGCCGTGCTCGGCGTCGTCGCCGGCGGCGTCACCCTCGCGAAGGACAACCCGGCGCCGTCGGCCTTCCAGCACGCCGCCGGCGAGACCGGGCTGCGCGTGTTCGGCCTGATCATGTGGTCCGCCGCGATCACCTCGGTGATCGGCGCGTCCTACACCTCGGTGTCGTTCCTGGTGTCGTTCTCCGGCTGGATCGAGCGGCACCGCAACCGGCTCGTCGTCGCGTTCATCCTGGTCTCCACCGCGATCTATCTGGCGATGGGGACGACCCCGGCCGAGCTGCTGATCCTCGCCGGCGCGCTGAACGGGCTCATCCTGCCGTTCGGGCTGGCCGTGCTGCTGTGGGTCGCCGCCCGCCGCCGCGACCTGCTCGGCGGGTACCGGTACCCGGCCTGGCTCCTCGCGCTCGGCGTCGCCGCCTGGCTGCTCTCCCTGTACCTCGGCTGGAACGCGCTCTCCGGCATCGAAGACCTGTGGAAGTGAGGGGACGGGTGCGGATCCTGCGCAACGGCGACCGGGCCCTGCTCGTCGAGCCGCCCGGAGCGGAGGCGACGCTCGGCCTGTACGCCGCGCTCAGCGCCGCTCCGCCGCCCGGCGTCGCCGACGTCGTCCCGGCGGCCCGCACCCTCACCCTGCTGCTCGACCCGTCCGCCGACCCCGCCGCGGTCGCCGCCGCCGTGCGCGGCGCGCGGCCCGGCGCGGCGGCCGGGCCCGCGGCGGCCGTCGAGGTCCCCGTCGTCTACGACGGCCCCGACCTCGCCGAGGTCGCCGCGCTCACCGGACTCACCCCGGACGGCGTCGTCGCCGCCCACACCGGCACCCCGTGGCGGGTCGCGTTCACCGGGTTCGCGCCCGGATTCGGCTACCTGGACGGCGGCGACCCGCGGCTGGACGTCCCGCGCCGCGGCACCCCGCGGGTCCGGGTCCCGGCCGGCGCGGTCGGCCTCGCGGGCCGCTTCAGCGGCGTGTACCCGGTCGACTCGCCGGGAGGCTGGCAGCTCATAGGGCGTACGGAGGCCGTCCTATGGGACCTCGACCGCGACCCGCCCGCCCTGCTCCGGCCCGGGGGGAAAGTTCGTTTCGTCCGGAGGGAACCATGAAGCGGGGCCTGGACGTTCTCCAATCAGGACTCCTGGCGACCGTTCAGGATCTGGGACGTCCGGGTCACGCGGCGCTCGGCGTGGGGGTGGCGGGCGCCGCGGACCCGGATTCGTTCCGGCTCGCGAACCGCGCGGTCGGCAACCCCGAGGACGCCGCCGCCATCGAGACCACCTTCGGCGGGCTCCACGTCCGCTGCCGCGGGGGCGTGTTCGCGGCCGTGACCGGCGCACCCGTCCCCATGACCGTCGACGGCCGCGCCGTCGCCCCCTTCTCCGTCTTCCACGTTCCGGACGGCGCCGAGCTGCGGATGGGCGCCCCCTCCACGGGCCTGCGCAGCTACCTGGCCGTCCGCGGCGGGATCGCGGTCCCGCCCGTCCTCGGCTCCCGCTCCACCGACACGCTGTCCGGCCTCGGCCCGTCCCCGCTCAAGCCCGGAGACCTGCTGCCGATCGGCCCGGCGCCCCGCCGGCATCCGGCGCTGGACGTCCTGCCGGTCGCGCCGCCGCCCGCCCACGACATCATGCTGCGCGCGATCCCCGGCCCCCGCGCCGACTGGCTCGCCCCCGGCGCCCTGGACGTCCTGTTCGGCGCGCCGTACGAGGTGACCAGCGAGATCGACCGGGTCGGCATGCGGCTGGACGGCCCGCGCCTCGCGCACGCCGGGCGCGGCGAGCTGCCCAGCGAGGGCACCGTCACCGGCGCGCTGCAGGTACCGCCGTCCGGGCTGCCCGTGCTGTTCCTCGCCGACCATCCGGTCACCGGCGGCTACCCGGTGATCGCGGTGGTCGTCTCCGCCGACGTCGGGCGCGCCGCCCAGGCGCGCCCCGGGCAGCGGCTGCGGTTCCGGCCGCATCCCGCGCAGCCGCTCGCAGGACCGCCGACGAGACAGGAGGGACCGTGACGAATCCGATCGACCCGGGCTCGCTCTCCCCGGACCAGGCCAGGGCGCTGTTCCGCGCCGGACTGCGCGTCCCCACGGCCGGGTGGTGCTCCGGCTGGACGCAGGCGAACCTCATCGCCGTTCCCCGCGACCAGGCCTACGACCTGCTGCTCTTCGCGCAGCGCAACCCCAAGCCGTGCCCCGTGCTGGACGTCACCGAACCGGGCGCGGTGTCGGCGCCGCTGTTCGCCGGCGACCTGCGCACCGACCTGCCCGGCTACGTCGTGTACGAGCACGGCGAACCGGTCGCCGAGGTGTCCGATGTCACCGGGTACTGGCGCGACGACCTGGTCTCCTTCCTCATCGGGTGCAGCTTCACGTTCGAGGACGCGCTGCGCGAGGCGGGCGTCCCCGTCCGGCACATCGAGCAGGGCACCAACGTCCCGATGTACCGGACGAACCGGATGTGCCGCCGCGCCGGCGAGTTCGGCGGCCCGCTGGTGGTGTCGATGCGGCCCGTCCCCGCCGCCCAGGTCGCCGACGCGGTCCGCGTCACGGCCCGGTACCCGTCCGTGCACGGCGCCCCCGTCCACGTCGGCGACCCGGTCGAGCTCGGCATCGCCGACCTGGACGAGCCGGACTTCGGCGACCCCGTGGAGGTCCGGGTGGACGAGATCCCGGTGTTCTGGGCGTGCGGTGTGACGCCGCAGGCCGCGGTCATGGCGTCCCGCCCGAAGCTGGCGATCGGCCACGCGCCCGGGCACATGGCGATCACCGACGCCCGCGACTCCCGGTACCTCGTGCCCTGAGGGCGGCATAGGCTTCGTCCATGCCCGAGATCGTCGCCCCCGGCGACCGGCTCGGCGAGCGCTACCTCCTGGAGGCGCCGCTGGGCGCCGGCGGGATGGCCACCGTCTGGCGCGCCACCGACCTCGTCCTGGACCGCGCCGTCGCGGTCAAGGTCCCGGCGGACGGCTGGCCGGAGGAGCTCGGCCGCCGGCTCCGCCAGGAGGCCAAGGCCGCCGCCGGCCTCGCCCACCCGAGCATCACCGGCGTGTACGACTACGGCGAGGACGACGTCACCCCGCGGACGGGGCGGTTCGCGCAGCGGCGCCGCGTCCCGTACGTGGTGATGGAGCTGCTGGACGGGGAGACCCTGGCGGCGCGGCTCGCGCGCGGCCCGATGCCCTGGCGGGAGGCGGCGGGGGTGTGCGCCCGGATCGCCGACGCGCTGGCCGCCGCCCACGCCGCCGGGGTCGTGCACCGCGACATCAAGCCGGCGAACGTGTTCCTGACGCCGGTCGGGGTGAAGGTGCTCGACTTCGGCATCGCGTTCACCGGGACGTCCGGCGGGCCCCTCCTCGGCACCCCCGCCTACGTCGCCCCCGAGCTGCTCGCGGGCGCGGAGCCGGGACCGGCCGCCGACGTCTTCTCGCTCGGCGTCGTGCTGAACCAGGCGCTGACCGGCGACGCGCCCGCCCCCGTCCCCGGGACGCCGCCGGACGGCGTCCCCGCCGAGGTCACGGAGCTGTGCCGCCGCTGCCTGGACGAGGATCCCGAGGCCCGCCCGGCGGCGCCGGAGGTCGCGCGGGTCCTCGCGGACGCGGCCGGCGTCCAGCTCGCCCCCTTCCCGCAGGCCCCGCCGGAGCCGGAGCCCCCGCCGGACGAGGAGCACCCGCCGACCCGCGTGCTGGACGAACCGCCGCCCGGCCCGCCCCCGGCCGCGCCCGCGCCCGCGTCCCGCCCGCCGGGCCGCAGGCCGCTGGTCATCGCCGGTGCGGGGATCGGTGCGGCCGGTCTGGCGGCCCTGCTCATCGGCCTGCTGACGCCGGGCTCGTCCCGGTCCTCGGACGGAACCGGCCGCCCGCCGGCGCCGTCCCCGTCGCGGACGACCGCGGCGGTCACCGCGTGCTCGGTGGCGTACCGGGTCGACGGGTCGTGGCCGCAGGGCTTCCAGGCGACGGTGCGGATCACCAACCTCGGGACGGCCGCGATCGACGGCTGGCGGCTGGCGTTCGACTTCCCCGACGGCCAGTCGATCACGCAGGTGTGGAACGCGGGGCAGCGGCAGGACGGCACGTCGGTGACCGTCACCGCGGCGGACTGGAACCGGTCGATCCCGCCGCACGGGACGGTCGAGTTCGGCTTCCTCGGCAGGCGGGACGCGGGCAACGGGCGGCCGTCCAGGTTCACCCTGAACGGCGGGGAGTGCCGCTAGACGATCTCAGCGGCGGTGGGCGGGGCGCCGGGAGACGGCGCCCCGCTCACGCTTCGCTCGGATCCGGCGGGGTCCTCCTCGCGTCAGCTGCCGCAGTGGCCCTCAGGGATGGTCGCCGCATAACTCGTACTCGAGGAGGTGGAGAAGGTGTAACCGATCTCCTGAACGCAATGGCCGGCCGCACGCGCGCGCACGGGCCCCGCGTAGTACTTGAAATTGCCCTCGTTGCGGTGCCTGGTGAACTTGTCGCCGGTCATGACGAGGAGATCGATGCCCGTCTTGGTGGCGGTGCCGACCGACACGCCCTTGATCGTGACCGCGCAGTTGTAGCCATTGGAGTTGTTGTAAAGCAGGTAGACCGTGCCCCCGGCGCTGCCGTTCTGGTGGCGGAGCGTCCGGGAGTCGATGACGTGGTAGCCGGAACCGCAGACACCTACGGGCGTGTAGGGGTTGGAGGCTGCCTCCGCCACCGAGGGCAGAGCGAGCAGGGAGCCGACCGCCGCGACCGCTGCGGCGGTCGTGGGGAGTGCGGTTCGCATGCGCATAGTGGGGGCGTTCCTCTCGGGAGAGAATGACTCCGTTCTGACAGTGAAGAGGATCTTGGGAAGTGTTGGCGATCACCTGAATCGCGCATTAACCCCCGGTGGACGGAGCGGCCACGCATCATGACCGTTTCGGCGTCCGTTGGAAGGGCGGTTCCGGAAGACGCGGACGGCCTCGGCGAGATGGGCGGCCCCGGCGGCCGATCTGCCGGCAGGCGGGCGCGGATTCCACGGTCGAATTCGTCGTAGGCGGCCTCGTCCGCGACGCCCCGCGGCGGGTCGCGGAAGAGGCCGGCGAGGCCGGTCGCGCGGGCCGGGACCTCGGGCGGGACGGCATGCCGGACGCGGCGTAATGGGAGCGCTCCCAGAAAGTCGTCGCAGTTCAGCGCCCCTTTTCGGCGGTCAATGCCGTCCGGCCTATTGTGCGGCGGCTTCCCGAGGGCTTAGCATCCCGGTCAATCGAAGCGCTTCGACACCCTCATCGATCCGACCACCCCCGGTCCCACCCCCGCGAAGGATCCCCCATGTTCAAGGCAGGCAGGAGCGCGGCGCTGCTCGCCGCCCTCGCCGCCGCGGCCCTGTCGCTTTCCGCCTGTGGCGGCGACGGCGGCGACTCCGGCGGCAAGGTGCTCAAGCTCTGGCACTACGAGGCCCCCGACAGCGCCATGGGCGCGGCGTGGAACGAGGCGATCAAGGAGTTCGAGGCCGCCCACCCCGGCGTGAAGGTGAAGTTCGAGGAGAAGGGCTTCGAGCAGATCCAGAAGACCGCGCCGATGGTCCTCAACTCCAAGGACGCCCCCGACGTCCTGGAGTACAACAAGGGCAACGCGACCGCCGGGACGCTCTCCAAGCAGGGCCTCCTCCAGGACCTCACCCCCGAGGTCACCAAGCGCGGCTGGGACAAGCTGATCGGCCCCGGCGTCCAGGTCACCGCCAAGTACGACGCCAAGGGCACCATGGGCGGCGACAAATGGTACGGCGTGCCCAACTATGGTGAGTACCTGCAGGTCTACTACAACAAGGACCTGTTCAAGAAGAACGGCGTCGAGATCCCGACGACGTTCGCCGAGCTGACCGCCGCGATGGACAAGTTCGTCGCCAAGGGCGTCACGCCGCTGACCAACGCCGGCGCCGAGTACATGGCGCAGCAGTTCGTCTACCAGCTCGCCCTCGACAAGGCGCCCGACCGGTCGTGGGTGGACGCCTACCAGCGCTACACCGCCAAGCCGGACTTCAAGGACGCCGCCTGGACGGCCGGCGCCACCACGTTCGCCGACTGGGTGAAGAAGGGCTACATCGCCAAGGACTCGGTGAGCAAGAAGGCCGAGGACGCGGGCGTCGCCTTCATGAGCGGCAAGTTCCCGATGATGTTCTCCGGGTCCTGGTGGTTCGGCCGGGTCGCCAAGGAGGCCAAGTTCGACTGGGAGACCTCCGTCTGGCCCGGCGCGAAGATGACGCTCGGCTCCAGCGGCAACCTGTGGGTCGTCCCCAAGGGCTCGAAGAACAAGGACCTCGCCTACGACTTCATCGACATCACGATGAAGAAGAAGGTCCAGAACATGCTCGGCAACCTCGGCGGCATCCCCGTCGCGGCCGACCCGTCGGCGATCACCGACCCGAAGGTCAAGAAGCTCACCGACGACTTCACCACGCTCGCGCAGAACAACCAGCTCGCGTACTACCCGGACTGGCCGGTCTCCGGCTTCTACGACGCCTGGGTCGCGCAGACCCAGAAGATCATGAACGGAACCGCGCCGGGTGACGCGCTGGGCGCGCTGCAGAAGACCTACGACTCCGGCCTGCCGAAGTGACCACGCACCACGAGGCCCGGAAGGGGCGCGGCGCCGCGGCCGCGCCCCGGCCGGGCGGCCGGGGGAGGGGGCGTGAGCAGCTCGCCTACCTGCCGTACCTGATCCCCGGGCTGCTGCTGTTCGCCGCCGTCATCGGCGTGCCGTTCCTGATGAACATCGGGACGAGCTTCACCGAGTGGTCCGGCGTCGGCAGCCCGTCCTGGGCCGGCCTCGACAACTACCGGGAGCTCGTGAAGGACGGGGAGTTCTGGGCCTCGTTCCGGCACAACGTCCTGGTCATCCTCGGGATGGCGATCGTCCCGACCGCGATCGGGCTGGTGCTCGCGGCGGCCCTCACCGACCTGATCGACCGGCACTTCGGGCCGCGTGCCGCGGCGATCCTGCGCGCCTGCCTGTACCTGCCGCAGGTGCTGCCGGTCGTCATCGCCGGCGTGGTGTGGAGCTGGCTGCTCGCGCCCGACGGCGGCGCGGTGAACACCCTGCTGAAGGACGTCGGGCTCGGCTCGCTCGCGCACGACTGGCTCGGCGACCCGTCCACCGCGCTGTGGTCCGTCCTCGGCGTCATGGTGTGGATGCAGATCGGGTTCCCGCTGGTGGTCTTCATGTCGGGGCTCCAGCGCGTCGACCCGTCGCTGTACGAGGCCGCGGAGATCGACGGCGCCAGCTGGGCCCGGCGGTTCCGGCACATCACGATCCCGCAGATCCGCCCGGAGATCTTCGTCGTGCTGCTGTGGACGACGATCGCCGCGCTCAAGGCGTTCCCGCAGATCTTCGTGCTGACGAAGGGCGGGCCGGGCGGCGCCACGAACGTCCCGTCGTACTACTCCTACGTCAACTTCTTCGAGAAGTCCGACGTCGGCTACGGCTCGGCGATCGCGACCGTGCTGACGCTCGTCATCATCGCGCTCACCGTCGTCTTCCTGCGGCTGCAAGGACGTGACCTGGGGGAGGAGCGATGACCGTGACGATGACCAAGCCGGGCGCGCCGGCGCGCGACCGGCAGGGCGCCCCGCGCCGGAGGCGCCGCCGCGGCCCGTCCGCCTACGCGGTGCTCGTCGCGCTCGTCGCGCTCGCCGGGATCATGCTGATCCCGTTCCTGGTCGTGGTGTCCAACGCGCTGAAGACCCCGCAGGAGTACACCTCCAAGGGGCCGCTCGCGCCGCCGTCCGGCCTGAACCTCGACGCGATCCGCGACTTCTGGGACCGGGTCGACTTCGGGCACGTGCTGCTCAACAGCGTGCTGATCAGCGGCTCGGTCGCGGTGCTGGCCGTCCTGCTGTCGGTGTTCAACGCCTACGCGCTCGGCATCGGCCGCATCAAGGGCCGCATCTGGCTGCTCGCGCTGCTGCTGCTGGCCAACACGCTGCCGCAGGAGGCGCTCGTCTACCCGCTGTACTACCTGGCGAAGCAGTTCGGGATCTACGACACCCGGCTCAGCGTGATCATCGTGTTCACGGTGGTGCAGAGCGCGTTCGGCACCTACCTGCTGTCGTCGGTGATGTCGGCGTTCCCGCGCCCGCTGCTGGAGGCGGCCCGGATCGACGGCGCGAACCGCTGGCAGGTGCTGTGGCGGGTGGTCGTCCCGGTCGTCCGGCCGACGCTGAGCGTGCTGCTCGTCTTCTTCTTCGTGTGGACGTGGAACGAGTTCCTCATCCCCATGGTCTTCCTCATCTCCAACGAGAACCAGACGGTCTCCGTCGCGCTCGGCGTGCTGCAGGGGCAGCGCCTGATGGACGCCACCATGTCCAGCGCCGCCGCGCTCCTCGGCCTCCTCCCGACCGTCGTGTTCTTCCTCATCTTCCAGCGCACCCTGTCGCGCGGACTGACTGCGGGGGCAATCAAGTAATGAAGTTCAGTGACGGCTACTGGATGATGCGCGAGGGTGTGCACGCCGTTCATCCGGTGGAGGTCCTCGACGTCGCGGAAGGGCCCGGCTCGTTCTCCGTGCAGGCGCCCGTGCAGCGGATCCGGCACCGGGGCGACCTTCTCAAGGGCCCGGTGGTGACGGTGGACTGCGCGTCGCCCATGCCGGACGTCATCGGCGTCACCATCACCCATTTCGCGGGGGAGAAGGACCGCGGGCCGCGGTTCGAGCTGGCCGCCGACCCCACCGGGGACGTCCGGGTGGGCGAGGACGCGGCGGAACTGACGTCCGGCGCGCTGACCGTGCGGGTCCGGCGCGGCGGGGAGTGGGGCGTCGACTTCCTCGCGGAGGGACGGCGGCTGACCGGGACGGCGCCGAAGGCGACGGCGGTCATCGACACCGACGACGGCGGGCACTACGTCCGCGAACAGCTCGATCTCGGCGTCGACCACTTCGTGTACGGGCTCGGCGAACGGTTCGGGCCGCTGGTGAAGAACGGCCAGTCCGTCGACATCTGGAACGCCGACGGCGGCACCGCCAGCGAGCAGGCGTACAAGAACGTGCCGTTCTACCTGACGAACGCGGGATACGGCGTGTTCGTCGACCACCCGGGGCGGGTCTCGTTCGAGGTCGCCTCCGAGGCCGTCGCGCGGACGCAGTTCAGCGTCGAGGGCCAGTCGATGCGGTACTTCGTCATCTACGGGCCGTCGCCGCGGGAGATCCTGCGCAAGTACACGGCGCTGACCGGGCGGCCGGCGCGGCTGCCGGACTGGTCGTTCGGGTTGTGGCTGTCCACCTCGTTCACCACCGACTACGACGAGGCGACCGTCTCCTCGTTCATCGACGGGATGGCCGAGCGGGACCTGCCGCTCAGCGTGTTCCATTTCGACTGCTTCTGGATGCGCGAGTTCCAGTGGTGCGACTTCGAATGGGACCCGCGCGTGTTCCCGGACCCGGCGGGAATGCTGCGCCGGCTCAAGGAGCGCGGGCTGCGGATCTGCGTCTGGATCAATCCGTACATCGGGCAGCGCTCGCCGCTGTTCGCCGAGGGGCGGGCTCGCGGTTACCTGCTGACCAGGCCGAACGGCGACGTCTGGCAGTGGGACAAGTGGCAGCCCGGTCTCGCGGTCGTCGACTTCACCAATCCCGAGGCGCGGGAGTGGTACGCGGCGAAGCTGGAGGCGCTCATGGACATGGGCGTTGACTGCTTCAAGACCGACTTCGGCGAGCGGATCCCGACCGACGTCGTCTACCACGACGGCTCCGACCCGGAACGCGCGCACAACTATTACACCTACCTCTACAACCAGACCGTTTTCGAGTTGCTGCGCAAGAAGCGCGGCGAGGGCGAGGCGGTGGTGTTCGCCCGGTCCGCGACGACCGGGGGGCAGCGTTTCCCGGTGCACTGGGGCGGGGACTGCGAATCGACGTTCGAGGCGATGGGGGAGAGCCTGCGCGGGGGCCTTTCCCTCGGCCTGTCGGGGTTCGGGTACTGGAGCCACGACATCGGCGGGTTCGAGGGGACGCCCGATCCGGCGCTGTTCAAGCGGTGGATCGCGTTCGGGATGCTGTCCTCGCACAGCCGCCTGCACGGAAGCCATTCGTACCGGGTGCCGTGGCTGTTCGACGAGGAGTCGGTGGACGTCCTCCGCGACTTCACGAGACTGAAGATGCGGCTGATGCCCTACCTTTCCGGGGCGGGGCGGCAGGCGTACGGCGAGGGCCTGCCGATGATGCGGGCGATGGTCCTGCAGTTCCCGGACGATCCGGCCTGCACGCACCTCGAACGCCAGTACATGCTCGGCGACGACCTGCTCGTCGCGCCCGTGTTCTCGGCGGACGGCGACGTCTCCTACTACGTGCCGGACGGCGTGTGGACGCACTACCTCACCGGCGAGCGCGTGCACGGCGGCCGGTGGGTGCGGGAGCGGCACGGATTCGGCAGCGTGCCGCTGCTGGCCCGTCCCGGCGCGGTGATCCCCGAGGGCTCGGTGGAGGACCGCCCCGACTACGACCACGCCGACGGCGTGACGCTGCGCGTCTACGAACCGGCCGACGGGACGACCGTGCTCACGCAGGTCGACGACACGGCTTTCACCACGGTGCGGAACGGTGCCACGCTCCGGGTCACCGGCGCGGGCGACTGGAATGTTCTCCTGGTGAACGCGCGCGTCGCGGCGGTGGAGGGAGGCGAGGCGTCCGGCCACCCGCAGGGAGTCCTGGTGAAGGCGGCCGGCGACGAACTCGTCATCACCCTGGAAGAGGAGAACTGATGGGCTTCCCGGAGGGGTTCCTGTGGGGCGCGGCGACCGCGTCCTACCAGATCGAGGGCGCCGCCCGCGAGGACGGCCGCACGCCGTCCATCTGGGACACCTTCAGCCGCACGCCGGGCAAGGTGCTGAACGGCGACACCGGCGACGTCGCCACCGACCACTACCACCGCTGGAAGGAGGACGTCGCGTCGATGGCGCGGCTCGGGCTGGGCGCGTACCGGTTCTCCATCTCGTGGTCGCGGGTCCTGCCGGAGGGGAGGCCGAACCGGAAGGGCTTCGACTTCTACTCGCGGCTCGTGGACGAACTCCTCGAACACGGCATCTCGCCTGTCGCGACCCTCTACCACTGGGACCTCCCGCAGGAGCTGGAGGACGCGGGCGGCTGGCCGGAGCGCGACACCGCCCGCCGCTTCGCCGACTACGCCGAGCGCGTCGGCCGGGTCCTCGGCGACCGCGTCGAGACCTGGACGACGCTGAACGAGCCGTGGTGCTCGGCGTTCCTCGGCTACGCGGCGGGCGTCCACGCGCCCGGCCGCACCGACCCGGCGGACGCGCTCGCCGCCGCCCACCACCTCAACCTCGCGCACGGGCTGGCGGTGCGGGCGCTGCGCGGGGTCGTGTCGCCGTCCGCGCGGCACTCGGTCACGCTCAACCTGCACCACTTGCGCGGCGACGCCGAGGCCGTCCGGCGGGCCGACGCCGTCGCGAACCGGATCTTCCTCGATCCGATGCTCGGCCGCGGCTACCCCGCCGACCTGCTCGCCGACACCGCGGAGATCACCGACTGGGCGTTCGCCCGGGACGGCGACGCCGACGTCATCGCCGCGCCGCTCGACGTCCTCGGCGTCAACTACTACTCGCCGACGCTCGTCCGCGTGTGGGACGGGACGTCGCCGCGCGAGTCCGACGACGGCCACAAGCGGGGCGCCGCGACCCCGTTCGTCGGCTGCGAGGGCCTGGAGTTCGTGCGGCAGCCCGGCCCGTACACGGCGATGGGCTGGCCGATCGACGCGTCCGGCCTGGAGGAGCTGCTGCTGCGGCTGCACCGCGAGTACCCGGACGTGCCGCTGATGGTCACCGAGAACGGCGCCGCGTTCGAGGACGAGGTCGTGGACGGCCGGGTGCGCGACGACCGCCGCATCGCCTACCTGCGCGACCACGTCGCCGCCGCGGAGCGCGCCTGCGACGCGGGCGTGGACCTGCGCGGATACTTCGCCTGGTCGCTGCTCGACAACTTCGAGTGGGCCTACGGCTACGACCGGCGTTTCGGGTTGATCCATGTCAATTACGGCACGGGCGAACGAACCTGGAAGGACAGTGCGTTCTGGTACCGCGACGCGATCCGCGCATCGCTAGCATCGGACGCGAAGTGAACCGCTCGACGACGGGACGGTCCGTGGTCAAGATCACCGACGTGGCGCGGCACGCCGGGGTGTCCCCGAGCACGGTGTCCTACGTGCTGAGCGGCAAGCGCACGATCTCCGAGGAGACCCGGCGGCGCGTCCGCGACAGCATCCGCGAGCTCGGCTACCGCCCGCACGCCGGGGCCCGCGCGCTGGCGAGCAGCCGCTCCAACGTCCTCGCCCTGATGATCCCGCTGCGCTCCGGCATCGCGGTGCCCGTCGTCATGCAGTTCGCGATGTCGGTGGTGACCGCCGCGCGGCGGCACGACCACGACGTCCTGCTGCTGACCCAGGAGGAGGGCGAGGACGGCCTGAGCCGCGTCGCCGACAGCGCGCTCGTGGACGCCCTCATCGTGATGGACGTCCAGATGGAGGACCCGCGGCTGCCGCTGCTGCGCTCCCTGGACCGGCCGAGCGTGCTCATCGGCTTCCCCGCCGACGCCGAGGACCTGACCTGCATCGACCTGGACTTCCACGCGGCCGGCGCGGTCTGCGTGGAGCATCTGGCCGGGCTCGGGCACCGCGAGGTCGCGCTGATCGGCTCGCCGCCCGAGGTGTACGCGCGGCGGACCGGGTTCGCGCAGCGGGTCGCGGACGGCTTCGGCGCGGCCGTCCGCGAGCACGGGCTCGCCGGCGGCGTCCACCCGTGCGAGGCGGCCCCGGAGGCGGCCCGCGCGCTGGTCGCCCGGCTGCTCGCCGAACGTCCCGGGCTGACCGGGATCCTCGTCCACAACGAGCCGGTCGTGGACACGGTCGTGCGGGCGCTGCGCGCGAACGGCCGCGCCGTCCCGCAGGACGTGTCGGTCGTGGCGATCTGCCCGGACGAGATGGCCGAGCACGCCGAACCGCCGCTGTCGTCCGTCGCGATCCCCGCCCAGGAGGTGGGCGGGCGCGCCGTCGAGCTGCTGATGGGCAAGCTCGGCGGCGGGACCGTCCCGGCCGCGACGCTGCTGCCGCCGACCCTGACCCCGCGCGCGAGTTCCGCCCCGGCACCGCGCTGACCGTCCCGCCCCGCCGGACCTGAAGGAGGCATGCCCCGGGCCCGCGCGGCCCGATCGTCGAAGCGCTTCGACAACCGTACTCGGGGGACGAGCCACAGAGGAGAACAGGTGCACACCACCCGCCCCACCCCCCGTTTCCCCGGCCGTCGCCGCCGGGCCCTGTCGCTGGCCGTCGCCGCCGTGATCGCGGCACCGGCCGTGTGGACGGCGGTCCCCGCCGCCTCGGCCGCCGAGACCTACCCGTTCCGCGATCCGCGGCTGTCCGTCGACGCCCGCGTCAGGGACCTGCTCGGACGGCTCACGACCGACGAGAAGGTCTCCCTGCTCCACCAGTACGAGCCGGCGATCCCGCGCCTCGGGATCAAGCGGTTCAAGACCGGGACCGAGGCGCTGCACGGCGTCGCCTGGTCCACCGACGTCAACGCCTCCGGCGCCGTCCGGACCGCCAAGGGCACGGTGTTCCCGCAGTCCGTCGGCCTCGGCGCGACGTGGGACCCGGCGCTGCTCCAGCAGATCGGGTCCGCCGTCGGCGACGAGGCCCGCGGCTACAACACCATCGACCCGGACGTGTGGGGCCTGCAGCTGTGGGCGCCCGTCGTCAACCTGCTGCGCGACCCGCGCTGGGGCCGCAACGAGGAGGGCTACTCCGAGGACCCGCTGCTCACCGGCCTGCTCGCCACCGCCTACGGCAAGGGCATGCAGGGCGACGACCCCGACCACCTCAAGGCCGCGCCCGTCCTCAAGCACTACCTCGCCTACAACAACGAGATCCGCCGCGACCAGACGTCGTCCAGCGTGCGGCCCCGCGTGCTGAAGGAGTACGACGAGGTCCCGTTCAAGCTGCCGCTGACGCAGGACGCCGCGACCGGCCTGATGACCTCCTACAACCTGGTCAACGGGCGTCCGGCGACCGCGTCGCCGCTGGTGAACGACGCCCGGAGGTGGAGCGGCAGGACCCTCCTCAACGTCACCGACGCGGGCGCGCCCAACAACCTCGTCGGCTCCGAGCAGTACTACCCGGACCTGCCCGCGGGCGACGCCGCCACCATCAAGGCGGGCGTCGACAGCTTCACCACCGACGACACGAACTCGTCCATCACCGTCAACGCGGTGAAGACGGCCCTGTCCAAGGGCCTGCTCAGCGAGGCCGACCTCGACCGCGCGGTCGGCGACGTCCTCAGCGTCCGGGTCCGGCTCGGCGAGTTCGACCCGGGCGGCGGTGAGTACGGGAAGATCACCAAGGACGTCATCGACAGCCCCGCCCACCGCGCCCTCGAACGCAAGGCCGCGACCGAGCAGATGGTGCTGCTGAAGAACGGGCACGGCGCGCTGCCCCTCGCGTCCGGCAAGAAGGTCGCCGTGGTCGGCCCGCTGTCGAACACCCTCTACACCGACTGGTACTCGGGCTCACTGCCGTACGGCGTGACGCCGCTGGACGGCGTCAAGGCGAAGGCCGGCGCGGGCAACGTCGCGTCCAGCGAGGGCGTCGACCGCATCGCCCTCAAGGACGTGAAGACCGGCAGGTACGTGGCGGGCGGGACGGCCGCCGCCGGCGCCGTCCTCAAGACCGGCCCGACCACCGCCGACGCCTCGACGCAGTTCGACGTCTTCGACTGGGGCCAGGGCATCGTCACGCTGCGCAGCGCCGCCAACGGCAAGACCGTCGGCCGCTACAACTGGGGCGACACCTTCGCCAACGACCAGGACCAGCCGAACGGCTGGTTCGTCCAGCAGATGTTCAAGCTGGAGAAGCAGCCGGACGGGAACTACCTCCTGCGCTACGCGGGCTACGAGAAGGCGTACGACTGGGCCGACCCCGCCAAGACCTACGTCAAGGTCCAGGACGACGGCACCCTCGCCCTCACCACCAAGGACGGCGCCAGCGCGTTCGCCAAGGACGTCGTCAGCAGCGGCGTCGACTCCGCCGTCAAGGCCGCGACCAGCGCGGACACCGCCGTCGTCGTGGTCGGCAGCATGCCGTTCATCAACGGCCGCGAGGACCACGACCGCACCACGATGGCGCTCGCCGAGGGCCAGGAAGAGCTCATCAAGGCCGTTCGCAAGGCCAACCCGAACACGGTCGTCGTCGTGGAGAACAGCTACCCGACGGCCCTCACCTGGGAGCAGGCGAACGTCCCGGCGATCCTGTGGACGAGCCACGCGGGCGCCGAGACCGGCAACGCCCTCGCGTCCGTCCTGTTCGGCGATGAGAGCCCGTCCGGCAGGCTGCCCCAGACCTGGTACCGCTCCGCGAGCGACCTGCCCGACATCCTCGACTACGACATCATCAAGTCCGACCGCACGTACCTGTACTACAAGGGCAAGCCGCTCTACCCGTTCGGCTACGGCCTCACCTACACGACGTTCCGGTACGGCAGGCCGAAGCTCAGCGGCCGCTCGCTGTCCGGTGGCGACACCCTGACCGTCACCGTCCCGGTCACCAACACCGGCAAGCGGGCGGCGGACGAGGTCGTCCAGCTCTACACGCACCAGCGGACGTCCCGCGTGAAGCAGCCCGCCGAGCAGCTGCGCGCCTTCCAGAAGGTGCACCTCGCCCCGGGCCGGACCGCCTCGGTGACGCTGCGCGTCAAGGCGTCGGACCTCGCGACCTGGGACGTCACCCGCAACAAGTGGACGCTGGAGACCGCCAGGCAGGACGTCCTGATCGGCTCCTCGGCGACCGACATCCGGCAGCGGGCCACGGTCGACGTCCACGGCGAGCGGGTCCCCGCCCGCGACCTCACCCGGCCGACCCGCGCCGCTGACTTCGACGACCAGAGCGCCGTGCAGCTCGTCGACGAGTCCAAGGCGGCGGGCGACGCGGTCGCCGGCGCCGCGAACGCGTGGATCTCGTTCAAGGACTCCGCCCTGAAGAACGGCACCCTGACCCTCCGCGCGGCCAAGGAGACCGCCGGGAACACCACCGTCCAGGCCCGCCTGGACAGTCCGACCGGGCCCGTCGCCGCGACCTTCACCATCCCGTCCACCGGCGACAAGTACACCTACAAGGACGTGACGGCCGCCCTGCACGCCACCGGCCGCCACGACCTCTACCTCGTCTTCACCGGCGAGGCCCGCCTCACCACCCTCACCCTCCGCTGATCCGCAGGCCCCGTCCCGGCGAGCCCGGGACGGGGCCCGCCGGGGAGGGCTTGCCAACGGCGGTTAATGACATTAACCTTCAGCTAATGGCATTAACCGTTCTGAGGAGAGTGGCATGGCCTCCATCGCCGTCGCGTCGCGCAAGAAGCTGCTGAGCGTCCCCGCCGTCGCCGGGGCCGGATTCCTGGTCTCGTGGGCCGCCGGGCTGTCGGTCCCGGTGCCCTCGCCGGGGTTCGGGGCGAGCGGAGCCGAGATCGTCCGCGACTACGCGGGGCACGGCGGCGCGGCGTCCGTGCAGTTCCTGCTCACCGAGGGGCTGCCCGCGCTCGCGCTCGCGCTCGTCCCGCTCGCGCTCGGGCGGGCGGCCCGGTGGTCGCGCGCCGGGCGGATCGCGGCGGGCGCCGGGCTGGTCGCCGCGGTCATCTCGCTGGCGCAGTTCGCGACCGGCCTGGTGCTGGTCGCCGCGTCGGCGCCGGGAACCGCGCACACGCTCCTGGAAGCGCTCAACCGCGCGGACGGCGTCAAGATGTTCTTCCTCGCGACCGTCGGCGTCGCGGGCGCGCTGGCCGGGGTGCTGCCGCGCTGGCTGAACTACACCGGCTTCGCGCTGGCCGTCGCCATCGCGGGTTCCGGCATCGGTTACGCGCTGCTGCTCACCGGCGTCGCTACGCTGGCCTACGTGTCGCTGCCTCTGCTGATCCTCTTCGTCACCGGCTCCGGTCTCGCCCTCGCCCGGAAGGCCCGGTAGGGCGTGCCGCGCGTGGGCCTGACCCCGGAGCGGGTCGTCCAGGTCGCCGCGGACGTCGCGGACGAGACGGGCCTCGAACGGCTCACCCTCGCGGCCGTCGCGAAGCGGTGCGGAGTGTCGCTGCCCGGCCTGTACAAGCACGTCGACGGCCTGGACGCGGTCAAGCGCGGCATCGCGATGCTGGCCGTGGAGGAGATGACGGCGCGGCTCGCGGCGGCCGTCGCCGGCGTGACCGGGCGGGAGGCGCTCGCGGAGCTGTCCGCCGCCTACCGCGCCTACGCCGCCGCGCATCCCGGACGGTACGCCGCCAGCGTCCGGGCGCCGGTGCCCGGCGACGCGGAGCACGCCGCGGTCTCCGACCGGGCGATCGCCGTCATCACGTCCGCGTTCAGGGGCTACCGGCTCGAGGGCGGCGACCTGGTCCACGCGATCCGCATGTGGCGGATCGCCTGCCACGGGTTCGCGTCGCTGGAGCGCGACGCGGCCTTCGGCCTGCCGGAGTCCCTGGACGAGACCTTCACCCGCCTGATCGACGCCCTCGACGCGTCCTTCCGGTGACGGTGCGGCGCGCCGTCACGGCTCACCGGGGGGCGGCGGGGCGCAGGTGGGCGGGGAGGGCGCCGGGGCGGCGCAGGTGGTGGCCGACGTCGCCGACCAGCTCCAGGGTGATGCGGCGTTCGGCGAAGCGCCAGCGGGCGTCGTGCAGCTCGAAGCGGTCGTCGTAGCGGCCGGCGCAGATCGCCTGGAAGGGCAGCTCCGGCGTCGCCTGCATCACGGTGAAGTACGACGTCGCGGCGGCCACCGCGCCGTCCAGCTCGACGGCGACGTTGGTCGTGACGTGCTTGGTCCGCGGCGTGCCGTCGTCGTAGAGGATGATCGTCTTCTCGAACATCCGCGCCACCGCGGCCCCGGTCAGCGTGGCGCCGCTGCTGACGAAGTCGCCGTGCGCGAACAGCGCGCCGACCGCGGCGAAGTCGCCGCGGTCGACGGCCTCGGCGTACGCGAAGATCAGGTTCCGGACGGCCTGGTCGGCCGGGAGGGCGTCGGACATGCGGGAACTCCTGACGGTGGGGACGGCCGGCCATTCAAGCCGCGGCGCGCCGGGCTCGGTGGAACGGTCCCGCTCGGCGGGACTCAGGAGCAGGCGCGCACGTGCAGGTCGTGGACCTCGGCCTCCAGCGCGGGGACGGGCCCGTCCACCCGGACGCCGGGCACCACGTCCTGGACCGGGATCGCGCTGACCGGGGACGGCGGGACGCCCAGCGCGGCGCGCCACGCGCCCACCTGCGCGGACGAGTGGACGTAGACGATGCGGCCGAGGCCGACCCAGCCGTGCGCGGCCGAGCACATCGGGCAGTGCTCGCCGGAGGTGTAGACGACGGCGGCGGCGCGCTCGTCCGGCGCCATGTGCGCGGCGGCCCAGCGCGCGACCTCGAACTCGGGGTGCCGGGTCTGGTCGCCGCCGGCGGTGCGGTTGCGGTCCTCGAACAGCACCTCGCCCGACGCCGAGACCAGCACGGTGCCGAACGGCTCGTCCCCGTCGGCCAGCGCCTCGGCGGCCAGCTCGACGGCGCGGCGCAGATGGACCAGCTCTTCTTCGGTCGGTGCGTAGGCCATGGAGGTCCTCATCTCGGGTCCGGACTGTCCCCAATGATCATAAGGTGGGGGCATGAACGAGGAGTTCGCCCCGCCCGGCGTGGACACGCGCACCGCGAGCCCCGCGCGGATCTACGACGTCTTCCTCGGGGGCAAGGACAACTTCGCCGTCGACCGCGCGGCCGCGAAGGTCGCCACCGACGCCGGCCCCGACATCCCGCAGGCCGCGCGGGAGAACCGGGCGTTCCTCGGCCGCGCCGTGCGGTTCGCGATCGAGTCCGGCGTCCGGCAGTTCGTCGACATCGGCACCGGGCTGCCGACGCAGGGCAACGTGCACGAGGTCGCGCAGGCGCTGGACCCGTCGGCGCGGGTCGTCTACGTCGACAACGACCCGATCGTGCTCGTGCACGCGCGGGCGCTGCTGCCGGCGTCCGCGACCACCGCGGTGATCCGCGGGGACGTCCGCGAACCCGCCGGCATCCTCAAGGACGCGAAGCTGCTCGAGCTGATCGACTTCGACCGCCCGGTGGCGGTGCTGATGCTCGCGGTGCTGCACTTCGCCGAGGACGAGCAGGCGCGGGCGGCCATCGCCGCGTTCCGCGACGTCATGGCGCCGGGCAGCCTGCTCGCCCTCTCGCACAGCACCGCGGAGGGCCAGCCGGAGCGCGGCAGGCAGGCCGTCGGCGCGTGGCGCGACGCGACGGCCCGGCTCCGCAGCCGCGACCGCGCCGAGGTGGAGGCCCTGTTCGACGGGTTCGAGCTGGTGGAGCCGGGCGTGGTGTGGGTGCCGCAGTGGCGGCCCGACGGCGACGGCGAGGGCACCCGCTGGATGTACGCCGGCGTCGCGCGCCGCTGAGCCGCGCCCCGAGCAGTCCCCGAGCAGTCCCCGGGCTACGCCGACTCTCGCAGGACGAGGTGCGGGCGCATGATGACCACCGGGTCCGCGACGGCCTCGCCGCGGATCCGCGACACCAGCAGCCGCGCCATCGCCACGCCCATCTCCTCCGGCGACTGGTGCACGCTGCTGAGCGGCGGGTCGGCCAGCGGCGCCGCCGCGGAGTCGTCGAAGCCGATCACCGCGACGTCGTCGGGGACGCGGCGGCCGAGCCGGCGCAGCACCCGCAGCGTGCCGAGCGCCATCGGGTCGCTCGCGGCGAACACCGCGTCCACCGCGGGCTCGTCGGCCAGCAGCCGTTCCGCGGCGCTGATGCCGGTGGCCTCGCCGAAGTCGCCGAACGCGACGTACTCCGGCAGTCCCGCCTCGCCGAGCGCCTCCCGGTAGCCGGCGAGCCGGTCGATGCCCACCCCCATGTCCTGCGGGCCGGCGATCGTCGCGATGCGGCGCCGCCCGTCGGCGATGAGGTGCCCGACGGCCTCGCGGGCGCCGAGCCGGTTGTCGACGTCGACGTAGCTGACCGGCGACAGCCCCGGCGGGCGGCCGCCGAGCACCGTCGGCACCCCGTTGGCCTCCAGCTTCGCGGGCAGCGGGTCCTCGGCGTGCAGCGAGGTGAGCAGCACGCCGTCCACGTGCTGGGTGGTCAGGTAGTGCTCGAGGCGCGCGTACTCGGCGGGGGAGCGGGCGAGCGCGAGCAGCAGCTGCAGCCCGGTGTCGCCGAGGCCGTTGCTGATCCCGCGGATGATCCCGGCGAAGTACGGCTCGCCGAACAGCCGCTGGTCGGACTCCGCGACGACGAGCGCCACCGTGTCGGTGCGCCGGGTGACCAGCGTGCGGGCCGCGCGGTTCGGCACGTACCCGAGCTCGTCGATCGCCTTCAGCACGGCCTGCCGGGCCCGCTCGCTGACCCGCGGCGACCCGTTGACCACCCGGGAGACCGTGCCGCGGCCGACCCCGGCGCGCGCCGCGACCTCTTCCAGGGTCGGGCGCGTGCCCCTCTGCGTCATCAGGCCCCCTCCGTCGTTCCTGCGGCGTCGTCGCCGCCCCGCCGGGCCGGCGGCCACCGGGGCGCCGGCCCGGCCGGACGGCGGCACCGCCCGCCCCGGGAGGCGGTGCCGATCTCGGCGATCGTCAGCCGCCCCCGGGCAGGCCGCCCCGCCGGATCACGTCCGAGTACCAGCGCGCGCTGTCCTTGGGCGTCCGGCGCTGCGTCGCATAGTCCACGTGAACCAGCCCGAAGCGCTTGGAGTAGCCCCAAGCCCATTCGAAATTATCCAGCAGCGACCATGTGAAATAGCCCGCAAGCGGTACGCCGTCGGCGATGGCGGCATGGCACGCGCGCAGGTGCGCGTCGATGTAGGCGATGCGCCCCGCGTCGTGGACCGTGCCATCGCCGTCCGGCGTCTCGTCGTAGCCCGCGCCGTTCTCGGTGATGTACAGCGGGACGGCCGGGTACTCCCGGTGCACCCGGGTCAGCACCTCGTGCAGCCCGCCCTCGTCGATCTCCCAGCCCATCCCGGTCGTCGGCCGCCCCGCCGCGACGAACCGGACGTGCTCGCTGCCCACCCACGGCGAGTGCACGGCGAACGGCCCCGACGCCGTCTGCGCCGCCTCGCCGGGCGTCCCCGCGACCGTGTGCCGCGTGTAGTAGTTGATGCCGAGCTGGTCGATCGGCTGGTTGATGACGGCGAGGTCCGCCGCGCCGGGCTCGAAACCGTGCCGGGCCGTGTCGGCCAGCACGTCCTCGGGGTAGCGGCCGAGGAGCAGCGGGTCGAGGAACAGCCGGTTCTGCATGCCGTCGATGCGGCGCGCCGCGTCCGCGTCGGCGGGGTCGTCCGTCGCCGGGGAGACCGCGTACAGGTTGACGGCCGCGCCGAACAGGTTGCCGGGGCGGCGGGCGCGCATCGCCTGCACCGCCAGGCCGTGGCCCAGCATCAGGTGGTGCGCGGCCAGCAGGGACCCGGACGGGTCGAGCCGGCCGGGCGCGTGGTCCCCCGACGCGTAGCCGAGGAACGCCGCGCACCACGGCTCGTTCACCGTCGTCCAGTGCTTCACCCGGTCGCCGAGGGCCTCGTGCACGAGCCCGGCGTAGTCGGCGAACCGGTGCGCGGTGTCCCGCTCGGGCCAGCCGCCCGCGTCCTCCAGCGGCTGCGGCAGGTCCCAGTGGTAGAGCGTCGGCCAGGGCTCGATCCCCGCGTCCAGCAGCGCGTCGACGAGGCGCCGGTAGAAGTCGAGCCCCCGCTCGTTGACGGCCCCGGCCCCGGCCGGCTGAACCCGGGGCCAGGAGATCGAGAACCGGTAGGAGGACAGCCCGAGGTCGCGCATCAGCGCGATGTCCTCGGGGTACCGGTGGTAGTGGTCCACGGCGACGTCCCCAGTGTCGCCGCCGAGGACCTTGCCCGGGGTGCGTGCGAAGGTGTCCCAGATCGACGGTCCGCGCCCGTCCTCGGCCGCGGCCCCCTCGATCTGGTAGGCGGCCGTGGCGGCTCCCCAGCGGAACCCCGTGGGGAACCGCGGGCCGGCGTCGGGGGCGCCGGCGTCGTCCTGAACGGCGCTGGATTCCAGGGAGGTCACGCCTTCACTGCACCTTCCATGATTCCGCCGATGATCTGGCGGCCGAAAATGATGAACACCACGAGCAGTGGCAGGACCGCCACGGTGGTGCCGGCGAACATGAGCGTGTAGTCGTTGAAATGGGCGTTGGCGAGGTTGTTGATCGAGAGCTGCACCGTGGGGTTCTCGGGGGTGAGCACCGCCAGCGGCCACATGAAGTCGTTCCAGGACTGCATGAACGTGAACAGGCCGAGGACGCCCGCGGCGGGGCGCAGCGCGGGCAGCACGACCCGCCAGTAGATGCCGAACGTCGTGCAGCCGTCCACGCGGGCCGCCTCGATCAGCTCGTCCGGGACGGCCTGGTCGGCGTACTGCCGCATCATGAACACGCCGAACCCGGTGACGAGGAACGGGACGATCACCGCCTGCAGATGGTTCTGCCAGCCCAGCTTCACCATGATCATGTAGAGCGGGATGATGCCCATCTGCACCGGGATCATCATCGTCCCGACGATCGTCACCAGCAGCGCGTTCTTGCCGCGGAAGCGCAGCTTGGCGAACGCGAAGCCGGCCAGCGAGGCGAAGAACACGGTGGAGACGGTCACGCACGCCGAGACGATCGCGGAGTTCAGCAGGCCCTTGGCGAAGTAGGCGTCGGGGTTGTCGAACAGCCGGTTCACGTTGGCGCCGCCGTGCCCGCCGGGCAGCAGCGGCGGCGGGACGTCGGAGACCACGTCGTTGGTGCGGGTCGCCACCGCGATCATCCAGTAGATCGGGAAGACCGACAGGGTGAGCGCGACGATCAGCGTGAGATAGGTCAGCGGGCTGGCGTTCCACAGGTTGTGGAACCGGCCGGACCGGCGGTCGCGGGCGTGCCGGGCGTCGCCGGGACCGGCCAGGAGCGTGGTCACTTGGTGCCTCCCGTGCGCCGCACGAACAGGAAGTTGATCAGCGAGAAAAGGATGATCATCACGAACAGGGCCCACGCGATCGTGGCGCCGTAGCCGTACCGGTCATGGCCGAAGGCGTTGTCGTACATGTACATCGTCAGCGTCTGGAACTGGTGCAGCGGGCCGCCGTCCATCTTGTTGGGCGTCCCCACGCTGAACAGGACCGGCTCGGTGAACAGCTGCAGCCCGCCGATGGTCGCGATGATCGTCGTGAAGATGATCGTCGGGCGCAGCATCGGCACGGTGATCTGCCAGAACTGCCGGATCCGGGACGCGCCGTCGATCGAGGCGGCCTCGTACAGGTCCTTCGGGATCGCCTGCATGGCGGCGAGGTAGATGAGCGCGTTGTAGCCCGTCCAGCGCCAGTCCACCATGGTGGCGATCGCCGCCCAGGACCAGTAGCGGTTGGTGCTCCAGCTGATCGGGTCGATGCCCACCAGCCCGAGCGCCCAGTTGATCATGCCCCAGTCGTGGTCGAACATCTGGGTGAACACGATCGCGACGGCGGCGGTCGAGGTGACCAGCGGCGCGACCATGCCGATCCGGAACAGCGTCGGCACCCGCATCCGCCGGTTGAGCGCGTTGGCGATGAACAGCGCGATCAGCAGCTGCGGCACGGTCGACAGCACGAAGATGGCGATCGTGTTGACCGTCGCGTGCCAGAAGTCGGCGTCGCTCCACAGGTACTTGTAGTTGTCGAAGCCGACCCACTTGCGGGTGCCCGAGGCGAGCTCCCAGTCGTGCAGGGACACCCACAGCGTGTAGACCAGCGGGAACGCGCCGAAGATCGCGAAAACGATGTAGAACGGCGAGATGAAGGCGTACGGCGCGCCCTTCACGTCGAGCCGGGTCAGCCGGGAGCGCAGGGAGCGGCGGGCCGCCGGAGGGGCCTGCGCCGGGGGATGCTGGGGGCCGTTCCGGCTGGGGCGCAGTTCGGTGGCCATGGCCATGCGCCTCCTTTCCGAGGACGGGACTGAGCGGGAGAAGGAACGGCGGCGGCGCCGTACGGGGAGGTGGGGCACGGCGCCGCCGCCGCGGCGGGAGGCGGCTTACCTGGCGGCCTTCTTGGCCGCTTCGACGGCCTTCGACCAGGCCTCGTCCGGCTTGACCTTGCCCTGCCCGACCGAGATCAGCACGTTCTCCACGGCGGCCCGGACGTCCTCGTTCTTCGGACCGAGGTGGACCGGCTTCACCGAGGCGACCAGGTCACCGAAGATCTTGCCGGCGGGGGCGTCGTTGAAGTAGGCGTTCTTGGAGCCGGTGACGGCCGGGTCCTGCTCGGCCTGCGGCGACGACGGGAAGGTGTTGGCGGCCGTGTACGCGCCGATCTGCCCCTGCGGGGAGGTCAGGAACTCGGCGAGCGCGGCGGCCTGCTTCGCGTGCTTGGTCTGCTTGGGGACCGCGAGCCACGAGCCGCCCCAGTAGCCGGAGCCGCCGGGCGTGGTCGCCACGTCCCACTTGCCCTTGCCGGACGGCCCGGAGAACTGCTCGATGCCGCCGAGCATCCAGGACGGGCAGGGCACGGTGGCGAACGTGTCGCGCTTGAGGCCGGCCTGCCACGGCGGCGTGAAGATCGACATGTCGGAGGTGAGCTTGCTCTCCTCGAACTTGAGCGAGGTGTCGAACGCCTGCTTCACCGCCGGGTTGGTGTCGAAGACGAGGTTGTCGTTCTTGTCGAAGAAGCTGTAGCCGGGGCCGGCGCCCGCGTTCTGCAGGACGGTGGCGCGGAAGACGGCGGTGGGGCCGTCGAGCCACTTGGTGCCGGACACCTTCTGCTGGAACTTCTGCCCGGTCTGCAGGAACGCGTCCCACGTCGGCCAGAGCTTGCCGACCGCCTCGCGGTCGGTGGGCAGGCCGGCCTTCTTGAACAGGTCCGTGCGGTAGCACATGGCGAGCGGGCCCACGTCGGTGCCGAGCCCGACGAGCTGCTTGCCGTCGGGGCTGACCCCCATCTGCCACTTCCAGGGCAGGAACTTGTCCTGCAGGGCCTTGCCGCCGTAGTCGAACAGGTTGAGGAACTTCGCCCGCTGCTGCATGTAGAGCGGGAGGATGCCCTCCTCCAGCATCACCACGTCGCCGGCGCCGCTGCCCGTGGCCATCCACTGCTGGATGCGCGGCTTGTAGGTGTCCAGGTCGGAGACCTTGCGCTGCTTGACGGTGACGCCGGGGTGGGACTGCTCGAACTGCTTGTACAGCTGGTCGTAGCCGACCTCGCCGAACACGTCGACGGTGAGCGTCACCGGCCCCGAGTCCGAGTCCTTCTTGTCGTCCCCGCCGCAGGCGGCCGCGAGACCGCCGGCGAGCAGGACCGCCATCGCCGTACCCAGTCCGCGCCGCATGATGGCCCTCATGGCGGACCCCTCTCAGGTTGTGTCTTCCATTGCGTGGGAGCGCTCCCACGAAGGAAAGACCGTGAGCCGCCTCACTGTCAATCCGCCGCAACACAACCGTTACAACTCGGACCGAACCGGCCGGGCCCCGGTCGGGGCCCGGCTCAGCCCTCCTGTACGGTGGACAGCCGCCGGTCCGCCGGGGGCGGGGCCGCCGGGACGGGCGCCGTGGACCGCCGCACCACCAGCTCCGGACGGAACAGCAGCTCCGTCCGGGGCGACCGCGCGCCCCGGATCTCGTCCAGTACCGTGCTCACCGCCGCCATCGACATCTCCCGCACGGCCTGCCGGATCGTGGTCAGCGGCGGGTCGAGATAGGCGGTCAGCAGCGAGTCGTCCATCCCGGTCACCGACACGTCCTCGGGCACCCGCAGGCCGCGCGCCCGCGCCGCGCGGATCGCGCCGAGCGCCATGATGTCGTTGCCGCCGCAGATCGCCGTGCACCCGGCGTCCAGCAGCCGCGCCGCCGCGGCCTGCCCGCCCTCGACCGTGTACATGGTGTTGACGATCAGCGCGTCCACCTCGTCCGCCGGCAGCCCGGTGTGCGCCGCCATCGCCCGCCGGAACCCCTCGGTCTTGCGGCGCGTCGGCACGTACACGTCCTGCCCGATCGCCAGCCCGATCCGGCGGTGGCCCATTGCGGCCAGATGCCCGACGATCGCCTCCAGCGACGCGACGTCGTCATTGGAGATGAACGGCGCGTCGATGTCCGGCCGGTACCCGTTCACGAGCACGACCGGCAGCGCCTGCTCGATCAGCCGCGCGTACCGGGCCCGGTCCGAGCGCACGTTGGCGTGCAGCCCGTTGACGAAGATGATCCCGGCGACGCCGCGCTCCAGCAGCATCTCGATGTAGTCGTCCTCGGCGACGCCGCCCGGCGCCTGCGAGCACAGCACCGCCATGTACCCGTGCCGGGCCAGCGCGCTCTCGATGACCTCGGCGAACGCCGGGAAGATCGGGTTGGTCAGCTCCGGGATGATCAGCCCGATCAGCCCGGCCCGCTGCTGGCGCAGCCGGGCCGGCCGCTCGTAGCCGAGCACGTCCAGCGCGGTGAGCACCGCCTGGCGGGTGGACGGCGACACGCCCGGTTTGCCGTTCAGGACCCGGCTCACGGTCGCCTCGCTCACTCCGGCGTGCGCGGCGATGTCCGCCAGGCGTGTCGTCATAGGTCTCAAATTATCCCTCTTCAAGGCTCTGCCACAGCGCGGTGTCGGGCGGGAGCTCGGCGGTGTCGCCGTCGATGTGGACCGGTCCGCTCGCGAGCAGCGGGACGCCCCGGGCCGGGACGCGGACCGGCCGGTCGCCCATGTTCACGACGCAGGCGCACGCGCGTCCGGTCGCGGGGTCCTCCCGGACGAACGACAGCGTGCCCTCGGGGCCGTCCAGCCAGCGGAGCGGGCCGTCGCCGAGCGCGGGATGCTCGTGCCGCAGGCGCAGCGCCGTCCGGTACAGCGCGAGCATCGAGCCGGGCTCCTCGCTCTGCGCCGCCACCGTCAGGTCGCGCCACGACGTCGGGATCGGCAGCCAGGACGAGGCGCCCGCGCCGAAGCCGAACGGCGGCTCCCCGCCCTCCCACGGCAGCGGGACGCGGCAGCCGTCCCGGCCCTGGCCCTCGCCGCGCAGCCGCTGCGGGTCCTGCTGGAACTCCTCCGGCAGGTCGAGAACCTCGGGAAGGCCCAGCTCCTCGCCCTGGTAGACGTACGCGGAGCCCGGCAGCGCGAGCGTCAGCAGGGCCGCCGCGCGGGCCCGCCGCAGGCCCGTGTCGCCGCCGCCGTAGCGGGTCACGTGCCGCTTCACGTCGTGGTTGGACAGCACCCAGGTCGCGGGCGCGCCGACGGTTCCGGCGGTGCGCAGCGACTCCTCGACCACCTCCCGCATCCCGGCCGCGTCCCACGGCGCGGTCAGGTAGTGGAAGTTGAACGCCTGGTGCAGCTCGTCCGGGCGGGTGTAGAGCGCGAGCCGCTCGGGGGTCGGCGCCCACGCCTCCGCGACCCCGATCCGCTGCCCGCCGTAGCCGTCGAGGACGCGGCGCCACTCGCGGTGGATGTCGTGGACGGCGTCCTGGTCGAAGTACGGCAGGACGTCGGTGCCGAGCATCTCGACCTGGTTCGGGTGCCCGACGTCGGGCAGGCCGGGCGCCTTCGCCATGCCGTGCGCGACGTCGACCCGGAACCCGTCCACGCCGAGGTCGAGCCAGAACCGCAGGATGTCCGCGAACTCGGCGCGGACCTCGGGGTTCTCCCAGTCCAGGTCGGGCTGCTCGGCGGCGAACAGGTGCAGGTACCACTGCCCGTCCGGCACCCGCGTCCACGCGGGGCCGCCGAACACCGACTCCCAGTCGTTGGGCGGCTCGGCGCCGTCCGGCCCGCGGCCGTCGCGGAAGACGTAGCGGGCGCGCTCGGGCGAGCCGGGCGCGGCGGCGAGCGCCGCCCGGAACCAGGCGTGCCGGTCGGAGGTGTGGTTCGGCACGACGTCGACGATGATCCGCAGGCCCGCGGCGTGCGCGTCCTCGATCAGGGCGCGGGCGTCGGCGAGCGTGCCGAACAGCGGGTCGACGTCGCGGTAGTCGGCGACGTCGTAGCCGAAGTCGGCCATCGGCGAGACGTAGAACGGCGTCAGCCACAGCGCGTCGACGCCGAGGGAGGCCAGGTACGGCAGCCGGGACCGGATGCCCGGCAGGTCGCCGACGCCGTCCCCGTCCGAGTCGGCGAAGCTGCGCACGTACACCTGGTAGATGACGGCGTCGCGCCACCAGCGGGCGGCGCCCCCGGCGGGGGAGCCCGGGGCGGGGACGGCGAGGGTGTCCTGCGTCATGAACGTCCTTCTGGTAGGGAGCTTGTCGGGGTCACGGGCGGGCCGTCACTTGACGCCGCCGGCGGTGAGGCCGGCGACGATCCGGCGCTGGAAGACCAGCACGACGGCGATCAGCGGGACGGTCACGATGACGCCCGCCGCCATCTGGGTGCCGAACGGCTGGTCGAAGCCCGAGACGCCGGTGAACTTGGAGATCGCCACGGTGGCGGTCTGCATCTCCTTCTTGTTGACCATGGACAGCGCGATCAGGAACTCGTTCCACGCGGCGATGAACGTCAGGATCGCCGTGGTGAACACCCCGGGCGCCGCCAGCGGGACGATGATCTTGCGGAACGCCTGGCCGCGGGTGCAGCCGTCCACCATCGCGGCCTGCTCCAGCTCGTACGGCAGCTGCCGGAAGAAGGCGGTGAGCAGCCAGACCGACAGCGGCAGCGCGAACCCCAGGCTGGGCAGGATCATCGCCTGGTACGTGTTGATCCACTTGATGTCCGTGAAGAGCTTCAGCAAGGGCACCAGCTGCGAGATTCCCGGGAACATCGTGGTCGCGACGATCAGCCCCAGCACCGCGTTCTTGAACCGGAAGTCCAGCCGGGCCAGCGCGTACGCGGTGAACGTGCCGACGAGCAGGGTCAGCACGGTGGTGCAGCCCGCGACGACGAGGCTGTTCAGCAGCGCGCGGCCGAAGCCGTTGTCGCCGGAGAACACCGCGTGGAAGTTCTCCCACGACCAGCGCGTCGGGACGATCGAGTTGTCGAACTGGTCCTGCGGGCGCCGGAACGCCGACACGGACATCCAGTAGAAGGGCGCGAGGCAGTACACGGCCACGACGGCGAGCCCGACGTAGGACAGCACCCGCTTCGGCAGGGAGCCCGTCATGCGGTCACCTTCTTCCGCTTTCCCCTGACCGGGCGGTGCCTGCGGGGCCGCCTCGCCTGCTGCCGCGCCTCGCCGATGATGTCGGCGCCGAGCAGCTTCACGAACAGGTACGCGATCAGCGCGATGTACAGGAACAGGATCGTCGCGTACGCCGCCGCGGACCCGTACCGCAGGTTGGACGCCTCGAACCAGGCGATCATCGTCAGCGTCTCCACCGACTTCTGGTTCACCCCGATCAGCACGGCGGGCAGGTCGAACATCCGCAGCACGTCGAGCATCCGGAACAGCACCGCGACCAGCAGAGCGGGCTTGACCAGCGGCAGCGTGATCCGCCAGAACTGCTGGACGGGCCCGGCGCCGTCCACCCGGGCCGCCTCGTAGACGTCCCGGGGGATCATCTGCAGGCCGGCGAGGACGAGCAGCCCGATGAACGGGGAGGTCTTCCAGACCTCGGCGATGACGACGGCCACCTTCGCCTGGAACCCGTCGGCGGTCCACAGGACCTGGTGCCGCAGCACCGCGTTCGCGGCGCCGTCCGCCTGGAAGATCCACCGCCACAGCAGGCCGGAGATCGCGGTCGGGATCGCCCACGGGACGAGGATGCTGGCCCGCACGAACGCCCGGCCGCGGAACGCCTGCTGCATGATCAGCGCCATCGCGACGCCGATCACCGTCTCCAGCACGACGGTCGTGACGGTGAAGAACGTCGTGTTGCCGAAGGCGTTCCAGAACGCGTCGCCGCGGTCGCCGTGGAAGATCGCGGTGTAGTTGTCCAGCCCCACGAAGCGCTCGCCCTGGACGACGAACCCGTTGGCGTCGAGGCCCTCGCCGCGCGCGTACAGCGACTCGCGGAACCCGGCGAGCACCGGGTAGCCGATGACCAGCGCGAGCACGAGGAGGGTCGGGGACAGCAGCAGCGCCGCGAGCCGCTTCGTGCCCTGCACGTCGCGCCTGCGGGGGCGCGCCCCGCCCGCCGCGGCGGTGTCCGCGGCGGACGGCGCACCGTCGTACGTGGTGGTCATGGCGCTCACTGCGCGGTCAGCGGACCGAGCTTGGCCTGCAGGTCGGCCAGCGCCTGGTCGACGGTCTTGCCGCCGGTCACCGCGTCGTACACGTCGCCCTGGATCGCGGCGGTGACGTCGCCGTACTTCACCGCGACCGGGCGCGGCCTGGCGTTGGTGATGGCCTGCTTCAGCACCGGCAGGTACGGGAACTTCTTCACCATCTCCGGGTCGTCGTAGAGCGAGGCGAGCGTCGGCGCCTGCGAGGTGGCGAGGAGGTTCGCGCGCTGCGACTGCTCACCGGTCAGGTACCGGATGAAGTCGAGCGCGGTCGCCTTGTTCTTGGCGAACGAGGAGATCGCGAGGTTGTGGCCGCCGAGGTTGGCGACGCCCGGCCCGTTCGGGCCGGGCAGCTGCGCGACCGCGAACTTGCCCGCCACCTTCGACGACCCGTCGCCGGAGTTCGCGAGCGCGTACTGGTAGGGCCACTGCCGCTGGAACAGCAGCTTGCCGGACTGGAAGTAGCGGCGGCCGCCCTCGGTGTCGAGCGTGACGGCCTCCTTCGGCATCCGACCGTCCTTCTTGGCGTCGACGAGGAACTCCAGGCCCTGCTTGGCCTGCGGCGTGTTCAGCGTCGGCCTGCCGTCCGGGCCGACGATCGACCCGCCGGCGCTGCCGATCGCCTCGACCGCGCTGATGGTGACGCTCTCGGTCTTGTTGACCTCGGTGAAGAAGCAGTCGACGCCCTTGCCCTCGGGCAGCTTCTTGACCTTGTCGCAGTCGGACCACATCTCGGCGTAGGTCTTCGGCGGCGCGGAGATCCCGGCCTCGGCGAGCAGGTCCTTGCGGTAGTACAGCATCCCGGCGTCGGAGGTGGACGGCACCGCGTACAGGTTGCCGCGGTACTGCCCGGTGGTGACGGTCGCGGGCAGCATCGCCGACAGGTCGACCCGGTCCTTCGGCAGCGGCGTCAGCCACCGGTTCGCGGCGAACTCCGCGGTCCACACCACGTCGAGGTTCAGCACCGTGTACGCGTCGGACTTCGTCGTCGCGTTCTGGATCATCTGCTGGCGCTGGTCGTTCGGCTCGTCCGGCAGTTCGACGACGCGGGCCTTCTCCTTCGGGTGGTCGGTGTTCCACGCGTCCACCAGCTTCTGGAGGTTGCCGGAGCGGTCCTTGCCGGTGACGAAGGTGATGGGTCCGCGTCCGGTGAGGCTCGCCGTGCCCGCTCCGCCCTTCGAGCCGCCTCCGTCGTCCCCGCCGCAGGCGGAGAGCGAGAGCGCGAGGGCGGCGCACACGACGGTGCCGGTGACGAGGGGGCCGGTGGCGCGGCGGCCGGTGGTACCGGGGGCGCCGATCGGGGGGATGCGCCGCATGGGGTCCTCCTTCGCGGGACGCGGACGTCGTCCCGCAAGTCCGGGGTTGGGGTGGCTGGACCGGGACGCTAGCAACGGCTTGCAGTCGCGTAAATAGCTTGCAGAAACTTTCTGCAAGTTCGTTGCGGGGCCGTAACGCCTTACAGCCCGCCGGCAAACCCGGTGGCGTGCGGGCGGCGCCTGCGCCAGGCTTCCGTCGTGACCTCCGAAGACCTCCGGCTCGTCCGCGACCACACCGTGCTGTCGGTCGTCACCGGCTCGCGCGCGTACGGCCTCGCGACCGGGGACAGCGACACCGACCGGCGCGGCGTGTTCGTCGCGCCCGCGCCGCTGTTCTGGCGTTTCACCAAGCCGCCGACCCATCTGGACGGCCCGCTGCCCGAGCAGTTCTCGTGGGAGCTGGAGCGGTTCTGCGAGCTGGCGCTGGCCGCCAACCCGACCGTCCTGGAGTGCCTCTGGTCGCCGATCGTCGAGACGGTCACGCCCGTCGGGGAGGAGTTGCTGGCCGTCCGGGAGGCGTTCCTGTCCCGGCATGCGCACCGCACCTTCCTCCGCTACGCCGACGCGCAGTTCCGCAAGCTGCAAGGCGACTTGCGCAACCGCGGCGAGCCCAAGTGGAAGCACGTCATGCACCTGCTGCGCCTGCTGCTGAGCGGCGAGCACCTGGTCCGGACGGGCGAGCCGCTGGTGGACGTCGGCGCCCTGCGCGACCGGCTGCTGGCCGTCCGGCGCGGCGAGACCGGCTGGGACGAGATCGAGCGGTGGCGCGCCTCGCTCACCGCCGGCCTCGACGGCGCCCTCGACCGCAGCCCGCTGCCCCCCGAACCCGACCGCGACCGGGTCGAGGCCCTGCTGGTCTCGGTCCGCCGAAGGAGCGTGGACTGTTGAACCTTCCGGAAGGCATGCTCGACGCGCTGGCCGCCGACCACCCGTACCCGCGGGCGTTCGTCACGGTCAGCGGCGCCCACCTGTACGGCTTCCCGTCGCAGGACTCCGACGTCGACCTGCGGGGCGTCCACCTGCTCCCGCTGGAGGAGATCGTCGGGCTGGAGACCGGCGAGGAGACCGTGACGCTCATGTGGGACCACGCGGGCGTCGAGGCCGACGTGGTCACCCACGACCTCGCGAAGTTCTGCGCGCTGCTGCTGCGGCGCAACGGGTACGTGCTGGAGCAGGTGCTGTCGCCGCTGGTCGTCGCGACGTCGCCGCTGCACGAGGAACTGGTGGCGCTGACGCCGGGCCTGTTCACGTCGAACCACGCGCACCACTACCTCGGTTTCGCGCGCTCGCAGTGGCAGCTGTTCGAGCGGACCGGTGAGCTGAAGCCGCTGCTCTACACGTTCCGGGTGCTGCTGACCGGCGTCCACCTGATGCGGGAGGCGGAGCTCCAGGCGGACCTGACCCGCCTGACCGGATACGGCCCCGCCTACCTGCCGGAACTCGTCGAGGCCAAGCGCGCCGCCGAGCACGGGACGCTGCCGGCGGACGCCCCGTCGCGGGAGATCCTGCAGGCGGACGTCGCCGCGCTCACGTCCCGGCTGGAGGACGAGCGCGGCCGCAGCGCGCTCCCCGAGCAGCCGCCGGCGCGCCGTGCCCTGCACGAACTCGTGGTCCGCGCGCGAATCGGCTGAACCCTCGGGTACCTCCCTTCCGTGCCAGTCGGTGTGGTGGCCCGGAGAATCCATTCAGAATCTGAATGATTCACGGGTAGATTCATCGCCGGGGACGCGACCACGGGCCGCGGCCGCTGCGTACCGATCGCTGCGGGGCACGGTGATCACGAGCCGAGGAGGGGAAGATGCACGACCAGGGCATCGACAGCGAGGACATCGCGGAGGCGGACCTGAGAACGCGGCGCGGCACGTTCCGCGCCGTCGCGTTCCGGGACCCGGTCGACGGCAACGAGCACATGGCGCTCGTCCGGGGCGACGTCGCCGGCCGCGCGGACGTCCTCGTCCGGATGCACTCCGAGTGCATGACCGGCGACATCTTCGGCGCCACCCGGTGCGAGTGCGGCGACCAGCTGGACGCGGCGATGGACGCCCTCGTCCGGGAGGGCGCCGGCGTCCTGATCTACCTGCGCGGCCACGAGGGCCGGGGGATCGGGCTGGTGGCGAAGGTCCGCACGCACGTCCTGCAGGACCAGGGGCTCGACACCGTCGACTCCGCGACCGCGATCGGGCTGCCGGTCGACACCCGCGACTACGGGCCCGCCGCCCGGGTGCTGCGGTACCTCGGCGTCGGGTCGGTGCGGCTGCTGTCGAACAACCCGGTGAAGGTCAGCGCCCTGCGGTCCTACGGCATCGACGTCGCCGCCCGGGTCCCCCTCCTCGTCCCGGTCAGCGACGACAACCTCCGCTACCTGACCGCCAAGCGCGACCGCCTCGGCCACGACCTGCCGCAGCTGGACGGCGTGCCGCCCGCGAAGGCGGCCCCGGTCGACGCCGGTGAGGCGCGCCGATGACCAGGCCGATGACGGTGCCGCGCCCCGTGCCGCGGCCGGGGCGGCGCCGGCCCGTGGTGTGGCGGGCGTGGGAGCTGGCCGGCGCGGCGTGCGTCCAGGTGGCGGCCGTGGCGTGGCTGCGGCCGGGCCCGGCGGGGCTCGCCGCGGGCGTCGCCTGCGCCCTCGCCGCGTGGGGCGTCCTGGAGTTCGCGTTCCGGGGACGGCGCGCGCTGCGCCCCGCCGACCACGTCACGCTGGCGCGGCTCGTGCTCATCGGATGCGTCGCGGCGCTCGTCACGGGACGGCTCGTCCACGGCGGGCCGGCCGGGGCGCCGGTCGCCCTCGCGGCCGTCGCGCTCGTCCTGGACGGGGTGGACGGACGTGTCGCGCGGCGCACCGGGACGGCGTCGGAACTCGGCGCGCGCTTCGACATGGAGGCCGACGCGTTGCTGATCCTGGTCCTGTCGGTGCAGGTCGCGGCGGTGGTCGGGCTGTGGGTGCTGGCGATCGGGGCGATGCGGTACGCGTTCGCCGCGGCGTCGTGGGCGGCGCCGTGGCTGCGGGCGCCGCTGCCGCCGAGCTTCGCGCGCAAGGCGGTCGCGGTGGTGCAGGGCGTCGTGCTGACGGCCGCCGCGTCCGGGGCCGTGCCGTACGCGGCGGTGTTCGTGGCGGCGGCGCTGGCGCTGCTGGCGTGGTCGTTCGGGAGGGACGTGCTGGCGCTGGCCGCGCGGCACCGCAGGACCCGGCGGGGGAGGGAAGTGCATGGGGCTCGACGCGCGCGCGTTCTGGATCCGGTCGCCCGGTGAGGGGGAGATCCGCCCGGTGGAGCTGCCGGAGCCGGGGCCCGGCGAGGTCGTCGTCCGGACGGTGTTCTCCGGTGTCAGCCGGGGGACCGAGACGCTCGTCTTCCGCGGCGGCGTCCCGGAGAACCAGTACGCGGTGATGCGGGCGCCGTTCCAGGACGGCGCGTTCCCCGGGCCGGTCAAGTACGGGTACCTCAACGTCGGGGTCGTCGAGCACGGCCCGCCGGAGCTGGCCGGGCGGCACGTGTTCTGCCTCTATCCGCACCAGAC
The DNA here is from genome assembly GCF_017573545.1 of Actinomadura nitritigenes. Lineage (GTDB taxonomy): Bacteria > Actinomycetota > Actinomycetes > Streptosporangiales > Streptosporangiaceae > Spirillospora > Spirillospora nitritigenes. Next base: position 13,368 of record NZ_JAGEOK010000050.1, on the reverse strand, counting down.
CCGCTACGTGGTCCCGGAGGGCGCCGTCGTCCCGGTGCCGGACGGCGTCCCGCCCGAGCGCGCGGTCCTCGCCGGGACCGTGGAGACCGCGGTGAACGCGCTGTGGGACGCGGCGCCGCTGGTCGGCGACCGGATCGCGGTCGTCGGCGCGGGCATGGTCGGCTGCTCGGTGGCGGGCGTCCTCGCCGGGCTGCCCGGGTGCGACGTCCAGCTCGTCGACGTCGACCCGGCGCGGGCGGAGACGGCGCGCGCGCTCGGCGTCCGGTTCGCGCTGCCCGGCGACGCCGACGGCGGGCGCGACCTGGTGTTCCACGCCAGCGCGACCGAGGACGGGCTGGTCCGGTCGCTGGAGCTGCTCGCGCCGGAGGGCGAGGTGATCGAGCTGAGCTGGTACGGCGACCGGAAGGTGAGCCTCCCGCTCGGCGAGTTCTTCCACTCGCGCCGGCTCGCCGTCCGCGCCAGCCAGGTCGGCATGGTGGCGCCGGCCCGGCGGTCCCGCCGGTCGTTCGGCGACCGGCTCGCGCTGGCGCTGCGGCTGCTGGCCGCCCCGGCTTTCGACGCACTGATCACGGGGAACAGCCCCTTCGACGAGCTTCCCCATGCCATGGCCCGCTTGGCGCGCGGGGAGCCGCCCGCGCTCTGCCACCGGATCGACTACCCGGCGGACTAGCGCGGCACGGACGGCAACGCACGGCAGGCACGGAAACGCACGGCAGGCACGGAAACGCACAGCACGCCCCGGCAGGGACGGAACAGGGAGGGCACGTGTTCGGCATCACCGTCCGCGACCATTTCATGGTCGCGCACAGCTTCCGCGGCGAGGTCTTCGGCCCGGCGCAGGGGCTGCACGGCGCCACCTTCGTCGTGGACGCGACGTTCCGCCGCGCGGAACTCGACGCCGACAACGTCGTGGTCGACATCGGGCTCGCCACCCGCGAGCTCGGCGAGGTGCTGCGGGAGCTGAACTACCGCAACCTGGACGACGAGCCCGAGTTCGCCGGGGTCAACACGACGACGGAGTACCTCGCGAAGGTCCTCGCCGACCGGCTCGCCGCCCGGATCCACGCCGGGACGATGGGGGAGAGCGCGCGCGGGCTGTCCGGGATCGCGGTGACGCTGCGGGAGTCGCACATCGCCTGGGCGAGTTACGAGCGCGGGCTGTGACCGGCGGCACCGCGTTCGCCGCCCCCGGCGGCACCGCGTTCGTGGTCCCCGGCGACATCGACGACCCGGACGTCCCGAGCGGCGGCAACGTCTACGACCGGCGGCTCTGCCGGGCGCTCGCCGCCGCGGGGCGGCCCGTCCGGGAGATCGCCGCGCCGGGGAGCTGGCCGCGGCCCGGCGCGGCGGCCCGCGCGGGGCTCGGCCGGTTTCTCGCCGCCCTGCCCGACGGGACCGCCGTCCTGATGGACGGCCTGGTCGCGTGCGGGGTGCCGGACGTCGTCGTCCCGCACGCGTCCCGGCTGCGGCTCGCCGTCCTCGTCCACATGCCGCTCGTCGACGAGGGCGACGACCGGCTCGACGCCCTCGAACGCGACACGCTGCACTCCGCCGCCGCGGTCGTCGCGACCAGCCCGTGGGCGATGAAACGCCTGATCAGGCACCATGACCTCGATCCCGCCCGGGTGCACGCCGTCCCGCCCGGCACCGATCCCGCGCCGCTCGCCGCCGGCACCGACGGGGCGTCGCGCCTGCTGTGCGTCGCGTCGGTGACCCCGCGCAAGGGGCACGACGTCCTCGTCGAGGCCCTCGCCCGCGTCGCCGGCCTGCCGTGGAGCTGCGTCTGCGCCGGGCCCCTCGACCGCGACCCCGCCCACGCCGGGCGGGTGCGCGACCTGATCGCCCGGTACTCGCTCGGCGACCGCGTCCGCCTCGCCGGGCCCCTCACCGGGCCCCGGCTCGCCGCCGTCCACGACGCCGCCGACCTCGCCGTCCTGCCGACCCGCTCGGAGACCTACGGCATGGTCGTCACCGAGGCGCTCGCACGCGGCACCCCCGTCGTGGCCAGTGACGTCGACGGCGTTCCCGGCACCCTCGGGCACGCGCCCGGCGGCACCGTTCCCGGCCTGCTCGTCCCCCCGGACGACCCCGCCGCGCTCGCCGAGGCCCTGCGCCGCTGGCTGCTCGACCCCGGCCTGCGCGACCGGCTGCGGGACGCCGCTCGGCGGCGCCGCGGCACCCTGTCCGGCTGGGACGACACGTCCCGCCGCATGGCCGCCGTCCTGGACGGGCTCGCCGAGGAGACGCCATGACCGCTTTCGCCCCGTCCTGGCTGGCGCTGCGCGAGGACGCCGACGCCGCCGCCCGCGCCGGCGAGCTGCTCGCCCCGCTGCGCGCCCGCCTGCCGGCCGGCGGGCCGCTGGTCATCTGGGACCTCGGCTGCGGCACCGGCGCGCTCGGGCGCTGGCTCGCCCCCCGCCTTCCCGGCCCCCAGCACTGGGTCCTGTACGACGGCGACCCCGCGCTGCTGGAGGAGGCCCGCGCCAACGCCTACCGCACCGCCGACGGCACGCCCGCCACCCTCGAGACCCGCGAGGGCGGCATCGCGGACCTGCGCGCCGCCGACCTCGTCGGCGCGTCGCTGGTCACCGCGTCCGCGCTGCTGGACGTCCTCACCGCCGAGGAGGTCGACGGGATCGCCGCCGCCGCGTCCTGCCCGGCGCTGCTGACCCTCACGGTCGCCGGACGCGTCCGGATCCTCCCGCACGACCCGCTCGACGCCGAGATCGGCGCCGCGTTCGACGCCCACCAGCGGCGCGACGGGCTGCTCGGCCCGGACGCGTCCGCCGCCGCCGCGACCGCGTTCCGCCGCCGCGGCGCGGCCGTCCAGACCCGTCCCAGCCCGTGGCGGCTCGGCCCGGACCGGGCCGAGCTCGCCGCCGAATGGCTGCGGGGCTGGGTCGGCGCCGCCGTCGAGCAGCGCCCCGACCTCGCCGAACCCGCCGCCGAGTACCTGCGCCGCCGCCTCGCCGAGTGCGACGCGGGCCGCCTCGCCGTCGAGGTCCACCACACCGACCTGCTCGCACTCCCCGGGGGAACGTCGTGAAGCTCCGTCCCTGGCTGCGCGTCGCGGCCGCGCTCGCGATCCTCGCCTGCCTGCTGTGGTGGCACAGCACGTCGGCGTTCGTGGCCGCGCTGAAGGCGGTCGACGGCCCGTCCGTCGCGGCCGCGCTGGCCGTCGGCCTGCTCAGCACCGTGTGCGCCGCGGCCCGCTGGCGGCTGATCGCCGGGCGCCTCGGCCTGCCGCTGCCGCTGTCCGGCGCCGTCGCCGCCTACTACCGGGCGCTGTTCCTCAACGCGGTGCTGCCCGCCGGGGTCCTCGGCGACGTGCACCGCGCCGTCAGCCACGGCCACCGGTCCGGGGACGTCGGACGCGGCGTCCGCGCGGTCGTCCTGGAGCGCGCGGCGGGGCAGGTCGTCCTCGTGCTGGCGTGCCTGGCCGTCCTGCCGGCCCGCCCGTCCCTGCTGGCGTCGCTGGCGCCCGCGCTGATCCCGGCGGCGCTGGTGCTGAGCGTCCTGCTCGCGCTGGCCCGGTGGCGGCACCGCGCGGTCGCCGCCGCGCTCGCCGAGGCCCGGGGCGTCCTCGCGGCCTGGCCGGGCATCGCCGCGCTGTCCGCCGCGGCGCTCGCCGGGCATCTCGCCCTGTTCGTCGTCGCCGCGCGCGCCGCCGGCTCCCACGCGCCCCTCACCGAACTGCTGCCGCTGATGCTGCTGGCGCTGCTCGTCATGGGACTGCCGGTCAACGTCGGCGGCTGGGGGCCCCGCGAGGCCGTGACCGCCCTGGCGTTCGGCGCCGCGGGCCTAGGCTCCGGCGAGGGCCTCACCGTCTCCGTCGTCTACGGCGTCCTGACCTTCGTGTCCGCCCTGCCGGGCGCCCTCACCCTGCTGGTCCAGCACCGCGAGGCAGCTCCCGAACGCCCCGACGAGGCTGGCCAGCGCGTCCCGGCCCTTGCCGGCCGAGGCCAGTGACGGCCGCCCGATGACCCCCGACGCGGTGTAGGGCGCCATCCCGGCGGTCAGCAGGTGGCGCCGGTCGTCGGCGAGGTGATCGGAGCCCTCGTATCCGGGGCGCACCAGTTCCGGGTGGGCGTGGAGCAGGATCGACGTCTCCAGCTCCCCGGCGTGCATGTCGGAGATGCCGGACGTCGTCATTCCGGCGGCCGCGCGCGCGTCCTCCCATTCGTCGATCCCGGGGAACAGCGCCATGGCGCCGGCCGACTCCTGGACGACGTTGCCGAGCACGTAGTTGCCACCGTGCCCGCTCACCAGCACCAGCTTGGGCACGCCGGCCTTCCGCAGCGACTCCGCGACGTCCCGCACCACCGCGTACAGGGTCGCGGCCGAGATGCTGACCGTCCCCGGCCAGCCCGCGTGCTCGTGCGAGCAGGAGATCGTGACGGGCGGCAGCACCCGCACGGGATAGCGCTCGGCGATCTCCTCGGCGACGGTGCAGGCGATCACCGTGTCCGTGGCCAGCGGCAGGAACGGCCCGTGCTGCTCGAAGCTCCCGACGGGCAGCAGCGCCACGCGGACGTCCCGTTCCTCCGTGCTCGTGTGCGTCGGCACCATGCGCCCACCCTGCCACGCCGCACGCGGCTCGGGGCGGCATGCCCCGCCGGATGACCCGATAGCCGCGACTCGCATTGCTCATGGTTTTTGTCGTACATGATCAGCATGTCCATTATCTGGGCTTCTGGCGGAGGCGGAAGGCATTGGCTTGGGAAGAGTCCGGTGCGGGCTTCACGATCTCCGCTCACCGCTGTCCCCAATGTTTGCGATCAGCGCGACATCAGTCGAATTCTCCCCGGGAAGTGTGATCAACGAAACGATGTCGGACACCTCCGGCAAACAGCAAGTTCACCAGTAGGGGGAGAAGTATGGGGACAGACGCGCGAACCGGTGTGGCGGTCGCGGTGGCCGGGGCCGCGGGCGGTCTGGCGCTGCTGACCGGCGGAGGCGTCGCCCAGGCGGCGACCGCCCCGCAGCACGGGACGGCCGTGTCCAAGGTCTGCCGGTACGAGGTCACCGCGAGGACGCTGAGCGTCCGCACCGGGCCGGGCATCCGGTTCAAGGAGGTGCCGCCCGCGCTGAGGCACGGCGCGCACATCGGCGCCGACTGCCGGGCGACCCACGGCTGGGTCCGGGTGTGGCAGGGCGTGACGAAGAGGCAGGTCGGCAAGTGGGTCGCGCGCCGTTACCTCAAGCCGATCAGGCCGCACCACGGTCCCTCCGCCGGTGCCGGCGGCACCTCCGCCGCGACGAACCCGATGCTGGCCGGCGCCGGCCTCGGTGCGATCGCGCTCGGTGGCGGCGTCGCGGTGGCGGCGCGGCGCCGGCGGGCGCAGGGGGCCGCCTGATCGCACGAGCGCGCGTCGCGCGGCGGCCGGCCGATCCATCCACGGGATCGGCCGGCCGCCGGCTTTTCCGTGTCCGGGCCTGCGCGCCGCCCTCGGCCGCGCCCTTGCGACCGGCTCGGCACTCTGGGGCGAAATAGAAATTCCTGTTGGAATGTACATCCATCGACTGATTGTCCGTATTAAGGCTTAAGGATGGTGCGGGAGTGCCGTCCCTGTCGTTGAGCGGCGGACCATTCACCATGATGACGGGAATGCTATTCCGAATGTTTGCGCTGATCGCGGCTTGTGTCCGGCGCGCCGGGGCACCTTGATCAACGATGTCGGACACCTCCGACAAAGAACAAGATCACTAGTTCGGGGAGAAGAATGATGACAAGCGCGCGAACCGGCATGGCGCTCGCGGTGGCCGGCGCGGCGGGCGGCCTGACCCTGCTGAGCGGCGGTGCCGCCGCCGTGGCGGCCACCGCGCCGCACGGCGGGCCCGTCGGCGCCGGCAACATCTGCCGCTACGAGGTCATCGCGCGGCACGGCCTGAACGTCCACCAGACGCCGCGGGGCAAGATCATCCCGCCGCCGCTGAAGTACGGCCTGCACATCGACGCGGACTGCAGGCCGACCCACGGCGGCTGGGTCGAGGTGCACGGGGGCGTGCCGGTGAGCCAGCGGCACGGGTGGGTCTTCCGGCACTTCCTGAAGCTGATCAAGCCCAGGGGCGGCGCGTCCGCCGGTGCGGGCGGCGCCTCGGCCGCGGCGAACCCGATGCTGGCCGGTGCCGGCCTCGGTGCGATCGCGCTGGGCGGCGGCGTCGCGGTGGCGGCGCGGCGCCGGCGGGCGCAGGGCGCCGCCTGACCGTACGAGCCGCGCCTCACGCGAAGGCCGGCCGATCCGTTCGCGGATCGGCCGGCCTCCGTCGTTTCCGGGGCCGGACCTGCGCGCCGCCCTCGGCGGCCTCGCGACTGCCTGGCGCTCTGGGGTGAATTAGAAAAATTCCTGGCGGATTAGAAATGCATCGACCGATTGTCCGCATTGGAGCTTTGCGGCGCGATGTGCGAAGAGCGTCGCCCGTCGTCGATCGGCGGGCTTTTCACGGTGACGACGGGAATGCCATTCCGAACCTTTGCGCTGATCGCGGCTTGTGTCCGGCGTGCCGGGGGACCTTGATCAACGATGTCGGACACCTTCGGCATCGTGGAGATCACCATCAGTTTTGGGGGAAGAATGAGGACAAGTGCGCGTACCGGGCTGGCCGTCGCGGTGGCGGGGGCGGCGGGCGGTCTGACGCTGCTGGCCGGGGGTGCCGCCATCGCGGCCACCGCGCCGCACCGGGCGGAGGCCACGCAGCAGACGCCGCCCGCCAAGATCTGCCGGTACGAGGTCACCGCGAGCACCCTGACCGTCCGCACGGGCCCGGGAGTCAACTACGACCCGGTGCCGCCCCCGCTGTACCGCGCCGCGCACATCGGCGCCGACTGCACGTCGTCCCACGGCGGCTGGGTCCAGGTGTGGCAGGGCGTCCAGGAGGACCAGATGGGCATGTGGGTCTCGGCGGCGTACCTGAAGCCGATCAGGGCGCTCGGCGGCGCTGAAGCCGGTGCGGGGGGTACCTCGGCCGCGGCGAACCCGATGCTGGCCGGTGCCGGCCTCGGTGCGATCGCGCTGGGCGGCGGCGTCGCTGTGGCGGCGCGGCGCCGGCGGGCGCAGGGCGCCGCCTGATCGCGCGAGCGCGCGTCGCGCGGCGGCCGGCCGATCCGTCCCAGGATCGGCCGGCCGCCGCTTTTGTTGGTTTGGAGGCAGTTCTGCCGCCATTGTTCCTATCACGGCTGGCTTGCCCGCTGTAGAGCGAATTCAAGAGAATGGCCTGGGTTCTGTGGACGAATGGGGCCATTGTCTGTAATGGTGTTCGTGGCGGGGCCGTGCAGGGCGCTGCTTTGTCGTTGAACGGTGATTTTTTCGATCTACCGGCGGAACGCTATTCCCAACGTTTGCGACGTCGGCGGCATGTGCCTAATTCGCTGCGGGCAGCTTGATCATGATGATGTCGGACACCTCCGGCATCAACAAGATCACTAGTTGGGGGAAGAATGAGCTCAAGCGCGCGTACTGGAATGGCGCTCGCGGTGGCCGGGACGGCCGGCGGCCTGATGCTGCTGGCCGGGGGTGCGGCCGAGGCGGCGGCGGTCACGCCGCACCTGGCCGCCGCACCGAAGATCTGCCGGTACGAGGTCACCGCGAGCAGCCTGAACGTCCGTACGGGCCCGGGCACGAGGTGGGACACGGTGCCGCCTCCGCTGGCGCACGGCAAGCACCTCGGCGCCGACTGCATCACCAGCCAGTCCAACTGGCACCAGCTCCGCTCGAACCAGGTGGGCATGTGGGTGAGCGGCCAGTACCTGAAGCTCATCAGCTCCAGCGGCAGGAGCTGCCGGTACGAGGTCACGGCGAGCAGCCTGAACGTCCGTACGGGCCCGGGCACGGGGTGGGACACGACGCCGCCTCCGCTGAAGCACGGCCAGCACATCACCGCCGACTGCAGGGGCAGCGAGTCCGGGTGGAGGTCGCTCCGGCAGAGCGTGCCGGCGAACCAGATCGGCAAGTGGTCCTCCGGCGCGTACCTGAAGCCGATCACGCCGAGCCGCGGCGCCTCCGCCGGTGCGGGCGGCACCTCGCCGGCGACGAACCCGGCGCTGGCCGCCGCCGGCCTCGGGGCCATCGCGCTCGGCGGCGGTGTCGCGGTCGCGGCGCGGCGCCGTCAGGTGAAGGGTCTGTCCTGAGCCGATGAGCAGAGCACGACGCAGCGGCCGGCCGATCCACCCGTGGTATTGGCTGGCCGCCGCGGTCGCCGCGGCGGGAGCCGTCATGTGCGTCATCGGACTGGGGATCGGAGGCCCGGACGCGCCGCCGCAGCCGCCGTCGTCCGAGGTGGTGGCGAACGCGCCGGAGAAGACGGGCCCGAACCCGGAGCAGGCGCTGTCGCCGTCCGCTCCCAAGCGGGTCGAGATCCCGTCCATCAAGGTCGACGCGCCGGTGATCCCGGTCGGACTGACGGGGGACGGGGAGCTGGGGGTGCCGCCGCTGAGCCGGGTCGACGAGGTCGGCTGGTTCACCGAGGGCCCGACACCGGGCGAGAACGGCCGCAGCGTCATCGTCGGCCATGTCGACTCCAAGACCGGTCCCGGCGCCTTCTACAAGCTGGGCGCCCTGCGTCCCGGACGGCAGATCCAGGTCGTCCGCAAGGACGGGACGCGCCCGGTGTTCCGCATCGACCGCATCGAACGCGTCAACAAGAACAAGTTCCCCACCGGCCGGGTGTACGGGCGTGAGGGCGGCCCTGAGCTGCGCCTCATCACGTGCGGTGGGCGATTCGACCGCAAGCGGGGCCACTACGTCGACAACATCATCGTCTACGCCTCGCTGGTCCCCGGTGCGGGGGCCGGGAACAGCGGCACGGCGGAGCGCGCCTCCTGAGCGAGGCCGCCCCGTCCGGCGGCGGCCGCCCCGCCCGGCCTTGGCCGATCGGTGCGGGACCGCCGGTGACGGCCGAGGGCGCCGGTGCGGAACACGCGCCGGCGCCCCGGCCACCGCCGTGACCGCCGCCCGGACAGTGAACCGGGTGCCGTTTTCAGCAGATCTCGCTGCTGCAGCTTTCGCATGAATACTTTCAGGCGTTTCGCCGCCGAGCCATTCGAGGCTCGTTGACGGGTGGGCCGCCTTCGGCTCCCGTATCTCCGGGAGAGGGAATTGCCAGGAGGCAGAATGCGTGTTCTGAGGTGCGGTGCGGCTTCGGCGGTGTTCGCCGGGATCACCCTCACACTGACGGGGACCGCCGTCGCGGCGGGGCCCAGCGGCACGGCGCCGCCGGGGGGACCATGCGCCGTCTCCCGGACGGGAAGCGCCGCCGACGTCCTCGACCGGGCGGTGGCCTGCTCCGGGCAAGCAGCACGCCCGCAGGCACCGCCGCGGAACGCCGAAGGCGTCGAGGCGGCCGTCCGGACCGCGGTGAGCGCGCAGAAGAAGGTCTGCGGTCCTCCCTACGTCCACGGGGATCCGCGCCTCGGGCCCCGCTACCTTCCCCGGACCGGATATTTCGGCTACCTGCTGCGCGGCTACGACCGTTATGGCCGGCTCACCCCGTCGCAGTTCCTGTACCAGTACTGGGACCTGACCAAGCTTCCGAAGCCCGGTTGGCGCTATCCGCCGGACGACGGGTTCGTCCACCAGCTCAAGGACATCAACAGCCGGCCGCTGCGGTTCAAGGTGCGGCTCGACGTCGGCCAGTACATCGACCGCTTCGGCCTGGAGAGCGGCAAGTTCCTGTCTCCCGGCGGGGCCTCGTTCGGGTCCCGCGCGCTGCCACCGGACAACCTCAACACGAACCCCGAGGACCCGAAGCACCTGTGCAACTACCACCTGTACAGCGTGACCCGGAAGTTCTCCGTCGACGCGGGCCCGGCCCAGCCGGCCTTCCAGCAGCCGGGCCAGGGGCTCCAGTACGTCCTCGTGAGCCGGTACGTCAAGAAGGCGCCCAACCCGCTCAGCGCGAAGTGGCTCGCCGACCACGGCTACCTCCGGCGGATCAACTGACCTGCGTCCCGGACGGCGGATCCAGGTCGTCCGGCTGACCCGGCAACGGCCCCGGCTCCGCGCGAACCGCGCGGAGCCGGGGCCGCCGTTGCACCGCCTCTCGCGTGCGATCCTGGGAGCGAAACCGGTCCGGAGAACGACGGAGGCCCATGTGGCGCACCCTTCACTGCGCGACCAGGTGATCGATGACTGCGCCGCCAAGACGGGTGCGGTGGAGGACTACCCCTTCGGCGACGGCGTGGCGGTGTTCAAGGTGGCCGGACGGATGTTCGCGCTCGTGTCTCTGGGCCCGCCCCCGGGAGCCGTCAGCCTCAAATGCGATCCCGACCTGGCCGTCGAACTGCGCGACCGCCATGCCGCGATCACGCCCGGCTACCACCTGAACAAGCGGCACTGGAACACCGTGGCCCTGGACGGCTCGGTCCCCGACGACGAGCTCCAGGAGATGATCGACCACTCCTACGACCTGGTGGTGGCCCGCCTGCCCCGGGCGAAGCGCAACACGCTGACAAGCTGACACCTCCCTGGACGAGCCTCAGGCCGCGCCATCGCCGGGAGCGACCGGGCTCCTGCCAGAACATGATCTCCCTGCGGCGTTCCATCGAGGGCGATGCTGGTTCAGCTACGGGGGGCGCGGTGGGTTAGGGCGCGGCGGAGGATGGGGGTCAGGGCCAGGGCGCCGGCGGCTGTGGCGGCGAGGAGTGCCCACGGGCGGCGACGAGAAGGCCGAGGCTCGGGCGGGGGAACGGGGGCTCGGTCGTATTCCTCGTCGAGGATTTCGTGGAAGCGGCGAGCTCGCTTGTCGGCGGACGTGTTCAGGCGGACTCGGCGGGCTTCCTCCCAGTAGGCGCGTCCAGGGCGGCCGCTGAACATCTCGCGGGAGATGGCTCGTAGGCGGACTTCCGGAAGGGCCTTCGTCTCGTACGACATCTGCCACTCAGAGACGATCATGTTGATGTACATGAGCTGGCGGCGGGCCTTGCGGTCGTCACCCTCTGGGACCGGACCCCATGCCTCGTCGAGGGCCGGGTCGTCCATCGCCATCTTGAGCAGCTCGGCGATCGCGATGCGCCGGGCCTCCTCGCGAGCGATCTTCGTGTCGTGGGCCTGGAAGATGAGGGTGGCGACGATGCCGATGAGGGCGAGGACGGACAGGAGCGCCGACGCGGCGCCGTAGGTCTGCCCGATGAAGCTCCACCGCTCCCAGCGGGAGGTCGGCCCGCTGAAGGCTCGCAGGGCCCACGGCGACGCACCGATGAGACCGATGATGAGGAGCGTGCCGAGGCTGAGGAGAAGCATGCTCAGCCTGCTCCGGCCCATGCGAACAGAAGGCATCCACGAACGATAGTTCAGACCGCTGGGGCGGGGAGTGGCGCAACCTCTCTCTCGAAGAAATCGAGGAGAGGTTCGCCCCTGCTGTAGAGGTCGGCTATCTCGGAGGCGGCCGTGCGGACGATGTGAGGGGCCCTGATGCACCTGGCCCCGCAAGGCGTCCAATCTGGCAGGTATTGGACCTCGTAGAGGACGCGCTTGCCGATGACGACCACTTCGGGCAGTTGGCCCCGGGTCTCGAGTGACGAGAGTTCATCGGCCTGGAGCACGCTCAGCTCGAAGCCTTCCTCAGCGAGCATCCGGAGGGCGTACAGCTCCCATTGCAGGTACGGACTCACCGGGTACTCGACCACGCGGACTCGCCGGACGCTCAGCCCTTGGCGCTTGTTGTGGCGTGCTTCGCCGCGGACGGCCTCCCGATCCTTCTCCAGGAGGCGGAGGGAACGTTGCCAGTCCCCTGCGGCGAATGCCTGCCAGCTGGGGTCGTTCAGCTCACGGAAGGTCTGGGAGCGCTCGAGCTTCCAGACCACGCCGGTCAGGTCTTCGATCTGGCGTGCGAAGTCCCGGTGGTACGCGGCATGGTCGAGTGCGTCCCCGGGAATGGTCGGGATCTGGTCAAGCATCGCGGATATCCGGTTTCGCAGCCGAAAGCAGCCGTCCTGAGATGATCACAATGCGTTCATCGGAGCCGATGCTCACACCCGGCGGAAGCCGGTCGCTGTAGGCGCTGGTGGCGTCACGGCCGATGACGGCGATGTCACCGTTGTCCAACTCCCAGATCTCGGGACAGTCCTGTGTCGTGCGGCTATCGCCCACCTCAGCGGCCGTTTTGCCGAGTCTCCGCTGGAACCCCGCGCCATGATCGGCTTCCCATGGCCTGGACATGATGTCACTCACTTCCAATAGCCGGTACTACTTCGAATATTCTCACCAGCGCCCCGCCACGGCAAGTGTGGCCCTAATCGTCCAACTAGTTCCAGTTCGTGTGTTTCGGGGATGAAATGTGTGGTGGCAAGCTTCGTGTAAGTGCTCGCTTGAAGCGAGGGTTGGCTGGTCAGGTCTCGCATGCGTGAGGGCGGTCGGTGGTCGACCGGCAGTGCCGCCTGTGGCGGGGATCTGGGCTGGGGGTGCCGCGCGAGGGTCCTCTTCCGGTCAGTCGGGACGCGTGCGCTCACGCTGGGGGCATGAGGGCCCAGATGATCTTGCCTGTGCCGGTGGCGGATGAGCGGACGCCGTTGTCCTTGGCGTAGGCGGCGATGATCGCGAGACCGCGTCCGCTCTCGGCGTCTGCGTCGGCGTCGCGGGGGAGCGGGAGCTCCGGGACCGGGTCCCAGCACTCAAGCAGGGGTGCGCCGTTGTGCGTGGCGATGCGGATCCGGATGTGGTGACCGCGTGCCACGACGGCGGCATTTGTCGTGATTTCGCTCATAACGAGGACCGAGTCATCCACCAGGGATCGGCTGTAGCCCCAATTGGAGAGGGCGTAGCGGACGAGGTTGCGAGCGAGCGCGACCGAAGACTCCACGGCGAGCAGGGTCATCCGAATTTCGCCTGATTTGTGCATTTGGAGTGTTGGAACTCGTTCGGTCATGGCCGCCATCCTGTTTGTTGTGTGATCCGCTTCACAGGATTGGCGCTCGAGAGTTAGCCTGCACTGGATTGCAAAGCATGCGATACGCGAGGAGGTCCGATGTCAGTGCGTGAGACGATCGACCCGAACTCGTCACTCTGGGGCTGGCTGGCCTTTGACCTGTGGTTTTACCGAACCCAGCGAGGTCTATCGCTCGCTCAGGTGGCACGTATCGTCAAGGCCACGAGGGGGACCGTATCGAATTGGGAGGCCGGCAGGTATCGGCCTAACGACGATCACGTGGTGCTTCTCGACGAGGCATGGAACACGGGCGGGCACTTCCAGCGACTGATGCACTATGCCCGCACTGGGCATGACCCGGACTGGTTCAAGCAATTCATCCAGTGAGCCTTTTTCAGCAGCGGTGTGGTGACTGTTGATCACATGATGGTCGCGGTCGGTGCATCTGCCCCGGAACGTCAAGGAGCCCCTGGTAGGACGGTTGATCTCTCACAACCCTCCGTCCAA
>NZ_JAGEOK010000004.1 GCF_017573545.1 Actinomadura nitritigenes | reverse complement strand
GTGGCGTGCTCGTCCCGGTGGCCTAATCGCACGCTAATCGCACGAACGCCCCCGTCCGGGAGTCGGATGGGGGCGTTTCTGCTGGTGGAGCCTAGGGGATTCGAACCCCTGACACCCGGCTTGCAAAGCCGGTGCTCTACCAACTGAGCTAAGGCCCCTCGTTGCCCTGTGGGCGCGTCAAGCTTACCGGTGGTCGGGTACCGCCGTGTCATCGAGGACGAGGGCGGGGAGGGCGGCGACGCTCGGCAGGACGTGGGTGGCGCCGGCGGCGAGGAGGCGGTCGCGGTCGTGGGCGCCGGTGAGGACGCCCGCGACGATGGACGCGCCGGAGCGGCGGCCGGTCAGCATGTCGTTCGCGGTGTCGCCGCAGACGGCGATGTGCCGGACGTCGTCGGCGCCGAGCCGGAGCGCGGCGGTGAGGACGAGGTCGGGCCACGGGCGGCCGCGGCCGGCGTCCTCGGGGCACAGGGTGAGGTCGACGCGGTCCCACCAGCCGAGCGCGTCGAGGACGCGGGCCTGGGTGCGGCGGCCGAACCCGGTGAGCAGGCAGACGCGTACCCCGGCGCCGCGGATGCGCTCGAGAGCGCTTTCGGCGCCGGGCACGGGTCGCAGGCCGTGCCGGTCGACGAGCTGGTCATAGGACCGCTCGAAGGCCAGGTGCGCGGCCTGGGCGCGGGGCTCGTCGAAGAGCGAGCGGAAGATCTCGATCTTCGATCCGCCGCGTGACTCGCGGACGCGGGCCATGGCGCGGTCGTGGGCCGCCGTGCCGGAGACGATCCCCAGGGCGGCGATCGCCTCGGCGAAGGCGGTCTCGACGGCGCCGCCGTCCGCGACGGTGGTCCCGGCGAGATCGATGCAGGCGATGGAGATCGGCTCTGCGCCGCTCACGCCGGGGCCCTGTGTCGCCGGCGTCTCAGCTGTCGGACGACGTGGCCTCGGTCCACAGGTCCAGCTCGGCGCGGTCCTGCTGGAGGCGGCGCCAGACAGCGAAGCCACCGAGGGCGACGACGGCAAGAATCAGCAGCTTCTTCACGGTGGGGACCCCTTCACCTCGACTATGAGTCCGAACCCGGGGAAAGATACGGATCAGTGTCTGCTCCCCCAGGCTCTCCGCAGCCTAGCAACCGATCCCGGGCGGTCCGCACCCACTCACCGGTATCGGACCGATCGTCCAATCCCGGGTGCCGCCGCTTTCGCGTCCGACCCCTCTCGCCGAACCGGACGGGCGGTCGCATAATCCGGGCGACGACCCTCGGGAGTGCCGATGGCTGAGGACGACTTCCGGCGCTGGGAGCGCGAGCTCGACCCCGGTCCGCCGGAGAAGGAGGCGTCGGGAGGCCGGGGGCTGGTGGTGGCGGCTGCGGTGACGGCCGCGGGGTGCGCCCTGCTGATCGTGGTGGGCGACGCGCGGCTCGGCGCGGTGGGGCTGGTGGTGTCGTCGGTCATCCTGCTGCTGTGGCGGATCGGGTTCTGATCGGCCATCATCGCGGCCATGGAGCTGCGCGGAGCGAACGTCCTGGTGACCGGGGCGACGGGCGGGATCGGACGGGCGCTGGCGGAGGGGTTCGCCGGGCGCGGCGCGGCGGTGGTGCTGAGCGGGCGGCGGGGCGACGTGCTGGAGCCGCTGGCCGAGCGGCTCGGCGGCCGGGCGGTGATCGCCGATCTCGCCGACCGCGCCGCGGTGGAGCGGCTGCTGGACGAGGCGGGTCCGGTGGACGTGCTCGTCGCGAACGCGGCGCTGCCCGCGTCGGGGCTGCTGGCGGACTACTCGGTGGAGCAGGTCGACCGGGTCCTGGACGTGAACCTGCGCGCGCCGATCGTGATGGCGAAGCTCGCGGGCGCGCGGATGGCCGATCGTGGCCGCGGGCACCTGGTGTTCATCGCGTCGCTGTCCGGGAAGACGGCGTCCGGCCACGCGTCGCTCTACAACGCGACGAAGTTCGGTATGCGGGGATTCGCCCTGGCGCTGCGGGAGGACATGCGGCCGCACGGCGTCGGCGTGTCGACCGTCTTCCCGGGGTTCATCCGGGATGCCGGGATGTTCGCGGACGCGGGCGTCACGCTGCCGCGGGGCGTCGGGACGCGCACGCCGCGGCACGTCGCGAAGGCGACGGTGCGGGCGGTCGAGCGGAACGCCGCCGAGGTGGACGTGGCGCCGCTCGCACTGCGGCTCGGCGCCCGGCTGGGCGGCGTCGCGCCGGTGCTGTCGGCGGCGGTGCAGCGGCGCGCGGGCGGCCAGAAGATCTCGCAGGGCCTGGCGGAGGGGCAGCGCGGCAAGCGCTGACGGCGCCGCGTGCAAGGGCGACAAGCGCGGATCTTGGAGTGATAATCCGGGCAGTGTCGCTTGATCGGCGCGCCGCTCCCCGGGCCGTTGTGGCCCGCGCGCGCCCACGCGAGGAGGTCCGTGCATGTGGACGGGTAGGACGACCATCATCGGCGCGGCGGCGCTCACTGTGACGGCCCTGGCGACGGTCCCCGCGCGCGCGGAGGCGGCGGACGCGACGGTGGTGCCGGTCCAGGTGACCGGTGACCCCGCCAAGCGCTTCAACCTGGTGGTCATGGGCGACGGCTACACGACGGCGGACATGGCGAAGTTCCGCGCCGACCTCGACAAGCACCTCAACGACCTGTGGACGATCGAGCCGTTCAAGTCGTACCGCAGCTACATCAACGTGTACGCGGTCGAGATCCCGTCGGCGGAGTCGGGGGTGAGCTGCGACCCGGATCTGTCCTCACCGCACCGTACGACGCCGCTCGGCATGGCGTTCTGGAGCGGCTGCAGGCAGGACGGTCTGCAGCGCCTGCTCGTCATGGACTCCGCCGCCGCCAAGAAGTACGCCGACCTGGTGCCCGGCACCAACGCCGGCAACCGGCAGATCCTCGCGATGGCCAACAGCGACACCTATGGGGGCGCGGGCGGTACGTACGCCACGTCCTCTGGCGGGAACGCCATGTCGGCCCTCATCGCGCCGCACGAACTCGGGCATTCGCTAGGCGGGCTTGACGACGAGTACGACTACTACCAGCGGGGCGTGCCGGGCGGTGTGTACGCCGGTCCCGAGCCCACGTCCATCCATCACACGCTGCTCACCGTCGACCAGATGAAGGCGGAGAAGCAGAAGTGGTGGCGGTGGTTGGGCGAGCGCAGCGAAGCGGGGGGCGTCATAGGCCGCTATGAGGGCGGCCTCTACTTCAGCAAGGGCGTGTGGAGGCCGAGCCGGCACTCCATGATGAAGACGCTCGGCTACTACTACGACCAGGTCGCGCGGGAACGGATGACGCAGCGCGTCTCCGGCAAGGTCGACATCGTCCAGGCGCAGACCCCCACGGAGGCCCCTGTGGGCGCGGACCGTGTCCTCTGGGTGGAGACCATGCATCCGACAGGGCACCAGTTGTCGGTGACGTGGACGGCCGACGGCAAGGTCGTCGGGAAGTCGCCGAACCTCGACCTGAAGCGCCTCCACCTGAAGAAGGGCACGCACACCGTCACGGCGACGGTCACCGACCCGACCGGCTTCGTGCGGGACCCGGCCGTACGGGGGTCCTCGGCGCTCACCCAGGTCCGCACCTGGACCGTCGATACGGCACTGACGACGCCTCCCGACAACGTGCCCGTCGACTTCACCTCGTCCACACCCACCGACAAGGCCGTGAGTGCCGAATCGGTCGTGTACGCGGAGACGACCCATCCCGCTAGGAGCGCCCCTGCCGTCCGCTGGGAACTCGACGGGCGGCGCGTGTCCGGTAGCGAACGCGACATCGCGCTAGGGAGCTTGCGCCTTCGCAGTGGCACGCACACGCTCGTCGCCAGGGTCGGCTCCAAGTCCCTTACGTGGACGGTCGACGCGCAGCGTCCGACGGTGAGGTTCCGGCTCTCCGAGGCCGCGCAGACGCGCCCCCGCCCCGGTCGTACGCCCGAGTACGTCTTCGACGGTCCGTTCACCATGAAGCTGACCGGCGCGGACGACCGGGCCGGCGTGGTCGTCTCGGAGTTCCGCGTGGACGGCGACGGCTGGTTCAACTACTTCGGCTGGCCGACCGACTCGTCCGCGCCGTGGCGGTTCTCCGAGAACGGCACCGTCATCGACTCGCTGACCTACGGCAGGCTCCCCAAGGGCCGGCACACCGTCGAGTACCGGGCGATCGACGCGGCGGGCAATGTCGCCCGGCCCGGGAAGTTCATCGTGACTCTTCGCTGACCGGCACGTCCGCGACACCCGCGTCCGCGGCGAGTGCGCCCCCCGCGGGCGGCTCGGCGGCGGACGCCGCTGCGGCGGCCGGCGCGCGGCGGACGGTCGCGAGCACCGAGCCGCCGAGGATCAGCGCGAACGAGGCGATGATCGTCCCGGTGAGCGGCTCGCCGAGCAGCAGCACGCCCGCGACGACCGCCACCGCCGGGTTCACGTAGGTGAACACCATCGCCCGCGACGTGCCCGCCTCCCGGATCAGCTCGAAGAACACCATGAACGCCAGCGCGGTGCAGACCAGGCCGAGGCCGCCGAGCGCCGCCAGCACACGCCCGCGCGGCACGGCGTCCGGCCAGGTCAGCGCCGCCGGGACCGCGTACACGACGGCGGCGATCGTCAGCGACCCCGCCGCCATGTGCAGGCTCGGCAGGTCCTGCAGCCGGCGCGTCGCGATCATCGGCGCGATCGAGTACCCGATCGCGACCAGCATGACCTCGCCGATCGCCCACGCGCTGCCACCGCCGAGATGCGGTCCGGCGAGCACGCCGACGCCCGCGAGACCGACCAGCAGCCCCGCCCACCGGACCGGTCCCAGCCGCTCCGCGTCGCCGGTCAGCCGCGCCAGCACCACCCCGATGATCGGCACCGCGGCGATCAGCAGCCCGGTCATCGAGCTGGTCAGCCGGTGCTCGGCGTCCGACAGCAGCGCCCACGGGCCGAGGATCTCCACGGCGGTGAACGCCAGCAGCGGCCGCCAGTGCCGGCGGACCGGCGCCAGCCCGCCGCCGGACCGGGCCGCGAGCGGCACCAGCACGAGCGCGCCGAGCGCGGTCCGCGCGAACACCAGCACGGGCACGGACACGCCCCCGACCGCCACCTTGATCATCAGGTAGGGGATCCCCCACAGCACGCTCATCAGCGCGAACAGCAACCAGCCGCGGCGACTCACCACGTCCTCCGTTCAGATCGGCGCCCGGCCACCACCGCCGGGCACCGGTTCAGGATGCGGGGCGGCGGCGGGCGCGGTCTTGAACGCTGTTGCGGTACGCGCCGGGCGTCACACCGAGGACGCGGCGGAACCAGCGGGTGAGGTGCGCCTGGTCGGCGAACCCGACGAGCGACGCGGCCTCGGCCGGCCTATGCCCTGCGTCCAGCAGCGTCCGCGCGCGCGCCACCCGGTGCTGGGCAAGCCATGCGTACGGCGGCATCCCCATCGAGTCACGGAAGGCCCGCAGCAACTGGTAGCGGGACAGGCCGAGGTCGGCCGCCACCTCCGCCAGGGTGGGCGGGCCCACCAGTTCGTCCGACAGGCGTGCCGCGACGGCACGGGCGATCCCGGACGCGCCGTGCGGGCCGGCCTCGCCCGGCGGGACCCGGACGGCATGCCGCCGGACGATCGCGCCGAGCACCTCGAGCAGCCGGCTCTCGCCCTCCAGCGGGTCGTCGCCCAGCCGCAGCGACCGGTGCGCGAGCCGCAGCCGGCCGGCCAGCCCGGGATCGTCGACGATCGGCTCGCGGAAGTGCGGGAGCCCTCCGTCCCAGCCCGACGCCGCCCCCACCAGCTCCGCGGTCGGGTAAAGGCACAGGTAGGCGAAGCCGTCCTGGTCGGCGGGGCCGCCCGTGTGCGCCTCGCCCGGCTCGATCACCACGATGCTGCCGGCGGCCGAGTACAGCCGCTCGCCGCGGTACCGCATGGTCTCCAGGCCGTCGACGCACACGCCGATCGCGTACTCGTCGTGCGCGTGCGGCGCGTAGTGGCGGCGGGCTATGCGCGCGTTGAGCAGGTCGAGCGACGCGCCCTGGATGCCGTCCACACGCGTCCACACCGCCCGGTCGGGACGCCGCCCCGCACCGCCCGCGCCGCTGGAACCGCCCGCGCCGCTGGAGCCTCTCGCGCCGCCGGGGACGTCAGGCGGAGAAGACGTGCCGGAGCCGCCAGCGATCCCGGTCACGGCCGAGCTCCGCGACGGCCACGCCCTCCGCGCCGACGACGCGGACCCGGTAGACGCGGCCGTCCTGGGGCGTCCCGTAGGTCTTCAGGACCTCCTCGACGGCGTAGCGCGACCCCCGCCACTCGTACGCGGTGAGTCGTCCGGCGGGGTCGTGCTCGGCGCGGACCGGCTCGTTCAGAAGGTGCCCCATGAGTCCGGGAGCCTAGCACGCAGTCGAACAAATGTTCGCAGGTCGTGGCCCCTTCACGGCGTCGCCCTCGGCACGGTCCGGGGCGCCGCCGGGCAGGCCGCGGCGGACGCCCGCGCGGCGTCGCGACGACCGGTTCCGGCTCCATCCCGCCATTAAGGCGCAGCCCGCCGAACCTGTCCAGACCATCCGAAATGACCGCGACCCGCGCGGGTAGGACGGCCGTGGAGGGGGAGCCATGATCAACGGTGCGCATGTCATCATCTACAGCCGCGACGCGGACGCCGACCGCGCGTTCCTCCGGGACGTGCTCGATCTCCCGGACGTCGACGCCGGCGACGGCTGGCTGATCTTCAAGCTGCCGCCCGCCGAGCTCGCCGCCCATCCCACCGAGGGCACGCCCCGGCACGAGTTCTATCTGATGTGCGACGACATCCACGCCACCCTCGACGGTCTCGCCGAGCGCGGCGTCCAGGTGGACGTGCCGGTCCGCGACCAGGGTTGGGGACTGCTCGCCGCGATCAGGCTGCCGAGCGGGGGCGAGCTGCCGATCTACCAACCCCGCCATCCCCTGGCCAGGGACCTCTGAGGCCCGTCGTCCACAGGCTGGGGGCAACGTTTCACACATCCTCCGACCCCTGCGAGCAGGCGTTCCGGAAGCCGGCTCCACAGCGGAATCCCCAGGCGGCAGGGCCTTTCGAACATCCGATCGGCATCGGCGGGCGCGCCGCCGCCCCGTCCACACCGCGGCCCGGTCATGCACAGTTTCCACAACCTGTGGATAACTCCCGTGCACATCCTGGGCACGACCGCCGAGACGCGCCGTCCACCATTCTTCCCCACCCGGTCCCCAATGTGCAGGACCGTTGTCCCCGTCGTGGATAACTCGCTGACCTGGGGCGAGACGGCTTTCCCCGGCCGGCCGCACACAGCGCGTTCACAGCCTGTGGGCGACCGCCCTCCACAAGTGCCCGTGACCGGTGGACGGCTTCACCCACCAAGAATCCCCAACCGCGTCCCCAGCCGCCACCCGACCGGCCGCCTGTGGACAGCCGGAGCCCGTCCGCAGGTCAGGACGGTACGGGCAGAATCTGCGGATGACCACCCTCACCCTCTGGCGGCCGGTCGGCCCGGCCGAGCTGGACCTGCTGCACGCCGCGGGCTGGCGGGCATGGCCGCCGCGCCTCCCGGACCAGCCGATCTTCTACCCGGTGCTCGACGAGGAGTACGCGATCAAGATCGCCCGGGACTGGAACGTGCCCGCGCACGGCTCCGGCTACGTGACGAGGTTCGAGGTCGACGCCGCCTTCGCCGACCGCTATCCGGTCCGCCAGGTGGGCGGCCGGACGATCCTGGAGCTGTGGGTCCCGGCGGAGGAGCTGGAGGAGTTCAACGCGCACATCGTCGGCCCGATCGAGGTCGTCCACGAGTTCCGCGCCGACGCGAGACGCCTGTGGATAACGCCGTCCCCATCCCGGGGCCGGTCACCGTACCCACCGCCGTCCACTGCTCGTCCCCAGCCCCGTTTCCTGGGGATATCCGCGTCCTCCCTGGCCACGAGCGGTTCCCGCACCCGGTCGCCAAGCAATCCACATCCTGTGGATAACTCTGTTCACACCCCTGTGCGCCGGCCGTCCCCAACCAGGGGTGACCGGCGCACAGAGCACGACCGGCGCACGGCCGGTGCGCGGAGGCTCAGGTGACCAGCCCGTTGCGGTAGGCGTAGACGACCGCCTGCACACGGTCGCGCAGGTCCAGCTTGGTGAGGATGCGCGACACGTAGGTCTTGACGGTCTCCTGGCTGATCACCAGCGTCGCGGCGATCTCGCTGTTGGACAGCCCGTTGGCGATCAGCCGCAGCACCTCCAGCTCGCGCGGCGCCAGCGCGGTGCCCTCCGCCGCGCCCGGCGCGGGCCGGATCCGCTCCGCGTACTTGCCGACGAGCTGCCGCGTCACCTCGGGCGCCAGCAGCGCCGCACCGGACGCGACGGTGCGGATGCCCTGCAGCAGCTGCGCCGGCGGCGCGTCCTTGAGCAGGAACCCGCTCGCCCCCGCCCGCAGCGCCTCGTAGACGTACTCGTCGAGGTTGAACGTCGTCACCACCAGCACCTTCACGGGATGCTCCACCCCGGCGCCGGCGAGCAGGCGGGTCGCCTCGATGCCGTCGAGCACCGGCATCCGGACGTCCATCACCACCATGTCGGGGTTCAGCCGGCGGGCGAGGTCGACCGCGGCGCGCCCGTCCCCGCACTCGCCGACGACCTCCAGGTCCGGCTGCGCGTCGATGATCGTCGCGAACCCGGTGCGGATCAGCGCCTGGTCGTCGCAGACCAGGACCCGGACCGGCGCGGTCACGACGCGGTCCCCGACGGGATGCGGGCCCGCACCACGAAACCGCCGCCGGGCCGCGGGTCCGCGCTGAACTCCCCGCCCAGCGCCGCCACCCGCTCACTCAGGCCGGTCAGGCCCCGCCCGCCGCCGCCGACGGCCGCGGCCCGCGACCCCGAGCCATCGTTGCCGACCTCCACCGTGATCTCCTTCTCGCCGTAGCGCACCTGGACCGCGGCGCGGCTCCCGTGGGCGTACTTCAACACGTTCGTCAGAGCTTCCTGCACGACCCGGTAGGCGACCGATTCGGCGCTGCCCGCCGCCACCGCCGCCTCGCCCACCCGCGTGAACTCCACCGGCTGCCCGGCCCGCCGCGTCTGCTCGACCAGCGCGTCCAGGTCGCCCGCGGAGGGCGCCCTGCCCGGGCCGCCGGTGCCGCTCCCGCCCCCGGTGCCGTGGTCGGGGTTGAGCAGGTCGAGCAGGTGCCGCAGGTCGGTGATGGCGCGCCGGCCGGTGTCGGTGACCGTGCTCAGCGTCTCGTCCAGCCGGTCGGGCGCCGCGGTCAGGTAGCGCGCCGCCTCCGCCTGCACCACCATCGCCGTCACGTGGTGGGTCACCACGTCGTGGAGCTCGCGGGCGATGCGGGTGCGCTCGGCGGTCCGGGTGGCCTCGGCGACGCGGAGCCGGCGCTCGGCCTCGGCGGCCCGCGTCGAGCGCAGCCACGCCCCGACCCCCCAGATCAGGGCAAGCGCGAGGTAGAACGTCACGTACTCGTCGGCCTGCTCGTTCGCGCCCACCCGGTTCAGCGCGACCGCGAACACCACGTACAGCACCGTCCCGGCCGCCATGGTGACGCGCCGGTGGCGCTCCAGGTAGGCGCCCGCGCTCAGCAGCGCGAAGGGCACCGCGGTGCCCGCGACCAGGTGGTAGCCGCGCATCTGGTCGACGGTGAACCCGATCGACACCAGCGCGAGGCACACCCCGGGCCACCGCCGCCGCACCGCCAGCGGGAGGCACTCCAGGAGGACGACCAGGGCCGCGAGCGCGTCGAACGGACGGGTCGCCATCTCGCCGATCTGCGTCCCCGCGCCGTGGAAGGCCGGCACGAACGACATGGCGATCAGCACCAGCGCCAACGGGAGATCCCGGACCGTGACGTCGCACCGCCGCCACGCGTCCGGGAACCGTCCGAGATCCATCGCCGGAAGCCGCCGAAGATCGATCACCGGGAGAGCGTAGCGGTCGCGGCGGGCCGGGCGGCGGCGCTCCCGGCGACCTCGGCGCCCCGCCGGCGGGCGGGCAGGACGTGGCCGCGCCGGCGGGCCAGCCACATGAACGCGACCGTCAGCGCCAGCCCGGCGCCGACCGAGTACAGGCTCGCCTCCGGGCCGAACTCGCCGCCGGTGATCAGCGACGGGCCCGACATCGCGCCGTCCAGCAGCCCCTTGTTCGAGCCGTTGCCCGACACCTCGGTGCCGAAGATGCCCGACTCGGCGAAGTTCCACGCGAAGTGCAGCCCGATCGGCACCCACAGGTTCCGGGTCGCGGCGTACGCGGCGGCCAGCATGCCCCCGGCCTCCACCGCGATCGCGATCGCGCCCCACAGGGTGGCGTGCGCGTTGGTGAGGTGCGACAGCCCGAACAGCAGGCCGGTCAGCGCCAGCGCCGCCCACGTCCCGATGCGCCCCTCGACGATCCGGAACAGCACGCCCCGGAACATCAGCTCCTCCGTCACCGCCGCGGCGGCCATGAAGCCGAACAGCCCGACCGCGCCCGGGACCGAGCCGAAGCCGTCGACCCGGTAGTCGCCGAGGAAGGCGATGTTCACGATCACGGAGGCGAACATCGCGAAGCCGATCAGCATGCCGCGCGCGACGGCGGCGCCGGCGCCCTTCCTCGCGATCTCCGCCGGCGCGCGGCGCTCCGTGCGCCGCACCACCCAGGCGTACACGACCGGCGCCAGGGCCGCCGTCGCCATCCCCAGCACGAAGGTGAGGAGCTCGTTCCCCTTCACCGCGGCGACCGCCTGACCTCCGACGAAGGCGACCGCGATGACGGCCACCAGCTGCTTCACCAAACGCATTCCGACTCCTTCGGGGGGTCCGCGGCCCGAGCACCGCGGCGATGGAAGAACGCTATGGAATCGGCCCGTTCGGAAACGTCACCGCGCGGTGGACATTCCCGAGTAGCTCGCACGGGGGACAAGCCTTTCCGGGCCGGCGGCCGAATGGCGAGACCGGGGCATTGAGCGGCTCCCCCTGGAGGGGCGAATCATTCCCCGGAAAACGAGCATCCCCGCCTGCTCAGCAGTCGTGAACAGTGCGGGGATGCCACGCGAGAACACGGCGCGGCCGGGACGCGGTCGGGACGCGGTTGGAACGCGGTCGAAGCGCCGTCGGGAACGCCGCCTCGCGGGCTTCAGCTCGCGACCTTCGCGGCGACGCGCTCGACGGCCCGGACGGCGACGTCGGGCTGCTCCAGGTAGATGTAGTGGCCGCTCTTCTCCGCGATCGTGAACCTGCTGCGGCCGGACAGCGCCAGCCACCTGCGCTCGCCCGCCGTCCACGACTGCTCCAGGCGCGGGCCGGACCCCGGGACGGCCGCGAGGTACGGCTTCCCGTGCTTGATCACCTCCACCGGGATGTTCCCGACGGAGCGGACCTTCCCGTCCGGCATGGCGAGCCGCTCCGGGTTCTCCCCCTTGAAGACCGCGAGGTTCTGCGCGCGCAGCTGGGCCGCCGGGCCCTTCGCGGACGCGGGGATCGCCGCCGTCAGGTCGGCGAGCATGGTCGGCGGCGTCGCGTCCATCAGGACCAGGCCCTTCACGCGGCCCCGGTGGTCGGGGGCGTACCGCGCGGCGATCAGCCCGCCCATCGAGTGCCCGGCCAGGACGACCGGAGCGTCCCCGGCGATCTCGTCGAGGACCCCGGTGAGGACCTTCCCGGTGCTGCCGAAATCCTGCGGTCCGTCCGGCTTGTCGCTGGCGCCCGCGCCGAGCCGGTCATAGGAGCAGACCCGGTTCTTCTCGGCGAGGGTCTTCTGGAACGCGGCCATCTTGTCCAGCCCGTCGCCCCCGCCGTGCAGCAGGACGACGACCGGCCCGCCGTCCGCCCGCTTGCCCGAGCAGGACACGTTCACCTTCTTCCCCGCGACCTCGATCTTCTTCGTCCCGGTGAAGGTGGCGGCCCTGTGCGCGTTCATGAACGGGAAGGAACCCGCGTCGTCATCGCACCCGGTCAGCCCCGCACCGGCCACCGCGCAGCAGATCGCGGCCACGGCGAGCGTCCTGAGCTTGCGAATCATCCTGTCCTCCAGCGTAAGAAAACCGCGGCCCGGCGAAATTGCCATTGCCTGGGATTTCGCGACGGGAACGCCGCGCTCACGCAGAGAACGCTAAGGATTCGACGACTACGCGATCATCACCGCACGGAGGACATTCCCGAGTAGCTCGCGCGGGGGACGGGTACGGCCGGCGCGCTCACCTCCGCCCGTTCGCCGCCGGCCGCCCGCAAAGCGCCGGACGCGTCAGTCCACGCCCCAGGACCGGAGCTTCTCCGGATTCCGCACCGCCCAGATGTGCTTGATCCGGCCGTCCGCGATCTCGAACGCGTAGACCGTCGAGGTGACGCCTCCGTACTGGGCGACCAGGCCGGGCTGGCCGTTCACGGTGCGCTCCAGGAGCAGCGTCAGGCCCCGGGACCGGACGGCGATGCCGGCGCAGTAGCGCGCGATCCGCTCGCCGCCCTCGATCGGGTGCAGCGTGGCGCTGGCCAGGCCGCCGCCGTCGACGGTGAGGGTGGCGCCGGGATCGAGGAGGCCGACGAGCGCGCCGACGTCGCCGGCCGCCAGGGCCTCCTTGAAGTCCCGGACGATGCCGGCCTGCCGGGCCGCCGGAGCCGCGGGCGGCCCGGCGTCGCGGATGCGGCGGCGGGCCGAGGACGCCAGCTGGCGGCACGCCGCCGGGGTGCGCCCGGTGATCTCCGCGATCTCCGCGAAGGGGTAGCGGAACACGTCGTGCAGGACGAGCGCGACGCGTTCCGCCGGGGTCATCGCATCGAGCACGACGAGGAAGGCCATGCTGACCGACTCGTCCAGGGTGATCCGGTCGGCCGGGTCGGGCGGGGCGGTGCCCACGCGGCCGCTGACCCACTGCCCGGGCTCCGGCACCGGTTCGGGGATCCACTCGCCCACATAGCGCTCCCGCCGCGCGCGCGCCGAGCCGAGCATGTCCAGGCAGATGCGCCCGGCGACCTTCGACAGCCAGGCTCCGGGGGACTCGATGGCGTCCCGCTGCGCCCGCGACATCGCGTACCAGCGGGCGTAGGTCTCCTGCACGACGTCCTCGGCCTCGGACACGGAGCCGAGAAGCCGGTAGGCGAGATTGATCAGCCGGCGCCGCTCGCTGATGATCGCGCTCAGGCCCGCGTCGTCGTGCCGCGAATGGTCGGTCATGGTCCCAGAGGCTCCCTGCGTCGGATCCGCCCTCACCTCTCCGACGGGATACCGCACCGGAATGTGAGGCCCCGCCGCCGCCTGACATTCCGGCGGGCCGCCTCGTCGGACCATTGACACCGATCCGCGGCGGGAGCCCGGCGGCCCGCGGTGACCGCCGCCGGCGCCCCCGACCCGCCCGACGCGACAAGGAGATCATCGTGGCGACACCCAGTGCGGCCCCGGCCTCCGGCCCGGCCGACCCGGCGGGCACGACCGGCCGGGACCCGAGACGGTGGCTGATCCTCGCCGTCATCGCCTCCGCCCAGCTCATGGTCGTCCTCGACCTGACCGTCATGAACCTCGCGCTGCCGTCCGCGCAGCGCGCCCTGGGCTTCACGACCGCCGACCGGCAGTGGGTCGTGACCGCGTACGCGCTGTCGTTCGGCAGCCTGCTGCTGTTCTGCGGCCGCCTCGCCGACCTGATCGGCCGCAAGGCGACCTTCCTCACCGGGCTCGTCGGCTTCGCGGCCGCCTCCGCCGCCGGCGGCGCCGCGACCGGCTTCCCCATGCTCGTGACGGCGCGCGCCTGCCAGGGGGTCTTCGGCGCGCTGCTCGCACCGTCCGCCCTGTCCCTGCTCGCCACCACGTTCAAGGACCCGAAGGAGCGCGCCAAGGCGTTCGGCGTCTACGGCATGGTCGCCGCCGCGGGCGGCGGCCTGGGGCTGCTGCTCGGCGGCGCGCTGACGTCCTCCCTGTCCTGGCGCTGGTGCATGTACGTCAACCTGCTCTTCGCCGCGATCGCGATCACCGGCGGCGCGCTGCTGGTGCCCCGGCAGCGGCGGACGCCGGGCGGCCGGCTGGACGTCCCGGGCGTCCTCGCGGTGTCCGGCGGCATGTTCTGCCTGGTCTACGGCTTCTCCAACGCCGCGTCGCACAGCTGGGGCACGCCCTCGGCCTGGGGCTTCCTGGTGGCCGGAGGCGCGCTCCTGGCCCTCTTCGCCGCCTGGCAGTCCCGCGCCGCGCAGCCCCTGCTCCCGCCCCGGATCGTCCTCGACCGCAACCGCGCCGGCGCCTACCTCACCGTCCTGATCAGCGGCGCGGGCACCTTCGGCGTCTTCCTGTTCCTCGTCTACTACATGCAGGTGACGCTGGGATACTCGGCCGTCAGGTCCGGCGTCGCGATGCTGCCGATGGTGGCGCTCAGCGGGACCACGGCCACCCTGGGCAACACCAGGCTGCTGCCCCGCTTCGGCCCGCGGCCGATGGTCGTCGCCGGCATGCTGCTCAACACGGCCGGCATGGTCTGGCTGACGGGGATCGGCGCGCATTCGGCCTACGCGTCGGCGCTGCTCGGCCCGCTCATGGTGACCGGCGCCGGCATGGGCCTCATCTTCGGTATGGCGGCCGCCACCGGCACCTTCGGCGTCGCGCCGCAGGACGCGGGGGTGGCGTCGGCGAGCATCAACACCGGGCAGCAGCTCGGCGGCTCGATCGGCACCGCGCTGCTCAACACCATCGCGGCCAGCGCCACCACCGGCTACCTGACCGACCACGTGCACGGCCGCCCGACGCCGCACCTGCTCCAGCTCGCCGCGATCCACGGCTACACCACGGTGTTCTGGTGGTGCGCGGGCATCTTCGCGACCGGCGCCGTCCTCTGCGGCGCACTGCTCCGGCCGGGGCCCCTGCTCCGTCCCGCCGCAGCCCCCGTCCCGCGGCAGGCCACCGAACCCACCAAAACCCCGGCACCGAACTGACCGCCTCTCGCCCCCGGCACCCGCCAGGAGGGCGGGGTGCCGGGGGAGCGGCGGTGCCTCGACCTGTGGACACCGCTCCCGACTAGTCCTCGAACGCCGGCCGTCGCACCCGGGCGGGGCGGCCGGCGGGGCGCCAGGTGGCGACAAGGGCGGCGGCGAGCAGGAGCTCGGCGACGTCTCCGCCGTAATACATGATCTCCGCACCGCCGCGGACCTGGGCGATGGGTGCGTGCACGTCGATGAGGAATCCGCCGTACATCAGCTGGGCGATGACGGCGTGCAGGGCGATGGCCGCGCCGAGGACGAGCAGCCGTGCTCTGACGCCGGGTCGTGACGGTGCGGGGTCGGGTCCGGCGATGACCCAGGCGAACAGGCACCCCGAGAGCACGAAGTGCGCGTGCAGCAGCCAGTGCAGCGGCGGCCGGGCGGCCGAGGCGTCGTAGAGCGGGGTGAAGTACAGCACGGCAAGGCTGCCGGTGCTGAGCACCAGCGCGGTGATGGGGTTGGCGAGAACCCCCATCGGCTTCGTGCGCAGTACGCCGGTCAGGGTCCGGGCCCGCTGCGCCGGCAGTGCGCGCAGGAGCACGGTGATCGGGGCGCCCAGGACCAAGGCGAGCGGCGCGTACATTCCCAGCAGCATGTGCTGGAGCATGTGGCCACGGAAATCCTCATGCGCGAACGGCGCGATCGGCGGTAGCAGCGCCGCCGCCGACAGGGCGCACCCGGCCAGGAACATCGCCGCGCGCCACCTGTCCCCGGGGCGGGCCGCCCGGCTGCTTCCGCGGTGCGCCAGCAGCAGGTAGGCGACCGCGATGGCAGCCACACCGGCCACCGCGAGCACGGTGTCCCATCCCACGCCGCCGTGCGTCGGCATCGGATGGCCCGGCATCGGATGGCCCGGCATCGGATGGCCCGGCATCGGATGGCCCGGCATCATGCGCGCCGTGACCGGCCGTCGTCGGGCTCGGGGTCGAACGGGGTTCCGGTGCGCTGCACCAGCCATCCGACGCCCACCAGTACCGCGCCCAGCAGGAGGAAGCCCACGTCCCACCAGATCTGGTGCGGGCCGCCGTGCACGTGGTGGATACCGAGGATCTGATGGTCGATGATGCCTTCGACCAGGTTGAACAGCCCCCAGCCGACCAGCATCCACCCCCACAGCACCTGGGAGGTCCACACCCGGCGGCGCCGGTGGGTGACCCGCGAGTACAGGATGGCCAGTCCGGTCAGCACCGCCAGCCAGCACACCACGTGGAACAGGCCGTCCCACACCGTGTTCATCTCCAGCCCGGAGACCGTGTGGGGGTTGTAGTACTTCACCCCGATCCGGTCGGTGTTGGTGCTGGTGAGCATGTGGTGCCACTGCAGGAGCTGGTGCAGCAGGATCCCGTCGACGAAGCCGCCGAGGCCGACCCCAGCACGATCCCGGGCAACCTCAGGCTGGCCGGCCCGGCACCGGCGCCGATCCGTTCGGTGGCGGCGGCCATCGTCTCTCCCTTCCAGGCGCGGGCGTGGCAGCGCCGGGATCAGGCTCCGCCACACGGGCCGCTACCCGGCTCCGACCCGACTATTCGCTCGGGTAGGCGGATCCGCCGTATTCGAGCGGCCGTGCTCGCCATGGGAACTCGTCCACGGCTTCCGAGCGTCTGAGAGCCATGCGAAGGGCTTGGAAGATCGCTGCCGGGACGGCGCTGGGAGTGCTGGCCCTGGGCGCGGTCGAACCGGCCTGGCTCTCCTCGACGGCTTCGGGCAGTGGACTGGCGGGGCAGACGACGGTAGGGCCGACGTGCCCTGCACAGCGCGCCGGGCAAGTGTGCCCCGTTGGCCATGTGAAGATGTCGGCGGTGGTGACGCGGCATGATTGGCCCGGAGTGGCCGCCTTCATCCGGACGGATGGCCAAGGGCGTTTCCGAGTGCGCCTCGCACCCGGCCACTACACGCTTCACGTGGTGCGAAGCCCCTGGCAGTCTTCCCCCACCCCGCTCTTGAGACGATCGACGATCCCCGTCACCGTCCATGCTCACGTGTATGCGCGTGTGGAGATCAACTACGACAGCGGGATCCGCTGAGGCAGCACCCTGGGGCCGGATGACGGGGACGCGCCTCAGAGGCGATGGGCCGGAAGGGTGGGGCCGGTGTCGGTCCAGCCCTGTCTGCGGATGAGGGTGTACCCGTCGAGCTCGCCCGCGAGGCGGCTCTCCACGGCGAGCGGGTGCCCGGTCCGCAAGTCGATGATCAGCCTGGTCTCCATGGCTCCGGTGGCGGTCCAGAAGGCGACGCCGTGGCGGCCGAGGCGGTCGGTGACGGTTCCGCGGCTGCGGTCGATCGGCAGGCGGGCCAGCACCCGGTACAGGGCGGCCTGGACCGCGGGCGGCGCGGGAGCGCCGACCAGCAGGTCGGTGATCTGCTGGAACGTGACGTCCAGCGGGACTGTCCTGCCTGCCTTCGGCTTCGCTGAGGGGGTGGTGGCGTTGAGCCAGAACCCGTCCAGCGTGGCCTTGAGCGCCGTGGGATCTGTGGGCAGCGCGGCGATTTGATCGGGGGTGATGGGTACGCTCGCCGCGGTCGGATAGGTCGGCTCGTCCTGCGAGGTCGTGCGCATACTGCGCCGCAGGGCGAGCGCCGCGGGCGGGGCCGACCGCAGGCCGACGCTCATGCCGTGGATCTCGCACGAGTCGGGACGCGGCGCGCCGGCCCGCCGCCAGGCGCGTTCGTCGGCGCCGCTCAGCCTCCTGTCGGTGACCGCATCGACGACGAGCCAGCTGGGGTCGCGTCCGGATCGGGCTGCCCAGAGCCGGGCGTCGCACGTCGAGGTGTAGCGGTACAAGGGTTTCGCGGTGCCGGGTGGCGGCCCCGCGGCGGTGCCGCCCAGGTAGGTCGCCGTGGTGACGGAGCTGAGGTCGGCCGTCCAGTACCGTCCGGTCGCCGTGTCGGCTTCCTGGAGTGTCGTGGCGGCGACGAGGAGCGCCCGTCGTGCCGACGGCGGACCCGTGTCCGGCCCGGAGGGGCGTGCCATGACGATCAGCCCGGCGACCAGGGCCGCAGCCGCGACGATGGCTCCGCCGTACCGGACGCGCCGCCCGAGCACCCGAGCCGGCGCCCGATCCGGTTCAGGTTCCGACATCGCGCGGGCGCGGACGCGTTCGAGCCGTCCAGGATCGGTGGGCGGGTCGAGCCGGTCCGGCCGGACGGCCGCCATCGTCGCCAGCAGATCGGTCGTCCTACTCATCGGTGTCCCCTTCACTTCCCGGATCCGGGTCGCGGGCCGCGTCGTTGATGTGGCGGTCGAGGTGCCGGCGGGCCCGGTGGATGCGCATGGCCAGCGCGGGCCGGGAGCAGCCCAGGACGTCGGCGGCCTCGCGCGGTGACAGCCCGTGCCAGCCGAGCAGCATCAGGACCTCTCGGTCCCCCTCCGGCAGCGCGGCGAGCGCCCGCAGCAGGACGTTCCGGTCGACGATGAGCTCGGCGACGTCCCCGGTGACCGGCGGCGAGGCCGCCGCCCAGGCATGCAGTTCCGCGGCGATGAGGTCCTGGCGCAGCGCCTGCCGGCACTGCTCCCGGATCACGTTGCGTGCGATGCCGATCAGCCAGGCGAGCGGGACGTCCGGCACCACGTCGCGGCGCCGCCACGCGATGGCGAACGTCTCGCTGGCCACCTCCTCGGCGAGCGTGCTGCCGACCCGCGTCACCGCGTAGGCGTACACGCGGGCGAAGTACCGGCCGAACAGGTCATCGAACCATCCGGTCGAGCCCCGGTCCGCGCACTCGGCGCGAGGCCCTCGACTGCTCACGCCACGCTCGTCCAATCCCGTCACACAGAGAAGTGAGCAGAACAAGCCCGATATCACCAGCGACAAGAGAAATCATGCGCCTCTCGCCCGGGAGCGGTGCCGGAGACCACGGACGCACGGCCGCGCGCGGACCGTCAACGGTGAGCGGCCGACCTGGCCAGGGTCGCCGCCTGGCTTCTCCTCATCTGGGCCGGCTTCGAGATGTCCAACTATGTCGACGGCAGCAGCCCCACTCCAGGCGGCCTGCTGGCCGGGCTTCTGACCCTGCTGGCCTGGGGGGTCATGGTCGTGCCACTGATCGCCGCCGTGGCCACCAAGTGGGTGAGCCGCTGGTGGCTGGTCACGCACTGCCTTGTGGGCAGCGCCTCCTTGGTCCTGATCGTCTACGCCGCGATGTTCGAGAAGGTCGGCTCCTCCGACCTGGGCTGAACTGGCGGCCTCCATTGGGCGGGGCCGTCGGGGGTTCCGCGATTGTTCCGCACGGCTAACCTCGATTGCCGTGACGCCCGGCGACTGGACGGTTCCTTGGTGCCTGGATGAGCCCGTTCATTAGCCTTCACCAGTCGAAGTGAGCCCTTCGTGACACGCAAACGCAGACGGAAGAAGCGGTGGCCCGGCAGGATCGTTGAGGCTCTCGTTGACTTCATCGCCGACCTGCTGAGTTGGCCCTGACCCGCGCACAGCACCCCTGACTCGGCCCTTGTCCCGTCGGCCGACTTTCAACGCCTCGTACATGATCGCGTCCCCCATGTGCCTCTCCGATGTGCCCTGGCGCTTCGGAGGCCTTGACGTCGGCCGGAGCGCATAACGAGCGCGGACCGCAACAGAGGAGCAGACCGGTCCGGAAGGTGATCCCGCGCGAACAGCGCGCAACCCCGTGACAGACCAATGCGCGCGGGAGTGCTCTGCGCGAAGCGGAGCTGCGCCGCATCCGGCTTCGCGACCTGCGGCACGTGACCACAACGCTTCTTAAGCGGCTGGGCTGCCTGGTGGGCGGCTCTGAACTGGTGGGCCTAGGTGGACTTGAACCACCGGCCTCATCCTTCAGTTCGATCACGACCAAGGTCGCTAGCTCGGTTCGCCGTGCTGTCCTTGCGGTGAGGGGTGACGACGTCCGCTGGTGTTCGCTCCTGGTGCTGTCATGGCTGCTGTCACCGCCGTCCGACGCTTGCACGCCGTGTTGAGAAGTTGAGTACGTATAGGAAGATCCTGAGCATGACTCCCCTGCCCGAGCCCGCCGACCTGGCCTCCTTGGTCATGCGCACCGATTTCACCGATGACATGGCCTGGGAGGCTCTGAAAGCAGCGCTCGAAGCCTCCCATAGCGGCGGCGCGACCTACGTCAGCGATCCGGCGTACGCCGGGGTGAGTGTCCAAACGCTAGTCGCCGCGGACGCCGCTGCCGCCGACGAGGAGAAGCTGACCTACCTGTTCCTTGCCGACGCGACCACCATGACCGGGGATGAACGCTCGCTGCTCGCCGTCGATCTATACGAGGAACCCGGTCGTACCTTCCGCCTACCGCCCCGCTGGTACGGCGATGTCTCCGCCAATCTGAGCATCGCGAACATGGACTTCGCCGATTTCGCCGACGCCGCGGACGAGTCCGGTACTTTCCGTGGCTTCGATGGGGACTGATCCTGACGGTCCCATGTGCCCGACACCGCACCCGCAGCCCCGCGCATCAAGTGCCTGTTCACGCGAACGGCGGCAAGCGCGGCCACGCAGCGATGTGCGGCCGGGGGACCGCGCCTTCGGGCGGCATGGCGCGTGGCCGCGCAGCGGCCTGAGCGCCGCCGCCGCTCGATCTCAAACGGTGGAATTCGGCAGTGTTCTAGGGGTCACCGCGCAGGGTGGCGCGCCCTATCGGATGCCAGTCCCAGAGCCGTTCCGGGCCTCGTTGGACGACCAGGTTCACGGCGTTGAGCGTGATCTCGCGGTTAGGAAGCTCGCGGCCGAGTGCGTTGATGAGCGGCTGGGCCGGCTGTTCGGTCTCGCTGTAGGCGATCGTCATGTGCGGCAGCCATTGTGCGGGGCCTTCGGTATGGCCTTCGCGCCCGGTCACCTTCAGCGTGGCTGCCTGGATGGCGGTCCGTACCCGTCCAAGGGCTTCGGTGGGACGAATGGCCAGGATGATGGCCTCAGGGTGGTACAGGATGCGGCCGAGCGTCACGGAAACGGGAGGGATCTCGGCGAGAAGGCTTGACGCCGTCCTGAGCATGTCCTGTTGCTGGTCATCGGTGATCTCGGCGGTCGAGCCGACCACGAGGGTGGTGATGTGCAGCCACTCGGCGGGCGTCATGTGCAGGCCGGTGAAGTCGGCGAGTCGCTGTTGTGCTGCGTCCGCGATGTCCCGCGCCTCGGGTTGGTCGCCCACCAGCATGTGCCAGTAGACGGTTCCCTGCCCCGGTCCTGGTTCTTGGCGGTTCTGCCAGCGGTCGACCATCTGCGCGGGCAGCGGACTCATGAACTCTCCATGTCGGCATCGTCGATCAGGGCGGTGGCATTGACATCGCGGATCGACTGCCTGAACTGAGCGGCGAGAGGACTGGTCGGGCGCTGTCGGGGTCACGGTCCGCGTCGCTACCGAGAGGGCGAACAGGGCTCGGCGGCGGGCTGGCCTCGGGTCCTTGGCGGGCGAGGTCGGCTGCCTCGATGAAGCGGTTCTGCCAGCGCGCCGTCTTGGCTTGGGTGTGCCGCGCGAACGACTCGTTGGCTCCTGTCGGCGGGCCTGTCGCGAACGCGCCGTGCGGGAGCGCGTCTCCGAAGCCCGCCGGAATCCGTCTCTGGATTGCCATCCTCACGTGAAGGTCTCCATGACCATGGAGGGCTACGCTGACGGCGACGTCGAGGACCACTGTCAAAAGCCCCCACCGGTGACCCGGTGGGGGCTCTGAGCTGGTGGGCCTAGGTGGACTTGAACCACCGGCCTCATCCTTATCAGGGATGCGCTCTAACCGACTGAGCTATAGGCCCGCACTGCCGCCGCCCTTGCGGCGCAACCAGAGATTACCCCATGTGGAAGGGCAACCGGAAATCGATTGCCGGGCGGCGGCGGGATCGCGCTACTCGGCCTCCTTGAGGGTGACCTCGACGCCGCCCACGAGGTCGGCGGCGAGGTTGTAGATCACGGAGCCGACCGTCGAGAGGGCGGTGATGAGCAGGACGTTCAGGGCGCCCACGAGGACCGTGTAGCCGAACACGCGGGCGAAGGAGAACCAGTTGCCGGCGTCGACGCCGCCGGTGGTGTCGCCCTGCTGCTTGGTGAGGCTGTTCACGGTGTCGCTGATCGCGTCGAAGACGCCGAGGCCGGACAGGATCACGTACAGCACGACGACGGCGACCACCAGGACGACGAAGCAGACCAGCGACATCACGAAGCTGAACTTCATCACCGACCACGGCTCGAGCCGGGCGAGCTGGAGTTGGGCCTTGCGCGCCGGCTTCGCCTGCGCGGGCGACTTGGAGTTCATCGGGGCGACCGCGGCGGACGGCCGGTCCTTCAGGACGGTCCCGGCGAAGCCGGACCCGGCACGGCCGCCCGAGCCGCCGCCCGACGCGGCGGCGGGCGGCGCGGGAGGGGGCACCGGCGGCTTCTCCGTCCGGCCCGTGGAGACGGAGCCGGACGGTTCGGCGGGCTTGGTCCAGCTGGGCTTGGCGGGCCTGGCGGGCCTGGACGGCTCGGCGGTGTCCCTGACCGGCGCGATCTCCGGCGTCCCGGACGTCTCCGGTTCGGCCTTCAGGTGGGCGAGGTCCACCCGGGTCTCGTCCGAACCGGAGGAGCCCGACGAGGACTTCGAGCCCTTGTCCGGCGCGGCGGCGTCGGAGTCGACCTCGGCGGCGGCCTCGTCCCGGGCGGGCTTCGCGGACGCCGCGGCGACGGTCCCGTCCCCGGACTTCCCGGAGGCGGCCGGGCGGCCGGCGGGCTTGCCGGCCGCCCCCTTGCCGCTGCGGCCCCCGCCGGGCCCGCCCTTGCTCTTGCCGGGCTCCGTGCTCACGTGTCCTCCTGGCCTAGCGGCTCGGTGAGGCGGACGGACGCGTCACTCACCATCGCCCCCCTCGGCGTCGACTGAGTCCTCAATGGTGGACTCTACGTTCCTCGCGATGGCGACCACGCTGTCCCCCTCGGCGAGGTTCATCAGGCGGACGCCCATGGTCTGCCTGCCGGACTGCTTGATCTCCGCTGCGCTGGTGCGGATGACCCCGCCGTTCGAGGTCATGCCGAAGACCTCGTAGTCCGGGCGGACCATCAGAGCCCCTACCAACCTGCCGCGAGATTCCACGATCTTAGCGGTGAGAACTCCCTTACCACCCCGTCCTTGGACCGGGTACTGGTCGACGGGGGTCCGCTTGGCGTAGCCGCCCTCGGTCGCGACCAGGACATCGTGGTCGGAGTCCTTCACGACGAGCATGTTCAGGACTTCCTGGTCCTCCTCGAAGCGCATGCCGATCACGCCGGAGGTGGCGCGGCCCATCGGGCGCAGCGAGTCGTCGTCGGCGTGGAACCGGATCGCCTGCGCGCCGGTGGACACCATCAGCAGGTCGTTCTCGGCGGAGACGAGCCGCGCGGCGATCACCTCGTCGTCGTCGACCAGGTTGATCGCGATGATGCCGCCGGTGCGGGGCGAGTCGAAGTCGCTCAGCGCGGTCTTCTTGACGCGGCCCTTCTTCGTGGCGAGCACGAGGTAGGGGGCGACCTCGTAGTCGCGCAGGTCCATGACCTGGGCGATGTGCTCGTCCGGCTGGAACGCGAGGAGGTTCGCGACGTGCTGGCCGCGCGAGTCGCGCCCGGCGTCCGGCAGCTCGTACGCCTTCGCCCGGTACACCCGGCCCTTGTTCGTGAAGAACAGGATCCAGTGGTGCGTCGTGGTGACGAAGAACTGGTCGACGATGTCGTCCTGCTTCAGCTGCGCGCCGCGGATGCCCTTGCCGCCGCGCCGCTGCGCCCGGTACAGGTCCGTCTTGGTGCGCTTGGCGTAGCCGCCGCGGGTGATGGTGACGACGACGTCCTCTTCGGCGATGAGGTCCTCGTACGACACGTCCCCGTCGAACGGGATGATCTGCGTGCGCCGCTCGTCGCCGAACTTCTCGACGATCGGGGCCAGTTCGTCGCCGACGATCTGGCGCTGCCGCTCCGGCGAGGCCAGGATCTCGTTGTAGTCGGCGATCTCCGCCATCAGCTTGTCGTACTCGTCGGTGATCGCCTGGCGCTCCAGGGCGGCGAGCTTGCGCAGCTGCATGTCCAGGATCGCCTGCGCCTGGATCTCGTCGATCTCCAGCAGGTCCATCAGGCCCTGCTGCGCCTCCGAGGCCGACGGCGACCGGCGGATCAGCGCGATGACCTCGTCGATCCGGTCGAGCGCCTTCAGCAGCGCGCGCAGGATGTGGGCGCGCTCCTCGGCCTTGCGGAGCAGGAAGCGGGTGCGCCGGACGATGACCTCGATCTGGTGCGCGACCCAGTGCCGGACGAACTGGTCGACGCGCAGCGTGCGCGGCACGCCGTCGACCAGCGCGAGCATGTTGGCGCCGAACGTCTCCTGCAGCTGCGTGTGCTTGTACAGGTTGTTCAGGACGACCTTGGCGACCGCGTCCCGCTTGAGGACGATCACCAGGCGCTGGCCGGTCCGGCCGGACGTCTCGTCGCGGACGTCGGCGATGCCGTCGAGCTTGCCGTCCTTGACGGACTCGGCGATCTTCAGCGCGAGGTTGTCCGGGTTGACCTGGTAGGGGAGTTCGGTGACGACCAGGCAGGTGCGGCCCTGGATCTCCTCGACCTCGACGACGGCGCGCATCGTGATGGAGCCGCGGCCGGTGCGGTACGCCTCCTCGATCCCCTTGCGGCCGACGATCAGGCCGGCGGTCGGGAAGTCGGGGCCCTTGATCCGCTCGATCAGCGCCTCGAGCAGCTCGTCGTCGGACGCGCCGTAGTTCTCCAGGAACCAGCGGACGCCGTCGGCGACCTCGCGCAGGTTGTGCGGCGGGATGTTGGTGGCCATCCCGACCGCGATGCCGGCGGAGCCGTTGACCAGCAGGTTCGGGTACCGCGACGGCAGGACGTCGGGCTCCTGGGAGCGGCCGTCGTAGTTCGGGGAGAAGTCGACGGTCTCCTTGTCGATGTCGCGCAGCAGCTCCATCGCCAGGGGGGCCATGCGGCACTCGGTGTACCGCATCGCCGCGGCGGGGTCGTTGCCGCGCGACCCGAAGTTGCCGTTCCCGTCGACCAGCGGGTACCGCATCGACCACGGCTGCGCCAGGCGGACCAGCGCGTCGTAGATCGCCGAGTCGCCGTGGGGGTGGTAGTTCCCCATGACGTCGCCGACGACGCGGGCGCACTTGAAGTAGCCGCGGTCGGGCCGGTAGCCGCCGTCGTACATCGCGTACAGGACGCGGCGGTGGACCGGCTTGAGTCCGTCGCGGACCTCGGGCAGCGCGCGCGCGACGATGACCGACATCGCG
The DNA here is from genome assembly GCF_017573545.1 of Actinomadura nitritigenes. Lineage (GTDB taxonomy): Bacteria > Actinomycetota > Actinomycetes > Streptosporangiales > Streptosporangiaceae > Spirillospora > Spirillospora nitritigenes. The sequence goes on along the minus strand of NZ_JAGEOK010000004.1, from coordinate 364,333 downwards.
TAGTCGAGATAGCTCTTCTGCATCTCGACCTGGATGTCGACCGGTTCGATCCGTTCGCCCGGGTGTCCACCCTCTGTGGTCACGTCCGTCACTCTCAAGACCTCTTCTGCTAAGTGGGAACGAAGTACGACGCCCGATGGGAGCCCCGCCGCCGGTCAGGGCGGGCCGGGGCCGCCGCACCTGTCAGATGTCGAGGAAGCGCACGTCCTTGGCGTTGCGCTGGATGAACTCCCGGCGGGGTTCGACCTCCTCGCCCATGAGCACGCTGAACAGCTCGTCGGCCTGCGCGGCGTCGTCGAGTTGCACCTGCAGCAGGACCCGGTTGTCGGGGTCCATCGTGGTGTCCCACAGCTCGTTGGCGTTCATCTCGCCGAGGCCCTTGAAGCGCTGGACCTGGTCGCGGGGGCGCGGGTCGCGCCTGCCGGCCGCGATCCCGGCCTCGATGATCGCGTCGCGCTCGGCGTCGGAGAAGGCGTAGTCGGCCTCGTTGCCCCGGGCGTCCCACTTGATCTTGTACAGCGGGGGCTGCGACAGGTACACGTGCCCGGCCTCGATCAGCGGCTTCATGAACCGGAACAGCAGCGTCATCAGCAGGGTGTTGATGTGGTGGCCGTCGACGTCGGCGTCCGACATCAGGATGATCTTGTGGTATCGCAGCTTGGAGATGTCGAACTCGTCGTGCACCCCGGTGCCGAGCGCGGTGATGATCGCCTGAACCTCGTTGTTCTTGAGGATCTTGTCGATCCGCGCCTTCTCCACGTTCAGGATCTTGCCCCGGATCGGCAGGATGGCCTGGAAGTGCGGGTCGCGGCCGCCCTTCGCCGAGCCGCCCGCCGAGTCGCCCTCGACGATGTACAGCTCGGACTTGGACGGGTCGGTCGACTGGCAGTCCGACAGCTTGCCGGGCAGCGACGTCGACTCCAGCAGGCTCTTGCGCCGGGTCAGGTCGCGCGCCTGCCGCGCCGCCACACGCGCGCGCGCGGCCTGCGACGCCTTGTTGATGATCTCCTTGGCCTCGCCCGGGTTCTCCTCGAACCAGTCGCGCAGGTGCTCGTTGCAGGCCCGCTGCACGAACGACTTCGCCTCGGTGTTGCCGAGCTTGGTCTTCGTCTGACCCTCGAACTGCGGGTCGGCGAGCTTGATCGAGATGATCGCGGTCAGGCCCTCGCGGACGTCCTCACCGGTGAGGTTGTCGTCCTTCTCGCGCAGCAGCCCCTTGTCGCGCGCGTACCGGTTGACGATCGTGGTCAGCGCCGCGCGGAACCCCTCCTCGTGGGTGCCGCCCTCCGCCGTGTTGATCGTGTTCGCGAACGTGTGCACCGACTCGGCGTACGAGGAGTTCCACTGCATGGCGATCTCCACCGACATGCCCTCGGTGTCGTCGCCGAAGTAGATCGTCGACTCGTGGACCGCTTCCTTGCGCGCGTTGATGTAGCGGACGAAGTCCTCGATGCCGCCCTCGTAGTAGTACTTCACCACGTGCGGCTCGCCGTTGGAGTGGTCGGGGCGCTCGTCGCGGAGGGTGATCGACAGGCCCCGGTTCAGGAACGCCATCTCCTGCATGCGGCGCGACAGCGTCTCGAAGTTCCACTCGAGGGTCTCGAAGATGTCGCCGTCGGGCCAGAAGGTGATGCGGGTCCCGGTCTCGCCGGTCTCCTCGCCCTTCCGCAACTCGGTCTCGGGGCCCTGCCACGTGTAGGACTGCCGCCACACGTGGCCGTCCACCTTGACCTCGGCCTCCAGCCGGGTCGACAGGGCGTTCACCACGGCCGAGCCGACGCCGTGCAGGCCGCCGGAGACCGCGTAGGACTTCCCGTCGAACTTGCCCCCGGCGTGCAGCGTCGTCAGCACCAGCTCGATCGCCGGCCGCTTCTCCACCGGGTGCTCGCCCACCGGGATGCCGCGGCCGTTGTCGACCACGCTGACGCCGCCGTCCGCGCGCAGCGTCACGACGATGTCGTCGGCGTAGCCCGCGAGGGCCTCGTCGACCGAGTTGTCCACGATCTCGTAGACCAGGTGGTGGAGGCCGCGCTCACCGGTCGACCCGATGTACATGCCCGGACGCTTGCGCACCGCTTCCAAGCCTTCAAGGACAGTGATCGAACTAGCGTCGTACGCCAAAGGAGATCCTCCTGCCGGGGATGGTGAGCCGCCCCGCGCCCAGGGGAGCGCGGTGTGCCCCGTACACACATGAGGGCGCCCTAGTGCTCCGTACTTGTTCGGTAGAGCTCCGGGCACCCCATGGCGGTGCAGCATCCTGAACCCGTCATCATTCTACCGGGTCACACGGCGAAAAGTGGCACTCCCGAGCGCTGTGTGCGCGTGTGGCGGCCGAGCGGGCCTGGAGATGCATCCCCCCATAGCCCTAGGGGGGTTCTCTGGCCTACGGCGCCCTCGTTGCTGAACTCATCACCGGGCTTCCCGAACAGATGTTCCCACCCGCCACCGACATCCCGTCACCCCGCGCAACCGGCGCCCCGTCCCCGCGCAGAGCGGCCCGCCGCCTTGTCACTTCCCCGCGACGTCACTTCCCGACGGCCCGCCGCCGCCACTGACCGGCGATTCAGCGTACGCGCCACGCACCGGTGCGGCGGGGGCCCGACGCCGGGCCGACCACCTTCACCCGGCGGACCGTCCCGTGCCCCAGCTCCTCGTTCAGCCGCCGCACCAGCGTCGACGACAGCAGCCGCAGCTGCGTCGCCCACGTCGTGGAGTCGGCGGCGACGGTGAGCTCCCCGTCCTCGAACCGCTCCGGGCGGGTGTGCTCGGCCAGCTCGGGACCGACGATGCCGGCCCAGTTGCCGAACACGCCGCCGACCGCCGCGCGCTGCTCCCACCCGCGCGTGGCCAGCAGCTCCCGGATCGCCGCGCCGAACGCCTTCGGGTCGCCGCCGCGGCCCGGGTCCCGCGTGCGGACGGGCTTCGCCGCGCCCTTGCGCCGGCCGCCCTGGCCGGGCAGCGTGCCGCGCTTCAGCGCGTCCGCCTTCGCCTGCGCCAGCGCCTCCCGCGCCAGCTCGATCCCCGACTTCGCCGGGGCCGCCGGCTCCCCGGAGACCCCGGCCGCGGCGGACGCCCCGCCGTCCACAGCCTGGGGATCACCGGCCCCGTCCACACCCCCGGGTTCCGGAGAATTCACCGGACCGGGGGAGTTGTGCACATCCTGTGGATCATCGGCGCCCGAGCCGGGACGGTCTCCCCCGTCCCCCGGCTTCTGGGGATCACTGCTCACCTGCGCCCCCTTCCGGTCAGTCCCGGACGACCCGGCCGTCGGAGACGGTATAGGACCCGCCCGTCAGTTCCTCCGGGACGTCGGCCGGCACCGCCGCGGTGATCAGCACCTGCTCCGCGGGGGCCACCATCTCCGCCAGCCGGCTGCGGCGCCCCGTGTCCAGCTCGGCGAACACGTCGTCGAGGATCAGCACCGGGTCGTCGCCGTCCGCGCGGAGCAGGTCGAACGCCGCGAGCCGCAGCCCCAGCGCGAACGACCACGACTCGCCGTGGCTGGCGTACCCGCGCGCGGGCAGCTCCCCCAGCCGCAGGACGAGTTCGTCGCGGTGCGGCCCGACCAGGCTCACCCCGCGCTCCAGCTCCTGCTTGCGGGCCTCCGCCACACCGGCGAGCAGCTGCTCGGCCAGCCGTCCACGGTCTGTGGACAACTCCTCGGCGCCCAGCGAGCTCCGGTAGTGCAGATCCGCCAGGCCGCTGGCCGGGGCGAGCGCCGCGTACGCGCGCGAGACGAGCGGGCGCAGCGCCTCCACCAGCTCCAGCCGCCCGGCCAGCAGCTCCGCGCCGGTCCGCGCGAGATGCGCGTCCCACACGTCCAGCGTCGCGAGCACCTCCGGGCCGGGGGACCGGCGGTGCGCCGCCGCCGACCTCAACAGCGCGTTGCGCTGCTTGAGGACCCGCTCGTAGTCGGACCGGACCGCCGCGAACCGGGGAGCCCGCGCCGTCAGCAGCTCGTCCATGAACCGGCGGCGCTCCCCCGGGTCGCCCTTCACCAGTGCGAGGTCCTCGGGGGCGAACAGCACCGTCCGCAGCATCCCCAGGATCCCCCGCGGCCTGGGGACGGGAGACCGGTTCAGCCGCGCCCGGTTCGCCTTCCCCGGGTTGATCTCGAGCTCGATCAGCGCCTTGCGGTCGTCCTTCACCACCCCCGCGCGGACGATCGCGCGCGGCGCGCCCTGCCGGACGAGCGGCGCGTCCGTCGCGGCGCGGTGGCTGCCGTGCGACGCGACGTACCCGATCGCCTCGACCAGGTTCGTCTTGCCCTGCCCGTTCGGCCCCACGAACGCGGTCACGCCCGGCGCGAGCGCCACCTCCGCGGTGGCGTACGACCGGAAGTCCTGGAGCGAGAGGTGGGCGACGTGCACGGGACACGAGGGTAGAGCCTTTCGCGCGCCGCCCACACACCCGGCGCGTTCTGTGGATAACTCCGCGGCGGGTCAGAGCTTCGGGGGCTCCACGTCGGCGCCGGGGGAGTCGGCGCCCTTGGCGGACTCGATCGCGTGCCCGCCGAACTGGTTGCGCAGCGCGGCGACGACCCGCATCGCGGGGGAGTCGTCCTGCCGGGAGGCGAACCGCGCGAACAGCGACGCGCTGATCGCCGGCAGCGGCACCGCGTGCTCCACCGCGGCCTGCACCGTCCAGCGCCCCTCGCCGGAGTCGTTGGCGTAGCCGCGCAGGTCGTCCAGCTCCGGGTCGTCCTTGAGGGCGCGGTTCAGCAGGTCCAGCAGCCAGGACCGGATGACCGTGCCCTCCTGCCAGCTGAGGAACGTCTCCGGCACCCGCGTGACCAGCGGGCTCGCCTCGATCAGCTCGTAGCCCTCGCCGAACGCCTGCATCATCGCGTACTCGATGCCGTTGTGGACCATCTTCACGTAGTGGCCCGCGCCGATCTTCCCCGAGTGCACGAAGCCGTACTCGCCCTCCGGCTTCAGCGTCTCGAAGATCGGCATCATCCGCTTCACGTTCTCGTCGTCGCCGCCGACCATGAGCGCGTAGCCGTTCTGCAGGCCCCACACGCCGCCGCTGACGCCGCAGTCGAGGAACGCGATGCCCTTCGCCGCCAGCTCCTCGCCGTGCCTCTGGTCGTCCACATAGTGTGAATTACCGCCGTCCACGACGAGGTCGCCCTCGTCGAGGACCTCCCCCAGCTTGTTGACGGTGTCCTGGGTGGGGCCGCCCGCGGGCACCATCACCCACACGGCACGGGGCGGGGTGAGGCGCCGGGCCAGCTCCTCGACCGAGCCGACGTCGCTGAGATCGGCGTTGTGGTCGTACCCGATGATCGTGTGACCGCCGCGCCGCAGCCGCTCGGCCATGTTGGCGCCCATCTTGCCCAGGCCGATGATGCCCAGCTCCATGCTCACTTCTCCCCTGTGCGTTACTGCCCGTGCCCGTCCGCGGGGGCGACTCCCCCGCGGACCGGTCGTCTCCCCCAGGTATGCCCTAGGACCGGTCTTTACCCAGACAACCGCACCGGCATGATCAGATAACGGTAGTTCGGGTTCTCACCGTCCTGCGGCGGCTTGCCGGTCAGCACCGCCGGCTTGGTCGGCGTCGTGAAGGACAGCCGCGCGACGTCCGAGCCGATCGCCGAGAGCCCGTCGAGCAGGAACCCGGGGTTGAAGGCGATGTCGATGTCCTCGCCCTCCAGCGTGGCCTCCAGGGCCTCCACGGCCTGCGCCTCGTCGCCCGTCCCCGCCTCCAGGACGACCTCGCCCTGGCTGAACGACAGCCGCACGGGGGTGTTGCGCTCGGCGACCAGCGACACGCGCTTCACCGCCTCGATGAACTGCCCCGTGTTCACCTCCGCCAGACCCGCGTACTCACTCGGCAGCAGCGACCGGTACTTGACGAAGTCGCCGTCCAGCAGCCGCGAGGTGGTGCGGCGCCCGCCGCCCTCGAAGCCGATCATGCCCTCGCCGGCGCCGCCGGTCCCGGCGAGCGCCATCGACACCTCGGCGCCCGCGGTCAGCGACTTGGCGGTGTCGGCGAGCGTCTTCGCCGGGACGAGCGCGACCGCGGAGAAGTCCGGCCGCTCCGGCTTCCAGTGCAGCTCCCGGACGGCCAGCCGGTACCGGTCGGTCGACGCGAGCGTCACCGTCTCGCCCTCGATCTCCACACGCACACCGGTGAGCATGGGGATCGTGTCGTCCTTGCCCGCGGCGATCGCGACCTGCGCGACGGCCGCGGCGAACTCGTCGCTGCCCACCGCGCCCGCGGCCGGCGGCATCTCCGGCAGCGACGGGTAGTCCTCCACAGGCATGGTGAGGAGGGTGAACTTCGCGCTCCCGCAGCGCAGCATCACCTTCGCGCCGTCGGTCGTCACCTCCACAGGGTGGGGAGGAAGGCTGCGCGAGATCTCGGCGAGCAGGCGGCCGGACACCAGCGCCGTCCCCGCCTCCTCCACGTCGATCTCCGTCGAGACCTGCGCGGAGACCTCGTAGTCGAACGCCGACAGCTTCAGGCGGTCGTCGTTGCCTTCGCCTCCGGCGACGATGTGCATGCCCGCGAGCACCGGCACCGGGGGCCGGACCGGCAGCGTGCGCGCCGTCCAGGCCACGGCGTCGGCCAGGGCGTCTCTGTCGATGCGGAACTTCAAGGGGACCCGCCTCCTGCAGGTGTCGGACAAGGCTGAGGTGGTTCGGCCTCGGCTCGGGCGCTCGGGGCGCGTTGTCCCCAGGCCCTAGCTTGAGTTGGATCTTTTCTTGAGTAGAGAAGTAGTGCAGTACCAGTAATAGGGGCCGTGGATAGTGTGGACAGCCCGCGTTCTCGCAGGTGAGGCCGCGGATCTCTGTCCACGGGGGCTGTGCATCGGCGGTGGACGCGGCGAGCCGCGCTGGGGACGGCGAATCCGTCCCCACACGTCATCCTCACGTCATCCCCCGGTTGTCCACGAGTTTTCCGCAGGTTCTCCCCGGCCGCAGCGGCGGCCGGCCGTCGTGGCGGGGACCGGTCGGGGCCGTCCCCAGGACGTCCCCAAGGCTTCCCCAGCTTGTCCACGGGTTCGTCCCCATGATGCCGGGTGGCCGTCCCCAGGGCTTCCACAATCGGTCCACGAGTCGTCCCCATGTTGTCCGCAGGTTTTCCCCGGCCTTTCGGTCGGGATCCCCAGGGTTATCCCCAGGCTGTGCGTGTCGATCTTGGTTCGGGCGCCGTCCGGCACTGCTTCGAGCGGGCGTTCGAACGGGCCTGTGCACGATCCTTGTACACAGCCTGGGAAGGGCCGGACGCGGCCGTCCCCAGGCTTTTCCTCAGCGCTTGCGGGCCTGGTGCTTGATCCGTCCGGTGAGCTCCGTGACCTGGTTGTAGATCGCGCGGCGCTCCGCCATCAGCGAGCGGATCTTGCGCTCGGCGTGCATCACGGTCGTGTGGTCGCGGCCGCCGAACTGCTGGCCGATCTTCGGCAGGGACAGGTCCGTCAGCTCCCGGCACAGGTACATCGCGATCTGCCGGGCCGTCACCAGCATCCGGGACCGCGACGGCCCGCACAGGTCCTCGATCGTCGTGCCGAAGTACTCCACCGTCTGTGCCATGATCATCGCGGCGGTGATCTCCGGGCCGGAGTCGTTCGGGATCAGGTCCTTCAGGACGATCTCCGCCAGCTTCATGTCGACCGACTGCCGGTTCAGGCTCGCGAACGCCGTCACCCGGATCAGCGCGCCCTCCAGCTCCCGGATGTTCGTCGCGATCTGCGAGGCGATGAACTCCAGCACGTCCGGCGGCGCGGCCAGGCCCTCCTGGCGGGCCTTCTTCTGCAGGATCGCGATCCGGGTCTCCAGCTCCGGCGGCTGGACGTCGGTCGTCAGGCCCCACTCGAACCGGTTGCGCAGCCGGTCCTCCAGCGTGACCAGCTCCTTGGGAGGCCGGTCGCTGGAGATCACGATCTGCTTGCTCGCGTTGTGGAGCGTGTTGAAGGTGTGGAAGAACTCCTCCTGCGTCTGCTCCTTGCCCTCAAGGAACTGGATGTCGTCGACGAGGAGGATGTCGACGTCCCGGTAGCGGCGGCGGAACCCGTCCGCCTTGCCGTCGCGGATCGAGTTGATGAAGTCGTTCGTGAACTCCTCGGAGCTGACGTACCGGACCCGCGCGCCATTGAACAGGCTCTGCGCGTAATGGCCGATCGCGTGCAGCAGGTGCGTCTTGCCGAGACCGGAGTCCCCGTAGATGAACAGCGGGTTGTACGCCTTCGCGGGCTGCTCGGCGACGGCGACGGCCGCCGCGTGCGCGAACCGGTTCGAGGAGCCGATGACGAACGTCTCGAACGTGTACTTCGGGTTCAGCCGGGCGTGCTCGGACGCGCCGGCGCCCTGACCGCCGCCACCCTCGCGCGCGCCCCCAGGGCCGCCCGATCCGGCGGAGGCGGGACCTCCGGGGCCGCCGGGCCCGCCTGGACCTCCCGGTCCCGAGGGGCCGCCTGGTGCGGGGACCGGTCCACGGGAGTCGGACGCGTCGTCGTCGCGGAAACCGCCTTCACCGCGGTACGGCGGCTCGTCACCCCGGTACTGCTCGGACGCCGGGTACTGCTCCGGCCCTGTGTACGACTTCTCCGCGCTGGGGAACTCCGTCTTGTACGACTCCTCGTCGTGTCCCAGCGGAGGCTCGGCGGAACCGTGCTGAGGCTCCCGCCCGAGGGGTTCGCCGCGCCCCCCCGGACGCAGCGGGCCGAGGGTCCGGTCGTTGAGATGCGACGGCGCGTGCGGCGGCCGTCCGGGAGGCTCGGCCCCGTACCCCTCCGAACCGCCGAATCCCTCCTGGCCGCCGAATCCCTCCTGCGGACGGCCGCGCCCCGGGAAACCGGGGACGTGGCCTCGGTCGTAGGAGGACGGCCCACGGCCGCCCGGACCGGCGCCGTACGCAGGGGGACGCGGAGCCGGAGGGAACGGCGCGCCGTGGTCGTTGTCGCGCTGCGGCCATCCACGGTCGTCGTCGCCCTGTGGATATCCACCGGGAAGGCCGGGCCTGTGGGTAACTTCGGACGGCGCGCGATACCCCGGGTCGCCGAACGGCTGCTCCGGATACGAGCGGTCGCCGTAATCCTGACGCTCCGAGTAAGGAGAGTCGCCGTACGGCTGCTGATCCGTGTAGGGCCGGTCGCGGTCCCGGTCGCGCTCGCGGTCCTCGAGCGGCCGTTCGCCATAAGAAGGAGGTGCGGACTCGTGCAGCCCGCCGCCGCCGGGTACGGGCGCCGGCAGCGGCTCGCCCGACCCCGCGCGGGACCCGCCGCCCGGACCGGGCCCGGGCACCGCGGGCGGCTCCGGCTGGACCGTCACCGCGACACGGATCTCCCTGCCCAGCTCATGGGAGAGCGCCTGCGTGATGAGGTTGCGCAGCCGCGTCTCCAGGGCGTCCTTGGCGAACTCGTTCGGCGCCGCGAGCAGCGCCGTCCCCTCCACCAGGGCAAGCGGGCGGACCATCGGCAGCCATGCGCGGTAGCTCGGGGACAGATCGCTCTCAGACAGTGCGGTGAGGGTGCGGGCCCAGACCGATCCGAGATCCTGACCGTCCATGCGCAAGGTCCCCTCCCCACAACTCCGGTCAACGGAGTACCTGACTGCCCGGCTCTCCCACGGGTTGCGGCCCGCCTCGTTGGGCACGGCCGCGACGCGGAAGCCTTACTCTCTCACGAGTTGTCCACAGAGTTGTCCACATGCTGTGCATAGGCATGCGGGACCCTGTGCAAAACTCCGCCGCTGGGGCGGGAGACGCGGGGACGGGAGGTCTCCGGCCACTTCGGCGGCCGGTGCGCGGGCGGTTCTCTGACGGGGGGTTCGGCGGGCGGAACACCGACTGCGATCCAGATCGTCACAGGAATGTCGGCGTGCCCGGAAGGACGACCCTAACCCCTGCCGATCGCACCCGCAACACGAAGCCGCCGGCATCCACACGGCCCGGCTCCCGCACGCCGGCCGCCCCGTCAGAGAACCGTCCGCACGCCGGCCGCCTGGCGCAGGGCCGTGCTCGGGGCGGGGTGCTCGGCCCGGGGGTGCCGTGCTCGGCCCGGAGTGCCGCACTCGGGCAGGAGTGCCGTGCTCGGGCCGGGGTGCCGCACCCGGACGGAACGGCCGACGCGGCCGCGAAGGCGATGATCCGTTTGACCCGGCGGGCGGATAGCCCGTAACGTGCTGAGGTCGAGTCGCATCGACGGAGGTGACGCGTGCCCGCCGGTCGTCCGCCCGGACGGCACGGGTGGGCCCCCGCTGCGGGGGACCGAACGCGGGCCCTCGATGCGAGCTATCGAGCCTTTCTAGTCGAACCGACCGCAGCACTGGAGCCTCAAAGTGAGCAAGCGTACATTCCAGCCGAACAACCGCCGCCGCCACAAGAAGCACGGCTTCCGGCTGCGGATGCGCACGCGCGCCGGGCGCGCCGTCCTCTCCTCGCGGCGCGGCAAGGGCCGCGCCCGCGTCGCGGTCTGACCGACCTCTCTCATGCTGCCGTCCGGGCACCGGATGCGGCGGCGGGACGACTTCTCGTTGGCCGTCCGGCGCGGACGCCGCGCCGGACGGCCTAACGTCGTCGTCCACCTGCTCCGCAGGGAAGAGGACGCCGAGACCGCCGGCCCGGCGCTGGTCGGGTTCATCGTGGCGCGCAACGTCGGCAACGCCGTCACCCGCAACGCGGTGCGGCGGCGCCTCCGGCACCTCGCGCGCGGGCACGTGGACCGGCTTCCACCGGGTAGCCTGCTCGTAGTGCGCGCCAACCCCCGCGCGGGCGAGGCGCGCCCTGACGATCTGGCCGCGGATCTCGAGTCGGCGCTCGACCGGCTGCTGCGGCCCGCGTCCAAGGGGCGGAGATGAGGAACCGGCACGGGAAACCGTTCACCGACCAGCGCCCGGCGACCACCCCTGGTCCGGTCGCCGCGGTGTTGATCCTTCTCGTCCGCGCCTACCGCCGCTTCTTGAGTCCCCTGCTCGGGCAGCAGTGCCGCTTCACCCCGACCTGCAGCACCTACGGCCTCAAGGCCCTCCAGGTGCACGGGGCGGCGCGCGGCACGTGGCTGACGGTCCGCCGGATCGCGCGGTGCCACCCGTTCCACCCCGGCGGCTACGACCCGGTGCCGCCGAAGAAGACGCCCTCCGCGAAGGCGAAGGCGGCTTCTTCGAACTCCGGCCGCGAGGAGAGCGGCCCCGCCCTAGCAGAGCCCAAGGAGCTGCCCGGTGCTTGACTGGCTATACGAGATCGTCTCTCAGCTCATCGTGTGGATTCACGCGGGGCTGAGTGTCGTCTTCCCCAAGGACAGCGGATGGGCGTGGGGCGGCTCGATCATCCTGCTGACCGTCATGCTGCGGCTCATCCTCGTGCCGCTCTTCGTGAAGCAGATCCACGCCTCACGGAAGATGCAGGAGCTGAACCCGAAGGTTCAGGCGCTGCGCAAGAAGTACAAGAACGACAAGCAGCGCCTCAACCAGGAGGTCATGAAGCTCTACCAGGAGAACGGCGCCAACCCGCTGTCGGGGTGCCTTCCCCTGGTCGTGCAGATGCCGGTCTTCATCGGCCTGTTCCAGACCCTCAAGCGGATCTCGGACGCCAAGCCCGGCCACGGCGTCTTCGCGATGTCGGCGGACCTGGTGCAGAGCGCCCAGCACGCCAACATCTTCGGCGCGCACATCCCGGACACGTTCCTGAACGCCTGGAGCGACAAGACCTGGGGCGCGATCGTCGTCACGGGCATCGCCGTGGTGATCAGCTCCTGCACGACGTTCTTCACCGTCCGGGCCAGCATGAAGCGCCAGCCCGCCGCGGCGGCCGACGCCAACCCGATGATGCAGGCGCAGAAGATGATGGTCTTCCTCGCGCCCCTGTTCGGCCTCTTCGGCCTCGGCTTCCCGCTGGGCGTCCTCATGTACTGGGTGACGTCGAACAGCTGGACGCTCGCGCAGCAGCACTACATCTACAAGCGCTTCCCGCCGCCCGGTGAGAAGGCGGACGACACCGCCACCGCCAAGCCCGCGCCGGGCGGCAAGACCACCGGGACGAAGACCGCCGCGAAGCCCGGTGCCAAGGCCGCGGGAGCCAAGACCGGGGGCGCGAAGGCGGCCGCCGGCAAGAACGGCCAGGCGCCGTCCGGGATCAAGGCCAAGCTCAAGAAGGAGCCGGAGCCCGCTCCCGAGCCCGAGGACACCAAGCCCAAGGTCGTCCGCAACCAGCCGACCCGCAAGCCGCGCAGCAAGCGCAGCGGAAGCCAGAAGCGCTAGTTTGGACCTCTGTCCTCGCCGAAGAAGGAGACCCCGTTGAGCCAGACCGACACCACCGAGGTCGACGTCCAGGCCCTCGAGCAGGAAGGCGAGATCGCCGCCGACTACATCGAGGGCCTGCTGGACATCGGTGACTACGACGGCGACATCGACATGGACGTCGAGGGCGAGCGCGCCATCGTCGCGGTGGTCGGCGCTTCGCTGGACGAGCTGGTCGGCAAGCGCGGCGAGGTTCTGGAGGCGCTGCAGGAGCTGACCCGGCTGGCCGTGCACCGGCAGACCGGCAACCGCACCCGGCTGATGCTCGACATCGGCGGCTACCGCGAGCGCCGCCGCGCCGAGCTGACCAAGCTCGGCACCGACGTCGCCGACGAGGTCAAGCAGGCGGGCGAGCCCAAGCCGCTCGCGCCGATGACGCCGTTCGAGCGGAAGATCGTCCACGACGCGGTGGCGGCGGCCGGCCTGCGCAGCGAGTCCGAGGGCGAGGAGCCCGACCGCTACGTGGTCGTCTACCCGTCCTGACGGATCTCCGCCCGGCGAACGCAGGACGCGGTTTCCACAACCGACAGCCAGACCACCGAACGGCCCCGGCAGACACCAACGCCGGGGCCGTTCGCATGCCCGGGCGACCCGGGGGTGTGCTGTGAGGTGGGGCGGGATGCCTGGCATAGCGCGGGACCTGGGGCTGCGCGGGACGCGGCACGCCGCGGGGCGTGGGGCGGCGTGGGGCGTGGGGCGGCGTGGGGCGTGGGGCGGCGTGGGGCGTGGGGCGGCGTGGGGCGTGGGGCGGCGCCGGATGCGGGGTTGCGTGTGAAATGAGGTTGCGGGGCGGCGCGGGGCGCGGGGTTGTGCGGGGCGCGGGGTTGTGCGGGACGCGGGGTTGCTCGGCCATGGCGCGGGATCGCGTGCCATGGCGCGGATTGCTCGGCTTGGTGCGGGTTCGCATGGTGTGGATTGCTCGGCATGGCGCGGGCTGTGGATTCCTCGGATCGCGTAGGTGTGGGCGTGGACGTGGACGCGAGCTTGATGTTGAATAGAGGCCCCTCCCGCCCGGGGGCGGACCCGCATATCCCCATGGTCAAGCCCCGCCGCCTCGTGGGGGAACTGGAACGTAGTTCTGTGGATAACCCCGCATCGAACTCTCCTGTTTCCCCAGGTGATCTTCCGGCGGGAGACGATCCGGAGCGACGCTGGTCGGCCTCCAATCGCCGCAGGTGAGGGGCTGTAGCCGGATGCCCGGGTGACTGGACGCTGCTCGTCTGAGCCTTGAAGCCCTGTGGATAAAGGGCCTTGTTATCCACAGGTGGGGAGAGCTGGGGCCGACGAGAGATGGCGGCTTGTCGGGGACTGGCCGGATGGGGCGGCTTCAGCCGAGGGCCGAGACGTCTCAGGCAAGCGGCCGGGTGCGGGACGTCACGTCACGCAGGCGGACAGGGCGGGGCCCCGCGCCCTGACCGGCGCGGGGCCCCTGGAACCCGGTGTGCACCGCCGCCCAAAGCACACCGGGCTGGTCTATCGGTCGGACGAGTCCGGGTCGGTGGTCGCGGCGAACGCCGCCCGGCTCCGTCCGGACGGTGACGGCGGCACCGCCCGGCGGACTGCGATCACCTGCGTCCGCGCGGCGTCCGTCCGTACACGCTCCGCTCGCGCGGCGCGGGGTCGCGGAGCGGGTCGACCGCGTCGGTGTCGACCGCCGTGTTGTTCTCCTCGGCCGGGTCCTGGGCCCGGGCGGGATCCTGCGAGAACGCGGGGTCCTGCGCGGCGTGCCCGTGCGCCACCCCTTCGTCCGCGGGGTGCTCGACGACGCGTTCGACGCGCTCGGCGGGACGTCCCGGAGGGGCGGGGTCCTCGATGATGTGCTCCTCCCGCACCACGGTGCCCGGCTCGTCCCCGTAAGCCGGGTCTGCTCCGACCACCCGGCCGGCGCGGCGCCGCGGGCGCGTGTACCTGAGGGTGAAGGCCATGCTCACGGCCCCGACCACGATCAGAATCCAGCCGACAAGGTGGATGTCGACGCCGGAGAGGTCGACGCGGAGGGCGAACGCGAGGATCGCTCCGATGGCGATGAACGCGAGACTGACTCCGATTCCCATGGCTCGGAGCTCCTTCCAAGGGGGGCGACACCGTCCCTCTACCCGGCGAGCGCCGAATATGCGGCAGGACATGTGGTTCTTGCCATATCGCAAGGAGCGGGCCTCGTCAGAGGGGGTTCGTCCCTTGAAAGCGTCATGCGGTTGCCTCCGGGGACGTTGCGTGTGTACGCCGCCACGCCGTTTTATGGAACGATTCGTACGGTGGGGATTGCACGCGAGGTTTTCGGGGAAACACTGCCGGTTGCAGAGCGCTACGCGGCGTTCCTCGCCGACGCGGGCGTCGAACGCGGGCTGATCGGCCCGCGCGAGGCCGACCGGCTGTGGGAACGCCACCTGATCAACTGTGCGGTGGTGGCCGAGGCGATCCCGGCGGACGCCCAGGTCGTCGACATCGGATCCGGTGCCGGACTGCCCGGCATCGTGCTCGCGATCGTCCGGCCCGACCTGCGCATCACGCTCCTGGAGCCGCTGCTCCGGCGGACCACGTTCCTCAGCGAGTGCGTCGAGATGCTCGATCTGCGGAACGTCGAGGTCCGCCGCGCCCGGGCCGAGGACGTCACCAAGGAGTTCTCGGTCGACGTCGCGACGGCGCGCGCGGTGGCCCCCCTCGAACGTCTCGCCAAGTGGGCGCTGCCGCTGCTGCGGCCCGGCGGCGAACTGCTCGCGCTGAAAGGCGAGCGGGCCGCCGCCGAACTCGAGGAGGCCGCGCCCGTTTTGCAGCGTTTCGGAGTGCGGCAGACCGAACTGCTCCAAGTCGGGCGCGGTATGGTCGACCCGCCGACAACGCTTGTCCGTGTGGTCGCCGGCAGGCCGGCGGACCGGAGTGCAGCGGCCGGGCGACGACAGAGCGCGCCCCGACGCGCTGGAAGGTCGAGGAAGAGGTCTTCATGAGCACGGGACCAGGACTGGGACGGCCTGACCGCGCCGACGAATCCCCCGACGAACAGCCGCCCGGCCCGGGCGGGACCGGTGCCGCCGAGCCCGCGCGGGAGATCGCCGCGGGTCAGGGCGCGCAGGCCGACGAGGGGACGCGGGGGGACGCCGGCGCCGCGACGACGCCGGCGGCCGCGCCCTCGGGGCACGCAATGTGGGGTAACACGACGTCCGGTACCGCGGAGAACGTCGGCTACGTGCCGACCAGCGCCGGCACACAGCAGGCGGGTTCGCGCAACGGACCATCTCAGGGGGAGTCAGAACTCGTGCGCGAGGCGCTCAAGGACGCCAAGGTTTCACATGAAACAGCGGTCACCGCCCTCAAGGCGATGTCCGGCCGCAGGGAACGCGAATGGCCGCGGCCGGACCGCTGCCGCATCATCACCATCGCCAACCAGAAGGGCGGGGTGGGCAAGACCACCAGTTCGGTGAACCTCGCCGCCTCGCTCGCCATGCACGGTGCGCAGGTGCTCGTCGTGGACCTGGACCCGCAGGGCAACGCGTCCACCGCCCTGGGCGTCGACCACCACGCCGAGGTCCCGTCCATCTACGACGTTCTCATCGAGGACATGGCGCTCGCCGACATCGTCGTCGCCGCCCCCGAGATCCCGAACCTGTACTGCGCGCCCGCGACGCTCAACCTCGCCGGCGCCGAGATCGAACTCGTCTCCAAGGTCGCCCGCGAGTCGCGGCTGCGCCGAGCGCTGGACGCCTACGACACCGACAAGTTCGACTACGTGCTGATCGACTGCCCGCCGTCGCTCGGCCTGCTCACCGTCAACGCCCTCGTCGGCGGCGACGAGCTGCTCATCCCGATCCAGTGCGAGTACTACGCGCTGGAGGGCCTCGGGCAGCTCATCCGCACCGTCGACCTCGTCAAGGCGCACCTCAACCCGAAGCTCAGGGTGTCCACCATCCTGCTCACCATGTACGACGCCCGGACGCGGCTCGCCGCGCAGGTCGCGGACGACGTCCGCAGCCACTTCGGGGACGTCGTCCTCAACACGGTGATCCCCCGCAGCGTGCGCGTCTCCGAGGCGCCGAGCTACGGGCAGTCCGTCATGACGTACGACCCGGGTTCCAGCGGCGCCCTCGCCTACAGCGAGGCGGCCTCGGAAATGGCCCATGGAGGGGCGAGGAAGTGAGCCAGCAGCGACGCGGTCTGGGCAAGGGGCTCGGTGCCCTCATCCCCACCGCCCCGCCCCCACCGCCGGCGGACGACCCGTCCGGCGCGGGCGGAACCGGCGCCCTGGGCGGCCCGGGCTTCCCCGGCGGCCCGAACGGCCCCGGGCAGGACGGCGCCGCGAGCCCGGACGTCCAGCCGGTCGCCGGCGCGCATTTCGCCGAGCTCCCCGTCACGTCCATCACCGCGAACCCGCGCCAGCCGCGCGAGCACTTCGACGAGCAGGCCCTGGAGGAGCTCGCCGAGTCGATCGGCATCGTCGGGCTCCTCCAGCCGATCGTCGTCCGCCGGGCCGACTCCGGCGAGCACGACTACGAGCTGATCATGGGCGAGCGCCGGCTGCGCGCCTCCCAGATGGCCGGGCTGGACGTCATCCCCGCGATCGTCCGCGACACCGGAGACAACGATCTGCTCCGCGACGCCCTCATGGAGAACCTGCACCGCCAGCAGCTGAACCCGCTGGAGGAGGCGGCCGCGTACCAGCAGCTGCTGCAGGACTTCGGCGCCACCCACGAGCAGCTCGCCGGACGGATCGGCCGGTCCCGCCCGCACATCACCAACACGCTTCGCCTGCTGAACCTGCCGCCCGCCGTCCAGCGCCGCGTCGCCGCCGGCGTGCTCTCGGCGGGCCACGCCCGCGCGCTCCTCTCCCTCGACAGCGTCGAGGCGCAGGAGCACATGGCGCAGCGGATCGTCCAGGAGGGCCTCTCCGTCCGCGCCGTCGAGGAGATGATCGCGCTCCGCGAGGTCGAGGACGCGCCGAAGGCAACCCGGCAGGGCCGCCGCAAGAAGCCCGTCGCCCCTGGACTCCAGGAGCTGGCCGACCGCCTCTCCGACCGCTACGAGACCAAAGTCCGCGTCGACATGGGGCGCAACAAGGGCAAGATCGTGGTCGAGTTCGCCACCCTGGAGGACCTCGACCGCATCATCAAATCGATGGCCCCCGACGACGACCGCCCCGGCGAGCCGTAGCCTCCCGCTCGCCGTCCCACCAGCGCCCCGGAACACTCTTCCGGGGCGCTTCGCTTTCCCGGGCGCGGCACGTTTCCCGTGAAACATCGGCCGCCCGCCCGCATGCAAGGCCGCCCGCCGCGTGGGCGCCTCCTCCCGCCGTCCTCCCCCAGTCGCCTCTCCGCCCCGGACCGCCGGCACCGGACGTGGGCAGCGTCCCCGCATCGTCGTTTCCCGTGAAACATCGATGCCTCGGCGAATCCCCCGAGCTGCACCTGCGGGCTGCCCCCGGGTGTTCCTGCGCGGCCACCGCTGTCCGCCACGACCCCGCCTTCACCGGTGATGGCGAGACTCGGCACGGCGCCACCCAGCGAGCGGCAGCCCTGCAGACCCATCGGGCGAGCGATGGCGCGGGCGTCCATGGAAGACGGGCGGTGAACGATGGTCACCTGGAGCCCCGGATGCGTATGAGTGAACTTTGGCCATCCCCATATCCCCTCCTTCCTCGGCGGCTCGCCAGGCGCTGCGGCCGATCAGCCCTGGCGGGCGATTCCGTGTGCGAGGAAGTGGGCGGCATGGCTCACCGCGGCCAGAGGCGGGGAGGGGAGGCGGTTCTCCGGATGGCATCCCCGGCGGGGCGTGTAGGGAGGCTGCGTTGCCGAGCCGCGGCGCTCACCGGGAGCGCGCTGTCGATGCCTGCTGTGCCGTTTGGTGTTCCCCGGCTAATCCTGAGCTTGTCGCCGCCTGCTGTTGGCCGGCCGCTGCGTTGCTCGGGAGGCTTTGCTCCTCGCCCGCTCTCGGTCGGCCTGGCATCTGCGCCCAGTTCTTGCCGAGCGCTACTCGTGGGGCTGGGAGAGTGCCGGGCCGCCTGGCACTTGCTCGGCTCTTCGCCGGGCTGCCCTCGCAGTCACCGCTGTGCCCCCTGCTGTCTGGTGGCGAGCGGGCCGGGTGAGAGGGAGGGGATGTTTCACGGGAAACGTTGGCGGGGGCTTGGGGAGGTCGAGTGTTTCCCGTGAAACATCGGTCAGGCGAACTGGGCCAGGAGGAGGTCGCGGCAGACCTCGCCGAGGTCGAGGCCGGCGACGCTGACGGCGCGGGGGAGGAGGCTCGTCTCGGTCATGCCGGGGGCGACGTTCACCTCGAGGAAGTGGACCTCGCCGTCGGCGTCGACGATGAGGTCGGTGCGGGAGAGGTCGCGGAGGCCGAGGGCGCGGTGGGCGGTGACGGCGGCGGCGGTGGCGCGGTCCGCGGCATCGGGGGTGAGGCGGGCCGGGGTGACGAACTCGGTGTCGCCCGCGTCATAGCGGGCGGTGTAGTCGTAGCGGCCGCCCGGCGCGACGATCTCGACGGCGGGGAGCGCCTGGGGGTTGCCGTGGCGCTCGATGACGCTGACGGCGATCTCGGTGCCCTCGACGTAGCGCTCGACGAGGGCGGCGTCGCCGTAGGCGAAGCAGCCGACCATGGCGGCGGAGAGCTCGGACGGCTCGTGCACGACGGACGCGCCGAGCGCGGAGCCGCCGCGGGTGGGCTTGACGAAGAGGGGGAGACCGAGCCCGCGGATGATCTGGTCGAGGACGGACGCGGCGCCGAGGTCGTGGAAGACCTCCTTGGGGAGCGCCACGGAGTCGGGGGTGCGCAGGTCGGCCTGGCGCACGACGGACTTGGCGGTCGGCTTGTCCCAGGCGACGCGGCAGGCGTCGGCGCGGGCGCCGACGTAGCGGACGTCGAGGAGGTCGAGGACGTCGCGGATCGAGCCGTCCTCCCCCGCGGCGCCGTGCAGGACGGGGAACACGGCGTCCGGCGGGTCGTCGGCGAGGGAGTCCAGGAGCGTGGCGTCGGCGTCGCGTAGTTCGACGGGAATGTCGAGGGCGCGCAGCGCGTCGGTGACGCGGCGGCCGGAGCGCAGCGAGACCTCTCGCTCGTAGGACAGTCCCCCGGCGAGGACGACGACGTGCCCGAGTTCCACAGCAGGTGCCCTTCTGGCGGTAGGAGCGGCCACGAAAAACGCGCCGGCTCCCAGCATGGGGGAGCCGGCGCGGTTACGCGAAACCGGGTGGTATCCGTTCAGACGATGCCCGGGCCCGGGGTGTGCACACCGCCCGGGCCGTCGTGCTCGACTCCCCCGAAAGTGTCCCGCAGCCTGATCTCCTTCTCCACCACCGCGGCGAGGCGGCGGACGCCTTCGCGGATGCGGTGCGGTTCGGGGAAGCAGTAGGACAGGCGCATGTTGCGGCGGCCGCCGCCGTCGGCGTAGAACCCGGTCCCCGGGACGTAGGCGACGCGGTCGGCGATCGCGCGGGGCGCCATCGCCTTGGCGTCGAGGCCCTCGGGAAGGGTGAGCCAGACGAAGAAGCCGCCGGCGGGGCGCGTCCAGGTGCAGCCCTCCGGCATGAGCTGGTCGAGGGCGTCGAGCAGGGCGTCGCGGCGCTCCCGGTACAGCTCGCGGAAGTCCTTGATCTGCTCGCGCCACGGCTGCGTGGCGAGGTACTCGCGGACGGCGAGCTGGGAGAAGTTCGACGGGCACAGGATCGCGGACTCGGCGGCGAGGACGAGCTTGGCGCGCACCGCGTGCGGGGCGAGGACCCAGCCGACGCGGAGGCCGGACGCGATCGTCTTGGAGAACGAGCCGAGGTAGATGACGCGGTCGGGGTCGTCGGCGCGCAGCGCCCGCATCGGCTCGCCCTCGAAGCCGAGGAGGCCGTAGGGGTTGTCCTCGACGATCAGGACGTCGTGTTCGGCGCAGATCTCCAGGATCTGGGCGCGGCGGGCGGTGGTGAGGGTGACGCCGGCGGGGTTCTGGAACGTGGGGACGGTGTAGAGGAACTTGACGCGGCGGCCCTCGCGGCGGAGCCGGTCGAGGGTCTCGCGGAGCGCGGACGGGATCAGGCCGCCCTCGTCGAGGGGGACGTGCACGACGTCGGCCTGGTAGGCGGCGAAGGTGCCGAGCGCTCCGACGTAGGAGGGGGCTTCGGCGAGGACGACGTCGCCGGGATCGACGAAGATCTTGGTGATGAGGTCGAGGGCCTGCTGGGCGCCGACGGTGACGACGACGTCGTCCGCGGAGCCCTGGACGCCTTCGAGCGCCATCACGTCGCAGATGAGCTCGCGGAGGGTCTCGTCGCCCTGCGCGGAGCCGTACTGGAGGACCTCGGCGCCCTTGCCGGCGACGAGGTCGCCGATCATGGATCCGACGGCGTCGAGGGGCAGCGCGGACACGTAGGGCGCGCCGCCGGCGAGGGACACGACCTCGGGGCGGGCGACCATCGCGAACAGAGCCCGGATCTCCGACGGCACCATGCCGGCGGCGCGGGCGGCGTAGCGGTCGCTGTAGGCATCGGTTCGCGAGTGCTGTTCCACGAGGCACCTCCGGTGGGGCTGGCTTGACCGCAAAGTTACGGCATGGGCTCCGGGGGGATCGGGCGAACCCCGTACCTCGCGTGTCGGCGGTTCCCGCATCTGGTGCGCCGCCCGGCCGCTCGTCCCCCGTCCGATACGATGCCCGAGGATCCCGGTTTGTTGCCGGGAACTTCCGCGCAAGTGGGCGATCCGCCCCGAAGGTCCCGGCCGCGGCGGGGGTCTTCGCCCGGCGGACGAGGATGCCAGCAGGGGGTGCCGGCCCGGTGTCGCGTCGTCTCGTCAACATCACGCTGGACAATCTGGACGATCTTCCGCATCGCTGCCGCGGGTGCGTGTTCTGGGAACTGGATCCGGTCAGCCGCGACCGGGCGCACGCGAGCGGCGGCGCGGCGCTGGAGAAGGAGGCGTGGATCTCCTCCACGCTGCTGGAGTGGGGCTCCTGCGGCAAGATCGCGTACGTGGACGACGTGCCGGCGGGGTTCGTGATGTTCGCGCCGCCGCTGTACGTGCCGCGGTCGGTGGCGTTCCCGACGAGCCCGGTGAGCGCGGACGCGGTGCTGCTGATGACGGCGCACATCCTGCAGGAGTTCGCGGGCGGCGGGCTCGGCCGGATGCTCGTGCAGGGCGTCGCGAAGGACCTGACGCGCCGGGCGGTGAAGGCGATCGAGGCGTTCGGGGACCTGAAGGGCGAGGAGGGCGGCTGCATGGTGCCGGCCGACTACCTGCTGTCGGTGGGGTTCAAGACCATCCGCCCGCACCACCGGTACCCGCGGCTGCGGCTGGAGCTGAAGTCGGCCCTGTCGTGGCGTGAGGACGTCGAGGTCGCCCTGGAACGGCTGCTGGGCTCCATGACCCCGGAGGGCGCGCTGCGTCCCGTCTGAGACGCGTTCAGCCCTTCTCCCGGCCGGTTGGTGCGTCCGGTACCGCCGAGGTCCGGCGGCGCGGCCGGGTGGGGCCGGCGCGGTGAGGCGGCCTGGACCGGCCACGGGCAGCCCGCCCGTCCCGAACCAGAAGGCGTGTTCCGCGGTCTAACCTCAAGCCCAGGTCGGGCATACGCGGACGCACCCCGGGAGCAGCGATGCAGCCAGTCGGTCCGCTGGGCGAGCGCGATCCGCGGCGGCTCGGCGGCTTCGAGATCCTCGGCAGGCTGGGTGCGGGCGGCCAGGGCGTTGTGTACCAGGGGCGGTCCGGGGGCGGGACGCTCGTCGCGATCAAGGTGCTGCACGAGGGGCTGGTCTCCGGCCGGGAGGACCGCAGCGCGCTGGCGAAGGAGCTGGAGGTCGCCCGGCGGGTCGCGCCGTTCTGCACGGCCCAGATCATCGCGGCCGACCTGGACGGCGACCGGCCGTACGTGGTGAGCGAGTACGTCGACGGGCCGTCCCTCCAGCAGGTCGTCCGGTCGGACGGTCCCCGGACGGGCAACGCGCTGCACCGGCTGTCCGTCGCGACGGCGACCGCGCTGGTGGCCATCCACGAGGCGGGCATCGTGCACCGCGATTTCAAGCCGGCCAACGTCCTCATCGGGGCGGACGGGCCGCGGGTCATCGACTTCGGGATCGCCCGCATCGTCGAGGCGAGCACGACCGTCTCCGGCGGGCTGATCGGCACCCCGGCCTACATGTCCCCGGAGCAGGCGGCGGGGCGGCGGGTCGGCCCGCCGAGCGACGTCTTCGCCTGGGGCGCGGTGATGGCGTACGCCGCGCTGGGACGGCCGCCGTTCGGGACCGGCCCGCTGCCCGCGGTGATCGCGCGCATCACCCACGCGGACCCGGATCTCGGCGATCTCCAGGGGCCGATGCGGGAGCTGATCCTTTCCTGCCTCGACAAGGACCCCGCGCGCAGGCCCACCGCGCACGCGCTGTTGATGCGGCTGATCGGCGCGTCCGGCCGTCCGGCACTGGAGAACGGCCCGTCCGAAGGCTCCACCCCCCGAAGTCCTGTGCCGGGCGGGTCCGCGACGGTGAGTTCGCTGCCGGGCGGGCCGGCGCCGGTGGGTTCGCGGCCGGGCGGGGAGGGGCCGTCCACCGGGACGTCCGCGTCGGAAATGCCGCGCGCGGAGACACGGCGGGCTCAACAGCCCGCCGCACCACCAGAACCGGACCTGTCCGAGCCGACCAGAGACCCGGGTCCCTCGCGATACCCGTCGGCGCCGCCCGACCGCCTTGTGGCGGCGCGTCCCGGGCGGGATTTCGGCATGCGCCGGTGGACGTGGCTGGCCGTGGCCGCGGGCATCGTCGTGGTGAGCATCGTGACCAGCGGTTTCGTGCTGTTGCAGAACGTCCGGAGCGACTACTACGTCGGCGCGGAGGACGGCAAGGTCGTGCTGTACCGCGGCACCAGCCAGAAGGTGCCGGGCATCAGCTTGTCCCGCAAGGCCGATCAGCAGCCGAACCCGCCGATCCTGCTCGCGGATCTGCCGCAAGACCTGCGGGCGCAAGTGGCGGGCACCTACACGGTGCACGGCCCGTCCGCGCTGGACGAGCTGCGGGCGCAGGTGTGCAAGTACGTTCTGACCGAGGAGGGCGGGAAGGTCGTCATCATGAAGGGGGTGGGGCAGCCACGGTGCGCGGCGCGGAAGATCGTCAACAGCGACATCCCGCTGAGCGGGCTGTCCAGGCCGGACGCGGCGGCGGTGACGAACGGCTCCCTGGCGTTCCCCGGGCAGCAGGCGGCGGAAGCGAAGCTGAGGGAGCTCAACGACCACCTCAACGCCTGCAGGACGAACCCGTCCGGCCAGGACTGCCCGAATTCCTGACCTGCGTGGACGGCGCGCGGCCCGGTACCGCAGGGTACCGGGCCGCGCAGGTGGTGCTCGCGGGCGGCGAGGGCGGGGCACGCCCCGGCCCCCAGGGCCGCCACCTGGGATCAGATGAACTCGGCGAGGTCGCGCAGCAGGGCGGCCTTCGGCTTGGCGCCCATGATCTGCTTGACCACCTCGCCGTTCTTGTAGACGTTCATCGTCGGGATCTGCATGACGCCGTACGTGGCCGGCACCTGCGGGTTCTCGTCGATGTTCAGCTTGACGATCTCGATCTTGTCGCCGTGCGTCTTGGAGATCTCCTCCAGGATCGGCGCCACCATCCGGCACGGGCCGCACCACTCGGCCCAGAAGTCGACCAGGACCGGCTTGTCGCTGTCCAGGACCTCGGAGGCGAAGTCGGCGTCGGTCACGGCTTTCATGGTGTCTCCTTCGGTAACGGGCCCGGCGCGGTTCTCGGGCGCCGGGCCGGGCGTGCGGGCCCGTGCGGTCGGCTCCCGCGGGCCCGCGGTCAGGCCTGGGCCTGCGGGACGGTCTCCGCGGCGCCCTGATCCTGGAGCCAGCGCTCGGCGTCGATGGCCGCCGAGCAGCCGCTGGCGGCCGCGGTGATGGCTTGACGGTAGATGTGGTCGACCACGTCGCCACAGGCGAACACGCCGGGAATCTTCGTCCGGGTGGTCGGGGCGTCGACGAGGAGGTACCCGTCGGCGTCGGTCTCCAGCTGGCCGGTGAACAGCTCGCTGCGCGGGTCGTGGCCGATCGCGATGAACAGGCCGGTGATCTCCAGCGGCGTCCGCTCGTCGGTCTTGAGGTTGCGGACCTGCACGCCGGTGACCCGGTCCTCGCCGTCGATCTTCACGACCTCGCTGTCCCAGAGGAAGCGGATCTTGTCGTTGGCGAACGCCCGGTCCTGCATGATCTTGGACGCGCGGAGCTCGTCGCGGCGGTGGATGACGGTGACGGAGCGGGCGAACTTGGTCAGGAAGATCGCCTCCTCCATCGCGGTGTCGCCGCCGCCGACCACGGCGATGTCCTGCTCGCGGAAGAAGAAGCCGTCACAGGTGGCGCACCAGGACACGCCGCGTCCCGACAGCCGCTTCTCGTCCGGCAGGCCCAGCTCGCGGTAGCCGGAGCCGGTCGCGACGATGACCGACTTGGCCAGGTACGTCTCGTCGCCGACCTTGACGACCTTCGGGTCGGCGGCGAGGTCGACCTCGGTGACGTCGTCGGTGACCAGCTCGGCGCCGAACCGCTCGGCCTGCTTGCGCAGGTTGTCCATCAGGTCGGGGCCCATGACGCCGTCGGGGAAGCCGGGGAAGTTCTCCACGTCGGTGGTGTTCATCAGCGCGCCGCCGGCGGTCACCGACCCCTCGAACAGCAGCGGCCTCAGGTCGCCGCGGGCCGCGTAGATCGCGGCCGTGTAGCCCGCGGGGCCCGAGCCGATGATGATGACGTTACGGACGTCGCTCACTGTTGTGCGCCTCTCCTCTTGGCCTTCGGTGGCCTCACCGCACGGCCTGCCAGTCGCGTCAACCGATCCTAGGGCCAGGGGATTCCCGGCACGTTCGGCCCTTCCCGTGACCTGCCCCGCAATGCGCCGCCGACCCCTCCCCGGGCCGTCGTCCCGGCGGCCCCGGAGGCGGTCCGGTGCGGCCATAGGGTGGTGACCATGGCACGCATTCTGCTTCTCCACTCGATGTACGGGCTGCGTCCGGCGGTGCACCAGGCGGCGGACCGGCTCCGCGCCGCGGGGCACGAGGTGACCGTCCCCGACCTGTACGGCGGCCGGGTCGTCGACACGCCGGACGAGGGCGTCGAGATCAAGGAGGAGATCGGCCGGGACGAGCTGCTGCGCCGCGCGGTCGCGGCGGCGGCGCCGCTGCTGGACGGCGACGGGCTCGTGTACGCGGGGTTCTCGCTCGGCGGGTCCATCGCGCAGAACCTGGCCCTCGGCGACGACAGGGCGCGGGGCCTGCTGCTGATGCACGGGACATCCGACCTGCCCGACGACGCGTCCACCGAGATCCCGGTGCAGCTGCACGTCGCCGACCCCGACACCTACGAGCCGGTCGACTGGCTGAACGCCTGGTACCTGCGGATGCGCAAGGCGGGCGCGGACGTGGAGGTCTTCCGCTACCGGGGCGCCGGGCACCTGTTCACCGATCCGGACCTGCCCGACTACGAGCCCGAGGCCGCCGAGCGCGCCTGGACGATCGCCCTGGACTTCCTGGCGTCGCTGTAGCGGGCGGTGCTTGTGGCGGGCGGTGCCGTGACGGGCGGCGGATCGTCGTAGGCGCCGTGCATAATCCGGGCCATGGCTTACGACCGGGATCTGGCCGAGCTCATCCGCGAGCTGACGGCGGGTGAGGAACGCGTCACCGAGCGGCCGATGTTCGGCGGCCTGGCCTTCCTCGTCGGGGGCAACATGGCGGTCGCCGCGAGCCGCCAGGGCGGCCTGCTGGTCCGGCTGGACCCGGGGGAGGCCGCGGAGCTGGAGGACGGCGACCGGGTGCGCCCGATGGTCATGGGCGGCCGCGAGATGCGCGGCTGGCTGCACGTCGACGCGGACGCCGACGACCGGGCCGGGGACGTCGGACGGTGGGTGGCCCGCGGTGTCTCCTACGCGCGGTCGCTTCCCGCCAAGGACAGGACCAGGCGGCGCTGATCGTCAGGGGCCCGCGGTCCGTCGCCGCGGGCCGTCCGGTGCCCGCTGCCGGGCGGGGGCGGGCCCCCAGGCCGCCCCCTGGACGTCGTTCAGGCCGCGCGTCAGGCCGGCTCGTGGTCGAGCACGTGCGGGTCCTGCGCGCTGCAGTTCGGGCCGACGACCCAGACGTCCCAGCCACCGCCCGCCTCGCCCTGGAGCGCGATCACGGTCGCGGCGCGCCCGTCGTACCTGGCCTGGTCGACCAGGGCGGGCGTGCGGCCATGGGTGACGCCGGTGACGCAGCCGGACATCTGCGCGGTGGGCGGGGATCCGTCGAGCCGCAGCTCCTGCCCCTTGCCGAGCAGCCGGTCGACCTGGCCGACGACCTTGCCGGCCCGGTACTCGGTGCCGCTGCGGGTGACCTTGAAGGTCCCCTTGACCATCGTGGACTCCGACGGCGCGGCCGAGTGCGGCGCCGCGCCGGCGGACAGGCGCCGCGCGTTGTCCCCCTGCGGCGGGGTCGACGCCTGGCTGCCGCTGCCGTCCGAGCCGTCCAGCGCGATCTTGCCGACCGTCGCTCCGCCGCCGAGGACGACGATCGTCGCCGCCGCGGCGGACAGTATCCGCCAATGCCGCCTTCCGCGCCGCTGCTCCATGCTCACCACGGTGGCGTTGTGCATCGACTCCGCCGCGATGGCGGTGTCGATGCGCTCGGCCAGCGAGGGCGGCATGGACGGCGCGGGCGCCTCCGCCAGGATCCGGGAGACGTCCGCAAGGTCGGCGGAGCGGTCCCGGCACTCGGCGCAGGAATCGAGGTGCGCGTTGACGGAGGCGGCCTGGTCGTCTTCGAGCAGTCCTTCGGCCAGGTCGGCCAGGATGTCGTAGTCAAGATGTGCGGGGTTCACTTGGGCATGCCACCTCCTTCCACACCTCCGACGTTTTTGGAGTCGCGTCGGTTCCGGTGGTGGGTCAGAAGTGGCGCGAGCCGCGCCCGGCCCCGCGCGCAGCGGCTCTTGATCGTCCCCGGCGGGACCTCCATCACCTCGGCTGCGTCGTCGACGGAGTAGCCCATCATGTCGACCAGCACGAGCGCGGCGCGCTGCTCGAACGGGAGCTGCTCCAGCGCGGTGCGGACGTCCAGCGACACCCCGTGCGCGTCGGTCGGGTCGGGCATCTTGGGCGCGACGGCGTCGAACGTCGCGTCGTCGCCCATCGGGGTGGCCGGGCGGACGGACTTGCGGCGGATCCGGTCCAGGCAGGCGTTCACCACGATCCGGTGCAGCCAGGTCGTGACGGCGGCGTCGCCGCGGAACCGGCCGGCGGCGCGGAACGCCGACAGGCAGGCGTCCTGCAGCGCGTCGGCGGCCTCCTCCGGATCGCCGAGGGTGCGCAGCGCGACCGCCCACATCCGGTCCCGGTGCCGGTGCACCAGCTCCGCGAACGCGTGCGGATCCCCCTGGGCGTGGCGGGCGAGGAGCTCCTTGTCGGGGACCTCGTCGACTCGACGCATGCTCACCGACGTCATGAGCGACCGCTTTCTCGTACGGGCCGCCCCGCCGGTGCCGGGCGGCTGCGACCGGCTGCGGCTGCTCGGGTGGTCACCACGGTTTCCTGGGGGCGAGGGGACATGGATGCTCACTGGCACGATACAGACAACCGGCAGCTCACGTCACAGGTCGAGACGGCACGGAACGTCCCGGCGCGGGCGGGTGCGGCCCGCCGCGACGCGGTCAGCCGGCCGTCCCGGAGACGGAGATCTCATTGAGCTTGCCCTTGAAGCCTTCGGGCAGCCGGGTGAACCAGACGAGCACGTACTGGCCCTGCACCGCCGGGTTCGCCGCGAACGTCAGCTCGCCGCCGTTGCAGGACTGCTCGCCGACCGCCTTCATGGCGCCCGGCGCGCGGGAAGCACCGATCTTGACCTGGAGGGTTCCGCCGCTGGCCGGGCAGTTGACGCGGATCGTCGACACCTTGGCGGGAGTGCTCAGGGTCAGGGTGACGCCGAGCGCCTTGAGGAAGTTCCCGAACTGCTCGCTGTGGTAGGTCTGCGTCTCCCACACCGTGCCGGGGTCGCCGTCGATGACGGCCGAGGGGTTCTTCTGGCTGGTCCCGTCGAGGTGCTGGTCGGCCGGTTTCTGCGTGGCGGACGCGTCCTGGATCTTCAGCTTCACGGTCGTGGGCCGGGGCGGCGCGCTCTTCTGGCCCTGGTCGGTCTTCTGGCCCTTGGCGCCGTGGTCGTCGCCGGAACCGCCGCCGGACAGCGCCCACGCGCCGAGCCCGACGATGACGGTGAGGGCGGCGGCGGCAACGCCGAGCAGGGCCCGGTTGGCGGGCTTGCGAGCGGGCGACGCGATGGTCGGGGCGTTGGACGGGGGCGCCGGCGGAGGCGTGTCGTACCGGCCGCGCGGCGGCGGGACCTGCCCGGACTGGGCGGGCGGCGCGGGCTGCGCATGCTGTGCATGCTGTGCATGCTGCGCATGCTGCGCGGGCGCACCGCGCGCGCGCCTGCCGGGCCCGCGTGCGTCCTGGCCGTGCGCGGGCCGGGGCGGGTCCTGGACGGGGGGCTGGTGCGGCTGCGTCGTCGCGGCCGTCGAGGGGGTCGCGGGCCGCTTGGGCGCCGCCGGACGCGGGGACGGCGCCGTGCCGAGGCCCGCGAACAGCGGGAGCGGGGTGCGCGGCACGCCGCGCAGCGCCTTGGCCAGCTCGGAGGGCTCGGTGAGCGGCTCCGCGGTGCCGATGCCCAGGCAGCGGCACACGATCGCGTCGATCGCGTGCGAGATGCCGGCCTGCACCTGCCGGGGGGCCTGCGCGACGCCGTCCGCGGCGGGCGCGGCGGGCAGGTCGGAGCGCTCCTCGTCGCCGGGCCAGTGCGCGGTGAGCGCCGCGTACAGCATCCGGCCGAGGCCGCGGACGTCCTCGGCGGCGGGGTCGTCGGAGTAGCGGTCGCCGAGCACGGCGTCGGTGGCGACGCCGAGCAGCTTGACGGTGCCGCCGGTCGTCCAGACGAGGTCGCGCGGGGAGAGGCAGAGGTGCGCGAGCCCGGCCGCGTGCGCGGCGGCGATCGCCTCGGCGGCCTCGTACAGCAGGGTCGCGGCGCGGCCCGGCTCCAGGGGGGCCTTGGCGAGCATCTGCTCCAGCGTCTCGCCCGCCACCCACTCGCTGACGACGTAGGCGCTCTCGCCGCTGTCGTCGGCGTCGAACACCTGGGTGAGGCGGGGGTCGGTGAGGCGGCTGGCGGCGCGGGCGGAGGTGACGACCTCGCCGATGCGGGGGAACTCGGGGTCGAAGGTGCGGACGGCGACGGCCCTGGCCAGGATCTCGTCGATGGCCTTCCAGAGCGAGGACCCGCCCGAGTCGCTGATGCGCTCCTCGAGCCGGTAGCGGCCGGCGAGACGCGTGCCGGGTTCGATCACTGACGTGCTCACGGCAACGTCCTGCGCAGGTGGTCAGATCCCATGTTCGTGGCGTGGCAGCTTACGCCTCCGACCCTCCTCTTTGCGTTCCCCAGGGTGTCAGCCCGCAAGCCGTAGTCCCCCACATGGTAGTGGTTCGAACACGGGAATGGCGGCGTGATCCGGGCGCGTCCCCCTCACTTTGCCACGACTTACCGGCGTCCGCCCGGCAACCTGCGCGCGAACGTGGCGATCGTCGCCTGAACCTCGTCGACCCGCAGCAGTTTGGCGAACACCAGGTACAGCAGCCCGCCGCCGCCGGCGCCCACCACCAGGGTGATCAGAGCGGGCAGCAGCGTGTCGGTGCCGATGGCCGCGTCGGCGACGGCGTGCACCGCGTACGCGAACCCGATCAGCGGCCAGATCGCCACCAGCAGCTTCAGGTGGCCGCCGGCGATGCGGCGGCCGTCCATGCCGCCGAGCTTGCGGCGCAGCACCAGCCAGCACACGAGGGTGCCGACGGCGTTGGTGACGGCGTACCCCCCGGCCATGCCGACCACGATCCACTTGACGCCGAGCAGGTTGTAGGCGGCGAACGCCAGGATGATGTTGGCCGTGACGGACACCGCGCCGATCAGCGCGGGCGTCCGGGTGTCGCCGAAGGAGTAGAAGACCCGCAGCATCAGCTGGTAGGTCGAGAACGGCACCAGCGCGATCGCGAACATCTGCATGACGCGGGCGATCACCAGGGCGTTGTCGGCGCTGGTGTTGCCGTGCGCGAACAGCACCGTGGTGATCTCCGGGCCGAGGACCAGCATCAGCGCCGCCGCCGGCATGATGATCACCGAGGAGAGGCGCAGCCCGCTGGAGAACGCCGACCGCACGTCCGCGATCTTCCCCTCGGCGGCGAACCGGCTCATCCGGGGCAGCAGCGCGGTGATCACCGAGACGCCGACGATCGCGTACGGCAGCTGGAACATCTGGTAGGCGGTGAAGTACGGGGTGTACCCGTAGCCCTCGCCGTAGCCCTTGGCGGCCCCGAGGTCGCCGGCCCGGTTGGCGAGGGCGGTGACGACGGCGAGACCGGCCTGGGTGGCGACGACGTACACCAGCGTCCACCCGGCCATCCGGCCGACCGCCCCGATCTCGCCCCGCTTGAAGTCGAGGCGGGGCCGCCACCGGAACCCGGCGCGGCGCAGCGACGGCCACAGCGCGACCGTCTGCAGCACGATGCCGCCGGTCGTGCCGGCCGCCAGCACCATGAACTCGGTGTCGGAGATGCTGGACGGGTCGACCTTGCCGGCCGCCATCGCCAGGAACACGCCGCCGACGCCGATCACGACGATGTTGTTCAGGATGGGCGCCCACATCGGGGCGGCGAAGCTGTTGCGGGTGTTGAGCATCGCGCCGGCGAACGCGCCGACGCCGTAGAAGAAGATCTGCGGCAGGAAGAACCGGGCGAACATGACCGCGATGTGCCGCTGGTCGCCCTTGTAGCTGCCCGCGAGGACGTCGATGAACAGCGGCGCGGCGATCACCGCGACGACCGTCAGGACCGCGAGGCCGATGACCGCGAGCGTGAACACGCGCTGCTCGTACTGGTCGCCGTAGGCGCGGTCGCGTTCCTTGGCCCGCACCAGCAGCGGCACGACGACGCTGGTCAGGATGCCGCCGAGGAGCAGGTCGTAGATCTGGTTCGGGATCGTGTTCGCGGTGTTGTAGGCGTTGGCGAGCGCGCCGGTGCTCAGCGCCGCGACGAGGACGGCGGTGCGCAGGAAGCCGGTGACGCGGGACACCAGCGTGCCGACCGCCATGATCGCGCCGGAGCGCAGGATGCCTCCGGACGCGGCCTTGCCGCCGTCTGCGCCGCCGTCCGCGGGGGGCGGGACGTCCACGACGGTCTCGCCCATGGGGCCGCCCCCGCCGGGGAGCGGGATGTCAATCGCGGTCTCGGCCGCGATGTTCGCCGCGGTGCGCGGCGGGGCCGTCGGCCCCTGCCCCGGGTGGGCCGCCGGGTTCTGCGGCGCCGGAGGCCCCTGGGGGTGCTGGGGCGCCGGGGGCCGCTGATGGCGCGGCTGCTGGGGGTACGGGGGCTGCTGGCCCCGCGCCGGGTAGCCCTGCGGCGTCTGCTCCGGGTAGCCCTGAGGCCCTGGACGCCCCTGAGGACCCGGGTAGCCCTGCGGAGGACGTCCCGGGGGCGGGCCCTGCGGTGGACCCTGCTGAGGGCCCTGTCGCGGGTCCGGCGGGGGGCTCGGCGGCGGAGGCCCCTGCGGGCGGTACTCCGGACCCCGGGAACCCGGACCCTGGGAACCCGGGACCGGGGAATCCGTTCCCCGGTTCTCCGGTCTCTGCTGGTCCCACTCCGGTCGACCCGTCACCGGCTGCCTCCGCTTTCCGGCGGCGCCTCGCTCTGATGGCCCGCACTCCGACGCCCACGAAGAGTACGGCAAGTCCGCCACCGGTGATGAGCAGGGAGAGCCGCCCGTAACCCGTGGTGCGGACCATGATGACGACGCTGCTGAAGACCCTGTTCGACCCCGGGTCGCGCAGCTCCAGCCGGACGTTGAAGGTGCCGTTGCCCGCCGCCTGCGCGGGGAACCAGCGCTGCACCTGCTCCCCCGGGCGGAGGTCGATGACGTCCTCGCCCTTGTCGAGCTTGCCGAGCTGCAGCTTGGCGGGCGTCACGGACGTGGCGACCAGCCGCACCCGGACCGCCTGGCCGTGCAGCGTGTTCTTGACGGTGACCGGCAGCTTGC
Organism: Actinomadura nitritigenes; assembly: GCF_017573545.1. Lineage (GTDB taxonomy): Bacteria > Actinomycetota > Actinomycetes > Streptosporangiales > Streptosporangiaceae > Spirillospora > Spirillospora nitritigenes. The sequence goes on along the minus strand of NZ_JAGEOK010000004.1, from coordinate 332,066 downwards.
CGGAGCTGCCCGCCATGTTCGCGCGCCGGTTCTTGGTGGTGACGATGTGGACCCGCGCCATCTCGTGGTCGACCTCGTTCGACAGCTCGATCCTGGCGCTGCGGGCGCGGGACGGGGTCGTCCGCCAGGAGGCCGACTGCACGCGCAGCAGGGCGCGCTCGTAGGACACGCCGATCGGCGCGGTCATGATCGCGCGGAACCGGGCGGCGCGCCGGGCGATGGCGGTCACCTGGTCGAGGTAGGCGGCGCCGAGCTCGTACTTCTGGTACTCGTCGTTGTAGGCGCGCAGCTCCCGGGCCTGCGCGGGGGCCCGCTCGATCTTGTCGAGGCCCGTCGCGCGCAGCCAGCCGGCGCCCTTGGTGAACTTCAGCAGGTCGCCGGCGAGGCCGGGGGCGGGGTTCCAGGTCCGGTCGGGGGCGATGACGAGGGTGCGCTGGACGTTGGGCGCCTCACCGGCGATCACCGCGGTCTCGGCGAGGAACCGCTGCTCGGTGAGCACCGTGCCGCCGGGGGTCCGCGAGTTCGCGCTGACGATGTCGTTCAGGCCCGAGTCGTAGATCAGCGCCTTGCGGGTGCCCTGGTGGGCCGTCTGGATCGCGCTGGTGGCGTTCGCGGGCACGCCCGCGGGCAGGTCGCCGAACTGGAGGTCGCTCATCAGGAACGGCCCGCCGTTCTTGAGGCCGTACTTGGCGAGCGCGTCGAGCGTGTCGGGGCCCGCGACGCCGTACGGCGGCCACGCGTAGCGGGCGTCGGGCGCGCGGCCGAGGACGTCCGACGCGACGCCGGTGTTGCGCGGGTCGAACGCGGTCGCGATCGGGCCCGTCATCTTGTTGCGGGCGAGCGCCACGACGTCGGGGTCGGCGTAGGGGAGGGTGAAGTAACGGCCGCCCTTCGCCGCGTTCCGCAGCGCGGCCAGCCAGGCGGCCGCCGCGGGGCTCTTCTTCACCGCCTTGGCGGCCGTCTGCCCGCCGGGCGTCAGCACGTGGTAGCCGTGCTGCGCCATCTCCCGGACGTCGTCGAGGAGGGCCGGGTCGATCGCCCAGGTCACCGGGGTCCGGGGATTGGCCGCGACGGCGCCGACCAGGTCGTTCAGCCGGCCGGTGCCGGCCACCTCGCCGGCGAGCCGGTCGTCGAGGAAGACCGAGTCGCCGGCCCGGTGCTGCCGGTCGGCGAGGGGCAGCACCCAGCCGACCGCGACGGGCTTGAAGTGCGTCTGCTTCGGCATGAACGTCACGAACGTCGTCACGCCGCCGACGACCTGCTGGGCGGAGTTGAGGACCTCGACGCCGACCGGGTAGACGCCGGGCGTGGCGCCCGGCGGGATCAGGTGCAGCGCCGTGACCGGGACCTTGAACTGCCAGTCCTGCTTCCCGCCCGCGGCGGCCGCCTGCGGGATCTGCTTGGCCTGGCCGGGGAAGGGGAGCTGGTTCGCCGTCATCCGGGCGTACTGGTCGAGCTGGCTGCGGCTGGTGATCGGCTGGCGGCCGAAGCGCAGCCGCACGGTGGTGCCGGCGATCGCGTGCCCGGACCGGTTCTGCGCCGTGCCCCGGATGTCGAGCGTGGAGTTCGCCTTCAGCGGCTTGGGGCTGACCTTGGTCAGCGCGAGGCCGACCTGGCTGCGGGCGTGCGCCGCGTCGGGCGAGCCGGGCTGCGCGGCCTGCGGCCCCGCGGCTTCGGGCTGCGCGGCTTCGGGCGAGGCGGCTTCGGGTTGTGCGGCGCCGGGCTGGGCGGCCGCGACCGGGAGGAGCGCCGCGTCGGCGGCGAGCGTGCCGGGGAGCGCGGCGGTGCCCGGCGCGGCGGCGAGCGCGGGGCCCGCGCCGACCGCGAGCCAGGGCAGCAGGGCGGCCAGCGTCACCGCGCGTCTGACCGCTCTCACGCCGTGCCCGCCCTCACGCCGTGCCCGCTGACAGGTCCGCCCGGCGGCCGCCCGGCGCCGGGCCGGCCTCGGAGCGGAGGTCGTTTTCCCGCACCACGGCCCCGATGGTAGTCGGGACCGGCGGGGCGGCGGACTTCCGAGGCGGATCAGCCCACCGGATGGCGCCGTCCGGGCGTGTTCGGCCCGCCGTGCCGCGGCGCGGGCGCCGGAACGCCCGCCGGGGCGCCGAGATCGACCGGCTCGGCCTGGCACAACGCGGCGAGGTCGGGGCCGCGGATGCCGAGCGCCGTGGACGGCTCGCCGGTCGGGGTGTAGACGACGCCGGGGCCGGGCGGGCCGTCCACCAGCCGCCGGTCGATCAGCAGCGGCATCGACTCCGGCAGCAGCAGCGGGCAGACCAGCCCGGCCGCGTACTCGGTGACGGCGTTGACCAGGTCGGCGCGGGCCGGCCCGATCCGCCGGGCGCCCATGGCGCGGCGGACCGATTCGGCGGGCGGCCGGTCCCCCGCCCGGACGATCACCCCGGTGAGGAAGCGCCGGCCCGGACGCGCGTCGTCGGGGCCGGAGTCGTCACAGGCGAAGACGCGCGTCACCAGGCACCGGTCCGCCGGCAGGCCGAGCGCCTTCGGCAGCTCGTCGGCGTGCGCGATCCCGATGGGCAGGCGCACGATCTCGTGCACGGCCTCCCACTCGAGCAGCGCGCGGTGGAGGGTGAGCGCGTCCTTCATGTTCTGGCTCCGTCCTGCGGGGGGAACGTCCCGCACATCCCCGTGCCGGTCTCCCTGTGCCCCCGTAGGTCGCACTCTGCGGGGAATGTCCCCACATACCCGAGGTGTTCGGATCAACACTCGCCGAACGGCAGGTGAAGCCTCCCGACGGGCCTGACCCGCAGGTGCGGCGGACCGTACCGCCTGGGGATCCCGCTACCGTTGTGCGTACGGGAGGCTCACCGGCGGTCGCGCCGGCGGCATCGGGGTGCCCAGAACGTGACCCGGGGCCGACGCCGTGTGAAGGGCCCGGACCCGCCGAAAGTCCTTTGTCAGCCCGCTCACCAAGGAAATACGCTCGATGGCCGTGCTCGACCAGGTGCCCGACGACAACGAGAACCCCAGCGCCACGGCGCGGCGCAGGACCGCGATCGCGGAGCTGCTGCGCCGGATAGCGCCGGTCGCCGACGAGCTGGGCGAGCGGTTCGCCGCCGCCGGGTACGAGCTGGCGCTGGTCGGCGGGCCGGTCCGGGACGCGCTGCTGCGCCGCTCGTCCAAGGACGTCGACCTGACCACCGACGCGCCGCCGCAGCGGATCCTGGAGATCATCGACGGCTGGGCGGACGCGGTCTGGACGATCGGCATCGAGTTCGGCACGGTCGGCCTCCGCAAGGACGGCCACGAGCTGGAGATCACCACCTACCGCAGCGAGTCCTACGACCCGAAGTCCCGCAAGCCGGAGGTGTCGTACGGGACGTCCCTCGTCGAGGACCTGCGCCGCCGCGACTTCGCGGTGAACGCGATGGCGGCGCGGCTGCCCGGGTACGAGTTCGTCGACCCGTTCGGCGGCCTCACCGACCTGCAGCGCAAGGTGCTGCGGACGCCGGGGAAGCCGGAGGACTCGTTCAACGACGACCCGCTGCGGATGATGCGCGCCGCCCGGTTCGCCGCGCAGCTCGGCTTCACCGTCGCGCCCGACGTCGTCCAGGCGATGAAGGACATGGCGGGCCGCATCGAGATCGTCTCCGCCGAGCGGGTGCGCGACGAGCTGTCCAAGCTGATCTGCGGCCGGTACCCGCGCGAGGGCCTGGCGCTGCTGGTCGACACGGGGCTCGCCGCGCACGTGCTGCCGGAGCTGCCGAAGCTGCGGCTGGAGATCGACGAGCACCACCGGCACAAGGACGTCTACGAGCACTCGCTGATCGTGCTGGAGCAGGCGATCGCGCAGGAGGAGCAGGGGCCCGACCTCATCCTGCGGCTCGCGGCGCTGCTGCACGACATCGGCAAGCCGCGCACCCGCCGGTTCGAGTCCGGCGGCCGGGTGTCGTTCCACCACCACGAGGTCGTCGGCGCGAAGATGACCCGCAAGCGGCTGACCGCGCTGCGCTATCCGAAGGACGTCATCGCCGACGTGTCGCGCCTGGTGGAGCTGCACCTGCGGTTCCACGGCTACGGCACCGGCGAGTGGACGGACTCGGCCGTCCGCCGGTACGTCCGCGACGCCGGTCCCCTGCTCGCCCGGCTGCACAAGCTGACCCGGGCCGACTGCACCACCCGCAACAAGCGCAAGGCCGACCGGCTCCGCCGCACCTACGACGACCTGGAGGCGCGGATCGAGCGGCTCGCCGAGGAGGAGGAGCTCGCCTCGATCCGCCCGGAGCTCGACGGCAACGAGATCCAGGCGATCCTCGGCATCAGGCCGGGGCCGCTCGTCGGCCGGGCCTACAAGTTCCTCCTCGAGCTGCGCCTCGACCAGGGGATGGTCGGCAAGGAGGCCGCCGAGCGGGAGCTGCGCCGCTGGGCCGCCGGCGAGGGGATCGAGCCCGACCCGCCCGCCGGGGCGGCCGCCGGCCCGACGGCCTCGGAGGAGGAGTGATCCCGCTGCAGCTGGGCCGGATGAGCCCGGCCGAGGCCGAGCGGATGCTCGCGTTCGACCGCGAGCACATCTGGCACCCGTACGCGCCGATGCCCGCGACGGCGCCCGTCCAGCCCGTTGTGTCCGCGGACGGCGTCCGGCTCACCCTCGCCGACGGCACCGAGCTGATCGACGGGATGTCGTCGTGGTGGGCCGCGATCCACGGCTACAACCACCCGAAGCTGAACGCCGCCGTCACCGGGCAGCTCGGCAAGATGGCGCACGTGATGTTCGGCGGGCTGACCCACCCGCCCGCCGTGCGGCTCGCCGAGCGGCTCGTCGAGCTGACGCCCGAGCCGCTCACGAAGGTGTTCTTCGCCGACTCCGGCTCCGTCGCCGTCGAGGTCGCGATCAAGATGGCGATGCAGTACTGGCGGTCGCAGGGCCGCCCGGAACGGCACCGGCTGCTGACCGTCCGCGGCGGCTACCACGGCGACACCTTCGGCGACATGGCCGTCTGCGACCCCGTCAACGGCATGCACCACCTGTTCGGCGACGTCCTCGCCCGGCACGTGTTCGCGCCGGTGCCGCCGCTCGGCTACACCGCCGACCCCGACCAGGCGTACCTCGACGAGGTCGCGAGGCTCGCCGCCGAGCACGCCCACGAGCTCGCCGGGATCATCGCCGAGCCGATCGTCCAGGGCGCCGGCGGGATGCGCTTCTACGCCCCCGAGTACCTGCGCGCGCTCCGCGACATCGCCGACGAGCACGGCCTCCTGCTCGTCCTGGACGAGATCGCCACCGGGTTCGGCCGGACGGGCGAGATGTGGGGCTGCGACCACGCCGAGGTGGTCCCCGACATCATGTCCGTCGGCAAGGCCCTGACCGGCGGGTACATGACGATGGCCGCGACGCTGTGCACCGACCGCGTCGCGCACGGCATCACCTCCGGCGAGGCGGGCGCGCTCATGCACGGGCCGACGTTCATGGCGAACCCGCTCGCCGCCGCCGTCGCGTCCGCGTCCATCGACCTGCTGCTGTCCCGCGACTGGCGGGAGGAGGTCGACACCATCGAGGCCGTCCTCACCAGCGAGCTGTCCGGCGCCGGGGAGCTGCCCGCGGTCGCCGACGTCCGCGTCCTCGGCGCGATCGGCGTGGTCGAGGCCCGCGAACCCGTCGACGTGACCGCCGTCCAGGAGCTCGCGATGGCCCACGGAGTCTGGCTCCGCCCGTTCGGGAAGCTGGTCTACACGATGCCGCCGTACGTGTGCACCGAGGACGAGGTCGGGCACATCGGCTCCGCCCTCTACGCGATCGCCGAGTCCCTCTGAGCCGAACCGGGTAACGGCCGGGAAACACACGATCAGATTGCCTCTCCTCACCAGTTCGCCGCTGTGAGGGGAGAAGCAGGATGGGCATGAACCGACGTTCCGCGCTCGGGGTGATGGGGACCGTACCGCTCGCCGCGGGAGGGCTGCTGGCGGCCACCGGAACGGCGAGTGCCGGCGGCGCCACCGGGCGGGCACGGATTCCCGCAGGTCTGCGGCCAGGTGGCGAGTTCGACCGGTTCGTCCGGCAGCAGGCGGCCAACGACCGTTTCTCCGGCACCGTCCTGCTCGTGAACCGCGGGAGGACCGTGCTCTCCAGGTCCTACGGGATGGCCGACAAGGAACGCTCCATCCGCAACGGGCCGGACACCGTCTTCGCGCTCGCCTCCGTCAGCAAGGTCTTCGTCGGGGTGGCGGTCGCGCAGCTGGCCGAGGCGGGGAAGATCGCCTACGAGGCCAAACTGGGCACGTATCTCGACGGGTTCCCCGCCGAGATCGCCGACACCGTCACCGTGCACCAGATGCTCACCCACACCTCCGGCATGGGGGACTACCACCAGGAGAACCCCGAGTACCCGCGACTCCAGGACACCTGGACCAGCGCCGACCAGGTCATGGACGGCACCATGGCGCTCATCCGCCGGAACAGGCTGCACTTCACGCCGGGAACGGGCTACCTGTACAGCAACTCGGCCTTCGTCACGCTGGGCGCGATCGTGGCGAAGGTGTCCGGCCTGTCCTACTACGACTACGTCCGCCGGTACGTCTTCAAAGCGGCGGGGATGACCGGGGCGGACTTCTACGCCCGGCCGCAGGCGCGGAACGACCGGCGCATCGCCCACCCCTACACCACCACGTCCTCGGGGCAGCGCGAGGATCTGGCGGGACGCGACTTCATGGGACTGCCCGACGGCGGCGCCTTCGCCACCGCGCCGGACATGGCGCGCTTCACCTCGGCCCTGAACGGCCACAAGCTCCTCAGCCGTCTCCACACCGAACTCATCACCACCCCGAAGGTGCCGATCGCCACGCTGCCCCCCAAGGACGGCAAGCCCGCCAAAACGATGTTCGCGGGATACGGGCCGGACAGCGCGCTCGTCAACGGGCAGCGGATCCTCGGCCACAACGGCGGTTCCCAGGGCATCGACACCGCCTGGTACACCTACCCGTACTCGGAATGGACCACCGTGATCCTCTGCAACTACGACGCGCAGACCAGCGCACCGATCGAGTCGCTCCTGGAGAAGCTGATCCTCGCGCAGGACGCCTAGTCCCGCACCGGGACGGTCTTCGGGGCGCGCACCGACGCCGTCCAGAACGCCGCGGCGCCCGCCGCGTACGCGACGACCACCGCGACCAGGGTCATCGACGCGACCCCGTCCGACGGCAGCCAGGTCGCCGCGAGCGCGGCGGCCGCGGCGAACGTCGTGTTGAACAGCATGTCGTAGACCGAGAACACCCGGCCCCGGTACGCGTCGTCGATCGACTCCTGGAGCGTCGTGTCGACGCACAGCTTCACGCCCTGCGACACGACGCCGAGCCCGAACGCGCCCGCCGTCCACGCCGTCTCGGAGAACGGCAGGCCGAGCAGCAGCATCCCCGCCGCCGCGGCGGCCAGCAGCAGCGCGATCCACGCCTGCTTGCTGATCCGCCGCACCACCGGCGGCGTCACGAGCGCCGCCGCGAAGTACCCCGCCCCCGACACGCCCAGCATCAGCGCCAGCGTCGCCAGCCCCTCGTCGGCGTCGCCGGCGAAATGGCCGCGGCACAGCAGCAGCGTCATCATCAGGATGATCCCGTACAGGAACCGGTGGAACGAGATCGCGCCGAGCGCCAGCGCCGCCGGCCGCCGTCCCGCGATGTGCCGCGCCCCGTCGGCCAGCCCGGACAGCACCGCGCCGAACGCGTCCCGCACCCCCGGCGCGCCACGCCCGGGACCGCGGCCCGCCAGCGCCTCCGCCTCCGCCGGGTACGGGCCGAGCAGCCCGCGCGGCAGCAGCGTCGCGATCGCCCCGGCGGCCAGGTACATCCCCGCGGCCGACGCCAGGATCAGCGCCGTCCCCCGCTCCCCGCCGCCGAACAGGGTGCGCAGCAGGTAGCCGGTGCCGCCCCCGACGAACGCGATCACCGTCCCGCTCGTCACCGAGAACGCGTTCGCCGTCACCAGGTGCTCGCGCCGCACCACGTGCGGCAGCGCCGCCGACAGCGCCGACAGGAAGAACCGGTTGACGCCGAGCACCACCAGCACGGCCAGGAAGAAACCGGCGCCGTCCCGCCCGCTCGCGACCAGCGCCGCGACGAGCAGCACGACCATCGCCCGCAGGACCGGCGTCCACACGAGGATCTGCCGCCGCTGCCACCGGTCGATGAACACCCCGGCGAACGGCCCGAGCGCCGAGTACGGCAGCAGCGTCACCGCGAACGCCGCCGCGGCCTTACCCGCCGTCGCCTGCCGCTCCGGCGAGAAGAACACGTAGCCGGCCAGCGCGACCTGGAAGACGCCGTCGGTGAGCTGGGACGTCAGCCGCGTCGCGTACAGGCGGCGGAAGTCCCGCCCCCGCACGATCGCGCCCAGCTCACCGGCTTTCACCTGATCAAAGTACCTGGGGCGGCGACCCCCGCGACCCCCGCGACCCGCGCGACCCGCGCGACCCCTCCGCTAGGACAACCACAGCCTCGTGTAGTCGTAGCCGGCGGCCGTGGGGACGAACACCGCCCCGTGGACCCGCTCCGAACGGAAGATCGTGTGCGCGCGGTCGAGGAGCGGGACGATCGCCGCGTCCGCCATGATCAGCTGGTCGGCCTGCTGCCAGTAGCCGGCCGCGTGCCCGGCGTCCGTCGCCGTGAGCGCGCTGTCGATCAGCGCGTTGACCTGCGGATTGTTGTAGCCGCCGTAGTCGGTGGAGTTCTGCCCGTAGCCGCGCCCGTCGAACAGCGGCTGGATGATCGAGCGGCCGTTGTTGCCGTACCAGTCGGGCGTCCAGCCGGGCGCGGCGATGTCCCACTGGCCCTCGCGGGCGCGCGCGGGCGTCGCGATGGTGCTGGAGTAGAACGAGCCGCCGGTGTCCGGGGTGAGCCGGGTGTCGACGCCGCACGCGGACAGGTTCTCGGCGATGGACTGGGCGATGAGCTTGTGGACGCTGTTGGTGCGGTACGGGAACTTCAGCGTGAGCTTCCGGTGGCCCGTCTTCGCCAGGAGTTGCCGGCACTTGCCCGGGTCGCCCAACTCGTTCGGCGTCGGGTACGGGTTCGACGCGGCGTAGCCCGAGTTGCCCGGCGGGATCACGGTGTGCAGCGGCTGCGCCACCGACGGCCCCCCGACGATCTTGATGAGGGCGCTGCGGTCGACCGCGTACTCCAGCGCCTGCCGGACCGCCCGGTCGCCGAGCGCGCCGCCGTTGTTCGGGCTGCGCAGGTTGAACACCAGGTAGGGGCTGTTGTTCGGGGTCTCCCGGATGGCGAAGCGCGGGTCGTCGCGCAGCCGCGGGATCGCCGACGTCGGGACGGGCTGGTCCCACGCGAGATCGGCGGCGCCCTGCTCGATCTGCTGCTGCACCGTCTCCGGCGAGTCCTGGCCGAGGGTGATCTGGATCCGCGCCACGTGCCGCTCGCGGATCGGGTCGGCGTCCTGCCGCCAGACCGGGTTCCGCGTCAGCAGGTAGGAGATCCCCGGACGGTACTGCTCGAGCCGGTACGGGCCGTCCGAGATCATGTGCTGCCGCAGCTCGGGGCCGTCGGGCACGTACGCGTCGTACTCGCGCGGCGCGGCGGCGGTGAACGGCAGCGACAGCAGGTTGAGGAAGTCGCTGGCCGGGTGCTTCAGCCGGAACACGAGCGTCCGGTCGTCCTTCGCGCGGACCCCCTCGATCGGGTGGCCGTGCTGGTAGGCGGCGATCGCCCGCGCGTCCCTGGCGTTCACGCCGCCGAAGCCGCGGCAGAACCCGTCCATCCCCTTGATCGTCGAGATGTAGTAGCCCTTCCCGGCGGACGGGGACGCCGGGTTGCACAGCCGCTGGAACCCGCGGACGAAGTCCTGCGCGGTCACCGGCCGCGGCGGCGAGGTGTCCCACATGAGGCCGTCGCGCAGCCGGATCGTGTAGGTGCGCCCGTCCTTGCCGATGTCGCCGTTCTCCCTGCTGGGCAGCCGGGCCGCGGCGTCCGCCTGGACGGCGAGGGTCTCGGCGAAGTCGTTGGACGCGCGGGTGGCGAACAGCGTCCGGGCGAACGTGCGGGCGAGCCCGTACCCGCCGACGCTGGCGACCGACGCGGTGTCCAGGTGCTCGACGTCGGACGAGCCGACGATCCGGAGCGTCCGGCCGTCGCGGGGCGGGCCGTCGGCGGACGCGCCGTCGCCCCCGCCGCCGCACGCGGCCAGCCCGACGGCGAGCCCGGCGATGCCCGCCGTCACCTTGATCACCTCGCGCGCCATGTCGTCCTCCAGTCCGGCACCCGGCAGCTGGTCTGCGATAACCGGCGGTGTCACAGTAGGGCCAGAGCGTGACAAAGAGCCGCTACATCACCGTTTTATGTAGAGAAGTAAGTACGCCCTGACAGCGGGATGTCCACTGTCAGGGCGTCCTTGGAGAGCTTTGTGACGAGACTCTCAGCGCGCGGAGGTCCGCTGGATCAGCGCTCGACCTCGCCGGCGATGAACTTCTCGACGGCCTGGCGGGCCTGGTCGTCGTTGTACTGCTCCGGCGGCGACTTCATGAAGTAGGAGCTGGCGGACAGGATCGGGCCGCCGATGCCGCGGTCCTTGGCGATCTTCGCGGCGCGGACCGCGTCGATGATGACGCCGGCGGAGTTCGGGGAGTCCCAGACCTCCAGCTTGTACTCCAGGTTCAGCGGGGTGTCGCCGAAGGACTTGCCCTCCAGGCGGACGTACGCCCACTTGCGGTCGTCCAGCCACGGCACGTGGTCGGACGGGCCGATGTGCACGTCGGCCTTCGCCATCTCGTGCGGGATCTGCGAGGTGACCGACTGCGTCTTGGAGATCTTCTTGGACTGGAGCCGCTTGCGCTCCAGCATGTTCATGAAGTCCATGTTGCCGCCGAAGTTGAGCTGGTACGTGCGCAGCAGCTCGACCCCGCGGTCCTCGAAGAGCTTCGCCATGACGCGGTGCGTGATGGTGGCGCCGACCTGCGACTTGATGTCGTCGCCGACGATCGGCACGCCGGCCTCGGTGAACTTGGCGGCCCACTCGGGGTCGGAGGCGATGAACACCGGCAGCGCGTTCACGAACGCGACCTTGGCGTCGATGGCGCACTGGGCGTAGAAGCGGTCGGCCTCCTCCGAGCCCACCGGCAGGTACGACACCAGCACGTCGACCTTCGCGTCCTTCAGCGCCTGCACGACGTCGACCGGCTCGGCGTCGGACTCCTCGATGATGTCGAGGTAGTACTCGCCGAGGCCGTCGAACGTGTGGCCGCGCTGGACGGTCACGCCGGTCGGCGGGACGTCGGCGAACTTGATGGTGTTGTTCTCGCTGGCGTGGATGGCCTCGGACAGGTCCATCCCGACCTTCTTGGCGTCCACGTCGAACGCGGCGACGAACTCGACGTCGCCGACGTGGTAGTCGCCGAACTGGACGTGCATGAGGCCGGGGACCCGCGTCTCGGGGCTCGCGTCCTTGTAGAACTCGACACCCTGGACGAGCGAAGAGGCGCAGTTGCCCACACCCACGATGGCTACGCGCACGGAACCCATCCGATTGCTCCTTAATTCTCTTGCGGTTGCGATCCTCGCCCGCCCCGGAGGGCGAACGCCACCACTGGCGGGACCTGAGGTGGAGTTCACCCGTCCCAGGTGGGGCCGCTCCTCAGCGGCCCTTGTCCCGAGGCATGTCCTTAGTGCTTTCGAAAGATCTGGCTTGCTGTTCCTGCTCGGCCCGCTCGCGCCCGATCAGCTCGTTGAGCCAGCGGACCTCGCGCTCGACCGACTCCAGCCCGTGGTTCTGCAGCTCCAGGGTGTAGGAGTCGACCCGTTCCCGGGTGCGGCCGAGGGCGGCGCGGACGGCCTCCAGGCGTTCCTCGAGCCGGCTGCGCCGGCCTTCGAGGATCCGCAGCCGGACGTCGGCGCGGGTGTGCGAGAAGAAGGCGAAGTGCACGCCGAACCCCTCGTCCTCCCAGGACGCCGGACCGGCCTCGGTCAGGAGGTTCTGGAGCCGTTCCTTGCCGTCGGCGGTGAGCTTGTAGACGATCTTCGACCGGCGGCTCTGCAGTGCGAGCGTCGCGTTCGGCTCCTCCGGCCGGTCCTCGACGATCAGCCCGTTGGCGAGGAGCTGCTTGAGGCACGGATAGAGGGTCCCGTACGAGAAGGCGCGGAACATGCCGAGCAGGGTGTTGAGCCGCTTGCGCAGCTCGTACCCGTGCATCGGGGACTCGTGGAGCAGGCCGAGCACGGCGAGCTCCAGCACGCCCGCGCCCTTCTTGCCCGCCATCGCGAATCCCTCCGCAGAGTCGATGTCTCCGTTCGATGTATCGAGTGAATGTATCGGCTCGATACATCGCCAAGATACGTACCGGACCGCATCATGGCAAGCCGCCCGCCGAAAACGGGGCTGTTCGAGGTGATCTGCCGGCGCGGGCGCGGGCGCGGCCCGCCGCGCCGGGACGGGCGGAGGCGACCGCGGAGCCCGCCGAGATGGGCCGCGAATACGGCGAATTCAGGGTGTATGTGGTGGAAGTGTGCCAAAGTGGCGACTGGAACCACCTGACCGTGTCCTACGTCCTCGGCCGCGGGGAGCAGCGCCCCGAGCGGTGACCAGGTAAGGAGGATCAGCCGAGGAGAGGGCGTCCGACCAGCAGGAACGGTCTCCGCCCCTGCACCGTGCTCCCCCCGCTCACCAGCCCGCACAGTACTCTTCGGACGGCGCACGAGTCGCCGCGGCACCGGAGCCCCCTCTGGTACGCACGGCATGCCGCCCGTCGTCGTCCCCTGTTGATGAGGTCGCGTGAGTAATCCAAGCCAGCCCCGACCGGAGTCCGGGTCGCCAGGGCCGGGCGGGCACCAGATCCCCCGTCTCGGCCGAACCGGCGAACCGGAGGTTCCGGACGCCCGGAGCCGTGCCGGCGACGCCGACGCCGGCGGACCGACGCCCCCGCCTCCGCCGGCCGCGCCCGGCCAGAGCCCCGGGCCGCTCGGCTCCCCGCCGCCGCCCGTGGACCCCGCGGGGATCAGACTCGACGCGACCGCCGTCTTCGGCCCTCCGCCGTCCGGCTCGCCTGGTTCGTCCGGTTCACCCGCTGCAGCGGGGCCGGGATCTGCTGCTCCCGCGCCGCCGTCCACCGGCCCGGCGAGCCTCCCCGGGCCGGCCGGGCCCGTGAGCCCGCAACCGGGCGCCGCCTTCCTCCCGGACGACCCGCTCGGCTCGTCCTTCATGGGGAGCGCCGCCGGCGGAGGCCAGGGCGGCGCGGGTGCCGCGGAACGGAGCAGCACCCCGAACGACTACGGCGGTGACCCGCTGGGGCAGGGTCCGGCCTTCGGATCCGCGACGCCCGCGTACGGCCCGTCCGCGTCCGGCCCGTCCGCCGGTCCCCCCAGGGATCCTCTCGGCCAAGGGCCGCTCGGCGCTCCCGCCCCGTCCGGGCCCGGCGCTCCCGGTCCCTCCGGCGGCGCCGGTTCGCCCGGCCCGCTCAGCGCTCCCCCTGGCAACGCGGGTCCCCCGGCGGGCGGCGATCCCGGGCCTCTCACCATGCCCGACCTCCACGGCGCCGCGATCTCGCCGCACCCCGGCCCGTCCGGTCCCGGCTCCGCGCCCGGTGCGCCGCGGTCGAACGGTCCCGCGGGCCCGGGTGGTCCGATGGGCTCCCCCGGTGGCCTGGCCGGCCCGGGGGGTCCGGGGGGTCCAGGTGGCCCGGGCGTGCCGATGGGGCCCGGCGGTCCCGGCGGTCCCGGCGCCCCGGGCGGTCCCGGAGGCCCGGGCGGTCCCGGAGGCCCGGGCGGTCCCGGAGGCCCGGGGGGCCGGGGCGGTCCGGGTGGTCCCGGCGGGCCGGCCGGATTCAACTCGCCCGGAATGCCCGGCGGTTTCGGTGCACCCGGCGGCGCCGGTGGTGCGGGCGCCGCGGGCGGTGCCGGATCAGGTGTCGGCGCGAGCGTCAGCGCGGGAGTGACCGCGGCGCTCGGCGCGGTCAGCGGCGTCCTGGCCAAGTTCCGCAGCGGCGGCACACCCGGCGGCCCCGGCGGCCCCGGCGGCCCTGGCGGCCCTGGCGGACCGGGCAGGCCCGGTGGTCCCGGCGCGCCCGGCCGGCGGGCCGCGAAGAAGGGCTTCGTCGACCATCTGCGGTCGCGCAGCACGGGCTGGCGCCGGTTCCTCCCGTCGTGGAAGGTCGTGGCCGGGGTCTTCCTGCTCGGCGTCGCCGGCGTCGTCACCATGATCGGGGTGGCGTACGCGAACACGCCGACGCCCGCGGAGCCCACGGTGGCGGGTGTCGAGGACCAGGCGTCGATCTTCTACTACACCGACGGCACCGAGATCGGCCGGATCGGCAAGAAGCGGCAGAGCGTCGAGCTGAAGCAGGTCCCGACCTTCGTGCAGGACGCGGTGCTCGCGGCGGAGAACCGCAGCTTCCGCACCGACCCCGGGTTCTCGATCAAGGGCACGGGACGCGCGGTGTGGGTCAACCTGACCGGCGGCCACGGCGGCGGCTCGACGATCACGCAGCAGCTCGCGAAGAACTACTACTCCGACCCGAACAACCGGACGATGAGCCGGAAGTTCAAGGAGCTGTTCATCGCGGTGAAGCTCGACAAGAGCCGGTCCAAGGACGAGATCCTCAAGCTGTACCTGAACACGATCTACTTCGGCCGCGACACCTACGGCATCCAGGCCGCGTCCCGCGAGTACTTCGGCGTCAACGTGTGGCAGCTCAAGCCGGACCAGGCGGCGCTGCTCGGCGGCATGATCCAGGACGCCAACCGGGACCCGGCCGACAAGGCCAACCAGGCGTACGTGACGAGCCGGTACCAGTACACGCTCAAGGGCATGGTCTCGATGGGCAAGCTGTCGAAGGCCGACGCCGACAGGTACATGCAGCACGTGCCGAAGGTGAAGGGCGCGGGCACCGGCGACCAGCTGTACGGCGGCCAGCGCGGCTACATGCTGATGCGCGCGAAGGAGGAGCTGCGCCGGGAGCACATCGACCAGAAGGAGCTGACGACCAAGGGCCTGCGGGTCTACACGACGTTCGACCGCAAGCGGATGGCGATGGCCAAGCAGGCCGCCGAGCACACCGTCACGCAGGTGAACCCGAAGAAGCTCGCGAAGAAGGGCATCCGGGTCGGGCTGGTGTCGGTGAACACCGCGAACGGCGAGGTCGTGGCGTTCTACGGCGGGCCGGACTACCTGCAGCAGGCGTTCGACAACGTGTGGAGCGGGTCGGCGCAGGCGGGGTCGGCGATGAAGCCGTACGTGCTGGCGACGGCGCTGAAGCAGAACTACAGCCTGAAGAGCATGGTCGAGGGCAAGTCGAAGACCCCGATCGATCCCGCCACCGGCAACGTCGTCCCGAAGGGGACGCCGGGCGCGGTCGTGGTGCCGAACAGCCATGACGTGGCGCCGGCCGTCGACCTCGTCACGGCGTTGAAGGAGTCGGTGAACACCGCCTTCATCCAGCTCATCGCGAAGGTGGGCGTCCCGGAGACGATCGAGACGGCGGAGGACGCCGGGGTCGCGTCCACCATGCTGGAGGGCTACAAGCACCAGCTGAACCTCGCGCTGGGCGTCAACGACATCCGGCCGATCGAGCAGGCGGCGGGCTACCAGGCGTTCGCCAACGGCGGCGTGTACCACGAGCCCCACGTGATCCGGCTCGTCAAGCAGAGCGACAACCGGACCCTGCGGCTGAAGCCGAAGGTCACGTCCCGGCGGGTGTTCGACCCGAAGGTGGCGGCGGACGCGACGTACGCGCTGCAGCAGGTCATCAAGAGCGGCACGGCGACGGCGGCGGCGCTGCCGGACGGCCGTCCCGCCGCGGGCAAGACGGGGACCACCGACCGGAACGTGTCGTCGTGGTTCATCGGGTTCGTCCCGCAGGTGTCGACCGCGGTGACGATGTACAACGACAAGCTCGGGCCGGACCACCGGAAGCAGTCGGTGGTGCTGCCGCAGATCGGCGAGGTCGAGGGCGGGACGATCCCGGCGCGCATCTGGCGGTCCTACATGGCGCAGGCGACCAGGGGCATGGACATCGAGCCGTTCCCGAACCCGGTCTGGGGCGGCATCGTCCAGAAGTGGGCGAAGCTGCCGCCCAAGAAGAAGAAGCACGACAACCGGCCGCCGTGGTGCAACAGCCCGATCGGCAAGTACGACCCGCGCTGCCAGGGCGACGGGAACGGCGGGAACCAGGGGAACGGGCAGCCGTGCCAGTCGCCGTTCCAGACCGACTGCGACCCGAACAAGCCGCCGAGCGACCTGCCGCCGAAGTGGTGGTGCACGATCCACCGGGGCGACCCCGCGTGCCGCAAGCAGCGGGGCGGCAACCAGCCGAACAGCGCGGCGGTGGCGCCGCTGCTGCCGCTCGCGAGGCCGCCCGAATGAACCGGCGGCGACCGAACCGGGCACGAGCGGACCGGCCGGGGATGAACCGGCGGGGGCGTCCGCGCACGTATTCATGGCCGACGGCCGGGCCCCGTCCCGCAGGGAGACGGGACCCGGCCCGCCCCGGCCGCGACCAGAGCCCCCTCGACGGATCGGGGTGTGACATGAGCCATGTCCGCGGAACGCCGTGCGGCGCGGTGGCGGACGTCGCGCACCCCGATGCGCCGGGGCAGGCCGGGCCACGGCGGGGCAGGTCGTCCCGCCCGCCCGGCCCCGCCCGTCAGCGGTCCGGACATCCCGGACTCAACGGGCACGTTCCAGTGCGTTCGTCCGGGACGGGGGAGGGCGTCGTTCCTCCCCCGCCCCCTACGCCTCCGGGCGAGCAGTACGCTCGGACGACGCAAAGCCGTACCCCAGTTGATGAGGTCGCGTGAGCAACCCAAGCCGTTACGGACCCGAATACGGAGAGGGCCCCCCTCCGAGGAGGGGCTCCCCCCGCCCCGGCGCCCCGGGCATGTCCCAGGGCGGGCCGCGCGGGGGTCAGGGCACGCCGCGCGGAGCCCAGGGGGCGCCGCGCGGCTCGCAGATGGGCGCGCCGACGCCCGGGAGGGCCGCGCCGCGGCCCGGCGCGCGGCCGGCCGGGCGGGGCGCGGGTCCCGCGCGGACCGGCGGGCCGGGCGGCCCCGGTAATCCCGGTGGCCCCGGAGGGCGGCGCCGCGCCGCACCGCCGAACGCCATGCGGTCCGGGCCCGGCGGCCCTGGAGGTCCGGGCGGTCCGGGGGGGCCGGGCGGCCCCGGAGGGCCGGGCGGTCCCGGCGGGGGCGGCGGCGGACGCAGCGGCAGGCGCGGGCGGCGCAAGGAGAAGCCGAAGAAGACCGGCTGGCGCAAATACGTCCCGAACTGGAAGATCGTCGTCGCGGTCGTCACGGTGAGCATCCTCGGGATGGCGACGCTCGTCGCGGTGGCGTACGCGAACACCCCGATCCCGCAGGCCACGCAGAAGGACGCCACCAAGCAGGAGGCGGTGATCACCTACGAGGACGGCAAGACGACGCTCGCGCGGGTCGGCATGCACCGCCAGATCCTGCCCCTCAAGCAGATCCCCGACGTCGTGCAGCACGCGGTGCTCGCCGCGGAGGATCGCGAGTTCTACAACGAGCCCGGCATCTCGCCGAGCGGCATCGCCGGCGCGCTGTACCGGGCCGCGACCGGGGGGGACGTCAACGGCGCCTCGACGATCACCCAGCAGCTCGCCCGCAACTACTACCAGGGCCTGAGCCAGGAGCGGACGGTCAGCCGCAAGCTCAAGGAGATCCTGATCTCGGTCCGGTTGGGCAACGAGAAGTCCAAGGACTGGGTGCTCGAGCAGTACCTCAACACCGTCCCCTTCGGGCGCAGCGCGTACGGTGTCCAGGCCGCGTCACTCGCCTACTTCCACAAGCCCGTCAAGGAGATCACCGCCCCGCAGGCCGCGATGCTGGCCGCCATGATCCAGCAGCCGGGCTACTTCAAGTCCTACGGTCCCGACACCGATCCGGCCAAGAAGGCGCTCATCGCCCGTTGGAACTACGTCCTCGACGGGATGGTCAAGAAGAAGTGGATGTCGCAGGAGGACCGGGCCAAGGCGACGTTCCCGAAGACGTACAAGAACTGGAGTGACGTCAAGGCCACGGGGCAGACCGGATACCTCACCGCCCGTGTCGTCAACGAGCTCAAGCAACTCGGAATCTCCCAGACCCGCGCCGAGACCGCGGGGCTGCGGATCAGGACGACGTTCAACAAGGACCTGCAGAACTACACCGCCACGGCCGTCAAGCAGCTCAAGCAGCAGAAGGGGTTCAAGAGCGACATCCACTTCGGGCTCACCGCGATCGACCCGAAGACCGGCGGGGTCCTGGCCGCCTACGGCGGTCCGAGCTTCGAGACCCAGCAGTTCGACGACTCTTTCCAGGGCGGTGTGCAGCCGGGTTCGTCGTTCAAGCCGATCGTGCTGGCCACCGCCCTCGACCAAGGCGTCAGCCTGAAGACGACGATGGACGGCCACTACCGCCGGACGATCAACGGTGCGACGTTCACCAACGACAGCCCCTCGGAGAACGGCGTCTTCGACCTCAAGCAGATGACGGCGAAGTCCATCAACACCGCCTACGTCGACCTGGGCCAGAAGGTCGGGCTCGACAAGGTGGTCGACATGGCGGTGAAGATGGGGATCCCGGCGAACACCCCGGGCCTCAATCCCAGCACGGGCCCCTACACCTCGCTGCCCCTCGGTGTCATCGACGCGACGTCCGTCACGATGGCGTCGGTGTACTCGACGTTCGCGGCCGGCGGCGTGCACCGTCAGGCGCACGTGATCCAATCGATCACCGACGTCAACGGCAATCCCGTCCGGAACGACGCGGGCAAGCTGCTGAAGAAGGAGCCCTGGGGCGACAAGAAGACCCAGGTGTTCAGCGCGGGCGTCGCGGCGGACGCCACGGAGGCGATGCGCGCGGTGGTCACGTCCGGTACCGGTAAGGAGGCGAGCCTCGGGGCCCGGCCGGTCGCCGGTAAGACCGGTACGTCCTCGCAGAACAAGTCCGCCTGGTTCGTCGGCTACACGCCGGACCTGGTGACGGCGGCCGCGATGTGGCGGCAGGACAAGAAGGGCAACCGCCTGTCCCTGGTCGGCGTCGGCAATTACAGCCAGGTCTACGGTGGTACCGTCCCGGCCGAGCTGTTCAAGATGTTCATGCTGCACGCGCTCGAGGGCAAGGACATCACGCCGTTCCCGCCGGCGGTCTACGGCGGCAGCATCGCCCCCTGGGCGGCGGCGAAGCCGGAGCCGACGACGTCGCCGACGACGTCCCCGACGCCGTCGAACACGCCGACCTGCACCAACAACGGCCAGGGGCAGCAGCAGAACGGGCAGCCCTGCCACAGCAAGTCGCCGGACCCGACGAACACGCCGACGGCCCCGGCGACGGGGCAGCCGTGCAACCGGCTCGGCATGCCTGTCGCCTGCGATCCGAACAAGCCGCCGACCAACCCGCCGCCGAAGTGGTGGTGCGACCAGCACCCTGACGCCACCGAATGCAAGCAGCAGAACCCGACCAGTCCGAACGGTTTCTGACCGCGGGTGCGTGAACGGAACGGCCCGGAGCCCATGGCGGCTCCGGGCCGTTCCGCTTTCCGGGGAGTTCGCCGGAGGACTTTCCCGAGGGTTTCCTGGACGTCCGGAGGCACGGGCGGTGCGCGGGCGCGTTCTTTGCGCGCCGACCAATAGTCTGCTGTCCATGTCGTCGTCTTTTGAGAGGGTCGCGATGGCCGGCGCCGGGGCCGGGGAGGGCCCCGCGCGGGAACGCGGCCGGGTGGCGCGGCTCGCGCCGGTCCTGGCGGGCGTCGCGGCCGCGGTGTGCGCGCTCGGCTGGCTGCAGAAACGGCCGTGCGCGTCGGTGAAGTTCGACTTCATCCAGACGACGAAGAACGCCTGCTATACGGACGTGTACCCGCTGTACTACGTGCGCGGGCTGAACGACGGGAAGATCCCGTACTTCGACTCGTTCACCGGCTCCGACATCCACCACGTCGAGTACCCGGTGCTGAGCGGCGGCTTCATGCAGCTCGTCGCGTGGCTGGTCAAGCCGTTCGGGGCCGGCGAGCGCGGGATGGCGTTCTACAACGTCACGGCGCTGCTGCTGGCGGTGCTCGCGATCGTCGCGGTGCTCGCGACGGCGTACGCGGCGGGGCGGCGGTCGCTGCGCGCCGGGCTGATGGTGGCGCTGTCGCCGTCGCTGCTGCTCACCGCGTACATCAACTGGGACCTGCTGGCGGTGGCGCTGGCGGCGCTGGGGCTGGCGGCGTGGTCGGCGCGGCGCCCGGCGCTGGCGGGCGCGATGCTCGGGCTCGCGATCGCGGCGAAGTTCTATCCGCTGCTGTTCCTCGGTCCGCTGGTACTGCTGTGCGTCCGCGCCGGGCGGTGGCGGGCGATGGGGCGGATGCTCGCGGGCACCGCCGGCGCGTGGCTGGCCGTGAACGTGCCGGTGATGGTGTTCGCGTGGGACGGCTGGGTCGAGTTCTACGGCTTCAGCCAGAAGCGCGGCATCGACTGGGGCTCGATCTTCTTCGTGCTGCAGGACCACGGGCTGTCCGGTCTCGCGTCCGACACCGACCAGCTGAACCTGGCGGGGACGGGGACGTTCCTCGTGCTCGCCGCCGGGATCGCGGTGCTGGCGCTCGCCGCGCCGCGCCGTCCGCGGCTGCCGCAGCTGATGTTCCTGGTGCTGGTCGCGTTCATGCTGCCGAACAAGGTCTGGTCGCCGCAGTACGTGCTGTGGCTGCTGCCGCTCGCGGTGCTGGCCCGCCCGAAGGTGCCGGCGTTCGTGGTCTGGCAGGTCGGGGAGATCATCTACTTCTTCGGCATCTGGTGGTACCTGATGTCGGTGTCGCTGCAGGTGCCGGGGGCGGACCTGTCGTCGACGCTGTCGGCGGCCGCGCACCTCGGCGCCCCGGCGGGCGGGATCAGCCACGACGTGTACACCCTCGCGCTGCTCGCCCGGTTCGTGACGGTGCTGGCGATGGCGGTGCTGGTGGTGTGGGACGTCCTGCGCCCGTCCGGCGACATCGTGCGGACGGGCGGCGAGGACGACCCGGCGGGCGGGGTGCTCGACGGCGCGGACGACGTCGTGTCGCTCCGCCGGTGGCGCGGCGCCCGGCACCTCGCCGTCGACACGGTCTGACACCCCGCCGCGCCGCGCCGGTGCGGTGTCCGGGCGTCAGCCGCGCAGCGCGGCGTCAGCGGCGCAGCGCTGCGATGAACCACTCGAACACCGGGACCAGCGAGGGCGGGACGGGCCAGCCGTTGATCACGGCGAGCAGCTGCCAGTACCGCTCGGCGCGCCGGTCGCTGCCGACCTCGAGGCGGTGCAGCAGCCGGGCGCGGAAGTCCGGGCCGTCCTGCTCGCCGAACGCGTCGGCGTAGGTGGCGGCGAGGCCGTCCACGACGGGACGGGCGGCGTCCGACGCCGGGTCCACGCCGCCGTCGATGGCCGCGCTCACCTTCTCGACGGTGACGGCAGTGAGGTCCTGCCAGCCCTCTTGGGCGCCGCCGCGCGCGGACTCCTCGGACTGGAACTCCGCCATCCGCCGGACGGCGGCGCGGAAGCCGGGGTCGCCGACCAGTTCCGCCAGCTCCACCCACGCGTCGACCTGCTCGGGCGACGGGTCGTCGGGCAGCTCCGGCAGTGCCGCGCGCATCTTCGCGGCGAACTCCGGGTTCACCTCCAGCCCGGCGAACGTCTCGTCGATGAATCCGGTGATGATCCGGTTGCGTTCCTCGTCGGACAGTTTGGCGAGCCTGTGCATCAGCTGGACCTCCTCTGGGGCGGAACCGCGCTTCGCCACCGCGCGCAGCACGGCCCGGCGCAGCCGGAGCGTGCGGATCTGCGCGTCGAGCGCCTCGGCGTGCGTCGCCGCGACGTCCCCGACGGTGACCTCGCGGGCCAGCACACGCCGCACGGTGTCGAGGTCGACGCCGAGGTCGCGCAGCGTGCGGACGAGGTCGAGGCGGGTGGCGGCCGCGATGTCGTAGAGCCGGTAGCCGGCCGGCGACCGGTCGGTCGGCGGCACCACGCCGGCGTCGGAGTAGAACCGGATCGTCCGGACCGGGAGGCCGGTCCGCCGGGCCAGTTCCCCGATCGTGTACAGGGTGTCGCCGTCCATGTCCTCCACCTTGCGGGTTCCAGTCGGTGGAGACTCAAGCCCGTTCGCGGGGCGTCCGCGAACCCGCCACGCCGCGACGCGCGGAGAGCGCGCACGGCGAGGCCGTGCGCGCTCTCCGCAGGGGATCGGTCAGCCGGCGTGTGAGGGGTCGGCGACGGCCGGGGTGGTGCCCTCGCGGCGGGCGCGCCGGGCGTCCTGGACGAACTCCTTGGTGAAGAGCGCGGACAGGGTCGCGACGCCGCCGCGGTGGACGCGGATCTCGCCGTGCTTGATCTCGCCGGTGATCCGGATCCGGCGCCCGCCGCCGTTCTCCCCCGTCCAGTCCTTGACGCGGCCCCGGCCGGTGTAGCGCAGGTCCCAGTGGTCGATCTCGGCGTCCTGCGGGACGAGCAGCTTGACCATCGAGTGGTCGATGCCGATCTCGATCTCGATGTCGCCGTCCGGGATGTGCGGGGAGCGCAGGTCGAGGACGGCCGAGGCGCGGCGGGCGCGCACCTCGAAGCGGCGCGCGCCGGTCCAGTGGCCGAGCTTCTTGACGGAGCCGTAGTAGGCGTGGACGCGCTCGGTGGCCTGGTCGCCGGCGGTGTTGTTGTCGGTGGTGGTGGTGGGCGTGGTGTTCATCTCTGGCTTCCTTCACGGAATCGGGCAACTACCTCGCTCCGAGAGCAGCTCCTCTTCAGAGTCTCTCGATATAAGAGAGATTAGGGTAGGGGGCGGCGCCCGTCAACCCTCGGGAAGGCCCGATCCGGGCCGAGCCGCGGCACGACGGGGCGGCCGCGGGCGCGTCGGGATCGCCGGGACGATTGCGGCGTCTTGAGGATTTCGTAGGTGAATGCCGGGGATGATCGCGGCCGGCGGGGCGCGCGGCCCCGAGCGTCCCGCGCGCGCGGGGGAGGACGACTGCCGGGAGACGACGTGAACGCGAATCGAGCACTGGACGAGCTGCTCGCCGGACGGCTGCGGCCGGGCGTCTACCAGTGGCGGACGCCCGCCGTCCCCGGCGCGGTCGGCGACACGTCCTGGACGGAGCGGGCCGAGGAGGCGGGCTGGCACGCCGTCCACCTGGACGGCCGCCGCGCCCGCGACAAGGACGGGTTCCTGCGGGTGTGCGCGGAGGCCTTCGAGTTCCCCGACTGGTTCGGCGGCAACTGGGACGCCCTGGAGGACTGCCTGTCCGACCTGTCGTGGACGCCCGCCAAGAGCGGCTACCTCGTCCTCTACGAGTCGTGGTCGGAACTCGCCGACGCCGACCAGAGCGCGTTCCGGACCGTCCTGGACGTCTTCGGAAGCGCGGTCAAGACGTGGCGGGAGACCTCCACGCCCATGGTGGTGCTGCTGGCGAGCGTGGGCGTGGAGGTCGCGGGCGTCCCCCGGCTAGCGTTCGAGTGAAGGCGCCTGGGGCCGCCGCGGGGCGCGCCGGCCCTAGTACGTCGTGCTGGTGGTCGCGGCGCTGCCGAACACGATCGCCCACAGCCAGAGGTAGAAGACCCAGACGATCAGCCAGAGGCCGGTCACGATGTAGCCGAGGATCAGGCCGGCCGTGGCCATGCCCTGCCCCTCCTCGTGCGTCCGCTTGATCTGGCTCTGCGCGACGTGCCCGAAGATGATCGCCAGGATGGACGTCGTACCGCAGCTGACGATGCCGATCAGGCCCAGGACCATCGCCGCGGTCGCCATGCCGTTGGTCCCGCGGCTGACCGGCGCCGCGCCGCCGTAGTAGTGGTGCTGTACGGGCGGCTGCGAGTACGGCTGGGGAGCGTAGGGGTCGTTCGACCCGTAGCCGTAGGGATCGTACGGGGGCTGGGCCATGGGGGGCTCCCGATCGGTTCGCGCGCCCGCCGCCGAGAGGACGCGCGTGCGCTGATGGGCTGAGGTTCCGGATTATGCCAGTGTGACGTGCCATCGCGAGTTTGTCGCCATGCCGGTCGTCAATGGGTTGGATGCCCCGCGAGCCGTCCGGGTTCCCCCCTTGGCCTGATCTTGCCAGGAGTGTTCGCCCGCCGCGCGGCGCCGGTGCCCGCCGGCCTGCGCCGGGCCCCCGCCGGAGGCGGGCCGCCGGAAGCCGGGGGAGGTCAGAGTTCGTCGCGCAGCCAGGAGATGTCGGCGGCCTGGCCGGCGGCGGGCGTCTCCACCACGACCGGCGCGTCCGCCGCCCGCACCACGGTCAGGATCAGCTCGGGGTCGATGCTGCCGCTGCCGAGGTTGGCGTGCCGGTCGGCGCCGGAGCCGAACGCGTCCCGGCTGTCGTTGCAGTGCACGAGATCGATGCGGCCGGTGATGGCCTTGATCCGGTCGACCGCGTCGACCAGTTCCTCGCCGGCGGCGTGCGCGTGGCAGGTGTCGAGGCAGAACCCGAGCTTGGAGTCCAGCCCCGGGACGCCGGACAGGACCTCCCACAGCCGGGCGATCCGGTCGAACCTGCGGGCCATCGCGTTGCCGCCGCCCGCGGTGTTCTCGATGAGCACCGGGATCGGGCACTCGGTGCGCTCGAACACCTTGCGCCAGTTCTCGAAGCCGGTCTCCGGGTCGTCGTCCTTCAGCACGTGGCCGCCGTGCACGATCAGGCCCTTCGCGCCGATCGACGCGGCCGCCTCCAGCTGCTGCGCGAGGTTCTTGCGGCTCGGGATCCGGATCCGGTTGTTCGAGGTCGCCACGTTGATCGTGTACGGCGCGTGCACGTAGACGTCCACGCCGGAGCCCTCCAGCGCCTCGACGCCCTCCGGCAGGACGGGCTTCTTCCAGCCCTGCGGGTCGCCCAGGAAGAACTGGACGACGTCGGCTCCGACCGCGCGGGCGTTGTCGAGCGGGTTGGTCTGGTCGACGTGGGCTCCGATGCGCATGGCACCGAGGTTAGCCGCGCCGTCCGACGTTTCGGTCCGCAACGCGCTCCGCGGCCCGGGAGCCCCGGGCCGATGCCCGTCCGCGGGCATGCGTCAGCGGCCTCCGGGGCCGGAGGCGCGGTCGCGCCGGGCCGGCGGGGGCGGCGCCGGGGGTGCGGTCAGAGCGAGAAGCCGCCGTGGCTGATCGCGAAGCCGGCGCCGACGAACGACCCCACCATGCCGATGACGTTCAGCCAGCGCTCGTTGGTCGTCGCCGAGATCATCTGCGAGACGAGCGCGAGCGGCAGGCCGATGATGCCGACCAGCAGGCCGACGAAGTGGGCCGAGGGAACGCCCCCGCCGAGGACGAGCGCGGCGATCCCCAGCGTGAACGCCAGGACGGCGAGGACGTCCTGGAGCCGGTGGCTCTCGGCCTCGGCCCGGCTCTCCGCGGTCGCGTGCCCACTGCCGGCTGCGTGCTCTGGCATCGGGACCTCCTCACTTCGTGGTGCCCCGCGCGGTGCGCATGGTGAACGCGGGACCGGACGGACCATGTGCGGTAAAGGAATGCCCAGCGGACAGGAAGATCAACCGGAAGGGCCGCTCGGAAATGTCGGCGCCACCCGGTACGGTCGAACATGGATTCGAGAACACCGGCCGGGATCCGGGGGGACGCCGGGTCCGGGAGGAGCGCGACGTGAGGGAGAGCGTGCCGGCCCGCGCGGGCCGGGGAGCGGAGGCGAGGCGATGAACTCCAGCGAACTCGGGGTCATCGGCGACGCGGAGCTCGTCGAGGAGCTGTCCATGCTGACGACCCAGACCGCCCGCATGCGGGCCCGGATGGCCGACATCATGGCGGAGCTGGATCGGCGGCGCCGCAGGGCGCCCGGCCATCCGGCCACCCGGCGCTAGCCGCGGCCCGGTCCCCCGGCCGCCATGGCGCCGGGCGTCGCCCGGTCCGCTGCCGACCCGGAACCGGCTCGTACGCTGCCGACTGTTGGTAGCCTGTACCGGTCCCGCGGCATGTGCGCCCGGCTAATCCGGGCCCGGCGCGGCCGTGGGGGACGCAAGAGCCCTCCTGTCACGGAGAGACCGTGACCGCCAGTCCAGAGGAGGTAGGGACACAGCATGCGTCGATACGAACTGATGGCGATCCTCGACCCCGGCATCGACGAGCGCACCGCGAACGCGGCGCTCGACCCGTTCCTGAAGGTCGTCAAGGACGGCGGCGGCAGCGTCGAGAAGGTCGACGTCTGGGGCCGGCGGCGCCTGGCGTACGACATCCAGAAGAAGTCCGAAGGCATCTACGCGGTGGTCGACCTGTCGGCTGAGCCTGCCACGGTCAAGGAGCTCGACCGGCAGCTCAACCTGAGCGAGTCGATCCTCCGTACCAAGGTCATCCGCCCCGAGGTCCACTGAGCCCGGCTCAGCCCTCACACCAGCCGGAGCGAGCCCCATGGCAGGCGACACCGTAATCACGATCGTCGGGAACCTCGTCGAGGACCCGAACCTGCGCTTCACCCCCAGCGGCCAGGCGGTCGCGTCCTTCCGCATCGCGTCGACGCCGCGGTTCTTCGACCGCCAGTCGAACGACTGGAAGGACGGCGAGGCGCTCTTCCTCACCTGCAACGTCTGGCGGCAGGCCGCCGAGAACTGCGCCGAGAGCCTGCAGCGCGGCATGCGGGTGATCGTGCAGGGGCGGCTCAAGCAGCGCTCGTACGAGACCCGCGAGGGTGAGAAGCGCACCGTCTTCGAGATCGAGGTCGACGAGGTCGGCCCGTCGCTGCGCAACGCCACCGCCAAGGTCAACAAGACCCAGCGGCAGGGCGGCGGCGGCGGCTTCGGAGGCGGCGGCCAGGGCGGCGGCGGCTTCGGCGGCGGCGGTGGCCAGGGCGGCGGTTTCGGTGACGGCGGCCAGGGTGGCGGCGGCGGCGGCTTCGGCGGCGGCCAGCAGGGCGCCCCGGCCAACGACCCCTGGGCCACCGGCGGCGGCGGCGGTGGGGGCGGCGGTTTCTCCGACGACCCGCCGTTCTAGCCGTCCGGCAAGACTGAACGACACATCCACGTCCATTCCCGCGTGAGCGGGGCTCTCTCGAAGGAGCACCACGATGGCGAAGCCACCTCCCCGCAAGCCGAAGAAGAAGGTTTGCGTTTTCTGCCAGGAGAAGATCTCCTACGTCGACTACAAGGACACGGGCCTGCTGCGGAAGTTCATCTCCGACCGCGGCAAGATCCGTGCCCGGCGGGTGACCGGCAACTGCACCCAGCACCAGCGGGACGTCGCCACGGCGATCAAGAACGCCCGCGAGATGGCGCTGCTGCCGTACACCAGCACCGCGCGCTGAGGCCGGGGGTAACGATCATGAAGCTCATCCTGACCCAGCAGGTCTCCGGGCTCGGCGAGCCCGGCGACGTCATCGAGGTCCGCGACGGCTACGGCCGCAACTACCTCGTCCCGCGCGGATTCGCGATCCAGTGGACCCGCGGCGCCGAGAAGCAGATCGACTCGATCAAGAAGGCCCGCGCGGCCCGCGAGATCGCGACCGTCGAGCACGCCAAGGAGGTCGCCGGCCAGCTGGCGGCCCTGCGGGTGACGCTGCGCACCCGGACCGGCAGCAACGGCCGCCTGTTCGGCGCCGTGACCGCCGCGGACATCGCCGACGCGGTGCGCGCGGCCGACGGCCCCGAGCTGGACCGCCGCCGGATCGAGATCGGCAACCCGATCAAGACGGTCGGCACCCACCGCGTCAGCGTGCGGCTGCACAGCGACGTCAACGCCACGATCGACGTCAACGTCGTCGAGGCCTGAGGCCGCCTGAAGGGCTCCGCCTGAAAGGGTGAGGCCGGAGACCCCGCCGACGGCGGAGGTCCGAGGCCGCGGGAGCCCGCGCCGGCCGCCGGCGCACGCGTTCAGGACGACCCTCGCGTACCGGGATCAACCCGGGCGCGGGGGTCGTTCTGCGTCCGGCCGGGCGTCCGCCCCCGGTCCGGGTCGTCCCCTTTTCCTGCAATCTCTTGCACAAGAACAGGGCTTCCCTCTCCCAGATCTCTCTGGGTTTCATGTGAAACGTCCCTGAACCGCCCGGTGTTTCGGTGATCGTCTGAGCGGCCATGACGTTCCGTGATCACTTCATCGGGGGCGAAGGGGGACGGTGTTGATCGCGCATTCGGGGGACGGCGCGGCCGGCCGGGAACGCGACGGGACGGCGGTGACGCGCCGGTCGGTGATCGGCGGCGTGGTGGGGGCGGGGCTGCTGGAGGTCCTGGCGTTCGGGTCGCCGTTCGGCGACAGGGCGATGGCGGACGGTGCCCCGGCGAGCCCGGACCTGGACGGCGTGACCGGCACGGTGCCGCCCGACGGCACGGTGCCGTCCGACGCGGCCGCCAGCCGCCTGCTCGACGAGCGTGCGCCCCTCTTCACGGCGGACGCACCCCACATCTACACGCGCGCGCAGTGGTCGGCCCGTTCGCCCAAGCGTCCCGCCAAGATCCTGGACCGCGCGCCGGACCACATCGTCGTGCACCACACCGACACGGGGAACTCCACCGACCTCTCGCTCGGGCACGCGTTCAGCCTGTCCCGGTACATCCAGAACTTCCACATGGACAAGCGCGGCTGGGACGACAGCGGCCAGCACCTCACGATCAGCCGGGGCGGCGCCGTGATGGAGGGCCGCAACCGGAGCCTGGCGTCCATCCGGGCCGGTGACCTGGCGGTGGGCGCCCAGGTGCTGCACAACAACGAGCACACCCTCGGGATCGAGAACGAGGGCAACTACATGAACACGGCGCCCCCCGGCCGCCTGTGGGCCTCCCTGATGGAGGTGTGCGTCTGGCTCTGCCGGGCGTACGACCTCGACCCGGGCGAGGCCATCGTCGGGCACCGCGACTACAACGAGACCTCGTGTCCGGGCGACGTGCTGTACTCGCGGCTGCCGGCACTGCGCAGGGCGGTCGCGGACCGGCTGGAGGGCTCGGCGGCGGCGGCGCCGAAGCCGAAGAGCAAACCGAAGAGCAAGCCGAAGGTGAAGCCGAAGGTGAAGCCGAAGAGCAAGCCCAAGCCGCCGCCGAAGCCGAACGGCGGCGACGACTACGGGCCCGGGAACCCGAGCCAGTACTACCACGACGACGACGACTGGCCTGGGCTGCTGAACCTGAACTGGTGATCCGGCCGGGCGGCGCGCGGCCGGCCGGTCAGTTCTCGGGCGTGGTGTAGCGGGTGCGGCGGCGGGCGATCTCGGGGTCGATGCCCTCGACCAGCGACCAGATGCCGGCGACGCGTTCCACCAGCGTCTCGGGCGGCAGCCCGGCCAGGCCCTCCGCCGCCAGGTCGTCGATCGCCTGCGTGAGCCGGGCCATCCGCTCGCCGTGGGTGGAACACATGTTCGAATAGTAGCGAGTGGGATGGGTGAGGCGGGTGGGCTTCCGGAAATCCTCCGGCGCTCCCCCGGCACCGCTACCGGACGGCGCCCGTCACCATCCACCGGTCGCCCCGGGCCCGCAGGGCGAGCGTGACCATCCGCGTCGCCATCCACAGCCCGATCGCCGCCCACAGGCCGACGATGCCCGCGTCCGCCCCGTACAGCAGCAGCGCCGCCGGGAGGAACACGACCGTCGCGACCAGCGTCGTCACCGCCAGGTAGGCGCCGTCGCCCGCCCCGATCAGGATTCCGTCGAGCACGAACACCACGCCCGCGACCGGCTGCAGCACCGCGACCATCACCAGCGACACCAGCAGCAGGTGCCGGACGTCGCCGTCGGAGGTGAACAGGTCCGGCAGCCACGGCCGCACAGCGAGCACGGCCAGCCCGAACACCACCCCGCACGCCACGCCCCAGCCGACCATCCGGCGGGTGACGTCGCGGGTCCCGGAGACGTCCGCCGCGCCCAGGTACCGTCCGGTGATCGCCTGGCCCGCGATCGCGATGGCGTCCAGCGCGAACGCCAGCAGCGTCCACACCTGGAACCCGACCTGGTAAGCGGCGATCTCCGCGTCGCCCATCCGCGCGGCGATCGACGTCCCGACGATCAGCACGATCCGCAGCGCCGCCGTCCGCAGCAGCAGCCCGAGCCCGGCCGTCGCTGACGTCCGCAGCCCGGCCCAGTCCGGCCGGACCGGCGCGCCCTCCCGCCGCGCCGCGCGCAGCACCACCGCCACGTACACCGCCGCGCTTCCGGTCTGCGCGAGCACGGTGCCCCACGCCGACCCGGCGATCCCCCACCCGAGCACCAGCACGAACACCGCGTTGAGCAGCAGGTTCAGGCTGAACCCGCCGATCGAGACGGCCAGCGGCGTCCGGGTGTCCTGGAGGCCGCGCAGCACGCCCGTCCCGGCCAGCACCACCAGCATCGACGGGATCCCGAAGAGGCTGATCCGCAGGTACGTCTCCGCGAACGGCGCCACCGCGGCGGACGCGCCGAACGCGTCCACGATCGGCGGGATCAGCGGCCAGCCCGCCGCGATCAGCACCGCGCCGATCGCGACCGCCAGCCACATCCCGTCGATGCCCTGCCGCACCGCCGCCCGCCGGTCCCCCGCGCCGATCTGCCGCGCGACGCCCGCCGTCGTACCGTAGGCGAGGAAGACGCACAGGTAGACCAGCGTGTTCAGGGCCTGCCCGGCGACGCCGAGACCGCCGAGTTGCGCCGTCCCGAGATGGCCCACGATGGCCGAGTCCGACAGCAGGAACAGCGGTTCCGCGACGAGGGCGCCGAACGCGGGCACCGCCAGCCGCAGGATCTCCCGGTCATGCCGGCTCGCCCGGAACCTCACCATGCGCTCTCCGGCCTCTGTAACTCTTCAAAGAAGTTCACACATTACATCACCCGGATCGCCCGACTTTCTCTTCCCCACACCCGGTGGACGACGTTCTCGCAGCTCACGCGGTACCGCCAAAAGCAGCGAACGAACTTTCCCCAGAGTTGTCCACAGGTCGTGCACAACGTGTCCCGCGTGTCTGCACAGGTATTCCACAGGTTCGTCCACACGCTGCTTTGCCCTCACCCGCGTGGGCTCGGGAGAATGTCCGACGCCTGAGGTAGACGTGATGAGGAACGGTCGGCGAGGGGCGGACGGGGCGCCCGGCGGCCGGGAGGAAGGGGGTGCGCCAGGTGAGCGTCACCGAGCTCGGACCGCACGAGCAGGAGTTCGAACGCACCCCACCGCACGACATCGCGGCCGAGCAGGGCGTCCTCGGCGGCATGCTGCTCTCCCAGGACGCCATCGCCGAGGTCGTCGAGGTGCTCCGCACCCAGGACTTCTACCGCCCCGCGCACCAGATCATCTACGACATCGTCCTCGACCTGTACGGCCGCGGCGACCCCGCCGACGCCGTCACCGTCGCCGGCGAGCTGACCAAGCGCGGCGAGATCGGCCGCATCGGCGGCGCCCCCTACCTGCACACGCTCATCTCGTCGGTGCCCACCGCCGCGAACGCCGGCTACTACGCCAAGATCGTCCACGAGCGCTCGGTGCTGCGCCGCCTCGTGGAGACCGGCACCCGCATCGTCCAGATGGGCTACGCCGCCGACGGCGCCGACGCCGACGAGGTCCTCGACCGCGCCCAGGCCGAGGTCTTCGCCATCGCCGAGAAGCGCGCCGGCGAGGACTACGTGCCGCTCAGCGAGATCATGCCCGGCGCCCTCGACGAGATCGAGGCGATCGGCAGCCGCGGCGGCCAGATGGTCGGCTGCCCCACCGGCTTCGCCGACCTCGACGCCCTCACCAACGGCCTGCACCCCGGCCAGATGATCGTCGTCGCCGCCCGCCCCGCGATGGGCAAGGCGCTCGAGCTGGACACGCCGCTTCCGACGCCGACCGGCTGGACGACGATGGGCCGGGTCGCGGTAGGCGACCACCTGATCGGGGCGGACGGCAGGCCGACCCGCGTGGTCGCGGCGACCGAGGTCATGCACGGCCGCCCCTGCTACGAGATCGAGTTCTCCGACGGCGAGGTCATCGTCGCCGACGCCGAGCACCAGTGGCGCACCGTCACCGACGACGGGCACGGCGCGCCCCGCGACATCACGACGCCCGCGCACGGCACCGAGCGTCCTCCAGGCGGGGACGCTGCGCCGCCCACCACCTGCGGCCCGCACGCCCGGCACGGCGCGGCCGCGCACCGGAGGGCCGTCGCGCACCTCACCGCCCGGACTCCCGCCCCGGTCGTCGCCACCGCCACTCCATGGGGCTCCCAGATCACCGTGGAGGCCGCCCGCCACAGCGGCATCGCCTGCCGGAACCGCCGCGCCGGCGCGCGCGCGGCCGACCCGTCGGGGCCGGCCCGGATCCGGACGACCGAGGAGATCTTCGCCGACCTGCGCCGCGGCGCGCGCCGCCACGCCGTCGAGGTCGCCGCCGCGCTCGACCTGCCCGACGCCGACCTGCCCGTCGACCCGTACGTCCTCGGCGTGTGGCTCGGCGCGGGCGAGGACGGCGACGGCCGCATCACCTGCCTCGACGGGGCCGTCATCACCGAGGTCGAGTTGGCCGGGCAGCCGGTCGTCCCCGAACCCCTCCCCGGCTGCTACGTCCTGCCCGGCCTCGACGGGCGGCTCGCCGCCCTCGGCCTGCTGGACGGCAGGCACGTCCCCGCCGCCTACCTGCGGGCGTCCGCCGCCCAGCGGCGCGCGCTGCTGGCCGGGCTCCTCGACACGTGCGGCAAGACGTCCCCGGCCGGGCGCGTCGACGTGGCCCTCCCGTCCCCGCGGCTCGCCGAGGGGATCCGCGAACTCCTCGTCGGCCTCGGCCATCTCGCCGTCCTGGACCCCCGCGACGAGCCGGTGCACCACATCGCCTTCACCCCGGACGAGCCGGTGTTCCGGGCCCGCCACTCGACCGACCGGCACCGCACGGCCGCGCACCCCGATGCGCGGATGCGGCACATCGTGGACGTGCGCCCGGTCGCGAGCGTGCCGGTCCGGTGCGTCCAGGTCGACAACGCCGACCACATGTACCTCGCCGGGCGCTCCTGCGTCCCGACGCACAACTCGACCCTCGCGCTCGACTTCGCCCGCGCCGCGTCCATCAAGCACGGCCTGACCTCGGCGTTCTTCAGCCTGGAGATGGGCCGCAACGAGATCACGATGCGGCTGCTGTCGGCGGAGGCGCGTGTGGCGCTGCACGCCATGCGGTCCGGCACCATGCAGGACGAGGACTGGACGCGCCTCGCCCGGCGGATGAGCGAGGTCGCCGAGGCACCGCTGTTCATCGACGACTCGCCGAACATGTCGATGATGGAGATCCGGGCGAAGTGCCGGCGGCTGAAGCAGCAGCACGACCTCCGCCTGGTGATCATCGACTACCTGCAGCTGATGACGTCCGGCAAGCGGGTCGAGAGCCGCCAGGTCGAGGTGTCGGAGTTCTCCCGCTCGCTGAAGCTGCTCGCCAAGGAGCTGGGCGTCCCCGTCATCGCGCTGTCGCAGCTCAACCGTGGTCCCGAGCAGCGAACCGACAAGAAGCCCATGGTGTCCGACCTGCGCGAATCGGGGTGCGTGACCGCCTCCACCCGCCTCATGCGCGCGGACACGAACGAGGAGGTCACGATCGGGGAACTGCTCGCGAGCGGGGCCCGCGACGTTCCGGTCTGGGCCTTGGACGAGCGGTTGAAGTTCGTTCCTCGTACGATGACCCACGCGTTTCCGAGCGGACGCAAGGAGGTCTTCCGCGTGACGCTGGCCTCCGGGAAGCAGATCGAGGCCACTGCCAACCATCCTTTCCTCACCTATGGCGGCTGGACGCCCCTGGGCGAGTTGGAGCCCGGGGCGCGCGTCGCGACCGCCAGGCATGTGCCGCCGCCGCTGAAGCCCGTCGCCTGGCCCGAGGCCGAGGTCGTGCTCCTCGCTCACCTCATCGGCGACGGTTCCTTCGTCAAGCGCCAGCCAATTCGCTATGCCAGCAAGGACGAAGCCTGCCTGCGGGCGGTGACCGAGGCGGCCGGACACTTCGGCATCACAGCCGTCAGGGACGAGTACGCAGCCGCTCGGGTGACGACACTGCGCCTTCCTGCGCCGCACCGGCTCACGCACGGCCGCCGGAACCCGATCGCCGCGTGGCTCGACGGATTGGGACTGTTCGGGCTGCGCTCGCACGAGAAGTTCGTGCCCGCGCCGGTGTTCGCTCTGCCGAAGGGGCAGATCGCGCTCTTCCTCAGGCACCTGTGGGCGACCGATGGATGCGTCCACTGGGACGCCCGCCGACGACGATGCGGCGTCTATTACGCGTCCACGAGCCGACGCTTGGTCGAGGACGTTTCCAGGCTTCTCCTGCGCTTCGGCATACACTCCCGCGTGAAGACCGTCATCAAGGGGGACTACCGTCCCGGCTATCAGCTACATCTGTACGGCGCCGAGAACCAACTGGCGTTCTTCGACGCCGTACGGGTGCACGGCGCACGTGGAGTGGTGGCCGCCAGAGCCGCGGAAGACCTTCGACGTCTGCGAGCCAACACCAACCGAGACACCGTTCCCATGGAAGTCTGGGACGACGTTCGACGGATTCTTGCCGAGCAACAAATGCCCCATCGGGAGTTCGCTGCGGCGATCGGGACCGAGTTCTGCGGCAGCAGCCTTTGGAAGCGCGCTCCCAGCCGTGCACGCCTCGGTCGCGTGGCGAGCGTGCTGGAGAGCACCGAACTGGAGATGCTGTGCACCAACGATGTGTTCTGGGATGAGATCACCGAGGTGGAGAGCATCGGTGAGCAAGACGTCTACGACGCCACCGTGCTCGGTCTGCACAACTTCCTCGCCAACGGCGTCTCCCTCCACAACAGCATCGAACAGGACGCGGACATGGTGATCCTGCTGCACCGCGAGGACGCCTACGAGAAGGAGTCGCCGCGCGCGGGCGAGGCCGACCTGATCGTCGCGAAGCACCGCAACGGCCCCACCGCCACGGTGACGGTCGCCTTCCAGGGCCACTACAGCCGCTTCGTCGACATGGCCCAATAACGCCCCATCGAGGAGACCGCCGCCCCGCGCCATAATGCCGATCATGGGGCGCCCTCCGCAGATCCTGGCATGCTCGGGCATCGTCCATCCGCCCGGCGATCTGCCGCCCGAGCGGCTGGGCGACCAGATCGGCCAGGCGATGCGGCTGGCCGAGGTCGCGCGCCCGCGGGTCTGCTACATCGCGACGGCCGTGGGCGACCAGCGCCCCTACATCGACCGCTGGTACGAACGGGCCTCGCGATACAGGCCCGCCGACCTGACGCACCTGGAGCTGTTCGTCCGGCCCAACGTCCCTGACACGGCCGCGCACCTGCTGAAGCAGGACGTCGTCTTCGTGTCCGGTGGCAGCGTGGTGAACCTGCTGGCGGTCTGGCGTGCTCACCGCCTGGACGAGATTCTGCGCGAGTGCTGGGACAAGGGAGTCGTCCTCGCCGGCCGGAGCGCAGGCAGCCTGTGCCGGCACTCCGGAGGCGTGACCGACTCCTTCGGTGACTCGCTGTCGGTGCTGGACGACGGCCTCGGATTCCTGCCCTTCAGCAACGGCGTCCACGACGACCTGCCCGACCAGCCGCGCCGGGCACGGTACCGGCAGGCGGTGGCGGACGGGCTGCTGCCTGCGGGCCACGCCACCGAAGACGGTGTCGGCCTCCACTACGTCGGCACCCACTTGCACAGGGCACTGGCTGTGTTGCCCGGTCGCCGCGCGTGGCACGTCCGGCCCGACCGGGTTACGGCGATAGAAGCGGAACTACGCCTTCCGTGAGCGCCCAGCGGCAGGGGCTGCGTGAGCGGGTTGCGGGGCGTCTTGGGGGTTGCCGGAATCGGCGGGGGTGTGACGGTGTTCGGGGCGGGTTTCAGATGGGGACGGTGATTCCGGCGGCGCGCAGTTCGGCCAGTGCTCTGGAGAGGCATTGGTCGGCGGTGGCGCCGTCGGCGCGTATGCCGTGAGGCAAGGGGCCGCTGCTCGCCGCGAAGGTCCAGGCGGGGCGGCCTTCGGCGAGGCGTTCGGCGTCCACTCTGAGGAGGGCGTTGACGCCCTGTTCGGCGAGCCATTCCAGGATGAGCAGAGCGGCGTCCTCGATGCCGTCCCGTGTCTTCGGCCATCGGTGCCTGCGCGTCGCCACGCCACGACTCTAGTGACGCGGGTGTTTCGGGGAACTCGGGTGGATTCGGTCACGTCCATCTGGGGGTGCAGGGGAGTCGGTGGGTGTGCGTGGTGGTCGCCGTCGTGGCGGCCGTTGCGGGGGGCGTCGGGCTGGGGACGGCGGACCGGGGGATCGAGCGGCGGTCCGCGGTGGTGTCCGGGGTGCCGGTCGAGGTGGTGCGGCCGGACGGCGCGGCGGGGCGGCTTCCGGGGGTGGTGGTCGCGCCCGGTCTGGCGTCGAGCATGCAGCTCATGCGGGGCTTCGCGGACACGCTGGCGCGGCGGGGGTACGTGGTCGAGCTGGTGGACCTGGCGGGCGGCGGTGCCAGTACGGAGCGGTTGCCGGGCCTGGGGGACGGGCCGGCGGCGGATGCGCGGCTGGACCGGGACCTGGACGTCGCGGTCCGCCATCTGCGGGCCGTGCCGGGGGTGGACGGGGACCGGATCGGGCTTCTCGGGCATTCGATGGGCGCGGCGGCCGCGGTGCGTTACGCGGGCGCGCATCCGGACGTGGCGGCGACGGTGGCGATCTCGCAGGGGGCGATGCCCTTCGGCGGGTCGGCGTCGAGCCCGCGGGATCTGCTGCTGATCGCGGGCGGGTTGGAGTTCGCCGGCTACCGGGACGGGGCCGTCGGGGCGTTGCGGGCGGCGTACCCGCAGGGGCGGGCGGGGGTCACGTACGGGGATCCGCGTGCCGGGACGGCGCGGCGGGCCGTCATCGTGGGCGGCGCCGAGCATGTGGGCGTCCTCTTCCAGCCGCGGACGCACCGCGAGGTCGCGGCGTGGTTCGATCGGGCCTTCGGGCGCGCCGGCGGGGCGCCCCGCGTCGGGATCCGGCCCTTCCAGCGGGCGGGTTCGGCGATGCTGCTGCATCTGGCGGCGGTGCTGAGCTTCGCGGCGATCGCGTCGGCGCTGCTGGGGCGGCCCGCCGGTGAGCGCGGCGCGGTCGCGAAGCTTCCTCTGGGCCTCGCGCTGGGGGTGCCGGTGGTGGCCGTTCTTGCGGCGGTCGGGGTTGTGGGGGCGATTCCGCGTGGGGTGCTTCCGGTCGGGGTCGCGGGGCCGCTGGCCGGGTTCTTCGGCGTCGTCGGTCTCCTGTGCGCCGCGTTGCCGGTCATGCGAGGGAAGGGGCGTGAGGGGCTGGGACGGCCGCGGATCGTCGCGTCCGCCGCCGTGCTGGTCGTGCTGACCGTGGTGTCGTTCGCCGTGCCCGCTCAGCTGGGGTGGGCGCATGCCGTTCCGGTCGGGCCGAGGGTGTGGGCGCTGATACCGGTCGTCGTGTGCGCCATGGTGTTCTTCGCGGGGATCGAGCTGCTGTGCGACGGATACAGCGCGCGCGCCGCCGCGCTGATCCACGCGTGGACGGCGGCAGGCGCGCTGGCGGGTCTGGCGCTCGCCGCGGCGCTCGGGCTGGTGTCGTGGCTGGTGCTGCTGGCGGCGCCGCTGATCGCCGGGTTGCTGGTCTGGCAGGGCGTCCAGGCGGCGGCGTTGCGCGCCGTCCGCGCGCCGGTGTGGGTGACGGCGCTGGTGGGCGGCGTCCTGCTGGCCTGGCCGATCGCCGTGACGATGCCGATCGGCTGACCCGGGGGTCTCAGCGGGCGGGGCGTTCGAAGATGAGCTCGCGGCCGTCGCGTTCGTCCCACTGCTCGCCGACGTGGCGGAATCCGTTGCCGGCGAGCGTCGCCAGGGACGCGGCGTTGTCGGGGCTGATCGTGGCCCGGACGGTCCGGACGGACGGTTCGGCGGCGGCCCGGGCGAGGAGCGCGGCGAGCATCGCGGTGGCGTGTCCGCGACGCCGGTGGGCGGGGGCGACGGAGTAGGAGATCTCGACGGTGCCGTTCTCGTCGGGCGCGGAGTGGAAGCCCGTGTGGCCGACGACGGCGCCCTCGGGTTCGGCGACGGCGGCGCGGACGATCCAGGCGGCGTCCTCGGGGGACCGTTCCAGCTGGTCGAGCCGGTACCGCCACAGCCATTTCGCGTCCTCGGTGAGGAAGTACGCGGTGAGGGGGGCTCCGGCGAGGGCGGAGGCGGTCGGGAGGTCGCCGTCCAGCAGCGCGGTCATCACCGGGGGCGGGAGTTCGACGAAGCGGAGGGTCGAGGTCATGGGCGGTTCCCGGCGTGGTGTTCGCTGACGCGGGCGAGCATCTCGGTGAAGCGGGCGCGTTCCGGCGGGGACAGCGGCGCGAGCAGCTCGTCCTGGATGCCGGCGAGGACGCGGTCGAGTTCGCGCAGGTGGCTGCGGCCGGCGGGGGTGAGCGTGATGATGTTGCGGCGCCGGTCGGCGGGGTCGGGGGCGCGCTCGACGAGCTTCTTGTCGGCCATCTGGTTGAGCGCGGCGACGACGTCGCTGCGGTCGATGGCGGCGCGGCGGCCGAGGTCGGCCTGGCTGGCCGGGCCGTACTCCTCCAGCGTGGCGAGCAGCCGGTAGTGGTAGCCGCGGGCGCCGGCGGCGGCGAAGCGGTCGGCGACGAGCCGGTGGCTGTGCGCGGACACCTGGTTGATCAGCCAGCTGGCGGCGTGCCGGAGCCGTTCGGGCTGCCGGGCGTCGTCGGTGATCATGCGGGCCAGTCTACTTGTTGGCAGCACCAATGAATAGCTGTACTGTTGGCTCTACCAACGTTGGCCATGCCAATGAATCTAGGAGGAGTCATGGAACAGCGCGACCGCGACGAGCTCACCGACCTGATCGGGCGGCTCGGCCAGTGGCTGGACGGCAAGCGGTTCGACGACCCGCGCGCGGTCTTCACCGAGGACGCCGAGGTCACGACGCCCGGCGGGACGTCCAAGGGGGCCGACGCGCTCGCCGCGCAGGCCCGCCGCAACCACACCGTCCCGACCCAGCACTTCGTCACGAACCCGCTCATCGAGGTCGACGGCGACCGCGCCGCCATCGGCGCCAACCTGCTGGTCGTCTTCGCGCACGAGGACGGCCCGCGCATGATCGGCGAGCGCTACGACCTCCAGGCCGCGCGGACGCCGGACGGCTGGCGCATCGCCGGCGTCCGCTCGACCCTGATCTGGGACCTGCGGGCCGCCTGACCCCGGTCAGGGCGAGGTGAATGAGGTGAGTTGCTCGGACAGCTCGCGGAGGCGGGCGCGGGCCCGCGGGTCGTACGCCTGGCCGTCGGCGC
Source organism: Actinomadura nitritigenes (assembly GCF_017573545.1). Classification (GTDB taxonomy): domain Bacteria; phylum Actinomycetota; class Actinomycetes; order Streptosporangiales; family Streptosporangiaceae; genus Spirillospora; species Spirillospora nitritigenes. The sequence goes on along the minus strand of NZ_JAGEOK010000004.1, from coordinate 293,024 downwards.
GGGACTCGCGCAGCCCGTCGAAGAACCGGCCGGACACCTCGTCGAGCGCCGGATCGGTGACGAGCCGGTGCGTCGCGCGGACGCCCTCCTCCAGCGTGCTGATCGGCGAGGCGACCATCTTCGTCGGCATGTAGGTGGCCGGGTGCAGGGCGTTCGCGGTGACGCCCGTCCCGGCCAGCTCGCCGGCCAGGTCGATGGTGAACAGGATCTGCGCGAGCTTGCTCTGGCAGTACGCCCGCGTCCCGCTGTAGCCGCGGGTGATCATCGGGTCGTCGAAGTCGATGGCGGTCTGGCCGAGGCTGCTGACGTTGACGATCCGGGCCGGCGCCGACGCGGTCAGCGTGGGCAGCAGCAGCCGGGTCAGCAGGTACCCGGACAGGTAGTTGACCTGGAAGGTCAGCTCGTGGCCGTCGGCGCTCTCGCGGCGCGGTCCGGCGCTGCCGATGCCCGCGTTGTTGACCAGGACGTCCAGCCGGGGGTGGTCGGCGCGGACCGCCTCGGCGAGCGCGCGGGTCTCGGCGAGCGACGACAGGTCCGCCCGGTACCAGGACGCCCTGCCGCCGATCTCCTTGAGGGTCTCCTCGCCGCGCCGGTCGTCGCGGCCGTGCACCAGGACCGTCGCGCCCTCGGCGGCGAGCTCGGCGGCCAGGGCGCGGCCGAGGCCGTCGGTCGCGCCGGTGATCAGGATGGTCTGCTGGTCGATGGGACGCATGATCCCATGGTGCTCGGCGGGCGGCGGTCGTAACCAGGGCGCGCCCAGCCTGGTATCCGGACCAACAGGCTGGACGCCCCGGGCGCGTCGACCTGCGTGCCGAGCGTCTCGAAGGTCAGCGGGGCCGCGCGGCCACGAGCCGCCACAGCGACGTGGTCTCGGACGAGCGGGCCGCGTGGAGCGGGTCGTCCGGATCGGCGGCGCGCGGGTGCGCGGGGCGCGCGTCGAGGCGCCCGGCGACGGCCAGGCCGGCCGCGTCGACCAGCCGCGGCAGCTCGTCGCGGGTGCGCAGGCCGAGGTGCTCGGCCAGGTCGGACAGGATCAGCCAGCCCTCGCCGCCCGGTTCCAGGCGGTCCGCGAGGCCGGTGAGGAAACCGCGGAGCATCCGGCTCTCCGGGTCGTACACGGCGCGTTCCAGCGGCGTGGCCGGCTTCCCCGGAACCCACGGCGGGTTGCACACGACGAGCGGGGCGCGTCCCGCCGGGAACAGGTCGGCCTCGACGAGTTCGACGTGCTTCGCCACGTCCAGCCGCTCGATGTTCTCCTGGGCGCACGCGAGCGCGCGCGGGTCCTGGTCGGTCGCGACGATGCGCCGCACTCCCCGGCGTGCCAGCACCGCGGCGAGCACACCGGTTCCCGTGCCGATGTCGAACGCGACCGTGGTCGCGGGCAGCGGCGCCTGCGCGACCAGGTCGACGTACTCGCCCCGCACAGGGGAGAACACCCCGTAGTGCGGGTGGATGCGGTCGCCTCCCAGCGCGGGGATCGGAACGCCCTTCTCGCGCCATTCGTGCGCGCCGATGAGGCCGAGAAGCTCCCGCAGGGACATGACGTAAGGCTCGTCGTCCGGCCCGTACGCCTCCGTGCACGCCTGCGCCACGTCCGGCGCCCGCCGCAAGGGGATCGTGTGACCGGCCTCGAAGGGGATGAGCAGCATGCCGAGCGTCCGGGCGCGCTGCGCGCGCGCCTGCCGGTAGAGGTGGAACGCCTGCACCTGCGACGGTTCGGGTTTCCGCCTGCGCTTGCGCGGCGTCCGGTCGGCCCGCCGCGCCATCGCCGCGAGCAGCTGCCGCGCGTTCTGGAAGTCGCCGCGCCACAGCAGCGCCGTCCCCTCGCACGCCAGCCGGTACGCCTCGTCCGCGCGCGTCGCGTCGTCGGTGACCACCACGCGGCGGGGCGGGGCGGCGCCGCTCTCCGACCGCCACCGCGCCGAGCGGTCCCGGCCGTCCTCGCGCCAGCCGATCACGGTCCGCTCGTCCACACCGAGCAGGGTAGCGGCGGCGACGGGACAGGTGGGACGATCACCCCCATGCGCCTACCAGGTCCGTTGCACGTGCTGAACGAGGGCTTGGCCTTCCTCCTGGAGCTCGCCGCGCTGGCCGCGCTGGCGTGGTGGGGCTTCACGGCGGGCGGGAACGTGATCGTGCACATCGTCCTCGGCCTGGGGACGCCGGTGGCCGCGATGGTCCTGTGGGGCATGTTCGCCGCGCCCCGCGCCCGCTTCAAGGTCGCGCTGCCGTTCGTCCTGCTGGTGAAGGCGGTCGTCTTCGGCGCCGGGGCGCTCGCGCTGTACGGCGTGGGGCGGTCGGCCCTCGCGGTCGGGTTCGCCGTCGTCGCGCTTCTCAACACCGCCCTCGCCACCCTCGACCGCGACGCCGCCTTCCGCACCGCCGCCCGATGAGCTGAATCCCGCCACGCCTCTACGGGGGCGGGAACCGGCCGGGTCAGTCGGCGGCTTCCGCGAGTTCCTCGGTGGCGGCGAGGTCGGCGCTGGACAGGTGACGGGACGTCTCGGCGAGCGCGCGCAGCGCCGCCTCCGACGGCGAGCCGGGCTCGGCCGCGTACAGCATCAGGCGGCTGAGCTCGGGATCGCCGGGCAGGTGCAGCGTCTCGAACGGCAGGACGAGCCGCCCGACGCCGGGATGGTCGATCCGGGCCTCGCCGTGCGTCAGGTCTGTGACGTGGTGCGCCGACCACAGCCGCCGAAACTCCGGGCTGCGCGCGCGCAGGTCGTCGATGAGCGCGCGCAGGTGCGGGTCGTCCGGGTCCTGACCGGAGCGGAAGCGCAGGTAGGCGACGTTGCGGCGGGCGACGGTGGTCCAGTTGTCGCCGAGCCGCGCCCGGTAGTCGGCGTTGAGGTGGATCTGGTGCGACCAGGTCCGCTCGTCCGGCGGGACGTTCGCGAGGTCCACGAAGATCGCGGCGGTGAGCCGGTTCCACGCGACGACGTTGGTGTAGTGCCCGACGACGTACGCGGGCGCGTGGGTGATCGAGTCGAGCAGGTGCTGCAGCGGCGGGCGCAGCCGGGCGGGCGCGTGCGGGCGGGGCCGGCGCGGCGGGTGCGCGAGGCGGTGCAGGTGGGCGTGCTCGTCGGCGTCCAGCCGCAGCGCCCGCGAGATCGCGTCGAGGACCTCGGCGGACACCCCGTCCGCGGTGCCCTGCTCCAGCCGGATGTAGTAGGCGACGCTCACGCCCGCGAGCTGCGCCAGCTCCTCGCGCCGCAGGCCCGGGACGCGGCGGCGGGTCCCGTAGGTGGTGACCCCGGCGTCCTCGGGGCGCAGCCGGGCCCGCCGCGACTTGAGGAACTCGCCGAGTTCGGTGTTGCGCGCCATGCCGGTGAGGCTATCCGGTGATCCTGCCACTGACGGTGGTACGAACGGGCGGGGGCTGGGTGTGCGCGCGGCGCGGCGCGAGAGTCGCTGCCATGAGCGTTCTCACGAGCGCCGCGGTGACCGCCCCCGAGCGGATGTCGCCGCGGCACAAGCTGATCCTGACCCTGCTGCTCGGCGCGCAGTTCATGCTCGCCATCGACTTCTCCATCCTCAACGTGGCGCTTCCCGTGGTCGGCCGGGGCCTCGGCTTCGGCCTCGGGCAGCTGCAGTGGATCGCGACGGCGTTCGCGCTGCCCGCCGCCGGGTTCACGCTGCTGTTCGGACGCGTCGCCGACCTGGCCGGACGCCGCCGCATGCTGCTCGCCGGGATGGCGCTGCTGGCCGCCGGCTCGCTGGTCGGCGGGCTCGCCGCGTCGCCCGGGATACTGCTGGCCGGCCGCGTCCTGCAGGGCCTCGCGACCGCGATCGCGACGCCCGCGGCGCTGTCGCTGCTGACCACCTCGTTCCCGGAGGGGCCGCTGCGGACGCGGGCGCTCGGGCTGAGCGGCGCGCTGATGTCCGCCGGGTTCACCGTCGGCGCGGTGCTCGGCGGCGTGCTCACCGACCTGCTGAGCTGGCGCTGGGCGTTCCTGGTCAACGTGCCGGTCGCGGTGCTGATCCTGGCGGTGACGCCGGCGCTGGTCGCCGAGAGCCGGTCGCGGGACGGCGCGCGGCTGGACGTCCCCGGCGCGGTCACCGTCACCGGCGGCCTCCTCGCCCTCGTCTACGGGATCACGACCGCCGGGCAGCACGGCTGGGGCGACCCGGTCGCGCTGGCCGCGCTGGCCGCCGCCGCCGTCCTGCTGGTCGCGTTCGTGCTGGTGGAGCGGCGCTCCCCGGCTCCGCTCGCGCCGCTGAACGTGCTGACCCGGCGCAGCGTGAGCTGGGGCAACGCGGGCGGGTTCGTGGCGTTCGCCACCGAGACGTCGCTGGTGTTCCTGATGACCCTCTACCTGCAGCAGGTCCTCGACTTCTCGCCGCTGACCACCGGCCTCGCGCTCGGCGTCCTCGGCGCCGGGACGTTCGCGGGCGGCGTCGCCGCGCCGCGCATCATGGGCCGGTTCGGCGGCCGGGCGACGCTCGTCGGCGGGCTCGTCCTGCAGGCCGCCGCGACGGCCGCGCTGCTCGGCCTCGGCGCGGAGCGCTCGGCGCTGCCGCTGATGCTCGCCGCGACCGCGATCGGCGGGTTCGGGAACCTCGTCGCGATCGTCGCGTTCATGGGGACCGCGACGTCCGGGCTGCCGGACGGCGAGCAGGGCCTCGCGACCGGCCTCGCCACCATGACGCAGCAGGTCGCGATCACCCTCGGCATCCCGGTGATGAGCGCCGTCGCCACGGCGCACGCCTCCGTCCTCGGCGGCGTGCACGCCGCGACGCTGGTCAACGCGCTCATCGCGGTCGCGGGCGGCGCCCTCGTCGGGCTGTTCCTCCGCCGCTCCTGAACTCCTGGAAGGGACGAATCCGATGGATCTCGAACTCGCCGGAAGGGTGTTCATCGTGACCGGCGCCTCCGCCGGGATCGGTGAGGCGACCGCGCGGCTCCTCGCGGACGAGGGCGCGCAGGTCGTCGGCGTCGCCCGCACCCCGCGCGGGGACGGCGTCGCCGCCGACCTCACCGACCCGTCCGCCGCGCAGCGGATCGTGGACGCGGCGCTCGACCGGCACGGCCGCCTCGACGGCCTCGTCAACAACGCCGGGGCGCTCGACTCGCGGATCGGCTTCCTGGACGTCACCGACGACCAGTGGCACGCCACGTTCGAGCTGAACTTCCACGCCGCCGTCCGGATGGCGCGCGCCGCGCTCCCCGCGCTGATCGACCAGGGCGCGGGCAGCCTGGTGCACGTGTCCAGCGAGGCGGGGCGGTTCCCCGACACCCCGCTGGTCGACTACGCGGCGTCCAAGACGGCGCTGCTGTCGGTGTCGAAGACGCTGGCGGGGGAGTTCGGCCGGTGCCGCATCCGGTCCAACGTCGTCTCGCCGGGCCCCACCCGCACCCGGCTGTGGGACGAGCCCGGCGGGTTCGCCGAGCAGCTGTCGGCGCAGTACGGGCTGCCGGTGGAGGAGGCGATCGACCGGTTCGTCCGGGAGGAGCGCCGGCTGCCGACCGGACGGCTCGGCGCGCCGCAGGACGTGGCGCGCGTCATCGCGTTCCTGCTGTCGCCGCTGTCCGCCCAGGTGACGGGCGCCGAATGGGCCGTCGACGGGGGAGCCCTCCGGCAGCTCTGAACGCGGCGGGGACCGCAAGGCGATGGGCCGGGCGCGGGGTGCCCGGCCCATCCCCGTCCTTCAGGCGGGGACCTTGTCGAGGAAGCCGGTCACGCGGTCGAAGCGGCCGTCGTCGTCGAAGGTCGCCACGTCGAAGCCGACCACGATCGCCTCGCCGCCCTCGGGGCCGAGCTCCCAGGTGAACCGGGCCACGTTGTGGTGGGCGTCGACCGCGCCCGCCGCCCGGAACACCAGGCCGGCGAACTGGCCCTGCGCGGCGGCGATGAACGCGTCGATCGCGTCGCGGCCCTCGGCGACGCCGAGCGGGTCGACGTAGATGGGGTTCTCGGTCCACAGCGCGTCGATCGCGGCGCGGCGGGCGGCGGGGTCGGTCTCGTTCCAGGCGGCCAGGTACTGCTCGACCCGCTGCTGAACGTCGCTCATCTCGGTTCTCCTGTCGTCCGTCCGGGTTCGTCCGCCCCGGTGATCTCTACGGTGCCGTGCCGGCGTCCGAAGATCGATTACCTGGGAGGTCATGCGGGGTCCGACCTGATTCGCCCGCCTTGGTGCCGGATAGTGTCGGGCTGCGAAACCCCGGGCGGGCCCGCGACGGCCGCCCCGCGGGGACGGACCCGCACCTGGGAAGGAACGTTCCAGCAGTGACCGCCGAGGCCCCCGCGCACCCCCTGCGCGCGACCGGACGCGCGGGCGCGACCGCCTCCATCGGCCTGGGCGTGCTCGGCGCGCTGTTCTTCTCCGCCTCGTTCATCGCGAACCGGATGATGGCGGTCGGCGGCGGCGCCTGGGAGTGGACCGGCGCGCTCCGCTTCCTCTTCTCGCTGCCGATCCTCCTCGCGATCGTCGGGGCGCGCGGCGGCGTCCGGCCCGTCCTGCGCGCGCTGCGCGCCGACCCGCTGCCGTGGACGCTGTGGAGCACCGTCGGATTCGGGTTCTTCTACGCCCCGCTGTGCCTGGCCGCCGACCTCGCGCCCGGCTGGACGGTCGCCGCGACCTGGCAGGTCACGATCGTCTGCGGGATGCTCCTCGCGCCGCTGCTGTACGACGACGAGCGCGGCCGGATCCCCGGCCGGGGCGCCGCGCTGTCGCTGCTGATCCTCGCCGGGGTGTTCCTCAGCCAGGTCGGCGGGCACGGCGGGACGCCCGCGGGGGCGGCGGGCGGCGCCGCGGTCGTGCTGGTCGCCGCCGTCGCCTACCCGGTCGGGAACCGCCGGACGATGGAGCTGGCCGGGGCCCGGCTGGACACCTTCCAGCGGCTGCTGGCCATGTCGGTCGGCAGCCTGCCGTTCTGGCTCGCCGTCGCCGCGGCCGGGGGCGTCCGGGCGGGAGCGCCGACGTCCGGGCAGCTCCTCGCGAGCCTGGTCGTCGCGGTGAGCTCCGGCGTGATCGCGACGTCGCTGTTCTTCGCCGCGACGCACCGCGTCCGCCGGCACCCGCTCCGGCTCGCCGCGGTGGAGGCCACGCAGGCCGCCGAGGTGGTGTTCGTCGCCCTGCTGGAACCGCTGTTCACCGCCACGGACCCGCCCGGCGCCGTAGCATGGACGGGCATCGCCGCGATCGCGCTCGGGGTCGTCCTCTATGCCTTCGCGGGCCGTCCCGCCCCCCGGGGGATGATGTCGTTTTTCTGCCAGTGAGCATGCCTGACCATGGGTGATGCTGGAGGCATGCACGAGGACGTGGAAAGATGCGTGCGGGCCGTCCGGTCGAAGGACGCCCGCTTCGACGGGTGGTTCTTCACCGGGGTCGTCACCACCGGGATCTACTGCCGCCCGAGCTGCCCGGTCGTGCCGCCGAAGCCCGAGAACATGCGGTTCTACCCCAGCGCCGCCGCCGCGCAGCAGGCCGGGTTCCGCGCCTGCAAGCGCTGCCGGCCCGACACCAGCCCCGGCTCCCCCGAATGGAATCACCGCGCGGACGTCGTCGCCCGCGCCATGCGGCTGATCGCGGACGGCGTCGTCGACCGCGAGGGCGTGCCCGGCCTCGCGGGGCGCCTCGGCTACAGCACCCGCCAGATCGAACGGCAGCTCAACGCCGAACTCGGCGCGGGGCCGCTCGCGCTCGCGCGCGCGCAACGGGCCCAGACCGCCCGGCTGCTCATCGAGACGACGCCGCTGCCCATGGGCGACATCGCGTTCGCGGCCGGATTCGCCAGCATCCGCGCGTTCAACGACACCGTCCGGGAGGTGTTCGCGCTCACCCCGACCCAGCTGCGCGACCGCGTCGCCAAGGGCCACCCGCCCGCCGGCTCGGGAACGCTGTCGCTGCGGCTGCCGTTCCGCGCGCCGCTGTGCCCCGACAACCTGTTCGGGCACCTCGCCGCCACCGCCGTCCCCGGCGTCGAGGAGTGGCGGGACGGCGCGTTCCGCCGCACCATGCGGCTCCCCCACGGGCACGGCATCGCCGCCCTGAGCCCGCGTCCCGACCACGTCGCCTGCACCCTGACGCTGAGCGACCTGCGCGACCTCACCATCGCGATCAGCCGCTGCCGCTGGATGCTCGACCTCGACGCCGACCCCGTGGCCGTCGACGACCTGCTCCGGGCGGACCCCGCCATGGCACCGCTTGTCGACAAATCACCCGGACGCCGTGTCCCGCGCACGATGGACGCCCCGGAGTTCGCCGTCCGTGCCGTGCTCGGGCAGCAGGTCTCCGTCGCCGCCGCGCGCACACACGCGGCGCGCCTCGTCACCGCCTACGGCGACCCCGTCACCGACCCGGGCGGCGGCCTCACCCACCTCTTCCCGACCCCGGCCGCGCTCGCGGAACTGGACCCCGAGGCGCTCGCCTTCCCCAAGACCCGCCGCACCACCCTCACCACCCTCGTGGACGCGCTCGCCAACGGCGAGATCGACCTCGGTGTGGGAAGCGACTGGGACGAGGCCCGGACGCGTCTCTACGCCCTCCCCGGCTTCGGCCCCTGGACGGTCGAGACGATCGCCATGCGCGCGCTGGGAGACCCCGACGCGTTCATCGCGGGCGACCTCGGCATCAAGTACGCCGCCAAGGCCCTGGGCCTCCCGACCACACCGGCGGCTCTCACCGCCCACGCCGCACGGTGGCGCCCATGGCGCGCCTACGCCGTGCAGTACCTGTGGGCCACCAGCGACCACCCCATCAACTTTCTCCCCGCCAACTGACCAGGAGACGTACCCATGGAACCGACGCACGTCGTCGTGGACAGTCCCGTCGGGCCGCTCACTCTGGTCGCCATAGACGGCGCACTGTGCGGCCTCTACATGGTGAACCAGCGGCACCGTCCGCCACAGGAGTCCTTCGGCGCCCCGGGAGACCCCGGAGCCGAACCGTTCGCCGCCACCGCCGAGCAGCTCGCCGCCTACTTCGCCGGAGAGCTGACCGCGTTCGACCTTCCGCTCGACCTGCGCGGCACTCCCTTCCAGGGACGGGTCTGGGCCGCCCTCCAGGAGATCCCCTACGGCGAGACCACCACCTACGGGGAACTCGCCGTCGAACTCGGCAAGCCCAGCGCGTCCCGGGCCGTGGGCCTCGCCAACGGCAAGAACCCGGTCGGCGTCATCGTCCCGTGCCACCGTGTCGTCGGCTCCACCGGAAGCCTCACCGGCTACGGCGGCGGCCTCGACCGCAAGCGTTACCTCCTCGACTTCGAGCGGGGGACCCGCAGCGTCGAGGCGGCGCTCTTCTGAGCCACCGGGCTCCCCCGGAACGCCAGCCCGGCCAGGACGAACAGGACCCCGCCCGCGAAGAACCACGGCTCGTACAGCAGCGTGATGAACCGCTCGTCGGCGCCGAGATCCCCCGCGGCCTCGGTGCCGGCGGCCAGGCCGACCCAGTCCGGGACCGTCGGCAGCGCGTGCACCAGCAGCAGCCCGGCCGTCCCCCAGACGCCCAGGCTCAGCCACCGCCGCGAGATCCGCGCGCCCCACGGCCGGACGAGCGCCAGCGCCAGGACGGCCCCGGCCAGCGACAACGGGATCGCCGCCACGTCCACGACCAGCAACGGCACGTTGTCGAACAGGCTCTGCCCCGCCGGGAGCCCGGCCCGGCCACCCGCCAGCCAGTAGACGTGCACCAGCGCGAACAGCACCGCCCATGCCGCCGCCGCGTACGCGCCGACCGGGAACCTGCGGGCCGCCTTGCGGAAAGCCACTGCGTCGCTCATGCCCCCATCCTCCGGCGCGCCCGGCCGCCCGGCCTTCCCCCGCCGGTCGCGGGCACCTCCCCCGAACGGGGGAATCACCGTTCTGTCAGAGTCGGGAGTTACCGTGCTCGGAGAGCACGCGAAACGTGGAAAGGCAGACCAAGGTGGAGTTCCGAGTCGACCGTCAAACGCTCGCCGAGGCCGTGGCGTGGGCGGCGCGGACGCTGCCCGCGCGCCCCGCGCTGCCCGTCCTCGCCGGCATGCTCGTCGAGGCCGCCGCCGACGGCGGGCTCACGTTCGCCGGATTCGACTACGAGGCGTCCACCCGCGCGCGCGTCGACGCCGAGGTCGCCGAGCCCGGCCGCGCCCTCGTCCCCGGCCGGCTCCTCGCCGAGATCGTCCGGAGCCTGCCCGCGCAGCCCGTGGAGTTCACCACCAAGGGCGCCGAGGTCGTCGTCCGCTGCGGCCCCGCCGAGTTCGGCCTGCTCACCCTGCCCGTCGAGGACTACCCGACGCTGCCCGAGCCGCCCGCGCGCGCCGGCACCGTCCCCGGCGACCTGTTCGCCGCCGCCGTCGCCCAGGTCGTCCCGGCCGCCGGGCGCGACGACACCCTCCCCATGCTCACCGGGGTCCGCATCGACATCGACGGCGACACCATGTGGCTCGCCTGCACCGACCGGTACCGCATCGCCGCCCGCGAGCTGACCTGGTCGCCCGCCGAGGCCGGGTTCACCGCCGGCGTCGTCGTGCCCGCCCGCACCCTCGCCGACACCGCCAAGGCCATCCGCCCCGGCGCCGAGGTCGCCCTCGACCTCACCGGCGCCGCCGACACCCTGATCGGCGTCTCCGGCGGCGGCCGCAGCATGACCAGCCGCCTCCTCGACGACCAGTACATCAACTACCGGTCCCGGCTCACCGGCGACTGGTCGTCGGTCGCGGAGATCCGCACCGCGCCGTTCGTCGAGGCGATCAAGCGGGTCGCGCTGGTCACCGAGCGCGGCACCCCGATCCGGCTCGGGTTCACCGCCGGCGAGGTCCGCGTCCGCGCCGCGTCCGGCGACGCCGCCCGCGCCAACGAGAGCCTCGGCGTCGAGCTGTCCGGCGACGACATCGACATCGCGTTCGCGCCCCAGTACCTGCTGGACGGCCTCGCCGGCATCGACACCGAGTACGCCCGCCTGGAATGCGCCGGCCCGACCAAGGCCGCGCTGCTCACCGGCATCCCCGACCGGAAGGACGGCGAGGAGCCGCCCGCCGACGCCCCGTCCGACACCGGCTTCCGCTACCTCGCCATGCCCGTCCGCCTCTCCGCCTGACCCCGCCCGCCGCCGGAGCCCCGTGCCCGGCGGGTCAGAGGTCGAGGACGGCCAGGACGAACCGCAGGTCGCCGACGGCGGCGTTGCCGTAGGAGTGCGGGCGGTCGCCGACGAACACGGCGGCCGTCCCCGCCTCCAGCAGGTCGGTGCGGCCGTCCACGCCGAGCGTCAGCGTGCCCGCCTCCACGTAGACGATCTCCTTGGTGCCGGGGACGTGGGCGTCGCTCTCGCGGACCTCGCCGGGCCGCAGCTCCCACCGCCACAGCTCCAGCGACGGCCGCGGATCGCTGCCCGCGAGCAGCGTGCCCGTCCCGCCGTTCGCGCCCTCCCACAGCACGACGTGCCGTTCCGGGCGGAACACCCGCACCGGCGGCTCCTCCTCCACCTGCACCAGCCGGGTCAGCGGGACGCCGAGCGCGTCGGAGATCCGGATGAGCGTGCCGAGGTTGGGGTTGCCGCGCCCCTGCTCCAGCCCGACCAGCACGCCCTTGCTGACGCCGGACCGCCCGGCCAGCTCGTCCAGGCTCCAGCCGTGCCCCGCCCGCAGCGCCCGGACGGTCCGCGCGACGGCCTCGCCGATCGCCTGCTGCCCGCCCGACCCGTTCTCCTGCCCGCTCAACCCCGGCCTCCCGCCCGCACGGCCCGTGATCCGACGCCCTCCACGATCCCACCATCACCGGTCGCCGGCGTCCCGGCGGGCCCTCCGCGGCGTCAGGGCAGCCAGTGGCCGTCGCGCATCAGGTCGCGGTCGGGCAGCTCGTTCACCTCCCGCCACGCCTGGACGCGGCGCGGGGTGACGCGGAACCAGCGGTACGCGCCGGCCGACGTGCGCGGGTCGAAGCCGGTGCGCTCGGCGAACAGGTCGGCCCGCTCGCGCGGCAGCGCGTCCAGGTCGAGGGCCTCCACGTCCCCGTCGATCACGGTGACGTCGCGGGTGGGGCCGAGGCCGAGCCGGACGGTGCGGGCGGCGGCGAGGTTCCGGCCGGTCGGGCTGCCGGCCGGGGTGGCCATCAGCAGCGCCTCCCCGTCCCAGTCGAAGGACAGCGGCACCAGGTACGGGACGCCGTCGGGCGAGGCGGTGGCCACCCAGACGTCCACGTCGTGGGCGAGGCGGTGCTCGGTGTCGCCGCGGCGCCGGGCGCGGGACCGGGGTTCGGGAACGGTCCGGGTCTCCTGCTCGGAAGGGCTGGTCATGGTCGCTCCGGTGGTCGTGGGTTCGTGACCGGCCCGGGCGTCGCGCCGGGCCGGCCGGCGTGGTCCCAGCCTCTCCCCGCCGGGGCGCGGGCCGCCTCCGTGCCGGTCACGGAAACGACCACGGATAATGAACCGGTGTCCAGTCCAGCGGTGTCGGCCCGGGAGGCCGAGGTGCTCGCGCTGCTCGGGGAGCACCTCAGCAACGCGGAGATCGCCGCACGGCTGGTGATCTCCGTGCGCACCGTCGAGTCGCACGTCTCGTCGCTGCTGCGCAAGCTGCGGCTCCCGGACCGGCGGGCGCTCGCCCGGCACGCCGCCGAGGTCGCGCGCGCCGAGGAGGCGCAGGCGGCGCCCGCGCTGCCGGCGCCGCTGACCGCGTTCATCGGCCGGGCCCGGGAGCGCGGCGAGCTGGCCGGCGCGGTGCGGGCGCACCGGCTGGTGACCGTGGCCGGCCCGGGCGGGGTGGGCAAGACGCGGCTGGCGCTGGCCGTGGCGGCGGACATGGCGGGCGACTTCCCCGACGGCGTGTGGTTCGCCGACCTCGTCCCGGTCACCGAGCCGGGCCGGGTGGGGGCGGCTGTCGCGGCGGCCGTGGGCGTCGGCGAGCAGCCGGGCCGCGGCATCGACGACGCGGTGCCGGCCGCGCTGGCGGACCGCCGGGCGCTGCTGGTGCTGGACAACTGCGAGCACGTGCGCGACGGCGTCGCGCCGTTCGTGGAGCGGCTCCTGGCGGCCTGCCCGCGGCTGCGGGTGCTCGTGACGAGCCGGGCCCGGCTGATGGTGCCGTTCGAGCGGGTGGTGCCGGTCCCGCCGCTGTCGCGGGAGGGCGGCGACGAGTCGGACGCGGTGGCGCTGTTCATGGACCGGGCGGCGGCGGTCGGGTGGCCGCCGGGCCCGGCGGTGAGCGAGGGGGTCCTGGCCGTCTGCGAGCGGCTCGGCGGCATGGCGCTGGCGATCGAGCTGGCGGCGGCGCGGTGGGCGACGCTCGGCCTGGACGGCCTGACCGCCGGGCTCTCCGACCAGCTGCGGATCCTCACCGGCGGGTCCCGCGCGGACGACCGGCACCGGTCGGTGCGGGCGGTGCTGGACTGGAGCCACGACCTGCTGGAGCCGGAGGACCGGGCGCTGCTGCGCCGGGTGTCGGTGTTCGTCGCGCCGTTCACCGCGGAGGCCGCGGCGGACGTCGCCGGGTTCGGCCCGCTGGACCCGGCTGCGGTCGTCGACGGGCTCGGCCGCCTCGCCGAGCAGAGCCTCCTCTCGGTGGCGCCGTCGGAGACCGGCACCCGCTACCACGCGCTGGAGACGATCCGCCAGTACGGCACGGAGCGGCTCGCCGGCGCGGGCGAGGCGGCGGACGTCCGGTCGCGCCATCTGGCGTGGTGCCTGGCCGCCGCCGGCGCCCTGTCCGGCACCGGCGGCGCGGACTGGCGCGTCCGGTTCGACGCCGTCGCCGAGGACCTGCGGGCCGCCCTCACCTGGGCCTCCGACCAGCCGGAACACCGCGCGGACGCCTGCCGTCTCGCCCGCTCGATGGGCGAGCTGGCCTTCGCGCGCACGCTGCTCGGCGAGGCGCAGCAGCGGTTCGAGCAGGCCGCCGGGCTCGCCGGCGGCGCCGAGGCCGCCGCCGCGCTGCGGCAGGCAGCCGCCGTCGCCGGGTGCCGCAGCGTGGACGGCGAGATGTTCCGCCTGTACCGCGCCGCCGCCGAGTCCGCCCGCCGGGCCGGGGACTCCGCCGGCGCCGGACGCGACCTGGCGACGGCCGCGACCGTCGCGTACCGCTTCTCCAGCTCGTTCGAGCACGTCCCGCGCGTGGACGAGGTGACCGCCATGCTCGCGGAGGCGCGCGCGCTGTCCGGCGACGACGCGGGCGCCGGGGCGGCCGTCGCGCTGGCCGAGGCGGCGGTGCTCGCGGACGCGTTCGGCTCCGTCCAGGGGGATCCGGAGAATCCCGCGCAGGAGACGGTCGGGGAGGCCGAACGGGCGGTCGAGCTGGCCCGGCGCGCGGGCGACCCGGTGGCGGAGTCCGCCGCCCTCGACGCGCTCTCCGGCGCCCTGAGCTGGGCGGGCGACTCCTTCGGTGCGGCGGCCGCGGCCCGGCGCCGGATCGGCCTGCTGCCGGCCGAGCCGTCCGGGCCGGCCGAGACCCACGAGCTGATGGACGCGCTCGCGATGGCCGCCGGGACCTGCGTCGGGGTGGGCGAGCTGCCGGACGCGCGCCGGTTCGGCGGGCGCCTCGCCGGGCATCCGCTGCTGGCCGAGGCGGGCCACCACGCCACGTCCTGGCTGCTGGTCGCGGACGCGTTCGCGGGGAACGCCGGCGACGTCCTCGCCGGCAGCCTGCGGTTCCGCGACGCGTGGGAGCAGAGCGGGCGGCTGCGGACGCGCTCGCTCGGCCCCGCCGCCGCGTCCGTCGCGATGATCCACGGCCTGCGCGGCGACGCCGGCGCCCGGAAGGCGTGGCTCGCGATCGTCGACGAGGCCGGTCCGGAGGCGGACCACCGCCTCGGATACGGCGCGGTCTTCGACGCCATGGTCCGGCTCCACCACGGCGACGCCGCCGCGGCGCTGGACCGCGTCGCTCCCGCGCCCGGCGAGGTGTGGAAGTGGGTCTGCTGGGTGTGGCTGCACTGGTACGCGGCGCTGCGGGCGGAGGCGGCGGTGCTCGCCGGGCACGCCGCCGCCCGGGACCGGATCGCCGCCGCCCGGACCGTGGTCGCCGGCAACCCGGTCGCCTCCGCCCAGGTGGACCGGGCGGAGGCGCTGCTCGACGGCGACGTGCCGCGCCAGCTCGCCGCGGCGGCGGCGTTCGAGGCGGCGGGCTGCCGCTACCAGGCGGCCCGCACGCTGGTGCTCGCCGGGGGCGGGCACGCCGCCGCCGGGCAGGCCGCGCTCGCCGATCTCGGCCTCGCGCCCATGACCGTCCGGTAGCGCGGTCAGCCGACCGCTCGCTTCACCAGCTCGGCGATCCGGGCCTCGACCTCCTCCGTCATCTCGGTCAGCGCGAAGCCGGTCGCCCACATCGGGCCGTCGTCCAGCTTCGCCAGGTCGCTGAAACCGAGCGTCGCGTAGCGCGCCTTGAACTTCTCCGCGTTCTGGAAGAAGCAGACGACCTTGCCGTTCAGCGCGTAGGCGGGCATCCCGTACCAGGTCTTCGGCGCGAGCCGGGGGGCGGCCGCCGTGACGACGGCGTGGACCCGCTCGGCCATCACCCGGTCCGGGTCGTCCATCGCGGCGATCTTCTCGAGCACGTCCCGCTCCGCCTCCGCCGCCTTCTCGGCCTCCGAGGCGCGCCGCGCCGCCTTCTTCTGCTCCTTGGCGTGCTCCTTCATCGCGGCCCGCTCCTCGGCCGTGAAACCCTCGTAACCGCCGTTCCCGGTGGCCGCCATGATCGCTCCTTCGGTGGTGGTTCCTCGCGATCGCCGGTGCCGTCCCCGGCCGATCGCCGTGGTCACAGCCTTCCCCACCGGGAGTGCGGGTCGCCTCCGTGCTCACCACTGAATGTCCATTACGGAGCGGACCCCGGCGCCGGTCCGCGCGGTCACGCGGGGTGCGGCGCCGCGGCGGCCAGGCCGTGGACCCAGTCGAAGATCACCTCGTGCGCCTGCTGGAGGGCGCCGTTCTGGCAGTGCAGGTGCCCGCCGTCGGCCTCGGCGAAGGTGTGGACCCGCACGGAGCGGGCGCCGGTGAGGCGGGCGGCGAAGTCGCGGCCGAGCGCGGGGTCGTAGAAGTGCTCGCGCTCGGCCAGCAGGACGAGGGCGTCCGCGGTGATCCCGCCGGCCCAGGCGCGGTCGTCGAAGGGGCGCATCGCGTCGATCAGGCCGGGCAGCGTCCCGGCGCCGAACGTCCAGAGCGCGTTGGCGATCCCCCAGCGGGCCTGCGCGTCGAACCGGCCGTACAGGGGGACGGCGCGCCGCATCCACCACGGCATGCGCCGGAACGCGCCGCGCGCCGGCCGGGGCACGTTGTGGAGGAACGCGGTGAGCATTCCGGGGAAGTAGTCGTACAGGACGACACCGTCGTAGCGCGGTTCGAACGCGGCGGCCCTGGCGAGGAGGTGGCCGCCGAAGCTGATGCCGGCGCCGACCAGGAGCCGCGGCTCGACGAGGCCGGACAGCCAGTCGATCACCGCCCGGGTGGGACGCTCCCACTCGGCGGTGAACGGCATGCCGTGCTCGCGCAGCGCCGACCCCTGGCCCGGCCCGGTGAACATCAGCACGCAGTGGCCGCGCCGCACGGCCGCGGCGCCGAGCATGAAGTACAGCTCCTCCAGCGTGGAGTCGAAGCCGCCCTGCACGACCAGCACCGTGCGGGCGTCCGGGTCCGGGGGGCGCATGAACAGCGCCTCCAGGTCGGCGCCGTCGTAGGGGATGCGGGTGCGGGCGATGTCCGTGCCGAGGGCGTCGAGCCCGGCGTCGAACAGGTCGCGGCAGGCCGCCGCGGTCGCGGTGCGGCGCGGGTCGGCCGGGTCCAGGAAGAACTCGGCCTGCCGCGTGTAGTTGGCGGCCCTGAGCAGCGCGGTGCCCCGGGACACGGGCTCGCCGTACGCGCGTCCCCGCGCCGCCACCCGGTCCGCCATCGCGGACCACTCCCGGTACCACGACTCGAAGCCGCCCCGGCGGACGCGTGCCATGACGGCGGCGACCTCGCCGAACTCGCCGCCGTCGTAGGCCGCGGCCCACAGCCCGCGCAGCGCCTCGAAGTCGAACGCGGGCGTCCGGGAGAACCTGATCCTGCGCATGCGGCCCCATTTCTGTGTCATGACACATATCTGCCGGCGCCGAGCATATGCATGTCATGACACGTAAAGCAATAGACTCGTCCCGTGGAGCCCGTACTCGAACTGCTCATGGCCCTGAAGACCGCGCAACGCGAGGTCGAGCGGCGGTTCAACCACCTGCTGCGCCCCCTCGGCGTCACCGCCGTCCAGGCCGAGGCGCTGCTGATCATCGCCGACGAGCAGCCGGTCTCCATCGCCGACCTGGGCGCCCGGATGGCCGCCGACCCCGGCCATCCGAGCCGCCTCGCCGACCGCCTCGCCGCGGCCGGATGGATCGACCGCCGCCCCTCGCCCCGCGACGGGCGCCGGACCGACCTCACCCTCACCCCGGACGGCCGGGACCTGGTCGAGCGCATCGTCGCCGCCCGGCGGCCGTACTTCGACCGGGCGGCCGCCGCGCTCGCCGAGACCGGCCTCGACGGCGTCCTGCCGGACCTCCGGCGCCTGCTCGACCTGGTCCGCGCGCTCCCCGACCCGGCTGACGGATCCGCGGCGACCGACCCCGGCTGACCGAACCTGAGCGGCTGATCGGGGGTGGGCTCGCCGGAGAACAACCGGCCGCGTCCGCGTGTTGGAGATAACGGCTTTCCCAGAGCGCCCCTTCGGTCGGTATGATGAACTTTCGAGTTCACTCAAATGACCGCCAGAAGGGGAGCGACGGGATGCTGGAGCGGATCACCGTGGACGAGGCCGTGCGGGAGCTCCGTCCCGACTTCGCCGTGCTCGTCATGACCGCCGAGGGCCTGCACAACGGGCCGAGCGACGCGGTCTCCGAGGCATGGCTGCGCGAGGCCGGCGCGCACGCCGACGCCGCGGACCCGCACGTCGAGGCGTGGCACGAGGCGTACCGGGCGTTCGGCGCGAAGCCGAAGCGGACCCGCCCGTCCGTGGACGCCCTGCTGCGCCGCGCCGACGCGCTCCCCGCCGTCAACAAGGTCGTCGACGCCTACAATGCCGTCAGCGTCGCCCACGCCCTGCCGATCGGCGGCGAGGACCTCGACGCCTACCAGGGCCCCGCCCGGCTGGTCAGGGCCGCAGGCGACGAGCCGTTCGACGTGATCGCCGCCGGTGAGCCCGCCGTGGAGCACCCGGACGCCGGCGAGGTCGTCTGGCGCGACGACGCCGGCGTCACCTGCCGGCGCTGGAACTGGCGGCAGTGCGTCCGGACCCGGCTCACCGAGACCACCAAGAACGGCCTGTTCCTGCTGGAGCGCCTCGCGCCCTACCCCCTGGAGCGGCTGCACGCCGCCGGCGACGACCTCGCCGCCCGGCTGCGCGAGATCTCCCCGGACGTCCGGATCGAGAGCCGGCTCGTCGGCGGGGCGTGATGGTCACCGCCCTCGCCCTCGTCACCGCCGTCGCGTTCGGCGTCGCCGACTTCCTCGGCGGCGCCGTCTCGCGCCGGTCCACCGCGCTGAAGACCCTGGCGCTGTCCGCCCCGGTGGGGCTGCTCGTCGCCGTCGCGGCCGCGCTGCTCGCCGGCGGCGCGCCCGCGCCCGGCCCGGTCGCCTGGGGTTTCCTCGGCGGGCTCAGCGGCGGCATCGGCCTCATCACCTTCTACCGCGCGCTCGCCCGCGGCCCGATGAACGTCGTCGCGCCGGTGTCCGCGCTGGCCTCCGCGGTCCTGCCGGTCGGCGCCGGCGTCCTGCGCGGCGAGCGGCTGGACGAGACGGCCCTGCTCGGCGTCCTGCTGTGCCTGGCCGCGATCGGCCTGGTCAGCATGGAGAAGGGCGGGGAGGCCGAACCGTCCGGGACCGCCTCCCTCGTCCGCCGGCCGCTGGACAGCGGCCCGCTGATGGCGCTGGTGTCCGGCTCCTGCTTCGGCGTCTTCTTCATCGTGCTGAAGGCGGCCGGGGACGGCGCCGGGCTCTGGCCGATCGCCGCCGCCCGCATCGGCACCCTGACCGTCGTGTTCACGGCGCTGCTGATCACCCTGCGGACGCGCGGCGGCGACCGGGGCCCGCGGGTGAGGGGCCGGGCGCTGATCGGCCTCGCCCTGCTGTCCGGCATCCTCGACTCCGGCGCCAACGCCCTCTACTACCTGGCCGTCCAGGACGGCCTGCTCAGCCTCGTCACCGTCCTGACGTCGCTCTACCCGGCCATCACGGTGCTGCTGGCGAGGATCGCCTACAGCGAGCGGCTCCGCGCCGTGCAGCGCGTCGGGATGGCGATCGCGGTGGCGGGGGTCGCGCTCGTCACCGTCGGCTGACGCCTGCGAGGAACCGGCGCCGTCCACGGGGACCGGCGTTCATGAAAAAGGGCCGCGACCCGGATCCGGGTCGCGGCCCTCTCGACTGTGGCGGTGGTGGTGGGATTCGAACCCACGGAAGCTTGCACTTCACACGCTTTCGAGGCGTGCGCCCTCGTCCACTAGGCGACACCACCGCGGGGAAGCCTACCGGACTCTGCGGTGTACGAAGAACTCGGAGAGCAGCGCGCCGCACTCCGCCGCCAGCACCCCCGCGAGCACCTCGGGCCGGTGGTTCAGGCGGCGGTCCCGGACGACGTCCCATAGCGACCCGACGGCGCCCGCCTTCGGGTCGACCGCCCCGTACACGACCCGGTCCACCCGCGCCTGGACGGACGCGCCGGCGCACATCGTGCACGGCTCCAGCGTCACCACGAGCGTGCAGCCGGACAGCCGCCACTCCCCGCGCGCCCTCGCGGCGGCCCGCATCGCGACGATCTCCGCGTGCCCGGTCGGGTCGGCGCTCCGCTCCCGGTCGTTGCGGCCGGTCCCGATCACCGTGCCCGAGCCGTCCAGAACCACGGCGCCCACCGGGATCTCGCCGTCGGCGGCGGCGGCGCGCGCCTCGTCCAGAGCCCGGCGCATCGCCGCGCCGAACTCCTCGTCCGGTTCGGCCATGGAGTCGGCCTCGGAGTCAGTCACGGAGGCGGTCGAACTCCTCGCCGAACCCGGCGCGCTCGGCGACGGCCAGCAGCGCGTCGCCGGGCAGGGCCCGCTCGCCCAGGTCGCTGAGCTGCTCCGGGGCGACCCCGAGGTCCTCCAGCAGCGCGGGGTCGCCGCCGGCGTCGCCGTCCGGGACCTCCCCGACGAGTTGGTGGAACAGCGCGGCGAGCCCGTCCTCGCGGGCGGCCGACACGTACGCGCGGGGCTCGTCGTCGCCGTCCAGCCGGACGACCGCGAACCAGTCGTCGTCCTGCTCGACCAGCAGGACCACCGGGTCGCCGTAGGACTCGACGGCGGCCTCCCGCATCAGGTCGGCGACGTCGTCGACGTGCTCGGCCTCGGCGAGCTCGGCCTCGGCCCCGACCCAGCCCTGCGGGCTCTGCGCGAACACGGCGGCGAAGTACGGCACCTGCCCATTGTGACCCACGGGGTTGCGCCGGTCACACCCCTCGCGCGCTTTCGGTCATGAGGATATTTCGGGTTTTGTCCCATGGCGGTCCCCTGCGGTTCTTCCCCCGGTGCCCCAATGATCGTGATACTTCTCACCGGCCGGGCGGCGGGAGGAGCACCATGGGCAAGGACGAACTGACGAGGCGCGGGTTCCTGGCGGGAACGGCGGGGGCCGCCGCGCTCATCGCGGCGAGCGGGGCGGGCGGGACGGCGGCCGACGCGGCGGCGACCGTCCGGGCGCCCGTCTCCGAACTCCCCGACCCCGCCGACTCCGGCATCGACCACATCGTCGTCGTCATGATGGAGAACCGGTCCTTCGACCACTACATGGGCTGGGTCCCCGGCGCCGACGGCGAGCAGGCCGGGCTCACCTTCACCGACGCGCAGGGCGACGCGCACGACACCCACCACCTCAAGGTCCCGTACGGGTGCGGCTTCAACGACCCCGACCACTCCTACGAGGGCGGCCGCACCGAGTACAACGGCGGCGCCTGCGACGGATGGCTGCGCGCCGGCGACAACGACGTCTTCTCCATCGGCTACTTCAAGGGACCCGACCTCGGCTTCCACGGCCGCGCCGCCCTCGACTGGACGCTCTGCGACCGCTACTTCGCCGCCGTCATGTCGTCCACGTTCCCCAACCGGATCTTCCAGCACGCCGGGCAGACCGACCGGATCTCAAACACCTTCACCTTCTCCGAGCTCACCACGGTCTGGGACCGGCTGAAGGCGGAGAGGATCCCCGCGCACTACTACTTCAGCGATGTGCCGTTCACCGCGCTGTGGGGCCTCAAGCACCTCGACATCAGCCGCCACATCAACTACTTCTACGACGACGCCAAGCACGGCAGGCTGCCCGCCGTCAGCTTCGTCGAGCCCGGCTTCGTCGGCGAGGCGCTGCCCGGACTGTCCGAGGACGAGCACCCGCTCGCCGACATCCGGTTCGGCCAGAGCTTCCTCAACCGGGTCTACACGGCGATCATCGACTCGCCGAACTGGGCCCGCACCCTGCTGGTGATCAACTACGACGAGTGGGGCGGGTTCTTCGACCACGTCCCGCCGCCGGCCGGCCCCGACCCGCGTCCCGACCTCGGCACCGGGCTGCGCGGCTTCCGCGTCCCCTGCCTGCTGATCTCACCGCGCGCCCGGCGCGGCGCCATCGCCCACGAGGTGTACGACCACACGTCCGTGCTCAAGGCGATCGAGTGGCGCTGGGGCCTCGAACCGCTGTCCGTGCGGGACGCCGCCGCCCGCAACATCGCCGAGGTCCTCGACTTCGAGAGCGCCCCCCGGCTGAAGGCGCCGCACTACGACGTGCCGCGCCCGCTCACCCTCGGCTGCATCGACCCGCAGCACACCCACGCCGGCGACGACTGGGCCCAGCTCAACGCCTACGCCCTCACCCACGGGTTCAGGTGACGGGTCAGCCGACGGCGTCCAGGGCGCGTTCGAAGGCGGGGGCGAACCCGACGCGCCCCGCGATGCTGAGCAGCATCTCGTCCGGGTAGAGCTCCAGGTCGCCGGAGATCGCGCCGAGCTCCATCTCGTCCAGCCCCAGGTCCGCGAAGATCGACATGTCGCCGACCGGCAGCACCTGGTCGAGCTCCTCGTCCTCCGGGATCGGGATGTCCAGGTAGTCCAGGACCTGGCCGGCGAGCGGCCAGTCCACGGACGCCGTGACGTCCGACAGGAACACCATCACCTCGTCGCCGAGCAGCCGGATCGCCACGAAGAAGTCGTCGCCCACCGACACGAGCCCGACCGTCCCGCCCAGGCTCGGCTGCTGCCGCAGGGCATGGATCAGCCCGGCGAGATCCTCGGTCAGCGCCACCGGGAGGATCTCGGCCTCCCAGCGGTCGTCCTCGCGGTACACCACGACGGCGAAGTCCGTCGCGTCCACATCCGTCATTTCCACCCCACCGGCGCCGTTCCTGCCTGGGCATGGTCGCAGATGCGGCGCGCCCTCGCGTGCCCCACCGCCAAACTCGGCGGCGCACCGCCGGGTGAAGCGGGGAGTCGGCTCCGCTTTCCGGTACCCAACGGGACGAACCTACTCGATCCCCACTCATGCCCCACGAAGGGGGCGGCCCCTCCAGCGCCCGCCCGTCAGTTGATGCGGAACGTGCGGCGCCGCAGCGCCGCGTGGATCCGGGCACGCCGTGACCTGTGCGGCGTCACGCGGCGGCGCAGTTCCCGCGCCTCCGCCAGCTCCCGCAGGAAGATCGCCCGGCGGCGCAGCCGCTCGCGCACCTGCTCGGGCGAGATGTCGCCCCCGCCGCCGGGTCCGGGGCCCGCTGTGACATCGCTCACCGCCTCGTCGACGTCGGAGGCGTCGACGGGGAACGGCACCGGTTCGGGCGGGGGGACGAGGGAGTCGGGAGCCGGCGGCGCGCTCTCCGCGGGGCCGGATCCCGCCCCGGGCGGATCGGGCGCGGGCTCGCCCGCGCGCTCCGGCCGCCGCTCGCTGTCGCTGCTCATAACGCCATGGTGCCCAGCTCAGTGACGTCTATCCAAGATTCCGGCCCGGCCGCCTCGCGCGGACCGTGGGTTACGGTGTGCGCATGCAGACCCTCGCCGTCGACCATCCGCTCGTCGCGCACAAGCTCACCACGCTGCGGGACGTCCGCACCGACTCCCCCACGTTCCGCCGCCTGGCGGACGAGCTCGTCACGCTGCTGGCCTACGAGGCCACCCGTGACGTCCGGGTCGCCCCGGCCACCGTGGCCACCCCGCTGGTGGAGACGGACGGCGTCCAGCTGGCCAGCCCCAAGCCGCTCGTGGTGCCGATCCTGCGCGCCGGGCTCGGGATGCTGGACGGGATGACCCGGCTGCTGCCGACGGCCGAGGTCGGCTTCCTCGGCATGATCCGGGACGAGGGCACCCTGCAGGCCCAGACGTACGCCACCCGGCTCCCCGACGACCTGTCCGGCCGGCAGTGCTACGTGCTGGACCCGATGCTCGCCACCGGCGGCACCCTCGCCGCCGCGATCAAGCTGCTGTTCGACCGCGGCGCCGACGACGTCACCGCGATCTGCCTGCTCGCCGCCCCCGAGGGCCTCAAGTACCTCGAGGAGGCGTTCGCCGGGACGTCCGCGCCGATCCGCGTCGTCACCGCCGCGATCGACTCGCACCTGAACGAGCAGGGCTTCATCATGCCGGGCCTCGGCGACGCCGGCGACCGGCTCTACGGCGTCGTCTGACCGGGGGCACGGGGGCGCTCCCGCCGGGGTTCTGACCGCCGCCCGTAGCGGAGCGGCGGCGCCGGGGGACAGCGATCCGGGTGTGCGCCGCGTTCCAGATGTTCGTTCCTGGTGGCAAGGGGTACGAACGCGCTACGGAACGTCAGTGCGCGTTCCCCTCCGCCGCCCCGGCACAGGGGACCGTTACGGACCGGGCGGCGCGAGCGAGGGCCAAGGAGTCGCGATGACTCACCAAGGGGATGGCGACCTGCCGCGCTACGCCGCGATCGGCGAGCGGCTCACCGAGGAGTTCGAAGGAGTCCACCAGTCCGACACCGTGGAACGGTGCGTGTCCGCCGCGCGGCACGGCGCGGACGAGGTGTGCGGGGGAGCCTCGCCGGACCTCGTGGAGCGGATCGCGCGCCGGCACCTGGAGGTGCTCGCCACGGTCGCCGCCGAGAAACGCCGCAGGGCGCGCCGATCTTCTCTCGACAACGCGCCATAGCCCTTGCTTTGCCGGGGGTTGCGGCTGTGCGAAACTGAACCGGGGTCCGTGGGTCGACGCTCCGGGAGGCAGCCGTGCCCGCAAGGAAGCACATGACGAGGGCCGCGGCGGCCCCGCCCGATGGGCGCCGCTCCGGCCCGAGGCCGCGATGAGGCTGGTGACCCCGGGGGACTCGGCCCCGGCCTCGGTGAACAAGTACCTCCTCCCGCACGAGAACCAGGTGATCACGGTGCGCCGGCATCCGGCCGTGCTGATGGTCCCGGTCGGGCTCGTCCTCGGCGGGCTGATCGTCGCGGGCGTGCTGAGCAACACCGTCGCCAGCCAGGCGGGCACGGTGATCAGCTGGATCTGGTGGGCGTGGCTGATCCTGCTCGCCTGGTTCGTCTGGCGGGTCGCCGAATGGTCGGTCGACTACTTCGTGATCACGAACCAGCGGATGCTGCTGACCACCGGCCTGATCACGCGCAAGGTCGCGATGATGCCGCTGGCGAAGGTCACCGACATGAGCTTCAAGCGGACGATCGCGGGCCGGATGCTCGGCTACGGCGAGTTCGTCCTGGAGTCCGCGGGCCAGGAGCAGGCGCTGTCGAACGTCCCGTACCTGCCGTACCCGGAGCAGCTCTACCTCGAGGTCTGCGAAATGATCTTCCCGAACAAGAACGCCACCGCCGACGACTGACCCGGCGGACCCCTCCGGCCCCGCCCGATTCCGGGCGCTACGGTGCGGTCATGACCGGTTCCGCGCGGCGTCCGCTGCTGTTCCTCGACGTCGACGGGCCGCTCATTCCGTTCGGTTCGCCGCAGCCGTACCCGACGTACGAGACGGATCGGCCGCAATCGCGGGAGGCCGCCGCGCATCCGCTGCTGCCCAGGCTCGATCCCGCGCACGGACCGCGCCTGGCGGCACTGCCCTGCGAGGTGGTGTGGGCGACCACCTGGACGACCGACGCCAACGACTGCATAGCCCCCCGCCTCGGCCTGCCGGAGCTCGCGGTGGTCGCCTGGCCGGACCCGTCCGACGAGGACGGGCGGGACGAGCGGCACGGCCTGCACTGGAAGACGCGGACCCTCGTCGGCTGGGCGGCCGGACGGCCGTTCGCCTGGGTCGATGACGAGATCTCGGACGCCGACGGCGCCTGGGTGTCCGTCCATCATCCGGGACGGGCGTTGCTCCATCGCGTCGACGCGCGCGCGGGGCTGCGGGATGGCGATTACCGCGTCCTGGAGGAGTGGCTTCGGGGCCTCCGGGTTCCGGCGTGAGGGGTGCCGGAGCAATCTCGGCGGAATCGGCGATCTTGCGGGGATCGTCGGATAACGTCGGAGGCGACAGGTGCCGCGACCGCCCGGGGGGTCCTGCTTCATTACTCTCGATGTGCGATAACCCGCAATGTGCAATCATGTCGGCACCCCAGCCGCCTGATTACTTCCGCTAAGTGAGTCCACATGCCGGGTCCAGGCAATGTCGGCGAACGTGTCCGCAACCTGCGGCTCACCAGACGCCTGTCGCAGGCACAGCTCGCCGGTCACGACCTTTCCGACAGCTACATCTCATTGATCGAGTCCGGTAAGCGGACTCCGACGCCGACGGTCCTGCGCATGCTGGCCGAGCGGCTCGGCTGCACGCCGGAGTACCTCGCCGAGGGCGTCGAGCCGGAGCAGCGCGCGCACCTGGAGGTGCGGGAGCGCCACGCGCACCTCGCGCTGCTGGGGGGCGACCCGGGCACCGCCGAGTCGGGCTTCGACGAGGTGATCGCGCGCAGCGACGATCCGGACCTGACGTCCCGCGCCCGCTGGGGCCGCGCCCGCGCGCTGGAGGAGCTGGGCCGCGCCGACCAGGCGATCGCGCTGTTCGAGGAGCTGCGCGAGCAGGCCGAACGCGATCCGGGACGGGCGAGCTGGCTGCCGCCGGTGATCGCGCTGGCGCGCTGCTACCACACGGTCGGCGACCTCGGGCAGGCGATCGCGCTCGGCGAGCGGGCGATGGACCGGCTCGGCAAGCTCGGGCTCACCGCGGGGCAGGAGTACACCGAGGCGGGCAGGATCCTGCTCCTGGCCTATGTCGACCGTTCCGACCCGGCGCGCGCGCACGAGCTCGGTAGGCGGCTCCTGCATCCGGAGGACTCCGCAGGCGGCGAGTCCACGAGCGTCCACTACCAGCGGGCCAGTATGCGCGCGCTGGAGGAGGGGACGATCGGCGACTCCCTGTACTTCGCCGACCAGGCGCTGGCCGCCCGCACCGACGCGACGCCCGTGCAGGCGCGGGCGCGCCTCGACCTCGCCGCCGCGAAGGCGCTGCTGAGGGGCGTCACGCCGTTCTCCGAGCCGGCGCCCTCGTCGGCTGCGGACGTCGTGTCGCCGGGCGAGGGCGTGCCGGGCATCGAGAAGCCGCGCGCCGAGGGCTCCCGCCAGGCCGCGCAGGAGGCATTGGAGCTCCTGCAGGGGACGGACGCGCTCGAAGGGGCCGAGGCCACCGAGAGCACCATCGCCAAGGCGCGCGCGCTCGTACTCGTGGGGGAGCTGGACGAGGCCATCGCCGAGCTGGAGCAGTTCCTCGACACGGGGATGGCTCTGGCGCCGCCCGAGAAGGGGAACACCCTCACGCCGCATCCAGGCAACGACCTTGCCGCGCGCACACAGAAGACCGTCCTGGCCCGCCTGGTCCTGGCGCGGGCGAGGGTCGCGCAGGGCGACCGCGCGGCGGCCCAGGTCGTGCTGCGCGCCGCGTCCGAGCAGCTGAGGACCCTGCCGGCCGGGCGTCCCGCCGCGCACCTGCTGCGGGAGCTGGGCGAGCTGTTCGAGCTCGTCCAGGACAGCGAGTCGGCCGCCGCGGCGTACCGGCAGGCGCTGGAGGCCGCGGGCCTGCACGCCGCCCCCTCCCAGGAAGCCAACCACGACCTCGGACGGGTCTGACCCGCGGCGCGTCCGACCGGCGCGGCGGCCCCGGAATAAAAGCGGCGATGCGCCTGTCCTAAACTGGTGACGCAAACATGGGATGACTGGCTGACCGGATGTCGGCGCCCCTGGCTCGAGGAGGGACCGTGACGCTGCGCACCGCCCGCCGGTCATCGCTCGTCGACCAGGTGATCGAGCAGCTCAGGGGCGAGATCACCGGCGGTGCCTGGCCGGTCGGCGAGAAGATCCCGCCGGAGCCGGTGCTGTCGGAGACCCTCGGCGTCGGCCGCAACACCGTCCGCGAGGCCGTCCGGGCCCTCACCCACGCGGGGCTCCTCGACAGCCGCCAGGGCGACGGGACCTACGTGCGGGCCACGAGCGAGCTGTCCAGCGCCGTCCGGCGGCGCCTCGAGACGGCCGAGCTCGTCGAGATCCTGGAGGTGCGGCGGGGCCTGGAGGTGGAGGCCGCCCGGCTCGCCGCCGCGCGCCGCACCGACGCCGACGTCACCGCCATCGCCGACGCCCTCGCCCGCCGGGACGCGGCGTGGGCCGCGGGCGAGCACGCCGCGTTCGTGGAGGCCGACCTGGCGTTCCACACCGCCGTCGTGGAGGCGACGCACAACCAGGTCCTCACCGACCTGTACCGGGACTTCAGCACCGCGCTGAGGGCCAGCATCGGCGCGGCGGGCACCCTCCTGGAGCACGCGGACGTCCCGCACGGCCCCATCGCCGCGGCGGTGGAGGCGGGCGACGCGGCCGCCGCCGCGCAGGCCACCCATGCCTGCCTGGACCAGATCCTCGCCTCCACCGGCCCGTGGAAGGCCACGGCCCCGGCCGAGCAGGCTCCCAACTCGCCGAAGGTCCCGGAGGCCCCCGAGGAGCGCGAGCCCTAGCGGCGGAGCGCGTCCGGCATCACGCGGTTCGCCGCGTCCCATCAACGATCACCGGCGTGGCCGGCTCCCTGAGCCCGCCATGCCGCCCCCCAACGGTTCGACGCGCCCAACGGCGCATGACGAAGGCGACATGAACACCTCGGCGACACCCCCCGTCCCCCGTGCCCTGACCGCCTGGTCGCTCGCCGGCCTGGTGCTGCTGACGATCAACCTGCGGGCCGCCATCACCGGGATCTCCCCGGTGCTCGGCGACCTGCGCGACGCGTTCGGCCTCTCCGGGGCCGAGGTCGGCGTCCTCACCACGCTGCCCGTCCTCTGCCTCGGCGTCTTCGCGTCCCTGGCGCCGGTCGCCGCGCGCCGGCTCGGCACCGAGACCGCCATCGCCGGCTCCCTCCTGCTGATCACGGCCGGGATCCTGCTGCGGGTCGTCGCGGCGCCGCTGCCGCTGTTCGTTGGAACGGTCCTGGCGGGTGCGGGGATCGCGATGGGGAACGTCCTCATGCCCGCGGTCATCAAGCGCGCCTTCCCGAACCGGGTCGGGTCCCTCACCGGCCTCGCGATGATGCTGATGGCGACCAGCGGCGCCGTCGCCGCCGGCCTCGCCGTCCCGCTGGACGACGCGGGCGGCTGGCGCCTCGCGCTCGCCGTCTGGGCCGTCCCGTCGCTGGTCGCGGCGCTCGCCTGGGGGCCGCTCGCGCTCCGCGGCCGCCGCTCCCCCGACCGGCCGGCCGCGCCCACCGCGCCCGCCTACGCCGCTGCGGCGCGGGAGGGCTCGCTGCTGCGCTCGCCCGTCGCCTGGTACGTCGCGGTGTTCATGGGCCTGGCGTCGCTGATGTTCTACGTGCTGATGTCCTGGCTGCCGGAGATCATGAAGGACGCCGGGTTCGCCCCGGCCGCGGCCGGGATGATGGTCTCCACGATGATGATCGTCGGCATCCCGCTCGGCTTCCTCGTCCCCGTCCTCGCCGCCCGGCTGCGCGACCAGCGCGTCGTCGTCGCGGGCGTCGTGCTCACCATGGTCGTCGGGATCGGCGGCCTGATGGTCGCACCCGCCGCCGGCTGGGCGTGGACCGCCGTGCTCGGCATCGGCACCGGCAGCGCGTTCCCGCTCGCCTACACCCTGCTCAGCCTGCGCTCGCCGAGCCCGTCCGTCGCGGCGCGCCTGTCCGGCATGGCGCAGACCGGCGGCTACCTGCTCGCCGGGTTCGGCCCGCTCGCCATGGGCGTCCTGCACGGCGCGACGGGAGGCTGGCACGTCCCGCTGACGCTGCTGCTCGTCCTCGTGGCGCCGGAACTGGTCTTCGGGATGCTCGCCGCCCGGCCCGGCCTCGTCCGGCCTGCGCCGCGCCCGGGCGTCCCGGACGGCCGCCTCGTCGAGCCGAAGGGCCTGCCCGCCGCCGAACCCGCCCGCGCCCGCTGACCCGGGGCCGCACCCGGCGGCGGTCGCCGGATCAGCCGGTCATGTCGACGGCGTCCAGGTCCAGGACGCGCGCGTGCAGGACGAGCCGCTGGTGCAGCGCCGCCCGGAGCGCCCGGTGCAGGCCGTCCTCCAGGTAGAGCTCACCCTTCCACTGGACGACATGGGGGAACAGGTCGCCGTAGAACGTGGAGTCCTTCGCGAGCAGCGACTGCAGGTCCAGCTCCCGCTTGGTGCTCACGAGCTGGTCCAGGCGGACCTGGCGAGGGGGGATCTTGGCCCAGTCCCGGGACGACAGTCCGTGCTCGGGATAGGGCCTTCCCTCGCCCACCGCCTTGAAGATCACGCCCCGAGTCTACGTGCCCCGACTGGCCCGGTCACCGCATTCCACCGAATGGTAAACCAGTTACACCGCAGCTCAGAGGCCCCGTGAGTAACTGCCGTCACTCGGGTCCGGCGGCCCGGGAAGGGGCCCGGACGGCCCCCGGCGGGCGCCACCGGAGGACAACCAGGTGGTCGCCGCGTCCACCCGGCCGTGCACGCCCAGCTTCGGGTAGGCGTGCTCCAGGTGCTTCTCGACGGTCCGCGGGCTGATCGCCAGCCGCCGCGCGATCTGCCGGTCGGTGAGGCCCCGCGCCAGCAGGTCGAGGACCGCGGCCTCCCGCCGGGTCACCCGCTCCCGCGCGGCCGGCGCGAGCCGCCGCATCGCCCGCGCGAGCCGGGGCCGCAGCAGCTCGGCGACCGTCCGGTCGTCGTCGCCGAAGTCGCCGCGCCGCCGGTTGACGGCCAGGCACACGCTGCGCGGCTCATCCCCCGCCCACCCGGCGGGGAACGCCATCGCGAGCTGGTGCTCGGCGCCGAGCGGCCGGTACACGTCCGCGTAGGCGGCGAGGGCGTGGTACTCGGCCCGCGACTGCAGGTCGGAGCGGAGGAGGGGCGTGCCGGGCCCGGACGTCATGCGGGCGACCAGCGGATCGGCGGCCTTGTCCCGCGCGAACGCCGCCAGCGCGTCGCGGCTCAGCAGCCCGGCCGGGACCGTGAGCGGCCCTCCGGCGCCGTCCGGGCGCACCGACCACACGAGGCTGTCCCCCGGCAGCACGCTGAGCAGCATCGGCAGCAGCGCCGGGAGCAGCGTCCGCTCGTCGTCGGCGTCGATCAGGAGGTCGGTGACCGCCAGTACCCGCCGCAGCCCGACCTCCCCGGAGCCGGTCATGCCTCCCACTGTAAAACCCCAGGTCAGACGGGGACAAGGCGGCGTTCCCGGCCTGCCGTCGGGGCTGCGCATACGGGATTTCACGTATTCGCCTCCGGGCGCGCGCCGACCGAGACTGGCAGGGAGGGGAGGTACCGACATGCGCAAGGTAGCCGACTGCAGGGACTACCCGAGCGAGATGAACTGCACGCTCACCATCGCCGGCGAGGAGCAGGAGGTGGTACGGGCGGCCGCCGAGCACGCGGTGTCCGTTCACGGGCACGACGACAGCCCCGAACTGCGCGAGGAGATCCGCCGGGGGCTGAAGGACGAGGTGCCGCAGCACGCCTGAGCACACGACGTCCGGCGTGGCCGGGACGGAACCCCGTCCCGGCCACGTCCGTGTCCGGGCGGCGGGCCGTCAGCGGAGCTTGATCGCGCCGCCGTCGGCCATGACCGTCTGCCCGGTCATGTACCGCGCGTCGTCACCGGCAAGGAACGCGACGATCGGCGCGACGTCCCGCGCCGGGTCCCCGAACCGGCCCAGCGGCACCTTGGCGGCCGACTGCGCGTACTGCTCGGGCCGTGCCTCCGCCCACTGGACCACCCCGGGCGTCATCGCCATCGGGCAGACCACGTTCACCCGGATCCCGTACGCCGCCCACTCGTTCGCCGCGACCCTGCTCAGGCCGCGGATCGCCTCCTTGGCCGCCGCGTAGGACGCCTGGTTCGGCTGCCCGTCCAGCCCGGCGCCCGACCCGAAGTTGACCACCGACGCGCCGCCGGCCTTCTTCAGCTCCGGCAGCGCGGCCAGCATGAAGTTGCGCGTCGCGAACAGGCCGGTGTCCATCGCCAGCCGCCAGTCGTCGTCCGTCTGCTCCTCGAAGGGCTTCTGGCGGGACGCGCTCGCGTTGTTGATCAGCGTGTCGAGCCGTCCGAACCGCTCCACGGCCGCGGCGACGGCGCCGTCCGCGACGTCCCGGTCCGAGACGTCGCCCTGCCGGAAGACGACCGCGTCGCCGAGTTCCAGCGCGAGCGCCTCGCCCGCTTCCCGCTGCAGGTCCACCACGACGACGCGGGCGCCGCGTTCGGCGAACAGCCGCGTGACCGCCCCGCCGATCCCGGACGCACCGCCGGTGACGATGGCCACCTTCCCCTGAAGGCTCCCGTTTCCCATGCTCGGCCCCGCTCTCCACCTGGTCGTACGCCGCGGCGTTTCCCCACAGCTACCAGGCACGACGAAGCTTCCGGACCGGCGGTTCGACTCAGTGGGACCTCGCCGGGCGCCCCCTCCCGGGCGACCCGCCGGCATCGGGAAACGACGAAGGTCCCGGCCGCTGGGCGGTCGGGACCTTCGTTCGGCTCACGCCGATGGCGGAGGATGCGAGATTCGAACTCGCGAGCGCTTGCACGCAACACGCTTTCCAAGCGTGCGCCCTAGGCCACTAGGCGAATCCTCCACGGGAAAGCCTACCGGTTCCCGGGCAGTGACCTGACATCAATTACGGCGGAGACGGGGATCGGCCCGTACACGTGCGGGAAGACCTCGTCGCCGACCGGCTCGTGACGGACCGGCGCGTCCAGCCGCGCCGTGTCGATGACCAGCAGGACCAGGTCCGAGCGGGGGACGGAGCCGTAGAAGCGGCCGAGCACGCCGTCCACCTGGCCCATGTCGGACGAGCAGTGGACGAAGCCCTCCTCGTCGAGCGTCCGGCCGAGCGTCGACATGGCGTACGACACACCCGAGTCCCGCGCGGATTCCCAGTGGCGGCGTTCGGCGATGTGCAGGAGCGTCTGCTGCGTGGCGTCGGTCATGGGCGGGAGAGTACGCGGCAACCGTGCCGACCTTCGCCGCCGATGCCATAGACTCTGTGCAGACCCCTCGCACGGCGTCACCCTGTGAACCTCCCCAGGGCCGGAAGGCAGCAAGGATAAGCAGGCTCTGGCGGGTGTGCGGGGGGTCCCTTGCTTTGACCGCGACACCGCGCCTGTGACGCTCTGCTTCTCGAGGGAGGGCGGACCCCCGATGAGTCTGGCTCTGTACCGCAAGTACCGGCCAGCGACCTTCGCCGAGCTGAAGGGGCAGGAGCACGTCGCCGAGCCTCTCCAGCAAGCGCTGCGCAACGGCCGGATCAACCACGCCTACCTGTTCAGCGGGCCGCGGGGCTGCGGAAAGACCTCCAGCGCCCGCATCCTGGCCCGCTCCCTGAACTGCGAGCAGGGCCCGACGCCCGACCCGTGCGGCACATGCGACTCTTGC
Organism: Actinomadura nitritigenes; assembly: GCF_017573545.1. Lineage (GTDB taxonomy): Bacteria > Actinomycetota > Actinomycetes > Streptosporangiales > Streptosporangiaceae > Spirillospora > Spirillospora nitritigenes. Next base: position 260,335 of record NZ_JAGEOK010000004.1, on the reverse strand, counting down.
GTCGCGCTCGGCCCGTCCGGCACCGGCCACATCGACGTGATCGAGATCGACGCCGCCTCGCACGGCGGTGTCGACGACGCCCGCGACCTGCGCGAACGCGCGTTCTTCGCGCCCGTGTCGGCGCGCTTCAAGGTGTACATCATCGACGAGGCGCACATGGTGACCCGGGAGGGCTTCAACGCGCTGCTGAAGCTCGTCGAGGAACCGCCGCCGCACCTGAAGTTCGTGTTCGCGACCACCGAACCCGAGAAGGTCATCGGGACGATCCGGTCCCGGACGCACCACTACCCGTTCCGGCTGATCCCGCCGGGCGTGCTGACGGAGCTCGTCGAGGAGATCCTCAAGTCCGAGGACGTCCCGTACGAGGCGTCGGCGCTGCCGCTCGCGGTGCGGGCCGGCGCCGGGTCCGCCCGCGACACCCTGTCGACCCTCGACCAGCTCCTCGCCGGGTCCGACGAGCAGGGCATCACCTACGCGCGGGCCGTCTCGCTGCTCGGCTACACCGACTCCACGCTGCTGGACGAGGTCATCGCCGCGTTCGCCGCCCGCGACGGGGCCGCCGTGTTCGCCGCGATCGACCGGGTGATCGAGAGCGGCCAGGAACCGCGCCGCTTCACCGCGGACCTGCTGGAACGCATCCGCGACCTGGTGATCCTCTCGAACGTGCCGGAGGCGGGCGGCTCGGGGCTGCTGAACGTCCCGCCGGACGAGCTGGAGCAGATGCGGCGGCAGGCGTCCTCGATGGGGCCGGGGGAGCTGACCCGGGCCGCGGACCTGCTGCACACCGGGCTCACGGAGATGCGCGGCGCCACGTCCCCGCGGCTGCTGCTCGAACTGATCTGCGCCCGGATCCTGCTGCCGGCCGCGTACGAGGACGAGGCGTCCATGTTCGCCCGTCTGGACCGTCTCGAACGCCAGGCCGCGCAGGGCGGCTTCGGGGGCGGCGCGCCGGGTGACGGCCTGGCGCAGGCCTTCGCGCCGTTCGCGTCGTCGGGTCCGGGGCCGGGTCCGGGTTCCGCGCCGTCGGCGGGAGCCGCGGGGATGGCGCCCGGTGGAGGCGTTCCGGGAGGCGCGTCTTCAGCGGGTGTTCCGTCCGCTGGTGCTCCGTCGGCGGGTACTTCGGGTGCTTCGGCGGGAGCGGCTCCGGGAGGAGGAGCTTCCGCAGGAGGCGTCCCGGCGGGAGCGGCCCCGGCGGAAGCCGGCCCTGCGGGAGGAAACCCGGTCGGCGTCTCCTCGGCGGGAGGTGTCTCGGTGGGAGGCGGCACCGCAGGAGGTGCGTCGGCCAGTGAGGTTGCGGGCGGCGGGGCGTCTTCTGAGTCCGGCGGGGCGTCTTCTGAGTCCGGGGTAAGGCAGCCCCCGCCCGCCCAGGGGGGCGACCCCACTTCCAGTGTCGACCCCGCTCGCGGACCGGCGGGAGTGGAACCCGGTTCTGTGGATAACCGCCGCTCCGCCGCAGCCCAGCCGCAAGGTGCCGGTGGGCAGAGCGCTGTTGGGCCAGGTGCCAGCGGGCCAGGTGCCAGCGCGCGAGGTGCCGGTGGGCAGGGTGCCGGTTCTCAGGGGGCTGCGGCCTCCGGGACGGGGGCCGCTGCCGGTGGTGCGACCGGGCAGGCGCCCGCTGCGGCCGGCGGGGTGGACGTCTCGACGGTGCAGCGGTACTGGCCGGACATCATCGAGGCCGTCAAGCAGAAGAGCCGCGCGACCTGGATGGTCATCATGTCCGGCGTGCGGCCGGCATCGCTCGAGGGCCGCGTTCTCACCCTCGCGTTCGACGCCGAGGGGAACCGTCTCGGATTCGTCAACGGCAACCGCGACGTGATCCTCAGCGAGGTGCTCCGGGAACGGATGGGCGTCGACTGGCGGATCGAGACCGTGTCCGGCGGTGCGGGCGGCGGCCGGGGCCAGGGCGGCCCCGCGGGCAACACCGGACCGGGCGGTGGACGGCCCGGCGCGAGCGGCCCCGGTGGTCCGGGCGGCGGCGGTTTCGGGTCCGGTGGCGGGTTCGGTTCCGCCCCCTCGGGCGGCTTCGGATCGTCCGCCACAGGCGGATCTCCGTCCCCTGGCGGGTTCGGTTCGTCGGCGCCGTCCGGCTTCGGCGCCGGAACGGGCCAGAACGTGCCGCAGCAGGGCGGACCGGCTTCGAACGCCGTCCCGCGCCCGGCCTCCGGCGGGAACGGCGCCAACGGCGCCAACGGCGCCAACGGCTCGAACGGGGCGAGCAGCGGGAGCAACGCGTTCGGCGCGGGCGCGGCGGCCGGGGATCTGGGGCCGCTCCCACCCCCGCCGGACGAGCCGCCGCCGCCTCCCGAGCCGTCCCCCGTGGACGAGAGCGACGAGGTGGACCCGGAGGGGGACGCCGACGCGGACGGCACCGAGGCGGAGATGAGCGGGATGGCGCTCATCCAGCGGGAGCTGGGCGGTCAGATCATCCGGGAGATCGACAACTCCTGAGGTGCGGTGGCGGATCCCGTCAGTGCGGGATGCTCTCGATCAGGTCTCCGGCGCCCTTGCGGAGCAGGTCACCGGCCACGCGGGCGCCGAGATCCGCGCCCTTCTCCGGCGGGGACCACTCCTGCGCGTGCACGAAGCGCGAGCCGTCCGGGGTGAAGACCGCCCCGCGCAGGCTCAGCCGCCCGTCGCGTTCGATCCTGGCGTGGCCGGCGATCGGACTGTTGCAGTGCCCTCGGAGGTCGCGCAGCATCGCGCGTTCCGCGCTGACGCACAGCCGGGTCTCCCGGTGATCCAGGAGGCGCACCAGGTCCACGACATCGGAGTCAGCGCGGCGGCAGTCGATGGCGAGGACGCCTGATCCCACGGCGGGAAGGATGTCGAGGGCCTCGCCCGGCCTGTCGATCCCCAGGCGGGTGAGGCCCGCCCGCGCGATCACGACGGCGTCGAGGTCCTCGCCCGAGTCGAGCCGTTCCAGCCGCGAATCGACGTTGCCGCGCAGGTACTCGATCCGCAGGTCGGGACGGATCCGCCCGAGCTGGGCGCGCCGCCGCACCGCCGACGTCCCCACCCGTGCCCCCGGCGCGAGATCGGCCATGCGCCGGATCTCGCCCGCCGCCGGGAAGAGCAGCACGTCGGCGGCGTCGTCGCGTTCGGCGTACGCGGCGAACACCAGCTCGTCCGGCCGGGGCACGTCGCCGGGCACGTCCTTGAGGCAGTGCACCGCGATATCGACGCGGCCGTTCAGCAGCGCCCGGTCGATCTCGGTCATGAACGCGCCCTTGCCGCCGAGCTCGCCGAGGTGCCCCTGGTGCCGGTCGCCGGCGGTCGAGATGCCGACGACTTCGACGGGCACGTTCGCCGCTTCCCGCAACCGGGCGGCCACTCCGCGGGCCTGCACCATCGCCAGCGCCGACGTCCGGGTGCCCAGCCGCAGCACCCTTCCGTCCCCGCCCCGGGAGGACGCGGGTTCGACCGTGTCCGAACCGGCGGGCACCGGTGCCGGCGCCCCCGAGCCGTCCGCCGCGCCTTCCGCGGGGGTACCCGTTTCGCCGTCGCCCGTCATGTTCGTTCCCTTCTGTCGCGGCCTCGGGATTCCGCCGCCGTCCGCACGGTGGGCCGCTTCCTTGCCTGTGATTGAACCGTGCCCGCCGCGCGGCGCGTCGGGGACCGTGCCGTCCGCTGCCCGGCTGGTCGTGCGACACCGCCGCACGGACGCGGGGGTACCTGCTGACCTGGTGGTTCGGCGCTATCCTGCACAGAGAGCGAGTGATCAACTACAGGTGGCGATGACATCGCCATACCGGGAGCGGCGGATGCGGGCACTGATCGGCGAGCGTCGGCGATGCGCGGTCGACGGCACGGCCCTGTCGGCACGGGCCAGGCGGCACGGGCGACGGGCCCGCTCTCGCGTCCCCCGGACCGAGCCCGCCTCCCCCCATGTCACCCCCCTTCACGGACACGGCGCCTGACCGTTCCTGGTCGGCGTCGCTACCGAGTCCCCTCGCTGAGGTCGGCGACCGGAGGGGACTCCACTTCTCCGAAAGGGATGTGCACCACCTCATGATCGACAATCTCAAGCGCGGCCTGCTGGTCGCGGCCTCCATCAGCGGGGTCTTCGTCCTGGGTCAGGCCGCGGCACAGGCGGCCGGGGACGGCCACGACGGTCACGGCCATGCGAGCGCCGGTTCCGGCAACCAGAGCGCCGCCGTCAGCGGCAAGACCGGCCACGGCGGCAACGGGGGCAAGGCCACCAGCCATAACGCCGCAGCCTCAGGCAAGACCGGGAACTCCGGGAACTCCGGATCCACCGGCGGGAACACCGCCGGCAACCTCTGCGTCATGGCGGACTGCGCGGCCCTCGCGTCCTCCGGCGACTCCGGCAAGACGGGGAACACCGGCGACAGCGGGAAGGCCTGGAACGCGTCGAGCACCACCGGCGGCCACGGCGGCCGCGGCGGCGACTCGGGCAACAGCCTGGCGGAGGGCACGTCCGCGGCCGCGGCGGTGACCTACGCCAAGACGTACGGCGGGTGGAACGGCGTCGGTAACGCCGGGGCCGCCTCAGGCAACAAGTCCCTGGCGCACAGCGGCGACACCGGCAAGGGCGGGAAGGGCGGCGACGCCAAGAGCGAGAACATCGCCTTCTCCGGCCAGACCGGCGACTCCGGGAACTCCGGCTCCACCGGCGGGAACACCGGCTACAACGTCTGCGTGATGAGCAGGTGCGGGGCCGCCGCCACGTCCGGCAAGTCCGGCAACACCGGCAAGACCGGTGACTCGGGCGCCGCCGGGAACATCTCGCAGACCGGCGGCGGCAACGGCGGCCGCGGCGGCGACTCCGGCGACGCCGGATCCGAGGGGCACAGCAGGGCCCAGGCCGCGAGCGGCGCGACGAGCGACGAGCAGTCCCAGTCCCCGGAGGAGGGTCACCGGCTCGCGAACGGGGGCGGCGACGGCTGGTCCGCCGCCGACTCGGGCGACCACACCGCCGCCGCCACGGGCGACACCGGCAAGGGCGGAAACGGCGGCAACGCCGAGAGCGAGAACATCGCCGTGTCCGGTCAGACCGGCGACTCCGGCGACTCCGGCTCCACCGGAGGCAACACGGCCGTCAACCTCAGCCGCTCCCACCAGGACGGTGACGAGCACGGTGAGGAGCACGGTGACGAGCGCAGCGAGCACGGTGACCGCCCGCTGATGCTGGCCTTCGCCTCCTCCGGTGACTCCGGCAAGACCGGGAACACCGGCGACAGCGGGAAGGCCTCGAACAAGTCGAGCACCAAGGGCGGCAACGGCGGCCGTGGCGGCGACTCCGGCGAGGCCGGGGCCGAAGGCCACAGCGAGGCCTTCGCCGGCAGCCGGTGACCCGAGGTCGCATCGGCGACTGAACATCAGGTGACAACGCCGCCCCGCCCCGGCTCGAACGCGGGGGCGGGCGGCGACTCACCTGGACGGACCCGACGAACGGTCGAGGCCCCGTCCGCGTGGGAGGGGCCACCAGACCGGGGGCGCGCGCCTTGTGGCGCGCGCCCTTCGTCGTGCACCGACCCTCGGGGTCCCGCAGGCGGCGGGGACCGTCCGGGAGATCGGCGGGTCCCGCGGCGCGGAGTCCGGACATCGGGCGGCCCGCACGTACCGCATCGTCCCGTGACCCCGTAGTCTCGGGGGACGGACGTCCGGTGGTCGGCGCGGTCGCGAGAGAGCAAGGCCCTTCCGAGGGGGCCGGAAGAGGAGTGCACCGTGGAACCCGGTGGTCAGTTGAACATGCAGGAGCTGCTGCAGCAGGCGCAGGCCATGCAGGAGCAGCTGTTCGCCGCGCAGCGGGAGCTGGCGGAGGCGGAGGTGAAGGGCACCGCGGGGGGCGGGCTCGTCACCGCGACGGTCAACGGCCAGGGCGAGGTCACGGGGCTGTCGATCGACCCGAAGGCGATCGACGCCGACGACCCGGCGGACACCGCCGAGACCATCGCCGACCTGGTGCTCGCCGCGATCCGCGACGCGGCCCGGGAGGCGGCCGAACTGCAGCAGGAGAAGATGGGGCCGCTCGCGGCCGGCCTCGGCGGCGGGGGCGGCATCCCCGGCCTCGGCGGAGGCGGCGCGCCGGGCGGCGGCGGGATCCCCGGCGGCTTCCCCGGCCTGGGCGGCGGCTCAGGCGCCTGACGGCCGCCCCGCGCGAGCGGCCGCGACCGGCACAAGAGATCGTGAACTGAAAGGAGGGGTCCGTTGTACGAAGGGGTGGTCCAGAACCTCATCGACGAGCTGGGCAGGCTGCCCGGCGTCGGCCCCAAGAGCGCGCAGCGGATCGCCTTCCACCTCCTCGCCGCCGATCCGGCCGACGTCGAGCGCCTCGGCAAGGCGCTCAAGGAGGTCAAGGACAAGGTCCGCTTCTGCAGGACGTGCGGGAACGTCGCGGAAGAGGAGGAGTGCCGGATCTGCCGGGACGCCCGCCGTGACCCGTCGATCATCTGCGTGGTCGAGGAGTCCAAGGACGTCGTCGCGATCGAGAAGACCCGCGAGTTCCGCGGCCGGTACCACGTGCTGGGCGGCGCGATCAGCCCGATCGAGGGCGTGGGCCCGGACGACCTGCGGATCCGGGAGCTGATGCAGCGGCTCGCGGACGGCACGGTGACGGAGCTGATCCTGGCGACGGACCCGAACCTGGAGGGCGAGGCGACGGCGACGTACCTCGCCCGGCTGGTCAAGCCCATGGGGCTCACCGTCACCCGGCTGGCGAGCGGCCTGCCGGTGGGCGGTGACCTGGAGTACGCCGACGAGGTGACCCTGGGACGCGCATTCGAAGGACGGAGGCTGCTCGATGTCTGACACCAACAGCCCGCAGGACTGGAACGCCCTCGCCGAGCGGGTGGCGTGCCACGTCGACAACTACCTGAACGGGCTGGAGGCCGTGGCGCGCGGCGACGGCGGGGCGCACACGATCCCGCTGCTGCTGCTGGAGGTCTCGCAGGTCATCCTGGCGGGCGCGCAGCTCGGCGCCAGCGCGGACGTGATCCTTCCGGACAACTGGGAGCCGGAGATCGGCGACGACCCGGACCTCGACGCGGTCCGCACGGGCCTGGCGGAGCGGCTCGGGGACCTCGACGAGTACGTCGAGGTGTTCGACCCGTACAAGGACACCGAGCCGACGTCCTACCGCCTGTCGGACGACCTGGTGGACGTCGCCAGCGATCTCGTGCACGGGCTGCGGCACTACAACCAGGACCGTCCCCTCGAAGCGCTGTGGTGGTGGCAGTACTCGTACTTCAACCACTGGGGCAACCACGCGGGCGCGTCCCTGCGGGCGCTGCACGCCTACCTCGCGAACGACCGGCTCGGCGTGGCGCAGGAGGCCGCGGTAGCCCAGTAGGCCGCGGTAGCCCAGTAGCAGGCCCATCGCCCGGCAGGCGGGGCGAGGGTGTCCTCGGCATTGCGCCCTCTTCGCGGATTTCCGGTCGGCTCGTGGTTGCGCGCTGACAGCGGTTCGGATGCGCGGGATCGCGGGGTGGGTGTCGGAGGGCTGCCCTAGCGTGGGCGGTATGGATGATCTTTCCGCTTCGGAGGAAGACGCCCTGATCCTCCCGGACGCGTGGCGGCGCCGGATGTTCGCGCGGCGGGGCGGCCGGCCCGGGCCGGCGATCAAGGTGGACGGGTCCGCCGCGGAGGGCGTGCGCGAGCGGGTCCGCGCGCTGGAGGCCGAGCGGCCGATCGGCGAGCGGGACGGTGTCGGCCCGGAGATGGCCGAGGCGGCGCGGGAGTACCTGGCCGGTGCCGCGAACCCGCTGGGCGCGGCCGTCGTCGCGGCGCTGCTGGCAGAGGACGCGCGGTGGGACGGCGCCGTCGAGAAGCTCGCGGCTCCGCTGGCGGACGCGTGGGTGACCGAGCACGGGCTGCCGTTCGCGGCGTGCGCGTTCGCCGAGCTCAGCGGGATCCGGTGGGGCGTCCCCGGCCTCCGGGCCGGCGGGGCGGACGAGGGGGCCGGCAGGTCGGTCGGGTCGACGCCGGCGTGGCGGATCGGTGCCCGGCTGCGGGGGCTGCTGGCCGTCGCCGCCGAGGACGAGTACGACAGGGCGGTCGGCGCCCTCGCGCGATGCCGGCGCGGTGCGGCGCAGCGGACGGTGGTGTCGTTCCTGGTGCCGTCGCGGCTCGACTGGGTGCAGGAGTGCTGCGAGGCGCCGCCCGACCTGCGGTACGAGTCGGGCTTCCTGTGGATGCTGCACTGCGCGCTCGGAACGCCCCGCCATGTGGAGACGCTGGCCTGGTACGGGCTCCCCTACGTGTACACGTGGAACCGGTCGTGCCTGGTGACGATGCTGGACGGGCTGGACGGGCTGGGCGCGGCGGCGGTGCCGCTGTTCGTGGCGGCGTTCGACGCGAACCAGTGGGACACCGACCTCCGGAAGCTGATCGCGGAGACGCTCGCGATCGTGCCGGGCGACGAGGCGTTCCAGGCGCTGGTGGACCGCGCCGACCAGAGGCACGTGCGGCCCGCGCTGCTCGCGGCGATGAAGCGGTTCCCCGCGCGGGCGCTGCGGCTGCTGGTGCCGGCGGCCGCCGGCGCGCCGCATCTCGCCGAGGTGCTGGCGGGGCATGTGCGGGCCCATCCGGAGCTGGCGGCGGCGGCCGGTGCGGCGGTGCGGGACGACGGCCGGCTGCCGGACGCTCCGCTGGACGCGCTGCCGGGCCCGCTGGCCGATCCGCCGTGGCTGCGGAAGGCGAAGGCGGCGAAGCCCGTCGTGGTCGGGGGGCTCACGCCGCCCGCCGAGCCCGCGATGCGGTGGGAGCCGGGCGAGCGGGAGGAGTGGGCGAAGACCGACGAGCGCCACCGGGTCCCCGCCGGTGACGACTGGGACGCGCTGGTCGAGGAGTTCCGCGAGGGCCGCGCCTACGGGTACGGGCTGGGCGTTCTCACGTACGGGCCGGTGGAGAAGGTCCGGCCGTGGCTGGCGGGCTGGAAGCCGCAGCTGTGGGAGGCCGAGATGTGGCTGCGGCCGGTCGTGGCCCGGTTCGGGGTGGACGCGCTGCCGGTGGCGCTGCGCGTCGCGGAGGCCGATCCGGCGGGGCTCGCCGACCGGGCGCTGCCGTTCCTGGACGCGGGACTGGCACGGCTGATGGCCGCGTTCCTGACCAAGCCGAAACGGGGCCGCAAGATCGCGCTCGCGTGGTTCGGCCGGCACGGCGTGGACGCGGTGCCGCTGCTGGTCCCGGCGGCGCTGGGCAAGCCCGGCCCGGCGCGGAGGGAGGCCGAGGGCGCGTTGCGGCTGCTGGCCGAGAAGCACGGGAACGACGAGGTCATCGAGGCGGCGGCGCGCGCGCACGGCGACGAGGCCGCGGACGCCCTGCGGGCGGCCGTCATGGTGGATCCGCTGGAGCTCCTGCCGAAACGGATCCCGGTGGTGGGCGAGTGGGCCGTCCCGGAGACGCTGCCGCAGATCAGGCTCCGCGGGCGCGAGGACGCGCTGCCCGCCGATGCCGTCCGGCATCTGCTGACGATGCTGGCCATGTCCAGCAAGGACGAGGTGTACGCGGGGGTCGGCATCGTCAAGGAGACGTGCGATCCGGCGTCCCTCGCGGAGTTCGCGTGGGCGCTGTTCGAGCAGTGGCGGCGGAACGAGGCGCCTGCCAAGGACGGCTGGGCGCTGGCGCAGCTCGGCTGGCTCGGCGATGACGAGACCGCGCGCCGGCTGACGCCGCTGATCCGCGCGTGGCCGGGGGAGGGCGGCCACTCCAAGGCGGTCGCGGGCCTCGACGTCCTGGCGGCGATCGGCACGGACGTCGCGCTGATGCAGCTGTACGGCATCGCGCAGAAGGTGACGTTCAAGGGGCTGAAGGCGCGCGCGCAGGACAAGGTCCAGGAGGTCGCCGACGGGCTGGGCCTGACGGCGGAGCAGCTCGGCGACCGGCTGGTCCCCGACTTCGGGCTGGACGCGGACGGCGGGCTCGTCCTGGACTACGGGCCGCGCCGGTTCGCCGTCGGGTTCGACGAGCAGCTCAGGCCGCAGGTCGCGAACGAGGACGGCACCCGCCGCAAGGCCCTGCCGAAGCCCGGCGCGAAGGACGATCCGGAGCTGGCGCCCGCCGCGTACAAGCGGTTCGCCGAGTTGAAGAAGGACGTGCGGACGGTCGCCGCCGACCAGATCCGGCGGCTGGAGCGGGCGATGGTGACGCGGCGCCGCTGGACGGCGGGGGAGTTCCGGCGCCTGTTCGTGGAGCACCCGCTGATCTGGCACATCGCGCGGCGGCTGGTGTGGGTCGCGGAGGACGGCGGCAAGGCGGCGGCGTTCCGGGTCGCCGAGGACCGGACGTTCGCCGACGCCTCCGACGACGTGCTCGCCCTGCCGGAGTCGGCGCGCGTCGGCATCCCGCACCCGCTGGAGCTGGGCGACGCGCTGGAGGAGTGGTCGGTGCTGTTCGGCGACTACGCGATCCTGCAGCCGTTCCCGCAGCTGGGCCGGGAGGTGCACGAGCTGACCGGCGCCGAGCGCGCCGCCCGGCGGCTGGCGCGGTTCGAGGGCCGCACCGTCGATCCGGCGGACGTGCTCGGGCTGGAACGGCGCGGCTGGCGGCGCGGGAGCCCCATGGACGCCGGTATCCAGCACAGCATGTACCGGGCGGTGCCGGGCGGCCTGTACGTCAACGTCCACCTGAATCCCGGGATCGACATCGGCATGGACTTCTCCGGTGCGCAGGAGCTGGAGGTCATCTGGGTGGACGACCGCCCGGAGACCGGCGACTGGTGCGCCCGCGAGGGGCGGCGGCCGATCGGCGACCTGGACCCGGCGTCCGCGTCGGAGGTGCTGGCGGAGCTGGCGCGCGTCGCGACCTGACTCATATCGGGATTCCGTGGATCGTCCGGGTAGACTCGGCGGCACCATGACGACCCACGCCGATCCCTCCGAGGACGTCGCGGCCGAGCTGCTGGACGTGTTCAAGGCGCTGGCCAACCCGGTGCGTCTCCAGCTGCTGCAGTGGCTGCGGGAGCCCGAGCGGCACTTCCCGGTCGAGGAGGCGATCGCGGACCCGGTGGAGGTCGGCGTCTGCGTCAGCCACATCCAGGCCAAGATCGGGCTCGCGCAGTCGACGGTGTCGGCGTACATGGCGGCGCTGGAGCGCGCCGGGCTCGTCCGGTCCACCCGGGTCGGGAAGTGGACGCACTACAGGCGGGACGAGGACCGGATCGCCTGGTTCGTCGACGCCCTCGGCCGCTCGCTCTGACCTCGCCCTGCCCGCCCTCCGGTGCCCCCTCGGTTGACTCATATCGAAATTCTGCGATACTTCGAATCATCGGTAGGGACGATGTCCGGGAGGACACATGGGCGCGATCGCCGGAAGGGACCTCGGCCGCTTCGGGGTCTGGACGTTCGACTTCGAGGACCGGCCCGCGGCCGCGATCCGCGAGTCCGTGCGGGAGCTGGAGGAGCTCGGCTGGCCGGCGATCTGGATCCCGGAACGGGACGGGCGCGAGGCCATGACCCACGCCGGGTTCCTGCTGGCGTCCACCGAGCGGATCGCGGTCGTCAACGGCATCGCGCGGATCTGGTCGCGGGGCGCGCGGTGGACGCACGGCGCCGCGGTGCTGCTGGCCGACGCCTACCCGGACCGCCACGTGCTCGGCCTCGGCTTCGGCGGGAGGCCGCAGCCGGGGACGACACCGCTGCGGGCGATGGACGAGTACCTGGACGAGATGGACGCGACGACCAACGCGAACCCCGCCCCGCGGTCGCCGGTCCGCCGCATCCTCGCCGCGTACGGCCCGAAGATGCTGGAGATGGCCCGCGACCGGTCCGCGGGCGCGCACACGTACCACGTGACGGTGGGGCACACGGCGCAGGCGCGGGAGGTGCTCGGCGGCGGCCCGTTCCTCGGCGTCGAGCAGGCGGTGCTGTTCGAGAGCGACCCGGCGCGGGCCCGCGAGATCGCCCGCGAGCACCTGCACGGCTACCTGACGGAGAAGTACAACATCGCCAAGTTCCTCCGGCTCGGCTACACCGAGGACGACATCGCCGGCGGCCGCGGCAGCGACCGCCTCGTCGACGACCTGGTGGTGTGGGGCGACCTCGACACGATCGCCGCGAGGCTGCACGAGCACCTCGACGCCGGCGCGGACCACGTCGGCGTCCAGGTCCTCCGCACGGAGCCGGGCGAATCGGCCATGCCGCACTGGCGCCGGCTCGCCGAGGCGCTCCTCCCCCAGCACGGCCCCGCCTGACCGGCTCCCCACCTGACCGGTCCTCTGCCCGGCGGGATCCTTCGTCCCCCCGGGCTTCGGCGGCGGTGGCCTCCGCCCGACCAGAGCCTTCGCCTGGCCGGGGCTTCAGGGGACGGCCTCCGCCCGCCGGGCGGGATCAGGACTTGAAGAACGCGAGCAGGTCGTCGTTCAGCTGGTCCTTGTGGGTGACGAACAGCCCGTGACCAGCGGCGGGGTACTCCTTGTAGACGGCGCCGGGGACCAGGGCGGCGGTGCGGCGGCCGGTCACCTCCACGGGGGCGGAGAAGTCGGCGTCGCCGTGCACGACCAGGGTCGGAACGGTGATGTTGCGCAGCGCCTCGCGGTTGTCGGCGTAGTAGACCGTCTTCTGCACCTCCAGGACGGCCCAGGGCGTGGCGTCCAGGCACATCCGGATCATCCACTCGATGGTGGCGGGGTGGACCTCGTTGCCGAGGTGGGTGGCGAAGAACGCCTGCGCCTGCGTGGCGAGCCACTTCGGGCGCTCCGCGCGGATCATCGCGATCATGCCGTCGAACAGCATCTGCGGGATGCCCTCGGGGTTGTCGTCGGTCTGCCGGAGGTACGGCAGGATCGCGGACAGGAACGCGACGCGCTGGACGCGGTCCTCGCCGTGCCGGGCGAGGTAGCGGGCGATCTCGCTGCCGCCGGTCGAGTGCCCGACCAGGATCACGTCCCGCAGGTCGAGGTGCTCCAGGAACGCGGCGAGGTCGTCGGCGAGAGAGTCGATGTCGTACCCGGCCGACGGGCGCTCCGACCGCCCGTGCCCGCGCCGGTCGAAGGTCAGGCACCGGTAGCCGTTCTCGACGAAGAACGGGATCTGGTACTCCCACATGCCGGTGTTCAGCATGGCGCTGTTGACGAAGACGACCGGGCGGCCCTGCCCGTACTCCTCGTAGGAGAGGCGGGTCCCGTCGTGGGTCTCGAAGAACATCTCGGCTCCTTGTTCGGCGTTGAGACGATCATGGCTGGTGGAGGGAGCGCGGGTCGATGACGTGGGAGGTAATGCTCCCGATGACATGGGGCCGCGGGGGCGTACGCAGTTACCTGCCCGTGATCCACCTTCGGGTCCTCGGTAGACTCGACGGTCAGTACGCCGACCCCGATCCGAGGAGCGCCCACCCGTGGCTCTTGTCGTGCAGAAGTACGGTGGCTCCTCCGTCGCCGACGCCGAGTGCGTCAAGCGGGTCGCCCAGCGCATCGTCGCGACGAAGAAGGCGGGGAACGACGTCGTCGTCGTGGTCTCCGCCATGGGCGACACGACGGATGATCTCATCGACATGGCCAAGCAGGTCAGTCCCCTCCCGCCGGCCCGCGAGCTGGACATGCTGCTCACCGCGGGCGAGCGGATGTCGATGGCCCTGCTGGCCATGGCCATCGCCAACCTGGGCCACGAGGCCCGCTCGTTCACCGGCTCCCAGGCGGGGGTCATCACCGACGGCACCCACGGCAAAGCCAAGATCATCGACGTGACGCCGGGCCGGATCCGCAGCGCGCTCGACGAGAACGCCGTCTGCATCGTCGCCGGTTTCCAGGGCGTCTCGCAGGGCACGAAGGACATCACCACGCTCGGCCGCGGCGGCTCCGACACCACGGCGGTCGCCCTGGCCGCGGCGCTGGACGCCGACGTCTGCGAGATCTACTCCGACGTGGACGGGGTCTTCACCGCCGACCCGCGCATCGTCCCGCAGGCCCGCAAGATCCCGAAGATCTCCTACGAGGAGATGCTGGAGATGGCGGCGACCGGCGCGAAGATCCTGCATCTGCGCTGCGTGGAGTACGCGCGCCGGTACAACATCCCGATCCACGTGCGGTCCTCGTTCTCCCAGAAGGAGGGGACGTGGGTCGTCGACAGCAGCGAGATCGAAGGACAGGACATGGAGCAGGCGATCATCTCCGGGGTCGCGCACGACCGGAGCGAGGCCAAGATCACCGTGGTCGGGGTGCCCGACAAGGTCGGTGAGGCCGCGACGATCTTCACGGTGCTGTCCGAGGCCGAGATCAACATCGACATGATCGTGCAGAACGTGTCGGCGGCGTCCACCGGGCGCACCGACATCTCCTTCACGCTGCCGGCGAGCGACGGGCAGTCCGCGCTGACCGCGCTGAACAAGCTGAAGGAGCGGATCGGGTTCGAGTCGCTGCGCTACGACGACCGGATCGGCAAGGTGTCGCTGATCGGCGCCGGGATGCGCTCGCACCCGGGCGTCACCGCGACGTTCTTCGCCGCGATCGCCGACGCCGGGGTGAACATCGAGATGATCTCCACCTCGGAGATCCGGATCTCCGTCGTGGTCGCCCAGGACGACGTGGACACCGCGGTCGCCGCCGCGCACCACGCGTTCGACCTGGACGTCGACCAGGTCGAGGCCGTCGTCTACGGCGGCACCGGCCGCTGACGCCGCCCGGCTCCTTCGGCGCTCGGCCGCGGGCCGTACGGGACGCCCCGTACGGCCCGCGCCGCTTCTCCGGGGTGTGCCGCTCTTTTCGGGGCGTGCCGCTCTTTCCGGGCATGCGGCTTTCGCGGGGCGTGCCGCGTTCTGGGGCGTGTGGCGCAGACGCGCGCGGCGCTCCGTGGCACGCTCGTCCGGGAACCGGCCGCCCGCCGCGGAAGTTCACAGTGCAGGGGCGCGCCGCGGACGACCCGACCGACGACGAGAGGGTGATGGCGACCATGGGCTCGACCGCCGGGCCGAGGACCGGACGCGACGGGCGGTGGGCGCCCACGCTGGCCGTGGTCGGCGCCACCGGCGCCGTCGGCACCGTGATGCTGGACCTGCTGTCGACCCGCCGCGACGTGTACGGGGAGATCCGGCTCGCCGCCTCGCCCCGCTCGGCGGGCCGGACGCTCCGCGTGCGCGGCGAGGACGTCGAGGTCGCCGCGCTCTCCCCCGAGGTGTTCGACGGCGCCGACATCGCGATGTTCGCCGTGCCCGCCGCCGTCGCCGCCGGATGGGCGCCCGCCGCCGTGGCGCGCGGCGCCGTCGCCGTGGACGGGTCCGAGGCGTTCCGCGCGGCGCCGGACGTCCCGCTGATCGTCCCCGAGGTGAACCCGGGACTCGTCCGGGACCGCCCGCGCGGCGTCCTCGCGGGCCCCGGCTGCACCACCCTGTCGATGATCGTGGCGCTCGGCGCGCTGCACGAGCGGTACGGGCTGCGGGAACTGGTCGTCGCGTCGTACCAGGCCGCGTCCGGCGCGGGACGCGAGGGCGCCGACACCCTGTACGCGCAGATGGAGAAGGTCGGCGGCGACCGGGCGCTCGGCCACCGCGCCGGCGACGTGCGCGGCGTCGTCGGCGACCTCGGCCCGTTCCCGGCGCCGCTCGCGCTCAACGTCGTCCCGTGGACCGGCGACCCGGCCGAGGACGGATGGGGCTCGGAGGAGCTGAGCATCCGGGACGAGTGCCGCAAGGTCCTCGGCCTGCCGGAGCTGAGGGTCGCGGCGACCTGCGTGCGGGTCCCCGTCGTCACCGCGCACTCCGTCGCCGTCCACGCCGTCTTCGGCGAGCGCGTCGACCAGCGCGAGGCGCAGGACGTGCTGGCCCGCTCGCCCGGCGTCGTGCTCTGCGACAACCCCGAGATGCTGGAGTTCCCGACCCCGTCCGACGCCGTCGGCACCGACCCGACGTGGGCCGGGCGGGTCCGCCGCTCCCTCGACGACCCGCGCGCGCTCGACCTGTTCCTGTGCGGCGACAACCTGCGCAAGGGCGCCGCGCTCAACACCGCGCAGATCGCCGAGCTCGTCGCCGCCGAGCTCACCCCGTGACGGCTCCGAGCGTGTCGAGCACGGCGGCCGTGTCCAGATAGAACGGCCGGAACTCGCGGACCAGCCCGTCCCGCACCGTGATCCACTGCAGGACGGACGTCTCCAGCTCCCGGCCCGTCGCGCGGGCCCGGAGGACGCAGCGGTTGAGGACCGCGACCCGCGCGCCGTCCACGGCGCGGTGCTGGTCCAGGAACGTCAGGCCCGTCCACGCCTCGCTCATCGCGGCCATGAACCGCTCCATCCCGTCATGCCCGCGCCACGTCCCGCCGTAGGGCAGGCTCGCCGCCTGGTACATCACCACATCGGGTGCCAGGTGGGCGGCCATCCCGGAGAAGTCGGCCTTGCCGGGGCCGCCCGCGGCCAGGTAGTCCGCCTCGGCGGCGTAGAAGCGCTCGAGCACGTCCCATGCGTCGATCATGGCGGGGTAACACCGGTATGGCCGCGCCGGTTGCGGGCGCGTGCGGATCGCGGCGCCTGCAGGACGTCCGATCGGGGCCGTAGGGTGGCATGCGTGACCGAGACGAAGGCGGTGAAGTCCGAGCAGACCCGGGCCCTGATCGTCCAGACCGCGCTGCGGCTCTTCCGCGAGCGCGGGTACGAGGCGACGACGATGCGGGCGATCGCCAAGGAGGCCGGGGTCTCGGTCGGCAACGCCTACTACTACTACGGGTCCAAGGAAGAACTGATCCAGGCGTACTACGACGAGCTTCAGGACGAGCACCTCGCCGCCTGCCGCGCCGTCCTCGACGCCGAGACCGGCTTCGCCCCCCGCCTCCTCGGCGTCCTGAAGGCCCGTGTCGACACGATGGTCCCCTACCACGAGTTCGCCGGGAAGTTCTTCAAGTTCGCCGCCGAGCCCACCAGCCCGCTCAACCCGTTCAGCGCCGAGTCCGGCCCCGCCCGCGACTCCGCGGTCGCGATCTACCGGGAGGTCGTCGAGGGCTCCGACCTCAAGATCGACAAGGAGTTCCGCAAGGAGCTGCCGGAGCTGCTGTGGATCTACTCGATGGGCATCGTCCTGTACTGGGTGCACGACAGCTCCCCCGGCTGCCGCAAGACGTACCTGCTGGTCGAGCGGACCGTCCCGCTCGTCAACCGGATGGTGTCCATGTCCCGGCTGCCCGGCTTCAAGTCGGTCACCCGGGAGCTCGTCGGCATCATCCGCGAGGTCCGCGCCTGACCGGAGGCCGTGCCTAGCGGAAGGTGATGTCCCAGTGGTCGCGCTCGCGGGCGAACAGCGTGCCGTCCGGTGAGCGGTACAGGCGCGCGCCGTCGCCACGCACCCCCTGGTACGGGAAGCGCCTGATCGCCGCGTCGACGCACCGGCTCGGCGCGATGTCGAGCTTGTAACCGGTGCCGTGGCTGCGGGGGCCGCCCGCGTGGCCGCGCTCCGTCCCGCCGGTGACCGTGATCGGGCAGCCGCTCTCCGCCTGGAAGTCCAGCAGCCCCTTCAGCGTCCCCCAGCGCAGGCCGTCGAACGACGTGCAGGACGGGCGGCCGCGGTCCGAGCAGCCGCCGGTCGACCTCCATCGGATCCCGGTCGCGCGCAGGAACTCCGCCGCGTCCTCCTGGTGCAGCCGCACCGACTTCGGGAGGTCGGGGAGGGCCGTCTTGAGGACGTTCGTGACCGCGCCCGCCGCCTCGTCCGGGACGGTCCCGGCCTGCGGAGCCTCGTCCTCTGCGGCGGAAGGCGCGAGCCTCGGCCCTGAAGCGGCCTTCGGAGGCGGGGACGCCGGGGCGTTCGCCGGAGGCAGGACGCCGCCCACCCCGGTGGCCGCCGCGAGCGGCGCCAGGCCGGCGAGCGTCCCGGGCAGCGGGTCGGCCGGCTCGGCGTTCGCCGGCCGCGCGGCGGGCGGCGGCGCGGGGGACGGGTGGCGGGGCCGCGTCTGGGCTCCGCCGGCCTGGTGCGGGACGGGCGGGCGGCCGGGTGCCAGCGGTGGGCGGGACGCGGGCGCCGGGACCTCGGCGGACGCCGGCGTGACCGGCGGGACGCCGGCGGCGGCCGTCGGCGACAGGGCGGCCGCGGCGCCGTCAGGCGGACGGGACGGGGCCCCGCCGGCCGCGGGGTCGGGCGGCGGAGGCGCCGCCACGGGGGCCGGGCCGGGCGGCGGGGCGGCGGCGCCCGCCGGAGCGGCCTGGGCCGTGGCGACGAGCGCGGCGGCCGTCGCGAGCAGGGTGGTCAGCGCGGTGCGCGCGGGTCTTCGGTGCGGGCGCGAGCAGGGCGCGGGTGTGCGGACGGCATGCGGCCGGTTCATGGAGATCCCCCCGGTTCGGCTCTCCGCGCGGAGAGCGGCGGTGAGCGCGCCGCCGCACGGGGCGGCGGCGCCCGGGGGGCCGCCGGTCGATGACCGGCCCTCTCTTGTCGGCAGCGCTCGGTGGCGGCCGATCGGAGGAATGCCCGGGTCCTGGATCTTGTAAACGCGGGGGCGGGCGGGGCGACGCCCGTCCCCGCGACTGTGTTACGACATACCCAGATGTTTCCGAGCGAAGTCCATTTCTGCCGACATTTGCTTGATGCGTTCCTCGACGACGAGGGAGCCGTGGCCCGCGTCGTAGCGGTACGTCTCGTGCGGCAGGCCCAGCTCGGCGAGGCGGGCGAGGTAGTTGTCGATCTGCCGGATGGGGCAGCGCGGGTCGTTCTCGCCGGCGAGGATCAGCACCGGCGCCCTCACCCGCTCGACGTAGGTGATCGGCGACGACTCGCGGTACCGGTCGGGGACCTCCTCGGGCGACCCGCCGAACAGCGACCGGTCGAACGCCTGGAGCCCCTCCATCTCGTCCTCGTAGGCGGCGACGTAGTCGGCCACGGGCACGGACGCCACGCCGACGCTCCAGTCGTCCGGCTGGGTGCCGATGCCGAGCAGGGTGAGGAACCCGCCCCATGACCCGCCGGTCAGCACGAGCCGGTCCGGGTCGGCGAGGCCGGTGGCGACGGCCCAGTCCCGGACGGCCTTGACGTCCTCCAGCTCGGTGAGGCCGACCCGTCCCTCGATCGCGTCGCGCCACCGCGAGCCGTAGCCGGTGGAGCCGCGGTAGTTGACGCGGACGACGGCGAACCCGTGGTCCACCCACGCGGCGGCGGCGGGCGCGAACGAGTCGTCGTCCTGCGCGGTCGGCCCGCCGTGGACGTCGAACACGGTCGGGAACGGGCGCTCCCCCTCCGGCCTGCTGACCAGGGCGTGGATGCGCCCGCCGGGGCCGTCCACCCAGGCGTCCTCCACCGGGACGGACGGCGGGGCGGGCGGGCCGGGCGGGGTGAGGACGACCGCGCCGGACGACGACCGGATCACCGGCGGCTCGGCGGCCGACGACCAGGAGAACTCCACGGTGCCGTCGGGCCGGACGTCGGCGCCGCCGATCACGCCGCGCGGCGTCTCGACGCGGGACAGGGACCCGTCGCCGAGGTCGTGGCGGTACAGCTCGTCGCGCGCCTCGTGGTTGTGGGAGATCAGCAGCGCGCTCCCGTCCGGGTACCAGCCGGCGCCGATCTCGCCGGGCAGGTCGAGGACGATCTCCCGCTCGGTGCCGGCGACGGGGTCCCAGATGAGGATCTCGTCGCGGCCGCGGCGCTCGTGGCCCACGAGCAGGCGGGTGTCGCCGGGGACCGGCGCGAAGCCCATGCCGTAGACGCCCTTGCCGGGGCCGTCCCACAGGTCGGCGACGGCGGAGCCGTCCGGGCGGACGACCCGCAGCGCCATGTGGCGGCTGTCGCCGTGCTCGCTGTGCCCGATCGCGACCAGCGACTCGTCCCGGGACAGCGCGGCGACGTGCGCGTCCTCGGCGTGGTGGTAGAGGACCTCCGGCTCGGCGCCGGGACGGCACAGGTGGACGGTGGTGCCGTCCTCGCCGGTGCGCCCGACGACGGCGAGCCCGCTCGCGCCGAGGGACAGCCCGGCCGGGTAGGACGGCTCGAGCCCGGGGACGGCGGGGGCGTCCTCGCCGCCGCCGAACGGGACGCGCCGCCAGACGCCGAACTCGTCGCCGTCGGTGTCGGCGAACCACCACACCCACTCCCCGGTGGGGTCGACGGTGCCGATCCACGTGCCGTTGGGCCGGTCCGTCATCTGCCGCTGCTCGCCGGTGCCGCGGTCCCAGGCGTAGATCTCCCAGGTGCCGGTGGCGTTGGAGCGGTAGATGCTGCGGTCCGGGGCGTCGCGCGCCCAGCGGGGGAGGCTGAGGCGTGCGGCGCGGAACCGCGCCTTCCAGCGTTCGTCGTCGACCATCCCCCCAGTATCGCGGCGCGCCGGCGGCCGGTGTCAGGTGCCGGGCGGGACGGAGCCGTCGGAGGCCTGCGGGACGCCGTCCGGGAGGCCGCCGCGGAGCGCGGCGCGGGCACCGGGGACGAGGCCGCCGTGCACGGCGCGGGCGACGCGCTCGATGGTCTCGACCCCGTACGCCATGCTCGGGGCGCCCTGGGTGAGGACGGCGATCAGGTATCTCTCGCCGTGGCCGGTGAACGCGCCGACGCTGTGCACGCGCCAGTCCCCGCCGTGCCGGGGCAGCCAGCCGTTCTTGACGTGCCAGGTGATCCCGGCGGGCGTGCCGGCGGTGGCACCCCAGCGCTGGGACGCGATGACGCGGTGCATGAGGCCCAGCTCGTACGCGCGGGCCTCGCCGGTGAGCAGGGCGTTGGGCTCGGTGAGGCGGCGCAGGAGGGTGATCTGGTCGGCGGCGGTGATCCGGGTGAGGCCCCAGTGCCCGGCCGGGTCGAGGGTGGTGTGCGCCATCCCGGCCTTCCGGAGGAACCGGGCCAGCCGGGCGGGTCCGACGGAGCGCCACAGCGCGGACGCGGCGCGGTTGTCCGACCTGGTGATCATCCTGGTGGCGAGGGCGTCCTCGGACGCGGTGAGCGGGCGGTGCCCGGCGGCGGCCTCGCGCAGCAGCGCGGCGAGGATCGCCGTCTTGACGACGCTCGCCGAGTCGTAGTGCCGTCCGGCGAGGACGCCGCAGCGGACGCCGCGTCTCCGGTCGTAGACGGCGACGGACTCCGTGCCGGTGCGGCCCGCCAGCGCGGCGGTGATGCGGCGGCCGAGCCGCTTCGCGAGCACCGGATGCCGGGCCGAGGAGCACACCGGGGCGTCCGACGCGCGGGCGGGCGCGGCGGCGAACGGCACGGAACCGGCGGCGAGCGCGGCGGCGGCGAGCGCGGCGGCGGGTCCCGCCGTCAGGGTCCGCAGGAGGAGTCCAGGCACCCGCCCACGCTAATGATCAAGGGGGTGCCGGGCGCGTCACGACACGCGACGGCAAGGTGACGGAGCGTCGTCAGGGCGTGGCGAGGCGGCCGAGGAGCTGGTCGATCACGGCGCGGACCTGCCGGTCCATGGCGCGGGCGAACCCGGCCTCCACGGTGACCTGCGCGCCGGGCCGCAGCCGGGCGAGGGTCTCGGTGAGGTCGCCGAGGTCCTGCTCGCCGACGTCGCCGACGACGTGGTCGGCGATCAGCCGGACGAACATCGCGGCCAGCTCGTCCATGCTCTCCTGGAGCCGCTGCCCCGCCGACAGCACCTCCGCGAGCGGCACCCCCGCGCGCACCAGCGTGACGGTCGCCTCCAGCTGCCGGCGGCTCCAGTGGGTGACCCGGTCGCCGTCGATCTCGATCACCCCGGACGCCAGCGCCCGCTCGACGGACTCGGGGCCGACCTCGCCCGGGAAGAGCGCGGCCAGCTCGTCCAGCGTCATCGTGACGGGGACCTCGTGGGACCACGGCGCGGTGGCGACCTTCTCGACGCCGAGCACGGTGCCGATGTCGCGGCCCTGCTCCCACGCCGACAGCAGCTCGCGGATGCCCTCCAGGGTGTGGCCGCGCTCCAGCAGGTTGCCGATCATGCGGAGGCGGGCGAGGTGCTCGTCGGAGTACAGGCCGATGCGGCCCTTCCGCCGGGGCGGCGGGAGCAGCTTGCGTTCCTGGTAGTAGCGCAGGGTCCGGACGGGGACGCCGGCGGCGCGCGCGAGCTCGCCGATCCGGTACTCCCGGCCCGCGTCCGCGGAGGGGGCGCCCTGGTCGTCCGCCGGCTGTTCGGTCACGGGAGAAGCATAGTTCGCTACGACACGCGACCGGTTCCGGCCCGCCCGGGGCGCCGGGCGGCCGGAACGGGCGCGGCGCGGCCCGCGTCTGATGAGCCGTTGACCCCCGGAGCGAGAGGTTCCTCATGTCGAAGACCCGTCCGGCCGTGCTGGCGGCGACCGTCCTGCTCGCCGGCCTCGGGCTGACCGCCTGCGGCAGCAGCCACCACCATCACCACACCACGGTCGTGCACCACCACACGACGGTGAAGCACAAGACCAAGGTGAAGGTGAAGCACCACTAGGCGCTCCCAGGGCGCTACGCGGGCAGGTCGAGGGAGATGTGGGGGGACAGGGCGCGGAGGAAGCCGGGCGCGTCGAAGATCGCGCCGGCGGAGGCGACGCCCGCCGTCCTGGCCTGGCCGGTGAGCAGGCGGTGGACCGCCTCCACGGCGAGCGGCGCGGTCACGGCGTAGATGTCGCGGCCCGTCGCCGCGGCGCGCCGTTCGGTGCCGCCCGAGCGCACGATCACGTCGACGAGGAAGGTCTGCGCGGACCGGCCGCGCTCGTCCGCCGGGGCGGGGGCCGGGGTGTCCGGGTCCGCGATGTCCCTGGCCGCCTCGACCGTCATGTAGGTGGTGACCTCGGGGACGGACAGGTGGCTCGGCACGGTGACGACGTCGGCCATGGCGTACTCCCCGATGACGGTCCGCGGCCCCATCGGGTCCGGGAAGGGCCACTCCAGGGTCGGCGGCTCGTCGTCGCGGTACTCCAGGCGCCCGTCCGAGTAGCGGACACGCCGGCCGTCGCGGCGGCGCCGGGAGACCGCGCCCGCCGCCCGCGTCCCGGCGGTGGGGTGCCAGCCGCTGAGCCCGTAGGCGACGTGCACCTCGTCGGCCTCCGTCCGGCCGTCCAGGGCGGCGGTGGCCAGCAGGTCGCCGAGGCCCCCGAAGAAGGCCATGGCCGGGACGATCGGCGTCCCGCCGGCGTGCCGCGCGAAGCGGGCGAACGTGTCGGCGTTGGCCTCGATCTCGGCCGCCACGTCCACGTACGGGATCCCGGCGCGCAGGGCCGCCTCGATCACGGGCGCCGCGGTCGCCGCGAAGGGCCCGGCGCTGTTGACCACGGCCGCCGCGCCGGCCAGCGCGCGGTCGAGCGAGGCCGGGTCGTCCACCGAGGCCGGGCGGGCCTCCAGCCCGGACGCGGCGGCCAGGGCCGCCAGCCTGCCGGCGTCGCGCCCGGACAGGATCGGGACGAACCCGCGGTCCTTGAGCTCGTCCACCACGAAACGTCCGGTGTGCCCGTACGCACCGAACACCGCGACCTTGTCCATCGTTCGTCCACCTCGTGATCTGCTGCGATCCGTCGTGGACCATCCTCGCGAGCGCGGCCGTCCCGGTGTGAGTGTCCGGAACGCCATTACCCGTACAATTCCGGCCATGACCACCGTCGCGCTGGCCGCCGCCGAGGGGATGCTGCACTTCGAGCTGTCGCTGGCCTACGAGGTCTTCGGGTCGGGCCCGCCCAGCGTGCCCGGCCCCTGGTACGACCTCGTCGTCTGCGGAGCGGAGCCCGTGCGGACCGGCCGGTTCCGGCTGGAGCCCGACCACGGCCTCGACCGGCTCCCGGACGCCGACACCGTGATCGTCCCGGGCTGGGACACCGACGTCGATCCGCCCGCCGACCTGGTCGGGGCGGTGCGCGCCGCGCACGAGGCGGGCGCGCGCGTGGCGTCCCTCTGCACGGGCGCGTTCGTGCTGGCCGCCGCAGGGCTGCTGGACGGGCGGCGCGCGACCACCCACTGGGCGCACACCCGGACCCTGGCCGACCGCTATCCGCGCGTGGAAGTGGACCCGGACGTCCTCTACGTGGACAACGGCAGCGTACTGACCTCCGCGGGCAAGGCCGCCGCCATGGACCTGTGCCTGCACCTCGTCCGCCTCGACCGCGGCTCGGCGGTCGCGAACACGGTCGCCCGCCGCCTGGTCGTGCCGCCGCACCGGGACGGCGGGCAGGCCCAGTTCGTCACCGCCCCCGTCCCCGAGCCGGGCGACCACCCGCTCGCGGGACTGCTCCCGTGGGCGATCGAGCGGCTGGACCGGCCGCTGACCGTGGCGGACCTGGCGCGCCGGGCGCGGATGAGCCCGCGCAACCTGGGCCGCCACTTCCGGGCGGTGACCGGCACCACGCCGCTGCAATGGCTGCTGGCCCAGCGGATCCGCCATGCCCAGCAGCTCCTGGAGACGACCGACGACGGGATCGACGCCATCGCCGCGGCCACCGGCATGGGCACCGCCACGACGCTGCGCCGGCACTTCAACCGCACGGTCGGCGTCCCCCCGGACACCTACCGCCGCACCTTCCGCTCGCGCGCCGGG
The DNA here is from genome assembly GCF_017573545.1 of Actinomadura nitritigenes. Lineage (GTDB taxonomy): Bacteria > Actinomycetota > Actinomycetes > Streptosporangiales > Streptosporangiaceae > Spirillospora > Spirillospora nitritigenes. The sequence continues at coordinate 236,019 of NZ_JAGEOK010000004.1, read as the reverse complement.
GAACGCCCGCTCCCCGGGGCATGATCATCGGTCGTGCGCGGGACGGCGGCCGCCCTGCGGCGGGGCCGGGCCGCGCGGCCTAGGTGACGCGGCGGACGGGCATGATCCGGCGTCTGCGGCGCCGGCGGCCGTCCTCGTGGCGCTGCGCGGCGTCGGCGGCGATCAGGTCGCGGAGCGTGCGCGGGACGATGTCCTCCCGCCTCTCGGCGAAGCGGCTGCGCGGGGCGGTGGAGCGCATGGCGGTCCCTCCCTGCTGTCGGAGCGGATCCCGGCCCGGTGCCGGGCGTGGCGGTCAGGCCGCGGCGGTGAGGTCGCCGTAGGCGTCGTGGACGGTGTCGAGCGCCCACCGCATCCGGACCGCGAACGTCTCGGGGTGGTCGCCGGCCTCCTGGGCGACGCGGGCGGCGCAGGCGGACGGGTCGTCGCCGCACGTGCGCGACAGGGCGGCGACCGCGGTGCGGACCTGCTCCGGAGTGGGATGGTCGGAGGCCTGGAGGCCGGAGCTGAACAGGATTCCGGCGAGCTCGGTGGCGGTCATCGAGGGATTGGGCGGCATGTTCGACATCGTGTGCCTTCTTCCTACGAGGGGGCCTCGTCCCCCTGCTGCCGACTACGACTCTGCCGGAGAGGCGGAATCATCGCCATCGGGGAGAACACCCATTCGAGGTGCGGGTCACCCCGGGAACACCCGTAGGCGACGGCGTTCCGGAGTCGGGGTTCAGGAATCTTCAGGGAGCCGGCGTGGCAGGGCCCTGTGCCGGGCCCGTGCCGCCGGGCGTCTCGTCCCGGTCGTCGCGGCGCCGGCCGGCCGGCGCCGTCGTGCGCGCTGAGTTCCGCGTACCAGGAGCCTTTCCCTGGCGCGGCGCGTTATGCACACGATCCAGGCTAGTCGGAGCCCGCAAATCCCGTACCCCCTGCCAGGGCGGCCCTGAAGGCCCGGACGGCGGGGTGCGCGCCGCCGCCGCGGCGGGTGGCGGTGAACAGCCGCCGGACGCGCCGCCCGGCGGGCAGCGGCGCCATCGCGACCGTCGGCGGCCGGCCCGTCCAGACGAGCCCGGGGAGCAGCGCGGCGGCGTGCCCGCGCTCGGCGAGCCGCAGGTGCAGCAGCAGGTCGCTGGACTCGAACCGGACGTCGGGCTCGAACCCGGCGTCGCGGCACAGCCGGGTCGCCCAGGCGCGGGCGGCGGTCCCGGCGGGCTCCATCACCCACGGCGAGTCCGCGAGGTCGGCGAGCGCCACGTCCGCCGGGGCGGCGTTCACCGGGACGGTGCCGGGCAGGGCGAGCCGGATCTCGTCCTCGCCCAGCTCCTCGTACTCGACCCCGGGCGGCCGGGGGTGCGGGTCGCCCGGGTACTCCTCGGTGACGACCACGTCGAAGTCGCGGGCGAGCAGCGCGGGCAGGGCGCTCTCGGGCTCCCGCTGGGTGATCTCGACGCGGAGGCCGGGGTGGGCGTCGCGGAGCGTGCTGAGCGCGTCGGGGACCAGCGCGAGCGCGGCGGTCTGGAACGCGGCGACGCGCAGCACGCCGGTGATGTCGCGCAGGGACGCGGCGAGGTCGGCCTCCGCCCGTTCGAGGCGCTCCAGCACGGCCTCGGTGTGCGCGACGAGGATCTCGGCCTGCGAGGTCAGCCGGACGCGCCGCCCCACGGGTTCCAGCAGCCGCACCCCGGCCTCCCGCTCCAGCACGGACAGCTGCTGCGAGATCGACGAGGGGCTGTAGGAGAGCGCCTCCGCCACGGCTGCGAGGGTCCCCCGGTGCTTGAGCTCGCGCAGGAGCCGCAGCCGGTGCAGGTCGAGCATGGCCCTCCCATCCGTCGGTTCTTCCGATGATTATCGCTCGGAAACATTTGCTGGACCGATGGTTCGCCGTGCGGAAGCGTGGCCCCATGACCCCCGCCGCTCCCGCCTCGCTCGCCCGGACCTCCTGGTTCTCCCGTCCCGCCGCCCGGGACTGGAGGTGCCCGCCCGCCTCCCGCGAGGTCGCCGCCTTCCACGCCGCGCTGCCCGGATACGCGCCGACGCCGCTGGTCGAGACGCCCGCCCTGGCCGCGGGCCTCGGCGTCGGGCGGGTGTTCGTCAAGGACGAGTCGTCCCGCCTCGGACTGCCCGCGTTCAAGATCCTCGGCGCGTCGTGGGGGGTGTGCCGCGCGCTGGGCGACCGGCTCGGCGTCCCGGTCCCGGCGGCCGACCCGGTCGGCGCGCTGCGGTCCCGCGCCGGGGCGTTCCGGCTGGTCACCGCGACGGACGGCAACCACGGGCGGGCCGTCGCCGCGATGGCCCGGATGCTCGGCGCGCGGGCCGAGGTGTTCGTGCCGGACGGCGTGCACCCGGCCGCGCTCGCCGCGATCGAGGGCGAGGGCGCCCGGGTCGTGCGGGTCGGCGCCCCGTACGACGCGGCGGTGCGCAGGGCGGCCGAGTCCGCCGAGGGGGACGCGTCGGCGCTGCTCGTCCAGGACACGGCCTGGCCCGGCTACGAGCGCGTGCCCCGGTGGATCGTGGAGGGCTACTCGACGCTCTTCACCGAGATCGACGCGCAGCTGCGCGCGGCCGGCGCGGGGTCGCCCGGCGTCGTGGCGGTCCCGGTGGGCGTGGGGTCGCTGGCGCAGGCGGCGGTGGTGCACTACCGGTCGGGCGCGTCCGCGCCGAAACTGCTCGCCGTGGAGCCGGACGCGGCGCCGTGCGTGCTGGCGAGCCTGCTCGGCGACCGCCTCGTCACCGTGGAGACGGCCGCGACGGCCATGGCGGGGCTGAACTGCGCCACGCCATCCTCGTCGGCATGGCCGTACCTGCGGGCAGGGGTGGACGCCGCCGTCAGCGTCGCGGACGCGGACGTCGCCGACGCCGCGCGCGAGCTGGCGGCGCTGGGCGTCTCCGCCGGTCCGTGCGGTGCCGCGGCCCTGGCGGGGGTGCGGGCCGCGCTGCCCGGTCTCGGCGTCGGGCCCGCGGACACGGTCGTCCTGCTGAGCACCGAGGGCGCGGCCGCGAACCCGCCGCCCGCCTGACCCGCGGCAGGTCCGGCGGGGCGGCCGTCACAGCGGGCCGGGCAGGCGGGCGAGGAGGGCGCGGCTCGCGTCCGGCGGCAGCGCGGCGGCCGACAGGCGGCCCCAGGCGGCCGTGTAGGCGGCGACGTCGGCGGGCTTGTCCAGGTACAGCGCGGTCGTGAGGAACTCGAGGTAGACGACGTCGGGGAGCGCCCCTCCCGCGAAGCCGAGGATCGAGAAGCCGTGCGAGAGCGGCGGCGGGCCCTCGCCGACCGGGATGATCCGCAGCTCGACCCGGCCGGTGTCGGCGAGCGCGGCCAGGTGCCGGAGCTGGCCGCGGATCAGCTCGGGCCCGCCGACGAAGCGGCGCAGCGCCGCCTCGTCCAGGACGGCGGCGAGCGTGCGGCCGGGGTCGTCGGCGAACCGCCGGCGGCGCAGCCGGCGGACGGCGGCCCGCTCGTCGATCTCGATGCGCCGGTCGCCCTCCCGGATCCCGTCCCGGATCGCCAGGCAGGCGCGCGTGTACTCCTCGGTCTGGAGCAGCTCGGGGATCTGGCAAGGCTCGTAGGCGCGGACCTCGCGGGCGGTCTCCTCCAGGTCGAGGAACCGGTGCGTCCAGGCCGGGACCAGCTCGCCGTACCGGTGCCACCAGGCGCGCTCGTTGGCCTCCCGCGCGAGGCGGAGCAGCTCCTCGCGCTCGGTGCCGTCGGGCACCCCGTAGAGGGTGAGCAGGTCGGCCACGTCGCGGCGGGCGAACGAGGTGCGGCCGAGCTCGAGCCGGCTGATCTTGGACGCGCTGCCGCGGATCGCGTAGCCGGCCTGGTCGCGGCTCAGCCCGCTGCGTTCCCGCAGGCCGCGCAGCCGGGCGCCGACGAGCATGCGGCGCGCGGCCGGCCCGCGCACGGCCCCGGTCCCCGGTCCCGCCGCCCCCGGCTCCTGCCCTGCGCTCAACACCGCTCCTCGGGGGTGGGGATCCTGCTGGCGGGATAGTAGCGGCAGGTGCATATGCACGTGCAGTAGATGCCGGAGCCGCTCTGTGGCCAGATCCTGCCGTGTGAAAGACTCCGGCCATGCACCGTGTCGTCGTCCTCGCCCTCGACGGCGTGTACCCGTTCGAGCTCGGCATCCCGGTCCGGATCTTCGGCTCGGCGACCGACTCCCGCGGCGCCCCCCTCTACGAGGTGCTCACCTGCGGCATCGACGGCCGCCCGGTGCGCAGCAGCGCCGACTTCGCGATCGCCGTCGAGCACGGCCACGAGATCATCGAGACCGCCGGCACGCTCGTCATCCCGCCGTTCGGATGCGGCCCCGTCGTGGCGCCGCAGTGCCCGGAACCGGTCGCGGGCGCCCTCTCCCGGCTCCGTCCCGGCGCCCGGATCGTCTCGATCTGCACCGCGTCCTACCTGCTCGCCGCCGCCGGCCTCCTCGACGGCCGGCCCGCCACCACGCACTGGGCCGAGGCCGAGCGCTTCAAGCGGCTGTTCCCCGGCGTCGACGTGAACGCCGACGTGCTGTTCGTGGACGACGGCGACGTGCTCACCTCCGCGGGCGTCGCCGCCGGGATCGACCTGTGCATGCACATCGTCCGCCGCGACCACGGCAGCGAGGTCGCCAACCAGGTCGCCCGCCGCTGCGTCGTTCCGCCGTGGCGGGAGGGCGGCCAGGCCCAGTTCATCGAGCGGCCCGTCCCCGAGCCGGACGCGGCCGCCACGTCCGCGACCCGCGCGTGGGCGCTCGGCGAGCTGCACCGGCCGATCACGCTCGCCGAGATGGCGCGGCACGCGCGGATGAGCGTCCGCACGTTCTCCCGCCGGTTCCGCGACGAGGTCGGGATGACGCCGGGGCAGTGGCTGGCCCGGCAGCGCGTCGACCTGGCACGCCGCCTGCTGGAGACCACGGACCTGCCCGTCGACCGCATCGCCGAGCAGGCGGGCTTCGGCACGTCCGCGTCGCTGCGCCAGCACCTGGTCGCCTCGATCGGCGTCCCCCCGTCCGCCTACCGGCACACCTTCCGCGCCGCGCGCCCGCACGCCCCCGCGCACTGATCGGGACGGGGTTGGCGAGAGATCTCCCTTTTAGGGCGGTACATCCGGCTTACGCGTGAGTAACATAATCCCACCGCGGACGCGCGGGACGGATCGACGCGACGACGGAGCCATGAGGGACGCCGCCATGAACCCCGTGACCGAACTGCTCGCCGAGCGGCTGGACGAGATCACCGCCGAGATCGTCGGCGAGATCGCCGGCCGCGTCCCCGCGTACACCGGCCTGAGCGCGGCGATGATCCTGAGCCTCGTCCGGGACGCGCTGACCGTCTACACGGGCGCGCAGGACCGCGGTGCCGCCCTCGACCACTTCCGCCGCCTCGGCGCCCACGAGGCCCGCGCGGGCCAGGACGTCCGGCACCTGGAGTCGGCGCTGCGCAGCGGGGCCCGCGTGCTCATCCGCCGCACCGCCAACGCCGCCGCCCGCGTCCACCCGCCGAACACCGAGTTCATCGCGGTGATGGAGAGCGCGTTCAGCGCGGAGGACCAGATCGTCGAGGCTGCGGTCGACGGCCACCACCGCGCCGCGCGCCCCCGCAACGGCTCGCGCCTCTATCCCCTCATCGCCGGCGGCCAGCGCTATTCCGCGAACTGACCGCCCGCTCCTGCGCCCGCGCGCCCGGCCGGCCGGTGTGACATTCCGGGCTGACCGTCATCGGCCAATCATCCCGATCACCGCCGCATAAGATCGTCAAAGTGCTGGTGGGCAGGGACCCGGAACTACGGACCATCGAACGGCTCATCGACGGCGCCCGCGCGGGCGCGGGCGGGGCGCTGGTCGTCGTCGGCGACCCGGGGATCGGCAAGACGGCGCTGCTGCAGCAGGCGGTGGAGCGCGCGTCGCCCGGCATGCGGGTGCTGCGCGTCACGGGCGCCGAGAGCGAGGCGGAACTGCCCTACTCGGCCCTGCACCTGCTGCTCGGGCCCGTCGCCGACCGGATCGGCCTGCTGCCGGACCCGCAGGCCGCGGCGCTGCGCGCGGCGTTCGGAATGGAGGCCGCCGCCGGCGTCGACCCGTTCCTCGCCGGGCTCGCCACCCTCACCCTCCTGTCGGAGCTGGCGGCCGAATGCCCGCTGCTCTGCGTGGTCGACGACGGCCAGTGCGCCGACGTCGCGACCGTCGAGGCGATGCGGCTCGCGGCGCGCCGGATCCAGCACGACCCGATCGCGCTGCTGGTGGCGACCCGGGGCGGCAGGCCGCCCGACCGGGCGCTGCCCCCCACCGACCTCCCCGTCCTGCGCCTCGGCGGGCTGTCCGCCGAGGCGTCCGCGGCCCTGATGGACCGGGAGGCGCCCGGGCTGCCCGCGCGGCTGCGGGACCGGGTGCTCGGCACCGCCGGCGGCAACCCGCTCGCCCTGCTGGAGCTGCCGAGGGCGGCGGGCGCCGGCGAGGCGTGGGGGCCGGGCCCGCTGCCGATCACCGAGCGGCTGGAGCGCGCGTTCCGGGGGCAGGCCGACCGGCTCGGCGACGCGGCGCGGACGCTGCTGCTCGTCGTCGCGGCGGACGACACCGGATCCCTCGGCACGGTGATGCACGCGGCCGGACTCCTCGTCCCGCCCGCCGCCGCCCTCGCCGAGGCCGAGCGCAGCGGGCTGGTCGTGGTCACCGGCGGGTCGGTCCGGTTCCGGCATCCGCTGGTGCGCACCGCCGTCTACCAGGGCGCCCTGTTCACCCAGCGGCAGGCCGTCCACCACGCGCTCGCGCGGGTCCTGCGGGACGGCGACCGGCACCGGCGGGCGTGGCACCTCGCGGCGGCGGCCATCGGCCCGGACGAGACGGCCGCCGCCGCGCTGGAGGAGGCCGCCGAGGACGCCGCCCGCCGCAGCGGCCAGTCCGCGGCGATGCGCGCCTACGAGCGCGCGGCGCAGCTCAGCGAACGGGACGGCGACCGGGCCCGGCGGCTCGCGGCGGCCGTGAGGGCGGCGGTGGAGGCGGGCGCGTTCGGCCGCGCCGAGGAACTGTGCGACGCCGCCGCGCCGCTGACCCGCGACCCGGCCGTCCTCGCCGGCCTCGCCGGGGCGCGCAGCCGGCTGGCGTTCGAGCGCGGCATGCCGCGCACCGCCGCGCGCGTCGCCCTCGACGGCGCCAAGGGGATCGCCGGCGCGGACCCGGTGGCGGCCGCCGAACTGCTCGTACTGGGCACCTACTACGCCGGGCACGGCGTCGACACGGGGCTGACCGGCGAGGCGGCAGCGCTCCTCGACGCCCTCCACCTGCCCTCCGACCACCCCTTCCGGCCCTACATGCGGCAGGCCCGCGCGTTCCACCGGCTCTCCACCGGCGAGGCGCCCGACCCCGCCGCGTTCGCCGTGCGGCGCCCGCGGACGCTCTGGGAGCAGACGTGGACGGCGCGGGTCCTCAACATCTCCGGGAACGCGGTGGCCGCCCTGGAGGTCGCCACGGACATGGTCGCCGCCGCACGGGCGGGCGGTTCGGCGGGGCATCTGGCGAACGCGCTGTTCCACGAGGCGGGCGCGCAACTCGTCCTCGGCCGGCACCGGGCCGCCGCCGAGGCCGCCGGGCCCGCCCTCACCGTCGCGGTCGAGACCGGGCAGGGCTCGGTGGCGGCGTACCTGCGCGGCCTGCTCGCCTGGCTCGCCGCCGCCGAGGGCGACGCCGACCGGTGCCGCGCGCTCGCGGGCGAGGCGATCCGGTACGCCGACGACCACGGCGCCCCGCCGAGCGGGGCGGACGCGACCTGGGCGCTGGCGCTGCTCGACCTCGGGAAAGGCCGCTACGACGCCGCGTTGGCCACCATGGAGAACCGGTGGCCGTTCTGGCCGTGCAGCAGCGCCTGGCTGCGCAGCGCCGCCGACCACCTGGAGGCGGCGCACCGGGCGGGCTCGGCGGACGTCGCGGCCCGGCTGATGGACGGGCTCGACGCGGCGTCCGGGCGAATCCTCGACCCGTGCGGACCCGCCGTCCTCGCCCGCTGCCGGGCCCTGCTCGCGTCCGGCGACGAGGCCGAGGCGCACCACGTCGAGGCCCACTACGCCGAGGCGCTGCGTCCCGGACCGTGCGACGACCGGCCGTTCGACCGGGCCCGCACCCTGCTCTGCTACGGCGAATGGCTGCGCCGCGAGCACCGCAAGGCGGACGCCCGGGTCCCGCTCCGCACCGCGTTCGACCTCTTCCGGCGCTGCGGCGCGGTGCTGTGGGCCGAGCGCGCGCGGGCCGAACTGCGGGCGACCGGTGACCGGTCCGTGCAGGCTCCCGCCGACGCGGGCGCCGCGTCCCGGCTGACCCCGCAGGAGCTGCAGGTGGTCCGGCTCGCCGCGACGGGCGCCACCAACCGCGACATCGCGGCGACGCTCTTCCTCAGCCCCCGGACCATCGCCCAGCACCTCTACCGGGCGTACCCGAAGCTCGGCATCAGCACCCGGACCGAACTCGCCGCCCTGGACCTGGGCACCTGAGCGCCGGCTGAGTCGCATTACTCAGTTCCGGCGCCGCCGGCGGCGCGGCGACGCAGTCATCTTCCTCTGTCCCGGCCCATCGGGCGTGCCTAGGTTCGTGCCAACTGATCTTGCGGGGGCGCGGCGTCGCGGCCCCGCGAAAGGGAGGTCCCAGGTGAAGACCCGGATCATCGCCGCCGCGACCGCCGCGGCCGCCGCCGCGTCGCTCTCCGTCCTGGCGTCCCTGCCCGCGAGCGCGTCGTCGCTCGACGGCCAGGACCCCTACAGCACCGGCTGCGCGAGCGGCTCCTACTCGGTGAAGCACGCGGACATCAAGAACCAGGAGGGCGACAAGCTCGGCGACGTCTACCTCTACTGGTCGCCGACCTGCAAGACCAACTGGACGGAGGTGCGGGTCGCGACCAACGGCTACGGCGCGGTGAACGTCTACGCCGACGGCGGGAAGGCCGAGTACTTCAACTACCAGGCCGGGAACGGCGGCCACCACTGGGGCAACATGGTGTACGCCCCCGGCATCTGCGCGTGGGGCCAGGGCACCGTGGTCGAGGGAAGCGGCTCCCTGCTGCACGGCAGCGGCTGGACGGCCGAGGCGTGCGGCTGACGCCCACGGCCCGCCCCTGAAGGCACGGGGGCGTCAGGACGCCGGAACGGGCGGTGGCGCGGAGCGCGCCGCCGCCCGTTCGCCGTGCGCGGGCCTCAGCCGTTCGGGCCGGACGGGAGGTGGACGGCGCGCTCGTTCGGGACGCAGTGCGTCATCTTGAGACCGTCCACGTCGCGGGGACCGTTCCTGCCGAGGTCGCCGAGCCGCCGCCGGTCCTCGTCGGTGAGGTCCTGGCCGTGCAGCGGCTCCAGATGCGCGACGTCCTCCGGCGCGATGCCGAGGCCCTTGCCGACGCGCAGCCCCAGGTCGTCCTCGACCAGCAGGAAGTGCCACACCATCCGCTCCTGGACGGGCCGCACGCACTGCGACAGCTGGTCGACGAGGTTGGTCACCAGGTCGTCGCGCTCCCAGTCCTCCATCAGCAGGTAGCGCTGCCCGGCCTGCGCGTAGTCGTTGGCGCGCGGGATCCGCTTGCGGGTCAGCCGGCCGTGGATCTCCGGGCCCTGCTCGTCGTGCGTCGGGTACTGCGCCTCCCGGAGCCCGCCGGTGATGGACGGCTCGTAGTTGACGTGCGGGTTCTCGCCCCAGCCGTCGACGTAGAAGGTCATCTGCCCGTCGCGCTGGTTGGTGTGGACCCGCGCCTCCTTCGCCCGGTTGACGGGCAGCTGCAGGTAGTTCGGCCCGACGCGGTGCCGCTGGGTGTCGCTGTAGGAGAACGTCCGGCCGACGAGCATCTTGTCGTCGGAGAAGTCGAGGCCGTCGACCAGCACGCCCGTGCCGAACGCGATCTGCTCGTTCTCCGCGAAGTTGTTCGCGACGTTCCGGTCGAGGACGATCCGGCCGACGGGCTTCGGCGGGAAATCGTTCTCCGGCCACACCTTCGTGTCGTCGAGCGGATCGAAGTCCAGTTCGGGGTGGTCGTCGTCGCTCATCAGCTGGACGAGCAGCTCCCACTCGGGGTACTCGCCGCGGTCGATGGCGTCGTGCAGGTCCCGGGTGGCGTGGCCGAGGTCGTTCGCCTGCACGGCCGCGGCGTCGGCGGCGGTCATGCTGCGGACGCCCTGCTTCGGCATCCAGTGGTACTTGACCAGGACGGTGTCCCCGGCGTCGTTCACCCACTTGTAGGTGTTGACGCCGAAGCCCTGCTGGTGCCGGTAGTCGGCGGGGATGCCGCGCGGGCTGAACAGGTTGACGAGCATGTGCATCGCCTCGGGCGTCTGCGACATGAAGTCGAAGATCCGGTTCGGCTCCTGCCGGAACGTCACGGGGTCGGGCTTGAGGGCGTGGATGACGTCGGGGAACTTGATGGCGTCCCGGATGAAGAAGACCGCGAGGTTGTTGCCGACGAGGTCCCAGTTGCCGTCCTCGGTGTAGAACTTGATCGCGAACCCGCGGGGGTCGCGGGCGGTCTCGGCGGAGTCCCGGCCGCCGATGACGGTGGAGAACCGCAGCGCGACCGGGGTCCGCTTGCCCCGCTCCTGGAACAGCCTCGCGCGCGTGTAGCGGGAGATCGGCTCGTCGCCCCAGGAGCCGTTCGCCTCGAAGTAGCCGAAGGCGGTGGCGCCGCGCGCGTGCACGACCCGTTCGGGGACGCGTTCCCGGTCGAAGTGGCTGATCTTCTCGAGGAACTGGTAGTTCTCCAGGGTGGCGGGGCCGCGCGCCCCGACGGTCCGCTGGTTCTGGTTGTCGTAGACCGGATGGCCCTGCCGGTTCGTCAGTATCGGGCGCTCGTCCCCCGGCTCGGAACCCATGCTCGCAACGTCGGTCACGCCGGCTCTCCCCCTCGTTCTGCTCGTGGCCGGTCGGCGGGATGGCACTACCCGCAGGCCGCGCCCCGGAAGGTCCGGCGCCGGTAAAGCCCTCATGACCGGGGGATCCGGCCGTGCGCGGGGTCAGGCGTTCCGCACGGACAGCGCGAGGGCGGGGCACATCTCGGCGGCCTGGACGGCGTCGCGCAGCAGCCGCGCGGGGACGGCGGCGCCGGCGATGACGGGGTAGCCGAACTCGTCGAGCCGGACGAGGTCGGGCAGCAGGTGGCGGCACAGGCCGTGCCCGGCGCAGCGGGACCAGTCGATCGCGAGCCGGTGCGGGGACGTCTCGGCCTCCTCGGGCTCCTCGCCGCGGACGGGCAGGAAGCGGCGGGTCGGCCGGCCGCAGCCGCCCCGGTCGAGGTGCGCGGCGACGTCGTCGTCGAAGGCGCGGAGCGCGGACAGCAGGAAGCGGGTCGTCCCGTCGGGGTGCTTGCAGGCGCCGCGCCCGCGGACGGTCGCGCTGCCCCGGCGGACGGCGGCGACGGCCTCGTCCCCGGCGGTCCCGGCGGCGAGCGCGGCGACGGACCGGGCGATCGCGGGCAGGCCGAGCCGGCAGGGGCCGCACTGCCCGGCGGACTCGGCGCCCATGTACCCGGCGACGCGGGCGATCTCGCCGAGCGGGCAGGTGTCGCGGGGCAGCGGGATGACGATCCCGGCGCCGAGCGCGCCGCCGGCCGCCGCCATCGACTCCCGCGACACCCTGACCTGCGCGGCCTGCGCGGGGGTGAGGCAGGCGCCGTGGTAGCCGCCGACGATGACGCCCTGCCCGGCGTCGGTGCCGCAGTGCCGGAGCACGTCGGCGAGCGGCACGCCGGCGGGGGTCTCGACGACCATGTGCCCGCCGTCGGGGAGGGTGACGGTGAGCAGGACGGTCCCGGGCTCGCGGGGGGTGCCCGCGGCGCGGTACCCCTCGGCGCCGAGTTCGGCGAGCACGGCGAGCTGCGCGAACGTCTCGGCGTTGGACAGCAGGGTGGGGAGCCGGTCGACGCCGCTGTCGGCGGCGCGGACCTTCTGCCCGGGCGGGATGGGCGTCTCGCCGTTGACGCCGCGGACGAGCGCGCCGCCCTCCCCGGTGACGAACCGCTCGGGGAGCTGGACGACGCGGGCCCGGTCGCGCAGCCGGGTCTCGGCGATGGCGAGCCGCAGCGACCGGGCGGCGAGGCCGTCGTCGGTGACGCCGATGACGAGCTCCCGCGCGCCGAGCGCCTTGACGGCGAGGACCGCGCCGTTCAGCACGAGGTGCGGCACGTGCGCGAGGAGGGCCTTGTCCTTGGAGCTGGCGGGCTCGCCCTCGGTGGCGTTGACGAGGACGACGCTGTCGCGGCCGGTGCGCTGCGCCGACCGGTGCACGGCGGCGAGCTTGCGCGCGAACGGGAACGCGGCGCCGCCGCGCCCGCGCAGGTCGGCGCTCTCGGCGAGCGCCGCGAGCTCGCGGAACGGCAGCCCGCGCGGCACGGGGTGGACGAGCCGGTGCGCCGCCGCGTCCAGCCGGGACGTCCGGTCGAGGCCGGCGAGCAGGCGCGGCGGCCCCATGGTGGTGAGGCGGAATCCGCTGCTCACGGGCGGCTCCTCGACCAGCGTTTCGCCTCGTCCTTGAGGTCCGCCCAGAACTGCTCGTCGGGGACGCGGGCTTCGGCGGCGGGGGCGGGCCGCCGGGCCGGCGGGCGCGCCGCCGCGGCGGGACGGGCCGGCCGCGGCCCCCTCGTGCGGCGGTGCCGGGACGCGACCGCCAGCCGCACCACCACCAGCAGGACGACCGCCGCCGCGCACAGCAGGTAGCTGTAGACCACCCAGCTCTTGGCGGTGCGTCCGGCCTGGAGGCCGTGGACGAGCGCGACCGGCCAGCACACGTACACGGCGAGGTGCAGCAGCCGCCACGTCCAGGCGCGTCCGGCGCCGATGAACCGGCCGCGGGCGACGCCGGTGAGCGCAGCGAGGATCATCAGGTCGCCGGCGACGGGCCCGAGGCTCACCATCAGCCCGTGGCCCTGGAACCCGGCGGCGGGGAGCGCGGCGTCGAGCGCGGACGCGTGCTTCTCCAGCACCTTCAGGACGATGTGGACGGCGAGGAAGCTGAGCGAGAGCGTGGCGGCGGCGCGGTGCCCGGACTGGGCGAGGATCCGCAGCCGGATCGGCGTGGACCGGCTCGCCGCGAGCAGCCCGAACACGACCGCGCCGGTCAGCCCGACCAGCGTGAACACGCCGGAGAAGAACTCCAGGAACGCGTGCGCGGCGGTGAGGAGGTGCGCGGCCCGCCCGGTCCGCCCGGCGGCCGCGGCGGCGGCGAGCGCCGCCGCCATCAGCGTGATCTTGAGGGCCCGCCGGCCCGCCGGGACCCGGACGGGCGGGGACGAGGCCGTGTTCACGCGCGCCTCCTCGTCATGACGACGCCACCGTCGTCGGGGACGTCGCGGGCGACGAGGTAAGGGTCGGCGACGGTGCGGGGGTGGGGACCACACCGTCGCCGAGGTTGAGCAGCGGGTCGCCCTGCTCGACGCGGACGCCGGACCGCGTCGCCGCGACCGCCCGGCCGGACGCGGCGACCTGCAGCGTCCAGCCGCCGATCCGTAACCCGTCGAGCGCGGCGGGCCGCCCGCCGGACAGCACTCCGAACACCACGGACGCGGGACCGGGCGCCTGCCCGGTCGAGCACGGCAGGCCGCGCCCGGTCGTCCCGAGGTAGGTGCCCGTCCGGACAGCGCCGCCGTCCTCCACCGCGGTCAGGGCCGTCAGCCGGGAGAACGTCGACGCGAGCCCGTTGGGGTGGATCAGCAGCAGCATCGCGTGTTCGGACGTCCGGCCGCACAGCCGGTAGAGGCGGCCGGGCCCGGGTGCCAGGACCCGGCCGTCCCCTCCCGCGAACGCGATCGCCCTGGGGTCGCCGGCGGGCCGCATCGTCCACGACTTGCCGGGACCCCAGGGCAGCTCCAGCCCGGTGGCCGCCCCGCTCGCGGCGGCCTTCCCGTAGCGGGCGAGGAGCACGCGCTCGCCGTCCGGCACGACGTCGGACGGGGCGTGCTTCGCGAACGCCGCGAAGGTCGGCGCGCCGGTCACCGACACCTGCCAGCCCGTCTTGAGATGCCGGGCGATGAACAGGGACGCGTCGGGCGGCGCGTCCACCCCGTCCGGCGGCGCGATCACCGACGAGCCGAACGCCCAGCCCTTCGCGGCGTCCGACCGGGACAGCAGCACGGTCGGCGCCTGCGGCGCGCGCCCGCCGAACTCGCGGCGCGCGATCGTCGAGCGCTGCCGGAGCACCGCGGCGCGGATGGTCCGGACCAGCGGGGTGGTCTTCGCGGTCGTCTCCGCGGGTCGGGAGCCCCGCGACGCGTGCGCCGGGCGGGTCCGCTGGGACGCGGGCTCGGGCGCCGCCGCCGGGCGGCCCCGCGGCGCCTGCGTCGCCTGGGCCACCACGGCGCACAGCACCAGCAGGACGGCGCCCGCGCCGGCGCCGCCGAGCCGCACGATGCGGTTCGCCAGCGGCAGGACGGATCCGCCGCCGGACCGCGGTGGGGACATCACCCCGCCAGAGTCGCGGCTCGCCCGATAAGGCGGCGCTTCGGACGGGTTAAGAGTCGGCTAAGGCGCGTGATGTCCCGTCGCGCGGCGGGACGCCGAAACGGACCATCACCCGCGCGCCCCCGGCCGGTGACTCGCCGAGTTGGAGGCTGCCGTGGCTCGTCTCCGCCGTCCGCCGCACGATGTCCAGCCCGAGCCCCGTCGACGACGCGGTGCTGACCCCGCGCCGCAGCAGGTGGCGGCCGCCGAAACCGGGGCCCGCGTCGTCCACCGTCAGGTACACCGCGCCGCTGCGCGCCTCCAGCGCCACGCCCATCGCGCCGCCCTCCGGTGTGTGCGCGAAGACGTTCCCGAGCAGCGCGTCCAGGCACGCCGACAGGTCCTCCGCGCGCACACGGACCAGCAGCGGTCCCGACGGGATGCGCATGTCCATCCGCCGGTCCTGCTCGTCGGCCAGCACCGACCAGAACCGCACCCGCTCCGCCACGACCGCCGTCGCGTCGGTGCACGGGGCCTCCGTCCGCACCGGCCGCCGCGTCGCGTTGATCAGTTCGGTGACGGTCCGCTCCAGCACGTCGACCTGCTCGCCGATCCGGCCCGCCTCCGCCGGGTCGCGCAGCGTCTCCGCCTCCAGCCGCAGCACCGTCAGCGGCGTGCGGAGCCGGTGCGACAGGTCCGCGGCCTGCTCCCGCTCCCGCGACAGCAGCGCGTCGATCTGCCCCGCCAGCTCGTTCAGGCCCACCGTCACGTCGCGGATCTCCGGCGGCCCGCCCGGTTCGATCCGCGCCTCCAGGTCCCCGGTGGAGATGCCCTTCGCCAGCGCCGCCAGCTTCGTGATCCGCCGCACCAGCGACCGCGCCAGCCGGTCCGCCACCAGCACGCTCACCGCCAGCAGGCCCGCCGCGAGCCCCGCCAGGATCGCCCACGCCCGGCCGACGCCCGCGAACATCTGCCGGTCCGTGACGAACGCGCGGATCACCGCCGTCCCGCCCCGGCCGCCGAGCACCGCCACGAGGATCTCCCGCCCGCCCGGCGTGTCCACGGTCAGGCTCCGGCCCCGCTCCGCCAGCCGCACCCCCGCGTCCCGGTCGGCGGGCGCGCCGCTGAACCGCCCGTCCGGCCACAGCACCGTCATCGGGTAGCCGCTCGACGCCGTCTGCTGCAGCGCCACCTCGACCGTCCCCCGGTCGCCCGCCGCCACCACCGGCGCCAGCGCCTGCGCCCGCACGTTCGCCGCCGCCAGCGTCCGCGTCCGCGCCACGTCCCGCACCAGCAGCGAGAGCGGGACGAGGAACGCCACCAGCACCAGCACCACCGTCGACGCCACCAGCAGCGTGATGTGCCGCCTCACGACGGGTCGACGATCTTGATGCCGGAGCCGCGCACCGACCGGAGGTACCGCGGCCGCGACGCCGACTCGCCCAGCTTGCGCCGCAGCCACGCCACGTGCACGTCGATCGTCTTGTTCGCCCCGCCGAGCGGCACGTGCCACACCTCGGTGAGCAGCTCCCGCTTCGACACCACCTGCCCCGGCCGCGACGCGAGGTAGAGCAGCAGGTCGAACTCCTTCGGCGACAGCCCCAGCGGCCGCCCGTCCAGCGACGCCTCCCGCGCCGCCGCGTTCATCCGCAGCCCGCCCACCCGCACCTCCCGGGCCGCGCCTCCGGGATCCTCCGCCCGCCGCAGCACCGCCCGGACCCGCGCGTCCAGCTGCCCGGCCCCGAACGGCTTCACCAGGTAGTCGTCCGCGCCCGCGTTCAGGATCCGCTCGATCTCCCGCTCGTCGTCGCGGGCCGTCGCCACGATCACCGGGACGGAGCTGACCGCGCGCAGCATCCGCAGCACCTCCGCGCCGTCCAGGTCGGGCAGCCCGAGATCGAGGATCACCAGGTCCGGCCGGGCGCTCACCGCCCGCCGGATGCCGTCCATGCCCGTGGGCGCCGACGCGACCGCGTGCCCGCGCTCGCCCAGCGCGCGGACGAGCCTGCTGCGCACGTCGGCGTCGTCTTCCACCAGCAACAGTTGCGCCACGGCGCCACGCTAGACCGGGAACGCACCCGATGAACGTCCTATAGACGCCTTAAGGGCTGCTTAACCGAACCTTAGCCATGAATATGGAACAGTTTCGCGCATGTCCAAGCACAGCGCGCTCGCCGCCATGGTGTGGTCGGCGGCCGCAGTGCTCGGGGTGGGAGCCGGCATGGCCGCGATCTCCGCCGTCGGCACCGGCATCACCGAACGCGGCGTCAAGCCGATGACGCCCGGCGAGGTGAACGCCGCGCTCGCCGTCCCGGCCACGCCGCCGGGCCCGCCGCCGTCCGCGTCCGCACCGGCCTCGCCGCCGCCGCGCGACCCGCCCCGTCCCGCCCCGACCGTCACCGTCACCCGCCAGGTCACCGCCGCCATCACCAACCTGGCCTCCGAGGCCGGCGACATCGTGGCCCGCTGCGACCGCGGCACCGCCTTCCTCGTCTCCTGGACGCCCGCGCAGAACTTCAGCGTCGGCGCCAGCAACCGCACGCCGCCGGGGGCCGTCTTCGTCCGGTTCCAGTCGTCCGCCCGGTTCGTCACGATGACCGTCACCTGCCGCGCGGACCGCCCGTCCGCCGCCGTCAGCGTGGACCGCCGCGACGGGGAGCCCCGCTTCCCGTACCCCCACCGCCATTTCCCCGGCAGGGGCTAGCGAGGCCCCCGACTCGCTAGCCCCTGCGCCCCCTCCCCGGTGACGCGGATCACTCCGCGCGGCATGTCACGTTCCCGGCGCGAGGCCCCGTCTAGGTGGTCGATCGCAACGAGAACGGCCCAGGAGGACGACATGACCGCGCAGATCCTGCTCACCGGCGGCACCGGCACCCTCGGCGGGCACGTCCTGCCCCTGCTGCGGGACGCCGGGCGCGACGTCCGGGTGCTGAGCCGCCGCCCGCACGCGAGCACCGCCGGCGTCGAGTACGTGACCGGCGACCTGCTCAAGGACGAGGGCGTCGAGGCGGCGGTGGACGGCGTCGGGACCGTCCTGCACCTCGCGGGCGGTGCGAAGGGCGACGACGAGGCGACCCGGAACCTCGTCCGGGCCGCCGCGCGCGCGGGCGTGCGGCACTTCGTGCTGATCTCGGTGATCGGCGCGGACCGCGTCCCGATCGGCTACCTGCGCACGCAGTTGCGCGCCGAGGAGGCCCTGACCGGGTCGGGCGTGCCGTGGACGATCCTGCGCGCCGCCCAGTTCCACGACCTGGTGTTCACCATGGCGCGGAAGATGGCGAAGCTGCCGGTCGTCCCGAAGCCGGGCGGCCTGCGCTTCCAGCCGGTCGACTCGCGCGAGGTGGCCGCCCGCCTGGTGGAGCTGGCGCTCGGCGACCCCGCCGGACGCGTGCCCGACCTGGCCGGCCCGAAGGTGTACCGGATCGACGAGCTCGTCCGCGGCTACCTGGACGCGGCGGGGAAGCGCCGGCCGATGCTGCCCGTCCGCGTGCCCGGCAAGGCCGGCCGCGCCTACCGCGACGCCGCGAACCTCTCGCTGGACAACGCCGACAAGGGCGCCCTGACGTGGGAGGACTTCCTCGCCGCCCACGTCGGCTAGGCCGCCGGATCCCGGCGAAGGAGGACGAGCACGGACACCCCCGCGGCCAGGACGATCGTGGCGAGCTGGCACGCGATCCCGGTGCCGAGGCGGGCCGTCCCGCCGGCGTCGAACAGGTGCGTCCAGTCCTGCCAGTAATGCACCGGCAGGACGACCTGGACGGCGTGCAGCACGGACGACCCGTTCAGGATGCTCGCCACGACCACGAACCCGACGGCCGCGCCGAGCGCCTCGGCGCCGCGCGGCAGCAGCAGCCCCAGCGCGAACGCGATCCCGGCGATGCTGAGCATGCACAGCAGCGTGTAGCCGGACGCGGCGAGCACCCGCCCGATCGCGTCGCCCGTGGACAGGTCGGGCGCGCCGATGACGCGGAACGGGTGCCAGCCGAACAGCACCAGCCCGGCGCCGACGCCCCCGGCCAGCACGAACAGGGTCGCGGCGGCGGTCACGACCGCGACGGCGCCGAGCTTGCCCGCCAGCAGCCGCCCCCGGCCGACCGGCGCGACGTACAGGTACCGCAGCGTTCCCCAATCCCGGTCGGACGACCCGATCGCGCTCGCCAGCAGCGCCACGACGACCGGCAGCAGCAGTGGGCCGATGAACTCCAGGCTCGCCATCGCGTGGTTGAGCGCGGAGAACGACGACGCGCCGTACAGCCCGCCCTGGGCGCCGTTGCGGTGCCCGGCGCGCGACGCGGTCGCCAGGCCCGCGATGACCGGCACTGCGGCCAGGCACGCCAGCGCCACCAGCGTGCGGATCCGCAGCAGCTGGGTCCTCAGTTCAACGCGCAGCACGCTCGCCCTCCCCTTCGGTCATGGTCAGGAACGCCTCCTCCAGCGACCGGTCCGCCCGGTTCACCGACATGACGCCCACACCCGCCGCGACCAGTGCCTCCACGAGCCGGGCCGGCGGCGTCCCCGGCGCGGTCACGACCAGGTGCCCGTCCCGCACGGCGACCGACTCGACGCTCCGCGCCTCCCGCAGCACGGCCGCCGCCCGCCCGGTGTCGTCCACCTCGACGCGGTAGGCGTCCTCGCCGCCGAGCAGCTCGTCCAGCGGGCCCGACGCGACGAGCCGCCCCCGGTTCATCACCACGGCGTGCGTCGCGAGCTGCTGCACCTCCGCCAGCTGATGGCTCGACACCAGCACCGCCGCCCCGCCCCGCGCCAGCTCCCCGAGCCGCTCGCGCAGCGCCCGCACCTCCGCCGGGTCCAGGCCGTTCGCCGGCTCGTCGAGGATCAGCACGTCCGGCGCGCGCATCAGCGCCTGCGCCAGCATCAGCCGCTGCTTCATCCCCATGGAGTAGCCCTTGACCTTCCGGTCCACGGCCGCGCCCAGGCCCGCGAGGTCGAGGGCGCCGTCCAGTGCGGGCGGCGGCCAGTCCCGTCCCGTCGCCGCCCACAGCAGCCTGAGGTTCGCCATGCCGGACAGGTGCGGGACGAACGCCGGGCCGTCGATGAGCACCCCCACCCGCCGCAGCACCGGGGCCCCGAGCCGGACCGGCTCGCCGAGGATCCTCGCTTCGCCCTCGTCCGGGCGGGACAGCCCGACCAGCATCCGGATGGCCGAGGTCTTCCCCGCCCCGTTCGGCCCGAGCAGCGCGCAGACCTGCCCGGCCCCGACCGTGAAGCCGAGCCCGTGCACCGCCTGCCGCCGCCCGTACCGCTTCGACAGCCCGCTCGCACCGATCACCGCTGCCATTGCCTTCCCTTCGTCATGAGCAGCACCCCGGCGACGGCCGTGGTGGCCGCGCCGGCCCCGAACGTGAGGGCGGCGGCGTCCGCCACCGACGTCACCGTCCCCGGCCAGAGCGCGTCGCGGAACGCCACCGCGAGCTGCACCGCGACGCACCCCGCCACGACCGACGCCTCGCCGGCGCGCCGCGTCCACGGCCGCTCCGGACGCGCGACGAACCCGGCGACCGCGTTGGCGATCAGGCAGAACGCCAGGTGGGACGTGAACTCGACGGCGAGCGCCCAGGCGATGAGCCACGGGTCCGTCCAGTGCTCGCCGACGACCATCGCGCCGACGATCCCCGCCGCGGCGAGGGCGCTGGCCAGCACGAACACGCCCATCGCGTGCCTGCGCACCCAGTCCGCGGCGGCCGGCGCGGCCCATCGCCGCACCACCGGCGTCCGGCTCGCGACCAGCAGGACGTCCCCGAGCCAGTCGTGCCGCCACCGCACCCGCGGGCCCCGGCACCGCGCCAGCATCACCGCCACGGCCGCCGCGCACACCGAGGTCACGGCCAGCCCGCCGGCCAGGACCCACGTCCACGCGCCCCACGACCGCCGCACCGCCGCGACGGCGGCCCACTCGAACGCCAGCGTGATCCCGACGAGCGCGGTCATCGCCCCCGCCGCCCGGACCGTCTGGCGCTCCCGGTCGGGGCCGCCCGGCGCCCGCCACGCGAGCAGCCGCAGCGCGATCACCGCGGCGAGCATCGGCACCGCGAACTGGGCCAGCGACACGGCCGCGTCGTAGGGGTCGTCCTGCCAGGGGCTCTGCGCCCGGACCCCCTTGTCCTGGGTGGCGAACACCGTCAGCGCCTCGAAGAGGCAGGCCAGGGCAAGGCCCGCCAGTACGGCCCGCAGCCGCTCCGTCCGTTCCATGGCCGCCATAGTACGCGCCTCGTACTACGTGGCAAGTAGCATCGCGTCTCGTACTACACTGGGGGCGTGCACAGCAACGACGCCCAGATGCTCGTCTTGACCGTCCTCGCCGAGGGACCCCTGCACGGTTACGCCATCAACACCGCGATCGAGGAGCTCACCGGCCGCAAGCTCGGCCCCGGCAGCCTCTACGGCGCGCTGTCCCGCCTCGAGGCCCGCGAGCTGATCCGCCCGTCGGACGACGCGTCCGACGCCCGCCACCGCACCATGCGCATCACCGACGCCGGCCGCGCGGCCCTCCGCGTCGAGCTGGAGCAGATGGCCCGCGTCTCCCAGGCCGGCCTCCGCGCCCTGGGCCCGGCATGAGGGCGTCCGCGCTCTACCCGCCGCCCGTCCGCGAACGCTGGGGCGCCGAGATCGACTGCGCGCTCCGCGACGCCGGCCCGCGCGCCTGGCCCGACACCCTCGCCGGCGCCGCCCGCCTCTGGCTGCACCCCACCGACTGGCCCGAGTCCCGCACCGGCCAGACCCGCCGCACCGTCGCCGTCGCCCTCTTCGCGGTCCTCGCCCTGTCGACGCTGCTGCTGCGCGCCGTGGAGCCGTCGAGAACCCTGACCGCCGACCCGGGCCACCCCGCGACCAGCCTCTGGCTCGCCCCGGTCCTCCTCGGCGCCGCCCTCGCCGCCCCGCTCCCGCCCCTCTGGCGCCGGACGGTCCTCCGCGACCTGGCCGTCCAGGCCGTCCGCACGATGACGGCCCCTGCCCTGGCCGTCCTCGCCATGCTCCTCATCGCCAAGACCGGCGCCCTGGAGCACCCGCCCGCACCCATCGACGCCGCCCTGTTCGCCTACTACTGGGCCACCCTCGCCTTCACCGCCTACCGCCTCTGCACCCTCATCGCCCGCGCCGCCCGCACCGCGGCACTGCCCTCCACCCGCCGCCTGACCGTCGCCCTGGCCCTCACCGGCACCGGCCTCGCCGCCGCCGCGGCCCAGAGCGCCGCGACCGCCGTCCCCGCGACCCTCGCCCTGGCCGCCCTCTCCCTCCCCACCCTCCTCACCGCCCACGACCTCGCCACATCCACCGGAACGCCCCTCAGCCGCCCCTAGCAGCGGCCGGCTTCCGACTCCGGGAAATCCTCGCCTCCCCGGTTACCCGCGAGACACACTCAGGTTCCACCGGAGCGCACCGTTCTCCTCACCGCGTCCGATTGAGAGAGCCGGCGACGCTGGAGGGGAACGATGACGCAGACCTCGAACCATTCCGGCCGGCAGTCCGGGGCCGGCGACGAGTCCTTCGAGACCTACGCCTGGCGCGTCCACCAGGCCCTGCACGACTGGACCGCCAAAGTCGACGCGAAGGCCTCCGTCGTCCTCACCCTGGAGACGGCGATCCTCGGCATGATCGTCGTCTTCGCGCAGTCCGGAAAGCGGCTGCGGCACCTCTCCGACCTCGAGACCTGGGCCTTCGGCATCGGCGTCGGCCTGCTGGTCTGCGCCATCGTGCTGGCCGGAGCCGCTGTCTTCCCCCAGCTCAACCGCCTGGAGGCCCGGAGGAACTGGCGGCGCAACTACGTCTACTTCGGCCACCTGCGCCGCTGGGACCCGGCCGAGCTCGTCACCGCCCTCGAACACGGCGTCGGCCGGCGCAACCGCCTCGTCCTCAGCACCCAGCTGATCGCCCTCTCCAGGATCGTCTGGCGCAAGCACTCGTTCCTGCAGTACTCCATGATCACCGTGATCCTCGGCAACATCGGCGTCTGGCTCCCCCTCCTGCTCTCCTGAAGGGGAGCCGCCCCGCCCCCCGCCGCTACTGGGTCTCGGTGATGCGGACGGCGGCCGGGCCGGAGATGCGGACGGAGACGTTGTGCGGTGCGGCCTGCGCCCACTGGTCGAGCCCGTCGACGGAGCACTTCATCACGTCGGGCGGGGTGGGGGAGCCGTCGGGGCAGGTGTCGCCGGCGACGTACAGGACGGTGTCGTTCGCGACGAAGAAGGCGACGTCGCCGACGAGGAACTTGCCCGGGGCCAGGTAGCGCAGCCGTCCCCACTTGGTGACGGTCTGCTGGCCGCCCTGCGGCGCGGGCGGCGTGTGCCGGACGACCGGGGCGCCCTGCCCGCCCGAGCCCTGCGGGGTCGAGGCGCCACCCGGCGTGGACGGCGCGGGCGTCCCCGGCGACGAGCTCTCGCTCGGCGCTGCCGGGGAGCCGGCGGGCGAGGAGGGCGCCGCCGCCGCGGTCTTGCCGTCGCCGTTGCCGCCGCAGGCCGTCAGGCCGAGCGCCAGTGCCGCCGCCACTCCGGTGATCACGATCTTCCGCATGGGCCGCCGCTCCCTCTCTCGGTGCGCGGCCCTCGTGGTCGCGCTGTGCCGGGTGAGATGCGGACGCGGCCCGGCGGAGTTGGCGCGGCGGGACGTGATCAATCCGACCCGCCGTTCCCCGAACCCGCGGCCCGCCGCGGGCGTCAGGATGTCCCGAGAGCGCACAGAAGTTCGCGGCTCCCCGAGATTCCTTCGAGACCGGCGACCCGGCCCCGCGTCCAAATGCGATGTACTGCGCAACCGTCTAAGCCATACCTTCCCAGGGTCAAGTTCTGAGGCATGCCGTTTTGCGGGCGACGGCGGAAGGGCAGGCAAGCAGCCGGGAAAGGGAAGTGGGAGCGCCGGAAGGGGAACCGTGATGCCGTCCGTGGACGCCGATCTCCCGACGCCGCACTTCACCTTCGACGCCGACGCGCCGGGCGCGTGCGTCGCCGGGATCAGGCCCTACCGCTGCGGCTCCTACCGCCTGGAGGCCGAGGCGGTGTCCGGCAGGTTCGTCGTCCACAACTACGGCCACGGCGGCGCCGGCATCACGCTGAGCTGGGGATGCGCCGCCAAGGTGCAAGACCTCGTCCGTGCGCGCGTCGCCGCGTCGCACGAGACGGAGGCCGCGGTCCTCGGCTCGGGCGTCATGGGACTGACGGCTGCGACGCTCCTGCTCGACCTCGGCCTCACCGTCACGATCTATGCGGACCGCATGTTCGCCGACACCACGTCCCACAAGGCGGGCGGCCAATGGGCGCTCTCATTGGTCGAATACCACGGCAACGAGAGCGAGCTCAAAGACATCCTCGCCAAGGCGTACAACACCTTCAAAAGCAGCATCGGCCAGAACTTCGGCGTATACGAGCGACCGAACTACGCCTCGAAGGTCTCGCACAACCTGGAGGAGGTGCTGCGGATCGCGCCCGGCCTGATCCCGCGCCGCAAGGATCTGCCGCGCATGCCGTTCCACGGTCACCACAACGCGGGGCACCTGTATCAGACCCTGCTGGTCGAGCCGCCGACCTTCCTGAAACGGCTGGCGGACGACCTGAACACGCGCGGCGTCCGGTTCGTGCAGTGCAAGTTCGCCGACCAGGCGCACCTGTTCAGCACGGTGACGCAGAAGGTCATCGTCAACTGCACCGGCTACGGCGCGAAGAAGCTGTGGAACGACCCGGCCATGCACGCCATCCGCGGCGACCTCGCGATGCTGCCGCCCCAGCCGAGCCTGCAGTACCTCTACAGCCAGGGCGGCTACATGTTCCCCCGCACCGACCACGTGGTCATCGGGGGAACCTTCGAGTGCAGCGAGAACGAGCAACCGGACAAGGCGGAATGCAAGAAGCTCGTAAGGGCGATCGCCATGAACTTCGGCCTGGCACCGCCGATGGCGATCCCGGAGAACTACATCCAGCATCCGCGCATCAGCGAGTGGCTGAAGCAGCGCCGCCTGGCCCCCGCGGACACGCCCTGCACCCCACCCTGCACGCCCCCGCCCTGAACGGCCGAGCAGCACGCTCGCGGAAGCCCCCACCGAGCGCAGCCCAGTCGTCGTCAACACCGCCCCGAGGAACCAGGCCGGCCCGACCTAAGCGCCAACGGCTCATCACCGCGACCGCGACGAAGCAGAAACGCCCGCTCAACGTCGAGATCAACCTGCTCCGAGACTCGCCCCACCCGCCACCGCCCGAACCGCAAAACAACTCACAGCCACGATCGCCGATCTAACGACAACCACCCCGGCGCTGAACCAAGAAAACCACATTCACCGCGCAAGTCCCACGTCAACGAGGCAGCCTCACCCACTCATCAGTCCATCGGCAGACGCAATCAAAGATTGACTAATCAAGCAACCGAATTCGCCAGCCCCGGGGAAACTGGGCTCTCCAGTCTAGGACTGCAAAATTAACGAATCTGAACCCACGACCTCTTCGTCCCGAACTCCAAGTAATGCCCATTCGGGGGTCATGCAGGTAAAGGCGATCCGCGTTAAAATCCCAGGTAGACGGCCTGTGACGGTGTCAGCCATTCACGGACAAGGATGGCCTGTCCGCCACCGTCCACGGACAAATCACGGACGGATGATCATGGAGGATCGCGCCTTGGGATACGCAAAGAAGCGCAAGGGCAACAACGGAAAGTACCGCTACACGGCCTGCTACGTCGACATCAGAGGTCGACTGCGGTCAGCCGGGACATACTCCAACAAAAAGGAAGCCGACAAAGCATGGCAACGAGCGGAGGTCGAAGTCTCCAGAGGCCGCACGGGAGACCCCGGCCGAGGAAGACAACGCTTCAAGGACTACGTGGAGGAGACCTGGCTCCCGAACCACCAGGTCGAGGCCACGACCCGTGAGGGCTACACGTACGCGATCTACAGGAACATCATGCCGACGTTCGGCTCGATGCGGATGATCGACATCCTCCCTGAGCACGTCCGCGCGTGGATCACGGCCCTCAAGAACCAGGGCATGAAGCCGGTGACCATTCGCCACAACAAGATCATCCTCAGCGCCATCTTCACCACGGCGATGGACGACCAGGTCACCTTCATCCACCCCTGCCGCGGAGTACGCACGCCCCCAGTCGTCCGCAAGCCCCTCGAGATCATCACACCCGAGCAGTTCGACGACGTCTACCACGCACTCCCCGAGGGCGCCTTCCGGCTCCTCACCGAAACCGAGATCGAGAGCGGCCTCCGCTGGGGCGAGCTCAGCGAGCTGCGCGTGAAGGACCTCAACCTCAGGTCCCGCATTCTCACGGTCAGCCGCACCGTCGTCGAGCTGAACCCGAAGTTCCACCCGGAAGGCCGCCATTTCCTCGTCAAGGACTACCCGAAGGACAAGGAGTACCGCCGCTTCAAGCTCAGCACCCAGATCACCGAGAAACTGGAAGCCCACATCAGGTCAGCGGGCCTCACCCAAGACGACCTCCTCTTCCAGATGCCGCCCCAGGACAAGCCCCGAGCCCGCATCACGGAGATCCCGGACCCAGCCACCCTCGGCCGCACGGAACCGAACGAGAAGGGCCGCACCTACAACCACGGCACCCTCAGCGGGTACACCGCCGGCCGCTGCCGCTGCGACTACTGCCGAGGCTGCTTCACCCTCTACCGAGCCGCCCGCCGCGCGAACGGCAAGGACAACCCGCGCCCCCGACGCGTCCGCGAGACTGACGGCCACATCCCGAATGACTGGTTCCGCCGCAAGATCTGGTACCCCGCCCTGGCCGCCGCTGGCCTCAACTTCAGACCCACCATGCGAGACCTGCGCCACGCCCACGCCTCCTGGCTCCTCAACGGCGGCGCCGACCTCCAGGTAGTAAAGGAACGCCTAGGCCACGCCTCCATAGCCACAACCGAGCGCTACCTACACACCCTCCCCGACGCCGACGAAACAGCCCTAGAAGCCCTAGCCAAAACCCGCAGCCGCTCAACCACCCGATAGCCGTTACAAGCGCACCCCAGCAGGAGAGTCGGGTTGCGAACCCGGCTCTCCTTAGCTGGCCTGCGGTAGATGTTCAGAAGAAGCCCCATCGCGCCCCTTCACGCCCGGCCGTGTAAATATGCGGTAGCCATGTGCCCGCGCCCACCGCCGAGCCGCATCGGCAAGTCGAGCCGAACTGGAGTTCAGGAAGTCGGTGGCCGTTTCCTGGCACCCGTAGGCGTCCAGCATCAGTGCTAACCGTTCCTCTGACCCGGGCATCTTCACCTTGACCGCGGGGCCCACCACCAGCCTGCCTCTCGTAGGAACACCTCGGACGATTGCTAGGTTGTAGACGTGTGGCGATCGTTGCATCAGCGCCTCGTCCAAAGAACGTCCTCGCTCCTTGTCGTTCCATGTGATGCCTGAATCAGACATACATGTGAAGGTCTGTTCCAGGAGCTGTCCGGTCCCGCCGACCTCCTTTATCTCCGCCGGGGTCAGGGCATCGTGGTTGCGCGGGGTCTCGCCACCGCCCAAATCAGACGACTGGCGCCACCGAACACGCCCACCCGATTGAAGCCGCCGTCACCGCAGTCGATCTCGACCGCATGCAGCACGAGATCGACATGCTCAGCGAACGCGTCCTACTGTTCGTCGCCTGCATTCGCGCCCGCGAAGAGCTCTACCGCTGGCGGAATGCGACGAAGCCTGATGTGAGCGCCGCGTGGGCCTAGAGCCTGCGAGGGCTATTCGCTTAGCCAGCCGCCGCGGAGGCCATCGGAACCGGCGCCGCCATCACTGGCTTTGTTTGCGAGAACGGGTATCAGATGTCCACGGGTTTGGATAACGTCGAGCTCTCATGGTGTTGATCAAAGTCGGCGAGAAACAGCGCCATTTGTGGATCTCCTGGACTCCCGCATATATCGATGACCGGCCTGGCCGGTTGTAGACCGTAGTGTCGATCGCATGCTATTTGCGCCAACGCACTGACATGCCGATGAGCGTGAGTTAAGTAGGACCGCCTCTTTGAATGAGCGTCGAGTCCGTAACTATCTGATCACTTTGCTCTGGAAAAATACGGACGCGGTGAACGGTCCCTGCTGACCTTGTTACGTACCGTCGGCCCCGGCCTTGAACCCGGATCCGGTCAGGGGGCGAAGGTTGACCGGTCGGCCTGCGGGCAGTGGTGTGGGCTGGCCGTAACAGGTCAACCGGCATACCTGACCAGGGATGATCGTGCTAGTTAGAGATGACTGGCGAGTAACGTCGACAATCCCCTTGACTGGCCCCAAGTCTGGTGAAATCCTACAACGTTCTCCATGGGACCGCTGTAAGCGATGAGATGAATCGTTGGGAGAGTTGCCTCAATGAGTGACGATGTCGGCATGCCTTTTGCCGCGGTGCAGCGGCCACGTCCGCTTCCCGTTCTGGTCCTCGCAGATATCAGCGGCAGCATGGCGGTGGACGGCAAGATGACGTCGCTCAACGTGGCGATGGGCACCATGATTCGAGGTTTCGCGAGGGAACGCTCTGCCCGCGGGGAGATCACCGTCGGGGCCGTCACCTTTGGCGGCACGGGAGTCGCGTTGCACCATCCGCTCGTTCCGGCCGCCGAGGCGCGCTGGGCGGACATGTCCGCGGCGGGCGGTCCAGAGGGCACTCCTATGGGGGAGGCATTCGATCTCGCATGTGAGGTACTGGCGGACGAGAGCGTGGTGCCGCCGCGCGCGTTCGCTCCGACTCTCGTCCTAATCTCCGACGGCGCCCCGACCAGCGAATGGAAGCCGCAACTGGGCCGGCTGCTGGCGTCCGCGCAGGGCAGTAGGGCGCTGCGCCTCGCCATCGCGATTGGGCCGGAGGCGGACAGCAGCGCCTATCGGGTACTCGAATCCTTTGTGGCCGATCCGATCTACCCGGTGGTTCGGGCCGAAGAGGCTGGCCGCGTCACAGAGATCTTCAACTACCTCACACAGAGCATGAGCGTCCGCGCCAACAGTGCACGGCCTGATGACGTCTCGGTGTTCGATCCTGATGACCTGCACGACCTGAGCGACTGAACGAGTTGAGGGAAACGTGCCCACCACAGACAGAGTGTCCGGGCGCCGTTCTCGCCGCCTCCGGTCCGGTGACATCGTCCACGACGATCGGGGAGAGGCGCTGGAACTGGTGGAGGAGATTGGCGGCGGTGGCCAGGGAACGGTCTGGTCGCTGACCGGAGGCCGGGCTGCCGCCAAGATCGCCAAGCCCGGTTCCGGTATGGCTGCCGACCGGCTACGGGCTCGGCTTGCCGCTGTCCGCCGGTTCGACCTTTCAGGTGTCCCCATAGCCCAGCCGCTCTCCCTGCTCACCGGCGACCATGTCGGCTACACGATGGAGCTCCTGGATGCCATGATCAGCCTAGGGTCGTTGGCTGTACCCGAGCCTGACATTAAGGAATGGTTCATTCGGACGGGCGGCCTTGCACGGCGGCTACGGCTGCTCGCGCTCGCCGCCGAGGCGTTCGTGCGCCTGCACGCCCGTGGGCTGGCTTATGGCGATATCTCGCCTGGCAACGTCCTCGTATCGGCGGACAGTGGCCATGACCAGGTCTGGCTCATCGATCCCGACAACCTTTCTGCTGAGGTGGGTACGGGCGATCCCGCCTATTTCACGCCTGGCTACGGCGCGCCCGAGCTGGTCACCGGGCGCTCCGGACAGGACAGTCTTACCGACGTGTTCTCGTTCGCCGTGCTCGCATTCCAGGTTCTCTCGCTGGCCCATCCGTTTCAGGGAGACGGCGTTTACGACGATCCGGTACGGCTGGAGGAAGCCGCGTTTGCTGGACGGCTCCCCTGGATCGACCACAGCACCGACGACGGCAACCGCAGCCGCCTTGGGCTTGACCGTTCCATAGTGCTAACCCGCGGACTTCGCGCGCTGGCCCGCCGCACCTTCGAGGGAGGGCTGCACCATCCCGCGCAGCGGCCTGGGATGGAGGAGTGGCAGGACAAACTCGAACAGGCGGCGCTGCTCATGGTGACCTGCCCTGGCTGCGCCTCAAGCTTCCACGGCGGTGAAGACCAGTGCCCCTGGTGCTTCCGGGAGCGTCCTTCGATCCTTCGGTGTGACGTCCGCGGGTACCTCCCCGCCGGAAGCGTTCCCGGCACCAGCGATGAATGCGAGACCGGCAGGCTCCGGTCCCTGCTTCTCACCGGGCGGCAGGCTCAGACCGTACGTGCGCGGACCGCTCTGCTCCATCTCGATCGCGGGCCGGCCGACATTCCCGTCGACCCCGGAGAGCCGGTGGTGCGGCTGGAATGGGATGGTCGCGGTCAGTTGACCGTCCAGCGTATCGGCCGGCATTCAGCACGCATGGTCGACCGGACGTCCGGCCGGAGCATCCCACTCAGCAGTGGGGACATCTGGCCCTTCGACATGAGTGAGACTGGCCGGTGGACCATCCATTTCGGACCGCCCGGCGAGCCTCACCGCTTCATGGAAATCCTGCAGTCGCGGCGCGGTGCCCGATGAGCGCCGCCATGGTGCGGCCACAGGCGGAGCGCTTGGCCAGCGCGCTGCCGGTACCGCCGCAATTCGCATGGATAGAACTTCCGTCCGGAATTACGGGCGATGGGATGAAGGGCTGCGAGATCAGCTTGGTCCGTCTCGGTCCCACGATTACGGTCACGCAGCACGGACACGACGGCACGGAGCACGAGTACCTCGCGCGCGGGCGTACCGAGACCGACAACGATGTGCTCTTCTCACTGGTCACCGAGAACGGGCCTGTCGCCGCGTTCGTGAAAGACGTCTCCGACGGATGGCTGCGCCTCGGCATTCATGAGATCGCGGGCAGGTATGCCTGGGGCGAGCTGCGCGTCGGGGCGGACGAGCGCGTCTTCGGCGCCGTCCGCAAGATCGAAGGTGAGGACGCGCCGCGCGGTGCCCGAAGAGTGCTGAAGTGGCTGACCGACAATCTGACGTTTCAGACGCCGACCGGGCCTCGGCTCATCGTCATTCTCGCACCCGAGCAGGATGGGACGAGGCCGGCTTCCGTTCGGTTGCGTGGGGACGGTATCGCCGCCCAGCTACGCGAGATCGACGGAGAATGGCTGCTGGAGTCCGTGCATAGGGACGCGTCCCAGGTACACCACAGAGATCGGGTTGCATTCGTCCACGCCGAGGTCGAGTTCTTCGATGCCACCATGAGAGGTCAGCTGGAGCAGCACAAGCGTGACGAGATCGAACGTTTCAGGCGGGATCAGCAAGACAAGTCCTTCCTGGCCTTATGGCAGCGCTACCAGGATATGGAGAACAGGAACAGCTTGCGCAGGATGGCAGACTTCGGGTATCTCCAGTATTCCAGTTGGAGATACCTCGATGATGCTGAAGACATCATCCGCTTTACCGTCATCGGGGGCGGCGGCAGAGTTTTCCAGCGGTTGCAGGAGGAACTCGACGCTGATCAGGAAGTGCAGCTCGAATGCGCGGTCGAACTGCCTGAGGTGCTTGGCGGGGGCGCCCGGATGGCGGGCTCCGGCGGGCTTCTGGAACAGGACCTCGCCCACGGCAACGAGGTCGGAACCGTCCTGCACATGGATGCTTCGTCTGGTGCGGTGGACATGCGCATGGTCCGACGTCACCGCGCCCCCGGCCAGCGGGCCGACCAGGTCGCGCACCCGCCGCGCCAAGGCTTCCTGCACATCGGAGTGTGGGGCGACCGGCGTCGCCTGGAGCGTCGGCGGCGCGCGCTGAGACGGCTACTGAACCGTGAGGTGCCGCTGCCGCAGTTGCTGTTGCTGCTACAGGGCAAACCCGGGCGCGGCAAGGATCCGAGTCGGGCAATCCCGGCGATGTCGGAGGCCGCTGCGAAGTGCTTCAAGAAGCCGCCGAACGAGATGCAGAAACTCGCTCTGGAGACGGCTCTGAACACTCCCGACATCGCGGTAATACAGGGGCCGCCGGGCACCGGCAAGACCCAGCTCATCGCGGCACTTCAGGTACGGCTCGCCGAGGAAGGGCGCCGCTCGGCGACGGTAAGCCGCAGCATGCTGCTTACCAGCTACCAGCACGCAGCGGTGGACAACCTCGTCGAGCGTTCGACGGTCCGCGGCCTTCCCGCGTTGAAGATCGATTCGCAGGACCGGGGCTCGACTGCCCACATTGAACAATGGCGGACCCGGACGATTGCGGCGCTCAGCCACGACTTGGCCGACACCGCGGAGGGCCGCCTCGCGGCCGCGATCCGTCTCGTCGCGCGCAGGACCGCCGCCTACTGCGCCGCGCCCGAGCCGACCGAGGACCTGGCGCCGCTCATTGAGGAGGTCGCCGGGCATGTCGACGGGCTCGTGTCCGACCCGCTGCGGGAACGGCTCGAAGCGCTGGGCATGGAGTTGCGGGCAGCCGGGAGAACCGCTGCACTCCGGGCCGACAGCCGGCGGGAGAGCACGCTGCGCGCAGTACGCGGTGTCCGGTGCGTCCCTGTGGCCTTCGCCGATGACGGTCCTCAGATGGCGGCCGCGGCACTGCAGCACTTGCAGCGGCTCCCCGCAGCGGACGACGCCCACCTGGACCTGCTCGAACGGGCCGCCGACTGGATCGCCGCGGAGCCACCAAATTTCCTCGGCGACCTGGCCACGGTGCGCGATCAACTCCTGGACAGGCTGACACGCGGCGCAGACAGGCTTGTCCGGCCAGCGGTCCGCGAAGACGTCGTGGACCGGCTAAACGAGGTGATCGAGGATCTGGAGGAGAGACGCGGTGCTGGAGCAGAGGGCGTCGAGGCGGCCCTCGTGGAGTTCCTCGGCGCGCTGGAAGGCGATCCCGAGGCTGTCCTGGCGACCTTGCGGCTCTACACGACGTCGCTGGCGGCCACCTGTCAGCAGGCCGACTCACGGGCGGTTCGGGAGGCCAAGGACGAGGAGGAGTCGCTGTTCGATACCGTGATCGTAGACGAGGCGGCCCGCGCGAACCCACTGGACCTCCTGATTCCGTTGACGCTCGCCGCGCGCCGCGTCATCCTCGTCGGCGACCAGAACCAGCTGCCGCACATGCTGGAACCGGACGTGGAGCGGGAACTCCGCGTCGGTGGGGACGACACCCTCGCCATGCTTCGAGAAAGCCTGTTCGGACGCCTGTTCACCTTGCTGCACGAACAGGACACTGGAGGGCGCAGAGCCGTCCGGTTGAACGCGCAATACCGCATGCACCCCATCCTGGGTGACTTCGTGGGAAAGCACTTCTATGGCGGAGGCTTGAAGTCGCCCAACGGTGCGGAGGGCTTTGCTCACGGCTTGGAGGGCTATCGGGACCGCCCGGCCGCATGGCTCAACGTCCCCAACTCAGCGGGTCGCGAACACGCAGGGCAGAGCAAGGCCCGCCCCGCAGAGGCGCGCGCCATCGCCGCAGAACTGCAGCGCCACGTCCTCTCGCGGCCGGACCTGACTTTCGGGGTGATCTCCTTCTATAGCGCGCAAGTCCGGTTGATCTGGGAGGAACTCGTCCGGGTGGGGCTCGCGGAGCCTGCCAGGGACGGATACCGGACGACCGATGCGGTCGGGGAGAGACTGCACGTTGGGACCGTCGACGCGTTCCAGGGCAAGGAGTTCGACGTCGTCTTCCTGTCCGTCACACGGTCAAGCCCAATCCCAAGTTTCGAAATGGGCGACACGAACCCGGAACGTCCTCACGTCCGCTACGAAATGTGGGTGCGACGGGCCTACGGGCACCTCCTGTTGCGCAACCGGCTCTGCGTGGCGATGAGCCGGCAACAACGGTTGCTCGTTGTCGTAGGGGACGACGCCATGTTCATCAATGCCGTGGTACCTCCAGGGGTGCGACCGTTCGCCGACTTCCGCGAATTGTGTTCACCGGGGTCGGCATCCGGCATTCTGCTGGGGGAGCGCGGCTGACATGTTCGAGATCCGCCGCGGGGTTCTGCAGCCGTCCCGAACCCCAAACGAAGGCGACCAGTTGTTTATGTGCTGGCCGGTACTCGTCTACCGAGTTATCGCGCCAGTGATCAAGGTCCGTCATCTCAACATCATTGAGAGGGTGGTGCTGGCGCTGTGCCGCGGCGGCGTACGCCATCCGCCGGACATCGCCGCGCGCATCCACCAGGACGGGGAACTGTGCATCCATATTTTGGACCAGCTTCGGAAGGCCGGGAAGCTTGATAAAAACAACGTCCCGACCGAAGCCGGGCTGGAAACCCTCCGCACTAGTCGGGTGGGCGAAGAGCCGGAGTTGATCGTCACCCATGTCTTCCAGGACCCGGTGGCCCGGCGCCTGTGGCCAAGGACCGCGGACGGGCTGGTCTTCCAGCCGGTCCGGAACGTCAACGGCGACCAAGCACGCTTGCGGCTGAACACCGCCGGGGAGGCACGGTGGGTGACGGCTCATGTGCTGAACTGCTCGATCGACCCCGGGAAGGTGCGGCCACCGACCGCACAGGAGGTCATCGACGCTGTCGGAGCGCACAGGCAGGCGGAGATCACGCGCCGCGCCAACCTGTTCGGTAACGCCCAGGGACAACGACAGGCGGGTGCACGCCTTGCCGAGGAGGATCTGCAGGCGCTCACCACCGAACTGACCGTGACCTCCGGCCATACCGTGCATCAGGTCCTCGAAATCGGCCCCGCGATGCCGGAGTACCTGCTGGTGTGGTTGCACGGGAAGGACCCTGAAACGGGCAGATGGCAGGCTGCTGATCCGTTCGGGCTGAATCCGAACCCGTTGGTGCAGCGACTCCTTGCCGAACGGGTCCGCGACGATCCGGGTACGGCCCAGCGGGTCATGGAGTTCGCCGATACGGCCGAAGGGCGGCTGCGCCATGCCTACCGGGCCGCTGGCGCCGGAATCCGGGCGAACGCGGAACGCAGGTTGGTGCAGACGTTGGGCCCAGAGTTGCGCGGACGAACAAAGGCCCTCGACCTCCTCTTGGAGTTGGAGGAAGCCGCAACACGCGGCGGTGATGCGGGTGTCGAGAGCGTGGCTCGCGCTGCCTACCGGCTGTACGAGTACCTCTTCCGCCTGCTGGCGGGTGAGTTCTCGCTCCCGGCCCGGCCGAGCTGGGACGGCGGGTCCACCTCGCCTGCGGCTCCGGTCGTAGCGGCAGCGCTCAACGGCGCCGTCCAATATCTCGGATTCAATTTCTTGCCGGACAGGTACGTCAAACCATTGGACGCCATTAGGAAATATCCAACTCGACTCCGAGATGATAAAGATGCTGTCGATATCAAGAGTGCCTCTGTTAATAAGATCATTCCCTATCTGCTAATTGCTGCGGCGGACTCCGCGAGCCCACATCGGGGCCGGCATCCTCTCCAGGAACTTGCCAAACGGCGTCCCACCTTGTTGAACGATCTGGTGCAACTCGGTGATTTGCGCAACCGCGGCTCGCATGGTGAGCGGGACGCCACGGTCGAAGACGACGTTGAATGGTGCCGCTCGCTAGCCCTCGAGGCGGCGCGGCAAGTCGTCGACCTCCCTGCACTCAATATTGAGAGGAACGGATAGAGATGTCGAATAACCGTAACAAGCGCACGAAGAGTCAGTCTAATGGCAGGACGAGAGGCGGAGGACGTGCGGCGGGCACCGCCGAGTCGGTCGAAAAAATCATGCAGAAGGCGGCCGAATTGGAAGCGGCGGAGCAGGAGAAGCCCACAGCCGCACCAGATGCGGGTGTAGTGGACACGTCGGATGCGGCGCAGCCCAAAACTGTTGAGACCGGCCAGGTGAGTACCGAACGACTGCGGGACGCCGTTGCCAAGGCCGAGAGGGCGCGAGACTTGGCCGATCGGCGTGAAAGGCAGATCGATACAGCGAAGAAAGAGCTGGAGGAGAAATTCAAGAAGCGCCATGAGCAGCTGGACCATCGGGAGGAGATGCTGGCGAAGGAACGCGTTGCACAGGACGCGAAGCTCGGCGAGTTCGAGAAGCGTGAAGCGGCACTGCGCGACCAGGAGAACTCGGCCGCCGAACGCGCGGCGGACCTTCTTGTGCAGGAGCAGGAGGCTGCAGCTGGCTTTGCTGCGATGCGGCACGAGCAACTCGCGCGTCTTCGGATAGAGCTTGATGAACACAGGTCGACGTTCGACGACGATTTGAAGGAGCGCGAGAAGCGCCAAGCCGAATGGTTCGCCGCGAAGGAGGCCCACCTCGCCCAAGGAGTGCAAGAGTTGGAGAACCGGGCCGCAGAATTGGAGCGGACACGGCTAGAACTTGAGCGGACGCGTCGCCGTATCACCGCCAAGGAAGAATCCCTGGACCAGGAGGTGGCCGACCGGGTCAAGGATCAGCGGCGGGAGTGGCAGGCCGAACTCGAAGCGGCTGTGCAAGAGAAGGTTGAATGGCGACTGCGATACGACAGGATTAAGGAGCTCGCTGAAGACAGGGCGGAAAAGATCGCCGCACAGGATGCCGCCATGCTCGAGTTTGGGAACCTCACCGCGACGGAAGTCGTTGCGGAATTGAGGCAGCTGCGCTCCGAGAACGCCGAGCTGCACCGTACGCTGATGGCTCATCCCGCCAGTGAGCGGGAACGTGCAGAGGAGATTGAGGCTCAGAATCACGATCTGATGGTTGAGCGGGACAGGCTCGTAAGAGAGAACGCCGAACTGCGCAGGCAGTCGGCGGCGGCGAGGATATCGGCGATCGAGCGGGAGAACTCCCGCATGATCAACCAAGCGTTGGAACAGCTCAACAAAACGCTCTCTGATGAGATCCACCAGCAAACCGTGAAGCTGCAGGAGCTGCAAGTTAACTCACAGAGCAGCTCGCCTTTTCCATCCTGCTTCGCCATGGACGAGAATCAGCACTTCGCCCGCCGGCCGGAACTGAACCACGCCCTCATCGATTTGCGGAAGTTTATCGTCCGGCTTCGCGCGCGGATGGCGGCCGACCTGAACCTTTACTACTCCGAGTCGGACCTACGCTGCTTCGTGGCGGGGCTGGCGGCAAGCCGGCTGCATCTGCTGCAGGGTATCAGCGGCATCGGCAAGACTAGGCTGCCGCAGGCGTTCGCGCGAGTGATGGGGGCGGGGTGCGAGCTTGTTGCCGTCGCTGCGGAATGGCGCAGCCCGCAAGATCTGATGGGGTACTACAACCCGTTCGAGCGAAAGTTCTACGAAACCGGCTTCACTCAGGCGCTCTACAAGGCGCAACTTCCCCTGTTCAAAGAAAAGCCGTTCTTCGTCGTTCTCGACGAGATGAACCTGTCACACCCGGAGCAATACTTCAGCGATCTGCTGTCGGCATTGGAGAGCAAGGCTGGCGATCCGTCGGAACCGGCGAGACTGCAGTTGATGACGGCCAAAGTCAACCCCGCGCCGGCCTTGCTCTACGACGGTCGTTTCCTGGAGCTGCCGGACAACGTGTGGTTCATCGGCACTGCTAACAACGATGAGACGACGGTCCGGTTTGCCCCCAAGACCTATGACAGGGCCCATGTCCTGGAGTTGCCAGCCAAACCTGTGCCGTTCAATCCGGGGGCTGGCGGTACCGAGCCCATCGAGCCCATCTCGATGAGGGGCCTCGTGGCAGTGTTCGACGAGGCAGTGCAGCGGCATGGCCAAGCAACAGACCAGGTCCTCGGATTTTTCGACCGGGAGATGGAGGATCGGCTGCGCGATGATTTCGGTGCCGCCTGGGGGCCTCGGCTGCGGCGCCAAGCGGAGCGGTTCGTCCCAGTCACCGTCGCCGCGGGTGGGGACGCCGGGGAGGCCGCCGACCATCTGCTCGCAACCAAGATTCTTCGTTCACTGTCGGGCCGGATCGAGATCCAAGCGACCCAGTTGCGAGCACTCGAAGAGCACGTCACTGCCAGCTGGGCGAAGACGTTCCCGGACTCGCGGCCAGAGAAGTCGGTGCATGCTCTGCGGGGCGAAATCAAGTCGAGGGGGATCGCTTGAGTGACCATCCACTGATGTGGGATCGGCTATCCGGTCGCGTAGTCCCCCTTCGCGACCCATCGGTGCAGTTGGGGCGTTACCAGGTTCCCCCAGAGCAGCGCGGCTACAGCATCGGTACCGCCAACGCGGAACCGGGAGCGTACTTGGCCGGGGCAAGGGGGCGATGGACTCTGCGGCACGATGGGGTCCGGTGGTGGTCCGGAGATTTCGGAGGTGTTCCCCTCCCGGCGGCGGTCATCGTCGAGAGCATCAGAACGATTTCGAACAAGCTGCGGGAACTCGAACGGACCGATGCCTCCCTGGAGGCATGGACGGACGTTCCACCAATGATTGACCGAGTCGTGGAGCGGCTGGGACCAGATCCGCTGGAGAAGCGGCTGCATGCCGAGTTCGCGCATCTGCGGAAAGTATGCAACGCCCCACATGCCCGGCTTCGTACCGAGGATGTCCTCGTCCCGGTCAGTCGCGCGCGCCGCATCACCTGGCGCACTGTCACCCATCTCGCTGGGCACAGCGAGACCTGGGCAGCACGACGCCTGCACGGCGTGGAGCCCGCGAAACTGTTGACTCCCGTCCAGGTGCCCGACCACGATCTTTACGAGAACCGTGTAATCGCCACCCTCGTGGATCGATTGTGGAAGCATCTGCTCTCACGCATCGCCGAGGTGGACTCGATCGAGGGCATGGTGGGCCAAGCGCGGGTGCTGTTGCGGGAGATCGGGCAGCGCCACGACCACCGTGAGAAGGAGCGCCTCTATCGGTTCGTCGCCGACCTTCTGGAAAAGGACGATCTACCGCAACGCATTGAGGAACTCCGTAAAGACCTCACGTCTTTGCGGGATGCTCTGGCTCCGTTGTTGACTTCGGAGCTGCGAACCGCCGTTCGAGGGCCCTATACGGGTTCTCCTCAATTGCGCCCGACCAATCTTTGGGACAACGATATCGACTATCGGCATTGCCGGGAACTCTGGGAGGCTGAGGTCAAGTCGCACCATGCCGCGAGCAGTGAACCCGATGATGCCATCGCTCAGTGGTGTGGCGACTTTGCCCAGTACGTGCTGTTGTTGACTTTGCGTGCACTAAACCAACTCGGCCTCAAGGGAGAACCCGCTCCTGACCGGAGAGGCTTTCAGTACCTCAAAATGGGGCATGTCGTTGCTCTCAACTCGAATACCGACGACACGATCACGCTTCAGGTTGATGGGCGACCGGTTTTGCGGCTCGTACCGTTGCCGCATGCGTTGACAGCCGGTTCGGACGAGGCAGGCATGATAAGAGCGCTCGACACCCTGATGACTGCCGACCCCACAGCGGTGGCCGTCGTATACCCCGGCGAGACCCCCGAGCGAACGGCGCTACCGCGCTCGCTCCGCCTGCGGGTCCACACATCGAGCGGGATGGGCAAGCGCCCGGCCATGGTGCCGGTTAGCCCGTCCGACCTTGGCAGTATCAGCCGCATGGCCAGGATGCTTCGCAACGCGATCGACAGTCACATCCTTCTCTCATATCCGCTGAAGGTGAGGTGCCGGGTACCACAAGCAGAGAGCCTTGCCCGGCGTTTCAGGTGGATAAGATGGGATGCCGGGCAACTCGTGGTCACCGACCTGGTGCCGCAACAGGACCTGGAAGAATTGCAAATAGAGCTGAACAATCTCCGGACTCGTACGGACACAGCGAGGCGACACGGTGACAACAGGAAAGAACTGGAGGCTCTGCGCACTGACTTGTTCCACGCGATTCATGCGATCGCAAACCTCGCCTACTGTCCGATTTGTCATCATAAAGCCGCGGAACGTGCGTTTACATCGCGGGATGGAAGCACCTATCGTTGCTCCTGCCAGTGCGGCACGGTTTGGGAAACTCGGCGCTGTGTATCGTGTTCTCGATCCTATGCCGTCCTCACCGCGCCAGGCTCGGCTGAACAGGTCGGAGGCGACGGAGACCGACTGGACATGGTCTTCTCGCAAGACCTCCTCGCGGCACCCTGCTGGACGCGGCCGACTAGCTACATTTGTCCTTCCTGTGGCTGCTGTCCAGAAGCCAGATCGGAAGAAAAGTGTCGTACTTGCGACCGCTGCGACATTTTTCCGTCGCCTCGCGACCTTTAAGTGAGGGCGCCGCTTCGGTGGACTTATTGAGAAAGCTGTGTGCGACGCACTCGGTTGGCCCGGTACACGACTGCCCCGGTGGCTTCGTTCACACCTACTTCGACGGGCTCCTGCGCCCCGGCGCCTGCACCGTCTGCGATGAACCGCCCGAAGTACACCTGTGGGTGTTTATTTTCCTCACCGGCTAGCGCCCTTAGGGCCCGGGACGACCCGTGGGCCCGGTCCGCCAGCTTCCCCGCGCCCGGTGACGTTGCCCCGGCCGCACCCTCCGCCGCCGATGCGAGTTTGGATCGGTATGGGTTGGCCACCCAGTTGTCTCCAAGCCGCTCAGAATTTCCTGCCAGAACCCGGCAGCGTGAGGCATGGCGAGCGCGACGTGCTTACGGTTGGTGCTATGGGGTCGAACCGGCTGGCTGGGTGCGATCTAGTCGCGTATGGCGGGAGCGCCGAGAGCGTTGTGCTGATGCGGGCTTTCGGTGACCAGACTGGTGGGTTCTTCGTGGACGGGGGCCGGTGGCCCCGGTTCAGGGGTCGCTGACCAAAACCTGATGGATCGGCTCGGATCGCGCGGGGTCAACGTTGAGCTGCTGCCCGAGCGCTTCGAGAGGTTGCGGGCTGCTCGGCCGGCTGATGTGACGCTGGACGTGGCGATCGGGAGCGGCCTGGCCTGGCGAGCTTCTTCCGGATCGTCCCGGGACGGGGGCAAACCGGCGGCGGTGGTCTGAGCACGCTGGAGCGGGAGGTGTTGGCGGTGCACCACGGCGATGGATGGCGGTGTGAGGAACTGCGCGTCGAGGTGAGGCGGCTGGAGACGGTGCTGTCGGAGCCGGGATTCGATCTGTTGGAGGTGGACGTCGAGGCGGTGAGGCATCCGTATTGGCCTCGGTGGATCTGGCGGAATGGCGGCCGCGGGCGATCGTGCTCGAGGCGACGGTGCCGTTGACCTCGCGTCCCAGCCATTACGAGTGGGAGCCGGAAGTGCTGCCGGCCGGGTATGACGTGGCGCTGTTCGACAGGCTGGACCGCTTCTACGCACGTGATGACGGGCCTGAGCTTCGCGAGCGGATGTCGGTGCCGGCCAACGTGCTGGACAACTGCATCCCGTATCGGTGGGTGCTGCGGCTTGGGCCTGGTGGTTCAGAGATGCAGGTCGTCCTCCATGAGCGCCAGTAGGTC
Source organism: Actinomadura nitritigenes (assembly GCF_017573545.1). GTDB lineage: Bacteria > Actinomycetota > Actinomycetes > Streptosporangiales > Streptosporangiaceae > Spirillospora > Spirillospora nitritigenes. The sequence goes on along the minus strand of NZ_JAGEOK010000004.1, from coordinate 195,554 downwards.
TGGGTGGTTGTCGCGCAAGTAGCGGGCGATCCACTGGCCGGCTGTTTCGGTCAGGCCTAGGGGGACTGTGTCGATGAGGCGGCGCAGGAGCATGAGCGGAAGCAGGGCGTCCAGTGCCGCGCGGTCGACCTCGCCGTAGCCCTCCAGGAGCGGTTCGGTCGACCCGCCAAGTGGTAGGTCCACGGCAAGCGCCCAGGCCAGGTCGAGCATCGGCGGGCCCTGCTCGATAGCGCCAGGGTCCAGGATGCCGGTGAGGGTGTCGCCGTCGAACAGCGCGTTATGGCCGACGGCGAGGTCCCCGTGGATGGGCGTCATCGGCATCGCGTCACAGGCGTCGCTGAAACGTTGGGCGAGGGCGGGGTACGCGCGGGGGACAGCGCGGCGTGCCCCGCCGAGCAGGACACCGAGCGCGCCGGGGTCGTCCAGGCGCAGGCCGACGGCTGGGCGGTGGGAGTGCCACGCGCGCAGCGTGCGGCCGAGTGCGCGTTGCTGCTCGACGGTGGGGTGGTTGCTATGCGCTCCTGGGAGCCGTTCGAGGATGGCCCACCAGGTGCCGCCGGGGTCGGTGCCGTGGTCGAGGAGTCGTGGCGCCGGGACGCCAGTCGCGGTGCGGAGATGTTCCAGGTGCAGGGCGGTTTCTAGGCGCTCGTGGGCGCGGTGCTGGAGTTTGATGACGGTGCGTTTCCCGATGATGATCCCGTCGTCGCCGGCTTGCTGGACGGGTGACCCATCGAAAGCCGGCGAGGTGGACGCCGACCGTGCAGCGCGATCGAGGATGTCGTTGGGGAGCCGGTCGGTAGGAATGAATGCCTTTCGGTCTGCCACGTCGAGCGGTGCGCACATACTGCGGTGCAGGCGCCGGAGCCGGTCTAGGGGCTCTTTCCAGCGCTGTTGGGCGGTGTCGGTACCGTCCAGCAAACGCAAGCCCGCGTCCTCTAGGGCAGGAAGATCGGCCCACCAGCTGGTCACTTGAACCCAGACGGGCAGGCTCTCGGGTTGCGGGCCTTGGGCGGACGTGGCGAGGCGCGTGGCGATGGCTGTGGCTTGGTCGATGCGTCCGTCGGCGGCGTACTGCAGTACCCGGATGGCTTCCGCGGGGGTGAGTTCACCGGTGGCGCCGAGCTCTTCGTATTGACGGGCTGCGGCGGCCAGGAGGTCGGCGGCCTGAACGTGCTCGCCGCGCAGGGCGTGGGCCATGGATGCGGCCAGGTCGCACTGCGCCACACCGATCAGTTCCCCGACGGCGGAGTTGAGGTCGCGGGCCCGGGGGACGAGGGCGAGGGTGCGGTCGGGGTCGTACCACATCAGCGCGAGGGCCAGATGCCGCAGAGCGCGGGCTTCCCACAGCGGCGTTCCCGCCGCCTGGGCGGCTTCCAGCGTGGTCTCGAAGAGACGGGCGGCATCGGCGAAGCGAGCATTGTGGATATATGTGTGGCCGAGCATGTCGGCGACACGGATGCGGTCGAGGCCCTCGTCGGTGGCCTTGTCCATCAGGTCGGCAACCTGCCGGTAGTCGCCGCGGCGTAGCGCATTGTCGGCCAGGCCGAACAGGGCGCTTGCACCGATCAGCGAGCCGTCGGCCGCGATCGCCGTCAGGTGCTCGATCGCTTCGTCCAGCCGTCCGGCGACGTGGGCGCGCGTGCCCAGCTCCCAGCGGTAGTAGTCGGCGAACGGGTCGGCGGACTCCGGCGTCGCGTGCTCGCCGACCAGCTCGTGCATCGCCTGGTAGCGGTCCTCGGCGTTGAGGTCGCCGCGGGTGGTCAGCCGGGCGACGGCGGACAGCCGCCTCAGCTCGGGTACCGCGTCCGGCGCAGGGAGGGACGCCAAAACCTGCCAATGGCCGGCGACGCTCAGGCTATAGGCGAGGTCAGCCAGCACCGGCGGCAGAACACCGTGCTCAATCGCAGCGCGCAACAGCAGCAAGAACGCGGCGACGGTCCGGCGGCTCCGCTCGGCCAGCGAGGCCGACTCCTCCTCGTCCCAGATCGACAGCGCGACCTTCGCCAGGTGACTGATGGCGCGCTCCAGATGTTCCCGGCGTTCGCCAGCCGTCCATCCATCGGGAGTGTGGGCGTCACAGTCCAGGACACTTCGGCGCAGGTTCTCGTGCAGCCGGTACGCAGGCCACACCGACTCCTCATGCCGGACGAACGGGCGCGAGATGAACGCGTCGATACGCCGACGGCGGATGCCCGGGAGCATCGATTGCAGCAGGTCGGCATCGAACGCTTCGAGCAGCGCGGCGGCACGCAGCAGGTCACGGTCGGTTTCCGACAGGTCCCGCATCGTCCGTAGCACCAGCTCGGGAAACCCGAGCCCGAACACCTCCGGTGGTGGCGTCTCGCCACGCGCGAGGTACTGCGCGTACAGGCTCGCCGACAGGTCCAGGTACAGCGGTGACCCGGCGGATCCGGCGATCATCCGGTCCCGCACCGCCTCGTCGATCGCGGGACGGTCCTCCACGGTCAGCCGGGACGTCAGGTACTCGTTCGCGGCCACCGGGTCGAAGCCGTCCAGCCTTACCTGGACCGGCCCGGCGAGTTCGGGCCAGCGGTGCGCGCCGCCGTAGGTCAGTCCAAGGGAACGGACGGGGTCGTGCCAGCCGAGCGGCAGTCGGCTGGCCGCCAGGAACGCCACGTTCGGCATCAGGTAGACCAACCGCGACACCAGGTCTTCCAGGCCGCCGCGCTCGGACGGCAACCCTTGGACGATCTCCAGCGTGTCGAGAACGCACACCGCGAGCACGGGCTTCTTGGCGCGGGCACGTTCCAGGTCGGCCGACAGCAGGACGGGCATGTAGCCGAGCATCCGGTCGGGATCGGGCTCATCAAGGATGGGGTCGAGTGCGGGCAGCTCGTTGCGCAGCGACTTCAGCTTGGCCTTCTGTGCGACGGTGCGTCCGAGCTTGTCCAGGACCTGGTAGGTGACGCTGATCGCGCCGAACCCGCCGAGGAGTTGGTCGACAGTCCCACTGACCTGGTCCGCCGCACGCCGTCCGTCCGCCGACCCCTTACCGAGAAAGGCAGCGAGCGACTCACCCGGATGCTTGCGCTCCCAATAGAGGGCCAACGCGACATCGAACGCCGGCCAGCTACGCGCCAGACGCCCCAGCCCAGCCCGGACGCGCAGCAGCAGCGACTCGAAGCTGGAGGTGTCGGGGTCCGCGAAATCCAGAACGGCGCACGCCCGGTTCTTCGGCAGCCCGTCCAACTCTCCCCGAACCGTGAGGTCAGCAACGTGCCGCGTCAGCGTCGACTTGCCGATGCCGCCCTCACCAGCCACCGCGAGGATGTTGGCCGCCGGCCGCTGGAAGTCCATCAGCGCCGGGACGGGCCACCCGCGTGCGGAGTGCTCGATCAACCAGCGATGACACCGCTCGATCTGCGCTTCCCGGTTCGTGAACACCTCATTGGTGGCAAACGGAGCGTTAGGCCCATAGCCGAAGAACTGATCGATGCTCACTGGAACAGCCGACCACATGAGACCGCACGATGACAACGCCGCCCGCAGCGTGCCCCCCGCCGGGGGCGTCGAAAGCCAAGCGCTCGCGGGTTGTGGACCAGCCTCGTGTGCTCGTGCATCTCCGATCGAGAGCGACATCCTGGCCTTCAAGAACAAGTCTGAGGCCGTCCGTCCCCGCCGCGTCCGCGAGACAGATGGTCACATCCCCAACGACTGGTTCCGCCGCAACATCTGGAACCCAGCTATCGCCGCGGCCGGCCTCGGTCCTATCCGCCGTTCGCCGCCTATCGCCGGGGCTCAACCTAGGCGACAACCCGGGTGGGTCTGCGTGCATCTGCCCAGTCTCGAAGTTCGTCAAGGACGAACAACCAGTCCGGCCAGGGGGGATCGAGAGCGACGCCGTCGCTCTCTTCGTCCCCGACCTGGATGAGGAGCTTCCAGTCGTCACCTCCTTCGTCCCAGATCCCCACATCCCGCCCGTTGCCTTCGAAGCGGATGCGCAGATAGGAGTAATCGAAGCCAGCGAGGCGGCGCGCTACAGCCAATCGGCCAAGTGCTGCTCGAACGTCGTCGCTGCTGAGATCAGGCACATGCTCACGGATGACCAGGACGCCCGCTTTCAAGGTCGTGATCTGACCTGCGCGTGTGCGTCGAACCTCCGCGACCTCCCAGGTAGCGGCAAAGCGTGACAGACCCAGGGGCGAAAGAACGTAGTCTCCCTGTTCTTGCTGGCTGGAGGTATTCGCGATCTCCGTGAGGACGGCGAGCATGGTCGGGGTCCTGCTGCCTTGGGGATCGAGGGCCTGAAGAAGTCGCTCGTCGAGGCTGAAGTCGTGGTCGACGATCAAATGGCGCACCTGATCGCGAATTGCGTGACTCAGTGCCTCGTCGAGGTCGTGATCGTAGATGCGGACCATTGCTCGCATTGCGGCAGCTTGAACCTCTGCTTTCGAGAGTCGTGCTGCAATCTCTGTTCTCTCGTCATCAGCAGCAAGTTCGAGTACTCCGTCTCGTCCCGCGGGCGACCCCCATAGCAGTTCCCATACGGCCAGTTGCGCTTCTATGATGCGATGTGCGTCCGCATAGTCATTTTCCGACAGCTGTTCTAGCAGAACACTGAAGATGGCCGCGTTCGTCGCGGTTACCAATGGGCCCATTTCCTTGACGAACTTGTTGTCCCGCGTGGCGACGGCGTAACGCCTGATGAACCGGTTCCAGGCCATGCGACCCTTCGTGCTGATCGAGAGCGTCCGTCTTGTCTGCTCATCTTCCAGTTCATCTTCGTGCTCCTCCGCGCCATCGGCAGACTCGGTGCCCCCCTCGCGCGCCAGATCCGATTCGTCATCGTCGCGATCAGGCGTCGGGGGGAAGACACCGAGGTTCCCGAGACGGCCACTGATTGCAGCGAGGATGAGTTGGATGTCGGACGGCGCGGCCCCGGGACCGCGGCCACGCGAGAGGTAGCCCGTGTATCGCGAGTCCCGCCGGACACGGTCCCAGTCGAGGTCGTCCCACGAGATCGACACGCCTTCGCCATCTGCCTCAGGCGGCGGCACGGTCGGCTTTGCCACACGCCAGGCCGTGGTGGCGTCGATGATGAGTGACTGCTCCAATTCATGGAGGAGCTCGATCAGTTCTGTTTCAGTGTCTGGAAGCTGGCTGATCCTAGCCAAGTGTTCTCGTCGCCCGGCTCTCTCCAAGCGTCCCCGGAGCTGGGCGAGTTGATACGGCCAGGCGTGGCTCGCGGCATCTTCATCGTCGCCGAGACGGACCTCGACGGCTCCGCCTTCCGCCACCACGGCAGCCGACTCAGCGGTGAGCTGCAGCACCACGAATGTACCGTCGGTCTGGACTGAGGCGTACTCAAGCACTACGCCGCCGATGGTCGCCGACAGCTCCACTCCAGCCTCGACCTCGTGGTTGAAGACCAGGGTGAGTGCCTTGCCGTCCAGCCGACTCCACAACAGGACCGGATGGTCTGGCCGCCCGATCTCCTCCTCGGTAGAAGGTTGGATGCGGAGCCCAAGCTCTCCGGTATCCGCGACGGGCGTTCGGAGCAGATGCTCGTAGAGAGAGGTGAAGCCTCCCGTTGCGCCCTCGCGTATCAGGCCGACCTCGATGTTCCCTGTCTCGGCGGAGTGGAGCAGGGCTGAGCGTGACAAGTTGGCCGATCCACTCAGGAGCGCCTCTCTGTCCTGGCCGATTAGGTGGACCCACTTCGCATGGACGTACGTCGTGGGGTGCCCCTCTACGGCGATGACCTCCGTGGATGCGGTTGGCACTCTCGACAGAACCGAGTTCAAGTGCTCGGGCTCGACGGAGGTCCCCTTGCTCACGAGGGCGGTCACCTTTGCGGGGGAGAACCTCGTGATCAGCTCGGCAAGGGCCGCACACTCGGGATCGTGGAAGGGGGCGTAAGCGACGAGTTCGTGGACTGGCCAGGTGACTTTGTCAGCGAGCTGGTCGATCAAGGACTGATCGAGGTTGTGCCGTATGAGGGTGTCGGCGACTCCTGTAGCCGGAATCCAAGGGGCCGTTCCCCAGACGTCTCCCAGTAACTCCACGACCGGGGGATCCAGGAGGCCGCGCCCAGCCATGCCATCGATGAGTGATCGCGCCGCCACGAACTCCGAAAGGTGGCCGGGGCTTTCGTCGTGATAGCGGAAGATGCTCCAGAGTTCCCCGGGCGACGCGTATCCGTCGTGACCGAGGTTTCCGGAACCGACGACCAGCAGTCCCTTGCGCTCTGCGGCCAGCATGATGACCTTGGCATGTGCAGACCGCTGATGCCGGATCGGCCCGGCAACGTACGTTCGGTTGGCCCGCCTCCAACGCTGACCGGTGGTAGTGGCCTCCGCGAGCTTGGCTCCGAGTTGCTCGCCATCGGCGAGGATCACCCGGAGGGGAACTTGCGAGAGCTGGCCGAGAAGGCTGGTCTCGAAGAATCCGAGCTCGGCCCCGAAGGTCAGGATGACCAGACTCGACCATTGCCCTTGGAGAAGTTCCGGCACGACGAGTTGTGCCGGGACGGCCGGCTCGGTCACTTGGGATCCTCCCGCGGGGGCTCGAAGGCAGCCGCAGCCGCTTCCATGTCCCCTGCTTCGAGGTCCCCTTGCACGAGCAGTTCACGGCCGGGTGCCGTCAACCTGCGGTCTGCATCTCGCAGGGGACTCACCAGCCCTAGCTCGTGAACGGTCGTGCTCAGCGCAAGAAACCGGCTGTCGTTGAAGGCCGCCGGCGCCTCTTGAACAAAGAACCGCAGCTGCTCGCCAGATCGCCGTACTCGGAAGGTGTCATACGGGAGCTTGGACGTCGCGACCCGTTCGTGCTGGATGATCACGTGGTACTTGATGACCCAGCGTGCGAGGCCGGACAGGGTGACTCCGGCAAGAACCTTTTTGTGGAGCTGGGTGAAGAAGCCGAGCATCCCGATCCGCAGCGATTCACCACTTCGGAGGATGTTCCAGTCCGATTCGAGGTCGGCCACCCTTCCTGGCGTGCCGAGTCGGCGGTAGAGGAGCAGGAGGACGGCCAGCATCGCCACCAGGGTCTCGGCATCGTCGACCTGAGAGGTGCACCGCTCGTAGAGTGCGTGTTCGTCGACGCCGGCGTTTCGCGGCCAGATGGCGTTGACGCCAGGACTGAGGTCAACGTGCTTGGCCAGCAGGTCGGCGAACGATGCCGCTGTCGTGGTCGTGTCCACCACGTTGTCGCCAAGATCGCACTCGCTAACGAACCTGCTCTCGTCGAGGGCCCGATCGACTATCTCCCAGAGCCGGCCGATGGGGGCCGGTGAGAGTCCATCCTCGGACTCGTCCAACCCCGTGCGGGTCACCCAGCCAAAGAGGCGGTTGAACGCGAAGGAAAAGTACTCGCGTGCCTGATAGAGCCGCCAGCGGCGAGCGACGACGGCCAAGTCCTCCCGCGGCTCGTACGTTGCACCTCCTAGCTCGCGATAGAAGGCGAGCTGGCGGAACTCATCCGGCTCGATTCCGACCGCCTGCGAACTCTGACTGAGATCGAGGACGAACCTTAGTGTTTCCCGGCGAGCTGCAGGCTCGTTACCGTGACCGACGTGTAGGAACAAATCCCGCACGAGGGGAAGATCAAAGTTCTCGGCAACACGGAGTCGGCATAGGCAGGCTGCGTTGGCGAAGGCGATGACATTTTGACGCGAAACGCGTTCAGGTATCTTGTCAGCTGCCATCATTTCACCAAGAGGCGTCTTCTCGACAGTCCGCCCATAGGCTGCAGCAAGTGCCCTGCCAACCGGAGTCGGGGCATCGAAGGGGAAGTCGTTGTCCGTTCCGGCTATGACCAGAACCCCCATCGCCTCCATGGCCGACCGATAGTACAGACCGTAACCGCCGAGCGGCTCCTTGATGTAGTCGTACTCTGGATCGAAGGTCTGGTCGTTTCGTAGACCCTGTACGCGCCGCGACCCCACTATGTTGCCGACGAGCGTGTTGTGCTCGGGAGCCTCGCACACATGACAGGCCATCGAGAAGAGTGCCTCACGAGGCCGGTAGAAGCTCCTGAACGACGCCCTTGTCCGGGGGATATGATTCTGATTCCAGAACGTCGCCAGCACCCAGGCGTAGAACGACCAGTACCTCGGGTGGATGGTCAGCACGTTGATGCCCGGCGACAACGCCGGCAGTATCCGGTCGGAGCTCACCGAGCCAAGACCCAGGTGATCCTGTCCGCCCTTGGGGTCATATGCCTGCGCGCCCCAGACCGGACCGGTCCTGTCCTCCCAACCCCAGTCAGATGTCGTGGACTTCCGTTTCGCCATGTCGCGCCGCCATTACTCAGGACTTCTTGCGGGGGTACGAGGCAATGCCTCCTTCAGGTCGGTCGTGGCCGCTTCTATGGATGTCTCCCCTGATGATAAGTCGAGAACTCCTCGAGGGGCGTCCGAATGTCCGCGTTCGGCTATAGCATCTGACCACCGGTGGTCAGGCGGGCGGCCGGTGAGGTACGCGTCGATGGGTGGGGTTGGGGATGCTCGAAGGTCGGTGGACGACGGTTACGGAGTCCGAGTTCGAGCACGAGCGGCGCGGCCTCCAGGCGATCCGTGAGCAGCTGCCGGATGCCGACCCGTGGCGTGCCTGGTCGAACTTCACGTTCACTGCTCACACCGGTCATATCCGTGAGGTGGACCTGCTGGTGGTCACACCCGGTGGCGTCCACATGATCGAGCTGAAGAACTGGCATGGCCGTCTGACCACCGAGAACGGCACCTGGGTACAGATGGCGCCGAACGGTCGGCGCATTCCGCACGGCAATCCGCTGCATCTGGTGAACCAGAAGGCCAAGGAGCTTGCTGGGCTGTTGGGCCAAAACGGGGAACGTGTGTGGGTGGGCGCCAGTGTCTGCTTCACCGACTCCTCGCTGCGAGTCCAGCTCCCGACGGGAGACCGGCACAGCGTCCACACCATCGCCGAGCTCATGCAGATGCTTCGCCAGCCGCCGAACGACGAGCGCCGGCGGATCACTGGTCCCCGCTCCCGGGCGATCAAGACCGCGCTGGAGCGGGTCGGTATCCGCCGCAGCGAGGCGGAGTTCAAGGTTGGTCCGTACCTGCTGGAGAAGACCGCGTTCGACACAGGCCCGACCTGGGCCGACTACCTAGCCCGGCACAGTGACCTGCACGAGATGGCGCGGGTCCGTATCTATCTGAGCGAACGCGGCGCCGACGCAACCATCCGCCGTTCGGTGGAGAACGCCGCTCGCCGGGAAGCCGCTGTCCTGCAGAGGTTCCACCACCCGGGTGTCATCCAGCTCAGGCAGTACGACCCGTCCGGCCATTCCGCCGGTCCGGCTCTGATCTTCGACTTCCACCCCGACACGCTGCGGCTGGACGAGTACCTCGTCCGCTATGGCGACAAGCTGAGCATCCTCGACCGTATGGCCCTGGTCCGGCAGCTCGCCGAGACCATTCGTTCCGCGCATTCCAGCCGGATCCACCATCGCGCCCTGGCGGCGCGTTCTGTTCACGTGATCCCGCGTCCGCGCCGGCGTGGCGACGCGTCCTCTGACGAGGACGCCCGCTGGCTCTCGCCGGCGCTGCAAATCTCCGATTGGCAGATTGCGACGCAGCGCGCCGGGTCGTCAGGCATGACACGTTTCGCTCCGACCCGGCTGTCGGCGATCCATGTCTCGGACGGCTCCGACGCCTACCTGGCACCCGAACTCACGGCTCCGAGCCCCGACGCAGTGGCGCTCGACGTGTACGGCCTGGGTGTGCTGACCTACCTGCTGGCAACGGGCAAAGCTCCTGGTGCGAGCCAGGCCGAAGTGTTGGCCCGACTGGAGAAGGGCGACGGGCTGCGTCCCAGCGCGATCGTCGACGGCCTGTTCGAGGACATCGACCTGCTGGTGCAGGCCGCCACCGCGTACCGTCCGGACCGGCGGCTCGCGACGGTGGACGAGTTCCTGGAGCTGCTGGAGTCCGTCGAAGACGTACTGACCGCTCCGGCCGCCACCGCCGATCCGGCGCCGGAGCCCACGCCGGAGAAGGATCCCCTGGATGCCGTCCCCGGTGATGTGCTGGCCGGCCGCTGGGAGGTCCGGCGGCGGCTTGGCACCGGTTCGACGAGCCGCGCCTTTCTCGTCCGTGATCTGCATGCCGATCTGGCGGTCCGGACCAGCCGGCCGCTGGCCGTCCTGAAGATCGCGCTGTCGGACGCGCGGGCCGCGATCCTGGTCCGCGAGGCGGAGGTCATGGGGCGGTTGCGCGCCGACTCCCGGGTGATCCGCCTGGTCGAACCGGAGCCGCTGACCATCGGCGGTCGGACCGTGCTGGCCCTGGAGTACGTCGGTGACGAGCGCGTCGCCGACGAGCAGCCCGGCCAGGGCTCCCGGCACCGCCAGGAGACCGTGGCCCGTGAGCTGCGCGAACGTGGACGCCTGCAGATCGACCAGCTCGAGGCGTACGGCGACTACCTGTTCGGCGCGGTCGACTTCTTGGAGGGCGAGGGTGTCTGGCACCGCGACATCAAGCCCGACAACATCGCGATCCGGATCCGTCCGAACCGGACCCGGGAACTCGTCCTGATCGACTTCTCGCTCGCCGGCTACCCCGTCCAGGAGACCGAAGCGGGTACCGAGGGCTACCTTGACCCGTTCATCGGCGGCCTGACCCGTTCGGTGTACGACGCGAATGCCGAGCGGTACGCGGTCGCCGTCACCCTGCACCAGATGGCGTCGGGCGAGCTCCCCAAGTGGGGCGATGGCAAGGTGTCGGTGAGGCAGCTGGATGCGGAGGAATGGCCCTACCCCACCGTCGCCGCAGACGCGTTCGACCCGGCCGTCCGCGACGCCCTGGTGGCGTTCTTCCGCAAGGCCCTGCACAGGGACGCCGCGCGGCGCTTCGCCGAGCTCAAGCCGATGCGGGACGCCTGGAAGAAGATCTTCCTGGACCTGTCCGAGAGTGCCCCGTCCACCTTTCCGGGGAGCCGCCACCCGGCACCGGTGGACGAGGCGACCGGCATCGCCGACGCCGAGCCGGAGACCGCGCAGCAGCAGCGCGACAAGCTCGCCAAGCAGGTCACGCGTGAGACTCACCTGACAGCGGCCGGCCTCACACCCGCCGCCGAATCGTTTCTGTACAGCCTGGGCATCACGACCGTGGGAGAGTTGCTCGACTACAGCCGACGCAACCTCGTCAACGGTCCCGGTCTCGGGCCGAAGACGCGAGCCGAGATCCAGGCTCGGCAGCGTCAATGGGCCGAGGATCTCGGCCGGGCACCGCGGTCCCCGCTGACGCCCGAGGGACGCAAGGCTGCGGCGAAGGAACTCAGCGAGGCCGAGTCGTCGCTGGTCGACTCGGTGGTGTCGGGCGACCAAGCGGATGCTCTGCCGGGCCGCGTGCTGCGCATGGTCAGCCTGGATGCGCTGGCGGCACTACTGGTGCCGAAGCTGAAGGCGGACGGTTCGAACCGCAACGAGGTCGAGATCGTCCGGCTGCTCCTCCGGCTGCCGGACGAGACCGGCCAACTGCCGGACCTCCCGGTGTGGCCGACACAGGCGAAGGTGGCCGAGCCACTGGACATCAGCCGAGGCCGGGTCCCGCAGGTACTGAAGGAGCAGCGCAAGCGTTGGCGCAAGCTGGCCGCGGTGAAGGAGCTGCGCGAGGAGATCCTCGAGTTGCTGGCCGGGTTCGGTCGGGTCGCGTCCGCCGCCGAGATCGCCGAACTGCTCACCGTCCGTCATGGCACCGAGTTCCAGTCGCCTGTGCTGCGCCGTGCCCTCGGCTTGGCCGCCGTGCGGGCGGTGGTCGAGGCAGAGCAGTACGACCCGGAGAACAGCGCGTTCCGTCACACCCCTAACCGCGACGATGAAGGCGGCGCCGCCAACGGCGGCCTGCTGGCCTTGGAAGTCGGCGAGGACGACGGTCCCGACACCCCGTCGGCACCCGGCCTGCTCGACTACGCCGTGCGACTGGGGCGGGTCGCCGACCGTTTCGCGCGCCTCGACACGCTGCCGACGGCCGCGACCGTCCTCGGCGAACTCGGCGCGATCAGCCCGCCGCCCGGCGCGATCGATTGGGACGAGCGCCGCACGGTCGAGATCGCCGTCGCCGGCTCCAAGACCGCCGCCGCCACCCCGCGGCTGGAGATTTACCCGCGTGACCTGCCGCTGGTGCGGGCGCTGCGGCTCACCCAGGCCGGTCTGGTGCGCCTGGTCCCCGGGCTCCCGGAAGAGCGCCAGCCCGGCCTGACCGCCGAGGAGATTCACGAGCGGGTCCTGACCCGTTTCCCTCGGTTCAACGACACGGGCGACCGGTTGCCCAACGACGGCCGGCTGACCAAGGCGCTGCGCGAGGCCGGTTTCGATCTGACCCGGTCCGAACGCCGCGACACCGGCACCCGCCGGTACTTGCCGACCGACCTGGACATCATCTCCAGTTACGTGACCGCCTTGGCCGCACGCCGCTCCACACGCAGGGGCGACGCGGCACGCTACTCCGACGACCCGCTGATGGCGGCCGCCGCGGCGGCCGAGGAACGCCTGGAATCCTCGGTCCATCGCGACGGCTTCCGGGTGCTGACCGTCCGCGCCGGCCTGAGCGGGGAGGCGGTGGCGGAGCTGTCGGGCGCACGTTTCGGCGCCGAGCCGCTGTCAGTGACGGACCTGTTTCTGCGTGTCCTGCACGAGCTGGTTCCGCCCGGCACCAAACCGACCTGGGAGACGATTCTGCGCGCGGACGTCGCCGAGCCCGGCAGTAAGGCGGCGATGCGGTTCAGCGAGTACACGCGAACGGCGTGGGGTCGTCTGGAGCCGATGATCCGTGAGCGGATGGCGTCGGGCACTGGGCCGTTGCTGCTGACCGACACCACTGCCTTCGCCCGCTACCAGGCGATGGGGTCGCTCGCCTCGCTGGCCGCCGCCGCCCGGAGAGGCGGACGAGGATTGTGGCTGCTCTGCCCGCAGGGCGACCCGTTCCGCGAACCCCGTCTCGCCACGGTCGCCGTCCCCTACCAGGACGCGCTGGGCGAATGGATACAGCTACCCGACTCCTGGATCAACAACGTGCACCGCGCCGCCTGAGCAGCGAGCCCACCACCAGGAAGGACGAGCCCTCGACCCGCACCGGGCCGAGGGCTCGCACAACGCCAGGGGACAGGTCAGGTCAGGTCGTGGTCTCCGCGCTTCACACGGTCGGCGAACGCTCGCCAGTCGGCGGCGCCGAACACCAGGTGGGGAGCTTCGGGGGCCTTGGAGTCACGCACTCCGATGGTTCCGGGGAGCTGTGCGACTTCCACGCAGTCGCTCTGGCCGGACGTGCCGCTCCGGCTGGACTTGCGCCAAACGAGAGTCAATGAAGCCCCTCCATTACTCGCTTGATCAGCTCGATCGAGGCGTCAACTGGCAACGCGTGGTCGCTGATGCGGTCGAATCGAAGGCGGAACGAGCGTACCTCCTCCACGTCCATGACCAGTCTCCCACCTCCACACGCTTCGGTGTAGGCGATGTCGGACTTGCCGACCGTCATGATCTTGAACGAGCCGTCTCGTCCCATGTGCGCGCCTACGCTCCTCGGGACGATCCGGAAGGTGATGTTCGGGTGTTGTGACCACTCCACGAGTGCGGCGAGTTGGGCTCGCATGACATCTGGACCGCCGACGGGCTGTTCAAGGACGCCTTGGTCGAGGAAGGCGCGCACGACGGGAACGGGCTGGCGGTTCAGAACCTCCTGGCGCTTCATCCGGTTTGCGAGGTCAGCCTCGACGTCCGGCGCGCCGGCCGACTCGAACAACGCTCGCGCGTAGTCCTCCGTTTGGAACAGACCCGGTATCCAGGACAGCTCCCAGATCCTCAGCTCCGAGGCGCGGAGCTCCATCTCGGAGTGGGCCTTGAACCATTCGGTGTCATGTCCGGCTATGGCGAATCCAACCAGAAATGCGAACAAACCGTCGGTCTGCCACTCCTGGTCGAGGATCTTCGCGTGCTTGAGCTGGAGCTTCATCCCGCCAGATTCAAGGCGCGAAACACTCGACCTATCAAGATCGAGTATTAGCGCCAACTTCGATCCGGACATTTTTCGCTCTTCGCGGTGTCTTCGCAGCTGAACGGCTATGAGGTCCCACAGGGAACCGGCTGGATCGAGCATGTCTCGAGCACTCATCGCCACCTCCTTCTGGTGAATTTCGTGCGCGAACGTAGCGAAGATAACTCGCGGCACTCATGCTTGTCTCAAGGAAACGCAGAGGGCGGAGGTCGAGCGTGAGCGAGATATCCGATCACGAGGATCAACAACTTGATGGTCTTCGCATCGAATTCACGGGTCACCGGATCTGGCGGGCGGTCCGCTGGGACGGGCGGCTGGGCGACTGGGTCGCCAGCCTCCACGACCCGGCCGCCGGCATCTACCCGACAGTGATCTGCTCGGACGCTGCCGCGCTCCGCGACGCCTTGCGTGCGGAGGCCGAACGGGCCGCCGCGCGAGGAGGACTCCGGTGATCGAAGAGCCGCATTACCAGGCGGCCCAACCACCGGAAGGGACCGCGACCCCCAGGGCGGTCCCGTGGAAGGAGGTGGAAGCGGCGCGTCCGGTGCGCGTCCCCCCGGGCACCCCGGCCGCGCCGCTCCACTGCTTCCCCCCACCCCCGCCCCAGCACCGAGAGTCGCCTACCGTGGCGGACATCGAGGAGCACTTCCCGGGCGTCCGCTGCTGGTGGGGGCTCTACACCTGTAACTGGTGGGCCTACATACCGACCGCGCGGGGCGGTTGCCTGCGGGAGGCCGTCACCCCGAACGCCCTCTTCACACAGATATCGGACGCGTTGCGAGCTGCGGGCCGAACTGGTGCAGGCGGACGATGACCGGCGTGCTGATTGAAATAACGAATTGGGTCACATCGCCCAGACGTGAGGCCATCCGACGATAGCGTGTGCTTTGGGTAGTCAACCAGAGTTCAACAGCTGATCGGACGGCGTACGTGATCGATCGGAAGGCCCTGCTCGCCGACCTGAAAAAGCAGGTCACCTCCCTTGAGAAGGACCTGTCACAGCAGGTCAGGGCCTTGCCGGAGATCAACTCCCGGCTTCGAGCCGAATATGATCAAGCACGCAAGCTCGGCCGGACCGCCACGACGTGGAACTCCTGGCTGGACGAGCGCATCACCCAGGTAGCGGTGGCGTGGGTCCTCGGCACGGTCTTCGTCCGCTTCTGCGAGGACAACCGCCTGATCCCCGAGCCTTACCTGGCAGCTCCCGGGGCCGACCGCCACGACCTCTCCCGCGCCCGCTACGAGGCGTACGTGGAGGAGGATGACGACCCGACCTACCGCGGCTGGCTGGAACGTGCCTTCGCCGAACTTGGTAAGGGACAGGCCGGAAAGCTCCTTTTCGACCCAGTCCACAACCCGCTCTTCCAGATCCCGATCAGCCACGACGCTGCCGGTGCCTTGATCACCTTCTGGAAGACGCGTGAAGATGGCTCCCTGGTCCACGACTTCACGGACCCCCTGAACGACGATGGCACGGAGGGCTGGGACACACGCTTCCTCGGCGACCTCTACCAAGACCTCTCTGATTCGGCACGCGCCACATACGCCCTGCTCCAGACTCCCGAGTTCGTCGAAGAGTTCATCCTTGACCGCACCATGGATCCGGCGATCCGCGAGTTCGGCTACGAAGAACTCAAGATGATCGACCCGACCTGCGGCTCTGGACACTTCGTCCTCGGAGCGTTCCGTCGTCTGGTCCGCCTATGGAACGAACGCCAGCCCGGCCGCGACCTCGCAGAACGCGTCCATGCGGCTCTCGATTCTGTCCATGGCGTCGACATCAACCCGTTCGCCATCGCAGTCGCTCGTTTCCGCCTAATGGTCGCAGCGATGGCAGTCGCCGACATCCGAACCCTTGCCCAGGCCGCAAAATATGAATGGCCCATTCACCTAGCCATTGGCGATTCCTTGCTTAAGGAGCGCCAACTAGAGTTCGGTCTAGTCGGTGAGTCGATAGGTGATCTACTGGCGGGGTTCTCATACGCCACCGAAGATATCCACGAGCATCCAGGCATCCTAGAAGCGGGCCGCTACCACGTAGTCGTCGGAAACCCCCCATACATTACGGTCAGAGACAAGAATATAAACATGCTTTACCGAGCTCTATACTCTGTCTGCTCGGGAACGTACGCGCTAACCGTTCCATTTGCGCAGCGCTTTTTTGAACTGGCCAAGCAAGGAACGTCAGACACCGGCGAATATGGCTTGGTGGGACAGATCACGTCAAACTCTTTCATGAAGCGTGAATTTGGCACCAGACTCATCGAAGATTATTTCGCGCACCGGGTCGAACTGACCGAGGTAATCGACTCTTCTGGCGCTTATATCCCCGGACACGGAACCCCAACTGTCATTCTAGTGGGCACCCGTCGATCGGGCTCCAGCCGATCGAGCACCGTCCGCACTGTGCGGAGCATTCAAGGAGAACCTGCTGCTCCAAAGCACGGCGATACTGGTCTGGTCTGGGCTGCCATCGTCGGCCAGATCGACCAGCCAGGTTCGGAAAGTCAGTGGGTGTCCTGCGCAGATCTTGAGCGAGAACGTTATTTCTCTAAACAGCCATGGATATTGGTTGATAACGGTCTCGAAATGACTGAACTTCTCAGTAGGGCAAGCGGGAAAAAGTTGAAAGAAGCAATTGCTCCACCAATTGGGCGAGCAATTCGGACTGGAGCCGATGAAGCCTATGTACGTCCAGGGGAAGGCAAATATCGAAGCTTCGAGTCTGCATTCATCCGCCCACTTGTAACTGGTGATGTCGTTCGCGAATGGTCGGTAACGCCCAAATCGTTGATTCTTTTTCCTTCTTTGGAAGAAGGAAAAAAAGGTGTCTTGCAGACTGTTCTGTGGCCTCTGCGGCGTCTACTGCAGGCTCGCCGAACCTTTCAAGGTGATATGGCAGACGCGGGCCTTGCTTGGTGGGACTACATGCAGTTCACGCCATCTGCATACAGCACTCCACTGTTTATTACCTTTGCCGAAGTCGCAACCCACAATCATTTTGCGCTGATTCAAGGGAAATTTATATTCAAGCAGACCGCCCCAGTGATAAAACTTCCCCAAAAGGCCGAGAGGGCGGACCATGTGAAGCTTGTGGGGCTCCTTAATAGCTCTACTGCATGCTTCTGGCTCAGAATGATGTGCCACAATAAGGGTAGTACTGTCGACGTAAAAGGTGCACGCCAAAGCGGGATCCCATTTGACGATTTCTATCAATTTAATGGCTCAAATGTTGAACGCTACCCTCTGCCTGTAGAGTATCCGGACCGCCTTCCAAATCTCCTTGACATATGCTCGCAAAAGATATCAACCTCTGGCCCTGTCGAAGTCGTGGCAGCCGCGACACCAACTGCCTCAGCTTTACAGGGTGCGCGCCTTGTCTGGGAGTCTCTGCGTGCGCGGATGATCGCGTTGCAAGAGGAGTTGGACTGGCAGGTCTACTCGATCTATGACCTCCATCCGGAGGATCTGCGGGCCCCCGAGGACGATGTTCCTGAGTTGGCGCTTGGGGAGCGGGCCTTTGAGATCGTGCTTGCTCGGCGGGTAGCGAATGGCGAGGCGTCCGGCGAGTGGTTCAAGCGGCATGGGTCTACGCCCATCACGGTGATTCCCTCGCACTGGCCGGAATCCTACAAGCAGATCGTGCAGAGGCGGATCGACGCGATCGAGACGTCCCGTGCGATCGGGATGATCGAGCGGCCCGAGTACAAGCGGCGGTGGGCCACCGAGGGGTGGGACGCGCTTCAGGAAAAGGCCCTTCAATCCTGGCTACTCGACCGGATCGAGAAGCGTGAGCACTGGTTCGACGCGAACGACATGCCGGTCCTGGTCAGTCTCTCCCGGCTGATCGACATGCTGTCCCGGGATGACGACTTCGTCTCCGTCGCCAAGCTGTATCGGCCTCGTGACGAGTTCGCAAAGGTCGTCGCCGACCTTATGGCCGACGAGCATGTTCCGTTCCTGCCCCAGCTCCGCTACAAGCCGTCCGGGCTCAGGAAGCGGTCCGACTGGGAGCACGTCTGGGACCTCCAGCGGCAGGAGGACGCCGCAGAGGGCGAGATGGCCAAGCGGAAGATCCGGGACTCGATCCCGACCCCGCCCAAGTACGCCTCGGCCGACTTCCTCAAGCCGTCCTACTGGCGGGCGCGCGGCAAGCTTGATGTTCCCAAGGAGCGTTTCATCTCCTACCTGACGGCCCTGGGCGTCCAGCCGAAGCTTTTCGGGTGGGCCGGTTGGGATCATCGGGAGCAGGCGCAGGCCCTCGCGACCTACTTCACGAACCAGGCGCTCACCCGCGAGGAGATCACACCGTTCCTGGCCGGTCTGCTGGAGCTCCAGCCGTGGCTGAAGCAGTGGCACGACGATATCCATCCGCTTTACGGCGGCTCCCCCGCCGCCTTCTTCAACGGTTACCGGCAGCAGATTTCGGGCGAGCACGACCTGACCGACGACGACCTGCGCGCCTGGCGGCCGGATCCGCCGGCCCGGGGCCGAAGAGCGGCCAAGTAGACGCAACCAGACGGCGGAAAGACGGAGGGGGAGTACACATGACACAGCGGCCGCCGCTGCTTCGCGAACTGATCCCGATCAAAGAGTCGATCTCCACCTCGGACTACGTGCTGAGCCTCGCCGAGGCCACCACGCCCGAGGGGGCCGAGCGCGCCCTTGAGAACTACGTGCTCACCGACCGCCTCCGGGAAAACTTCAACGAGGCCCTCGACCTGATCAGGTCAGCGGTGGACGGGCACACATCCAAGGCCGCCTACCTTCACGGCTCGTTCGGTTCCGGTAAGTCGCACTTCATGGCGGTGCTCTACGCGCTGCTGTCACGCCATCAGAAGGTGTGGGGCGACCGCGATTTCGACTCTGTGCTGACCCGGCACGATTGGGTCCAGAGCGATGGCAAGAAGTTCCTGCTGGTCCCGTACCACATGCTGGGTGCGCAGTCGCTGGAGCAGCGGGTGCTCGGCCGGTACGTCGAGTACGTCAAGCGGATCCACCCGGACGCGCCCGTCCCCCAGGTCTACAAGACGGACGCGTTGTTCGACGACATCCGCCAGCAGCGCGCCAACTACGGCGATGCGGCCGTCATCAACGGCCTCGGCGCGGGCGGCGATGACGAGGGCGAGGACGACTGGGGTGACTCGTTCGAGTGGACGTCGGAGCTGCTCGACCAAGCCTTGGCCGCTGAGGAGTCGCACGAGGAAGGTGTCGCGCTCGACCTGCTGAATCCCTCGACCCCCGCGGAACTGCGCGCCAAGCTGGTCCAGGACGCCTCCACCCGTCTGCTCCCCGGGTTCGCCAAGAAGGCCGCCGAGGACGAGCACGGCTTCATCTCGCTCGACGCCGGCCTCTCTGTGATCGCCGAGCATGCGAAGTCACTCGGGTACGACGGGCTGATCCTTTTCCTGGACGAGCTGGTCCTGTGGCTGGCGACGCTCATCCACGACCAGAAGCTCGTCGCCCGCGAAGCAGGGAAGATCACCAACTTCGTGGAGGGCGGGGACGCGCGGCGCGCGATTCCGGTCGTGTCGTTCATCGCCCGCCAGCGCGACCTGCGAGAGCTGGTCGGCGAGGAGGTGTCCGGGGCCGCGGAGGCGTCGATCCAGGACACCCTGAACCTGGCGTCCGGCCGGTTCGACAGGATCACGCTGGAGGACCGGAACCTGCCGCAGATCGCGCACGCTCGGCTGCTCACCCCGATCGGCGGCCCGTCCGGCCCGGCCGCCCAGCAGATCGACGACGCGTTCCAGAAGACCAAGGCGCTCGGCCCGAACGTCTGGGACACGCTGCTCGGGTCCGACAAGAGCACCACGGGCGCCGACGAGGAGTCGTTCCGGCTGACGTACCCTTTCTCGCCCGCGTTCATGGACACGCTCGTCCACATCTCGTCTGCGTTGCAGCGGTCCCGGACCGGTCTGAAGCTGATGGGCGAGCTGCTGGCCGTGAACCGCGACCATCTGCGCCTTGGCGACCTGATCGCCCTCGGTGACCTCTACCCGGTGATCGCCAGAGGTGGCGACAAGCCGTTCGTAGACGACCTGAAGGTGGTGTTCGCCGCCGCCGACAAGCTCTACAAAACCAAGCTGCGCCCCTACCTGCTGAACACGCACGAGGTGACCGAGGAGGACATCCAGCGGTACCTGCACGACCCCGAGGATGTCACCGACCCGCAGCTGGCACAGCGGTGCAAACTGTTCGTCGGGGACAACCGCCTGGCGTGCACGCTGCTGCTGTCCGCGCTCGCTCCGAGCGTGCCAGCGCTGAACGACCTGACGCTCCGGCGGCTCGGCGCGTTGAACCACGGCTCGGTCGTCGCGCCGATCCCGGGCAGCGAGGTCGGCATCATCAAGAGCAAGATCGAGGAGTGGGCGGCCCGGTTCCCCGAAATCAAGCAGACCGGCACCCCGGCCAACCCGGGCGTGCGGCTCGAGTTGACCGGCGTGGACGTCGACTCCGTCATCGCCAACGCTCGGGTCAACAACAACCCCGGCAACCGCAGCGCGCTGGCCCGCCGTCTGCTGATTGATGAGCTGGACGTCGAGTACACGTCGGGCCGGCTCGGCGGCGGCGACGAGCTCAACCTGGTGTGGAAGGGCTCGCAGCGCACCCTCGAAGTCCTCTTCGGCAACGTCGCCGACGAGGACGAGCTCCCCGACCACGACCTAATGCCGCAGATCGAAGGCCGCTGGCGGATCGTGATCGACCTACCGTTCGATGAAAGCAACTACGGGCCGGTCGAGGACGTCAACCGCATCCGCAAACTCCGTGAGAAGCAGCGCGACCCCGCCCGGACCGTCGCCTGGCTCCCCACCCACCTGTCCGCGCAGCGCTACGAGGACTTCGAACGCCTCGTCATCATCGACAAGGCCCTCGACGACGACCAGCGGTTCGCCACCCAGTACGCAGCGCACCTCAACGCCGACAGCCGCGACCGTGCCAAGGGACTACTGGAGAGCCAGCGTGACACCCTGAAGAAGCAGGTCAAGGACGCTTTCAAACAGGCGTACGGGCTGAAGCCGAAGGACGCCGCGCACGTCCAGGTCGAGTTCGACCAGCACTTCCAACCGCTTCCCAGCGATCTGCCCGAGCTGAAGGTGCAGTTCGGGCAGTCGATGCGGGACGCGATCCGGCACATCGCGGGCCGACTGCTGGAAGCCCAGTTCCCGGCGCATCCCGACCTCGATCCGGAGAGGAAGGGGACCGCGGTGAAGCCGTCCGACGCCAAAATCGTCTTCGGGTACGTGCGGACCGCGGCGGAAGCCCGCGATCAGCAGGCGGAGGTCCCCGCGAAGGACCGCAAGCTGATGGCGCGGCTGGTCGAGCCGCTGCGGCTCGGCACGCAGCGAGAGGCGTACTTCAAGCTGTCCCATGACTGGGCCGACGACTTCAGGTTGAAGGCGAAGAACGAGGGCGTCACCGGTGACCTCAGCTTGATCACGCTGCTGGACTGGATCGACAAGCCTCACCGGCGTGGATTGGACACGTTCCTCGCGCACCTGATCGTTGCCTCGTTCGCCGAGATGGACGACCGGGTGTGGGTGCGCGGTGGTGTCCCGTTGACGCCCGCCCCCGAACCGACCCAGATCAAGGACGGCGACGCGCTGCGCACCCAGCCGCTGCCGAGCGAGCAGGACTGGGCGACCGCCGGGGAACGCTTCGAGACGATCTTCGGCAGGCCCGCACCGACGTTGCGGCGCGGGCGGCTGGTGAACCAGTTCGCCCGGCAGATCAGCCAGGAGGCGCAGGCACTCCGCAGCGCCGCCGAGGACCTCGTCCGGCAACTGGAGGAGCATGCCCACTTCCTGAAGCTGGACGAGACCGACGACAGCGGGCGGCTCCAGATCGCCCGCCGGTCGGTGGAACTGCTGAAGGCCGTGGAAACGGTCGGGCACGGCAGCGCCGGCGCGAAGAAGACCGTCGAGACTCTTGCCCGGTTCGACCTGGGCGAGGTGTCCGCCGACCGGTATGGAACGTCCATGAAGCGCGCCCACAATGTCGCGCAGGCGCTGGCCGGGGCGGCGTGGGACGTCATCGCGCTCGCCGACAGGCAGGGCGCCGAGGGCGCCGTGCTGCTGGAGGAGCTGCGCCGTGTGGCGCGCGTCGACGAGCGGACCGCCGGCCTCGTCGCGGCGCTCCAGGACACTCGCCGGAAGGTCACCGCTCTTCTCGGGCGCGACCGGACCCCGGTTCCGCCGCCCGGGCCGACGCCGCCACGGCCAGGGCCGCCGACGCCTCCCGGCCCGAAAGGTCCGGACGGCGTCGACCTGGGGAATGGAAGCAGTCACCCACCCGTTTCCGCTGACCCGCCGTCAGGCGGGGGAACCGGAACGACGCGCAGGTCCGGCACGCGGCGCACGTCAGCGGCTCGCGCGGCGGACGACCTGCGTCGCGAACTCGCGGAGCTTGAAGTGCCGGCCGAGGCGGCCATCGAGATCACCTGGCGCGTGGTGGACTGATGCCGGTCACCACCGGGAACGGTGCGATGCGGCTCAGCGTCGCGGCCGTCACCCAGTACCTGGCGGCCCGCAAGCGCATCAACGAGCGCCCGAAGCGCCGGGTCGTGCTCCTGCGGGCCGTCCCGTCGTGGGACGGCCCGCAGGAACTGTCCTGGGGCACCGAGCAGCAGGCCCGGATCGTTCCCGGGACGTCGCCACTCGCGATCCATGAACTCGTGCTGGCACATCTCGGGCCGGACGCGGACGGCCCGCAGGTGCTCGTCGTGCTGACCGACCGGGAAGAGAGCGAACTCGACCCAGGGATCCTCGCCCGTGTTCACCGGAAACGCGTGGAGACCGTCGACAGCTGGAACCTCGTCCAGGAGACGTTCGCCGCCACGGAGCGCGACCCGCGGCTGAGCGACGAAGGCTGGGCGGCCGAGGCGCTCCTTGACGCCACCCCGCCGGGTGGCTGGCCCCGGCTGTCCGGTGGTTGGCTGTCCCGGCGCGTCGCACTTTCGTCGCTCGCGCTGCGGCGCCTGCGGCTCGGCCGGTACGCCTCCGACGCCGCCGGCCCGGGTGACGGTGATCCGGACGCCGGGCGACCCGATGCGGACGGTCTCGACATCCGCATGCTGCTGCGCTGGTCGCTCGCCCCGGGCGGGCCGGAGCAACTGGGGGCGCTGCGCCGCCCCGAACGCGAAGGGCTGATCGCTTTTCTGAGTGAGGCGGAGCAGGCTGGAGCGGCCGGGCGGGTCCTATTTGCCCTCGTGGAAGCCGATCACGGCCCTGATGCGGTGCCGTTCGGACTGCTCTGCGCGGCTCTGTGGCTGGACGCACCCGCCGACACCGATACCTACCGGGCCCGCGGCCGGATCGAACGCTGGCTGGGCGACCCGCTGCCCGCCACCGGAGAGGCTCTGGACACCTTCCTGAGCACGTTCGGCCAGGCATGCCAGGAGTTCGTCGCGGCCCTGCTCGCGGCTGGCGACACCGACGAGGGCGAGGCCGGGCGTGCGGCCCGGCGGACCGCCGACCGGGTACTCGGCCGAGCTTCCGAGCTCTCCCGACAGTTCGGGATTGAGCAACAGGCAAGGCACAGCACCGTGCTGCCCGAAGGCCTCAACGAGCGCTTCACCTCCCTCGGCCATGCGCTGCAGGGAACAGACCTCGACGCGGTTCTCGCCGGCCTGGCCGCCGTGCAGGACCACGGCCTGGCCACCGGCCACGATGCGCGGGTCCGAACCAGACGGGCCCGGATGGCGGCGCGGCTCGTCCACTGGCTCGCCACCGGCCCGGCCACCGACTCGGCCAGGGACGTGCCGACGGTCGCGGCGGGCATCGACCGGCACGTGGCCGAGACCGGCTGGGCCGACCAGGCCCTCGACCACATCGAAGCCGGCGGCGACCCCGACCCTGCACTGAAGTCCGCCTACGACCTGATCGGCGAACGGGTGCGCGAGGCTCGCAAGGAGATCGACTGCTCCTTCGCCAAGGCGCTGGAAAGGTGGACGGCCGCAGGTACCGGTCCGGGGTCGATGCTGACCGTGGAGACGTTCCTGCCCCGGGTCGTCAAGCCGGTGGTGACGGGCAAATCGCCGCGCCGCGTGCTGCTGCTGGTGCTGGACGGCATGAGCGCCGGCATTGCCGCCGAACTCGCTGAGGAACTGCGCCGCAACTGGGCCGAGTACGATCCGATGCCCGACACGTCCAGCACGTTGCCCCGGCGGCGGGCCATGGCGGCTGCCCTTCCCACCGTGACCGCGGTATCGCGGACCTCCCTGTTCGCCGCCGAACTGATGACGGGCGGGCAGGCCAACGAGAAGCGGTTGTTCCCCCAGCACCGGTTCTGGGGCAACGCGAAGGCCGCCGTGTTCCACAAGGACGACCTGCGCGGCGAGACCGCCGGATCCCCGTTCAGCGAGGCGTTGACCGACGCCCTCAAGGATGAGACCGTGCACGTCGCGGTCGTGCTGAACACCATCGACGACCGTCTCGCCAAGGAACAGAAGCTCGGTGACGCCACCTGGCGGCTGGAACACATCGGTGAACTCAGGGAACTGCTGCGGGAGGCCGCCGAACGCGGCATGGCGGTGCTCCTCACCAGTGACCACGGGCATGTGGTGGACCGTCGCGGAGCCAGGCTCGACTGTGCTGACATCGTCTCGGCGCGATACCGCCTACCCGGTGGGCCGCTCGTTGACGGCGAGGTCACGCTGTCCGGGCCTCGCGTCGTCAGGGATGTCCCAGGCGGTGAGATCGTGGCGCTGTGGGATCGCGACCTGCGGTACACAGCGCAGCGGGCGGGCTACCACGGCGGCGCGTCGCTCGCCGAGTTCGCGATCCCCGTCCTGGCGTTCCTGCCGTTCCGTTCCGCGCCCCCGAAGGGATGGCGGGAACTGGGCGACCAGCGTCCCGCCTGGTGGCGGCTGGAGACCGAGCAGACGCAAGCCGAGTCCCTCAGTCCTCTGGCACAAGCGTCGGCCGAATCGGCTGCGGTGCACCCGCCTGCTTCCGTGACGGTGAAGGAGTCGACCGACGCGCTGTTCGACCTGGAGGCTCAACAGCACGAGGTGCTCCCTGAGCCGGAAGCCGTACCGGTCCCGGAACCCGAGCCTGCGCCCGCGCCGGACGACCTTGCGACCTCACTGCTCGCGTCGGAGACCTTCCAGGAGCAGCTGAGCCTGGTGGCACGCAAGCCGCCCCTCGGCAAGATCGAGGCCGCAGTGCGGGCCTTGCTGGATACCGGCACGCTTCCCGTCACCGCGTTGGCGCAACGGGCCGGATACCCGACCACCCGCGCCGACGGCTTCGCCGCCGTGCTCGGCCAGGTGCTCAATTACGACGGCGTCCAAGTCCTCGAAACTTTGCCGGACGGCCGCACGCTACGGCTGAACACCGTCCTGCTGCGCGAGCAGTTCGATGTGCGGTGACGGGGTGGTGGAACACTGGTGGACGTGAGCACCGCACGATCCAGCCAGGTCAGTATTGTCCGCCGGCGTGCCGTCATCGACGCGCTCCGCCGCGGCGCGGTACCAGAGAGCGGACTGGACCTGCTGGCCACCGGGCTCGACCGCTTCGAGGCCGCGCTTGACGGAGAACTGAACACGGTCGCGTCCGGTGGATCGGTCTTCAAAGCCGTCCGCGGGGAGTACGGATCAGGCAAGACGTTCTTCACACGGTGGCTCGGTGAACGCGCGAAACGTCGCAACTTCGCCGTCGCTGAGATCCAGATTTCCGAGACCGAGACGCCGCTTCACAAGCTGGAAACCGTCTACCGGCGGCTGACCGAACGGCTTGCCACTGCGAGTTTCCCGCCGAGCGCGCTGCGGCCGGTGGTGGACGCATGGTTCTACGCGCTGGAAGAGGACGCGTTGGCGGCCGGGGCGTCCGAAGAGGACATGGCCGGCGAGGTCGACCGGTTGCTTACGGCGCGGCTCGCGGAGGTGTCACGGCAGGCGCAGTCGTTCGCGACTGCGCTGCGCGGCTACCGGGCGGCTCTCACCGCGGGCGACGAGGCCACCGCTGCAGCCATCCTGGCGTGGCTCGGCGGAGAGCCGCACGTCGCCGCAGCCGCTCGCCACAGCGCTGGAGTACGGGGAAATCTTGACCACTTCGGCGCGCTCGGCTTCCTGCAAGGTCTCCTGACCGTCCTGCGGGATGGCGGGCATCCAGGTCTGCTGGTGGTGCTCGACGAGGTCGAAACGCTGCAGCGGGTCCGTTCCGACGTCAGAGACAAGGCGCTCAACGCGCTACGGCAGCTCATCGACGAGATCCACGCCGGCCGCTTTCCTGGCCTCTACCTAGTGATCACCGGAACGCCGGCGTTCTATGACGGGCAGCAGGGCGTGCAACGCCTCGCACCACTCGCGCAGCGGCTCGCGACCGACTTCACCACCGACCCGCGCTTCGACAACCCCCGGGCCGTCCAGGTCCGGCTGCCCGGCTTCACCCTGGAATCGCTGACCGGGCTCGGCATCACCATCCGCGACCTGTACGCCGCGGGAGCCGACGCACCCGAACGGATCAAGGCGCTCGCCGACGACACCTACATCGCCGACCTGGCTCGCGCCGTCGGCGGCGCACTCGGCGGGAAGGTCGGCGTCGCACCGCGACTGTTCCTCAAGAAACTCGTCGGTGACGTCCTGGACCGCATCGACCAATTCTCCGATTTCGATCCCCGGATCCACTACAAGCTCACCGTCTCCGGCACCGAGCTCACCGACGTGGAACGGAACCTCACAGCGGACGACATCCAGCTGGACGTGTGATGGAACGGCTGCACCCCGTCGTTCTGCATCACATCGTCAACTCGCTCGGATGGCCCGACCTGCGCCCCCTGCAACGTCAGGCAGTCGGACCGGTCCTCGACGGCGACGACACTCTCCTACTGGCACCCACCGCGGGCGGCAAGACGGAGGCGGCGGTGTTCCCGATTCTCACCGCCATGACCGAGCAAGAGTGGACCGGCATCTCGGTGCTCTACCTGTGTCCACTCAAGGCACTCCTCAACAACCTCGCGCCCCGCGTCGACCAGTACGCGCAGTGGATCGGCCGGCGCGCAGGACTCTGGCACGGCGACACCCGCGAATCTCAGCGGCGACGCATCCGCATGGATCCCCCGGACATCCTGCTGACCACGCCTGAGTCGCTCGAGGCGATGCTCATCAGCTTCAAGACCGACCACTCCCACGTGCTTGGCAGAATCCGTGCAGTGATCGTCGACGAGGTCCACGCTTTCGCCGGAGACGATCGCGGCTGGCACCTGCTCGCCGTCCTGGAACGGCTCACCCGCATCACCGGCCGCCCCATCCAGCGGATCGGCCTATCGGCGACCGTCGGGAACCCTCAGCAGTTGTTGACCTGGCTTCAAGGCGCAGGAGCCGGGACCCGACCTGCCCGGGTCGTTGCCCCAGAAGCCGACGCGCCGACCGCAGCGCCGATCGCCCGGATCGAACTGGACTACGTCGGCTCCATCGAGAATGCCGCCAAGGTCATCGCGTCCCTGCACCGCGGCGAGAAACGCCTCGTGTTCTGTGACTCACGAAGCCAGGTCGAGCAGCTCGGTGCCGCCCTACGCGCCCGCGACGTCACCACCTTTCTCTCCCACGCCTCCCTGTCCGCTGGGGAACGCCACCGCTCGGAGCAGGCCTTCGCCGAGGCACGTGACTGCGTGATCGTCTCCACGTCCACGCTGGAACTAGGCATCGACGTCGGCGACCTGGACCGCGTTGTCCAGATCGACTCCCCCGCCAGCGTGGCTTCCTTCCTGCAACGACTGGGCCGCACAGGTCGGCGCGCCGGAGCCGAACGGTCCTGCCTCTTCCTCGCAACCAAGGAACGTGCACTCCTACAGAGTGCAGGACTTCTCCTGCTGTGGGGACGAGGGTGGGTCGAGGACGTCGCTGCCCCGCCGATGCCGCGCCACCTGGTCGCGCAACAGATCCTTGCCGTCGCGCTCCAGGAACGCCGGATCGGGAACAGGCTCTGGTCGGAACACTGGAACGGCCTACCACCATTCGACCGTTCCGGCGAGCCGATCCTGCGCCACCTCGTCGCAGAAGGCTTTCTCGACGAAGACGGCGGCATGCTGTTCATCGGTCCCGAAGCAGAGAAACGGTTCGGCCACCGCCATTTCATGGACCTCACCGCGTCCTTCACGGCGCCGCCACAGTTCACCGTCCTGTCGGGGCGCGCGGAGATCGGTCGCACCGACCCATCGGTACTCACCGAGGACCGCCCCGGTCCGCGCCGCCTCCTCCTCGCCGGGCGAAGCTGGCAAGTCACCTACATTGACTGGAAGCGGCGCCGCTGCTTCGTGGAACCGGCCGAAGGTGGCGGCATCGCCAAATGGACCGCCGGCGGCATAGCGGGACTGTCGTTCAACCTCGCCCGTGCCATGCGTGACGTCCTGCTGGGCACCGACCCTCCCATCGCGCTCACAGGGAGGGCGAGCACGCGGTTGCAGCACATGCGGGGCGAGATTGCATCCGAGTCCGTTCACCCCGCCGGCCCGATCATCACCCGCGCGGGCAGCGACGTCCGCTGGTGGACATGGGCCGGGTACCGAGCCAATGCCACACTGGCTGCCACATTGTCGTCCGTTACCGACCAGGTCCAGCGTCCCACGGACTTTAGCGTGAGGCTCCGTGAGGAGCTAACACCCGACATGTGGAAGGCGGCGCAGGCCGAGGCGCCCCTCGTGCTGCCTGACGTCGATCCGCGGGCCGTCCGGGGTCTGAAGTTCTCGACAGCTCTCCCCGACCATCTTGCGATTGCGACCGTGGCGGCCAGACTCGCCGACCTAGACGGTGCTGCGAAGGTGCTCGACGAGACCACGCGCTTCACTGTCTTGCACTGAGCCCGATGAATTCGGGACCCCGGTTAGCCTTGGGGCCTTAGGAATCCGACCCCGCCGAGCACGGACGTGGCCTGATCTCCAAGGACCGTCACGCCAGGCTGAAGGCAGCACTCTCTCGGACCGCGATGGCACCTGAGCTAGCTTTCGTACGCCCAAGCATTATGTCTCGCCCGAGCCTCCGAGAGGAGAAGCTTTGTTAGCTGCTCACCCGTTCGACCTCGTGTCTTGATGGCGTGACAGTTTGGGCAGAGTGCAATCATCTGGGTCGGGTGGTCGCGACCCCACGCTGCTCGGTCTTGGACATGGTCGACCTCGAGGATGGGGTCGCCGTTCTTGGTGACGTCATTCGGCTGACCGGTGCACGTCGGGTTCTCGCAGCGCCCAGCGCTTCGGATCAGGACGGCCTTGACCGCGGCCGCGGAGCGTACAGGCTGTTCGCGGGTGGTGATCGTGATGCGGTCGTGGTCGCCATGTGCCTCTGCGGCTTCGATCGTCCGGCAGAGGCGTAGGTAGGTTTCCAGCGGACTCGGACCATGAGGTGGTGTTACTGCGGTCGGCTCTGCCTGGCGCAGACCAACTTCCTCGAGCAACCCTTGGGGGAGCTTGCCGTCGAAGAACGCGCCGCCGAGCATCTCGACGGCCTCTGCGCGCGTGGATTCATCGAGCGCGACGAACTCATACGCCCAAGCCTTGAGGCCGCAAGACGGGTTCTGCTCATCAAGCCAGGTGATCGGTTTGCCGTGTGCAGGCGGGATGGGCCCAACGTGGCCTTGAAGTTCCCACAGGTCCGTGCGAGCAAGGGCAAGGACGGGGAACTCAGGAGTCGCCTTCGAGGTTGGCTGACCGTACTCGCGCATGAGACCGCGTAGCTCGGGGTGTGCGTCTTGCCACGGGACAAGGCGCGGACGATGGTGTGCTGCTCGTCCCAGCGCCCAAAGAAGGGTTATGGGTTGATGCCGAGCGGGGCCGTCCGGGGTGTTCGCGACGCGTAGCGTTCCGAGGAGTTCAAGGAGGCGCTGCTGAGGTGAGGGTGGCTCGTCGGCGACGACCTCGAAACCCAAGCGTGTGAGGAGCCGGCCGACGGTTTGTTGCCCGCCAGAGAAGTCGCCGGCGGACAGCGGGTCCCCTGCCACGTAGCGGTAAGCCACCCCAACGATGGCCTTGGAGTCGTAGTAGATGCCGTCGTGACGAAGGAAGTATCGACGGGCTCGCTCGAATCCGTACTGCTCGAGGAAGCGGTCACGTCCGAGCTGGTCACACTCGGCGATCGCGTCGAAGACTGCCTCACGTGTGATCACCGAGAGATCCATGTAGGGATGGTACGACCGATATGACACGAATGTTCTTTTGATTACTTGGTTCTGCTAAACAGGTCAGCAGGCCCCCATGCGCTGGGGCCTGCGCCATCGACGCCGGTGATCTGGCGAGTTGACTCGATTTGCGCTGCCGAGGGCGATGTGGCTGACAAGGGGTGCTCGGGCGGCCACGCGGGCAGATGGCGTGACGCATGGGGTCCATGCCCAGGCGCTGCGGCGACCACCCTGACCGGCTTTTGTCCGCCGTCCGTCCGCCGTCCGTCCGCCGTCCGTCCGCCGTCCGCCGTCCGTCCGCCGTCCGTCCGCGGTCCGCCGTCCGTCCGCCGGGCGGACTGCCCCGGCCCGGTTGCGGACAGATCATTGGCCAGCGGCGCACGAAGCACGGACCGGGCTGTGCGGCGGCGCGTCCGATGCTGGGCAGGCTTGCTGGGCACCACTGTCGCGATCTCAATTGCGAGAACTTGTCGTCCCCTAGCTTTCGTCGTCTCTCTCTGCCGGCACGCCGGTAGAGAGAGACGACGTCCCATGGTCAGCTCTAACGTGGCTTATAGAAGGTGAGTGTCGCGGCGCTAGCCTGAGCGCGGGGAGAGTTAACCTATGTGCCGTTCGTTGAAGATGAGAATCATATGACACTGGGCGACACTCATTGGCACGTCTATACGGTCAGCGGCGGAGATGGTGTAGCAGCTGACAAGGACCTTGCGGTCTCTCACAAGGCCCTTCTTAGGGGCTGCAAGGTAGGACCGTGTCGCGACACGCAATGAACCCGCGGCGGTCCATCACGTGCACACCCGGCTGGGCAGACCGGGCGCGGTCATGATCGATGTGATCGGAGGCGGAGCCACGGAAGACGAGCAGGTCAGCACGTCACGCAAGCTGCAGCGACGCTCGCAGCTCGGCGAGGGACGCCGGCGGGACCGGGAGATGAGGTTCCGAGTCAGCGACGAGGAGTACAAGGAGATCTGCGAAGCAGCGCACCGAGCGGGAGCTGCCTACGGGACATTCATCGTCCACACCGTACAAGCGGCCAATCGACAACACAGATTCGGACACGAACTGACACCGGATATCTGCGAGGAACTACGCGGCATCGCACGGCAGCTGAACCGGATCGGCGTGAACCTCAATCAGCTGGCCCGCATCGCGAATGCCACGGGACAGATACCCCGCGAACTGCCCGCTGCTTTGGCGTACCTGCAGAACGTTCTTCGAAGAGTGGACGCCTCGTCCGTCGAGCTCGGCCGGCTCCAGCGTTGATCGGCAAAGTGACCCGGGGCGAGAGCGTCGCCCGGTTGCTGTCCTACCTCTACGGCCCCGGCCGGCGCAACGAACACGTCAATCCCCACCTCGTCGCGGGCTTCCGACTCCCCATGGCTCTGGAACCCGGACTGGACGTCAGAAGCGATCGGGACTTCCGGCACCTGGTCGGAGTCCTGACCTCCCCGCTCGACACTCTCCGACATACCCCGCTGGCGTCTCCGATCTGGCAGTGCTCGGTCCGCACCGCCCTCGCGGACCGGCGCCTCTCGGACGACGAATGGGCCGACATCGCCGAGGAGGTGATGCACCAGACCGGGTTCGCGCCACGAGGCGACGACGAAGCATGCCGCTGGATCGCAGTGCGACATGCCGACGACCACATCCACCTCGTAGCGGTCCTGGCGCGCGAGGACGGGCGCAACCCCAACGTCCACCGCGACTACTTCAAGGTCGCCGACGCCTGCCATATCGTCGAGAAGCGATACGGACTCACCCCGACCGCGCCCGCAGACCGGACAGCAGCCCCACGACCAACCCGAGCCGAGACAGAACTTGCCCACCGGAAGAACTGGGCCGAGCCGCCCCGCATCGCCCTCCGCCGACTCGTAGCCACCGCAGCAGCCGGAGCCGAGAACGAGGGCGACTTCTTCGCCGCCCTCGAACACGCCGGGGTGCTGGTCAAGATGCGCCACAGTGCCCGCTCACCCGAGCGGATCACCGGTTACGCCGTTGCGCTCCCACATCACAACAACAAGGAGAACCAACCAGTCTGGTTCTCCGGCAAGAAGCTCGCGCCCAACCTGACGCTCCCCAAACTTCGCGAGCGCTGGTCGGCGCCGCACGAAGGCAACCGCTTTGACCGTCGCCCCTTCGGCGAGGTGGAGCTGACCCACGAGGAGCGATCCGCTGCATACCAGCAGGCTGCCCGAGCCACCGCGACGGCCACCTGGCAGATGCGTCATATCCAGGACCCGGCCGTCCGCGCCGACGTAGCAGCCGCAACCTCCGACGTCTTACACGTGACCGCGGCGCTCACAGGAAACCGGGAACTCGCCCGTGCCGCCGACTTCTACGACCGCGCAGCTCGCGAACCTTACGGACGCCAACCACCCTTGACTCCCTACGGCACGAGCCTCCGCAGGGCTGCCAGAGCACTGGCTCTATCCGGTATCCGGGGACAACGCGGTAACCGTCCAAGCCTCGCCGGCGTCCTCTCCCACCTGGTCGTGCAACTCGTCGCCCTCATCGAGGCGATCGCGGAGTACCGGCAGTTGCAGCAACGCGCTGCTCAGGCAGCTGCCGCCCGCAAGGCTGCCGCCCAACTCAGCAGACTCAGCCGACCAACTCCGCGGCCATCTTCCCCCACGCTGCCACGGACACCACCGAACTACACGGCGGAGCAGAACGCCGCGCGCCTCGCTGCCACAGCCTTCCCCGTACCCCTCAGCGACCAGCTCGCAGGCAACCCATACCGACCCAGCGCGCCCACACCGTCGCCGTCCAGCCCTCACCGCCGCCGGGGCCCAGCGCGGTAACCCGACCACGCAACCCCGGCGCCACGCCGTCCTGGTCCTGGCACAAAGATCAGCGCCTCTGCATACTACGGAGCGTAAAAAGTGCCAACAATGCGCAAGTAGTGCACCGCCGCAGCGTCCGCGCCGGCAGAGCAGCACTACCTGACAACCACCACGCAAGAGAGGCGAAGCCATGACCGATCACAGCCCCCAGGCAGGCCCCTTATCCACAAGGACACATTCACATGACCGACCACAGGCAGGCTCCCGCTACCGCTCGTAACGACGACCAAACAGCCGACCTCGCGAGCAACCTCTACGAACACGTCCGCCAGCTCAACGACGCCACGACCGGCCCTCCGAGCCTCACCCTCCCCGGCACCGCGTACACCATCCTCGGCAATCTCAGCGCAGCGACCTACGGCCTCGATCAGCTCCTCGACCAGATAAACCGCTTCTTCCTCCGGGAGCTGCAAGCCGACCGTCTCGGCCACGACCAGGCCGAAGACCTCGCCGACGTCCTGAGCCGCCACGGCCAAGCTCTAGCCGAAGCCAGGCAGCACTCCCGAGCTCTCTGCGCGGCCCTCAGCGATGCCCAATCGACCATCAACGCCGTCCACTCCCGCGCCACCCACGGACGCGAAGCGTCCCCAGCCACCGACGGAAGAACGCGCGTGGATGACGTCGGTGTAGCAGCAGCGGCCAACGACTTCCCCAGACCAATCACCGATCCGATGCTCCTCGCGCCCCCTCCTGCTGGCGAACGAAGCCGTTTCATTCGCATTCGTCCTACGAACACTCCGGAGGCCTGAGCATGGAGCCGATGACCCACGAGGAGCTCGCAGCCCTCCCCACCACAACCACCATCGAGACCGCCGCCCGAGCTCTGGGCCTCGGCCGAACCCGCGCCTACCAACTCGCACGCGAAGACCTCTTCCCCTGCAAGGTCATCCGCATAGGCACCACCTACCGAGTAGTCACCGCCGACCTCCTACGCCTTATGTCCAGCAACAGCAGTGCGTAGCCCGGACACGGAGCCTCCTCGCCGCACCACTTGGTAGCCCTGGCACGGTCGCGAGCGGCTGAGTCCGGCACTGAGCGGAATCACGGCTCGACAACCGACAGCTTCCCCATAGCCAACCCTGGGGAAGCTGTCGCGCCTGTTCCGCCGGTCCCGTCGCGCAGCTCGCCTGCGACCGCCCCACGGTTTACGCCTGGCCGACTTCGGCGCTGAGTCCCTGGCAGAACAAAACCGGCCGCTCACTGCAGGATCGATCTCCAGTGCGGGCCGGACTTTTTACTTTTCAAAAGTGGAAAAGTCGTCCGAGTTTTCATAAGTCAAAAGTCCTTGGGGCGGCGCTCGTGATGGTCATTAAAATGAGGCGTAGGTCACATTGCAGGTTTAGGCTAGGTGCTGTGAGCTGCGCAAACGCATGAGGAATTTCTCCCGTGTGTGTCGAACGGACGCCGCTAGCGTCACTCTTTGTCCGATTTCTGAAGTCCCGAGTAGACCCCGGATGAAAGATGGCGCTAGTCTCCAAATGACCCAATGGAACGGCCGCGCAAGTGGAAAATCTGATTCTCGTGCTGGAGGATCACGCCTGCGCGGCCACGCGACTCACGAAGGAGTCATAGTGAGGGTACCGCCCAGTGCCAATCCTGTTCTCGCCCTGCTCGTGTTGGGCCTGCTGCTAGCCGTCCTCGCGATGCTAGGGGTGAGTCCAACTTATCTTCACCTCATCACGGTGGAACTAGTCGGACTTGTTACTGGCTTCGCACTTGGTGGAACTGAACGGCCGCCAACGTCGCACGTGTAGGCGTGAGACGCAAGGGGCCTTGAACGTGCCCGAAGCTGGGGCTTCGCAGCCCCCACGAGCCGAGGCACTCGTTCGCGTGAGACGGTCTGTCGCGGGCTGGGCGCCGTTCGCGCGAACGAGTACCCCGGACCGGTTGAAGTCGGTGCGGCCGCTAATGGCAGTGCTAACAACAGAATTGGATGATCTCGGACGGGTGTGGACTTGCGGGAGGGCGCGAGGCCGGCAGCGCTGATCAGTTCAAGGGCGGTTGCCGTGTCCTGCTCGACCGAGGATCTGTGGACACTGGCAGCGGTCGCCCTACCCCCGGCGGGCACCCCAACTTCTCGGCCTGGACGCATAGTTTGCTTCATCGACCGGTGCTGCATCCGCACCGGTCGACGCTGTGCGAGCCACGTACCTAAGCGCCGCCCCGCGCGCACGCCAGGTACGAGTGGTGTAAGTGACGACCTCGTGAGCCACGACGTGCGTCGCGTCGGCCATGCCTACCGACCCCCAGCATGGCTTGTCACTGCCCGTCAGAGCAGACCGACTCCTGACAGCGCTGCAGACATGGCAGGTGAATGGTCTCTAAAAATGTGCCCGTGTTCGAGGCTCTTCAAGAGGACGGCTTCACCGGGGACGCGATCAACATGAAACGTGGACCACGTCCGGCAAACTGGACAAACCTGACCCACTAGAAAGGGGCGCAACAGATGCAGTTGGTGACCAGAGTCACGCATGTACAGGCTACCCTTCTCTAGGTCGTTTCTAGGCACAGCCATGGTCTTGGTCGGCACTACCGGATGATCGCCCATCAGCTCACGGAAATGCACCAGGGCCGTTCTTTCCAGGGTATCCCAGCGCACGTCTGTGAGATGCAGGAGAGGCAAATCAGCCAGAAAACGAGCCCTGTCAGTCAGAATAGTCAGGTCCGCGAAAGCTGCCTGAATGGCTCCTGGCAGGTCGATTGAATCGATACGGCGCAAATGCGCTTCATCATTGCGGCGGCCGTACAGACGCTGACGAGCGTTTGTGGCTTCCGAACCAGCGAAAAGTGCTCGGATATCCTGCAGCGGGTGTTCAGTTGGCAGGTTGCGCAGTCGGCGACTAGTAGCGGACTCATCCAAGACTGCGACCCAGTCACCGAATCCAGGGCCGCTGCGACCGCTTGTGAGCTTACCCTTGATCGCCACTACTGCACCGAAGTTGAGGTCCTCCTCTCGTCCAAGCGCGAGTGCGACCTGGGCAACATAACAGAGCAGGATCTCGGCTGTGTCCAGAACAGCACTGTAGGCAGCCCGAGGATCGCCAGCACTTAATTGCGCCTCAGTCTCACGCCATCTGGATGCAATGGGGTAAGGGAATCGCGTACGTATGGTGTGCCCTAAATCATCGAGTAGCGATGCAGCTTCCACGCGCAACCGCAGCGCGCGACCCTTGTCAATGATCTCTAGGCGAGCCTGAGCCGGGGTTTGATGCATGAACACTGATCCAAGCAACGAATCCGCCTCGAGTTGCCACTCCTCAAGCCGCAGCCGAACTGCATCGAGCTCATCGAATGCCTTTTCCAGAGCTTCGTCAGGCTGCGGCACTGGAAGCGTCAGCAGATTCTTAACTGAAACATGCACTCCTGATGTGCCAGCCAACGTGCGAGCCAGCGGCGTACGTAGCCACATCATGGCAAATCCGATCCGCTGGCTTTCCAAATCAGCCTTAGGGCGCAGCACGATCGTCGTATGAGATGCGGCAGCTGGCAGATCCTGCTCGGTTACCTCCGCCAGGCAAAATCCGTGTGGGTCGCCGGGGGCGTAAATCTCGCGAAGAATCAAGTCCCCTGGGGCGAGCAGGTGTTCGGGTTGTGCCCGCACCCAGTAGGCTACGTCGCTCGGAGGTGCGATGGTACCGTCGCGCTGCACATCGCGCCCTCCCACCAAGCGGACTGCGCCGGGCTCCGCGTCGGTACTGATCAACTTCGAGTGGCCCGCCGTGTGGATTCGCGCAACCACGTCGAAAAGGTCGCCCATGGTGCTGACACTGCCGAAGCCAGCAAGGTCGGCGCGCTGCTTTAGAACGACGGGATCGTAGCGGTCGAAGTCAAAGCCTTCCTCCCATTGAGGCATTTCTCGGATCACGTATCCGTATCGCGTACGGCCTCCTTCGCGGGCCAGAAGCTTCTCGAAGTCCTTCACGACAGCGGATTCGTCTTCCCTGCGGGGCACCTGGAAGACCTTGAGAGGCGGCCGGTGTGCAGCTTTGACACGAAAGAATGCGGTGGCCGCCGTAAAGCTAGTGTGGAACCCACCGATCAGGCCGGTGCTATAAAGAAGAAGGAGTGTGTCCCAGCGCTCGCTCAGATCACGTCTGAGTTCGGCTGCCCATGGGGCGACCGAACTCCACAACTCCATGGGTGTCATGACAGCCATCACACTGTCAGCGTCCACTGGCGCGCATGCACGGAGCGTGTCCTCGTACGGGCGAAGGGCGCGACGTCGCCCCGCCTTCGCTGCCGCGGCGTCCGGTTGACGCTCCCAGGACGGTAGCAGGAGGACAGGGCCCGCCCCAAGAAGATCACGAGCCTTGTTGCTCAGAGCCTCAACTGACTCGCGGACTACGGGCCACCCCGCAGGCGGCTCGATCGAATCCTCACCGCTCATCAACGTCGTCACAGACCCTGTGCTGAAGTGCGTGAATCCAATCATAAGCAGATGCTGGAACAGCGGAAGCAGTCCCTTCTCTGAAGCCAAATTGTCCTCCCTGGACAGTCACCGGATCCCAACACGACAGAGCCCCTCCGCCGCCTGCCCAATGTACTGTGCAGCACGATCACCGATCGGTCACCCGAGAGGCAGTCGCGGCAGGCTCCCCCAGACAACGGCGGAACAGGCGAGGTAGAACACCCAGATCTACTCGATGGCCCATCCGTGTTCTTGAGCAGCACGCCGGTCCGGCTGGCCAGCACCGCGTCGGCTGCGCCTCGGCATAGTGATCTCAGCCGTTCCGACACAGAGAAGCGGAGGGCCAAGGTTGAGCGTGTTGATTCTTTGGCCGCCGAAGTACCAAGTGATCGCATCGGTCAGTGTGGAAGGGGTGGTCGCGGACGAGGAGGGCGATCTGCCGGTCCCAGACCTGCGGGTCGACGAAGGACCTGGGGTCCCTGGTCGTGCTGTCCGACGGACGGGCCTCCTGGACGGTGATGCTGGTCATGATGGCCTCCTTCAGCCGATTGGCCTTGGCCGTCTTGTGCGGCCTTAACTCCAAGGTCGGTCAACGGTGCGGTTTGAGGAGGCGTGTGTGCAGGTGCCGGACAGGGTGTGCGTCCCTTGCACATGCTCTGGTGTGCGCTGGCTGTGCGGCTTACGTTGAGCGGTTGGGTGTCAGCGGATGCCGCAGCGGGCGGCCAGGCCGCGCAGGTCCGGGGATGTCCGGCCCGAGGTCAGGAGGCCGGCGACCAGGTCGCGGACGGCTGGGCGGGAGTGCGTCTCTTGCGGTGCGGCGCGTTCGGCGTGCAGGAGGGCCTCCAGGCATTGATCGCGGCGGCCCCATATCCCGTATGCGCGAGCGATGTCTGTGAAGTAGCGGGCTCGGCGCTCCACAGTCGGGAGCGCGCTGGGAGGGATCTTGCGGGCTGCGGCTATGGCCGCCGCCGGGTCTCCAGCGACGTACTCGGCCGAGATCCTGTGGAGCTGGACCGCTGTTGGGCTGAAGCCGCCGCCGTGGTCGCGGAGGAGAACTCTACCGCCGAGGCGATTGGCGAGCCTTGCAGCCTGGTCCGTTAGTTCCCGCATGCCAGAGCGGTCAGCGGCATGCGCTGCCGTGTAGGCGGCCGACATGACGAGAAGGCCGCGCTCGGCCGTCCGAGCAGGGTCGCGGCCTTGGAGGATGTCGCTCTCGGCCATGCCTATCGCGATCTGCCCGGCTTCGGAGTGCCAGCCGGCGCGGCGTGCCAGGACGGCTAGGTTGCGGGCCGCTTCGCCGGCTACGAGGGGGTCGCCGTTCGCTGCAGCGAGAAAGCGGGCCCGGTCTGCTGCGATCCACCCGAGCTGGTCGTCCAGCTTGATCATGAGGCGTGTGACCAGGGTGTAGGTCTCAGCCAGGACGGTGTCCGTGGTGCTGTCAGTGGCGTGGGCGTTGGTAATCAGCTGTGGGAGGACAGTGGCGAGCTTGGCGTACTCGCAGTTGTCGTAGGCGCGGATCGCGGAGGCGAGCGTGGCACGGAGCTGGGCGGGAGGGCTTGGGGCGGC
Organism: Actinomadura nitritigenes; assembly: GCF_017573545.1. Classification (GTDB taxonomy): domain Bacteria; phylum Actinomycetota; class Actinomycetes; order Streptosporangiales; family Streptosporangiaceae; genus Spirillospora; species Spirillospora nitritigenes. The sequence goes on along the minus strand of NZ_JAGEOK010000004.1, from coordinate 156,650 downwards.
CACAGGGTCTGTGGTCAGCATGGCGCTGCGGACTCGGGCAACGAGGAGGTCCGTGGGTCTTGCTTGTGCGTCCGCGGCTGCGGATGCAATGGCACGGGCTGGAGGGCTGGCGGCAGCAGCGGTTACGGCGAGGTTGGTCAAGAGCTGACGGCGCCGCACATCATCCTCCGCGGGTGGCTGAACCGTCACCGTAGCGGTGATCCCCAGCGCCGTCGGGGAGATCTGTAGGACTTCGGCGAGGCGGCGGAGGGTGGCGACGTCGTCCAGAGCTTGTGCTCCGGTCTCCAGGCGCGAGACGGTCGAGCGGGAGCAGTGAAGGCGGTCGGCGAGGTCGCGTTGCGTCCAGCCGTGGGCGACGCGGGCAGATCGAACGAGCGTGCCGAGATTCTTGCTCATGGCGGCCCCGTAGTCCGAGGAACGACCCCGTGGGAGTCATGCCCAACCTTGGGGGTGTGCACTGTTTTGGGCGGCGGCCATGTGGGGTCTCTTGCTAGCCCGTTGCGTGACGCGGAGCTATGTCCGTTCCGGGCGTTTGGGTGCGGGCGGACGGAGCGTGGATCTGAACGCGGGGGCGGTGGAGGAAAATCCGCTCAGTGCTGGTCCCGGATGGACGGTGTCCGTGGGTGACGGTTGGGTTCGCGGACGAATCGCGGACAAAAGATCTTGAGGCCGGTCTCCTTGGCGGAGAACCGGCCTCTGATCTGGCGTTTTCTGTCGGGGTGGCGGGATTTGAACCCACGACCTCTTCGTCCCGAAGCAAATCAGGCGAATCGATCTCCGTCGAGGTCAACCTAGAGCCGAACGGGGCGCCCCTCACCTGCTTCAACGCCCGGATGGGGTCGCGGTGAGTCCGGATGGGTCCCGTGCTGTTCGACGGCATTGGCTCCCGTTCTGGCTCCCGTGACTCCCCCGGTGCGGGAGAGGAGCCCACATGGCAATCAAGATTAACGACACCCGCATGATCCTCACGGTGAACGACGCCGTCGTCGGCAACGCCGTTCTCGTCGATGGAGTCTGGCACGTCAGCACGTGGCCGACGCCCCTCAACCGACACCAAGCGATCACGGCGCTCACGATCGCCGAACTCCTCGCCATGGGGCGCAACGAGAATGACCCGCTGGTGCTCAACGTTCCGAGAGGAGTTGGCCCATGGCTGATCACCTCACTCGGATCACCACAGCGCTTGCCGTGGGCATCGTTGCCGTGATCGCGGCCGTGATCTCGTACCGCCATGCGTACGAGTTGGTACGCACCCATGGCGAGACCGGTCTGACGGCCCGGTTGGTGCCGTTCACCGTCGACGGTCTCATCTGGGCCGCTTCCATGGTGATCCTGGACGCAAGCCGCCGGAAGCAAGGCGTACCAGCGTTGGCCAAGTGGAGCCTGGCTGTGGGCATCGTGGCCACCATCGGCGCCAATGTGGCGCACGGCCTGAACCACGGTCCCACTGGGGCCCTCGTCAGTGCATGGCCGGCACTCGCTCTCGTTGGCTCGTTCGAGCTGCTGATGATGCTCACGCGGAACGCTACGTCATCAGCGGGAACGCTCGGACAGCCCGACCCCGCGGAGCCAGCGTCAACGGAGTCTGAACCAGACTGCACCAAAGTGGAACAGACTCCCAAACAAGCGGTTCTTGCTGACTATGTGGCGAGCCTGAACGGTCCGGGCAAGCCACTCTCACAACGGGCACTAGCCGACCGACACGGCATCGACCGACGCAGGGTCAAACAGATCATCAGCACCGTGGAACACACCAGCTAGACTAGCGCCAACCCACAGGGCTCGCCGGGCGTAAGCTCGGCGGGCCCTTCTTGTTGCCCTGTCTTCGCGTCCAACCCTCTTCGTACCTCAGACTGTCCCATGTCATGACTTCGCATGCCTTTGCCTTCCCCCAATCTATCGATGGATATCCACTTCTAGTAGCATCGATAGGCAGGAAGATGTATTTTGGGGTGATGGCTTCGATGGCAAGCGAGTCGGACGCTGGGCAGCTTGGCGCCGGTATTTCCGCTGCATCTTTGATGGAAGCAGTCAGAAGGTCGGGTTATCCATTTCAAGCTGAAGTAGCTCGTGACCTGCGATCCGCATTGTCTGAGCTAGGTGGTCGTTCGTTCATTCAAGAGGAGTGGGCGTTCGTTGATTCCGAATCAGAGCAAACGCGAACGCTAGATATTTGGGCAAAAGTGCCCCTTTCTAGCCCCGAAACAATTCGTCGGCGGCAAATATTGCCTCACCTTGACATGTTGATTGAGTGCAAGCAAAGCGAATTGCCTTATGTCTTCTTTTTGCGTTCCGAGTTGTCTGGAGAGACGTTCAATTACCCCGAAATAGTAGGATTGCCAGATGGTCGATTGAAAATTTTCAGAGCTTCGTCAGATGGCAAGCCTACCGGCGCATCTCTTAGTATAAGCTTGCAGAACGCGCTCAATGCAGAGAACCTAGAATTCTGCAACATGCCAGCCCCTGTCGCTATATCCTTTGCGAAGGTGTTGCGTAAGGGTGGCTCTAAGCTTGAGCTAACGGGCGAGGATACATATCGCGCGATTACAATGCCGCTTAGTAAGGCTGCAGACTACCTGAAGTCTAGCTATGAAATTCGGCAACCCAAGAATAGAGTAAGGCTCAACTTTATCGTTTGTCTGGCAGTGCTTAGGGCGCCAATGGTGGGAGTCTACCTTCATCAAGGAAAGCAAATGCTTATGAATACACCCTGGATACGTGTGTCACGAATGGAACCCCTTCGCGAAAGTGATGGAGGTGGTAGAGTAAATTCCATGATCAGATACTTCGACGTTATCCACTTTGACTACTTTAAGCAGTATGTGAAGGTGCTCATTCGGGATATGCAAGCATTGGCGCAGCGTTGCGCTGATCATTCCGAGGTTCTTCGAGCAGGTGTTGGGCTGCAAGTGGATCGATCCGGTGGATTGATGCCACTTCCATCTGAATTCAGTGCTTCTGTAGAGAAGGCGCCAGTAATCCTGTCCGTTCGCGCAACGCGTACGGAATATCGTATACCAGATGAAGTTCAAGAGGGTGAAATAGTTCAAATGGTTCCCAATGCACTTCTTTCGGTGGAGTCTGATTGAACTTCATCATGCTGGCTGGGTGATAGCGTAGAAGGGATTGAATCATGTCGAACTATGTGCAGGTATTGACGACGACGGACAGCGAGGAGCATGCGCTTGAGCTTGCAGCCCGCATCACCGATGCTCGGTTGGCTGCCTGCGCTCAGGTCGTCGGGCCGATTCGCTCGCTGTACTGGTGGGATGGCAAGGTTCAGAACGAGCAGGAGTGGCAGCTCCTCATCAAGACGACTGGTGAGATCGTGCCTGCCCTCAAGAAGTTCATCAAGGAAAACCACAGCTACGACGTGCCAGAGATTATCGCGACGCCGATCATCGAGGGCAATGAGGATTACCTCGACTGGATCACCGAGCAGACGCGCCAAACTGACGCTTCGTAACTGCGAGGTCTTCCAGGAAGGATCTCACTGGATCCTTGGTTCGCCACTGGTTTACGCCCTTGGCTACCTCTTCGAACTTCGGTAGCCACATGGCGAACTCCGATTCGCGTACAGCGGCAAGGCCATCTTTGGCTATGCGGGATGCCTCGTTGATGTGGCCGTGTCTCAGGTGCGCCGCTGCGATGTCGCCGAGGACGATCGCCACGCGCTTTTGTTCGAAATCGCCGACCGATGCGATCATGTCGCTTGCGATCTCCTCGGCCTTATCGAGTCGACCCGGGATGTTGGCGTAGGTCGAGATACGGCACGAGTCGAATCGTGCTTGATCGAAAAAGCATGTCCAAGAGCGATCCTCGGCAGGGTCCGCGACGCTGAAGGCGTCTTCTGCTCGACCCCATGATTCCAGCGCTTGCTTCCTGTCACCTAGCGCCGCGCTTTCTTCGGCATGGCGTGCCGCTAGCCATGCCTCAGTCGTTGGTGAGACAGAAGCGGGTAGCACTCGTAGAGCCTCTGTGAGGAGTGCGCGGGACCGGCCATGCGCTCCCCTCATGCTGGGGATGTAGCTCTTGTAGGCCAGCAGACAAGCGTTAATTGCAGGGTCGGATGCCTCTTTGGCTGCTCTTTCTGCTGTCTCGTAGAGGGTGCGAGCAGCGGCCATGTTTCCGAAATCGCTTGCCCACCATCCAGCGAGAACGCTGCTTTCTCCTGCTGAGATGATGAGTCGCTTCCTCAGCTCATTGTGAGGGTCATCGGCCATGCCGTTGAGGAGCGTGGTCAGCTCGTTGAGATGAGCCAGAATCGCTTTGAAGAGGCTTCGTGATGGCATCACGAGGTCGAGTTGATGGAAGCCTTCCGAGCGGAGTTCCATCTCACGGACAAGGGGCTCGTCTACCGCCGCTGGCTTGGTGATTGCATAGGCAAGGCGCTCCCACATGTCGTTTCGCCCGAAGGCCATCCCTGCGCCGATGGTGGCAGCGAGTTCGAGCATTTCGCGCCGCCTCACTTCGCCTCCTCGCCTCCCAGCTTCCGTCGCGAGTTGCAATATGTCGAAAGCGTCGAGGGGGGTTTGTAAGTCGCTGCCGCCGTTCTGTGGGGTTGGGTCTGCCTCCTGCCTTGGGGCGAGACCCATGGCCCTACGAGCAGGGGCGGGCATGTTGAGCCCGTTGGCAAAGCTTTCGAAGACGGACGTCTTCTCGGGGACCCGTTTGCCGGTTTTGTACTCACTCAGACGACCTTGGGCGATACCGGTCCGAGATGCAACCTGCCCCTGAGTGACACCGTGTCTGCCAAGGATGCGGAGGATGGCCCCGAGGTCGCGGCTCTTGCAAGCCTCAAGGGTGTCCTGACGTGCGAAAACACGATCAAGGGTGTCCTGAAAGGTCTGCTGGTCAACGGCCATGGCTCGGCGTATCCGCTCCCTGGTACCGCGTTCGGGGGATCGTGACGCTCCAAGTCCATCACATCGTGCTATATCACCGTGAGATTTGCTAGGGCCCTGCCGGCTGCCAGCGTTCCGCGTGACCGGCGGAGCGCCACTCACGCAGGGTCAGAGAAACGGCTGTCCGCGCATCTCGACATGAAGCGTCCCGATCAACTTCGTGCGGACTCCCTTGGCGTGCCGTAGAGACAAAGCGGCCCCGGCCCGATGCGCCAACATCGGGGGACCCGGGGCCTGACCAGGAAGTGAGGTCCTGGCTATGGATGATCGTACGGGTGACTATGACCCGTTGGCGGCGCTGGGTGCGCACTTGTCTGCGCGTCGCCTCCAGGTCGAGCTGACCACGCGCGGTCTCAAGGTCCTGAACCCCCAGACGCAAGGGTGCTGCGTCGAGTCGTCAAGGACGAGCGACACGATCACGTGCCGCGCCCGGTCCGAGGACGGCGGTACCCGGTGGTTCTATACCTCGTGGCGGGAGCCGATCGCGCCAGCAGATCAGATCATTGACGCAAGCGTCCGCATCGTGGGCTACCTCGCAGGGACCCACGTGACGGCTCGGGCCGCATGTGGGCCCGATTGCCAAGACAGCGCATGCTGACGGGGGGCCTTCCCGTAGCGCCCGATCACTGGCATGTGGCGACGTCCCGTCGTGGGATGTGGGAGACGTTCAGTGAGCGGTATGACCGCACGAGGGCACGTGAGGTTCTGCGCAGTCTGCTCATGGCGGATGGTCGTGCAACCGGTGACACCAGGTATGACGACGCGCTACGTGCGATCGACCGTGGTTACTGCTCCTATCGGGTCGACCGGTTCTGTTACGTGGCTTTCGCCTGCGCATGCCCGCAGAAACTCAAAGAGGCTAGCGAGAAGGGGCAAGCCGAGAATGCGCGTGCTGAAGTACCGGAGGGCTTCTCGGTGCGAGGAGCTGAATCAACAAGGATGCGTCGAGGTGGCCAACGGCCCGGGGTTCGTCGCAGTGCGTGATTCAACCGACCGGAACGGCCCCGTGATCTTGGTGACCCGCCGTAACTGGCAACGCCTGATGCAGGCTGTGAACAGCGAGGCATTGTGATCACCCCTACGCGAGAGGTCCTGCTTAGGGTCGCTCTCGGCCGTGATGGGTGGACTGTGACCGCGCGCTCTGAGGGACGTCTCGGGCTCCTACGGATGGGCGGCTACCCCCGATGCGGCGTTCGCCTTCCGCTACTCGCCTGCGAGCCGCTCAGGCCCAACGGGCCGGACTGGTGGGTGTGGGTTGACCAAGATGGTCGGCACAAGCCCATCCCCATCTGTCCAGGGAACCGGATGGACGTGGCCGCGCGCTTGATACGTAACACCCTGCGCAAACTTGCCCCTGATCAGGGACTATGACTCTTACGCGCTCCCGAGCGCGATTATCTCACCGCGATATTCGACGGCGATATATATCAGCGCAGGATCTCATCCTGGGATAGGTGTGCTCCTTTCACCGGACCTACTGTCACTGGCGTAGGTTCCCCCAGTAGGTGAAAGGGAGTGATCCCCGATGATCCTCATTCTCGCGTCCATCATCGCAGTGTTTCTCGCCGGAGCCGTGTCCGGCATCTTCGCGATGCTCGTCATCGGTATCCACTCGGAAGAGCGTCGCGTCCTTCGTAACGCTACCGCCTCCTCCAGCGCGGGTATCGCCTCCCGCAGACTGCTGCGCACGCAGACGTGCGACGACCTCCCCGCCCGCGTCAAGGCTCGGAGGTAAGCAGATGAACCAAACGCAGATGCCTCGCATCATCACCGGTTTCCGGTGCGTGTGTGGTGCCCGAGTGGAGCCGGGTAACCGGAAGTGCCGCAAATGCCGCGCGCGGGCTCGCTGGCGTCGCCGCAAGCAAGGATCCCGGTTTCCCGACCTGTGGCTCTGATCCCGAAAACCGGCCATCTCCCGACTCAGTGAAGGAGGTGAGTTCCCTCAATGAACGTGTCGTTTCCGCTCTGGATGGTGCTGGCGGCCGTTATGTGGCTGGCATGGCGGTACATGAGCCTGCGCGCATGGCATGCAGTCGTCTGCTTGCTGTTCGGCTTCTTTCTGGCTGCGACAAACGCCGCACCTGAAATCCGTCGAGTGGTCACCGCGGTTCTTCAATCCCTGACCAAAACCCATTCCTGATGGCCCCGGCTTAAGGAGGGATGCCTAGTGCCCGACACTCCAAAGCCCCACACGATCGATCTCCAGGAGGCCAAACTCCGCAACATCACGGCTCGTGAAACGGTCGCCGTTCTGTCCGAGTCGATGACCTCGATGTCGCGACTTTGGGAGCACCTGAACGCCGCCCTTTCCGATACCCCCCGCCTCATCTCCGAAATCACACGGCTCCGTACCGATATCGATGCACAGCGTCTCTCGCGCGCGAATCTCCTCGCCGCTGCGCGTGCCACACTCGCCGCTCAGCGCGAGGGAGAGCCCGACCCCTTCTCATACCTGCGCGACGAGTTGGACGCGCAGGGATGGCCTCACGGGGGGCGCCCATGAGGCCACAGCAGATGCGCCGCAACGCCCGCAGGATGCGCCGCTACGGCCTACAGCCGATGGTGGTCATGAACTCCGGTGACCAACTCCCAGAAGCCGCCGCTGTCGTGTTCGCTCGGTGGCTGTGGCGGTACCGCTCCGAACTGGCACCGTTCAACGTCGCTGCGCTGGCACTGATTGCCGCGTCAGCCCTACACGCCATCCACCCGGAGTGGTGGCCATGGCTCCTCGGGGGCGCGGGCCTTGCCGCGTCGGCTCTCGTCGGAGTGGGCGAACGGCTTGGCCTTGCCCGCCGTGTCGAGCGTCTCTATGCAGCCGCTGTCACAACAGCAGTCGGTTCGTGGCTCGCGGTCGGAACGGCTCTTGGGCCGTTCGTCCGGCCCCTCCCACAGCTCCTCTTGTTGGGGATCGTCCTACTCGCCGGCCCCTGGTGGGCGCACCGTCGGCGCCGTGCCCGTGTCCGCGTCGAGCGTAAGCTCGCAGCATGGCCCGAGATCTCCGAAGCGATCGGGCTCAAGGGCTCGCGTGTCATGTCCGCCGTCGTGGACGTGTGGGGATGGCGTGCGCGCTTCGGGCTTGCACGCGGTCAGACCATCCAAGACGTGACAGGCAAGATTCCCGCACTGGAGTCGGCCCTAGGCACCTTCAGAGGTGCTGTCCGTGTCCACCCCACTCCCGACGACAAGGCCAACCGGTTCGAGCTGCGCGTTCTCGACATCGACCCGCACGCCGATGCGATCCCGTGGCCGGGCCCCTCCGTATCGTCCATCACTGAGCCAATCGACCTCGGCCCGTTCGAGGACGCCGCCCCCGCGCGCGTGCTGTTCCTGCGCCGACACGCCCTGTTCGGCGGAGCGACAGGAGCAGGCAAGAGCGGCGGAATCAACGTCTTGATGGGCAACCTCACGGCCTGCGCCGATGTGGTGGTCTGGGCGATCGATCTCAAGCGAGGAATGGAACTCAACCCTTGGTCGCCATGTATTGATCGGCTCGCGACCACCCCCGAACAGGCACGGGCCCTGCTGCGTGACGCCGTGACGGTCCTCGAAGGTCGCGCCGAATGGCTCGCAGCACGCGGTCAACGTGTGTGGGAACCAACGCCGGAGTTCCCTGCGCTGGTGATCCTCATCGACGAGTACGCCGAACTCGCCGATGATGCGCCCGACACTGCTGCCGATACCGACTCCATCGCGCGTCTCGGGCGGGCCGTCGCCGTCCAGCTCATCGCCGCGACTCAGCGCCCGACCCAGAAGGCCATGGGCGGGGGTGCCGTTCGATCGCAGATGGACATTCGCGTCAGCTTCCGCGTCCGGGAGCGTAAGGACGTCGATCTCATCCTTGGGCAAGGGATGCTCGCGGCGGGATGGCACGCACACACCCTCAACGCGCCCGGCAAGTTCCTCATCTCCGCAGCCGGCCACGACAGCCCCCGCCGTGCCCGTGCCTACCTGGTGACGGATGAGGCCGTGAGTGCGACGGTCCACCAGCACGCTGACAACCGCCCGGCTCTTGACCATGTCTCGCGGTCGGCTCTCGAAGCTGAGCGAGACAAACCGCGACAGACGGTCGCGGAGGGGGCCGGAGACGCCATACCCGAAGTGGCGGAGCCCGAGTTGCCGAAGCGTGACGAGAGCGGCTCTGAGGCCGCGCTGTGGACGCTCCTGTCAAGCGCCCCCGACGAGGGGGTCACCATCGCCCATCTCAAGAGCGCAACGGGCAAGGGCCGCTCCTGGGTCTACTACCGGCTCCAGGAGCTAGCAGACGAGGGGCGCGCCAGACAGGTCACCCGAGGACGGTGGCGCGCCACGCAGTCCAACTCGTAACGATCTGTGATCGTCCACGTCCACGTCCACTTGCGCGCGTCTGCACGTAAAGGCCCGAAACGCAGCCGTGGACATGGACGTGGACGAACACGAAACGTAACCACGGAAGGAGGTGACGAGCTTCTGATCAACACCACGTAGCCGTCCCGCGAACGCGACGAGGGGAGAGCCCTACGCCCGACAACCTCCGAGCAAGGCTCGGGAGACGAGGAGGTGAGCATGCAGGCTTACACCGTCGAACAGGTCGCCGAAATCCTCCAGATAGGACGAGACAAGATCTACTTCCTGCTTCGGACCGGCCAACTCCGCAGCATCAAGATCGGCAAGCTCCGCCGCATCACTGACCGGCACGTTGCCGAGTTCATCGCCTCACTCGAAGAGAAGACGGACATGCCGTAGAACACTGTGCTACGTTGTTCTACGTGACCTCGGGGTGCGCCCGAGAGGGAAGGCCCCGAGGTCCCGCTTCTTGATAACTCCATCGACGCGAGCGCGCTCCCGACCTGGTAAAGGTCACACAGAACCACACGAGAGGAGACGCTCACATGACCGACGACAAGACGACCCTGCCACCGGTACGCGTGGAGAAGGCGTTCAAGGATCGCCTAGTCACGTACGCCGCTTCGCAGGAGCGCGATGTGTCATGGGTCATCAGGAAAGCGATCAAGGAATACCTCGACCGACACGAGGAGGAATCCCTTGGCAAAGATCCTGATCGGTAGCTACGAAGCGACCATCTACCCGGAAGGCAACGGGTACACCGGAGCCATCTCACTCGGCTTCAAGCCGGACGGTAAGCGGAACCGGCCCAAGCGCAAGGGGCGCACCAAGACGGAGGTGAAGGAGAAGCTTAGGAAACTCATCAAAGATCTTGAGGCCGGTATCGACGGCCCTGAGAACTACACGGTCGCTGACGCGGTCAATGACTGGCTCGCCATGGGACTCAGAGGACGAGACCCGAACACGGTGACCACCAACCGCATCCTCGCCGAGAAGCACGTCATCCCGCTCATCGGCAAGGTCAAGCTCAAAGACCTGCGTGCCGACCACGTGGACGACTGGTTGGACGGGCTGAAAGGCAACCTCGCGACGCGGACCCTGCAAGGCGTTCACTCGATTCTCAAGCGATCGATCCGCTTCGCTCAGGCACGTGACCGTGTTCTCCGGAACGTCGCGGATCTCGTCACCACGCCACCGGGCAAGGCGGGACGTCCGAGCAAGGCGCTCACATTCGAGCAGGCAACGGCCGTTCTGGAGGCTGCGAAGCCGTCTCGCCTTCACGCGTACGTTGTCCTGAGCCTGCTCACCGGTGTCCGCACTGAGGAAGCCCGAGCCTTGACGTGGGATCACGTCGTCGCATGGCTGGACGACGAGAAGGCATGGGGCCCTGTGACCGCAGTTGGATTCGATCACGAACGCCTCGCGGTCCACGTTTGGCGTTCGGTCCGGGCGACCGGGGACACCAAGACCCGCAAGTCCCGACGCACCCTCGAACTCCCGGCCCAGGTAGCCGAGACGCTCCGGGAGCATCACAAGAGCCAGGCCAAGCAACGCCTCAAGGCGGGCCAGGCATGGAAGAACAACAACCTCGTTTTCTGCTCACCGACCGGTACGCCGCTCGATGCCGCCAATGTGCGGCGTGCCTTCCGGCTGATCACCAAGAAGGCAGGCATCGGGGAGCAGTGGACGCCCCGAGAGTTGCGGCACTCGTTCGTCTCGATCATGAGTGACAGCGGCGTCCCCCTGGAGAACATCGCCGATCTCTGCGGGCACTCGTCCACAGCGGTCACCGAGGAGGTCTACCGGCACCAGCTCAAGCCGGTGATCACCACGGGCGCCGAGACCATCAACAACGTCTTCGCCGCACGAGCGGCGGGGATTAGTCGCAAGAAGTCCGAAACCGTCGCGTGACGGTGGCTCCCCGTTTGGCTCCCCACGGACCTCAAAGATCGAAAAAGGGCCCCGGACGATCTCCGAGACCCTCTCTCACCTGGTACTTCAGTGTCGGGGTGGCGGGATTTGAACCCACGACCTCTTCGTCCCGAACGAAGCGCGCTGCCAAGCTGCGCTACACCCCGGTGGTGGCTGCCCGGGAGTCGTACGTGCTCCCGGCGCCTAGACCACTTTAGCGGATGTTCGGGAGTGGTGCGTCCCTGATTTCCGGGCTGTGAAGCCGGTCACGGCGCCGGACGGGGCGAGGGTGATGTCGGTCAGGCCGGCGGCGGTGAGCCAGGCGCGGAGATCGGCGGTGGTGCCGGAGGGGCCGAAGAGGCCGAAGCGGCGCATGAGGGCGAAGAGGGCGTCGTGGCGCCGGGAGGTGCCGCGGACGAGGGTGGTGCCCCGGAGGGTGCCTCCGGGGCGGAGGACGCGGGCCAGTTCGGAGACGGCCTTCGCGGGGTCGGGGAGGCAGTGGAGGCCGTTGTAGGTGAGGCAGGTGCCGAAGGCGGCGGACGGGAAGGGGAGGCGGGTGATGTCCGCCTGGACGAGGGTTCGGGCGCCGCGGCGGCGGGCTCGGTGGAGCATGGCCGGGGAGAGGTCGGCGGAGACGTGGTGGGCGGCGGGGGGCACCAGGCCGCCGCCGCAGGGGATGTCCAGGGTGGGGCCCGCGGGGCGGACGGCGAGGCTGCGCCACAGGTGCGTTATGTCGTAGCCCCACAGGAGGCGGGCGGCCAGGCGGGCGACGGTGGGGTTGTGGACGCCGGCGTCGTAGAGGGCGGCTTGGAGGTGGGCGGTCTTCCAGTTCACCGCGGGACGAGGGTGAGGAGGGACGCCTCCGGGGGGCAGCAGAAGCGCATGGGGGCCTTCGGGGACGTGCCGAGGCCGGCGGAGACGTGCAGCCAGGAGCCGCGGTGCCGGTGCAGGCCCTTGACGCGGGGCCGGTCGATGCCGCAGTTGGTGGCGAGGGCGCCGTAGAAGGGGACGCAGACCTGGCCGCCGTGGGTGTGGCCGGCGAGGAGGAGGTCGTAGCCGTCGGCGGCGAAGCGGTCGAGGTTGCGGGGCTCGGGCGAGTGCATGACGCCGAGGTGGACGTCCGCCTGCGGGTCGACGGGGCCGGCGACCTTGTCGTAGCGGTCGCGGTTGATGTGGCTGTCGTCGATCCCGCCGAACTCGACGTCGAGCTCGCCGACCTTGAGGCGTCCGATGCGGTTGTTCAGGTCGAGCCAGCCGGCGGCCTGCAGGGACGAGCCGAGCTCGCGGTAGGGCAGGTCGGGCTCGCGGCGGTGCCGCTTGTAGTCCGACTTGCTGGTGCGCCAGATGTAGCGCAGGGGGTTCTTGAAGATCGGGGAGTACAGGTCGTTGGACCCGTAGACGAAGACGCCGGGACGGTCCAGGAGGGGGCCGAGGGCGTCCAGGAAGGGGCCGATCGCGTCGCGGTGCGAGAGCGTGTCGCCGGTGTTGACGACGAGGTCGGGCTCCAGGGCGTCCAGGGAGCGGACCCAGTGGATGAGGCGGGAGCGTCCGGGCGTCAGGTGCGCATCGGAGATGTGCAGGATCTTGACCGAGGGGCGGCCGGGCGGCAGCACCGGCACGTCGAACCGGCGGAGCCGGAACCAGTTCCGCTCGATCACCGAGGCGTACCCGAAGGTAGCGGCGCCCGCGCCCAGGAGGCCGAGGGACGCGGCGTAGATCTTTCGCACGGTTCTCCCTTCTCTGGTTCCCATGGTTCCAGAGATGGGCACCTCGCGGTAATCCTGATGAGGCGGCCGGGTTCGTGCGGGCATGATGTGACCATGAGTGCCCTGAAGGAGAAGCTCGAGACCGACCTGTCGGCGGCGATGAAGGCGCGCGACGACGTCCGCACGCGGACGCTGCGGATGGCGCTGACGGCCGTGAAGAACGAGGAGGTCGCCGGCAAGCGGTCGCGCGAGCTGTCCGACGACGACGTGGTGAAGGTGCTGACCCGGGAGGCGAAGAAGCGCCGGGAGGCCGCGACGGCGTTCGGGGACGCGGGCCGCGCCGAGCAGGCGCAGGCGGAGCGGGACGAGGGCGCGGTGCTGGAGGAGTACCTGCCGGCGCAGCTGTCCGACGAGGAGCTGACCGCGCTGGTCGCGGACGCCATCGCCGAGACGGGCGCGGCGGGGCCGCGGGCGATGGGGCAGGTCATGAAGGTCGTGAACCCGAAGGTCGCGGGTCGCGCCGAGGGCGGGCGTGTCGCCGCGGAGGTCAAGCGGCAGCTCGCGGAGTGAGCGAAGGGCCCGGCGGTCGCCGGGCCCTTCCCGTGCCCGGCGTTCGCCGGGCTCTTGTCATGCCCGGCGTTCGCCGGGCCTCGCGTCGTCAGTTGCCGGGCGGCGGCCAGCCGGGGTAGCCCTGGCCGTTGCCGTTCCCGCGTCCGTTCCCGCCTCCGCCGGCCTTCTTGCCGCTGCTGATGTAGAGGATGACGGTGGTGCCGGGCGGGACCTCGGTGCCCGCGTCCGGCGAGGTGGACACGACCGTGCCCTTCGGCTGGTCGGAGTCGACGGACCCGGACGCGACCTGCACCTTGAGGTCGGCGCCCAGCAGCTTGGCCCGGGCCGCGGCGACCTTCATGCCCTTCACCTTCGGGACGCTGGTGGTGTCGCCGAAGTCGCGGGACGGGGTGTTGAAGTCGGGGGCGGGCTTGCCGGCCAGGGCGGACTCCATGCTCTGCTGCCACATGGCGCCGGGGGTGTCCGCGCCGTACACGCCGTACACCTTGTACTGCCAGGGGCCGCGGTAGTCCCAGTAGGCGGTGGCGGCGGCCATGTTCGGGGTGAAGCCGGCGAACACGGCGCAGGTGAACTCCTCACAGGTGCCGGTCTTGCCGGCGGCCGGGCGGCCGATGCTGCGCCCGGCGGCGGTGCCCTTGGTGAGGACGCCCTTGAGGATCGAGTTGACCTTGTCGGCGACGGCCTGGTCGACGGCCTGGTGGCAGTCCTGCTTGGGCAGCTTCAGCTGCTTGCCGTCGGAGTCGATGACCTGCGTGACCGACAGGGGCGAGCAGTACTTGCCGCGGGCGGCGAAGCCCGCGTAGGCGGCGGCGAGGTGCACCATGTCGATGTCGTTGCTGCCGAGGACCTGCGACGGGACCGGCGCGATGTCCTCCCCGTTGCCCCGCTTCATGCCGAACGCCTTGGCCATGGCGACGGCGTCGCAGACGCCGACGCGCTTCTCCAGCTGGGCGTAGAACGTGTTGACCGAGTGCCAGGTCGCGGTCTTGAGGTCGAAGTTGCCCGCCTCGCTGTCACCGGCGTTGTGGAGCGTCCAGGTGCCGCCGCCGGCCATCTGGTTCTTGTACTTCACCCCGTTGATGGTCCCGGTGTACTTGCAGGGCTGGAAGCCGCCGACGGTCGTCGTCTGCGGCGAGTTGATGGTGGTGCTGACCGGGATGCCCTCGTCCAGCGCCGCGGCGAGCGTGAACGTCTTGAACGTCGACCCGGCGGACACGCCGGTGCCGCCGCCGTGGTGGGAGTCGGCGGGCAGGTTGATGGTGGTGCGGCCCTTGCCGGCGCCGAACCGCTTGCTCAGCCCGATCGCCTTGATCCGGCCGGTGCCGGGCTCGACCATCGCCTCGGCGCCGACGCGGTTGCCGGCCGGCGCGACGTTGCCGCGCAGCGCCCGGTCGACGGCGTTCTGCGCCTTCATGTCGAGGGTGGTGCGGATCGTGTAGCCGCCGCGGTTCAGCTTGTTGACGACGGTCTCCTGCTCCTTCGGCGTCATCGACCAGTACTTGCCGTTGGAGAGGATGTCGAGCATGTCGTACTTGACGTACTCGCAGAAGTACGGCGCCTTGCTGGACTCGCAGCCGCCCACCGGGTCGGTGCGGTTCAGCAGGATCGGCTTGGCGGCCTCGGCGTCCGCCTGCGCCTTGGAGATGTCCCCGAGCTGCGCCATCCGGTAGAGGACGATGTCGCGCCGCTTGCGGGCCTCCTTCGGGTTGCGGATCGGGTCGTACAGGGTGGGGTTCTGCGTGACGCCGGCCAGCAGCGCGGCCTGCCCGAGGCTCAGCTTGGACGCGGGGACGCTGAAGTAGCGCTTGGCGGCGGCCTGGATGCCGTACGCGCCGGCGCTGAAGTACGCGACGTTCAGGTAGCCCTCGAGGATCTGGTCCTTGGTCATGTGCTGCTCGATGTCGAGCGCGTAGCGCAGCTCGCGCAGCTTGCGGCCGACGGTCGGGGCCGTGACCTCCTTGTACTCCTGCTCGGTCGTCGCCTGGTCGACGAGCAGGTTCTTCACGTACTGCTGGGTGAGGGTGGACCCGCCCTGCGTCTGCTCGGACTCGACGTTGGAGGCCAGCGCGCGGATGGTGCCCTTGAGGTCGAGGGCGCCGTGCTTGTAGAAGCGCGAGTCCTCGATGTCGACCATCGCCTGCCGCATGATGGGGGCGACCTGGTCGAGCCGGACGGACTCGCGGTACTTGTCGAAGAACGTGGCGATCTGCTTGCCGTTCGCGTCGTACATCACCGTCTTCTCCGACGGCGGTGTCGTCTTGAGGGCGCTGTCCATGTTCTCGAAGTTGTTCGCGGCGTCGCGCGCGGTCAGTCCCGCGCTGCCGACGCCGGGCAGCGCGATGAACGCGACCAGGACTCCCGCCACGACACCCGCTCCCAACAGCCTGAACAGCGTGGAGAAGGCCTTACCCCGAGCTAGCTTCGCATCGCGCACGGGGTCTAGGGTACGCGGGACGACCAGTGCATACGGGACAGGTCCCCCGGGCCTGGGCGCAGCGGGCCGCGGGCGCAGGATGTTCGTCCGGTATGTGCCCCTCGTGACAACCTGCGCCGTGTCTGGCGCGTCAACTACAGGTAACTAGTCCGTTCCGGCGGTATGGCCCCGGTGGGCTATATCGAGAATGGGCCCATCGGGGTCTGTTGAATCGTCCCTCGCTTCCGTAAGTTCTTCCCCACGGCTTTCGTTTGGCGGCCTGACGTCCGCGCCCGTCCGGCCAAGGAGCGCAAATCGACACAGACCCTAGGGGAGTGGGGCCAAGATGTGGATCACGGATTGGACCGCCCGCGCCGCCTGCCGTAACGCGGATCCGGACGCCCTGTTCGTTCAGGGAGCGGCGCAGAACCGGGCCAAGCTCATCTGCCGCGGCTGCCCGGTGCGCACGGAGTGTCTCGCCGACGCCCTCGACAACAGGATCGAGTTCGGCGTCTGGGGCGGCATGACCGAGCGGGAGCGTCGCGCGCTCCTGCGCCGGCGGCCGGACGTGCGTTCGTGGCGCGACCTGCTGGAGACCGCCAAGGAGGAGTACGAGCGGTCGGTCGAGGCCGACGAGGAAGAGCTCGTCGCGAGCTGAGCGGGACTCGGCACCGGTTGGGATGACGCCCACGGCCCGTCCGGTGGACGGGTGAGGGCACGGACGGGCCGCCAGGTCCGTCCGGCGACGGCAGGTGACCGCGAGGTCCACCTGAGTGCGGCTGCGGGCCCGTACCGATGAGGTACGGGCCTGCCGCCGCGCCTGCCCATGCTCACACCGCGCAGTGGCGCGTGTGCGCTGGGCTCGCCGGTCATGCCTTCAGGGGCTGCACGGTGAACTGGTAGTCGTAGCGGATGAGGTCGTCCTCGCCGAGGACGAGGAACGCCCGCGCGGCCCACGCGACGTCGCCGTCCTTCGTCACGAGCCGGACGGTGAACGTGACGGCGTCGTGGTGGCCGGACACGTCGCCCGCCGGCACCACGGCGAACTCGCGGCCGACCACGAACTCGTCGTAGGCCTCGGTGATCCTGTCCTCCAGTTCCGCGTGGCCGCTGAACCGCGCGGACTCGACGAGCTCCACGCCGTCCTCCGCCCACAGCGCGGCGATGGCGGCGCGGCGCCTGCCGGCGTCGGGTTCGCTCCACACCGCGACGTAGCGGCGGGCGATGTCCTCGATCGTGGCGGGCGGCAGCCCGTGGTCGGTCGCCTGCGTCATCGTCGGTCTCCTTCCGTCGGCCCGGCGGGCCGTCGCGACCGACGCTCCCGGCTGCCGCACGGGCAGGGTCAAGCCGGACGCGCGGCGAGGACTCTCCCCCAAGGGGAGACCGCACAATGGGCGGCATGACGTACCTGTCCATCGGGGACTTCTCGCGCGCCACCCACATGAGCGTGAAGACGCTGCGGCACTACCACCGGGTCGGGCTGCTCGAACCCGCCCACGTGGACCCGGCCACCGGCTACCGCCGCTACACCGCCGAGCAGATCCCGACCGCGCAGGTCATCCGCCGTTTCCGCGACCTCGGCATGCCGCTGGACGACATCGACGCGGTGCTCGCGGCGCCGGACGTGCACGCCCGCAACGAGCGGATCGTCGCGCACCTGCACCGGCTGGAGGACGACCTCGGGCGGACGCGGCGCGCCGTCGCCGCGCTGCGCGACCTCCTCGCGCCTCCCCCGGCGGACGCGTCCGCGAACGTCGAACTGCGCGGCGTGCCGGCGGTGCGCGCCGCGGCCGTCACCGGCGTCGTCGACGTCGCCGACATGGCCGCGTGGTTCGAGGGCGCGCTGGGCGAGTTGTACGGGACCCTCGCGGCGCAGGGCGTGCAGGAGACCGGCCATGCCGGCGGTGTCTTCGCGGACGAGGTGTACACGCGGCATCGCGGCGAGATGACCATCTTCGTGCCGTGCGCCGGGACCGTCCGCCCGATGGGCCGCGTCGTCCCGCATGAGGTGCCGGCGGCGGAGCTCGCCGTCATCACGCACCACGGACCGCCCGCCGAGGCGGACCGTTCCTACGGCCTGCTCGCCGCGTACGTCTCGCGGCACGCGCTCGCGGTGGACGGCCCGATGCGCGAGTACTACCTCGTCGGCCGCCGCGACACCCCGGACTCGTCCCGCTGGCGCACCGAGATCGGCTGGCCCGTCTTCCAGACCGCCCCGGCCCCCGCCGACCCACCCGCCCCACCCCACCCCGCACGAACGGACTAGCCCGGACGGGCGCGTCCTCGGGGCCCAACCTGGTGCTGCCTCACGCGTCCCGGCACCCCTGACGGCCCGGATGTCCGCGGAACCGCACGAGTCACGCGCCCTGGAGGAACGCGGTGCCGAGGGTCTGGAGCAGCCGGAACGTCTTCTCGGCGCGCTCGCGGAACCCCCCGAACATGGTGTCGAACGCGGCGACGAACGTCTGGTGACGCCACCGCTCCCGCGACGAGGCGCCGGACGTGGCACGAGCCGCAGCCGCGGAAGTTGGTGGTCGGGGGCCCGAGCCGTCGCGCGAGCGCGCTATCTGACCGGCGGGGCGATGCCGGAGGCGAGCCCCGCCGGGAAGCTCGCGAAGCGAGGTCGCGCTCGCCCAAGCACGGTCAAGCGCCGAGCCGCTAGGCGAGGCGCTTGGGCCGGGCTTGCGGAGACACAGCCGCTAGGCGAGGCGCTTGGGCCGGGATTGCGAAAATACAGCGAGGTCTTCGCCGACCTGGCGGAGGCCGTCGAGGTCGTGGACGTCTTCGGCCTGGGCGGGGACGGCGGTGACCGGGACGGTCGGGTGCGTCGAGGCGAAGTGGTCGCGGAGGCGCTCCTCGCGCGCGGCGAGCTGCATCCGGTCGGTGTGCAGGCGGAGCAGCGCGGCGGTCAGCGTGTGCTCGCCGCGTTCCTCCAGGGTCTCGGCGGCGGCCTGGCTGCGCGCGGCGGACAGCCCGTCGGCGGCGGACTCGTGGACGCGGTTGACGACGAGTCCGGCGAGCGGCATCCGCTCCTCGGCGAGCCGCTCGACGAAGTAGGACGCCTCGCGGAGCGCGTCCGGTTCGGGCGCGGCGACGACGAGGAACGCGGTGCCGGGGGTCTGGAGCAGCCGGAACGTCTTCTCGGCGCGCTCGCGGAACCCGCCGAACATGGTGTCGAACGCGGCGACGAACGTCTGCACGTCGCGGAGCAGCTGGACGCCGAGGACCTTGTTGATCGCGCCGGTGAACATGCCGAACCCGGCGCTGATCACCTTGACGCCGAACCGTCCGCCGGTCTTGGCGGGGGCGGCGAGGATCTTCATGAAGCGGCCGTCGAGGAAGCGGCCCATCCGCTCGGGCGCGTCCAGGAAGTCGAGGGCGTTCCGGGACGGCGGGGTGTCGACGATGATCAGGTCCCAGGCGCCGGAGCGGTGCAGCTGCCCGAGCTTCTCCATCGCCATGTACTCCTGCGTGCCGGACAGGGACGAGGAGAGCGACTGGTAGAAGGGGTTGGCGAGGATCTGCTTGGCCCGGTCGGGGTCGGCGTGCGCCTCGACGATCTCGTCGAAGGTCCGCTTCATGTCGAGCATCATGGCGTGGAGCTCGCCGTCGCCGTCGATCTCGATCCTGCGCGGGTTGTTGTCGAGCTCGGACAGCCCCATGGACTGGGCGAGGCGGCGCGCCGGGTCGACGGTGAGGACGACGACGTCGCGGCCGCGCTCGGCGGCCCGCACGCCGAGGGCCGCGGCGGTGGTGGTCTTGCCCACGCCGCCGGACCCGCAGCACACGATGATCTTGGTGCGCGGGTCGTCGAGGAGCGCGTCGACGTCCAGCGCGGGCGGGTTCTTGGCCGGGCTCATTCGGTCTCCAGGATCACGCGGGTTTCCTGCGGGAGGCGCCCCGGCACGCCCCTCGGCGAGGACGGCCTCGGGACCTCGATTCGCCCGGTCATGCGGCGCCTTGGGCGCGGAGGGCGGCGGCCAGGTCGTACAGGCCGGCGAGGTCCATGCCGTCGGACAGCATCGGGAGCGTGTAGCGGGGCCGGTCGACGGACTCCAGGCGCTCCTTCTCGCGGCGCTGCAGCGCGGTGCGGCGGGCGTGCTCGCCGGCCTCGGCGGCCAGGACCGCGGCGACGGACTCGGCGTCGTGCTCCAGCCCGGCGGCCTTCACGCCGCGCAGGATCTCGTCGGTGTCGAGGGTGCCGGCGGCGGCCGCGGCGAGGTCGTCCTCGGACAGGACGGGCTGGTGCTCCATGTTGACGATGACGCCGCCGACGGGCAGCCCGACCCCGGTCAGCTCGCGGATGCCGTCCATCGTCTCCTGGACGGGCATCTCCTCCAGCAGCGTGACGAAGTGGACCGCGGTCTCGGGGCTGCGGACGACCTTCATCACGGTGTCGGCGTGGTTGCGGACCGGGCCGACCTTGGCGAGCCCGGAGACCTCGTCGTTGACGTTGAGGAACTTGGTGATCCGGCCGGTGGGCGGGGCGTCCATGACGACGGCGTCGTAGATGAACGTGCCGTCCTTCTTCCTGCGCCGGACGGACTCGGAGGTCTTGCCGGTGAGGATCACGTCGCGCAGGCCGGGGGCGATGGTGGTGACGAAGTCGACGATGCCGAGCTTGGTCATCGCCTTCCCGGCGCGCTTGAGGTTGTAGAACATCTCGAGGTACTCGATGAGCGCCTCTTCGGTGTCGACGGCGAGCGCGTAGACGTCGCCGCCGTCGGGCGCGACCGCGACGCGGCGCTCCTCGTAGGGCAGCGGCGGGCAGTCGAAGAGCTGGGCGATGCCCTGGCGTCCCTCCACCTCGACGAGCAGGACCTTGCGGCCGCCGGAGGCCAGGGCCAGGGCGAGTGCGGCCGCGACGGTGGTCTTCCCCGTCCCGCCCTTGCCGGTGACGACGTGGAGGCGTACGCCGTCCCAGTCGGTGTCTCTCGCGCTCACCCGATCGACCATATCGTTCACTCGGCAAGGACTTTAGAGGGCGCCCTCCCTGATGCAAGTGATCCCTGACACGATGCCCTGCGCGTCGGTAGATCGCTCGCCGGGGCCGTTGTGCCGGGCGTTCCCGCGAGGTTAGCTGGGAAACGTGAGGCCGGCTCTCGGGCCGGGTACGTCCGCACCCCGACGGGTACGGACCGTCCACGAGCGAAAGGTGGCCCTGATGGCAACGGTGGCCCTGATCATTGTGCTGATCGTCGTGGTGGGCGGTTTGATCACGCTCGCCTCGTCGCTGCGCGTCGTGCAGCAGTTCGAGCACGGCATCGTGTTCCGGTTCGGCCAGGTGCAGCGCGGGGGGCACCTGCGGCCGGGCGCCGTCCGCCGCCCCGGCCTGACGGCGATCATCCCGTACGCCGAGCGGATGCAGAAGGTGAACCAGCAGACGGTCACGATGGGGGTGCCGGCGCAGGACGGCATCACCCAGGACAACGTGAGCGTGCGGGTGGACGCGGTCGTCTACTTCCGGGTGGTCGACCCGGTGAAGGCGATCGTGAACGTGCAGAACTACGGGTACGCGATCTCGCAGGTGGCGCAGACGTCGCTGCGGTCGGCGATCGGCCAGGCGGACATGCAGGAGCTGCTCGGCGAGCGCGAGAAGATCAACGTCCGGCTGCGCTCGATCATCGACGAGATCACCCAGGATCCGTGGGGGATCCTGATCGAGCGGGTGGAGATCAAGGACGTCTCGCTGCCGGAGGGCATGAAGCGGTCCATGGCCCGGCAGGCGGAGGCGGAACGGGAGCGGCGCGCCCGCATCATCACGGCGGACGGCGAGTTCCAGGCGTCCAAGCGGCTGGCCGCGGCGGCGGAGATCATGTCGCAGGACCCGGCGGCGCTGCAGCTGCGGCTGCTGCAGACGGTCGTGGAGGTGTCTGCGGAGAAGAACAGCACGCTGGTGATGCCGCTGCCGGTGGAGATCCTGCGGTTCTTCGACAAGATGAGCGGCGGCGCGGACGGCGGGTCGAAGTCCGAGGCGAACCGGCTGGACCTGCGGGAGCGGCTCGCGAAGGCGGAGGAGGACCTGGCGAAGGCGGCGGAGCAGCCGTCGACGCTGGAGTCGGCGGAGGACGTCCCTCCGGTCATCGGGCTGGACGAACCGCGGCCGCGGCACGGGGCGGCGCGGGACGAGCGGTCCGGCGAGGTGCGGGGGCCGAAGGAGGGCGAGCGGCGCGGCATCGAGGGCGGCGACCGCCCGGCCGGGGGCGGCTCTCGCGAGCAGGAGCCTCCCACCGACTTCTGACGCCCGCCGCCTCCCCGTTCACGCGCGCCCGCCCGCCGCGGGCGCGCGTGACGCGTGCGCCCCCGAGGCGGCCGGGGATCAGGGTGCCGCGGGGACGGGCCCGGGTCCGGTCTGGGCGGCCTTCGGCATGGTCAGCGCCCGCACGCCGGGGACCGCGGCCGTCCCCAGGCAGCTCGCGCCGACCAGCACCGCGCTGATCATGAGGGGGACGGACGGGCCCCACGTGGACGCGGCCCACGGGGCGAGCGCGTAGCCGAGCGGCGCGGCGCCGAGGGAGAGCAGCCAGTCGTAGGAGGTGACGCGCGCCAGCGACCGCTGCGGGATGGTCAGCTGGACGACGGTCTCCCACGTGGGGTTCAGCACGCCGAGCCCGGTGAGCGCCAGCCCGTACGCCGCGATGACCAGCGGGGCGGGCGCGGCGACCGCCAGCAGCGCGAGCGGCAGCGCGAACGCGGCGAGGCCGAGGTTGGCGACGAGCACCGGCCGGTGCGGCCGGACGCGGGCGGCCAGCAGCGCGCCCGCGACCAGGCCGACCGCGCCGACCTGCACGGTCGCGACCCAGGTGCCCTCGCCGCCGAGCCGGTCGACGGCGATGGCGGGACCGAGGGTGAGCAGCACGGCGGACGCGCCGTTCCAGGCCGCGTGCGCGATGAGGCTGGTCCAGTACCAGTCGCGGGAGCGGACCTCGCCCCAGCCTTCGGCGAGGTCGCGGAGCAGGCGGCGGGCCGATCCGCCGTCCGTCCGGTCCGGGGCCGGGGCGCGGCGGACGCGGGCGAGGGCGAGCAGCGCCGCGCTGGCGGCGAACGAGGCGGAGTCGATCAGGAACGTCCAGCCGGGCCCGGCGGTGAGGATGAGGGTGCCGGCGAGCGCGGGGCCCGCCAGGCGGGTGGCGCCGTTGGCGGTGCCGAGCAGGGCGTTGGCCTTCCGCAGCCCGCCGGCCTCGACCGTGCCGGTGATCACCGGGGAGATCGTCGGGGTCTGGAAGGCCGACGCGGCGCCGCCGACCGCCTGGGCGGCGGCGAGGTGCCAGAGCCGGGGGTGGCCGCCGAGCAGCTCGATCGCGGCGAACAGCTGGGCTCCGCAGCCGGCGAGGTCGGTGGCGACGGCGACGGTGCGGGCGTCGAGCCGGTCGGCGAGGACGCCGCCGACGGGCAGCAGGAGCAGGCGCGGCACCATCGCGCAGCCGAGCACGAGGGCGAGCGCGGACGTGGAGCCGGTGGCGCGCAGCACGGCGAGGGCGAGCGCCGCGGGCACGGCGGCGTCGCCGGTGAGGGACAGCACGCGGGCGGTGAACAGCAGCCGGAAGTCGCGGCCGCGCAGGGGGTGGGCCATGCGCCGCAATGTAATTCGCTGCCGAACTATTCGTCAAAGAATTATTCGCCGATGAAGTAGCGAGGGTCGTACGATCCGTGCATGGACGGCAGCAGGGACGGCGGCGGGGGCGGCAGGGACGGCGCGGACGACCCGGCCGGCGCGGGCGGGCCGCGCGACCGGACCGACGAGCACGTCGCGCGGTGGGCGCGGATCCTCACCGACCTCGATCCCGACATCGAGGGCGCCGTCACCCGGATGATCCGCTTCGTGGAGCACATCAGGCGGGTGAAGGACCGGTCGCTCCTGGAGTACGACCTGCACCGGCACGAGTACGACACCCTGCTGGCGCTCGGCGGACGGCACGGCGCCGCCGCCCCGTCGGAGCTCGCCGCCGACCTCGGCATGCCGCCGAACTCGGTCACCGGCCGGCTGGACGCGTTGGAGCGGCGCGGGTTCGTCCGCCGGACCCCGTCGGCCACGGACCGGCGGCGCGTCCTGGTCGAGCTGACCGAGGAGGGGCGCGCCGCGTGGCTCGGCGCGATGGGCGGCGTCGGGCACGAGGAGTACCGGCTGCTCGGCGGCCTCACCGCGGACGAGCGCCGCACGCTGTCGGACCTCCTGCGGCGCGTCATGGTGCGCGCCGAGCAGGAGGTCCGGGAGGAGTGACGGGAGCCGCGAGGGCCGGCGGTCATGCCGCGCGCGGCGGCTCGGGGTAGTCCTTCAGCTTGATCGCGGTGGCGGCCTGCGTCGCCAGCTTGTCGAGGACCTTCGCCAGCGGTCCCCTGGTCAGCAGCTTGTACAGGGCGACGCGGCGGCGCAGCGAGCCCGCGCTCTTCGGCGCGAAGAACGACCCGGCGCCGCCCGCGACCCGCTGGCACGCCGTGGTGAACTTCTTGATCCCCTTCTCGTAGGCGGCGAACGCGGCGCGGTGGTCGCCGCCGGCGGCCGCCAGCTCCCCGGCCAGCACGTACGCGCAGACGACCGCCAGCCCGGTGCCCATCCCACCGCAGGTCGCGCCGTACCCGGCGTCGCCGAGCAGCGCGACGCGGCCCTTCGTCCAGGAGTCCATCCGGACGATGCTGATCGAGTCGCAGTAGAAGTACGGGGCGTTCCACATGTCCTGCAGCAGGGTGCCGGTGTGCCAGCCCATCCCCTGGAACCTGTCGGCCAGCGCGCGCTTCCGCCCGTCCACGTCGCGGTGGTGCGGCCGGAGGCGGTCGTCGGTGAACACGCACATCACGTTCGCGCCGGCGCCGCCGCGCGTCGGGTAGACCGACACGCCGCGCCCGACCTCGCTGTACAGCTTGCCGGTGTCGAGGCCGAGCCGGTTCGGCGCCTCGAAGATCGCGACGTGGTGGCCGGAGTCCTTCACGTACCGCGACTCCTCCCCGAACGCGAGCCGCCGGACGTTGGAGTGCAGCCCGTCCGCGCCGATGACCAGGTCGAACACGCGGGGCGCCGCGTGCTCGAAGGTGACGTGCACGCGGTCCCCGGTGTCGGCCAGGGCCGCGATCGAGTCGCCGAAGACGTACTCGACGCGGTCGCGGGTCAGCGTGTAGAGGATCTCGGCGAGGTCGCCGCGGTGGATCTCCACGTCGCCGCCGGTGAAGGAGTCCGGCAGGCTGACCTGGACCCGGCCCTCGGCGTCGACGAGGTCGAGCGCTCCGCCGTGCGTCTGGCGCCGCTGGATCTCCTCCAGGACGCCCATCTTCCGCAGCACGCTCAGGTGGACCTCGCCGCGGAAGTCCACGGCCTGCCCGCCGGGGCGGATGCCCGGGGCCCGCTCCACCACCGTGACCCGGTGGCCCTGGCGGCTCAGCCAGTAGGCCAGGGAGGGGCCCGCGATGCTCGCACCCGAGATCAGCACGTTCATGGTCATCGTCGTCTCCGTTCGTCGTCGCCGTTGACACAGAGACTCGGCGGACGCCCTGACCGGCGGCGCACCGGTCGCTGACCGAGGGAGGTCCGGCGGCGTCAGCCGGGGTCAGCGGGGGTCGGGCGGCCCCGGCCGGGGCGGCGCCGGCCGGGGTCAGGGGTCAGGCGAGGGTGAGGACGAGCCGCCCGCGCAGCCCGCCCGCCTCCAGCCGCTCGTGCGCCCTGGCGGCCTCCTCCAGGGGGAACGTGCCGGCGACGCGGAGCGTGAGGCGTCCCGCGTCGACGAGCGCGGACAGCTGCTCCAGCCGCGTGCCGTCCGCCCTTATCCACACGTTGTGGACGGCGATGCCGCGCAGCGGCACCGGGGCGGCCGGACCGCCGCTGACCGCGACGAACGCGCCGCCGCCCCGGACCGCGTCGAGCGCCGCGACCGACAGGAGCGCCGCGTCCAGCGCGCCGTCCACCCCGCCCGGCACGAGCGCGCGCACCGCGTCGCCCAGGTGGACGCCGCGCGGGACGAACCACTCCGCGCCCAGCCCGCGCACCAGCGCCTCGTCCGCCGCCGACGCCGCCGCGACGACCCGCAGCCCGCGCAGGACGGCGAGCTGGACCGCGAACCCGCCGACCGCGCCCGCCGCGCCCGTGACCAGCAGCGTCCCGCCGGACGGGAGGTCCAGCAGGTCGAGGGCCTGCGACGCGGTGAGCCCGTTGAGCGGGAGCGTTGCGGCCTCGGCGGGGGACGCGGAGCGCGGCGCGCGCCCGACGGCGGACGCGTCCAGGACGATCGCGTCCGCGTAGGCGCCGAGCGGGACGTCCAGCCGGTCCCGGAGCCCGACGACCGGGTCGCCGGGCGCGAACCGGGTGACGTCCGGGCCGACCGCGTCGACGGTCCCGGCGACGTCCCAGCCGATGCCGATCGGGCCCCGCGAGCCGAACGGGGGCATCAGCCCCGCGTCGGCGAGCAGCCCGGCGCGGGTCGCCGCGTCCACCGGGTTCACGCCGGCCGCCGCCGTCCGGATCCGCACCTGCCCGGGTCCCGGGCTCGGCTCCCCGACCTCGGCGACCTCGAGCGCCTCCGGTCCGCCGGGCTTCTCCACGATGATCGCGCGCATGCCGTAACTCCGTTCCTGACGTGGGAGGGAGCGGGGGAAGGCCCCCGCGGTACGGCCACTGTCGCCCGGAACATCGCGGCGCCGGAAGAGGTTACTTCGGAGTGCGATCGGCACCCGCAGGTGAGTTTGCAGCATGACGAGAGATGAGCCAGCAGCATGACGACGATGACCGCGGCCGAACGGCGGCGCGAGGCGAAGGCCGCCTTCGACTCCTACATGGACGCCTGCCCGACCCATGACGTCCTGGCCGTCCTCGGCAACAAGTGGACCTCGGTGGTGGTGTTCCAGTTGACGCAGGGGCCGCGCCGGTACGCCGACCTCGCGCGCGCCCTGCCGGGCGTCAGCGCCAAGATGCTCACGCAGACGCTCCGCTCCCTCGAACGGGACGGGTTCGTGGCGCGCAGCGTGACCCCGTCCGTGCCGGTCCAGGTCGAGTACACGCTGACGCTGCTGGGCGAGCGCCTCGTCCCGCTGCTGGCGTCCGTCCGGCACTTCGCCGAGCACAACATCGCCGACATCCGCGCCGCCCGCGACCAGTACGACGCCACCGCCACGGACTGACCCGGCGCGCACCGCGGGTGCGGCACGAGCCCGCACGAACCGGCGCGGCCCGAAAGCACGGCACGTTCTTGGAAGCGGGGGTCCGGCGCGGCGCGCCATGCTCCCGGGTGAACGCATTCGGCGAACGCCCGGAGGTCGAGCATGCCCACCGCCGTGATCGCGGTCGTCGCGGTCTTCTTCCTCGGGATGGGGATCTACGGCCTCGTCGCGCCGGCCGCGCTGATCAGGCCGTTCGGGGTGGCCCTGGGGTCGCCCGCCGCCCGGACGGAGGTCCGCGCCGTCTACGGGGGGTTCGGCGTCGCGATGGCGGGACTGCTCGCCGCCGCGGCGGCCGACGCGCACGGCGTGCGGCAGGGCGCCGTCATCGCCGTGGCGTGCGCGCTCGGCGGGATGGCGGCCGGGCGCCTCGTCGGGTGGGCCGCGGACCGGTCCGGCGGTTTCTACCCGACGTGGTTCTTCTTCTGCGTGGAGGCCGCCGCCGCGGCCGCGCTGGTGGCAGTGCTCTGAAGGCGGGTTCCGGCGGGGGCGGGACCCGCTGATCGCTAGGCTGAAACCCATGAAGAAGTGGGAGTACGCGACCGTTCCGCTGCTGGTGCACGCGACCAAGCAGATCCTCGACAACTGGGGCCAGGACGGGTGGGAGCTCGTCACCGTCCTGCCGGGTCCGAACCCGGAGAACCTGGTGGCCTATTTCAAGCGCGAGATCCAGTCGTAGCCCGCCGACGGTCACCACAGAGCACCTGACAACGCCTCAACGAGGAGGAACGCCATGAGCACGCCCGAAGAGCGCATCACCGAGCTGGGGCTGGAGCTGCCGGAGGTCGTCACGCCGCTGGCGTCGTACGTGCCGACCGCGCGGACGGGCTCGCTCGTCTACACCGCCGGGCAGGTCCCGCTGGTGAAGGGCGAGATCGCGGTGACCGGCAAGGTGGGCGCCGAGGTCTCCGCCGAGGTGGCCGCCGAGCAGGCCCGGATCTGCGCGCTGAACTGCGTCGCGGCGCTGAAGGCCGAGGTCGGCGAGCTGTCGCGGGTGGTGCGGATCGTCAAGGTCGTCGGGTTCGTCGCGTCCGCCCCGGACTTCTACGGCCAGCCGCAGGTGGTCAACGGCGCCAGCGACCTGCTGGGCGAGGTGTTCGGGGACGCGGGGAAGCACGCCCGCAGCGCCGTGGGCGTCGCCGTGCTGCCGCGCAACGTGCCCGTCGAGGTCGAGCTGATCGCCGAGGTCTCCTGACCCGGGCCCGGACCCGCCTCCGGACCCGCCGCCGGGGTTGACGGAACGCCATTCGGTATGTCCGAATGAACCGCCATGAGTGCGACGAGTGGGGCGGGGCGATGGTGAACGGGCTGAAACTGCCGGAGACGATGCGGGGCCAGATCGACGACATCCTGTCCGGCAGGGCGCAGCCGGCCCCCGCCCGGCACGCCGCCACCGTGGTCGTCCTGCGCGACCACGACCGGCACGGGCTGCAGGCGTTCATGCTGCGCCGGGTGCGGTCCATGGCGTTCGCGCCCGGCGCCTACGTCTTCCCCGGCGGCTCGGTCGACCCGCGCGACGGGGAGGCCGACCTCGCCTGGTCCGGGCCGACCCCGGCCGAGTGGGGCGCGGCGTTCAAGGCCGACGAGAAGACCGCCCGCGAGCTGGTGTGCGCGGCGGTCCGGGAGACGTTCGAGGAGACGCTGGTCCTGCTGGCCGGCCCGACCGGCGACTCCGTCGTGGACGACACCCGCGGCGACGACTGGGAGGCCGACCGGCAGGCGCTGCTGGACCGGTCCCAGTCGTTCGGCGGGTTCCTGGCCGGGCGCGGCCTCGTGCTGCGCTCGGACCTGCTGCGCCCGTGGGCGCACTGGATCACCCCGAAGATCGAGCCGAAGCGCTACGACACCCGGTTCTTCGTCGCCGCGATGCCCGAGGGGCAGCGCGCGCGCGACGTCAGCACCGAGGCCGACCAGGTCGCGTGGGTGCGTCCGGCGGAGGCCGTGGAACGTGCCCAGGCCGGCGAGTGGTTCATGCTGCCGCCGACGCTGGCGACGCTGAGCGAGCTGTCGGCGTTCGACACGGTCGCGGACGCGCTCGCCGCGCCCCGCGAGATCGTCGTGCACGAGCCCACCGCCGAGATCATCGACGGCGAGGCGTGGCTGGTGCTGCCCGAGAAGGCCGCCGAGTACTACCCGAAGGGCTAGCCGGGACGTGGCGCGCCGGGTGCCCGCTCATGGAGGCTGGTCGCGGGCCGTCATGTGGCGGCTGGCGGGCACGTCCGTGCTGCGGCACCTGGAGGCGGTCGGCTGGAACCCGGTCCGCCACCCCGATCGCGCCTCGGGCAGGATGGGCGATATGAGCGATATCGATGGGATGGGCACGGAACGCGCGACCTGCGTGCTCGCGCCGAACCCGTCCGCGATGACCCTCGACGGCACCAACACCTGGATCATCGGCGAGCCCGGCGCCGAGGAGGTCGTCGTCGTCGACCCCGGCCCCAAGGACGGCAGGCACCTGCGCCGCGTCGCCGACCTGATCGCCGGGCAGGGGCGGCGGGTCGGGCTCGTCCTGCTCACCCACGGCCACCCCGACCACTCGGCGGGCGCCGCGAAGTTCGCCGGGCTCGCGGGGGGCGGCGTCAGGGTGCGGGCCCTCGACCCGCGGCACCGGCTCGGCGACGAGGGGCTCGGAGAGGGCGACGTCGTCACCACCGGCGGCCTCGAACTGCGGATCATGGAGACCCCGGGCCACAGCGACGACTCGCTCACGTTCTGGCTGCCGGCGGACCGCGCCGTCCTCACCGGGGACACCGTCCTCGGTTACGGGACCACCGTGCTGGAGGGGAGGCTCGGCGACTACCTGGGCTCGCTGGACCGGTTGCGGGCGTTCTCCGCCGAGCGGGACGCGGCCGTGATCCTCCCCGGACACGGCCCGAAGCTGGACGACCCGCTGGCCGCCCTCGACCACTACATCGACCACCGCCGCGAGCGCCTCGCGCAGGTCGAGGCCGCCGTCGCGGCCGGCGCCGGCACCGCCCGCGAGGTCGTCGAGATCGTCTACGCCGACGTCGACAAGTCGCTGTGGCCGGCGGCCGAGTGGTCCGTCCAGTCGCAGCTGGACTATCTGAACGAACGCTCCTGACGCCCGCCCTGGCCCTCCGCGCGCCGCTGGGCGGAGGCCGGGACGGCCGGGCGCCCGGCGGCCCCTACTTGGAGCGCTTGCGCAGCCGCTCGATGTCCAGGATCACCACCGCGCGCGCCTCGATCCGCAGCCAGTTGCGCTGCGCGAAGTCGGCGAGGGCCTTGTTGACCGTCTCCCGGGACGCGCCGACGAGCTGCGCCAGCTCCTCCTGGGTGAGGTCGTGGTGGACGTGCAGGCCCGCCTCGGACGGCTGCCCGAACCGCTCGGCGAGGTCCAGCAGCGCCTTCGCGACCCGGCCCGGCACGTCGGTGAAGACCAGGTCGGCCATCACGTCGTTGGTCTTGCGGAGCCGCTGGGCGAGCGCGCGCAGCAGCTGCACGGCGACCTCGGGGTGCCCGGTCAGCCACGGCCGCAGGTCGTCGTGCCCGAGCCCGGCCAGCCGGCACTCGGTCACCGCGATCGCGCTCGCGGTGCGGGGGCGCGGGTCGAACAGCGACAGCTCGCCGAACATCTCGCTCGGGCCGAGCACGCTCAGCAGGTTCTCCCTGCCGTCCGGCGCCGTCCGGGTGAGCTTGATCTTGCCTTCCAGGACGACGTACAGCCGGTCGCCCGTCTCGCCCTCGTTGAAGAGCGTCTGACCGCGTGCCAGACGCACCTCCGTCACGTTGGCGCGCAGCGCCTTGGCACCCTGCTCGTCGAGGGCCTCGAAGAGCGGGGCTCTGCTCAGAACGTCCACGTCGCGGTCGGTCACGCTTCTCCTCCTCGAACACCTACATGCATAGTGTGACGTACGTCCCACCGCGTACGTGAAGGTAGGGTCACGGCGCGCCGAAACGCAGGACCGCCTCCACGATCCCGTTCGCCCAGTGTACGGACCATCCGGTGAATGGCATCACACCGGTCTCTTCCCCGTTTTCCGGACGCCCGGCGCCGCGGGCGGGTGCTCTATCGTGATCACGTGCCGCAGTCCTCGCCCGCCCGGCTCCCGCGGGGCCGCCACGCGCTGTCCCGTGCGGAGGTCGACCGCGTCCACCGCGGGCGCCTGCTGGCGGCGATGGCCGAGGCGATGACCGAGAAGGGGTACGCCGGCACCTCGGTGGAGGACGTGCTGAAGCGGGCCCGGGTGTCCCGGCAGAGCTTCTACCGGCTGTTCTCCTCCAAGCTCGACTGCTTCATGGCGGCGTTCGACCAGGCCGGCGAGCTGGTGCGGGACCGGCTCGCGGAGGCGGCGCAGGGCGGCGCCGACCCCGCCGACCGGTTCGAGCGGGCGATCGGCGTCTACCTGGACGTCCTCGCGTCCGAGCCCGGCTACGCGCGGGTGTTCCTGGTGGAGGTGTTCGCGGCCGGTCCCGAGGCCGTGGCGCGCCGGTCGGCCGTCCAGCGCGACCTCGCGGCGGCGCTCGCCGACCTGATGGGCGCGTCCGGGGAGCGGGCGCGGTTCGCCTGCCAGGTGGTCGTCGCGGCGGTCGGGACGATGGTGACCCCCGCGGTCGCGTCCGGCGACATGGCCGCCCTGCGCGCCGTCGGCCCGCCGATCGTCGAGCACGTGCGCGCCCTGGCCCGCTCCGGCGTCCTCGACGGCTGAGTCAGCGCCGGGTGATCGTGGCGCGGACCGTGGTGACCTTCGTGGCCGGCGGGAGCGTGACGGTGAGGCGGCCGGAGGCGCTGGCCGTGGCCGTGATGCTGCGGCTTCCGATCGTGACGGTGTAGCGGGCGCCCGGACGGTAGGACGGCGGGGTCGTGACGGTCGCCGTGCCGCTCGACGTCAGGGTGAAGCCGGTGGACGTGGCCTCGCCGAGCCGGCTGAACTCCCGGGGCGCGCGCCGGTCGAGGGAGACCGTCCAGCCCCACTGCGTCCAGGTCCGGTCGATCGACGTGTAGGAGACGCGCGCCGGCGGGCGGGCCGGGTGGCCGAACGCGCTCATCAGCGGGCCGATCTCCTCGCGCAGGTCCCGCGCCCAGTACGGCCACGTGTGCGTGCCGAAGGTGTAGTCGTCGAACCGGCTCGGGATGCCCAGCCGCTGGATCCGGCGGTGGAAGGTCAGGGTCGACTGGTGGGTGAGGGCCTCGATCCCCATCGCCTCCGGGTCGGGTGCCCCCTGGTCGAGCGGTCCGGGGAGGCCGGTGGCGGTGTAGAGCGACAGCCGGGTCCCGCGCAGGTTGGCGGCGAGGGTGGCGGGGTCGTGGCCGCGCCAGTTGATCGCGTCGGCGATCCGCGAGCCGAAGATCGCTTCGGGCGGGACGCCGTCGTTCACGGCGGCGGCGTAGGAGATCACGCCGTACGCCCCGGCGGCGGTGACCGGGTCGTGCGCGATGTCGGGAGCGCCGGAGAACGAGGTCGCGGAGGCGAACATGTCGGGATGCCGGGCGGCGTAGCTCATCGCGCCGAACCCGCCCTGCGACAGGCCCGCGACGGCCCTGCCCCGCCGGGCGGCCACGGTCCGCAGGTTGCGGTCGATCCAGGGGACGAGCTGCCCGATGTGGAACGTCTCCCACCGGGACGGGCCGAGCTTCGTCGCCGGGTCCGCCCAGTCGGTGAACCAGCCGCCGCCGTCGCCGTCGAACCCGGCGTCCGGCATGACGGTGATCAGCGGTCTCCCGGCGGTGGTGGCCTCGGCGCCGCCCTTCCCGACCCAGTCGGAGGCGCGGCCGCCCGTCCCGTGGAACAGGTACAGGACGGGATACCGGGCGGTCTTCGCCGGGTCGTAGCCCGTCGGCAGCAGGACGCGGACGTCCACGGCCCGTCCCAGTGCGGCGGTGCCGACCCGGATCGCGTACTGCCGGTCGTCGATCCGCTGGACCCGCTCCACGTGGATGCCCGCCGCGTCGGCGAACCGCACGGGCACCGGGGTCGGCGCGGCGGCGGCGGGCCGTCCTGCTGCCGCGACGACCAGGCCGGGAGCCCCTACGAGCAGCAGCGTCGTGGTGATGAACCGTCGTGTGCGCATGGGGGATCTCCTGGGGGGCGGGGCCGGGGTCAGGGGCGCGGACGGGGGCGGGTCGGCCGGGGGACGTCGGGACGCACGCGCAGCGCGGTGATCACGGTCGCGAGCATCTCGTAGTGGCCGGCGAGCATGCACAGCTCGACGCACTCCGCTTCGGTGAGCCGTTCGCGCAGGCGCGCCCAGGTCTCGTCGGAGAGGTCCCGGCGGTGGTGCAGCTCGTCGGCGGCGGCGAGGATCGCCTGCTCGCGCGGGGTCCAGCCGTCGGCGTCCGGGCCCTCCCCGAGGCGTTCGACGTCGGCGGCGCGGACCCCGGCGCGGCGGGCGAGCCGCACGTGGTGGTCGAACTCGTAGCGGCAGTCGCGCAGGTGGGCGACGCGCAGGATCACCAGTTCGGTCTCGCGGCGCGCGAGCCTGCCGCCCGGCATGAGCCGCCCGCCGAACCAGAGCCAGCCGCGGAACAGGCCGCGCTGCCGCGCCAGGGTCAGGAAGAGGTTGGGCGGCCCGGTCCCGGCGACCCGGCCGGACACCGCGCAGATCAGCCAGTTGAGCGGTCCGACGTCGCGGAGGCCGCCCGGCGCCACCCGCGGCGCGTCCGGTGCGGCGCTCACAGCGCGCGGTCCGCTTGCGGGGTGGTCAGGGCGGCGTGCTCGTCGCGCGCGATCTCCAGCGCGCGGCGCAGGCCCGGCTGGAGGACCCGGTCCAGCACGGGCTGGAGCGCCGCGCGCGCGGGCAGCGCCCCTGCCACCCACCAGGGCGCGACGATCCGGCGGGAGCGGCGGGCGATCCCGCGTTCGAGCGCGTCGATCCCGGTCTTGAGGGGCGCGACCCGCGACACCATCGCCCCGCGCGCGCCCTGGGCGAGCGCCGCGGCGGCCTCGGTGCCGAAGCCCCGGCTGGTCATGTCGGTGTCGAGCTCGGCGAAGTAGGCGACGCCGGCCTTCGCGCCCCACGGCCGCAGCTCGATGCGCAGCGTGTCGCCGAGCGCCTCGGCCGCCGCCTTGGACGCGCTGTAGGCGCCGAGCAGCGGGAGGTGGACGGCGGCGGCGAGCGACGCGACGGTCAGGGCGTAGCCGCGCCGGTGGCTGATGTGCGGGCCGGCGGCCGACAGCGTGTTGTGGGCGCCGAGCACGTTGACCCGCAGGCTCTGCTCCAGCACGGCCGGGTCGCCGCCGATCACCGGCATCTGCGCGGCGACGCCGGCGTTGGCGACGACGACGTCCAGGCCGCCGAGCGCGCGCGCCGCCTCGTCCACGACGGTGCGGACGCGGGCGCGGTCGGTCACGTCGCAGGTCCACCAGGGGGCGTCCCCGCAGCCGGCGGCGACGGGGGCGAGCAGGTCCGGTTCGAGGCCGGCCAGGGCGACCCGCGCGCCGCGCTCGTGCAGCCGGGCGGCGAGCGCCGCGCCGATGCCGCGCGCCGCCCCGGTGATCAGCACGCGCCGGCCCGCCAGGGTGGCCGTCCAGCGTGCGGAGTCGTAGATCATGCCGGGACCGTAGCATAAAAAAACACACCCGTCTTTTTAAGACGGGCAGGGGTGCGCGTCCGCATTGCTCAGGAAACTTCCGGAAACCTCGTAATCAAGTGAGTGATCGGGCGTCTTACGGGGCAGCGGATGGCGACCTACGAGGGTTGTGATCAGATGCGTGCTCTGGGTTGGATGTCGTCGTGGTGACAGGCGCGGGGACCGAGCCGGACGCCGATCTCGCGGCCGCCGCCGGCGCGGGCGACGAGCGGGCGTCGGACGAGCTGTACCGGCGGCATCACGCGGCCGTCCTCGGCTACGCCCGCGGGCTCGTCCGCGACCAGTACCTCGCCGAGGACCTCGCCAGCGAGGCGTTCGCCCGGACGCTGGCGGCGCTGCGGCAGGGCCGCGGCCCGCGCGAGGCGTGCCGGCCGTACCTCTACACGGTCGTGCGGAACGCCGCCGTGGACTGGGCGCGCTCCGACCGCCGCACCGTCGTCACCGACCAGGTCGCCGAGTGGGCCGACGGCCCGCCCGAGGAGCTGCCCGACGTCGACGAGCTGGACGCCCTCGTCCGCGCGTTCCGGTCGCTGCCCGAGCGCTGGCAGACCGTCCTGTGGCACACCGTCATCGAGGAGGAGCCCGTCCAGCGCGTCGCGGAGATCCTCGGGATGGAGGCGGGCGCGGTCGCCCAGCTGTCCTTCCGGGCCCGCGAGGGGCTCCGGCAGGCGTACCTCGCCGCGAGCTGCGAGGGGCATCCGGACTGCGCCGAGTACACCGCGCAGCTCGCCGCGTCCGTCCGCCGCCCGGGGCGCCGCCGCAGCCGCGCGCTGCGCCGCCACCTGGAGTCCTGCGAGCGGTGCCGCCGCACCGCCGAGGAGATGTCCGACCTGAACGCGCGCCTGCGGCGCGCGCTCCCGATCGGCGCCGTGCTGCTGGCCGCGCCGGCCGCCCCGTTCGGGGGCCTCGCCCCGGCCGCGTCGTTCCCCGCCTGGGCCGTCCCGGCGGGGGTCGCGGCGGCCGCGGCGGCGGGCGTGCTGGCCGTCCTGCTCGCCACGGGCGGCGGCGACGGGCCGCCGGGCACGGCCCGCGCCGCGCCGCCGACCGCCGCCTCGCCGTCCGCCGCGAGCACGGCCGCGCCGGACCGGGAGGCGGTGGCGCCCGACCACGCGTCCGGGAGGAGGCCCGGCGGACGCGGGCGGCCCGGCGGCCCGGACGGCGCGCCCGCGGCCGCCGATCCGGCGGGGACCGGCCCGTACCGCGTGCGCAACACGACCCTCCAGTCCTGCCTGGCCCCCGACGGGACGAACGTCGTCCAGCGGGCCTGCAGCGGCACGGCGACGACGTGGCGGCGCAAGGACACCTCGGGCGGCTTCACCCTGACCAGCGTGTCCACCGGACAGTGCATGGCGCGCGGGCAGCTCTCGGCGGGGCCCATGTGGGAGGGCGGCCAGGAGTACTCCGTGGTGATGGCCTCCTGCGGCGGCGCGAACCAGGTGTGGAAGCTGGTGCAGTTCGGTGGCGTGTACCGGCTGGCCAACGGCGACGGCTGGTTCCTGCAGGCGAGCTGGTCGGGCCTGAAGCCGGTGACGCTGAAGCCTTCCTCGTATGCGGGGATGGCCGCCCAGGGCTGGGCCGTGGGCTGACCGTCCCCGCGCACGCCCTCTCCTCCGGACGCCCGCACGCCGGGGGCCGTCAGCCGTAGCGGAGCTGCTCGCGCGCGGACGGCTCGGGGTTGAGCGCGAGCCACGCCCGCAGCGCCATGTGCAGCTCCAGCCGGTCCGACGTCGCGTAGATGCTGTTACCGAACAGCTCCTCGAGCTGCCGGAACCGGTACCGGACGGTCTGCGGGTGCACGTGCAGGTGGCCGGAGACCGCCGTCGCGTTGAACCCGCACTCCAGCGAGGCCAGCAGCGTCTCGGCGAGCCGGTGCCGCTGGGCGGGACGCGCCGCCGTCAGCGGCGCGAGCCGGCGCTCGATCACCTTCTCGACCAGGTCCCGCTCCCGCATCATCACGATGATCGGCATGTGCATCTCGGCGGCGATCGGGGTGTCCGGGGCGAGCGGGTCCCGGTCGATCAGGCCCTGGTCGGCCAGGTCCAGCGCGTCGCGCGCCCAGCGCAGCGACCGCGCCGCCCCGGTCACCTCCACGGCGGGGCCGATCGCGGCGCTCCAGCCGTCCAGCCGCCGCTCCAGCAGCCGGGCGCGGCCGGGGCCCTCCGGGTCCGGGACGATCAGGCAGGGCTCGGCGCGGTGCAGGCCGAGCAGCACGTCCGGCGGCAGCGACGGCCGCCGCGTCTCGGGGCCGCGCTCGCGCAGCGCCACGGCCGCGACCGTCCGGGGCAGCGGCCAGGACGCCTCGCCGGCCGCCTCCCGCAGGTCCCGCACGGCGGGGGCGGGGTCGTCCAGCAGCAGGTCCAGCAGCCGCCGCCGGTGCTCCTGCTGCGACCCGGCCGCCCGTGCGGCGGCGTCGGCGTGGCCTTCGGAGACGGCCGCCGCGAGCT
This sequence comes from Actinomadura nitritigenes, assembly GCF_017573545.1. Lineage (GTDB taxonomy): Bacteria > Actinomycetota > Actinomycetes > Streptosporangiales > Streptosporangiaceae > Spirillospora > Spirillospora nitritigenes. Next base: position 119,691 of record NZ_JAGEOK010000004.1, on the reverse strand, counting down.
GGTTCATGTAGTCGAACATCGCGTGGGCGAGGCCCGCCATGGTGGACGCGTCGACCCGGTAGCCGAGCCGTCCGGCGCGCTCGGTGAGCTCCTCGACCGCGACCCCGGCGCCGATCCGGACCGCCGTCTGCCAGGGGTCGAGCGTGCGCCCCTCGCCCGCCTCGCCGGCGCCGACCCGCCGCCAGAAGTCCAGCACGTCGGCCGACGAGACGCCGGGGTCGGCCAGCAGGTCCAGGAAGTGGCCGATCGCGCACTCCACCGCCGCCTCCATGACCCGGCCGTACCGGGGGTCGTGCGGCCGGACGAACTCGGGGAGCCGCTTCTCGATCCGGCGCGCCGCCTCCTCGGCGACGGCGGGCACCTCGCGGCGCAGCCGGCCGGCCAGCCGGGCGGAGCCGTCGAAGGACAGCCCGAGGTCGATGCGGCGCACGGGAAGGGAAACCACCTGGCTGAACTCAGACAATGAGATCTCCTTCGCGGGGGACGACGTGCTGAGAGAGACGGCCCGCACCGCCCGCGATTACGGGGTTTCGCGGAAGTTCTTCCACCCGGCCGCGCCCGCGCCGCCCGGAGCCGGTTCCGTCACGACCTGCCCAAAGCTGCGGTGATTCCTGGGTCGATGGCCGATCGGTGGGTAATGTGACGAACCTGACCTGCGACAACCGGGGGAAAACGGACTTCTGCGGGGCGGATGACAGTGGACACCCACACCAACACTCCTCTGGCCGGCGGCACCGGCGGGGACCGGCGCGCGGACGCCCCGTCCGCGCGGATCACCGAGTGGGCGTTCGACCAGTCCCCCTTCGCGGTGGCCGTCCACGACACGGACCTGGTGTGCCTGCGCGTCAACGACCGGATGTGCCGGATGTTCGAGATGACGGAGGACCAGATCCGCGGGCGGCGCCTCACCGACGCCCTGCCCGGCCCCCAGTTCGAGGCGCTCGCGCGCTACATGCGCCAGGTCCTCGACACCGGCGAGCCGGTGCACCGGGAGACCTACCGCAAGGTGCCCGGCGAGGACCTCGAACGGGCCTGGTCGGTGTCCATCGCGCCGCTCAAGGACGAGCGGGGCCGGACGTGCGCGGTGTGGGTCGGGGTGCTCGACATCACCGAGCAGTACCGGGCGCGGCAGCGGCTGGCCCTGGTCAACGAGGCCAGCACGGCCATCGGCAGCACGCTGGACATCACCCGGACCGCCCGGGAACTGGTCGACGTGGCGCTGCCGCGGCTCGCCGACGTCGCCATCGTCGACCTGCTCGACTCCGTCGTCGGCGGGGGCGAGCCGCGTCCCGGACCCGTTTCGGCCACCGTCGTGATGCGGCGCGTCGCGCACGGGTCCGCCGGAGGGGAGGTGCCGAGCGCGGTGCGGCTCGGCGACGTCGACCACTACCCCGAGTCCTCTCCCGCGGTCCGCGCTCTGACCGGCGGCGAGCCCGTGCTGACCGGCAGCGGCGACCCGGCGTTCCTGTCCTCGATCAACAGCAATCCCCAGCGGGTCGAGGCCGTCCTGGAACACGGCCTGCACTCGCTGCTCACCGTGCCGATCCGGGCCCGCGGCATCACCCTCGGCGTCGCCACCTTCCTGCGCGGCCGCGACCGCGAGCCGTTCGGGCCCGACGACGTGCCGATCGCCGAGGAGCTCACCGCCCGGGCCGCCGTCTGCCTCGACAACGCCCGCCGCTACAGCCGCGAGCGCGCCACCGCGCTGGCGCTGCAGCGCAGCCTCCTGCCCCAGCGGTTCCCGGAGCAGTCCGCGGTGGAGGTCGCGGGCCGCTACCTGCCCGCCAGCACGCACAGCGGCGTCGGCGGGGACTGGTTCGACGTGATCCCGCTGTCGGGATCGCGGGTCGCGCTCGTCGCCGGCGACGTCGTCGGCCACGGGCTGTACGCGTCCGCCGCCATGGGCCGGCTCCGCACCGCCGTGCGCACCCTCGCCGACCTCGACCTGCCACCGGACGAGCTGCTCACCCACCTCGACGACCTGGTCGCCCGGTTCGGGGGGGAGGGGGACGACGGCGAGCCCGGCGAGCAGGACCCCGGCCTCGGGGCGACGTGCGTGTACGCGGTGTACGACCCGGTCTCCCGGCTGTGCTGCATCGCCCGCGCCGGGCACTGCCCGCCCGCGCTCGTCACCCCCGACGGCACCGTCGACTTCCTCGACGTGCCCGCGGGCCTGCCGCTCGGCCTGGGCGGCCTGCCGTTCGAGAGCGTCGAGATGGAGCTTCCCGTGGGCAGCACCCTCGTGCTCTATACCAACGGCCTGGTCGAGTCCCGTGACCACGACATCGACGAGGGCCTGCAACGGCTGCGCCGCGCGCTGACCCGGACGTCCCCGTCACTGGAGACCACCTGCGAGCACATCCTCGGCTCCGTGCTCCCCGAGCGTCCGATGGACGACGCGGCCCTGCTGGTCGCCCGCACCCGCGTGCTGAAGCCCGACCAGGTCGCCACCTGGGACATCCCCACCGACCCCGCCGCCGTCGCCGACGCCAGGCGGAAGGTGACGGAGCAGCTGTCGGCCTGGGGTCTCGGGGACGCCGCGTTCGTGACCGAGCTCGTGGCGAGCGAGCTGGTCACCAACGCGATCCGGCACGCCGAGGGCCCGATCCGGCTGCGCCTCATCCTGGACCGGACGCTGACCTGCGAGGTCTCCGACGGCAGCGAGACCGCCCCGCACCTGCGCCGCGCCCGCGCCTTCGACGAGGGCGGCCGCGGCCTGCTCCTGGTCGCCCAGCTCACCCAGAGCTGGGGGACGCGGCACACCGCGCACGGGAAGACCATCTGGGCGGAGCAGACACTGCTCGCCCAGACCCCGCCCGGCGTTCTCGGCGGCTTCGGCGACTTCGGGGACCTCGACGACCTGGACGACTTCGACGATCTCGGGGACCTCGGGTGACGGCTCGGGCGCGCGGTCGTCTTGGCGCGGTCCGGCCGCCGGGGGTTCTAGTCTGAGCTACATGGCTGAGGAGACGGGGGCCGGCAAGGCGTCGCCGGGCGGGGCGTCGCCGGGCGGGGCGGCGCGGGCGCGCAGGTTCCGGAACGAGACCAGGATCGGGCTGGTCCGGCGGGCCCGCCGGATGAACCGGGTGCTCGCCGAGACCTACCCCGACGCGCACTGCGAGCTCGACTTCGGCACCCCGTTCCAGCTGCTGGTCGCGACCGTGCTGTCGGCGCAGACCACCGACAAGCGGGTGAACCTCACGACTCCGGCGCTGTTCGCGAAGTACCCGACGCCGGAGGACCTGGCCGCCGCCGACCCCGAGGACGTCGAGGCGCTGCTGAAGCCGACCGGGTTCTTCCGCGCCAAGACGAAGTCGGTCATGGGGCTGTCCGCCGCGCTCCGCGACCGGTTCGGCGGCGAGGTCCCGGGGCGGCTGGAGGACCTCGTCACGCTGCCCGGCGTCGGCCGCAAGACCGCGAACGTCGTGCTGGGCAACGCGTTCGACGTGCCCGGCATCACCGTCGACACCCACTTCGGGCGCCTGGTCAACCGGTTCGGCTGGACCGGCGAGGACGACCCGGTGAAGGTCGAGAAGGAGATCGGGGAGATGTTCCCCCGCAAGGACTGGACGATGCTGTCGCACCGGCTGATCTGGCACGGCCGCCGGATCTGCCACGCGCGCCGCCCCGCCTGCGGGGCCTGCCCGCTCGCCGGGGACTGCCCCTCCTACGGGACGGGCCCGGTCGACGCCGAGGCGGCCCGCAAGCTCGTCAAGCCGGGCCCGTTCTCGTGAGCGGCGGGGATGGAACCGTTCCCGCCGGGAAGGAACGCGGGCGTTCCGGAGTTGGGAGTGGCGTGACCGAGATCGCATCCACCTGCCCGCCGTGGCTCGACCGGTTCCGCGCCGAGGCGCCGCGGATGCCGGTCCCGCCGATGTTCGAGCCGGCGCCCGGAGCCCGCGCCGCCGCCGTGCTGATCCTGTTCGGCGAGGGCCCCGACGGCCCCGACGTGCTGCTCACCGAGCGGGCCGCGACGCTGTCCAAGCACGCCGGGCAGCCCGCCTTCCCCGGCGGCCGGATCGACCCCGGCGACGCCGGGCCGGTCGCGGCGGCGCTGCGGGAGGCGTGGGAGGAGGCCGGCGTCGAGCCGGCCGGCGTGGACGTGATCTGCGCGCTCCCCGAGCTGTACCTGTCGCACAGCCGGCACCGCGTCACGCCCGTCGCGGGCTGGTGGCGGGAGCCGTCGGAGGTCGCGCCCGGCCATCCCGGCGAGGTCGCGCTGGTGGCCCGGGTCCCGATCGCCGACCTCGCCGACCCGGCGAACCGGCTGACGGTCCGGCACCCGTCCGGGATCAAGATGGGCCCGGCGTTCCGCGCCGGCGGCATGCTGGTGTGGGGGTTCACGGCGGCGGTGCTGACGCAGGTGCTGGTCGCGGGCGGCTGGGACCGCCCCTGGGACCCGAGCCACGTCGAGGACCTGCCGCCCGACGTGCTGTCCCTCGCGTCCCGCGGCTGACCCCGGGCGCGGTCCGTCGGACCCCTCCCCGCACGCCCGGAGTCCGCGCAGGTCAGAACGGCGGCGTCATCCCGGGTGCGGACAGGGCCCGCGCCGCGTCGCACTGCACGGTCATCCGCCGCACTCCAAACTGGTCCGTTGAGGGGACGTGAAGCAGGGCCGGCGCACTATACGGTGAAGCGGTGCTGCACGACCACGTTCTCGATCTCATCCTGCTCGTGCTCGTCGTGCTGTTCGGAGTCTCGGGGTACCGGCAGGGCTTCATCGTCAGCCTGCTGAGCTTCGTCGGCTTCGTCGGCGGCGGCGTGATCGGGGTGCTCATCGCACCGCCGATCGCCGAGGCCACGGTGAACGGGGCCGCGCAGCAGGCGCTCCTGGCCATCGTGGTCGCGTTCCTGGCCGCCACCCTCGGGCAGCTGATCGCCTCCTCGGTCGGCGCGGTGCTGCGCAACCGGGTGACCGGGCTGAACGCGCGCACCGCGGACGCGGTCGGCGGCACCGTCGTCAGCGCGCTGTCGCTGCTGGTCGTCGCCTGGTTCTTCGGGAACCTGGTGGCGAACTCGGAGTTCAAGCCGGTGCGCACCCAGGTCAAGGGCTCGGTGATCATCAAGGGCCTCAACGGGGTGATGCCCGCGCAGGCGCAGACCTGGTTCACCTCGTTCCAGGGGTTCGTGAAGAGCAGCGAGTTCCCGCAGGTGTTCAACGGGCTCGGCGGCGAGTCGGTGGTGCAGGTGCCGCCGCCGGACGAGTCGGTGCTCAACACCGCGGGCCTCCGCGAGGCCAAGAACAGCATCGTCAAGGTCGTCAGCACCGCGCCGCAGTGCCAGCGCCGCATCGAGGGCACCGGGTTCGTGTTCGCGCCGCAGCACATCATGACGAACGCGCACGTCGTCGCGGGCGCCCAGGGGCCGTCGGTCGTGGAGTCCCGCACCGGGAGCCGGACCCGCGGCCGCGTCGTGCTGTACGACCCGAAGCGCGACATCGCGGTGCTGTACGTGCCGGACCTGGACGCGCAGCCGCTGAAGTTCGCCGGGGAGGCGCGGGTCCGCGACAGCGCGATCATCGCCGGGTTCCCGAAGAACCAGCCGTTCACGCCGGGCGCCGCCCGGATCCGCGCCCGGCAGACGGCGCGCGGCCCGGACATCTACCACGCCGGGCAGGTCAGCCGCGAGATCTACGCGATCCGCGGGAAGGTCGAACCGGGCAACTCCGGCGGGCCGCTGCTGTCCACCGAGGGCCGCGTCTACGGCGTGATCTTCGCGGCGGCGCTGGACACGCCGTCGACCGGGTACGCGCTGACGGCCGCGGAGGTCGCGCCGGACGCCAGGGACGGCGCGTCCCTCACGAAGGCCGTCGGCACGCAGAGCTGCTCCGACTGACGCCCGCCGCCCGACTACGGCTACGGGCCTGGTGGTCTGCGGCGCTAGGGCGCTGTGAGAATGAGCTTCACCGGGGCGTCCTGGGGGTGTTCCGCCAGCGCGCGCGCCCGCCGGACGATGCCGGCCACGTCGACGCGGTGCGGCGGGGCCTCACCGTACGGCTCGATGCGGTCGGCGGCGCGGCTCAGCAGCGCCTGCGCGCCGCGCAGGTTCCCGCGCCGCAGGTGAGTGATCCCCACGGCGACCTGGGCGAGCCCTCTCCACAGCTCCCGTTCCGGCTCCGGGGCACCCTTCCAGACGGCTTCGAGGATCTCGTGCGCATGGAAGGGCCGGTCCTCGTCCAGGAGGCGCTGCGCCTCCACGAGGGCCTCCTCGGGCGGCATGTCGAGGTCGTCCGGCATGGTCGGCACCCCGGCGGCCCCGTGCGGCAGCGGTCGGCCGTACGCGTCGCGCGGCCGTGCGTTGCGTGGGCGTCCGGACTCGTCACGATCCCGCATGCCCCCAACCGTACGCGGCGCCTCGGCCGTCGGAGGGACGCGGGCCGGACGGGGCCCCGCGTCGGCCATCGGCTCCTGCGTCGGCTTTCGGGCCCGCGTCAGCTTTCGGGCTCCGGGTCGGAGAGCCACCCGAGGAGCTGCGCGTCGAACGCCCGCGGACGCTCCTGGTGGGGGAAGTGCCCCGCGCCTTCGATGAGCTTCCACCGGTACGGCGCCGCCACGTACCGTCCCGACCCCTGGGCGCTGGAAGGGAGCGTGCAGGTGTCGAGGGCCCCGTGCAGTTGGAGCGTGGGCACGTTGATGGCGGCCCGCATACGGTGCGCGTAGCGGATGCCGTCCGGACGGGCCTGCGACCTGAACAGCCAGCGGTGGTACTCCAGCGCGCAGTGCGCCGTCCCCGGGATCTGCACCGCCTTCCGCACGAAGCGCTCCGTCCGCTCGTCCGGCCACCCCGGAGCGGACCAGTCGCGCAGCAGCCGCCCCGCGAGCGCCCCGTCGTCCCGGACGAGCCGCCGCTCGGGCCACATCGGCATCTGGAAGCCGAACGTGTGGCGCGCCGCCCAGCCCTGCCCGCGCGGGTCGCCCAGCACGGACCGCCGCAGCCGCAGCGGATGCGGCGCCGCCACCACGGCCAGCCGCTGGACGATCTTCGGGTGGTAGACGGCCGTCGTCCACGCCAGCAGCCCGCCCCAGTCGTGCCCGCACACGACGGCGTTCGCCTCGCCGAGCGCGCGCACCAGCCCCGCGGCGTCCCCGGCCAGCGTGATCAGGTCGTAGCCGCGCGGCGGCTTGTCGCTGCCGCCGTACCCGCGCAGGTCCACCGCGACCGCCCGGTATCCGGCGTGGGCCAGCGACACCAGCTGGTGGTGCCACGACCACCAGAACTGCGGGAAGCCGTGCAGCAGCAGGACCAGCGGCCCCTCGCCGGCCTCGGCGACGTGGAACCGCGTCCCGCCGGCGCTGACGGCGCGGTGCGTCCACGGTCCGTCGACCTCGACCAGGGACGCGTCGTGCCCGGACATGGCAGGGGGTCAGTCCGTCAGGGCGGGCGTGTCCGAGTCGCCGCGGTGCCGCAGCGCCGCGAAGTCGTCCTTGAGCGTCCTCCGCGTCCGCTTCGCCCCGTCGATCTTGCGGATGCGCAGGTAGCCGAAGCCGATCAGGCCGGCCGCGAGCACCAGGTAGATGGCGGACACGACCAGGAACGCGGCCCAGTGGTAGAGCCCGGCCGCGACGAGCCCGTACGCCAGCGCGATCGACAGCAGGATGACGATCAGCCCGCCGATCAGCGCGGCGATGGTGAACATCACGCTGCCGTAGGCGGCCTTCTTGGCGTCCGCCTTCAGCTCCAGCTTGGCCAGGTCGATCTCCGCCCTGACCAGCGCGGAGACATTGGTGGACGCCAGCGCGACGAGCTCGCCGAGGGACTTGTCCTCAACGCTCTCGCCGGGCAGTGCCTCGGACATGGCGCTCCTCTCCTTCAAGGTCGGCCGTCACTCCGCCGGGCGCGGGCGCGCCCTCCTCCGGAAGACGACGGCGGCGGCCGCCGAGGCGATGATGCTCGCGATCAGGACCGCAGTCGTCACTCTCTCGAATCGGGACGGGTCGGTATAGGCCAAACCGCCGATCAGCAGGGAAACGGTGAATCCCACCCCGGCGAGCATCGCGACTCCCGCGATCTCCCGCCAGCGCAGCTCCTCCCCGAGCGTCGCCAGGCCGAACCGCACGGCCGTCCAGGCGCCGCCGAAGACCCCCACGAACTTACCGATCACCAGGCCGGAGATCACACCGAGGGCCACCCGATCACCCAGAACGGCCCCGAGCGCGGACCCGCTGAGCGCGACGCCCGCCGACAGGAACGCGAACACCGGCACGCAGAACCCCGCCGACAGCGGCCGCAGGACGTGGTCGGCCCGCTCGGCGTTCGTCGGCCGCCCGTCGGGCGTCTCCTTGGCGCCGGTCAGCATCCCCAGGGCGACACCTGCGACCGTCGCGTGGATGCCGCTGCGCTGTACGCAGTACCAGGCCAGCACCGCGATCGGCAGGTACAGCCACGGGGACCTGATGTTCCTGCGCTGGAGAAGCCCGTAGGCCGCTATGAGGACGACGCCTGCGCCGAGCCACGTCCAGTGCAGCGTCTCCGTGTAGAACAGCGCGATGATGGTGATGGCGATCAGGTCGTCCACCACGGCGAGCGTCAGCAGGAACGCCCTCAGCGGCGCCGGGCACGACGAGAACGTCACCGCGAGCACGGCCAGCGCGAACGCGATGTCGGTGGCCGTCGGGACCGCCCAGCCGCGCAGGGCCCCGGGCTCCCCCGCGCTCACCGCGACGAAGATCAACGCGGGCATCGCCACGCCGGCCGCGGCCGCGATCACCGGCAGCGCCGCGTCCCGCGGGTCGCGCAGCTCCCCGTGCGTCAGCTCCTCGCGCAGCTCGAGGCCCGCGATGAAGAAGAACACCGCGAGCAGCCCGCCGGACGCCCAGTGCTGCACGTCCATGTGCTCCAGACCCAGCCAGTGCGGGCTCAGCTCATGGCTCTGCAGGCTCTTGTAGGCGTCGGCCCAAGGGGTGTTCGCCCAGACCAGCGCGGCCACGGTGGCGAGCAGCATGACGATGCCGCCGACCGTCTCGGTGCGCAGCGCCGCGGCCACCTGCCCGCTGTACCGGACCGTCGGACGGAACGGCCACACGTGGGCGATCTGGCGCCTTTCAGGCGTGGTGGACGGGCGCGGCATGAGTTACCCCCGGGGACGGCGACGGTCCGGACGCGGAGCCCCGCCCGCACATCGACGCGAGAGGGGGCGTCCATCGCCGACCAGACTTCCCGGCACACCTGATCACCAGGCTACCCGCCCCGCCGGTGCCCCCGGCCCCGTGACGAGCGGCGGCCCGTGCCGGAGCGCCTTTCCACGCTCCGCCACGGGCCGTCCGCCGGATCAGTACAGCCGGTCAGTCCTCGGTCTTGGCGCTCGGCAGCTTCTCGGAGATCAGGTCCATCACCGTGCTGTCGGCGAGCGTCGACACGTCGCCGATGCTGCGGTTCTCCGCCACGTCCCGCAGCAGGCGCCGCATGATCTTGCCGGACCGGGTCTTCGGCAGCTCCGGCACCATCATGATCTGCCGCGGCTTGGCGATCGGGCCGAGCGTCCGGGCGACGTGGTCGCGCAGCTCGGCCAGGAACTCGGCGCCCTCGACCTCCTCGCCGGCGCTGCCGCGCGGGATCACGAACGACACGATCGCCTGCCCGGTCACCGGGTCCGTCGCGCCGACGACCGCGGCCTCCGCCACCTTCGGGTGCGACACCAGCGCCGACTCCACCTCCGTGGTGGAGATGTTGTGCCCGGACACCAGCATCACGTCGTCGACGCGGCCGAGCAGCCAGATGTCGCCGTCCTCGTCCTTCTTCGCGCCGTCACCGGCGAAGTACTTGCCCTCGAAGCGCGACCAGTACGTCTTGATGTACCGCTCGTCGTCGCCCCAGATCGTCCGCAGCATGCCCGGCCACGGCTCGGTGAGGACCAGGAACCCGCCGCCGCCGTTCGGCACCGGCTCGCCCTGGTCGTCCACCACCTCCGCCGAGACGCCCGGCAGCGGGCGCATCGCCGCGCCCGGCTTGGCGGACGTCACGCCCGGCAGCGGGCTGATCATGATGCCGCCGGTCTCGGTCTGCCACCACGTGTCGACCACCGGCGTCCGTCCGGCGCCGATGTTCTCCCGGTACCAGACGTACGCCTCCGGGTTGATGGGCTCGCCCACCGACCCCAGCACGCGCAGCGACGACAGGTCGTACTGCGCCGGGATGTCGTCGCCCCACTTCATGAACGTGCGGATCGCGGTGGGCGCCGTGTAGAAGATCGACACCTTGTACTTCCGGATGATGTCCCACCAGCGGCCCTTGTTGGGCGTGTCCGGCGTCCCCTCGTACATCACGCTGGTCGCGCCGTTGGCGAGCGGCCCGTACACGATGTAGGAGTGGCCCGTCACCCAGCCGATGTCGGCCGAGCACCAGTAGACGTCCGTCTCCGGCTTCAGGTCGAACACCGCGCTGTGGGTGTAGGCGACGTGCGTCAGGTATCCGCCCGTGGTGTGCAGGATCCCCTTCGGCTTCCCCGTCGTGCCGGACGTGTACAGGATGTACAGCGGGTGCTCGGCGTCCATGGGCTCGGCGGTGTGCTGGTCGCTCTGCCGCTCCACCAGGTCCTGCCACCAGACGTCGCGCTCGTTCTCCGCGACCTCCTCGCCGGTGCGGCGGACGACCAGGACGTGCTCGATCGTCGGGGTCTGCGCGACCGCCTCGTCCACGGTCGGCTTCAACGCGGACGGCTTGCCGCGCCGGTACCCGCCGTCGGCGGTGATGACGAGCTTGGCCTGCGCGTCGTCGATGCGGGTGCGCAGCGCCTCGGAGGAGAAGCCGCCGAACACCACCGAGTGGGTGGCGCCGATCCGCGCGCACGCGAGCATCGAGATCGGCAGCTCCGGGATCATCGGCAGGTAGATCGCCACCCGGTCGCCCTTGCGGACGCCCAGTTCCAGCAGCGCGTTCGCGGCCTTGTTCACCTCGCGCTGGAGGTCGGCGTAGGTGAGGGTCCGGGTGTCCCCGGGCTCGCCCTCCCAGTGGTAGGCGATCTTCGCGCCCAGACCGGCCTCGACGTGCCGGTCCACGCAGTTGTAGGCGGCGTTCAGCTCACCGCCCACGAACCATTTGCCGAACGGCGGATTGCTCCAGTCCAGGATCTCGTCCCAGCGCTTGGACCAGGTCAGCCGGTCGGCCTGCTTCGCCCAGTAGCCCAGGCGGTCGGCGGCGGCCTCGTCGTACGCCTCGGCCGTGACGTTCGCCGCTGCGGCGAGCTCGGCGGGCGGGGGGAAGCTCCGCGTCTCCTGCAGAAGGTTCGACAGTGTCTCTTGGCTCTGGCTCAACGCGTACTCCTTGCTAGCTGAACGGGGGTCGCCCGGTATCCCCACTTCACCAGGAAGGTCCCGCCCCCACAAGGCCGCATTCCCGGGTGTCGAGGGAAGAGCGCGACCGGCGCTCACGGCTCCGGATAGTGCTGTGATGCCCGACACACCTTGCCTTCCCAGTGCCGCGGCCCGGGAACCGCCTCCGTTCTACGCGCGTGCAGGGGGGTTGCGCGAGCGATACCGGTGACCGCATAGGGTCGGGCCGTGACCGATGCCCTTGCTCAGCTAGCGAACCTGCCCGGCGTCGCGGACGCCGTCGCCGACGCGCGCTCCGCCGTGGACCGGCTGCTCGGCCACCGCATCCTGCGGCGCCGCAGCGCCGAGGTGTCCACGGAGTCGGCGCTGCGCGGCGCGCGCGCGTCCGCCGTGCTGGAAGGCGCCTCGGTCACCCTTGAGGACCTTCGCACCACCGAGAACCCCGCGGACCCGGTCGTCCAGGGGGCGCTGCGGGTGTCGGCGGAACTCGGCACGCTCGCCGAGACGTGGCGGCAGGCGCCCCGGCAGGTCCTCGCGCGGCTGCACGTGCTGGCCGCGGCGGACGCCGTCGACAGCGCCGACCTCGGACGTCCCCGTGCCGAGGGCCGGCCGGTGAAGGACGTCCTCGGGCTGGGCGCCCCGCCGTCCCCGGCGGAGGTGGCGGCGCGCCTCGACGCCCTCAGCGCGCTCCTCACCCAGCCCACCAAGGCCCCCGCGCTCGTGGTCGCCGCCGTCGTGCACGGAGAGCTGCTGACGCTGCGGCCGTTCGGCTGGGGCGACGGCATCATCGCCCGCGCCGCGCAGCGCATCACGCTCGTCGCCCGCGGCCTCGACCCGAAGTCCTTGGTCGCGCCAGAGGTCGGCCATGCCGAACTGGCCGACGACTACGCCGAAGCGCTCCGCGCCTATGCGACGGGGACGCCGGAGGGCGTCGCGCAATGGCTCGCGCACTGCTCCGCCGCCGTGGCCGCCGCCGCCCGCGACTCGCAGGCCATCTGCGAAGCCTTCATGCGCGGCTGATCGCGCACGCTCGGCCGCCGTTCTCTTCGGTGCGGCCGCCGCGTGGGCGGCCGCTGTTCCGTCGTTGGGGAGGTCCATGCTGTCCCCATGGCCGAACGGAAGGACGGGCGCGCGGCGGCGCCCACCGAGACCACCATCGCGTCCGCCGACTGGGACTCGCGCGACCTGACCGGTGAGCGGCACGAACGCGTCCTGTTCGTGGACGTCGACATGACGGAGGCGACCGGCACCGGCGCCGTGTTCACCGACTGCACCTTCCGCGGCGTCCGGTTCAACGCGTCCACGCACACCGACGCGGCGTTCCTGAACTGCACGTTCGTCCGCTGCGGCTTCTTCGACGCGACCTTCGCCGGCTGCAAGGTCGTCGGCGGGATGTTCGACGCCTGCACGCACGACCTGATGAAGGTCACCGGCGGGGACTGGTCGTTCACCGGGCTGCCCGGCGCCGACCTGCGGCGCGCGTCGTTCACCGACGTCCGGCTGCGCGAGGCGGACCTCACCGGCGCGCGGTGCGCCGGCGCGACGCTCCGCGGCCTGGACCTGTCGGGAGCCTGGCTGCACCGGGCGGACCTGTCGGGCTGCGACCTGCGCGGGAGCGACATCTCGTCGATCGACCCGCACACCGTCGAGCTGAAGGGGGCGATGATCGACCCGTACCAGGCGGTGGTGCTCGCGACGGCCCTCGGCCTGGACGTGCGGGGCGACTGACGTCCTACGCGGCGCCTTGTCCGGGGGCCTGTGTGGCGGGTCGTGCGGGGGCGGGGTGCGCGGGGGCGGGGTGTGCGGTGTCGGACACAGCGGACGGCGCTCGCGAGGGAGCGCCGTCGCCGATCACGTCACACCGGGTTACCAAGCGTGCACCTCACTTTCGCCGGATCGGGTCAAGCCCGTCTCGGCGCGCCTCCCGCGGCTGGTCGCGCGTGGGTGCCCGGCTGCCGTGCCCGGACGCGTGGTCCGTAGACCCTGTCTACGCCTCATCCGCCCAGTTGACAAGCCCCTTTTTGGAAATCCGGGCGGTCCGTGACCCCCGCCCGCCGCGGCGGCCGGGCCGACTTCTTGCGTCGATAAGGGGCGAAACATGCAATTTCGGGCTATCCGCAACCGGGGCTCCGCCCACCAAAGCGATCACGCAGTGTGACCGTTTCTTTTTGGTCGCCGATCGGGTGCTCGGCCGGAAAAATCTTGGGTTCTCCGGTACGCTCCGACTTCCGTCCCGTTGCACTCCGTATGGGCGGGGACGGGCCCTGTGGTCCGCGATCCGCCGCCCCGCACGGACGTCTGGAGAGGGAGGGCAGACAGATGAGGATAAACACCGCTCTCCGGGCGACTTCGCGACTCGACGGAACTGCCACCGGTCGGGCAGCATATGTTGTATCTGCTTAGACTGGGAGACAACGAGTTTGCCTCTCCTATAGACCGGCCTTGCTAACGGCTCAGCCGATCTCACCGAGACTTTCCTGGGAAAACGGACCGGCTCTACCCCCCCGGAGCCGGACCGTTAGGCGACCCCCGCTCTCCCCCCCGGCGGGGGTCGCCCAAACATGCGGCGGGCGGACGGTGGCGCGTCCAGATCCTCCACGCCACCGTCCGCCCGCCGCCTCGTTCTCCCGCCGCCCCGTCCTCCCGGCCCCGCCGAGGGTCGCGGCGAGTTATCCACAATTCACGGAACGCTTTCGGCCGCCCGGCGCGGCGCCGCACGCTGGAGTCCTCTGAACGCACGGGAGGACCGATGAACATCGCGGCACTGATCGTCACCGCCGACGCCGCCACCGCCGACGCCCTGCTCCGCCTCGCCGCGGCCGCCGACGCGCACGCCGAGGTCGCCGCCGGCCCCGGCGAGGCCCGCGCCGCCTGGGCCTGGCCCGCGCTCGTCCTGGTCGGCACCGACGCCGCCGGGGACGTCGCGTCCGCCGGCCTGCCCCGCCGCGGCGGCGTCGTCCTGGTCGCCGGCGCCGCCACGCCCGAGGCCTACCAGGCGGCCGTCCGGATCGGCGCGCAGGACGTGGCCGTGCTGCCCGACCACGAGCAATGGCTGATCGACGCGTTCGCCGCCGCGAGCGAGCCCGACGCCGGCCGCGCCACCACCCTCTGCGTCGTCGGCTCCCGCGGCGGCGTGGGCGCCAGCGTCCTGGCCGCCGCCCTCGGCGTCGCCGCCGCCGGCAGCGGACTGCGCACCCTCCTCGTGGACGCCGACCCCCTCGGCGGCGGCGTCGACCTCATGCTCGGCCTGGAAGGCCGCGAAGGCGCCCGCTGGCCCGACCTGGCCGAGCGGCATGGCCGGCTGAACGCCGCCACCCTCCGCGACACCCTCCCGTCCTCCGGGGACCTGTCCGTGCTGTCGTGGCGGCGCGGCGCGGCCGTCCCGGTCGCCGACACGGCGGTGGTGTCCCTGCTCGACGCCGCCTCCCGCGGCTTCGACCTGGTGATCGCCGACGTGCCCCGCTTCCTCGGCGACATCGGCCGCGCCGCGCTGCGCACCGCCGACGTCACCTTCCTGCTCGTCCCGGCCGAGGTCCGCGCGACCGTCGCCGCCGACGGCCTCGCCGCCGCCCTGCGCCGCGACACCGCCGACCTCCGCCTGATCGTGCAGGGCCCGTCCCCCGGCGGCCTGACGCCGGGCGCCGTCACGCAGGCGCTCGGCCTCCCCGTCGCCGGGGGCTACGAGCGCGACCGCCGCCTTCCCGCCGCGATCGAGGAGGGCGACCTCGCCCGCGCCTGCCGCCGCGGCCCCCTCTCCGACTTCTGCGCGCGCCTCCTCGCCGATCTGGCCCTGCAGCCCTACGCCTACCGCGAGGAGGCCGCATGACCAGGCTCTCGTCCGCCGTCCGCGACCGGCTCGCCGACGCCGGCGGCGAGGCCACCGCGGGACGCGTCGCGGCGGCGCTCCGCGCCGAGGACAGGCTGCTCGGCGACCGCGAGGTCCTCGCCCTCACCGACGAACTGCGCGCCGAGTTCGTCGGCGCCGGTCCGCTCGAACCGCTGCTCCGAGCGCCGGAGGTCACGGACGTCCTGGTGAACGGCCCCGGCGAGGTGTGGATCGACGCCGGTGCCGGGCTCGTCCGCACCGACGTCCGGTTCCCGGACGAGGCCGCCGTGCGCCGCCTGGCCCAGCGCCTCACCGCCGCCGCGGGCCGCCGTCTCGACGACGCGTCCCCGTACGCCGACGCCCGGCTGCCCGGCGGGATCCGGCTGCACGCCGTCCTCCCGCCGGTCGCCGCGAACGGCACCTGCGTCTCCCTCCGCCTCCCTCGCCGGCGCGCCTTCACTCTCGGCGAGCTCGTCGCGACCGGCACCGTCCCGCCCGAAGGCGCCGCCCTGCTCTCCGCGCTCATCGAGACCCGCGCCGCCTTCCTCATCAGCGGAGGAACCGGGACCGGCAAGACAACGCTGCTCAGCAGCCTGCTCTCCCTGACCGACCCGGGGGAGCGGCTCCTGCTGGTCGAGGACTCCGCCGAGCTGCGCCCGACGCACCCCCACGTCGTCCGCCTCGAAGCCCGCCCGCCCAACGTGGAGGGCGCCGGCGGCGTCACGCTGAACGACCTCGTCCGCCAGGCCCTCAGGATGCGTCCCGACCGCCTGGTGGTCGGCGAGGTGAGAGGCCCCGAGGTCGCGGATCTGCTCCAGGCGCTGAACACCGGCCACGAGGGCGGCTGCGGCACGCTGCACGCCAACACCGCCGCCGACGTCCCGGCCCGCTTGGAGGCGCTGGCCTGCGCCGCCGGCCTCTCCCGCGAAGCGGTCCACAGCCAGCTCGCCGCCGCGCTCGACATCGTCGTCCACCTGGTCCGCGAACCCGGCGGCGGCCGTCGCCGCGTCGCCGAGGTCTGCCTGCTGCGCCGCGCCGCCGACGGCCTGGTCGGCGTCCTGCCCGCCGTCACGTTCACCGCCGCCGGAGAGACGATCGCCGCGGCGGGAGCCGACGCCCTCGCGGCCCGGCTGGGGTGGGCGCCGTGAACGGCGAGATCGGGTTTGCCATCGTCTGCTCCGCCGCGTCCGCCTGGCTGCTGCTCGGGCCGTCCCCCGCCGGTCTGCGCCTCTCGCGCATCGCCGGCCCGGCCCCCGCACCCCCGGGCCCGGTCCCGGCTCTCCGGGCCCGCATCGAGGTGATCAGGGAACGCCGGAGCCGGCCCGGCCGCCGCCGCACCTCGATCATCGAGCTCTGCGACGGGATGGCCGCGGAGCTGGCCGCCGGCCGCACCCCCGACGAGGCGTTCGCGCTGGCCGCCGCCGTCCTCGACCCGCACGTGGCCGCGGAGCTCCTCACCTCCGGCCGCCCGCCCCCGTCGATCCCCGACCATCTGGCCGAGCTGGCCCGCGAGCCCGGAGCCGAGGGCCTGCGCCTCCTCGCGGCCTGCTGGCGCGTCGGCACCGAACGTGGCGGCACCCTCGCGACCGTCCTGGACGGCCTGGCCGCCGCACTCCGCGACGAAGAAGCCCAACGCCAGGACGTCTCGGTCCAGCTGGCCGGCCCCCGGGCGACGGCCCGCCTCCTCGCCGCGCTCCCGCTCCTGGGCGTCGGCATGGCCGCCGCCCTGGGCGCCCATCCGCTCACCTTTCTCTGCGGCTCCCTCCCCGGCCTCGCCTGCCTGTTCACCGGCCTCGCCTTCAATGCGACCGGCCTCTACTGGACCCGCCACCTGGCCAGAACCGCCGAGTCACCTGCCTGACTCACCCACACCTGACCAACAGCTCAGCAACCCGACCGCGCCGCCAAGCCAACGCCGCCTCGACGCCCCAGACCCACCGAAGGCCCACAGCGGTGCCGACGAACCAGCGTGAGGTCGAGCCACGACCGATCATTCACCTGGCAATCACCAACGACACCGCAGCTCGGCAGGCCGACCTCGTCAGTACAGCGACGACACACCGGCGACCCACGCCCACAGGTGCATCGAAGGAGCTTGGCGGTGCAGATGAAGCAGCAACGCGTCCGTGCTGCCGAGCCAAGGCCGCCGCGTCACCTGGCTTATAAAGCCGCGTCACCTGGCTCATAAGGACGACACGAACCACAGCAACGCCCGAGATACGGCCCATCCGACTGGGCGGCGGGCAGCACCAGATGACAAGTCGCCAAGGACCGGTGGCGATACGGGCGGCGGCACCGCATCAACGGCCGCACCAGTGCCGGGATGCGTCGTTTCGGAAACGTCGGACCACAGCCGCCGAAGACCCGACCGGGTGCAGCCAGCCCCATCCCGCCAAGGCGCCCTGGGCGGCGAACCGAAGAGACGCGAGAAACGGAGGAACGATGGTGACGTTCACGGTGATGCTCTGCGCGGCGGTGTCGGGCTTCCTTCTCCCGCAGGGAGCGAACGCGGCAGGACGCCGGCTCGGCGGCCAGTTCGACCAGGCGAGAAGGCGGCCGCTGAGGCCGCGAACACGCGACCCGGATGCCTCGGGTTCCACCCAGGCACGGCATCCGGAGAACGGCGACGTCGAGGAGCGTGCCGGGAGCGGGCGGCGCGAGGTGACGTTGCGGCGTGCTGCGTGCCTGATGGCTGGTGTCCTCTGCTGGGTGGCCTTCGGCGGGCTGATGGGCGGAGTGCTCAGCGTCGTCGTTGCCGCGGCCGTCCGGTACTCGTTCAGCCGGCTCGGAGGCGCCGACCGGCGACGACGGCAGGCCCGCCTCATCGCGGACCTCCCGGTCGCCGTGGACCTTCTCGCCGCGTGCCTGCGCGGCGGCGCCCCGTGGCACGACGCGGTCGAGGCCGTCGCGGACGCGGTCGGTGGTCCCCTCGGTGAGGAGCTGCGCGGCGTGGCCGTCCAGATCCGCCTCGGCGCCGACCCCGTGGACGCATGGCTCGCGCTCACCGGGGAGCCGATCCTGGCGCCGTTGGCCCGTACTGCCGTCCGGGCCGTCTCCAGCGGCGCGGCCTTGGCGCCGTCCCTCGGACGGCTCGCCCGGGATCAGCGGCGGGTGGCGCGCACGGCGGCGGCCGCGCGTGCCCGCGCCGCCGGCGTCCGGGCGCTCGCCCCGCTGGGGTTGTGCTTCCTGCCCGCGTTCGTCCTGCTCGGAGTGGTGCCGGCGATCGCCGGAATCGCCTCGACCATCCTCCTGCCGTGGTGACCGCGCCGAGTTATCCACAGAACGCGGTTCACCTGGTGGCCGGATCCGCCGCACCCGAGCCTGGGATCGGACGCGATCGGGCGTCCCCGAGGAGAACGAGGAGGCCCCATGCGGGCGACACAGATGGTGGTGCGGAGATGGCGACGCCTTTCCGGGGACCGAGGGATGTCCACCGCCGAATACGCCGTCGGCACCATCGCCGCCGCGGCGTTCGCGACACTGCTCTTCAAGATCGTCACAAGTCCGGAGGTCCACACCCTGCTCACCGGGATCATCAAGAAGGCCCTGCAGATGGCCGGGTGAGCCGTGGCGCCCGGGACCGGGGCATGGTGACGGCCGAGATCGCGCTGGCACTGCCCAGCCTGGTCCTGGTCACCGCCATCGCGCTCTGGGGCGTGGCGGTCGCGTCGGCCCAGCTCGCCTGCACCGACGCCGCGCGGACCGGCGCACGGGCGGCGGCGCGCGGCGAGTCCCTCGCCGCGGTGCGGGAACTGGTGGTCAAGGCGGTCCCGCCGCACGCCACGGTGACGGTCCACCGCGATGCCGCCACCGTCGAGGTAGACGTCTTCGCGCCGGTCGAGCCCCCGGCCGCGACCGGCCTGCCGTCCCTGACCGTCCACGCCCACGTCGCTGCTCCCACGGAACCAGGCGCCGGAACGGACCCCACCCCGGCCGCATGACCACACCCCCGCCCCGGGCATCACGACGCCCCCCGGGGCGGTGCGGTGAAAGGAATGCCCGACGGGACTGGGATGCAGCAGCGGCCCGGCACTGCGGTGGTCTGCGAAGCCCGCCCGGCTCGGGAAGAGATCGCCCAACGGGAGAGGGTGCGTGTGTTGGAGGGGTGTTTGGGAGGGGCGCGTGTGTGGAGGGCACGCGAGTGGAGGGCTGTGGGTGGAGGAGTGCGCGGGGGAGGAGTGCGCGGGGGAGGAGTGCGCGGGTGGAGGAGTGCGTGTGCGGAGGGTGTGTGGAGGGGCTTGGGGAGGGGGTTCGGTAGGGGCGTGCTCTGAGGGGATCGGTTCGGTGTGTGTGGGAGGCCGCTGGGTGGGAGGGGGGCGGTTGTGAGGTGCGGGTTGGGTGGTCGGGGGGCGGGATGGGCGCGAAAGGTCTCTGGGAGGTGGAGGTGTGATCGGGGGGCGGGGACCATCTGGGTGGTGGCGTTCATGGCCGTCGTCTGGACCGGCGGTGTGGTGGCCGTCGGGGTCGGCGGAGTGCGGGCGGCGCGGCATCGGGGGGACGCGGCGGCGGACCTCGCCGCGCTGGCCGGTGCGGCACGGGCGGCGGAAGGGGCGGCGGACGCGTGCGGGAGGGCGCGCGAGGTCGCGAGGAGGTCCGGGGCGCGGATGGCGCGGTGCCGGGTCCGCGGCGAGATCGTCGATGTCGAGGTGACGGTGGCGCTGCGGGTGCCGCTCGGGGGCGGTGCCGTTCGCGTCCGGTCGAGGGCCCGGGCTGGCCCCGTGGGGCCGGACGGCGTAACCTGGCCCGGCGCGACTCGTTGCACTGAGTGTCAATAGGGAGGTGCGTGAGGTGGATCCGGTATCCGCGACCTCTTTGTCATCTTCCTGTGATTTTTCCTACCGTCCGGTACGTTACGCTGCCCTGAGCCCATAGTCATCACTCGGCACAGTGCACCCCGCGAGCGTCGTCCTCCGCGGGTGGAGATGCAGGACGCTGTCGAAGGGATTGAGGCCGTGACCATCATTCGCAGGATCGGTGCAGTCGCGCTCGCGGCTCCCCTTGCGATGAGCATCCCGGTCCTCGGGGCGTTGCCCGCGGGCGCCGCGACGACGGCGGTGATCAGCCCGGCGAACGGCGCCGTCATCACCAGTGGGACGAGCGTCACCGTGAAGGCGCACTACGACTTCGCGCTGAAGATGCAGCTGCGCGTCGACGGTCCCGGGATCGGCGACACGTTCCTCAAGGAGAGCAGCTGGGCCGGCGACCTGTCGGCCCCGCTCGAGCTGCGCCGCAACGGCAAGTACAAGGCCTACCTCAAGGGCTCGATCACCAACCAGGTCTACGACTCCAACACCTTCACCGTGCGGATCGCGCCCGCCGCGCCGACCGGCGTCTCCGCGAGCGTGTCCGGCGGCAAGGTCGTGGTGAAGTGGAACCGCGGCTTTGAGGACGACCTGCTCGGCTACTCGCTGTCCGGGGCCGGGGTCCGCTCGAAGTCCGGGTCGATGGGCTCGCTCTGCTCCGGCACGAGCTGCTCCGCCAGCCTGTCGCTGACGCGGTCGAGCGGGACGGTCTCGGTGGGCGTGCGGGCCCGGCGGTCGACCGGGACGGGCGGTTCGCTCTACTCGTCCCCCGCGACGGCCAGCGCCGTGGCGGGCGGCGTCACCGGGAGTCTGCCGACCGGTTCCGCGCCGTCGCTGCCGACCGGGACCTCCGCTCCGGGCACGTCCACCCCGCTGACGCCGTTCAACAACGAGTCGCCGGTCACGCTGCCGTCCGTCCAGCCCGACGGCGCGACGCCCGGCCTCACCTACCCCGCGCCGCAGATCGCGACGGACGCGCCGAAGGCCGTGAACGTCGCGGCGACCGACCGGCTGCAGTGGGGCAAGAGCGTCGGGATCGCGCTGGTCCTGCTGATCGTCGCGGCCCACCTCGGCACGTGGACGCGGCGGCTGCGCGTCACCCAGGCCGGGTCGAACAGCCTCGGGATGGCCGCGCGGATCGCCCGCAACGGGACCGGGCGCAAGCGCGTCAAGAGCGCCCGCGAGCGGATCGCCCGCGCGGAGGCCATCGCCAAGACGGGGTCCGTGAAGACGGCCGTCGGCGACACGATGGTGCTCGGCACGGCGTCGAAGGCGAAGCCGAAGCCTAAGCCGAAGTCGAAGAGCAGGGCGGCGCGGCGTCCTGCCACGCAGGGCAAGTCGGGCGGCGTCGACGTCCAGATCGCCAAGCCGTCCTCCGCGAGGCCCGCCGGCAAGCGCCGTTCCTCCGCTCCCGGACGCCGCCGCAAGTAGTCCCTCTCGCAGGCGCCGGGCGGCCGCACCTCGCGTGAGCAGGGTGGTGGCGGGGCCCGCACAGAGGATGCGGCACGTGAAGGGGAGTCGTGTGAGCGGCAGGTGCGGTCTTGGACGGCGGTTGAGAACGGTCTAGGCTGCCTTGCCAGTCGGATTCCCCCGGATCGTCCGGTACGGGAGAGGAGACCCTCCACATGATCATTCTGGGGCTGGTCGTCACGCTCGCCGCCCTCGCCGCGGCCGTGGCCGTCATCCTGGGCAATACCGGCGCCGTCCACGTGACCGCGTTCGGGCAGGAGGTGCCCGGCGTCACGCAGCAGTGGCACCTGTTCCTGGCGGGCGTCGTCGTCGCCATCGTGTTCATGGCGGGTGCGGGGATCGCCGCCCTCGGGTTCCGGCGCAGCATGAACATCCGCAGGGAGCTGCGGGATCTGAGGGACGAGCACGAGGAGTCGCTGCAGACGATGGAGCTCGAACGCCGTCGGCTGCAGCAGGCGCTGGCGCAGGCCCGCCGCGGGCTGGACGAGCAGCCGTCCGTCCCCGCGCAGCGCGTCGCACCGAACTAGCCGGTCCCGGGCAGTGAGGTAGAGGAGCAGGCGGGGCGCGTCGCCGACCATTGCGCGGACGGTCGAGGCGCGCGGGGTCGTGCGGTCAGGGAGCGGCTCGCAGCAGGACGGCGAGGAGGGTCAGAGCGCCCTGCTTGTCGAGGGGGTCGTTGCCGTTGCCGCACTTCGGGGACTGGATACAGGACGGGCAGCCGGAGTCGCACTCGCAGGAGGCGATCGCGTCGCGGGTGGCGCGGAGCCAGGCGGCCGCGTCGGCGTAGCCGCGCTCGGCGAAGCCGGCGCCGCCCTCGTGCCCGTCGTAGACGAACACGGTGAGCAGGCCCGTGTCGGGGTGGACGGCGGTGGAGACGCCGCCGATGTCCCAGCGGTCGCAGGTGGCGTAGAGCGGCAGCAGTCCGATGGAGGCGTGCTCGGCGGCGTGCGCGGCGCCCGCGAGGTCGAGGTCGCCGAGGGCGTCGACCTGCGATTCGGACAGCGTCCACCAGACGGCGCGGGTGCGCAGGGTGCGGGGCGGCAGGTCGAGGGGCTTCTCGCCGAGCATCTCGCCGGTCTGGACGCGGCGCATCTGGTAGCCGACGACCTGGCTGGTGACGTCGACGGTGCCGTAGCAGAGGGTCGCGTCGCCCCAGGAGGCGGAGCGGAGCGTCTCGGCGATGGTGATGTCGGTGACGTCGCGGGCGGTGGTGGAGTAGTCGGGGTCGGCGGCCTCGACGAGGGCGACGGAGTCGTCCAGGTCGAGGGTCTGGACGATGAACGAGTCGCCCTGGTGGATGTAGACGGCGCCGTCGTGGACGGTGGTGTGCGCGGACGCCTCGTCGACGGTGCCGAGCAGGCGCCCGGTGGCGGTCTCGACGACCTGGACGGGCTCGCCGCCGGCGCCGCGGATGTCGGCGAGGTCGCACGCCTTGTCGCGGCGCGTCCAGTACCAGCCGTTGGGGCGGCGGCGCAGGAACCCGCGGCGGACGAGGTCGGGCAGCAGGTCGGCGGTGGACGGTCCGAAGAGCGCGGCGTCGTCCTCGGTGAGGGGGAGCTCGGCGGCGGCGGCGCACAGGTGCGGTTCGAGGACGTACGGGTTGTCGGGGTCGAGGACGGTCGCCTCGACCGGCGTCCCGAAGATCGCCTCTGGGTGGTGGACGAGGAAGGTGTCGAGGGGGTCGTCGCGGGCGACGAGGACGGACAGGGCAGCCTGCCCGGACCGCCCGGCGCGGCCGGCCTGCTGCCAGAGCGACGCGCGGGTGCCGGGCCAGCCGCAGACGAGGACGGCGTCGAGACCGGACACGTCCACCCCGAGTTCGAGGGCGTTCGTGCTGGCCAGGCCCACGATGGAGCGGGAGCGCAGCGCGGCTTCGAGGGCGCGGCGCTCCTCGGGGAGGTAGCCGGCGCGGTAGGCGGCGACCTGCTCGGCGAGGGCGGGCGCGACCTCGTGCAGGGCGCGTTTCGCGCCGAGCGCGACGGACTCGGCGCCGCGCCGGGACCGGACGAACGCGAGGGTCTGGACGCCCTCGACGACGAGGTCGGCGAGGAGGTCGCCGGCCTCGGCGGTGGCGGTGCGGCGGACGGGCGCGCCCTGCTCGCCGCGCAGGTCGGTGAGGGGCGGCTCCCACAGCGCGAACGTGGCCGGGCCGCGGGGCGAGGCGTCGTCGTCGACGGCGACGACGTCGAGGCCGGTGAGGCGGGAGGCGGTGGACGCGGGCTCGGACGTCGTGGCGGACGCCAGGATGAAGGTGGGGTCGGCGTGGTAGCGGGCGCAGACGCGGCGGAGGCGGCGCAGGACCTGCGCGACGTGCGAGCCGAAGACGCCGCGGTACCCGTGGGCCTCGTCCACGATGACGTAGCGGAGGCGGCGCAGGAACGACGACCAGCGGGAGTGCCCGGGCAGGATCGACCGGTGCAGCATGTCGGGGTTGGTCAGCACGTAGTTGGCGTGCTGGCGGACCCAGGAGCGCTCGTCCCGGGGGGTGTCGCCGTCGTAGGTCGCGGCGCGGACGCGGGTGAGCCGCAGCCCGCGCAGCGCGCGGAGCTGGTCGGCGGCGAGCGCCTTCGTCGGGGACAGGTAGAGGATGGTCCCCTCGCGGCGGTGGTCGTCCTCGCCCGCATAGATCGCGTCGATGGAGGGCAGCAGGTAGGCGAGGGACTTTCCGGACGCGGTGCCTGTGGCGATGATCACAGAGCGGCCGTCGCGGGCGTGCTCCGCGGCGGAGGCCTGGTGCTCCCACGGGGCCTCGATCCCGGCGGCGGCCAGCCGGTCCACGAGCAGCGGGGGCGACCATGACGGCCATGGTGCACGGCGGCCCTCACGTGCGGGAACGCGCTCCACATGGGTGATGCGGTCCCGCCGCGACGGGTCGGCGAGCAGCCGGTCGAGAGGGGTTGAAGATCTTTGGGCGGCCATCAGGTTTTCAGTTTGCCAGCCGGGGCAAAACTACGGGAACGCCCCGGCGCCGGTGGGCCCGTTCCCCCTGTGCTCATCTGTGGACCAGCAGGTCAGACGGGACGGCGCGAACTTTCGCCCGACTGGTCGATAACGTGCGTGCGCCGCGCCGGAGCGTGGTTGAATCACGGCGATGTCTCGCCGCCCGGGTCGCCGCCGCGGAGCCCGGAGGGCGGGATCGGATTGTGCTGCACGGCGCTGGAGGATTTGTGGACCTGAAGGTGAACGACTACACCACCGACGATGGCCTCACCGTCATCAACGTGGAGGGCGAGATCGACGTCTACACGGCGCCGAAGCTTCGCGAGAAGCTCATCGACCTGGTCAACAAGGGCAAGTTCCACCTGCTCGTGGACATGGAGTAAGGTGGAGTTCCTGGACTCGACCGGCCTCGGCGTCCTGGTCGGCGGGCTGAAGCGGGTCCGCGCGCACGACGGCTCGCTGGAGCTGGTCTGCACCCAGGAGCGCATCCTCAAGATCTTCCGGATCACGGGGCTGACCAAGGTCTTCGGCATTCACGACTCGATCGCCGAGGCCGAGGAGAAGCGCAAGGGCGCGAAGTAGGCGGCCTGACACCACGATGGCGACCGTTGAACTGTCCTTCAGTGCGCTGCCCGTCCACGTCCGGACCGCCCGGCTGATCGTGACCGCGGTGGCTCGCCGCAGCGGCGTCGCCGAGGCGCTGCTGGACGAGGTGAGGCTGGCGGTCGGCGAGGCGTGCTCGCGGGCCGTGGAGGCGCACCGCCTGCACTGCCCGGACGAGCCCGTCCGGCTCGAGCTGACCGGGGCGGGCCGCCGCTTCGAGGTCACGGTGAGCGACGCCGTGCCCGGGGACGACGCGGGGGGCGGTCCGCCGGCCGCCCGGCCGGACGAGGACGACCTGGACTTCGATCTGGGCGAGGGCACCGCCGAACTCGGGCTGGCGGTCATCGCCGGGCTCGCCGACGACGTGGAGATCGCCACCACCCCGAAGGGCGTCCAGATCAGGATGAGCTGGCCGGCGGAGGCCGAGGCGACGATCTGACCTCGGCGCGGCCGGGGGCGCTCCGCGGAACGCACGCTCGCGCCCATCCCCCAGACCGCATGGCGAAGGCCCCGCTCCGGCGGGGCCTTCGCCGTCCCCGGCGCCGCCCCGCTCGGGCGGTCAGGGAGTGAGGACGATCTTGCCCTGGGTGCGGCCGGACTCGACGAGCTCGTGCGCCTTGGCCGCGTCCGCGAGCGGCAGGACGTGGGCGACGTGCGGGCGGAGCAGCCCGTCGTCGACGAGCGCCGTCAGCGCCTCGAGGGCGGTGTGGTCGGGCTCGACGCTGATGCCCGCGAAGCGGCGCCCGGCCGCGGCGGCGGCCGCCGCGAGGGCGGCGTCCTCGCGGTCCACGGCGGTGACGAGGAGGCCGCCCGGACGCAGGACGCGCAGCGAGCGCTCGCCGTACCCGCCGCCGACGGCGTCGTAGACGATGTCGAGGTCGCCGGTCGCCTCGGTGAAGTCGTCCGTCCGGTAGTCGATCACCTCGTCGGCGCCGAGCGACCGGACGAAGGCGTGCTTGCCGGCGCTCGCCGTCGCGACGACGTGCGCGCCGCGCGCCTTGGCGATCTGCACGGCGACGTGGCCGAGGCCGCCGCCGGCGCCGTGCACGAGGACCCGGTCGCCCTCCCGCACTCCGGCGGCGTCCACGAGGCCCTGCCAGGCGGTGAGGCCGACGAGCGGCAGCGCGGCGGCCTCGGCGTGGCCGAGCGCGGCGGGCTTGCGCGCGATCTGCCGCGACGGCGCCGCGACGTACTCGGCGTAGCCGCCGGCGGCCCGGGGGAACAGCGGCATGCCGTAGACCTCGTCGCCCGGCTGGAAGCGCGTCACGCCGGGGACGACCTCCTCCACGACCCCGGACACGTCCCACCCGAGGACGAACGGCGGTTCGCCGAGGAGCGGGAACGAGCCCGCGCGGATGGAGGCGTCGACCGGGTTGACCGCCGTCGCGCGAACGCGGACGAGGACCTCGGACGGCAGGGGCAAGGGACGCTCGGCCTCGACGACCTCAAGGACCTCCGGGCCGCCGAAGGCCCGCTGGGTGACCGCACGCATGTCTTTCTCCTGGTGTCGGCGTGAACCTGATGGCGATCACGCTACGGAGCGGATCGAAGACGCTGAATGTCTCGCAGTCGTCGATTCATGTCCGTCCGTCTCACGCTCGCGTAGCATCGCGGGCGTGGACGTCCTCAGCGAAGTGATCGCCTCGATGCGGACCGGCCTTCCGGCGGCGACGCGCACCGACGCGCGCGCCCCCTGGGCCATGCGGCTCCGCCCGGTCGCGGGCGCCGGGTTCCACGTGATCCTGGAGGGCGCCTGCTGGCTCGTCCCGCCGCGCGAGCCGGGCGAGCCGAACGGGCCGGGCGAGTCCGGCGCGGCGGGCGAGCCCGTCGAGCTGGTCGCGGGCGACGTGGTGTTCCTGCGGTCGGGGCGGGAGCACGTCCTCGCGGACGATCCGGCCACGGCGCCGACCAGGTTCCACACCGGGCCGGAGGGAGGCGGCGGCTTCGGCGAGCTGACGATCGAGGGCCCGGGGGCGCGGACGGTCATGCTCTGCGGGGCGTACGACCTCGACCAGGCGCGCCCGCATCCGCTGCTGCGCGGCCTGCCGCCGGTGATCCGCGTGCGGGCGCGGCACGGCCGGCACCCGGAACTGCGCTCGGCGGTGGCGCTGCTCGGCGCGGAGCTGTCCGGCGGGCGGCCGGGCGTGGACGGGATCGTCCCGCCGATGATCGACGTGCTGCTGTTCTACGTCCTGCGGGCCTGGCTGGACGAGGCGGACGCCCCCGACGGCTGGGCGGCGGCGCTCGCCGACCCGGGCATCTCGCGCGCGCTCCGGGCCATCCACGAGGAGCCCGGACGGCCGTGGACCGTGGAGGCGCTCGGCCGGTGCGCCGGGCTGTCGCGGGCGGCGTTCGCGCGGCGGTTCGCGGCGCTGGTCGGGGAGCCGCCGCTGGCGTACCTGACGCGCTGGCGGATGACGACGGCGGGCCGGTTGCTGCAGGAGACGCGCGACCCGCTGAGCGCGGTGGCGGAGCGGACCGGGTACACGTCGGAGTTCGCGTTCGCCAAGGCGTTCAAGCGGGAGTTCGGCTTGGCGCCGGGCGGCTACCGCAAGTCCGCCGCCCGCCCCCGCTCCGCCTGACCCGGGCCCTGCCCCGCCTGACCCGGGCCCTGCCCCGCCTGACCCGGGCCCTGCCCCGCCTGACCCGGGCCCTGCCCCGCCTGACCGGGGCCTCGCCCCGCCTGACCCGGGCCCGCTCCGGCCCGGCGTCCGGCCCCTGCTCCGGCCCGGCGTCCGGGTCGTGCGGGAATGGGGCGGGTGGGGCCGGTGTGACCCCCGGGACGGAGCACCCGCCGGCATGTGAGATTCTCTTCCAGGAATGATCTTGAATCGTCCCGATTTGGGCCTGGACATATTGCGTGATAATGCCTAGCTTAATTACCAGCGGCGCGTGCGGCGCCGCTGGACGGCGCTGACCGCGGCCCTGTCGATGTGGCCGTGGGGTAAGACCATGCTTACCTCGCCCGACCTGCGGAAATAGCGGCCGACCCGGCTCAAAGGTCAAATTACGGCGTAATGCGGATTGCTTTTCCGTGACATCCTCATTAAGGGTCTGGCGCCCTTCTCATTCGCCCTTCGCGTGCGTAGACTCCCCGCACCCGCGCTGCCGTGCGAGGCGTTCGAAATCAGGACTCGCGGGGTAGGCGGTAAAGATCGTCTTTTGACGGTCGGATCGCAACGCCCCTGTCGAGGAGGACGGATGTCTGGGCTTTCCCTGTCAAGCCCGGCCACTGCAGCAGCAAGCGTGGATCTCGGCGGCGGCGACCTCTCACTGGTCGTCGTCGTAGCCGTGATCGCCCTGCTGGCACTGGCCGTCGCCGCGGGTCTGGTACGCGATGTACTGGCCGCGGGTCAGGGCACCGAGAAGATGCAGGAGATCGCGCGGGCGGTCCAGGTCGGCGCGAGCGCCTACCTGAAACGCCAGTTCCGCACGGTCGGCGTCTTCGTGGTGCTCATTCCGCTGGTGCTGCTGCTCCTGCCCGCCGACACCTGGAGCGAGCGCATCGGGCGGTCGGTGTTCTTCGTCATCGGGGCGGTGTTCTCGTCCGTCACCGGCTTCACCGGGATGTGGCTGGCGGTCCGCGGCAACGTGCGGGTCGCGGCGGCGGCCCGCGAGGCGGGCGGCGAGAAGACCGCGATGCGGATCGCGTTCCGCACCGGCGGCGTCGCCGGCATGTTCACCGTCGGCCTCGGGCTGTTCGGCGCGGCGATCGTCGTGCTGGCCTACCAGGGCGACGCGCCGAAGGTCCTGGAGGGCTTCGGCTTCGGCGCCGCGCTGCTCGCGATGTTCATGCGGGTCGGCGGCGGCATCTTCACCAAGGCCGCCGACGTCGGCGCCGACCTCGTCGGCAAGGTCGAGCAGGGCATCCCGGAGGACGACCCGCGCAACGCGGCGACGATCGCCGACAACGTGGGCGACAACGTCGGCGACTGCGCCGGCATGGCCGCGGACCTGTTCGAGTCGTACTCGGTGATGCTGGTCGCCGCGCTCATCCTGGGCACCGCGGCGTTCGGCACGCAGGGCCTGGTGTTCCCGCTGCTGGTGCCGATGATCGGCGTGATCACCGCGGTGATCGGCATCTTCGCGGTGACGCCGCGGGACGGCGACCGGTCCGGGATGTCGGCGATCAACCGCGGCTTCTTCATCTCCGCGGTCATCTCCGCGGTGCTCGTCGCGATCGCCGCGTTCGCCTACCTGCCCTCGTCGTTCGCCGACCTGGACGGCGGCATCCACAACGTGGACGCCGACCCGCGCTGGGTGGCGCTCGGCTCGGTGCTCATCGGCATCGTGCTGGCGAGCGCGATCCAGCTGCTCACCGGCTACTTCACCGAGACCAACCGCAAGCCGGTGAGGGAGGTCACCGACAGCGCCCGGACGGGCCCGGCGACCGTCATCCTGTCCGGCATCTCGCTCGGCCTGGAGTCGGCCGTCTACACCGCGCTCGTCATCGGCGGGGCCGTCTACGGGGCGTTCCTGCTCGGCTTCGGCAACACCACCGTCGCGCTGTTCGCGGTGGCGATGGCCGGCACCGGCCTGCTCACCACCGTCGGCGTGATCGTGTCCATGGACACCTTCGGGCCCGTCTCCGACAACGCCCAGGGCATCGCGGAGATGTCCGGCGACGTCCAGGGCGAGGCAGCGAAGGTGCTGGAGCGGCTGGACGGGGTCGGCAACACGACCAAGGCCATCACCAAGGGCATCGCGATCGCGACGGCGGTGCTGGCCGCGACCGCGCTGTTCGGCTCGTTCGGCACGGCCGTGAACTCGGCGCTGGCGGACGCGTCCAAGTCCGCGCGGGACGCGATCGGCTCGCAGTTCAACCACGGCATCAACCTGTCGATCGACAACCCGAACGTGCTGATCGGGCTGATCATCGGCGCGGCCGTGGTGTTCCTGTTCTCCGGTCTGGCGATCATGGCGGTGGGCCGGGCCGCCGGGCGGGTCGTGGTCGAGGTGCGCGAGCAGTTCCGCACCAAGCCCGGCATCATGGACTTCACCGAGAAGCCGGACTACGACCGGGTCGTCGACATCTGCACCCGGGACGCGCAGCGCGAACTCGCCACCCCCGGACTGCTGGCGATCATGACCCCGATCGCGGTCGGGTTCGCGCTCGGGTACGCGCCGCTCGGCGCGTTCCTCGGCGGCGCGATCGCGGTGGGCGTGCTGATGGCGGTGTTCCTCGCCAACTCCGGCGGAGCGTGGGACAACGCCAAGAAGGTCGTCGAGGAGGGGTACCTCGGTGGCAAGGGCAGCGAGGCCCACGAGGCGACGATCATCGGCGACACGGTCGGCGACCCGTTCAAGGACACCGCCGGCCCCGCGATCAACCCGCTGATCAAGGTGATGAACCTGGTCGCGCTGCTGATCGCGGACGCGGTCGTGACCTACGCCGACAACTACGCGCTGCGGGTCGGCGTGACGGTCGTGGCGGTCGGCATCGTCGTCGCGGCGATCGTCGTCTCCAAGCGCCGCGCGGACCCGATCGCCCCGTCCTCCGGCGCGGGCGGCGGCGAGGCCGCGAACCCCACCCTGGCCAAGGGCGGCGACGCGAAGGGCGGCGAGGCCGAGGGCGGTGACGCCGAGGGCGGCGCCGTCGAGGCCACCGCGCCCGAGCAGGCGCCGGCCCCGGCGGAGGAGGCGGTCGCGGTCGAGGCGAACGGCTCGGCGGCGTCCGGGAAGGCCGACGAGTCGCCGGCCGGGGCGTCCTGATCCGTCCGGGATCGGAGGGGCCGGTGGCGTCGCGCCACCGGCCCCTTTCCCTTTCCCCCCGGGCGGTGTCCGGAGCACGCGGCACCGGTCGTACGCTGTACGCGGGAACGCGACCGAGGAGACGGGAGGCGCTGTGACGAGCGGCGACAAGCCGGCCTTGTCCGGCGGTAAGGGCTTCGCCCTGGTGCTCTGCGGGATGCTCGCCATCCTGCTCGCGCTGTGGGGGCTGGCGGCGCTGGTCGCGCCGTAGGGTGGCGGCATGCCGACGCTGATCGTGCTCCGCCACGCCAAGGCCGCCGCGGGCTTCGGGACGGCCGACATCGACCGCGCCCTGGACGGCCGCGGGCGGCGCGACGCCGCGGCGGCCGGGGAGTGGCTGCGCGCGGAGGGCCTCGCCCCCGCGCGGGTGCTGTGCTCCCCCGCCGTCCGGACGCGGGAGACGCTCGACCTGCTCGCCGTCCGGCCCCCGGCCGGGACGGCCTTCGAGCCGAAGATCTACGACAACGACCCTGACCTGCTGCTGTCCCTGGTCGCGGAGGCGCCGGACGACGCCGGGACGGTCCTGCTCGTGGGCCACAACCCGGCGGTGCACCAGTTCGTCCACGACCTGACCGGTGAGGCCCCGGACACGTTCCCCACCTGCGCGCTCGCGGTCGTCGAGCTGCCGGGCGCGTGGGCGGACGTCCGGCCCGGCCTCGGCACCCTCGTCACGTTCCGCTCCCCGAAGGACTGACCGCCGCGGCGTCCGGCCGGGGGGCGTCCGCCCCGGGGGCGGGGGAGTCCCGGCCGACCGCCGACAGCGACGCGTTGATCACCCGTCCGGTGTCGCGGCGCAGCGACCGGACCGTGTACCGGGTCCCGGACACCTGTGCCAGCGCCTGCCGCAGCGGGGTGAACTCCTCCCGGCCGACGCCCGAGCTGATCTCGGCGCGGCGCCGCTTGGTGAGCGTCTTCAGGTAGTCATCGAGGCCGGCGAGCTCCTCCTCCAGCTCCGCGGCCGGCGAGCGGCTCTGCAGGTCCTCGTCGGGGTCCTCCAGCAGCCCGGCGGCCTCCTCCAGCTGGTCCGCGAGCCGGTCCAGGATCTCCGGTACCGGCCCGGCGTCGACGGCCCGCTCCCGGGTCACCCGGGAGACCGCGATCAGGTGGTCGCGGACGCGGTGCGCGGCGCGGACGGCGTCGCGCAGCCGGCCGATCTGCGCGGTGTCGGGCACCCGCTCGTGGGTCAGCCGGTCCCGCGTCTCCGCGACGGCCTCGGCGGACCGCTCGGCGGTGACGACCTTCTCCTGCGGCAGCCGGACCTGCTCGCCGCCCACCACGTCCGCCGCCGAGCGGACGAGGTCGGCGTGCACCCCCAGCATCCGGCCGAGCTGGATCGGCAGCCGCTCCAGGTGCCCGGCGGGCCAGAGCAGCCGGACGGCGAGGAACGACAGCACGGTCCCCCCGGCGACCAGGGCGATCCGCTCGCCCGCGATGCGCCAGTCGGACGGTGCGGAGAAGTCGAGCAGCATCATCGCCAGCGGCGTGCCGAACAGCCCCCAGTAGGCGAAGTTGATCGACCGCAGCGCGAACCCGGCCAGCGCGAACACGAAGACGATCAACGCGATGACCGGCTTCGTCGGCGCCAGCGTCAGCACGACCGCGGCGACCACCGATCCGGCGGCGGTGCCGCCGACGCGCTGCACCAGCCGCTCGACGGTCTCCCCGTACGTCGCGCGCAGGCTCAGCATCGCGGTGATCGTCAGCCAGTGGCCGTGCGGGATGTGCAGGCCCGCGGCCAGCGCCATCGACACGACCGCGGTGACGTACACCCGCGTGATCTGCCGGAACAGCGGGGAGCGGGTGCGGACGGCGCGGCGCATGCGGGCCACCGCCGACCTCGGGTCGGGCGCGCCCGGCATCCGCGGCGGCCCGATCCCGAGTCGCAGGCCGCCCGCGATGGTGCGGCGCGCCGAGGCCGTCTCGCCGGCGATGCGGTCGATGGAGCGCCGCACCTGACCGATCAGCGACACCGCGATCAGGTCCTCGTCACCGGCGAGCCCGGCGCGCCGGATCTGCTCCGACAGCCGCCCCATCCGGCGGACGGCCCCGGACTCCTCGCCGCCGAGCGGCGCCTCCCCGTTGGTGGCGATCGCGCCCGCGAGCAGCCGCAGCCGCGCCGCGAGCGCCGACACGGCGGTCTGCGTCTCCAGCGCCCACTCGCGGTCCGGCGGGTAGTTCTTGGCGGCCTCCAGCACCGCCTGCAGCGTGACCGTCTCGTGCAGGACGCGGCCCAGCGCGTCGATCAGCCGTTCCGGCCGGGTCGGCTCGTCGCGGCCCCGCCCCCGCCCGGACCGGTACAGCCCGTAGGTGGCGCGGGCGTCGGTGAGGGCCTCGGACGCGGCGCGGCGCCGCTCCTCCCAGTCCGGCATCCGGGCGACGGCCAGCAGGTCGGGATTGGTGAGCTCGACGGCGTTGAGGGGGCTCGGGTCGGGCGCGCCGACGTCCTGCGCGACGGCGTCGAGGGCCTCGGCGACGCGGTCGGCGGCCTCGGCGAGGGACTCGCGCAGCGGCCGGAGCCGCCGCACCGGCCACGGGACCAGCAGCAGCGCCATGGTGAGGAGCCCGCCGATCAGCTCCAGCAGCCCGATGCCGATGACGTCCGCGGACGGCGGCCGGATCGCGCTCAGCAGCACCGCGAGCCCGGCGGTCGACCCGATCCGCGGCACCCCGACGCCGAGCGCGATCAGCGGCGGCACCACGACCACCGCCGTCCACGCGTGCCCGCTCAGCAGCCCGCCGACCGCGGACCCGACCGCGACCATCAGCACGCCGCTCGCCAGGTCCCGCGCCCGGTTCCCGTACGGGCCCTCGGGCGCGCGCAGCGCCACCAGGTACGCGCCGAGCGCGATCATCGAGCCCTGCGCGGCGCGGCCCGTCAGCGACCCGGCCAGCAGCGGGATCGCCATGGCGAGCGCCGCCGCCAGCCCATAGAACGGGGCCGACTGCCCGTTGATCTGGGCGTACGCCGACCGCGCACGTTCCAGCACCGCTCCGGCTCGCCTTCCCGACTCGTCCCGCCGGTCCCGGCGGATGCCGGTGACCGCGTACCGGCACTCCTACCCCGAAACCCCCGCGATGATCGTTCCGGGCCCGGGCCCGGGCCCGGGCCCGGGCGGCGGGCCCGGGCGGCGGGCCCGGGCGGCGGGCCCGGGCGGCGGGCCGGGGATCAGAGATAGGCGGCGGTCTCGCGCACCGCGCCGAACCGGGGGAAGATCCGCCGCACCGTGAACTCGTGCTCCTCGGCGTCGAACCCGGACATCGCGTCGGACGCGAACTCGACCTCGTAGCCGTGGTCGTCGGCCGCCCGCGCGGTCGACTCGACGCCCATCGTCGTGACGAGCCCGCCGAAGACCAGGGTGGTGGCGCCGCGCTCCCGCAGCCGCTGGTGGAGGTCGGTGCCGTGGAACGCGCCGACGGTCCGCTTCACCACGAGGATGTCGCCGGGTGCGGCGAGCCCGTCCGCGAGGCCGCTGCCGGGCGGCTGCTCCGCGACGTCCGGCCGCTCGGCCCGCACGAGCGCCACCGGGAGGCCCTTCGTGCGGAACGCCGCCGCGAGGGACCGGCACCGTGCGAGCACCTCCTCGCCGGAGTGAGGGGCGAGGGGGAGGGCCACGATGCGGGGCATCAGGTCGATGAGCACGAGCGCGGAGGACATGATCGTCACCCTAGGCCCGGACCGCCGCCGGAGGCGCCCCTCGGACCGCCGGAGTTGACCCTGACGTCGCGGGAGGGTCGACGATCGGGACCCATGAGCGAGTACATCAGCCCCGTTCCCGTGCCGGCGCCGGACGTGAAGCCCGCGGAGATCTACCGCGAGATCTACGGCATGCCGATGTTCGTCACCGTGCCCGCCCGCGACCTCGCGGCCTCCAGGGACTTCTGGATCCGCGGGCTCGGCTTCGTCGACCTGTTCTCCGTCCCGGACCGGGTGACCCACCTGCGGCGCTGGGCGTTCCAGGACGTCCTGCTGGTGCCCGGCGAGCCGGCCGGCGCGGCCACGGCGGTGAGCGTGAGCTTCGCCTGCGTGCTCGGCCAGATCGACGAGATCGCCGCGCGCTGCGAGGAGCTGGCGCCGGGATGCACGGAAGGGCCGGTGGACAGGCCGTGGAACTCCGTCGAGCTGGAGGTCGTCACGCCGGAGAACGCGCGGGTCGTGATGACGGCCGCCAGGCCGCTCGACCCGGACGGGCCGCAGGCCGCCTGGATGCGGGAGGCGGGCTTCGAGGTCCCGCGGCCGTGACCGGGCCCGTCACCGGCCCGGTGCACACTGGGCCGGTGACGTATCCCGAGGCGGACGGGCTGACCGTCGGGCGGGCGGCCGCGCTCGTCGGGGTCAGCGTGAAGACGCTGCACCACTGGGACGCGGTCGGCCTCGTCCGCCCGAGCGGGCACACCCCGGCCGGGTACCGGGTGTACTCGGCGGACGACATCGCCCGCGTCCACCGCGTGCTGGTCTACCGGGAGCTGGGCTTCCCGCTCGCCGAGATCGCCCGGATCCTCGACGACCCGTCCGCCGACGCCCGCGACCATCTGCGGCGGCAGCGGGCGCAGCTGGAGCGCCGCGCGGGCCGCCTCCAGGAGATGGCCCGCGCCGTCGACCGGATGCTGGAGGCGCTGGACGCCGGGCTGCGGCTCACGCCGGAGGAGCAGGTCGAGATCTTCGGCGCCGACTGGCGCCCGGAACGGGTCGACGAGGCCCGCGACCGCTGGGGCGGCACCGCGCAGTGGACGCAGTACGCCGAACGCGCCGCAAGGATGACGCCAGGGGACTGGAAGGACGTCGCGGCGCGGACCGAGGCCCTCAACGCCGACCTCGCCGCCGCCTGCCGCGCCGGTACGGCCCCCGGCTCCTCCGAGGCGAACGCGCTGGCCGAACGGCACCGCGCGCTGCTGGGCACCTACTTCGACTGCACCCACGCGATGCACGCGTGCCTGGGACGCATGTTCGCCGACGACCCCGGCTTCGCCGCCTACTTCGACGGGATCGAGCCCGGCCTCACCGCCTGGCTCCGCGACGCGATCTTCGCGAACGCCGGAGCGCGGGGTGTCGACCCCGCCACCGCCGCCTGGGAGTGATCCCCCGGGTCAGCCCTGCCGGGCGGCGTCGGCGGCGTCGGCGGCCTCGACCTCCTCGCGGGAGATCCCGAGGAGGAAGACGATCGTGTCCAGGTACGGGACGTTGACGGCCGTGTCGGCGGCCTGGCGGACGACGGGCTTGGCGTTGTAGGCGACGCCGAGGCCCGCGGCCTGGAGCATGTCGAGGTCGTTGGCGCCGTCGCCGATCGCGACGGTCTGGCTGACCGGGACGCCGGCCTCCGCGGCGAACCGCCGCAGCGCCGCGGCCTTGCCGGCCCGGTCGATCACGGGCCCGGTGACCCGCCCGGTGAGCTTCCCGTTCTCGATCTCCAGCGTGTTCGCGGCGGAGTAGTCGATCCCGAGATCGTCCACGAGGGCGTCGGTGACCTGCGTGAACCCGCCGGAGACGATCGCGAACTTGTAGTCGAGGCGCTTCAGCGTCCGGACCATGGTGCGGGCGCCCGCCGCCAGCCGCAGCTTGTCGCGGACGTCGTCGATCGCGGCCGCGTCGAGCCCCGCGAGCAGCGCGACCCGCTCCCGCAGCGACCCCTCGAAGTCCAGCTCGCCGCGCATCGCGGCCTCGGTGACCTTCGCGACCTCGTGGAGGCAGCCGGCGTGCTCGGCGAGCAGCTCGATCACCTCGCCCTGGATCAGGGTCGAGTCGACGTCCATGACGATCAGCCGCTTGGCGCGCCGGCTCAGCCCGCCGTGCTGGACGGCGATGTCGACCTGCTGCTCGGCGGCCTCGGCGGCGAGCGCGGCCCGCAGGGTGTCCGGGTCGGCGCCGGACACGTCCATCTCGATGCAGGTCACCGGGGTCTGCGCGAGCCGCTCGATCCGGTCGATGTTGGCGCCGTGCGCGGAGATCCGCCCGGCGATCCCGGCCATCGCGGCGGGCTTCAGCGGGGCGCCGAGCACGGTGACGTGCAGCCGGCCGCTGCGCTTCGGCATCCGCTTGTTGCGGCCGGTGGACAGCTCGATCTCCATGTCGAGATCGTTGGCGACCTTCTCGGCGGCGTTCCACACGCGGCCGATGTCGGCGCCCTCGGTGTAGGCCAGCAGGACGCCGAGGACGAGCCGTCCGCGGATCACGACCTGCTCGACGTCGGCGACGGTGAGCGGGAACTGGGAGAGTGTCCGGAACAACCGTGACGTCACGCCGGGGCGGTCGCGTCCGGTGAGTGTGATGAGCAGCGTTCGCTGTGCTGACCCGTCCATAGCTGTCCACAACGGTACCGGCCGCAGGAGACCCCTCGCGCGGCAGGTCCGGCATGCGAGACGCCGCCCGGAGATCAACGCCCGGAAGATACGGACGATCTACCCCATGCGTTTCGGACGTTAGGATCGGCCGCATGGCGGCACGGTTGATTCAGATCGCGATGAAGGCTCGGGACGACTCGTCGCTCGGCCGGTTCTGGGCGGACGCCCTCGGCTGGGGCACCGACAGCGAGGGGCCCGGCGTGACCAACGTCGCGCCGGACGGCGGCGCCTACCCCGATCCCGCCGTGCTCTTCATCGACGTCCTCCGCGTCCCGGATGCCAAGACGGTCAAGAACCGCCTCCACATCGACCTCGCCACCACCTCCCCCGCCCATCAGGCGGACCTGGTCGCGCGCCTCCGGGAGCTCGGCGCGACGCCCGCCGACATCGGCCAGGGCGACGTCCCGTGGACGGTCCTCGCCGACCCCGAGGGCAACGAGTTCTGCGTGCTGGAACCACGGGAGATCTACCGGGACACCGGGCCGATCGCCGCGCTGGTGGTCGACTGCGCCGACCCGCGGGCCATGGCCCGATTCTGGGACGAGGCGATGGACTGGACCCTGCACGAGGTGACCGACGATCACGCGAGGCTGCGCTCCGCCGAGGGCGTCGGGCCGTACCTGGAGTTCGTCCGCACGCCCGACGTGAAGACCGGCCTGAACCGCATCCATTTCGATCTCCGCCCGTACGCCGGTGACGATCATGCGGCGGAGGGGGACCGGCTGCGGGCTCTCGGCGCCACCGACACCGACATCGGCCAGGGCGACGTCCCCTGGACGGTCCTCTCCGACCCCGAAGGCAACGAGTTCTGCCTCCTCACCCCCCGTTGACGCCAGGGGTCACCCGACCCGGTTCTCCGGCCGGTCCAGCCAGACGCGCTGCCCCTCAGGGGTGACCATGACCCCGTAGCGCCCGACGTCCGGCCGCCCCGCCGCCTCCCAGCGCTCCTCGGCCCCGTCGAACGCCGAAGGCGGGCTCTGCTGGTCCCGCAGGGGCATGAACCATCCGGGGACGTGGAAGCGGCCTTCGGCCGTGCCGTCGGCCCGCACCTCCAGCCGGGCGACGGGGCAGTCGGGATAGAACACCGGCCCCCACGGCGCCACGATCAGGCCGCCCGGCCGGGTCTGCGGAAGCGCGTTGACGGCGGCCGTGGCGATCACCCGGTCGTACGGGGCGTCCCCGGCCTCGCCGTCCCCGGTCACCACGTCGACCACGTGCCCGGCCCGCCTCAGGTTCCGCCGCGCCCGCTCGGCGAGATCCGGCGCGATCCGACCGACGTCACCCGGTGCGGTCCGGTGATCTCCGCGATCAGGGCCGCGTTCCAGCCGGTCCCCGGGTCGAACTCCACCTTCGTGACGACGGGGTCGCTGCCGGACACCGCCTCACGCCACCGCCCGGGATCGTCCGACCGCCGCAGCGGCACGAGCCACCCGGCGCCGTCGCGCACGAAGATCTCGTCCGGGATGAATCACTCCCGCGGAACGACCGCGAAAGCCGCCCCTTACCCATCGCGCTTTCCCTTCGTGTCGTTGCGAGACGCCCCGGAGCCCGGCGCTGCCGCGACTCCGGGACGCCTCTCCCGGGCGTCGGGGGACCACCCGGGGTTTCGGGGCCGCCCTCCACGGCGACCCCGCCTCGCACCGGACGTCAGGGGGGCCACGTCCAGCACGAGCGCCTGCTTTTAGTGGGGACGAGGTCGGTAGACGTCGCGCAGCGGGTCCGTCGGGGCGGCGACGATCAGCGGCGGCGCGTCCGGTTCGCGGCGGTGCCGTGGTCGTCTGGCCGGACGCCGGCGCCGGGACGTCCACAGGGCGCCGCCGATCGCGCCGACCAGCCCGCAGACGGCGCCGAAGGCCACGACCACCAGCGCGACGCCGGCGAAGCCTCCGGTCGCGAGCGCGGGGCTCATGCGTCCGCCCGCTCGGTGAGGACGCGGGCTATGTCGGCCGCGACGTTCTCGACGGCGTCCACGACGCCGATCAACTCGCCGTCGGACGCCCACGCGTACCAGTCGTTGCCGTCCACCCTCCGGCACGCGATCTCGACGGAGTTGAGCGCCGAACCGATCCGCACGACGTTCAGAACGACGCCTTCACCCCCGCGCCCCACAATCCCGCACGCCAAACCAGGCCAAGTAGCCACTTCCCGGTCAAGCCGAGAGATGAAATGCCGCATATCGTCCCGCGACATCGCCACCCTCCCCATTCCGCCCACCTCAATCTCTCGGGAATTCGGAACAACTGCCTGCTAAGAATCCCTCGGCAGAGGTAAGTTCGCTACGTTCATACACCAAATGCACCGGCAGGAGCGCGGGTGGTGAAAGATCAGGATTCCCTGGACCCGGACCGGTCGATGTGGGACTTCATAGCGGTTGAACTGCGAAGACAGCGCCGTGCGCGGGGGGTGTCCGGCGCCGCGTTGGGGCGGCTCATCGGGCGTGATCGTTCAATTGTTTCACGCATCGAGTCTGGCCAGATCCCCATGCAATTGGATCACGCTGAGATCATCGATCGCGAATGGGATCTCGACCGCCTGTTCACCAGGCTCGTGAAGTTCGCCAAGGAACGCAAAAGCGACGAATGGCGACTCGGTGACCTCTCGGAGCAGGA
Source organism: Actinomadura nitritigenes (assembly GCF_017573545.1). Classification (GTDB taxonomy): domain Bacteria; phylum Actinomycetota; class Actinomycetes; order Streptosporangiales; family Streptosporangiaceae; genus Spirillospora; species Spirillospora nitritigenes. The sequence continues at coordinate 80,087 of NZ_JAGEOK010000004.1, read as the reverse complement.
GGCACGCGCATCGCGCGTGCGCATGTGGGAGGTCGGGCTGGTACCCGGGCTGCTGCAAACCCCCGCCTACGCCCGTGCCGGGTTCTCTGTCGGGCTCGTCCGGGACCTGGACGCGGCGGTGAACACCCGTCTCGCACGGCAGGCAGCGGTGTTCGATCGGGACCGGCCACCGGAGGTGTCCGTGATCCTCAACTGGGTGGTCCTGGAACAACCCGTCGGCTCGTCCGACATCATGCGCGAGCAACTCGCCCATCTACTGGAACTCGGCGACCTGCCCCACGTCAACGTCCGCGTCGTGGAGAGAAGCGCCGGGGTCCACGCCGGATATGACGGTCCATTGCATCTGCTCACGGTCGATTCCCGGGACATTGCTTACGCAGATGCGCCCCATGGTGCGGGACTCGTGACCGACCCGGCGGAGGTTCAGGACTTCGAAGTACGCTACGACCGTATCGGTCACATCGCTGCCCCCATCGGACCATCGCGAGCGATGCTCCAACGAGCCATGGAGATGTACCAATGACGCAGTGGCGCAAGTCGAGCCGTAGCGCGACATCGGACAACACCAACTGCGTGGAAGTTGCACAGCTCGCGCGAAACATCGGCGTCCGTGACTCCAAGGACCCCGCGGGCCCCAAGATCGCACTGCCGTCCGCCGGGTTCCGGGCTTTGGTGGACGCGGTCAAGCGCGGCGAGCACGACCTCGCGTAGCCGCCCGCCCGTCGGTGCTTGCGTGGTGGCGTGGGTCAGCCGAGGGGACGCGATGGCGGCGGAGTCGCTATTTCGCATCGGGCGGGCTGGCCGCGCATTGGTTGATCTCTATCCCTTATGCCGGTTCAGGGGGCGCCTTGTGCTGCGAGGAGGCGGCCGGGCGGGAACCTTGGGGGTGGGGGCGGCGTCGTACGGCGGACGATCGTGCGACGGGAGTGGGCTGTGCCTGTGGAGTTGGAGCTGGCGGATCCTGAGGACCTGTGGGCGGAGTCGTGCGCAACGGCCATGCTGAGCGTCGGCACCCCCGGGTGGGGCGCGACGATGCGCGCCGACGGGGTGCGCACCGACGACGTCGGCAACGGCTGGCACGGGATGAGCTGGGTCGAGGGTGGGCGGGTGATCCTGTACGGCTACGACGTCGACTACAGCAAGACCCGGTTCCAGGTGCCGCCCATCGATCTGCTCGCCGGTGGGCCGGGTTGGCTGCCGTGGGAGTGGCTGGCGGAGATGATGCGCGTGGAGCAGCTCATCCAGTACGTCTACTGGTGGGACGGCTCGTCCTGGGGCCGCACGGACTATCCGGACGGCCTGGAGGACGGCGGGGGCGGCAGCACGGGGCGCGCGGACCAGGTCGAGGAATCCTTCTTCGCGTGGGGCGACGACCCAGAGGGTGCGGCGGACGCCTTCGAGAACCTCATCCGGGCGGCGCGCGCGCGTGCGGTGGACCAGGGCGTGGTCGAGGCGCTGTTGCAGCAACTGGATCCCGGGGAGTTCGACATCGAGGCGACCGAGCCGATGGACGCCGACGCCATGCTCGCGGTCGCCGCGGCGGCCGGGCTCACGGCGGGCTCCGTCCGGACCGAGCTGCCCGCGGGACGGGGCGAGCCGGAGGGCCGCCGCGCCCACCTCATCGACCCTGCCATTGGCTGGGCGCCGTACGAGGAGAGCTTTCTGACCGACGGGATCCCCGCGCACCTGTGCTGGTCGCCGTCGCTACGGGAGTAGGAGGTTGAGGTCGCCGAACTCGTGCCAGAGGTAGCCCTCGTCGAGGGCGGCCTGGTAGGTGGCGGCGAGGAGGTCGCGGCCGGCTATGGCGGTGAGCATCATCAGGTGCGACGAGCGGGGCTCGTGGAGGCCGGTGAGAAGCCCGTCGACGGCGCGGACGCCGCGCTCCGGGGTGACGACGTGCTCGGTCCATCCCGCGGAGCCCTGGACGCGTCCGGAGGCGTCCACGGCGCTCTCCAGCGCGCGGACGGCGGTGGTGCCGACGGCGATGACCCGCCCGCCGCGGGAGCGGACGTGTCCGACGAGCGCGGCCGTGGCGGCGGGGACCTCGTAGCGCTCGGCGTACGGGGGCTCGTGGGCCTCGGGGGACGCGACGCCGGTGTGCAGGGTGATCGGGGCGATCAGGACGCCGCGCGACACGAGCCGGGTGACCAGTTCGGGCGTGAAGGGGCGGGCGGCGCTGGGCATCTCGGCGCTGCCCGTCGTGCGGTCGTGGGCGAAGGCGGTCTGGTAGGCGGAGGCGGGCCAGTCGCGGCGGACGTACCCGTAGCGGATGGGGACGCCGTGCCGCCGCAGGTAGGGGACGACGCCCGTGCTGAGGCGCGCCTGCCAGAGCCGGTCGGTGCGGCGGCCGATGAGGGTGAGGGTGGCGCCGCCGGGCATCGGTATCCATTCGCCGGGGCTGCCGCCGCCGTAGGGGAGGCTCGCCTTGCCGGACAGGTGGCGGAGCTCGACGATCCAGTCGCGGTCGCCGCCGTCGCCGGGCAGAGGCGTGGAGAAGTGCACGCTGATGCGGTCGAGGCGGACGGCGGCGGGCAGCGTCGCCGAGGTGTTGACCACGAGGAGGTCGCCGGGGTCCAGGAGCGACGGCAGGTCGCGGAACCCGTGGTGGGAGACCTCGCCCGTGGCGCGGCGGCCGACGAGGAGGCGGACGCCGTCGCGGGTGCGGCCGCGGGCCTCGGGCGGTTCGTGGGCTTCGAGGTCGGGCGGCAGGGTGAAGTCGATGATGTCGGTCATTTCCGGGCCTCCAGGCGGAGTGCGGCGACCACGCCGGCGGCGGCGATCGCGGCGAACATGACCCCGGCGGCGGCGAGCCCCAGGTGGAGGCGGCCGGTGCCGAAGCCGGTGAGGAGCGCGCCCGCGGCGCCCACGACGAGGGACGAGCCGAGGGTGTCGGCGATCTGCAGCGCCGAGGAGTTGACGCCCTGCTCGTCCTCGGGGGACAGGTCCAGCATCAGGACGCTGAGGCTGCCGATCGCGAAGCCCATGCCGGCGCCGCCGATGACCCAGGCGGGCAGGGCGGCCCAGCCGGACAGCTGGAGCGCGACGGTGACGGCGACGATCCCGGCGGCGACGAGCACCGCGCCGAGCAGCGCGAAGAACGCGCGGGACCGCTTGGAGCGGCCCTGGATCTGGGACGCGGCGGACCAGCCGAGGCCCCCGACGGTCAGCACGACGCCGGCCTTGGTGGGGCTGAACCCGTGCAGCGAGGTGAGGGTCAGCGGGATGAACGAGTCGGCGCCGAAGAACGCGCCGGACAGCAGGCCGCGGACGAGGACGGCGCTGGGCAGCCCGCGCCGCATCCGGAGGGTCCCGGCGGGCAGCAGCCGGGGCAGCCCGTAGCCGAGCCCGGCGAGGCCGATCAGGGCGGGAGGGGCCATGGTCCAGCCGGTGCGTCCGAGGCCGTACAGGAGGAGCCCGGCGCCCGCGGCGGCGGCGATGGCGGCCGTGTAGCGGGTCCGGCCCGCCGCGTCCGGTGCCGCGGCGGACCGGCGGACGCCGCGCAGCGTGGGCGTCAGCAGCAGCGCGGGCGGGACGACCAGCGGGATCAGGCCGAGGAACACCCAGCGCCAGCCGAGGTGCTGGGCGACGGCGCCGCCGACGGCCGGGCCGATCAGCGACGGCAGCACCCACGCGGCGGACAGCGCGGCGAACACGCGGGACCGCAGCTGCTCGGGGTAGACGCGGGCGATGACCACGTACAGCGCGACCATCGGGACGCCGGAGCCGAGGCCCTGCACCGCGCGCCCGGCGACGAAAAGCCACATCGTCGGCGCGGCGCCGGCGACGGCGAGCCCGGCGACGAACACGGCGAGGCCGATCATGAACGGGCGGGCCGGGCCGGACCGGTCGACCCAGCCGCCCGCCAGCACGGTGGACAGCAGGCTCGCGATCAGCGTCGCGCTGAACCCCCACGCGTACAGCGGCAGCCCGTCGAGGTCCTTCGCGACGGCGGGCATGACGGTCCCGACGGACATCGACTCGAACGCCAGGAGGGTGACGACGAGAACGATCCCGAGGGTCGCCACCCGGTACCCGCCGTCCATCACCCCCTGGCGCGGCCGTTCCCCGGCGGCGGCCTCGTCCGGTTCGGTCACGGTCGTCATCGTGCGGCCGCCAGGTCCGCGGCGCGGTACCGGCCGCTCGCGGGACGGCCGTCGACGAGCCGGCGGAACGCGGCGGCGGCCTCCTCGGGCGGCGGCGCCGCGTCGGCGTCCTCGCCGGCGGCGCGCAGCATGTCGGTGCGCATCTCCCCCGGGTCCGCCCACCAGACGCGGACGTACGGCTCCTCCGCCGCGAGCACGTTGGACAGCTGCTCCAGCGCCGCCTTGGACGACCCGTAGCCGCCCCACGTCTCGTAGTTCTCGACCGCGGCGTCCGAGGTGACGTTGAGGATCGCGCCCTGCCGGTCCCGCAGCGCCGGCAGGACGGCCTGGATCAGCGCGAGCGGCGCGAGCACGTTGGTCGCGTACGTCGCCGCGAGGTCGGCCACCGGCTGGTCGGCGAGCCGGGGCAGCGGCGTCGTCCCGAGGGTGCTCGCGTTGTTGACGAGCAGGTCGAGCCCGCCGGAGACCGCGCGGACGAGGTCGGCGCGGTGCGCGGCGTCGGCGACGTCCCCGGCGATCGCGGTGACCTCGCCGCCGATCTCCCGGGCCGCGGCCTCCAGCGCCGCGGCGTCCCGGCCGTCGATGACGAGCGTCCAGCCGTCCGCGGCGAGCTCGCGGGCCAGCGCCCGCCCGAGCCCGCGGGACCCTCCAGTGATCAGTGCCGTCTTCATGCCCTCGACGCTAGGAAGCGGGCGGCGATACGGCATCGGCCATCGGCCCCCGGGCCCGCTCCGCAAATGGTCGTAGGACCCCCGGACCCCCTTGCCGGCGCTCGCGTCCGGAGGCGCGGGGGCAAAACCGAGTACGGTCTTCACTGTGCGCGTTGAAAGGCGCGCCAAGGGGGGAGACGAGAGGCCGGAATGGGCGACGCGGAAGGGCTCGGAGCCGGGCAGGGCGCGACCCTGCACGCGGTGAGCTCCGCCGTGCTCGCCGTCACCCGCCACCTGTCGGTCCACGAGGTGCTGCAGGTGATCGTCCGGGCCGCGGCGCGGCTGCTGGACGCCCGGTACGCGGCGCTCGGCGTGCCCGACGACGAGGGGTCGTTCGCCGAGTTCGTGGTCGAGGGCGTCTCCGACGAGGACTGGGAGCGGATCGGCCCGCTGCCCCGCCAGCACGGCATGCTCGCGGCGATGCTGCGCGGCGACACGCCGAAGCGGCTGGCCGACATCCGCCGCGAGCCGGAGTTCGAGGGCTGGCCCGTCGCGCACCCCGTGCTGAAGGACTTCCTGGGCGTGCCGATCAAGGACGGCGAGGACGTCCTCGGCATCATCTTCCTGGCCAACAAGAAGCGGCCCGGCGGGTTCACGCAGGACGACCAGGACCTGCTCGCGCTGTTCGCGGCGCACGCCGCGATCGCGATCACCAACGCCCGGCTGTACGAGCACAACCGCGAGCTGACGGTCGTCGCCGAGCGGAACCGGCTGGCCCGCGAGCTGCACGACGCCGTCGCGCAGAAGCTGTTCTCGCTGCGGCTGACGGCGCGCACCGCGTCGGCGCTGGCGGAGAAGGACCCGGTGCGGACCGTGCGGGAGCTGGAGCAGGTGGAGCGGCTCGCCGCCGACGCGCTCGCCGAGCTGCGCGCGGTCATCTTCGAGCTGCGCCCCGCGGACCTCGCGGACGGCCTCGTCGCGTCGCTGCGCAAGCACGCCGAGGTGCTGGACCGGGCGCACGAGACCGCCGTCCGGTTCAGCGCGGCGGAACCGGTCGTCCTGCCGGAGGAGCAGGAGGCGGTCGTGCTGCGGATCGCGCAGGAGGCCGTCTACAACGCGCTGCGACACGCCGGGGCGCGGACGGTCGACGTGAGCCTGCGCGTGCTGGACGGCAGCGCCGTGCTGGAGGTCGCCGACGACGGGTCGGGGTTCGCCGCGTCCGACGGCGACCAGCAGGGCGGGCTCGGCCTCGCGTCCATGCGCGACCGGGCGTGCTCGATCGGCGGGACGTTCGGCATCGACGCCGGGCCGGGGCACGGCACGACGGTGCGGCTGGAGGTGCCGCTGTGACGCCGCCGCCCGCGCCGCCGATCCGGGTGCTGATCGCCGACGACCATCCGGTGGTCCGGCAGGGGCTGCGCACGTTCCTCGGCATCCAGGACGACATCGAGGTGGTCGGCGAGGCGGAGGACGGCACCTCGGCGGTGACGCTGGCCGAATCGCTGAAGCCCGATATCGTGCTGATGGACCTCAAGATGCCGGGCGCCGACGGCGTGACCGCGCTGACGGAGTTGCGGGCTCGGGGGGTGGAGGCGCGGGTGCTGATCCTGACCAGCGTCACCGAGCGCGGGCACGTGCTGCCGGCGGTGCAGGCGGGCGCGGCCGGCTACCTGTACAAGGACGTGGACCCGCGCGCCCTCGTCCAGGCGATCAGGGCGGTGCACGACGGGCACGTGCTGTTCGCCCCGGACGCGGCGGAGGCGATGCTGCGCGCGGAGCCCGAGCGCGAGCCGGCCGACCGCGGCCTGGGCGCGCTCACCGAACGGGAACGGGAGGTGCTCGTGCACATCGCGCGGGGGAGATCCAACCGGGAGATCGCCCGCGCGCTCGTGGTCTCGGAGAAGACGGTCAAGACGCACGTCAGTAATCTGCTCATGAAACTGGGAGTGCAGGATCGGACGCAGGCGGCGCTCTACGCCGTCCGGCACGGCGTCGGGCGGGACGGCACCGCCCGGGACGGTGCCGGCCGGGATGGCGCGGACCGGGCCGGGGAGGCCGCTCGTGAGTGATACAACTCCTCTGACAGGATCGTCATCGAAATCGGTATGAACGTAGCAATCAGGTACGCAGCAGGCAGTGACATCGGGTGCAACCGAGAGAACAACGAGGACTCGGGCTACGCCGGTGCGCGGTTGATCGCGGTCGCGGACGGCATGGGCGGCTATGCCGGCGGCGAGGTCGCGAGCTCGACCGTCATCGGCTCGCTGCGCTCGCTGGACACCGGCGCCCATGGTGACGATCTGGTCGAGAGCCTCGGCCGCGCGGTCGCGGAGGCCAACGAGAAGTTGCGCATCGTCCGCGAGGAGCGGCCCGACCTGAGCCGGATGGGCACCACGCTCACCGCGATGCTGTGGTCGGGCGACTCGGTCGCCCTGGCGCACATCGGCGACTCCCGCGGCTACCTGCTGCGCGACGGCGAGCTGTTCCAGATGACCCAGGACCACACGATGGACGAGCTGCTCAAGGCGGAGGCCGAGCAGGCGGGGCAGACCGCCGACCCGGCCGAGACGTCGCGGCTGTCGCACGTGCTGTACCGGGTGCTGGACGGGCGGGACGACCGCGAGCCCGACCTGCGGCTGCGCGAGGCCCGCCTCGGCGACCGCTACCTGCTCTGCTCGGACGGGCTGAGCGGCCCCGTCGAGGCGCAGCGGATCTACGAGCTGCTGTCCGCGGAGGCCGACCCGCAGCGCGCCGTCGCCGCGCTGATCGAGGAGGCGCGGGCCAACGGCGGCCCCGACAACATCACCGCGGTCGTGGCGGACGTCGTCGAGGCGGAGTACCACGCCGACGCCGGCGGCCCCGTGGTCGTCGGCGCCGCGGCCCAGGCCTGACCCCCGGCGCGGCCGCTCCCGCGGCCGCCCGAACGGGGTGCTTTCACGGGATGCCCGTACGCGGCCCACCGAACGGGGTGCTCGTCCGTGGCCGCCCGAACGGGGTGTACGCATCGGGTGTTCGCACGGCGTGCCCGTCCGCCGCGTTCCCGTGCTGCTCGCGACGTGATTCGTGGCATCCGTAACCCATAACTCTGCCCGCGTAGCTGGCGATTTGTCCTACTCTTGCTCCGAGGTGGGCTCAGCGTGCCCTCGGTAACGGTCGCGTCGCGGATCGTTGCCCGCACTTGACCCGCCTCCGGGTGCACCCGGTATACGGGTCACTCAGCCGTTTGTCTTCGAGGCGGAGGATTCGTTGGGGGGAGCGCCCGGGGCGGCGGCCGCCGGTGCACCGGAGGGTGCGCTCGGCCGGCTCGTCAGCCGGACCCTCACCGCAGCGCGGCACGGCCCACGAGGCGTGCTGCTGCGCGTTGCGGCGATGGCCGTTGCGGCCGTCGGCGTTTCATGGATCCACCGCCTCCACGACCCCGGCGTGCTCTGCCCCCTGCGGGCGCTCACCGGTCTCCCGTGTCCCCTGTGCGGGGGGACCACCGTGTTCATCGAGTCGGGCGAGGGCCATCCGGTCCGCGCCGTCCTCGCGAACCCGCTGGCCCTGACCGGTGCGGCCGCCGTCGCCCTGGCCCCGCTGGGGCTCGGAGGACGGTGGTGGGCACTCCAGCCGAAGACCCGCGCCCGAATGCTCGGCGCCGCCCTCGTCGGGTCGGAGCTGTGGCAGCTCGTCCGGTTCGGTGTTCTGCGGGTTTGAGCCGCGGTCGATCGTCGGTCAGACTTGCGGAGCCCTCCGGGTCCGGCGGGCGTCACATATCCACAGGGTCAATCAATAAGGAGCAAGTGTGGGTAACCCCTACGACCCGTACGGTCAGCAGCCGGGCTACGGGCAACAGCAGCCCGGGTACGGGCAACAGCAGCCCGGGTACGGCCAGCCCCCGGCCCAGCAGCCCGGCTACGGCCAGCCGCCGGCCCAGCCCGGCTACGGCCAGCCCCCGGCGCAGCCGGGTTACGGCCAGCCGCCGGCGCAGCCCGGATACAGCCAGCCCCCCGCGGCCCAGCCGGGCTACGGCCAGCCGCCGGCGCAGCCGGGCTACGGCCAGCCGCCCGCCGCGCAGCCGGCCTACCAGGAGGTGCACCACCACCACTACGGCTCGACCGGCCAGCTGGCCGAGTGGGGCTCGCGTGCCGGTGCGGCCATCATCGACGGGCTGATCATCGGCGCGCCCGTCGGCATCCTCTACTTCATCGCCCTCCTGCTGATGAGCTCCGGCAGCGGCGGCGGCGCGTTCCTCGGCCTGCTGTTCCTGCTGGTCGCCATCGTCATCGCGTTCGGCGGCGGCATCTGGATGATCTACCAGGAGGGCACCACCGGCCAGACCATCGGCAAGCGCCAGATGGGCATCAAGGTCGTCAGCGCCCAGACCGGGCAGATCCTCGGGTTCGGCGGCGCCTTCGTCCGGCGCCTGGCGCACATGGCCGACAGCTTCGCCTGCTCCATCGGCTACCTGTGGCCGCTGTGGGACGAGCGCAAGCAGACCTTCGCCGACAAGATCTGCAACACCCTCGTCGTCCGCACCTGAGCGCACGCGGCGCACTGAGGCGGGACGTCCCTCCGGGGACGTCCCGCTTTCCTTTTTGGCACGTTCTCATCACCGTGCCGGGAGGGGTGTCTACGGGACGGGATCGAACGCGCTGTTGCACGCGGCCACCCGCGCCCGCCGCACGGCACGGTCGAGCAGCCGCAGCGCCTCGCTCCGGCGGCGCATCTGGTCGGCGGTGAGGCCGCGCTCGTCCATCCGCCGCGCCAGGTCCACGACCAGGGACAGCCGGCCCGCCAGCGCCGCCACCCTGTGCGCGCGCGGCGGATACCCGGGGGCCAGCGGATGGTCGCCGCGGTGCGGGTCGCGCAGGTCGACCAGCGCGTCCGCGATCTCCGGCGGCACCCCGGACACGTCGTCCACCGTCAGCAGCGCCTCCGTCGCGTCCCGCATCGCGAGCGTCAGCTGCCGGTCGGCGTCGGCGAGGCCCGGCACGTCCGGCGGGTTCGCGGACGCGTCGTGGGTCGTCCAGCGCACCCCGACATAGGACGAGCCGCGCCGGTCCTCCTCGGGGACCAGCCCGATCGCCCGGTCGCCGAGCAGCGCGACCACCGCCGCGCCCGCGTCGATCGCGGACCGGTTGAACTCGGCCGGACCGGTCAGCCCCAGCGGGTCGCCCGGCTCGGGCAGCGCCAGCCGCAGCGCCGTCAGCCCGCCCACGCGCAGGTCGCCGAGCCCGCGGCGCAGCGTCACCTCGGCGGGCTCGCCGCCGAGGATCTGCGGGCCCGCCGCCTTCTCGACCGCGTCCACCGCCTCGTCCAGGCCGACGCTGCCGGTCAGCCAGGCATTGCCCCACGCGACCAGCGCGGTCGCCACGTCCCTGCTCATCCCGTCCGAGCTCATCGCGTCCGACACTCCCCAATGGACATGCGATCCACCATAAGCGCTCGGATCGCCCGTGCCATCGGGCCCGCGGGACGTTCCTCCCTTCCGGTGCGCGCGGGACGGGCGGCTCGGCGGGGAGCCGGGGGGCGGCGGAGGCCCGGTATCGCATAGGTTCTTTCCTGGAGAACGGACCGGTCCGGACCGGGACCGGTGGGATCACCGGGAATGGGGACGAAGGCACGCGATGGCCGGCGAGGTACTTCAGCTCCGCGGAGTCGGGGTCAAGCGCGGGGGCTCGGCCCTGCTGCGCGATGTCACGTGGACGGTGAACGAGGGCGAGCGGTGGGTCATCGTCGGCCCCAACGGGGCGGGCAAGACGACATTGCTGCAGATCGCCGCCGCGATGATGCACCCCACCGAGGGCTCGGTGGAGATCCTGGAGGAGGAGATCGGCCGCACCGACGTGTTCGAGCTGCGGCCCCGCATCGGCCTCGCCAGCACCGCGCTCGCCGAGAAGGTCCCCGCCGGCGAGAAGGTCATCGACCTGGTGCTCACCGCCTCCTACGCGATCCTCGGCCGCTGGCAGGAGGAGTACGACTCCACCGACGTCAGCCGCGCCGTCGCGCTGCTGGACGCGCTCGGCTGCGCCGAGCTCATGGGCCGGACGTTCACCACCCTGTCGGAGGGCGAGCGCAAGCGGGTCCAGATCGCCCGCGCGCTGATGCCCGACCCCGAGCTGCTGCTGCTGGACGAGCCCGCCGCGGGCCTCGACCTCGGCGGCCGCGAGGACCTCGTCGCCCGGCTCGCCGTCCTCGCCGACGATCCCACGGCCCCGACGATGGCGATGGTCACCCACCACGTCGAGGAGGTCCCGGACGGCTTCACCCACGCGCTGCTGCTGCGCCGGGGCGAGATCGTCGCGCAGGGCAAGGTCGACGAGGTGTTCACCGCCGAGCACCTGACGGACTGCTTCGGCCTGCCGCTCACCATCGAGAGGCAGGGCGGCCGCTGGTACGCGCGCGCCGTCCGCTGAGCGGGCCCACCCGGCGTTCCGGGCCGACCGCCAGGTAACGGGCACCCCCATTACCGTCCTGAGCTGCGCTGTCCCTACCATCGTGAGCGCCGTTGCCAACCGCTAGCGCTGGGATGGGGCCCTCTTGAACCTGTTGGACGCGGCCGCGGTCTTCGCGGCCGGGGTCGCCGCCGGAGGCATCAACACCGTCGTGGGCTCCGGCTCCCTGATCACGTTCCCGACGCTGGTGGCGCTCGGCTACGTCCCGGTCGTGGCGAACGTGTCCAACAACATCGGCCTCGTCCCCGGCGGCGTCACCGGCGCCTACGGGTACCGCGCCGAGCTGAAGGGCCAGCGCGCCCGGCTGCTGCGGCTGGGCAGCGCCTCGCTGACCGGCGCCGTGATCGGCGCGCTGCTGCTGCTCGGCCTGCCCGCCTCCGCGTTCAAGTTCATCGTCCCGATCCTGATCGTCATCGCGCTGATCCTGGTCGTCGTGCAGCCGCGGCTCCAGGGCTGGATCCGCAGGCGCCGCGAGGACGGCGGCGGTCACGCGCACGGCGGGCCCCTGCTGTGGGTCGGCGTGCTGCTCGCCGGCATGTACGGCGGCTACTTCGGCGCCGCGCAGGGCATCGTGCTGATCGCGCTGCTCGGCATCATGCTGGACGACGACCTCCAGCGGCTCAACGCGAGCAAGAACGTGCTGTCGGCCGTCGTCAACGGCACGGCGGCGATCATGTTCATCGCCACCTGGCTGTTCGGCGACACCGGGATCAACTGGTGGGCGGTGCTGCTGATCGCGGCGGGCTCCACCGTCGGCGGCTTCATCGGCGCCAAGGTGGGCCGCCGCATCCCGCCCCTCGTCCTCCGCGGCGTCATCGTCGTCGTCGGCCTGGTCGCGATCGTCAACCTGCTGCGCTGAGTTCCAGGGGGGCGCCCCCCTGGAACCCCCGTTGCGACAGACGAGGCGTTTCGCGCTCCGCTGGCGCTCCGCGCGAAACGCCTCGTCTGTCGTCGGGCGTGCCCGCTGCGCTCGCTGCACTCGCTCCGCGTGCACGCCCGTGGTGGCGGCAGGGCTTCAACCTGCCGGTGGCTGGGGCTCAAGCTGCCGGGGCCGGGGTCAGGCGGGTGGGGTGGGGTCGTCGGGGTGGGTGTCGCTGTTGGGGTACTCGACGAGGGCCAGGACGCGGCTGGCCATGAAGCGGGCGGTGCGGACCGGGGTCCCGGTGCGGGTCACCTCGCTGACCTCCACCACGCCGCGCCGCGTCGCGACCTCCACGCGGCGCCCCGCCCGGGCGGCGACCACCTCGTACGTCCGCGTCCCCTCGCCCCCGGCGTCGATCACGATCTCGACCCTGTCGCCCTTCATCGGCGCGAACCTCCGATCGTCGAACGTATATTCGACTCATACCCCGAAAAGGGCCTCGCGAACCGTCACGAAGCGGGTGAAAACCGCTGGTCAGCCCACGGGGCGGACCTGGACGACGCCGTCGGTCACGCGGGTCTCGAAGGAGGGCTGGCGGGCGGTCGCGGGGCCGTGCACGACGGAGCCGTCGCGGACCCGGAAGGTGCTGCCGTGCCAGGGGCAGACGATGCAGGTCTCGGCGTTGTCGTCGGTGGTGACGCGGCCCTGGTGCAGCGGCCCGGCGAGGTGGCTGCACCGGTCGGCGAGGACGTTGATCTCGTCGCCCTCGCGCAGGACGAACAGGCTGATGTAGCCGAGGCGGCGGTGCACCGGCCAGCCGTCCGGCAGCTCCTCGGCGGTGCACAGGTCGTGCCAGCCGGTCGCCACGAGGTGGGCCGTCTGGTCGGCGTGGCTGGCGCCCGCGGCCTGCCGGAACGCCAGGTGCCCGCCGAGGTAGGTGCCGCCGAGCAGCACGGTGAGGCCCGCGAACCCGAACGCCTTCCCGGCGCCGTCCCGTCCCTGGTAGCGGGCGGCGAGGGACGCCGAGTACAGCATGCTCGCGGTGACCGTCGCGGACGCGTGCACGAGGCCGACGCGCTGCTGCTCGCGGTGCAGCGCGGACCAGTCGGCGATGCCGGTGAGCATGGTCGGGACGGCCCCGGCGAGCCCGGCGGCGACGAGCGCCTGGGAGGCGCGCGCCGTCCCCGGCATGAGGTCGAGGATCGCCGACGACATCCAGCAGCCGATCGGCACGTCGGTGAGCGGTGTGTGCGCGGGATGCCCGAACGGGACGCCGTGCAGGGTGTCCTTCAGCGGCCCGGGGCGGAGCGTCCTGCGCACGGCGGTGGACAGCACCCGGATGGTGCGGTCGAGGCCGTGCGCGCGCTCGATGGTCTCCGTCGCGTCCGCCAGCCGCTGCGACGCCTGCGTCCGCGCGCCGCGCCGGAAGATGTTGCTCGACCGCCGGTTCATGTCCCTCCCTCGGGTGCGTGCGGGCGGCCCGCCCGAGGCGGCGCCCGGACCCATCGGTTCCGTCCGGCCCACTGGTTAGAGACGGCCGTAATGGGACGCTCGTTTGCGAGGTTAGTCGATCCCCCGTGTGACGTTCGAGGCGGCCCGAGCCGCCCGCGGCGAGGGATACCTACCTGGACGCGCCGGGACTAAACACATCGTTCCCGGGCGTGCACGCGGAGCGAGCGCCCGCAAGCGCAGCGGGCACGCCCGTCGGCGAACAGGCCGTTTCGCGCTGGAAACGGCCTGTTCGTCGGGACGGGGGTTCCAGGCTGAACAGCGTCAGGGCCGTACCGGTGCCAGGGTGACGGGGACGCCGTTGAACACGGCGTTGCCGGACAGCGGGTCGATCTCCTGCTCGTCGGTGACGGCGTTCACGTTCACCCCGGCGTGCTCGCGGGCGACGGCGGTGCGGGTGCCGGGACGGTCGTGCCCCCAGCCGTGCGGGAGGCTCACGACGCCCGCCATGACCGCGTCGGTGGGCTCGGCGACGGCGTCGACGGACCCGGTGCGCGAGACGACCCGGACGGTGTCGCCCGCGCCGACGCCGAGCCGGGCCGCGTCGGCCGTGTTGAGCTGGAGCGTGCAGGTGTTGGAGCCGCGCACCAGCTCGGGGACGTTGTGCAGCCAGCTGTTGTTCGACCGCAGGTGCCGCCGCCCGATGAGCACGAAGCCCTCGTCCGACGGGCGGTGCGCGCGCAGCGCGGTGTGCAGGCGGTCGACGTCGGCGGCGCAGGTGGACGGGCACAGCTCGACGCGTCCGGACGTCGTGCACAGCACCTCGTCGATGCGGGGCTTGAGGGCGCCGAGGTCGAGGCCGTGCGGGTGCTCGGTGCGCAGCCGGGTGAGGGTCAGCCCGGACGGGTCGGCGCCGAAGCCGTCGCCGTAGGGGCCGAGCCGCAGCATCATGTCGAGCCGCTGCTCGGTGAGCGTGCCGCTTTCGGCCAGCATCTTGCGCAGCTCGTCCGCCTCGCGGCCGTGCACGGGCGAGCCGGGCAGCTCGGTCGCCTTCCGCAGCGTCGTCGAGATGATCATCTCGTCGAGCGCGGCGGGGTCGCCGTCCGCGCCGGACGCGGCGAGCGCGAGGCGGGCGAGCAGGTCGGACTCGCTCGGCCGCCCGTCCGGCAGCGGGACGGCCGGCGGCGAGTAGCGGGCGTAGTCGCGGACGGCGAGGCCGGTCAGCGCGATGTCGTAGTGCGGCGTCTGCGCGGGCCGCGGCGGCGGCAGGACCACGTGCGCGTGCCGGGTCGTCTCGTTCAGGTACGGGTCGACGCTCACCATGAAGTCGAGGCCGGCGAGCGCGCGGTCGAGCCGGGCGGCGTTCGGCGCGGACAGCGCGGGGTTCCCGCCGACGGTGATCAGCGCCCGGATCCGGCCCTCGCCGGGCGTCTCGATCTCGTCGGCCAGGGTCGCGACGGGGAGCTCGCCGTTGACCTCGGGCAGGTCCCGGACGCGGCTGCGCCACCGCCCCGTCGTGAACGGCCTCTTGCGGCGGTACACGGGCGCGTGCGCGGGGCGCGGGAACATCGCGCCGCCGGGCCGGTCCAGGTTGCCGGTCAGCACGTTCAGGACGTCCACGAGCCAGCTGTTGAGCGTCCCGAACGCCTGCGTGCACGTGCCGATGCGCCCGTAGACGGCGGCGCGGTCGGCGGCGGCCAGCTCGCGCGCGGTCCTGCGGATCGTCTCGGCGGGGATGCCGGTGACGGGAGCGACGCGCTCGGGCGCGAAGTCGACGGCGAGGGCGCGCATGTCCGCCAGCCCGTTGACCAGCCCGTCGAGGCGCACCGTGACGAGGTCCTCGGCGAAAAGGGTGTGGACGAGCCCCATCAGCAGGAACGCGTCCGTTCCCGGGCGGATGAACAGGTGCTCGTCGGCGAGGGCCGCCGTCCGCGTGCGGCGCGGGTCGACCACGACGACCTTCCCGCCGCGCTCGCGGATCGCCTTCAGCCGGCCGGGGAAGTCGGGCGCCGACGCGAGGCTCCCGTTGGACTCCAGCGGGTTCGCGCCCAGCATCAGCAGGTGCCCGGTCCGGTCGAGGTCCGGCACGGGGATGGCGAGCGGGTCGCCGAACATGTGCCCGCAGCTCACGTGCTTCGGCATCTGGTCGGCGGTGCTCGCCGTGTACAGGTTGCGGGTGCCGAGCGCCTTCACGACCGCCGCCCCGTACAGCGGCCCCGCCACAGAGTGCGCCGTCGGATTGCCGATGTAGACGGCCACGGCGTCCCGGCCGTACCGCTCGACGACCCGCGCCAGCTCCCGCCGGACCGTCTCGAACGCCTCGTCCCAGCCGGCCGTCCGGTGGGCGTCGCCGTCGCGGACGAGCGCCTCCTGGAGCCGGTCGGGGTCGCCGTCGAGAACCCCGAGCGTCGCGCCCTTCGGGCACAGGAACCCCTTGCTGAACGGGTCGTCCTTGTCGCCGCGCACGCGCGTCACGGCGCCGCCGTCGTCGAGGGTCAGCTCGAGCCCGCAGAGGGCCTCGCAGAGGGGACAGGTGCGGAAGGCGGTGCGGTCGCCCATGTGTAAACGCTCCTCCTGTGGGCCGAACTCCATTCTGTCGCGTTCTTCTGAAGGGCGCCATTTCCACATTCTGGAGTTACTTTGTTGTTGAGGACTTCCGGCAGCCACAAGGAGCTGCTATGGACGCGTGGGTCGTCTGGTTGCTGATCGCGGCGCTCCTCGGGATCGCCGAACTGCTGACGCTCACGCTCGCGCTCGGCCTGCTCGCCGTCGCCGCGCTCGCCGCCGGCCTCACCGGCGCCGCCGGCCTCCCCCTCGCCGGCCAGGTCGCGGTCTTCGCCGCCGGCTCCGCCGCGGGCCTCGCCGTCGTCCGGCCCGTCGTGCGACGGCACGTCCGGCAGCCGCCGCCGCTGCGCACCGGCGCCGCCGCCCTCGTCGGACGCGAGGCCCTCACGCTCACCGAGGTGTCCCGCGCCGGCGGGCGCGCCCGGATCGGCGGCGAGGAGTGGTCGGCCCGCCCCTACGACCCCGACCTCGTCATCCCGGCCGGAGCCGCCGCCGACGTCCTCGCCATCGAGGGCGCCACCGCCCTGCTGTACCCGGTCCCCGGCGGACCGGGCGAGGAGACACCATGACCGAGATCGCCATAGCGCTGCTCATCGTCGTCGTCGCCGGGCTGGCCGTGGTCGCCACCGCGGTGATGCGGTCGGTCTGGATCGTGCCGCAGGCGCGCGCCCGCAACGTCGAGCGCCTCGGCCGCTACCACCGCACCCTCGAACCCGGCATCAGCTTCGTCCTCCCGTTCATCGACCGCGTGAAGTCGCTCATCGACCTGCGCGAGCAGGTGGTCTCGTTCAAGGCGCAGCCGGTCATCACCGAGGACAACGTGGTCGTCCACATCGACACCGTGCTGTTCTTCCAGGTCACCGACCCGCGCGCCGCCGACTACGAGATCGTCAACTACATCAAGGCGATCGAGCAGCTCACCGCGACGACGCTCCGCAACGTCATCGGCACCCTCGACCTGGAGGCCACCCTCACCTCCCGCGACCGCATCAACACCGCGCTGCGCGGCGTGCTGGACGACGCGTCCGGCAAGTGGGGCATCCGCGTCACCCGCGTGGAGATCAAGGCGATCGAGCCGCCCGCGTCCATCAAGGACGCCATGGAGAAGCAGATGCGCGCCGAGCGGGAGAAGCGCGCCGCGATCCTCACCGCCGAGGGCGCCCGCGCGTCCAAGATCCTCACGGCGGAGGGGGACAAGCAGTCGACGATCCTGCGGGCGGAGGGCGCGAAGCAGGCCGCCGTGCTGGAGGCCGAGGGTCAGGCGAAGGCGATCGAGCGCGTCTTCTCCACCATCCACGCGGCCGACCCCGACCCGAAGCTGCTCGCCTACCAGTACCTCCAGACGCTTCCGAAGCTCGCCGAGGGCCAGGGCAGCACCTTCTGGGTCATCCCGAGCGAGGTGACGAGCGCCCTCCAGGCCGTGACCCAGGCGTTCGGCGGCGCCAGGCCCGGGCCCGTGCCGGACCCGGAGCCGACCGGATCCGACGAGCCCGCGTCGCCCCGCGAGATCTCCTCCGGCGACCCGCTACCGCCCTACCAGCTCACCCAGGGCAAGCCCAACGGCCAGGAGACCCCCACCGATCCCACCACGTGACCGCCGCCCTGGCGTGCGGGTGCGCCGTGGGTCTGGTGTTGAGGAATGAGCGGGTTCGTCCGGAGGGCCGGATGTGGTCGGGGGTGGGGTGGGGGTGATTGTCCTGGTCGTGCCATGCTTGGCCGATCAAGACGGGGAGGTCTCCCATGCGCGTTTTCGCCGTGGCAGCCGCGGGCGTGCTGGTCGTCGCCGCCGCCGCGTCCGCGTGCGGCGGGTCCGACGGGTCGAAGGCCGCGGGGGCGACGCCGCCGGCGTCCACGGCTCCGGCGAAGCCGAAGGGGAGGACGGCGCCGTCGAAGGCGGCGCCGCAGCCGATCGTCATCGCGTTCGGCGGGGACACGCACTTCGAGGGGCAGCTGCGGTCCCGGCTGGGGAACCCGGCGACCGCGCTCGGGCCCGTCGCGTCCACGCTGCGGGCCGCCGACCTCGCCATGGTCAACCTGGAGACGGCGATCACGACGGGCGGCACCCCCGCGCCCGGCAAGCAGTTCACGTTCCGGGCGCCGCCGTCGGCACTGACCGCGCTGCGCCGCGCCGGCGTCGACGTCGCGTCCATGGCGAACAACCACGGCATGGACTACATGGAGGAGGGCCTGCGCGACTCGCTCGCCGCGATCAAGCGCAGCGGCTTCCCCATCGTCGGGATCGGCCGTGACGCGGACCAGGCGTACCGGGCGTACCGGACGACCGTGAAGGGCAACCGGATCGCGATCGTCGGCGCGACGCAGGTGCTGGACGACAACCTCGTCCAGGCGTGGACGGCGACCGGAGACAAGGGCGGCCTCGCGTCGGCGAAGGACGTGCCGCGGATGGTGCAGGCGGTGAAGGACGCGCGGAAGGGCTCCGACCTCGTCATCGTGCATCTGCACTGGGGGCAGGAGCTGAAGGCGTGCCCGCTGCCGCGGCAGCAGGAGCTCGCCAAGGCGCTCGTCGACGCGGGCGCGGACATCGTCGTCGGCGGGCACGCCCACGTCCCGCTCGGCGGCGGGTATCTGCAGGGCCGGTACGTCCATTACGGCATGGGCAATTTCGTGTTCTCGTCCGCGCACGGGCAGACGGCGAAGTCCGGGGTGCTGCTGCTGCGGGTGGAGGGCCGGAAGGTCACGAAGGCGAAGTGGAAGCCGGCGGAGATCACCGGCGGGCTGCCCGTCCCGATGACGGGCGCGGCGGCGGCCGCCGAGGTGAAGCGGTGGAACGGCCTGCGCGCCTGCACGGGCCTGACCGCGCGCCCCTAGCCGCGTCCCGGGTGGACTCTCCCACTGTGGGAGACGTCAGGCTGAGGGCGTGAGCAACGATCTTTTGCCCATCGGGCGGTTCGCGCGGCTGTGCCGGCTGAGCGTCAAGCAGCTGCGGCATTACGACGACCTGGGCCTTCTCGCCCCGGCATGGGTCGACCCCTCGTCGGGCTACCGGTACTACCGGCCCGAGCAGGCGCGGGACGCGCTGATGGTCGGGATGCTGCGGGAGCTGGACGTCCCGCTTCCCGCGGTGGCGCGCGTCCTCGCGGGCCAGGGCGCGGCGGCGCTGCGGGACGCGCGGGACCGGCTGGAGGCGGACGTGGCGCGGCGGCGCCGCGCGCTGCGGCTCCTGGACCGGGTGCTGGCCGAGGGGCTGCCCGAGACGGAGGTGTCGGTCGCCGAGGAGCCGGCGCGGAGGGTGCGGGTCGCGCGCGAGGCGGCGACCCCGACGACGATCGCGGCGGCCACCGGGGCCTGCGTGGCCCGGCTCCTCCAGGCGGCCGAGGGGCCGCCGAGCCTCGTCGGGCTGTTCCCGCTGGACATGGCCGACGAGTTCGAGGTGCGGGTGGCGCTGGAGTCGGCGTCCGGCGAGGACGTCCTGCCCGGCGGGGCGTTCGCGCAGGCCCTGCACACCGGCCCGTACGAGGAGATCGCGCTCACCGTCCACGGCGTGCTGGCCTGGTTCGGCGACCACGGGCACGCGCCCGCGGGGCCGGTCCGCGAGGTCTACCTGAACGACCCGGGGAGCACGCCGCCCGAGCACCTGGAGACCCGGGTGCTGATCCGACTGGAGGATGTCCGATGAGCTGGTACGAGGCGGCGGAGAAGCCGGAGATCGCGGAGTTCGGCCCGGTGTCGGGGCTGGCCGTCACCGGACGCGGCGAGCCGGGCGGCGCGGCGTACGGGGCGAGCGTCGGCGCGCTGTACGCGGTGATGGGCGCGCTCGGCGCGCCGATGGTCCCGCTGGAGGGCCGCTGGTGGGTGGAGGACGAGCGCTCCCCGTTCGAGGTGCCGCGCGAGGAGTGGTGGTGGCACCTGTTCCTGCGGCTGCCGGACGAGGTCGACGCGATCGAGGCGGCCGTCACGGAGGTCAGGCAAGGGGTGCCGGCGGCGGCGCGGGTCCAGCGCGTCACGTTCACCGACGGGCGGTGCGTGCAGATGCTGCACCGCGGCCCGTACGCGGACGAGCCCGCGAGCCTCGCCGAGATGGACGCGCTGATGAAGGCGGAGGGCCTCGCGGTGAACGGCCTGCACCACGAGATCTACCTGTCCGACCCGAACGAGCCGGACCAGTCGAAGGCGCGCACGATCCTCCGCCAGCCCGTCCGCTGAGGGCCACTGGACAGCGAACCTCATCGGCGTAGGTTCTCGGGCAAACCCCCGAAGAACGGTAGGGAGCGCCGATGCGGGACCAGCGGGTGAGGTCGGGCGGGATCGAACTGGCCGTACGGGAGCGCGGGGAGGGCGGGGAGGGCGACCGGCCGGTGGTCGTCCTCGTCCACGGCTACCCCGACACCGGCGCGATGTGGGACGACGTCGCCGAGCGCCTCGCCGGCCGGTTCCGCGTGATCACCTACGACGTGCGCGGCGCGGGCGGCTCGTCCGCGCCGTCCGACCCGCTGGACTACGGCCTCGACGCGCTGATGGGCGACCTGGAGGCGGTGCTGGACGGCGTCGGCGCGGACCGGCCCGTCCACCTCGTCGGCCACGACTGGGGGTCGGTGCAGGGCTGGGAGGCGGTCATCGGCGGCCGGCTGCGGGGCCGGTTCGCCTCGTTCACCTCGATCTCGGGCCCGGACCGGCGGCATCTCGCCCGCTGGGTGCGGACCGCCGTCCGGTCCGGGCCGCGCGGGGTGCGGGAGGTGCTGGGGCAGGCGCGCCGCAGCGTCTACATGCCGGTGTTGATGGCGCCCCGCGCGGGCGAGGTGGCGGCGCGGCTGCTGCCCGCCGGGTTCGCGCGCGGGCTGCGGCTGCGGGAGGGCGCCGAGCCGCGCCCCGGGCATCCGGCCGCCACGCTGGCGCGGGACGCGCGCAACGGGCTCGGCCTGTACCGCGCGAACATGGGGCGCCGCCGCGGCGGCGCCCAGGAGCGCCGCGCCGCCTCCGAGGGCGACGGGCGCACCGACGTGCCCGTCCAGCTGATCGTCCCGATCAAGGACCGGTACGGGTCGCAGCCGCTGCTGCTGTCGCCGCGCGGCGTCGTCCCGAACCTGTACGTGCGGCGCGCCCCGGCCGGGCACTGGGTGGCGCGCAGCCACCCGGACCTGGTCGCCCGCTGGATCACCGAGTTCGTGGAGCATGTCGAGGGCGGGCCCGAGACGCCCGGTCTCGCGCACGCGCGGGCCGCCGCCGAGCCCGGCAAGGAGTTCGGCGGCGACCTCGTCGTCGTCACGGGCGCGGGCAGCGGGATCGGCCGCGCGACGGCCCGCGCGTTCGCCGACGCGGGGGCGCGCGTCGTCGTCGCCGACATCGACGAGGGCGGTGCCAAGCGGACCGTGGACGAGATCGGCGCGGCGGGCGGCGAGGCCCACGTCTACGGCGTGGACGTCGCCGACCCGGAGGCGATGGAGCGGTTCGCCAGGTACGTGAAGGACACCTGGGGCGTTCCGGACGTCGTCGTCAACAACGCCGGCATCGCGCTCGCGGGCTCGCTGCTGGAGACGCCGGAGGAGGACTGGGCGCGGATCCGGTCCATCAACCTCGACGGCATGTACCGCGGCTCCCGGCTGTTCGGGCGGCAGATGGTCGAGCGCGGCGAGGGCGGCCACATCGTCATCGTGTCGTCGCTGGCCGCGTTCACGCCGAGCCCGGAGCTGCCCGCCTACGGTGCGACGAAGGCGGCGGTGCTGCAGCTCGCCGAGTGCTTCCGGCTGGACATGGAGCGCTACGGCATCGGCGTCACGGCGATCTGCCCCGGCGCGGTCGACACCCCGATCACCCGGCAGACCCGGTTCGTCGGGACGGCCCCGGCGGTGGACGCCGAGCTGCGCGAGCGGATGGGCCGCGCGGTGGAGCGGCGCGGCTTCCCGCCGGAGAAGGTCGCGCGGGCGATCCTGCGGGCCGTCCGGCAGGACGCGGCGGTCGTCCCGGTCGCGGTCGAGGCGCACGTCGCGCGGACCATCGCCCGCGTCTCGCCCTCCGCGAACCGGGCCCTCGCGCGCCTCGGCCGCCGCGCCGGAGACCGCCTCCTCGCCGGCGTCCAGGACCGCCACGCCTGACGGTTCCGGCTCAGCCGGGGAAGCGGCGCTTCTTCGCGGTGTCGATCCAGCACAGCAGGGCGAAGGCGACGCCGATCGCGAGGAGCGACACGATCCACCAGGCGGGGGACGGCAGCCGCAGCGCGATGACCAGGAACCGCTTCGGGCCGTCCGGCTTCCAGCCGAACAGCTTGCTGATGAACGGCACGACGCCCGTGTACACGCCGAGCATGAACACGAAGGAGGACAGGCCGTCGTAGGACTTCGGGTCGTTCATACCGTGGAGACTGCCGGGGCGGGGGCGCGCGGGATACCGACCAAGGTCGATGCCGCGCGTCCGGACGGCCGCGGGTCACGTGGTCACGCGGTCAGGTGGTCACGCGGTCAGGTGGTCGCGCGGTCAGGTGGTCGCGCGGTCAGGTGGTCACGCGGGCAGGCGTGCCGGTCCGCGGGTCAGGCGGGCGGGACGGCTCGTCTCAGGGTCTCGGTCGGGGTCTCGCCGAAGCGCTGCCGGTAGTGCTCCGCGAACCGGCTCATGTGCAGGTAGCCGGCGGCCGCGGCGACGTCCGAGACCGTCCGGCGGCCCGGCTCGGCCGAGCGGAGCGCCGCGCGGGCGTGGTCGAGCCGCACGCCGCGCAGCAGCCGCGTCGGGGTGAGGCCCCACTGGGCGCGGCAGATCGCCTGGAGCTGCCGGACGCCGATCCCGGCCGCCGCCGCGATGTCGGACGCGCCGATCGGCCGCTGGTGGTGCGCCTCCACCCATTCGCGGATGAACCCGGCGAGATGGTGCGGGACGCGCCGGGGCGGCTCCGCCAGCTCGGGCGTCGCGGTGTTCGGCAGGCCGAGCAGGACCGCGGTGAGCAGCGACTCCTCCAGGCTGCGCGCCGCGAGGGGGTGCAGGCCCGCCGCCGCGCTGTCGTCGAGGACGGCGCAGACGTGCCGCCACGTCCGCTCGACGACGGACGCGGGCGCGAGGGCCGGGCCGTCCGCAGGGTGGAAGCGCAGCGGCGGGTCGTACTCGCGGCCGAGGAAGCCGCCGAGGTGGTCGGCGAGCCGGCCGGTGCTCGTCGCGATCACCAGGCAGCCGCGCCGGGGGTCCGGGGTCAGCCGCATCGCCTCGTCGTGGGCGACGACGAGGCTGCCGGCCGCGGTGGCGCGGCCGCCGGACCGGCGGTACTCCACGCCCATCGGCGCCATCGGCGCGCACAGCGCGAACGCGCCCTCGGTCGGCGGGGTGTCGACGATGACGCCGCCGCCTCCGTAGCGGACCCAGACGAGCTTGACCGCGCCGACGCCGAGCGCGTTGACCAGGCCGTCGAGGGGGCGGCCGGGGTCGCGGGGCCGCAGGTCGTGGCCGACGGCGTACGGCTCGACGGTCCGGTGCAGGACGTCGATGTCGCCGCTGGCGACCCGTTGGTACGGCGACAGCGGCGGCTCGCCCTCCGCGCCGTGCGGCGGTTCGCCCTCCGCGCCGTGCGGCGGCCCGGCCTCGGCGCCCGGGGGCGGTTCGTCTCCCGCGCGCGGGCACGGTCCGGAGGCGGCGGTCATGGCGGGCCGTCCGGCGCGGCGGTCAGCGGCAGGACGCCGCGGGCGCGCAGCCGCGGCATCACCTCGGCGGCGAAGAAGCCCAGCTCGCCGGCGTAGTCGAGGAAGGACAGCGCGATCCCGTCGAAGCCCGCGCGGGCGAACGCGGCGATCCCGGCGGCGACGTCGTCGGGGTCGCCGACCAGCGGGCAGCTGCCGTGGCCCGCGGCGAACCGGTCCCGGTAGATCTGCAGCATCTCCGGCGTGAACGACTGCGCGTGCAGGCCCTGCAGGCGCATCACCTCGTCCACCGCCGGCCAGTCGGCGTGCTCATCGGCGTAGTAGCGCAACCAGTCCTCCGCTTCGGCTCGCGTGGGGCGGCACACGACGTGACCCAGCGTGAAGACGCCGACGTCCCGGCCGTGCGACGCGGCCTCCTTGCGGATGGCCGCGACGACCTCCGCACCGTCCTCGGGGCCCGCGACGACCGTGAACGCGCGGTCGGCGTTGCGGGCGGCGAACGACCGGCCCTGCCGGGACGACCCGGCGTTGATCACCGGCAGGCTCCGCCCGTTGTACGGCTTCGGCGCGCCGACGACCCGCCGGAGGTGGAAGTACGTGCCGTTGTGGTCGAACGGCTCGGGGCTCGACCAGATGCGCCGGACGATGTCCCACCACTCCTGCGCGTAGGCGTACCGGGTGTCGTGGTCGTCCGGGAGCGTGAGGCCGAACATCGCGTACTCGGGGGCGTGCCAGCCCGCGACGATGTTCAGCCCGACGCGTCCCCGGCTGAGGTGGTCGGCGGTCGCGAGCTGCTTGGCGGCGACGATCGGGTGGTGGAACGCGGTGTGGACCGTGGTGAAGACGCGCAGGCGCTCCGTGCCCGCGAGCATTCCGGACGCCCATACCAGCGGGTCGAGGACGCTCTGGTGGAAGTCGGTGCGGGGCCCCCAGTCGGTCCAGCGGGCGACGGGGAGCAGGAAGTCGATCCCGCTCTCGTCGGCGAGGCGGGCGAGGCGCAGATTGTTGTCCCAGGTCGCCCGCCACCTTTCCGGAACCGTGGTTATCGCCAGTCCCGATTCGGTGTTGGGGGAGAACAAGCCAAGCTGGAATCCCATCGAGATTCACCTTCGTCCGGCCTCGTCCGCATGTGTCCGACTTTGCCCAGTATCGGAAGGGCGTCGGCTGCGGGCAACGGCCGCCGGCGTTCATATCGGGATGATCCCGAGCGCGAGCCGGTCGAAGGGGCCGGGCGTTTCGTTCTCCTCGGGGTGGCGGCCCTCCGGCGTCGCGTACACGACGATCCGCCCCGAGTCGCCGGAGCCCGCACGGCACCGGTGGATCATGCCCTGGACGACGTCGGTGAGGTGCCTGCCGCAGGAGTCGCCGGTGCGGGGCGCCGCGTCGCGGCCGGGAGTCCGGGGACTCCGGGCCGGTGCCGGGGCGCCGCCGCCGGTCTCCAGGCGGATCTGGAAGCGGGACGGGCGGCGGCATCCGGGCATGGAGCAGACGTGCCGGTCGTCGCCGAGCGGGGAGCGGGCGGGATCGCTGGGCATCGAAGGGCCTTCCGGCGCGGTCGCGAACGGGTGGTGGCGGGTCCCAGGTCACATATGTCGCGTTCTTCCGGAAAATCGGTGGCCTTTGGCGGGGGCCGGTGGATCTTCTGTCTTGACGGGGAGGAGAAACGCGAGAACGTGCGGGACCCACTATGCCCGAGCTGTCCTTCGTTCGCAACGCTAACCGGATAGTCGGCCGCGCATTCCGGCTAGCGGGCCAGCCCATTTATGGCATTTCTACTGATTATTGTGACCCGTCCGGAAATGCCGGGAAACCAGTGCCGAGAGCAGCGCCGCGACGACCATGAACAGCCAGCCGTGCCGGAAGTCCGCCACCGACGGGCGCGCCGCGTTCCCGAGCAGCACGGTCAGCACCGCGACGCCGAGCGCCGAGCTGATCTGCCGCGCCATCATCAGCACCGCCGAGCCCAGCGACAGCCGCTCCGCGGGCAGCGACGCCGCCGACCCGAACAGCGGCGGCTGCAGCAGCGCCGTGCTCACCCCGACCAGCACCGCGCCCGGGACGAACATCACCAGGTACGACGGCTCGCCGGACGCGAGCACCGCCCACCAGCCGCAGCCCGCCGCGAGCGCCAGCCCGCCCAGCACCGCCGACGCCCGCCCCCCGATCCGGCCGACGATCCGTCCGGAGAACGGCGACATCACCATGCACGACAGCGGGATCGGCGCGATCCCCACGCCCGCCCGGACCACCGGGTAGTGCCACACCCCCGTGAAGAACAGCGTCGCCGCGACCAGCGTCGCCGCGAACACCAGGTAGTAGAGGAAGACCCCGTACACCGCGACCGCGAACGGCCGGTGCCGGAACAGGTCGAGGCCGATCACCGGGTTCGGGTGCCGCCGCATGTGCGCGACCGCCAGCGCCCCGAGCACGGCCGCCGCGACCGCGCACCCGGCCGTCCGCGCCGACCCGTACCCCCAGTCCGACGCCTGGACGAGCAGTGCCGTCAAAGCGGTCGCCGCGCCCAGCACCAGCGCCGAGCCGAGCAGGTCGAGCCGCTGCCGCGCCTTGGGCGGCGTGTCCGGC
Source organism: Actinomadura nitritigenes (assembly GCF_017573545.1). Taxonomy (GTDB): domain Bacteria; phylum Actinomycetota; class Actinomycetes; order Streptosporangiales; family Streptosporangiaceae; genus Spirillospora; species Spirillospora nitritigenes. The sequence goes on along the minus strand of NZ_JAGEOK010000004.1, from coordinate 53,864 downwards.
AGCAGCCGCCGGCCGGCCAGGATCGCCGCCGCCGTCACCGGCACGTTGATCAGGAAGATCCAGCGCCAGCCCGCCATCAGCAGCAGCCCGCCGAGCACCGGCCCGCAGCCGCCGCCGAGCGCGGCCACCGCCGTCCAGATCCCCATCACCGTCGGGTGCTCGCGCCTGGGGAACGCGGGCAGCGCCAGCCCGAGCGACGTCGGGACGAGCACCGCGCCCGCCGCCGCCTGGACGACCCGCGCCGCGACCAGCGCGGGCAGGGTAGGCGCCACCGCGCACGCCACCGACGCGGCCCCGAACAGCGCCATGCCGGCGAGGAAGCTCTTCTTGCGGCTCGTGTCGTCGGCGAGCCGCCCCGCCGGGACGAGCAGCGCCGCGAGCACGATCGTGTAGGCGTTCAGCACCCACGACACCTGAGGCAGCGGCGCGCCGTCGAACGTGCGCCGCAGCGCCGGGAACGCGACGCTCACCGCGAACAGGTCGAGGATCGCCAGGAACTGCGCCGCCGACGCGACCGCGAGCACGAGCCACCGCCGCGCATCCGGTGCGGCGGCCTCTCCGGCGGTCTCTCCCGCGTCCTTCCGGGCCGGGACGCTCGCCGGCCGGGCCTTCATCCGTGCGTTCATGCCGTCAATGATCGAGAGCGGCCGGGCCCGTCACGAGTGGCAGGATTGACAGCATTCGATAGATTACTGACATGACGCGGACCCTGGCGATCCTGGTCGTCCCCGGCGCACCGATCTTCGAGGTCGCCATCCCCTGCCAGCTGTTCGGCTCGCCGCCCCCGTCGCACACCGGCCCCTGGTACGACGTGCGGCTCTGCTCGGAGGGCTCGTCCCGGCTGCGCGGCTCGTCCGGCCAGGACGACATGCCCGGCGCGTTCCAGATCGTCGCCCCGCACGGGCTGGACGCCGTCGACACCGCCGACACGGTGATCGTCCCGGCGACCGGGAACGTGCTGGCCGACCCGTCGCCGCAGGTCGTCGACGCCGTCCGGGCCGCGTACCGGCGCGGCGCCCGCATCGTGTCGCTCTGCTCCGGCGCGTTCGTCCTCGCCGCCGCCGGCCTCCTCGACGGCCGCCGCACCGCGCTGCACTGGAAGCACGCGCCCGTCCTGCGCGAGCGGTTCCCGTCCGTCGAGGCCGACACGTCCGTCCTCTACATCGACGACGGCGACCTGCTCACCGGCGCCGGGAACAGCGCCGGCATCGACCTGTGCCTGCACCTCATCCGCCAGGACCTCGGCGCGGACGTCGCCAACGCCGTCGCCCGGCAGATGGTCGTCCCGCCGCACCGCACGGGCGGCCAGGCCCAGTACGTCGAGACCCCGCTGCCGCCGTCCGGCCGCGACGACGGCCTCGGCCCCGTCCTGCAGTGGGCGCTGGCGCATCTCGACCGCCCCCTCACCACCGCCGACCTCGCGGCCCGCGCCGGGCTGACCGGCCGCACCCTCATCCGCCGCTTCCACGCCGAGACGGGGACGACCCCGCTCCAGTGGCTCCTCGCCCAGCGCGTCATCCGCGCCCGGGAGCTCCTGGAGGAGACCGACCTCTCCATCGACCTCGTCGCCGAGAGATGCGGCCTCGGCACCGCCCCGAACCTCCGCACCCACTTCGCCCGCGAACTCGGCGTCACCCCGAGCGAGTACCGGCGCGCCCACCGCCGCGTCCCGGTCGGCTGATCGACGAATCTTGAACCCGGGCGGCCCTTGCCGCGACGCCGCGGCGCCTATCGTGGCGTCCATGGCCCCTTGGGACGACGTGCGGCGCATCGCCCCCGCACACGGCTGCCCGACGACCGTCGCCGCCCGGTACCTCGCAGGCCGCCGATGAACATCGGCCTGCTGACGTTCAACACCCTCTTCCGGGGCGACTCCCGCGCCCGGATCCGGGCGCTCGCCGGGATCCTGGAGGACTCGCCGTACGACGTGGTCTGCCTTCAGGAAGTGGTATCCCCGCGCAATCTCGCGGCGCTCCGCGCGGCGACGCCGTCGTACCCGCACATCGCGCACGGCCCGTCCTTCCCGCTCGTCCGCGGCGGCCTCGTCACGCTCTCCCGGCGGCCGATCGTCCGCCGCCACTACCGCCCGTACCGGTTCATCGGCCGCCCTCGCCTCGAAGGGCTCCTGCGCAAAGGCGCGCTGCTGACCCGCGTCCAGCTGGGGGACGAGCACGTCACCATCGTCAACACCCACCTGACGGCCAACAAGGACACCGACTGGGACCTCGCCAACCCGTACACCCGGATAGAGGCCGGCGAACTCGCCCAGCTGGCGGACCTGCTCGCCCACCCGGCCCTGACCGACCCCCTGATCGTCGCGGGCGACCTCAACGTCCCGAGGTCGTCGCCCGTCCTCCGCGACTTCCGCGACGCCACCGGCCTCGCGGACGTCCTGGACGGCGACCCCGCGACCACCTTCCGCCCCACGCCGAAGGTGAGCCTCGAACCCATCGACCAGATCCTCGCCACCCCGCCCCTGCGGGCGACCACGACCCTGGTCTTCCAGGACGAGATCCGCCTCGCCGACGGCCGCTCGTGCTACCTGTCCGACCACTACGGCATAGCCGCCGCCTTCTCCACGTAGAGGAACCGGGCCCACACCCACTTCCCGGCAGGCGGCGTGGGCTCCACCCCGCATTCCGACGCGAGGCTCTGCACGATCGGCAGCCCCCACCCGCCGATCCCGGCGTCGTGCCCGTCGTCCAAGGCCAGCGGGTCGGGCGCGACGTCGTCCGGCTCCAGTTCGATCACGGGCCGCGCCACCGGCATCCCCGCCGCCGGATCCCACACGGCCAGCACCACCCCGCGCACCTCCCGGTCGAACCGCACCCGGATCTCGCGGTAAGGCGCCGCCCGGACGGCATTGGCCACCAGTTCCCCGGCGACCAGGCTCACGTCCCCGATCAGCCCGTCCAGCGCCCACCCCACCAACCGGAATTCGACCAGACTCCGCACCAGCCCCGGCACCGTCGGCGCCGCCAGGCACGTCATGTCCAATTGATTCCAAGTAACGGTATTGATCCCCATTGACCGCCCCTTCTTTCAGCTGCTTTCGGGGACAAGAGTGGCCATCGCGAGTTACCTTTTCGGTGCTCCTTCGAACATCCGTGGATGTTGTGGAAGTTGCTGTGGACGGGAGGCTCTGCGTGAACATCAATGAATCACCGGACCCGCGGTCCTCGATGTGGGCCTTCATCGCCTACTACCTGCGCTTCCAGCGTCAGCAGCACGGGCTGACCGCCGCGCGGCTGTCCGAGATCATGGGATGTGCGCAATCCACAACTTCCAGGTTGGAGAACCTCGAGCAGCGGCTGACCCAGGCGTACGCAGAGAGGGTCGACAAGGCGCTGAACACGGGTGGAGTGTTCAGCGTGCTCGTCTACTACGCGCGGCGGGCGTCTGACCCCGACTGGTTCAGAACCTTCGTCGATCAGGAGCGGGACGCGTTCAAGATTCGGATCTTCGCCGGGCAGTTCGTTCCAGGCCTGCTGCAAATAGAGGCTTACGCGCGCGCACTTCTCGCATCAGGTCGGAATCGGGACGTCGAGAGCGCCCTCGCTGTGCGCATGGCGCGGCAGTCCATCCTGTGGAGACCCGAGCCGCCCGAGCTATGGGTGACCTTGTCGGAGAACGTGCTCGACTGGCCGGTCGGCGGTGACAAAGTACTCAAGGAGCAGCTTGCCTACCTGTTGAGCCTTTCGGAGCTTCCGACTGTGAGGGTGCGTATAGTGCCGAGACGGACGGGAGCCTATGAGGGTCTCGATGGCTCCTTCATGATCCTCACCGGTGATCAGGGAGAGGTGGCGTTCGTGGAGGCGCCCAACGCCGGGAGGCTCGTGACCGACGGCTCAGAGGTGCAGGAGTTCAAGGACAGGTTCGAACGGATCGGAGCCCACGCTCTGGACGTGGACTCTTCCAGGGACCTGATCGCGAAGCTGATGGAGGATCTGGCGTGAAGGTGGCCCCCTGGCGTAAGAGCAGTCACTCCAGCGGAGGGACCTCGGGAGAGTGCGTCGAGTTGAAGGACCTCGGCTCGGCGGTGGGGGTGCGGGACAGCAAAGCGCCGGAGGCGGGCCATCTCGCGTTGACGCCCGGGGCGTTCGCCGATCTCGTGGCCCGCGTGAAGCAGGGCGACCTGTCGGCCTGACGCCCGAGCACCTCGCGAGCCTTTGCTGTCGGCAGGCTGCGCCGGCTGTGTTGATCAGGAATGTGTTGGAGGGCGTCATGACCAGGTGGCGTAAGTCCAGCTACAGCGGTGGCGGCGGCTCGGGCGGCCAGGAGTGCGTCGAGGTCGCCGATCTCATGGATGCGGTGGGGGTGCGGGACAGCAAGGCGCCGGAGGCGGGGTATCTCGCGCTGTCCCCTGCTGCTTTCGCTGAGCTGGTCGCTTGGTTGAAGGGCGACGTGCCGATCGCCTGACGCGCGAGGCGGCCCCAACGGGGTGACGGGACGGGGCGGCGGGTTTGGTGCCGGTGCCCACAAACGGTGGGGTGAGTTGCTCAGTCTCGGCCATAAACACGGCGCAAGCGGGCTCTTACAGTGAGTGGACCTTAGCGGAACGCTGCCGTTTCGGCAGGTTCGTCCCCACCCGGAGGCCGTGATGAGACGCTCCCCCCTCCGCGCCGCGGCGACGCTCGCCGCCGCAGGCGCGCTCGCCGCGACCGCCCTGGCCGCACCGGCCTCGGCCGACACCGTGCCGGGTTCCGTCCCGCCGGACAAGGACCCCTTCTACCAGGCGCCCGCGAACATCGGCGGTTACGCGCCGGGCGCGATCGTCGCCTCCCGCGCCTTCACGCCCAAGGCCGGGAACGTGGCCGACACGGCGAACGCCTGGCAGGTCTCGTACCGCACCAACGACTCGCACGGGACGCCGGAGCTCGCGGTCACCACGGTGCTGGTGCCGAAGAAGGCGTGGACCGGGTCGGGCGCGCGGCCGGTCGTGTCGGTGCAGGCCGCCGAGGACTCCACCGGCTCGCAGTGCGCCCCGTCCTACGGCCTGGCCTCCGGCGACCTGTTCGCATCGAGCGCCGCGATCTACGCCGGGCCGATGCTGAGCAAGGGCTGGGCGGTCGTCATGCCCGACTTCGAGGGCCCGAAGTCGGTGTTCATGGCGGGCCTCCAGGCCGGGCACGCCGTCCTCGACGGGATCCGCGCCGTGCGGCGGTTCGCGGACGCGGGGCTTCCCGCGACGGCGCCGTGGGCGCTCGCCGGGTACTCCGGCGGCGCGCAGGCCACCGGCTGGGCGGCGGAGCTCCAGCCGTCCTACGCACCCGAGGTGAAGCTCGCCGGGGCGTCGATGGGCGGCATCCCCGCCGACCCGGAGGCCGTGGCGCGGTCCCTGGACGGCGGCGTCTTCTCCGGCTTCGAGGCCGCCGCCGCCGTCAGCCTCGGCGCCGAGTACCCGGAGATGGACATCGACGCGCTGATGAACGACAAGGGCAAGCAGGCGATGGCGGACGCCTCCGGCAAGTGCCTGACGGACCTGCTCACGTCGTTCCCGTTCAAGAAGCTGGCCGACTACAGCACCGTCCCCGACCCGCTGGCGGTGCCGCGCGTCCGGGCCGTGCTGAAGGCCAACACCCTCGGCTCCGCGGCGCCCGCCGTCCCCGTCTTCGACTACCACGCCAACACCGACGAGATCGTCCCCGTCGCGCAGGACGACGCGATGGTGAAGGCGTGGTGCTCGCGCGGCGCGACCGTGCACGTCGTCCGCGACGCCATCGGCGAGCACGCCCTGGAGATGGTCGTGCGGCAGAACGACGCGGTGAACTTCCTGGACGACCGGTTCGCCGGGAAGGCGCCCGTCAACGACTGCTGATCGGCGCGCCGTGCGGGCGGGCCGGCGCCGGTCCGCCCGCGCGGCGCTTCACCAGAGCAGCAGGGCCAGCGCGGCGGCCATCGCGACGAGCAGCACGCCGGCGGCGGCCAGCGGCCCCGCCGTACGCCCGGCCGGGGACGGCCGCCGCCCGTCGATCGCGGCCGCTCCCGCCCGGTAGCGCACCCCGGCGTAGACCATGCCGGCCACGCCCGTCACGCCGAGGACGACCCCGGCGGCGACGGGCCGCACGCCGCCGCCCTCGACGAGCTTCGCGACCGCGAGGCCGAGCACCATCACCCCGGCCGCCGTCCGCGTCCAGGCGAGGAACGTGCGCTCGTTGGCGAGGTGGTCGCGGGCGAGGTCGGGGTCGCCGCCGTCCTTGGCGGCGGGTTCCTGCATGGCGGGTCCTCCCGGGGAGAGGCGAGCGGCTTCGCTCCTGTATTCCCGGATATCCGCAGGTCATGAGCCGGTGGCCCGCCCCGGCCACGCCCTGTGGACGGCGGCCGGTCCTGGACACGGGCGAGCCTGGGCGGCGGCGACTTCCCGTGAGCGTGCCGGAACCGGCGCGCCGCCCTCGACCTGCCGGCGGGCGACGTCCAGAGCACCGCGCGCGCGTGGCTTCGCAGGCGCCGTCCAGCCCGAGCCGGCCGTCCGCCCGCAGAATCCCGGGCGCTTCCCGGGTGCGTCTTGAATTCGGCCGTCGTTCACTATTCTCGGTGGCTCGGCGTCGGTGCCCAGAAGGGATATCTCATGAACAGCGTCCGGGATTCGATCGGCCGGGCATTCGACGAGGTATGGCGGCGGACCATCGGCCGCCTCGACGGCCTCACCGACGAGGAGTACCTCTGGGAGCCGGCCCCGGACGGCTGGACGATCCGCCCGGACGCCGCGGGGCGCTGGCTCATCGACGCCGAGGGCGGCGGAGGCCCCGCGCCCGACCCCGTTCCGGTCGCGACCCTCGCCTGGCGCATCGGCCATATCGGCCTCACCCTCACCGACTACGGGATCCGGCTTTTCCAGGGCCGCAACATCACGCTGGACGAGGTCGAATTCTCCGGGACGGCGTCGGGTGGGCTCCGGTTCCTCGAGACGGCCTTTCGCGACCATTGGCGCGGGCCTTTCGCCGCGATGCCCGAGGAACGCCTGTGGGAACCGTCCGGCCCCGCCTTCTTCGGCTACGCCGGTTACCCGGTGATCGACACGGCCCTGCACGTGCTGGACGAGTTCACCCACCACTCCGCCGAGCTCGGCGTCCTGCGCGACCTCTACCCGCACCGTCCCTGAGCAGCCCCGGACGGGCGCGAAAGCCCTATTGACACCGGATCTCTTATCCCGTTGGATCGCTCCATACTCGCGAGTAGCCCGGATCGCCTGTCCGGTCGTCTCGGCACGCCCCCCGCCGCGGTACCACCCCAGCGAGAGGATCCCTGTGTCGTCCATGTTCAAGCGGCTGGCCGTGCTGTCCCTGTCGGCGGGCCTCGCCGCCACCGCCCTGTCCGCCGCGTCCGCGGCGCAGGCCGCCCCGAAGCCGCGCACCCAGGCGGCCGCGACCGCCGACGCGCCGCCCGCCTCGCTGGACCTGTCGGACTGCCCCGACGTCCTGCCGGTCGGCGCCGACCCCGCGAACTGGTACTGCAACGTGCTGGTGACCAACGCCGGCCGGATGAAGATCGGCAACATCGACCAGCAGATCACCGCGCCGATGCGGATCACCCTGCTGGCCGGCTCCGACCCGAAGACCGGGGCGGAGATCTCCAAGTTCGTGAAGATGCGCAGCCCGGCGATGACCGTGGCGGGCGGCGCCCTGGGCATCCCCGGCACCGAGAACATCCCGCTGTTCTCGCTGAAGGTGAAGCCCCAGTACGCCGGGAAGATCGACCTCGACATCGTCAACCGCAAGACCCGTCTCGACCTGAAGCTCAAGCTGATCAACCAGCTGCTCGGCGACACGTGCTACGTCGGCTCCAACACGGCGCCGATCTCCCTCGACCTGGACCTGCCGGACATCACCGGGGCCCCCGGCCCGGACGGCACGTTCTGGGTCAAGATCAACGCCACCGACGACACGTTCGCCGTGCCGAAGACGACCGGCTGCGGTCTGACCGCGCCGATCGCCGACTTCCGCGGCGGCCTCCCGTCCGCGTCCGGCAACAACCACGCGCAGCTCACGTCGTACTTCGGCGGCAAGTCGTACGCGGAGATGTACCCGACGATGGCCGTCCGCACGAAGTGACGGCCGTCCGCTGACGGCGGGCCCGCACCGCGCTCCGCGGTGCGGGCTCCGCCGCGTCCACGCCCCCGCCGTGAGGGCGTGCGACAATCCCGCGATGGACGAGGCCCGCCTCGACGGCGGCAACATCGGCGGCGCCGTACGCGTCGGCGACACCGTCCGCCGCGCGACCGGGCCATGGACGCCCGCCGTCCACGCCCTGCTCGCCCACCTCGCCTCCCAGGGCTTCACCGCCGCGCCGCGCCCGCTCGGGATCGACGAGCACGGCCGGGAGATCCTCACGTTCCTGGACGGCGAGACCGTGGGGAGCGCGCTGCCGTGGCCGCCATGGGTGTACGCGGACGGGACGCTCGAACAGGCGGCCCGGTGGATGCGGGGGTTCCACGAGGCCGTCGCCGGGTTCGTCCCGCCGCCGGACGCCGTCTGGCGCGACGGCGGGCGCTGGTCGGAAGGGCTGATCATCGGCCACAACGACGCGGCGCCCTACAACGCCGCCTGGCGTGACGGCGGGCTCGCGGGCTTCTTCGACTGGGACGTCGCCGGGCCCGTCACCCGGGAGTGGGACCTGGCCTTCGCCGCCTTCGGCTGGGTGCCGCTGCATGCGCGGCATGTCGTCGGGCCGCAGGGGTTCACCGCGTTCGAGGCGCGTCCGGAGCGGCTGCGGCGATTCCTCGGCGCCTACGGCTGGGACGGGTCCGCGGCGGAGCTGCTCGACGTGGTGAGGGAGCGCGTCACCGCGCACGCCGAGGGTGTCCGGAGGCTCGCGGCGGCGGGGGAGCCCGCCTTCGTGCGGCTCCGCGACCAGGGCGTTCCGGCCGATCTCGAGCGGGCGCTCGCGGAGCTGGACGCGCTGCGCGCCTGACGCCGGCCTCTGACGGAGAAACCAGAGAAACCCGCGGAACTCCAAGGAACCCTACGGGGGTGCGGTACGTTGCCGTGGAGACGTAAGCGTATGCCGTACTCCTACGAAGGGGCGTCCCATGGCGATCCGTTCCGCGCACGACCTGACCGACTTCCTCATCGGCTACACCCGGGACATGGCCGTCTCCGACGAGGAGCCGGGCGCGATCCTCGACCGGTACTTCGTGTTCGAGTTCGAGTACTGCAACGACGGGCTCGTGATCGACCGGCGGCGGATGGTCGACCATGCCGGGCCGATCCGCAAGAACGTCGACCGGGAGGCGATGGCCGCCGCCGACCGGGCGGGCCTGGAGGTCCACGAGGCGATGGTCTCCGGCGACCGGTTCGCGGCCCGGTACACGCTCCGCACCCGGATGCGGAAGGGCGTGACGTTCGCGGCGGAGATCTACATGTTCGGACGGCTGGCGGCGGACGGCCGCATCGAGCGGATCGACCAGGTCACCCGGGAGCTCGAGGAAAAATAGATCAGAAATTTAAATAAGCGACTGATATATTCTCCTGGTCCGCTCGACCGGCCGCAGGAGGCGACGATGACCGGCTCGTTCCCGCTGGAACCGGCACCGATCCACGTGCCCGACGACGTGCTCGACGACCTGCGGCGGCGGCTGGCGCTGACGCGCTGGCCGGACGACGTCGGCAACGACGACGGCTACTACGGCGTGAAGCGCTCCTACCTGCAAGGGCTCGTCGAGTACTGGCGGGACGGGTACGACTGGCGCAAGGCCGAGGCCGCCATCAACGCCTACGAGCACTACCGCGTGGACGTCGAGGGCGTGCCGGTGCACTTCATGCGCCGGCCGGGCGCCGGCCCGGACCCGACGCCGCTGATCCTCACGCACGGCTGGCCCTGGACGTTCTGGCACTGGGCCAAGGTCGTCGACCCGCTCGCGGACCCGGGCGCGCACGGCGGCGATCCCGCCGAGGCGTTCGACGTGATCGTCCCGTCGTTCCCGGGGTTCGGGTTCTCCGGCCCGCTGCCGGACCACCCGGACATGAACTACTGGAAGGTCGCCGACCTCTGGCACGCCCTCATGACCCGGACGCTCGGGTACGAGCGGTACGCGGCGGCGGGCTGCGACGTCGGCGCCATGGTCGCCGGGCAGCTCGGGCACAAGTACGCCGACGAGCTGTACGGGATCCACATCGGCTCCGGCCAGATGCTCACCCTGTTCAACGGCGACCGGGGGTGGGACATCACCGGCGGGCGCCCGCTCCCGGAGGGCGTGCCCGCCGACGTCCGCGCCCGCGCCATCGAGATGGAGCGGCGGTTCGCCGTGCATCTCGTGGCGCACATGCTGGAGCCGTCCACGCTGGCGTACGGGCTGTCCGACTCGCCCGCCGGGATGCTCGCCTGGATCCTCCAGCGGTGGACGCGGTGGAGCGACGACGGCGGCGACATCGAGACGGTGTTCGGCCGGGACGACCTGCTCACCCACGCGATGATCTTCTGGGTGACCAACTCGATCGGCACGTCCGTCCGCACGTACGCCAACAACAACCGGTACCCGTGGACGCCGTCGCACGACCGGTGGCCCGTGGTCGAGGCGCCGACCGGCATCACGTTCGTCGCCTACGAGAACCCTCCGGGCGTCACCACCGAGCAGCGGGTCGAGCACTTCGCCCGGAGCGAGCGCGGCGCCTGGTACAACCACGTCAACCTCACGGCGCACGACCACGGCGGCCACTTCATCCCGTGGGAGATCCCCGAGGAGTGGGTCGCCGACCTCCGCCGCACGTTCCGCGGCCGCCGCTGACGCGGTAGATTGCCCCCGTCGATCGATCACGGACTCGAGGAGTGAGGCCTGTGCCTGCGACCCGCTGACGGGCCGCTGCGCACCACCGGACGGGACGCCGCGTCCCGCCTCCGGTGCCGGTTCCGGAGCGGCCCGAACACGCCGTTCCCCTTTTCACCTGCCCAGTTGGGGTTTCCTCACCATGTTCGAATCCGACGTGCACGCCTACCTGCGTGCCGCCGCGGGCGACACCGCCGTCCGCGTTCCGCCGTTCCTGGCCCGTTTCGACGAGCACGGCGACGGCCTCTTCTTCAACTACGCCGTCCCGGACGACGGTGCACGGCCCGGTCCGAGCGACGTCCGCGACCTCGTCGGCGCGTTCGCGGACCGGCGCCGGACGCCGCGGCTGGAGTACCTGCCCGCGGCGGCGCCCGCCGTGGAGGCGGCGCTGCTCGCGGCCGGGTTCGCCGTCGAGCGGCGGCTGCCGATCCTCACCTGCGCCGGGACGCCGCCGATGCCCGCCGTGGACGGCGCGTTCGAGATCGTCCGGGCCTCGGACGACGCGCAGCTGTGGCAGGTCGCCCGGGTGCAGAGCGAGGCGTACGGCATGCCGGAGGCCACGGCTCACGACGTGGCGCGCCTGCGCGCGGTCGCCGACCGGGGCGGCCTGGTCGCCCTCGCCGTGGACGCGGCGACCGGCGAGGGCGCCGGCGCCGGCCAGTTCGGGCCGCCGCACGAGGGCGTCAGCGAGCTCGCGGGCGTCGGCGTGCGCGCGTCGCACCGGCGGCGCGGGATCGCGGCGGCGCTGACGGCCTGGCTCACCCGCGAGGGACGCGGCGCCGGCATCAGCACGCCGTTCCTCATGCCGGACAACGACGGCGCGGAGCGCATCTACCGGCGCGCCGGCTACGAGCGCGCGGCCGAGATCCTGCACATCTCGCTGCGGTAGGCGGTGGCGGGGCCCGGTTCCGGCCGGGCCCCGCTCACAGCGGCCTGCGGGCCTCGACGAGGGACCGGGACGAGTGCGCGACGAACGGCCCGTCGCGCCGGATCCGCTCGTCCAGCTCCCGGAGCCGGCCGCGGTGGCGCTCGACGGTGAAGCCGGGGACGATCCAGATCACCTTGCGCAGGAAGTAGACGACCGCGCCGATGTCGAAGAACTCCATGCGGAGCCGCTCCGTGCGCAGGTCGACGATGTCGAGGCCGGCGGCGCGGGCGTCCGCGCTCTCGATCTCCGGGTCGCGCCTGCGGCGCGCCTCGGGCTGCGGGCCGAGGAAGTACTCGGTCACCTCGAAGGCGCTGGCGGGGCCGACGTGCTGGGCGAAGTAGGTGCCGCCGGGCGTGAGGACACGGGCGATCTCCGCCCACTCGACGACGGCGGGGTGGCGGCTGGTGACCAGGTCGAAGGCGCCGTCGGCGAACGGGAGCGGCGGCTCCTCCGGGTGGACGACCACGGCGGCGCCCCGCGGGTGCAGCAGCCGGGTCGCCTTGGCGACGTTCGGCGGCCACGCCTCGGTCGCGACCATCGTCGGCGGGAACGCGGGGGCCTCGGCGAGCACCTCGCCGCCGCCGGTCTGCAGGTCCAGCGCGGCGGTGGCATGGGCGAGCCGCCCGCTCATCAGCCGCTGGTACCCCCACGAGGGGCGCTGCTCGGTCGCCCGGCCGGCGAGCCAGGAGAAGTCCCAGCCGTCGACGGGGGCGGCGGCGGCCTCGTCCACCAGATCATCGAACGTGCGGTCCATGAGGCCATGCTCGCAGCCGGGTCAACCGGTTTGACCGGGCCCGTCCCGCCGGACCCGCCCGGCCACCTCGATGAGGCCGCCGGGCAGCGGCGCCGTCATGATCTGCGAGCCGCGCCCCTGGGTGACGACCAGCGGGCGGCCGAGCCGGGCCGTGAGCAGCAGCGCGGCGGCGCCGGTCGCCTCGTCCTCGTCGATGCCGTCGCCGCGGCCGGGGAAGCCGCGGGCGCGGACCCGGCCGGACGGCTCGTCCTCCCAGGCCCACGCGTAGATCCACTCGCCGGGCGGCGGGACGGGGAGCGCGTCGACCACCCCGGCGGACCCGTACTCGCGCAGCGTGCGGCCGGGCGCCCACTCGGCCCGCCCGGCGATCCAGGTGAGGTCGCCGTCGCGCCGGACGTCCACCGGGCCCGCCGCCGTGACCAGGGCGGGCACGCCGAGCAGCCAGGCGGCGCCGACGCACGGATGCCCGGCGAACGGCAGCCGGGCGGACGGCGTGTAGATGTCGATCGCGCCGCGCCCGGCGTCGTCGATGAAGATCGTCTCGCTGAAGCCGAGCTCCCTGGCGACCGCCTGGCGGCGGGCCTCGCCGGGGACGGCGGCGCCGTCGCGGACGACCCCGAGCCGGTTGCCGTGCGCGCCGTCCGGGCCGCAGAACACGCGCAGCACCTCGTGGTCGATCATCCGGCCAGTCAACCACGCTGCGGCTACAACCGGCCGTTGTCGATCCGGCCGGGCGGCTGTTGGACGCCGCGTCCCGGCGTGCGGTGGGATGTCCGCCGTGAACGCGAGCATGCAGGCCCTTCTGGTGATGGACGTCCAGCGCGTCGTGGCGGCGCAGCTCGGGGACCGGGCGGACCGGTACCTCGCCCGGCTGGCGGAGACGGTGGCGGCGGCCCGCGCGGCGGGCGTCCCGGTGATCCACGTCCGGGTCGTGCACCGCGACGGGCACCCCGAGATCGGGCCGCTGAACAAGCCGTTCCGGGGGCTGGCCGGCACCGACGCCATCACCGAGTCGAACCCGGAGAGCGGGATCCATCCGGCGGTGGCGCCGCTGCCCGGCGAACCCGTCCTCGACAAGCGCTTCTTCAGCCCGTTCGCCGGCACGGACCTCGACGCGCTGCTCCGCGCGCGCGGCGCCGGGACGCTCGTGCTGACCGGCCTGGCGACCAGCGGCGTCGTCATCAGCGCGCTGCGGGACGCGACGGAGCGGCAGTACGCGCAGATCGTCCTGTCGGACGGGTGCGACGACGCCGACGAGGAGATGCACCGGTTCCTGGTGGAGCGGTTCTTCCCGCGCGAGGCCGACGTCATGACGAGCGCGGAGTGGGTCGCCGGACTCCCGGGTCAGTGACCCATCACCAGGAAGACGATCCCGGCGACGACGTGCGCGACCACGGTCACCACGAGCATGACCCAGAACAGGTACTTGGCGGTCGGGTGGTCGAACTGGGAGCCCTTCCCGGCGGTCTGCGCGGAGCGGTCCTGGGCCTGCTGCTCCAGTTCGTCCAGGGACGGCAGGAAGGACGGCCGTCGGAGCGCCATGCGTTCCCCTCTCAGCCCATGACGGCGAACAGGACGCCGCCGATGACGTGTGCGGCCACGGTGACCACCAGCAGCCCGACGAACAGGTACTTGGCGGTGGGGTGGTCGAACTGGCCGCCGCCGCGGGGGCGGGGGCCGAGCTCGGCCTGACGGCGGGCGATGCGCTCTTCCAGGGGTTCCCTGCGGAACATGCGTCCTCCGTTGCCTCACCAACCGTTGGTGCACAAAACGTTGCGGTAGTAACCTTTATAGCCGAAGCCCCCGGCGAGTGGAGGAACCGTGGCACGTGATCTGGACGACGTCCCCGACCCGCTGGCCCTGGAGAACCAGGTCTGCTTCGCGCTGGTGGTGGCCTCGCGCAGCGTGCTCGCGCTCTACCGCCCGATCCTGGAGCCGATGGGGCTGACGCATCCGCAGTACCTGGTGATGCTGGCGCTCTGGGAGCACGGGCAGCTGTCGGTCAAGGAGCTGAGCCGGCTGCTCCAGCTCGACCCGGGCACGCTGTCGCCGCTGCTCAAGCGGCTGGAGTCCGCCGACCTGATCCGCCGGGAGCGCGACAGCCGGGACGAGCGGCTCCTCGCCGTCACCGTCACCGAGACCGGCCGGGCCCTCCGCGAGCAGGCGGAGAAGATCCCCGCCACGATCATGGACCGGCTCGGCATGGGCCTGGACGAGCTGAAGGACCTGCACGGCACCCTCACCCGCGTCATCGCCGCCGCCACCGACGTCGCCCCCTGACGCCGCCCCCCTGACGCCGCCCTCGGAACGGCACGGCCCCGCTATGGCGCCGCGGCGCCCCAGTCCCACAGGGCCTGGAGCACCGGCCCGAGGCGCCGCCCCCGGTCGGTGAGGCTGTAGCGGGTGCGCGGCGGCACCCCCGGCTCGCGGTGCCGGTCGGCCACGCCGGCGCGGACCAGATGAGCGAGCCGGTCGGCGAGCACCTTGTCCGACAGCGCGGGCAGCGCGTCCCGGAGCCCGGTGAAGGAGCGGTCGCCCCGGAGCAGTTCGCGGATCACCAGCGTCGTCCACCGCCCGCGCAGCGCGTCGAGGGCGATCTCCACCGGGCAGGACGGGTCCGGCGCGGCGGCGTCCGCGCGGGGGTCGGCGGGCAGTCCCGGGCGACTGACCGTTTGGTGAGCCATGAACGGGCCTCCTAGCGTTGCCGCGTCTCAACGATCTTGTCTACCGGAAGGATCGGCATGCGGCGGTCGGCGACGCGTCCCGAGGACGTCCCACGGGTGTTCCAGGAGCGGTTCAACAGCGGGGACACCGCGGCGGTGGCGGAACTGTACGAGGACGGCGCGGTGTTCGTGCCCGAGCCGGGCACCGGCCTGCGCGGCGCGGCGGCCCGCGCGGCCAACGAGCGGTTCGTGGCCCTCGGGGTGCCGATCGAGGTCACGCCGCGGCACGTCTACGCGGCGGGCGACGTCGCGCTGCTGATCGTCGACTGGGTGATCGACGGCACGGGCCGGGACGGCGCCCCGGTGCGCATCGAGGGCACCGCGACGGACGTGGCGCGGCGCGGCGCGGACGGGTGCTGGCGGTACGCGGTCGACAACCCGTTCGGGGTCGCCGGGCTGGGATGATCCGGGCATGCGGTTCGGGATCCTGGGCGAGACCCGGGCGTGGCGGGACGGCGGCGAGGAGGTGCCGCTCGGCGGCCCGGCCCGGCGGGCGCTGCTGGCGCTGCTGCTCGTCCGCCCGGGCGCGGCGGTTCCGGCGGACCGGCTGGCGGAGGGCGGGACGGCGGGCCACGCGCTGCACTCCCAGGTGTCGCGGCTGCGGGCGGCGCTCGGCGCGGGCGCGGCGATCGAGCGGCAGGCGGCGGGTACCGGATCGCGGTCGACCCCGGCGACGTGGACGCGGGACGGTTCGAACGGCTCGCGGACGAGGGCCGGGCCGCGCTGCGCGACGGCGATCCCGAACGGGCGGCCGCGCTCCTCGGCGAGGCGCTGGCCCTGTGGCGCGGACCGGCGCTCGCCGACGTGCCGCGGGCCGAGACCGAGGCCGTGCGGCTCGAAGAGCGCGGGCTCGCCGCCCGCGAGGACCGGATCGAGGCCGACCTGGGCCGGGGCCGCCACCGCGACGTGGTGCCCGAGCTGCGGGAACTCCTCGGACGGCATCCGCTGCGCGAGCGGCTCGCCGGGCTGCTGATGCGGGCGCTGCGGGACGGCGGCGGGCGGGCCGAGGCGCTCGTGGTGTTCGAGGAGACGCGGCGCCGGCTCGCCGACGAACTCGGCACGGACCCGTCCGCGGACCTCGCCGCCCTGCACCGGGACCTGCTGCGCGGCGACCCGGCCCCGGCGCCGGTGCGGCCGCCCGCGCCGCTGACCGCGCTCGTCGGCCGCGACGGCGACGTCGAAGGCGTCGCGGACCTGCTCGGCACGGCGCGCCTGGTGACGCTCACCGGGCCCGGCGGGGTCGGGAAGACGCGGCTGGCCGTCGAGGTGGCGGGCCGGACCGGCGGCCGCGGCGCGGCCGGGCCGGCGTGCTTCGCCGAACTGGCGCCGCTGCGGGACGGCGCGTCGCTGCCGCGCGCGCTGCTCGGCGCCCTCGGCCTGCGCGAGTCGGGCCTCCAGGCCCCGGACGCCGCGAAGGACCCGGAGGACCGGCTCGCCGCGGCGCTCGCCGACCGGACGCTGCTGCTCGTCCTGGACAACTGCGAGCACGTCGTGGACGCGGTCGCCGCGCTCGCCGCGCGGCTGCTCGCCGCGTGCCCGGGGCTGCGGATCCTCGCGACCAGCCGCGAACCGCTCGGCATCACCGGCGAGCACCTGTGGCCCGTCCGCCCGCTGGACGGCGACTCGGCCGTCCGGCTGTTCACCGCGCGGGCGTCGGCGGTGCGGCGCGGGTTCGCGGCGGACCCGCGGGCCGTCCGGCGGATCTGCGCGGCGCTGGACGACCTGCCGCTCGCGATCGAGCTGGCGGCGGCGCGGCTGCGCACCATGGACGTCGCCGACCTCGGGGACCGGCTCGGCGACCGGCTCGGCGTCCCGTCGCGCGGCAGCCGCACCGCGGACGAGCGGCACCGCACGCTGCGCGCGGTCGTCGCGTGGAGCTGGGACCTGCTGACCGGCGGCGAGCGGCGCGCCGCGGAGCGGTTCACCGTCTTCGCGGGCGGCGCGACGCCGGACGCGGCGCGGGAGGTGTGCGGCGACGACGGCGACGCGCTGGAGGCGCTCGTCGACAAGTCGCTGCTGGAGCTGTCGGGCGGCCGGTACCGGATGCTGGAGACGATCCGCGCGTACGGGGCGGAGCGCGGCGGCGACCCCGGCGAGGCCGGGGACGCGCACGCGCGCTACTTCCTGGAGCTGGCGCGGACCGCCGACCCGCAGCTGCGCGGCGCCGGCCAGCTCGAATGGCTGCGGGTCCTCGGGGCCGAGCACGGCAACCTGCTGGCCGCGCTGAGCCGGGCCGCCGAGGCGCGGGACGTGCCGACGGGGCTGCGGCTGTCGGCGGCGATGGCGGGCTACCTGTGGATCCGCGGGGTGTCGGTCGCGGCGCAGGCCGCCGCGCTGCTGGACGCCGCGGGCCCCGTCCCGCCGCCCGGCCTGGAGGAGGAGTACGCGACGTGCGTGCTGCACGCCGGGGCGGACGCGGCGGGCCGCGAGGTGTGGCGGCGGCACCGCACGGCGGCGGAGGCGGCGCTCGAAGCGGTGTGGGCGGACGGGAGGACCGGCCGCCACCCGGCCCTCCCGTTCCTGTGGATGATGCGCCGCGCGGACGAGCCGGACGCGCACTCCGCGTACGCGCTGGTCCTCGCCCGGCGCGACGGGCCGGACCCGTGGGCGCGGGCCGCCGCGCACTTCATCGCCGGGTTCGAGCCGCTCGCCACCGGCGACGCCGAGCGGGCCGGGCGGGACTTCGAGGCGGCGGTGCGCGGGTTCCGCGTGCTCGGCGACCGCTGGGGCACCGCCCTCGCGCTGGACGCGCTCGCCGGGCTCGCCGCCCACCGCGGCGACCGCGCCACCGCGGTCGCGCTCACCGACGAGGCCCTCGTCCTCACCGAGCAGCTCGGCGCCCTGGACGACACCGCCGACCTGCTCGTCAACCGCGGCGACCACCGGATCGGCGACGACCGGGACGCGGCCCGCGCCGACTACGAGCGCGCCGCGGCCGTCGCGCGCCGTGCGGGCAGCGCCACCTACCTCGCGGCGGCGCTGCGCGGCCTCGGCGACATCGCGCTCCTCGACGGCGACCTCGGCACCGCCGAGCGGCTGTACTCGGACGCCCTCGACCGGTTCGACCCGCACTGGATCAAGAGCGTCGGCGGGCGCGCGACCGCGCTGATCGGGCTCGGCCGGGTGGCCGCCGCGCGCGGCGACCAGGGCGCGGCCCGGTCCCGGTTCCGGGAGGCGGCCGGGGGCGCGGCGTCCCGGGGCGCGTTCATGGACGCCGCCCGCGCGGTCGACGCCCTCGCCGGGCTGGCGGCGGCGGAGGGCGCGGCGGAGCGGGCGGCCCGGCTGTCGGGCGCGGCGGCGGCGCTGCGCGGCGCCCCGCCCGGCGCCGCACCGGCGGACGGCGTGTCCGCGGACGGCGGCCCGGCGGCCGATGGAGCGGGCGGCGGCCCGGCGGAGGTGCTGAGCAGGGCGGACGCGCTGCGCCTCGCCGGCCTCGACGAGGAGGTCATCGAGGCGGTGAGCCGGCGGTGAGCCTCCGGTGAGCGCGCCCCGGCACGCTCACCGGCATGAAGAACGTCCTGATCTCCGGCGCCTCGATCGCCGGCCCCGCGCTCGCCCACTGGCTCGCCCGCTACGGCTTCGCCACCACGATCGTCGAGAACACCGCCGGCTTCCGCGACGGCGGCTACGCCGTCGACTTCCGCGGCGAGGCGCACCTGACCGTCCTGCGCCGCATGGGCCTCCTCGGCGACGTCCAGCGCGCGAAGACCGGCATGGGCGCGATGGCGTACGTGAACAAGGCCGGCAGGCCCGTCGCGACGATGGCGGCCGACCTGTTCGCCGGGGACGTCGAGATCCTCCGCGGCGACCTCTCGCGCATCCTCCACGACGCCACCCGCGGCACCACCGAGTACATCTTCGGCGACTCCATCGCCTCCCTCGACGAGGACGCCGACGGGGTGGCCGTCGCCTTCGAGCGGTCCGCGCCGCGCCGGTTCGACCTGGTCATCGGCGCGGACGGGCTGCACTCCAACGTCCGCCGCCTCGCGTTCGGGCCGGAGGAGCGGTACGTCCGCGGCCTCGGCGTGCACTGCGCGATCTTCACTGTCCCCAACCACCTCGGCCTCCGGTACACGGGCCACGTCTACCGGACCGGCGGGCAGCTCGCGTCGGTCTACAGCGCCCGCGACAACACCGAGGCCAGGGCCGCGTTCTACTTCGGGTCGCCGGAGACGGAGGTCGACCGCCGCGACGTGGCGGCGCAGCAGCGGATCCTCACCGAGCGGTTCGCCGGCACCGGCTGGGAGTGCGACCGGCTGCTCGCCGAGATGCGGCACGCCCCCGACTTCTACTTCGACTCGGTCGGGCAGGTCCGCGTGGACGGCTGGTCGCGCGGCCGGGTCGCGCTCCTCGGCGACGCCGCCTACTGCCCGTCGTCCCTGTCCGGCATGGGCAGCGGCCTGGCGATGGTCGGCGCCTACGTCCTCGCGGGCGAGCTGGCCGCCGCGCGCGGTGACCACCGGGTCGCCTTCGCGCGCTACGAGGACGTCCTGCGCGACTACGCGGCGGGCTGCCAGAAGATGGGCGACGGCGTCGCCAAGCTGATGATGCCGTCGAGCCGCGCCGCGATCGCGGTCCTGAACCGGTACTACAAGCTGCTGCCGTACCTGCCGGGCAAGAACATGGCCGCCAAGATCGCCCGCAGGACCGCCGAGGGGATCGACCTCCCCGACTACGCCGGGGTGCCGGCCGCGCCTACGCGGCCGACGTCGTGAGGCGCCCGATGGTGATCTTCAGCTTGGGCCTGCCGTCGTCGGCCCCCACGGCGCTGCCGTCCGTGCCGGCCTTCGCCACCTTGTCGATGACGCCCATCCCGGACGTGACGTGCCCGAACACCGTGTAGTCGGCGGGGATGTCCGCCTCGCCGTACACGATGAAGAACTGGCTCCCGTTGGTGTTCGCCCCCGCGTTCGCCATGGCGACGGTCCCGCGCGCGTACTTGGCGCCGGACGCGTTCTCGTTCGCGAAGGCGTAGCCCGGACCGCCCGACCCGGTCCCGGACGGATCGCCGCACTGGAGCACCTTGAGGGCCGCCGACGTCGTGAGCCGGTGGCAGGACGTCCCGTCGTAGAACTTCTTCCCCGCCAGGTACGTGAAGGAGTTCACGGTGCAGGGCGCCTTGGCGCCGTCGAGGTCCATGTCCACGGTGCCGAGGTTCGTCTTCAGCTCGGCGCGGACGGTCGCGGGGAGTTTCGCGGTGGCCGGAGGCGTCCCGACGTCCTTCACGTCGCCGCTGGACGACGGCGTGTAGCGGCAGTTGCCGCTGATGCCGACGGTTCCGCCCGAGGGGGTCGTCCGGCTCGCCGAGGGGCGGCCGCCGTCGCCGCCGCGGTCCTTGAGCAGCACGGCGGCGGTGGCCGTCCCCGCCGCGAGCAGCGCCACGGCGGCGACCGCGCCCACGATGACCAGTGCCCTGCCGCCCTTCCGCGGGCCCGGCCGTCCGGAGGGGACGGTCTGACCCGGCGGGAGGAACGGCGGCCCGGGAGGCGCGCCGGGCGCCGTCCCCATACCGGGCGGCATGGGCGGCGGCCCGGCGGGCGCCACGGGCGGCACAGGCGGCGCGGCGGCGGGCGGCGGGAGCGCCGCGGCGGTCAGCGTCGCCGCCGCCGACGTGCCCTCCTCCAGCAGGTGGTCCTCGCTCCCGTCCTCGCCGAGCAGCCGGACCAGCACCTGGAGCGCCGTCGGGCGCCGCGCCGGGTCCTTCTCCAGGCACGCCGCGACCATCGCGCCGACCTCGCCGCCGAGCACGCCCAGCGCCGGCGGCGCGTACAGCACCCGGTGCATGATCGCCGGGACGGTGTCGGTGCCGAACGGCGGCGCCCCGTTCGCCGCGTAGGCCATGGTGCAGGCCCACGCGAACATGTCCAGCGGCGGCCCGCCCGCCGCCCCCGACACCTGCTCGGGCGCCATGTACGCGGGCGTGCCGACCGCGCCCGTCATCGTCGCGGACGTGGCCTCCAGCGGCCGCGCGATGCCGAAGTCGATGACCTTGGGGCCGTCCGGGCCGAGCAGGACGTTCGCGGGCTTGAAGTCGCGGTGCACGACGCCCGCCTCGTGGATCGCGGCGAGCGCCGTCGCCGTGCCGATGGCGAGGCGCCGCAGCTCGGCCTCCGGCAGCGGCCCGCGCCCGCCGACCAGCTCCCGCAGGGACGGCCCCTCGATGTACTCGCTGACGATGTAGGGCGCGTCGCCGCCGGGCCCGTCCGCCGGGACGCTGGCGGAGAGCACCCGCGCCGTGCAGAACGGCGCGACCCGCCGCACCGCCGACAGCTCCCGCTCGAACAGCGTCCTGGCCCGCTCGTCGCCGTCGAGCGAGGCGCGCAGCACCTTCACCGCGACGCGCTCACCGGTTCCGGACTCGCCCAGGTAGACGGTCCCCTGGGCGCCCTCGCCGATCAGTCCGGTCAGCCGGTACCCGCCGGCTTCGCGCGGGTCGTTCGGACGCAGCGGGCGTGGTTCCGCCATGCGCGGACCTCCAAGGCAAGGGGGAGCTGGAAAGCCTACCGATCCCGCGCGGAATCCCTCCGCCGAGGCGGTCACATCGGCGCCGCGCCGTCCGTCAGTGCTGTGAACGACCCGATCGGCCTGAGGAGAACGCGATGAGCAAGCTGGACATGTCGTCGATGTACACCTTCCACGACGCGCTGCGCCGGGACCTGCGGCACATCGCCGAGGTCACCGCGCGTCCGGACGACGACCCCCGGCGGGTGCTGGCCACCGCCACCGGGTGGGAGCTGTTCAAGAAGGCGCTGCACGCGCACCACACGGCGGAGGACGAGGCGCTGTGGCCGGTGATGCGCGAGGCCCTCGCCGGACGCCCGGACGGGCTGGCCCTGCTGGACGCGATGGAGGCCGAGCACGCGGCGGTGGACCCCGTGATCGAGGCGATCGACGCGGCGCTCGCCGACCGCGAGTCCGGGCCCGCGCGTCTCGGGGAGCTGACGGACACGCTGGCCACCGCGCTGGGCGGGCACCTCAAGCACGAGGAGGACGAGGCGCTCGCGCTGATCGACGCGACCCTGTCCGAGGCGCAGTGGCTGGAGTTCGGCCAGGCCAGCGGCAAGTACGTCGGCCCGGACGGGCCGCGGGTCATCCCGTGGATGCTGGACGGCGCGTCCGAGGCCGCGGCGGCGGCGATGCTGGCGCCGCTTCCCGAGCCCGTCCGCGCGGCCTACGAGAACGAGTGGGTCCCCGCGTACAAGGCCCTCGACCTGTGGGGTGCCCGCTCCTAGGGGAGGCCGCGGAGCGTCGAGTCGATCTCGGCGAGGAGGGCGAGGGCGTCTTCGTCCTCCGCCCGCTCGAAGGCGTCGCCGACCGCGCGGACGGCGGCGCCGTCGAAGAGCCACGAGACGACCTGGTCGTAGGGCCGGCCCGGGCAGGCGATGCGCGGGGCGAGGTGTCCGCGCCTCCAGACCAGGTCATCGGCGGTGAAGTCGTGCAGGTGCCTGATCGCGGCGGGGGACGCCAGCCGGCCCCATGCGGCGAGGTGCGGCGCCACGTCGCCGGTGGCGCAGCCGAGCGCGCACAGGGCCGTCCGGATCCGGAGCGGTCCGGGATGGCCGGTGAGCGAGCGCGTCCAGAAGGCGTCGAGGAACGCGGCGACCGCGCCGCGCTGCGGCCACCGCTCCCAGCCGGCCCGCGAGAGCTTGCCGAAGACGGCCTCCGGGTCGGGGTAGGCGAACGCGTCGTCGGCGGCCAGCTCCAGCAGGCGAGGGGCGAAGTAGCGGAAGTCCTCCTCGTCGCCCCACGTGCCGAGGGCCTTCGCCGCGTACCTCGCGAGGTCTTCCGCGGTGAGGTCGCGCAGGGGGCGGGCGAGCAGCGGCCGGTCCTCGCCGGCGGCGACGCAGCAGGAGCAGCCGTGGACGCGGGCCGGGCGGGGGACGCCGGCGAACGCCTCGTACAGGGCCTCGACCGCCTCCGCGTACATCGGTCAGGGGGCGGTGCGGCGGGCGTGCTCGTCCAGTTCGAGGTCGATGAACGCGCCGATCATCGCCCGCCAGACCGCCTCGGCGACCTCGGGGGACAGGCCGGCGGACGCGGCGCGCTCGCGCGCCAGGGCGACGACCTGCTCGACGCGGCCGGGCGCGCGGACGGCGCCCGCGTCGGCCTTGGACGCGGCGGCGGCACGGACGAGCCCCTGCCGTTCGGCGAGGAGCCGGACGAGGTCGCCGTCGATGGCGTCGATGCGGGCGCGGACGTCCGAGAGGGAATCCATACCGGGATCCTGGCAGGGACGTCCGGTACGCGTCACTTCGGCGGCACGGTGATGAGGTCCCGGTACCAGGCGTACGACCTCTTCGGCGTCCGCTTCTGCGTCTCGTAGTCGACGTGGACGAGCCCGAAGCGCGGGTGGTACCCCTCGGCCCACTCGAAGTTGTCGAGCAGCGACCAGGCGTAGTAGCCGCGGATGTCGATGCCGTCGTCGATGGCGGTCCGCATCGCGGCGATGTGCGCGTCGAGGAACTCGATGCGGGCGGTGTCGTCGACCGTGCCGTCGGGGGCGACCTCGTCGGGGAACGAGCAGCCGTTCTCGGTGACGTAGAGCGGCGGCAGCCCGTTCGAGTACCGCGCGCGCAGCGTCCGCAGCAGGGACAGGAACGCGTCGGGGACGATCGGCCAGCCCATCCCCGTCACGGGGTACTCGGTGATGTCCACCATGTCGAAGGGGAGCGGGCCGCCCGCGGGCGGCGCCTGGAGGCGGGTCGGCTGGTAGTAGTTCACGCCGAGGAAGTCGATCGGCGAGGCGATGACCGACATGTCCAGGTCGTGGACGTACGGCGCGAGGTCGGGGCCGCCGAGCGCGGTGAGGTCGGGGTAGGCGCCGGTCAGGACCGGGTCGGTGAACATCCGGTTCATGAAGGCGTCGAACGCGAGCGCGGCGTCCCGGTCGGCGGCGGACTCCGGATCGGCGGGCCAGGCCGGCGAGTAGTGGTTGGTCAGGCCGACGCGGCGGGCGCCGCCGCCGCGCAGCGCGGTGACGGCGAGGCCGTGGCCGAGGAGCTGGTGGTGGGCGGTCGGCAGCGCGTCCAGCATCAGGGTCCGGCCGGGCGCGTAGACGCCGAACGCGTACCCGTAGGCGGTGACGACGACCGGCTCGTTCAGCGTGATCCACATGCCGACGCGGTCGGCGAGGCGGTCGGCGGCCCGGTAGGCGTACTCGGCGAACCGGTAGGCGGTGTCGCGGTTCATCCAGCCGCCGGCGTCCTCCAGCGGCTGCGGCAGGTCCCAGTGGTAGAGGGTGACGGCGGGCTCGATGCCGGCGGCGAGCAGGGCGTCGACGAGCCGGTCGTAGAAGTCCAGGCCGCGCGGGTTGGCGGCGCCGCTGCCGGACGGCTGGACGCGGGGCCAGGCCAGGGAGAACCGGTAGGAGTTCACGCCGAGCTCCTTCATCAGCGCGACGTCCTCCGGCCACCGGTGATAGTGGTCACAGGCGACGTCACCGGTGTGCCCGTCCCGCACCCGGCCGGGGGTGTGGGCGAAGACGTCCCAGGTCGACGGCCCGCGGCCGTCCTCGTGCACGGCGCCTTCGACCTGGTAGGCGGCGGTCGCGACGCCCCAGCGGAAGCCCTCCGGAAACCCCATCCGTACCTTTCCCCTGAACGCGAATTCCCTTCGGACTTTACGGGGCGGGGTGGTCGCGGCGGAAGGGTCCCGTGACCGCGGGGTGGGGATCGCCGTGCGGGCCATGACCGAGCATGGCGCGTTCGGGTGACAATGGTGGCGTGACCGAGATCCGCACGCCGCTCCGCCGACGTCCCGCCCAGCGCCGCAGCGCCGAACGCGTCCAGCGGATGCTCGACGCGTGCGCGGACATCCTCGACGAGGACGGCTACGACGGCCTGACCACCACGCGGATCGCGCAGCGCGCCGAGGTCGCGATCGGCTCGGTGTACCAGTTCTTCCCGGACAAGCGGGCCGTCGCGCAGGCGCTCGCGCTGCGCAACCTGGAGGTGTTCGGGCAGCGGATCTCGGCCCGGCTCGCCTCCGGCGCGTTCGCCGACTGGTCCGACACCGTCGGCGTGATCATCGAGATCTTCGTCGAGATGCACCGCACCGTGCCGGGGTTCCGGGTGCTGCGCTTCGGCGACGTCGCCGACGTGAACCTGCTCGACTCCGACGCCGACAACAACGCGGTGGTCGCCGACCGGCTGCGCGAGATGATCGTCGAGACGTTCGGCGTGCAGGACACCCCGGGCCTCGCCACCGCGCTGGCCATCGCGGTGGAGGCGGGCGACGCGGTGCTGAAGATGGCCTTCCGCCGCGACCCGGACGGCGACCCGCTGATCGTCGCGGAGGCGGAGCGGCTGATCCACGGGTACCTCGCGGGGCACATCCAGGAGGCCTGACCCGCGCCCCTCGCCGGACACCTTTTCGTATTTCGTCCGGACATCTCCCTCAACTCGTCGTTTGTGGCAGACTCGCGCGAAAACACGACGGGACGAGGGTGATTTCGCTGGACGCAGAGCGGCTCCAGGCGCAGAACCGGCTGCTGATCCGGCAGCGGGTCCGCCTGATGGTCAACCAGTACGAGGTGCACGCCGAGACCCCGGACGGCGGGGAGGGCGAACTGCTCGCGTTCGCGCAGCAGAAGCGGCTGGCGTTCAAGGAGCAGGTCACGCTCTACGCCGACGACTCCAAGACCCGCCCGATCCTCGGCTTCAAGGCGCGCAAGCGCATCGACCTCGCGTCGGCCTACGACATCACCGACGCGAACGGGCAGCCCATCGGGGTCTTCCGCAAGGACTTCAAGAAGTCGCTGATCGCCTCGACCTGGCATCTGGAGCAGCCCGGCCTCGGCGTGACGACGGGCAGCGAGCGCAACAAGTTCGTCGCGGTGCTGCGCCGGCTGTGGAACTTCATCCCGTACGCGGAGAACCTGCCGTTCGCGTGGCCGTACCACTTCGACTTCCACGCGGGCGACCAGGTCGTCTTCTCGGTGGAGAAGAAGTTCGGCCTCCGCGACCGCTACGTGGTCGACATCAAGGACCCGCGCCTGGACCGCCGCCTCGTCGTCGCCCAGGCCGTGGCCCTGGACGCCCTCCAGTCCCGCTAGCCGCGACCGGCCGCCCGGTCCCGCGGGGCGGGCGGCCCGGTCAGAGCCAGCCCTGGGCGCGGGCGGTGTGGACGGCCTCGATGCGGTTGCGGGCGCCGACCTTGTTGATGGCGGACGACAGGTAGTTGCGGACGGTCCCCTCCGACAGGTGCAGCCGGCCCGCGATGTCGGCGATCGTGGAGCCGTCCGCGCCCGCCTCCAAGACGTCGCGCTCGCGCGGCGACAGCGGGTTCGGGCCCGCGCTGAGCGCGGCGGCGGCGAGCGCGGGGTCGATGACGCGCTCGCCCGCGACGACCCGGCGGATCGCGGCGGCCAGCTCCTGCGCCGGGCCGTCCTTCACCAGGAACGCCGACGCGCCGGCCTCCATCGCGCGGCGCAGGTAGCCGGGCCGGCCGAAGGTCGTCAGGATCATGATCTTGCAGTCGGGGGCGGCGGCGCGGATCTCCGGCGCGGCGGCGAGGCCGTCCCGGTCCGGCATCTCGATGTCCAGCAGCACGACGTCCGGCCGGGTCCGGGCCGCGACCGCGACCGCCTCCGTGCCGCCGGACGCCTCGCCGACGACCTCGAGGTCGGCCTCCAGGCCGAGCAGCGCGGCCAGGGCGCCGCGCACCATCCTCTGGTCCTCGGCGAGCATCACGCGGATCACGTGGCGGACTCTACCGCCGCCCTCTCCGCGCCGACCGGGTCGAGCGGGACGCGCACCGCCAGCCGGAAGCCGCCGCCGTCGCGCGGGCCCGCCGCCACGGTCCCGCCCGCGTCCGCGACCCGCTCCGCGAGGCCCTCCAGGCCGTGGCCCGGCGCGTGCCCCTCGCCGGGCTTCCCGCACCCGTCGTCGACGATCTCCAGGGTGGCCGCGCCGCCGTCCCGGCCGACGCTGATCGTGACGCGGCGGGCGCGGGCGTGCCGGACGATGTTGGTGACGCCCTCCCGGACGGCCCAGCCGAACAGCCCGGCGACCGGGTCGGGCAGCGGCGCGCCGGACGTCCGCACGGCGGCCTCGACCTCGGCGGCCGCCAGCACCGCGCGGGCGCCGTCCAGCTCCCCGGCGAGGTCGCGCTGCCGGTAGCCGGAGATCGCGGCGCGGACGTCGGCGAGGGACTGGCGCGCCACCGACTCGATGTCGCGCACCTCCGCCATCGCGCGGGCGGTGTCCTGCTCGCCGAGCCGCCGCGCCAGCTCGCTCTTCAGCACGATCAGCGACAGGCTGTGCCCGAGCAGGTCGTGCAGGTCGCGGGCGATGCGCAGCCGCTCGTCGGCGGCGGCGAGCCGGGCGACCTCGCCGCGCGCCACCCGGAGCTGCTGGACGAGCGTGCGCGCGTGCCGGAACCCGACCATCATCAGCCCGAGCGACAGCGACGTGACGGCGATGACCGGCAGCGCCCCCTCGGCGCCGTCGATCAGCACGCACTGCAGCGAGGCCAGCGCGGTCGCGCCGCCGATGCCCCACAGCACCCGGTCCATCGGCAGCGCCATCGCGCAGATCATCGACAGGTAGACCGGGGTGCCGACCCACTCGTCCCCGAACGCGAACGGCAGCACGGCGCTGACCACCGCGAACGCGGCGAGCAGCGTGCGGGTGAGCGGACCGATCGGGTCGACCCAGCTGCGCATGCTCAGCGGCGTCGCGTAGTACAGGCCGATGAACGCGCCCGATCCGAGCACGGCGAGGGCGAGCTTGATCCCGGTGTAGCCCGCGACGACGTGGGCGAGCGGGATCATGTAGATGAGCCCGAACGTCGACCAGAACGCGCGGCGCCGCCGGGACCGGCCGGGATTGGGCCCGTCCAGATCCTCGCTGTCGAAGAGCCTCATGGTCATGACGCCTGAATCGTATGCCGGTGCCCAGGTCGGAAGGTTAGTGAGCGTTGTCGTGGCTCCGGCATGACTTTTGTCATGGTCGTCTTGCCCGTGCATGGGGTCTGGTCTGCTCGCGCTTTACATGTTACGAAGGTATGTAAAGCGGTGGGCGGAGCACACCCCGCGTCGCGACGGTGCGGCGCCACCCCGAGGAGGATCCCCCGTGAGTTCCTACGACCTCTACTCCACGCCCGTGCCCACGGAGACGTGGAACGTGCCCATGGCAGGCGACGCCCGGTTCACCTGGGAGTACGACGAGGGCCGCGACCGGCTGCTGAGCCTGTACCAGAAGGGCAAGGACAAGCAGTGGGACGCGACGAAGCGCATCGACTGGGACCTTGAGGTCGATCCGGTCAACGTCGCCGGGCTGCCGGAGAACTTCAACCCCCTCATCGGCTCCGACATCTGGGACAAGATGTCGCAGAAGGAGCGGGACGAGTTCGGCCGCCACCAGGGCTCCTGGCTGTTCAGCCAGTTCCTGCACGGCGAGCAGGGCGCGCTGAACGTGTCGGCGCGCATCGTCCAGTCGGTGCCCGACCTGGACTCGAAGTTCTACGCCGCCACGCAGACGATGGACGAGGCGCGGCACGTCGAGCTGTACGCGAAGTTCGTGCACGAGAAGATCGGCATGTACTACCCGATCAACCAGGACCTGGCGAAGCTGCTCGCCGAGTCCCTGGAGGACAGCCGGTGGGACCTGCCCTACCTCGGCATGCAGGTGCTCATCGAGGGCCTCGCCCTCGCCGCGTTCGGGCTGTACCGGGACATGTCGACGAACCCGCTGGTCAAGCAGCTGCTCGCGTACGTCATGCAGGACGAGGCGCGGCACGTCGCGTTCGGCCGGCTGGCGCTCAAGGACTACTACGCGCAGCTGACCGACAAGGAGCGGGCCGAGCGCGAGGAGTTCGTGGTCGAGGGCTGCTACCTGATGCGCGACCGGTTCAAGGGCCGCGAGGTGTTCGAGCAGCTGAACATGCCGGTCGACAAGTGCATGGAATATGTCGACAACTCGGATATGTACACGCTCTATCAGTCGCTGCTCTTCAGCCGTATCGTGCCGTGCGTCCGGGACGTCGGCCTCTGGGGCGACAAGGTGAAGGCCGCCTATGCCGACATGGGCGTCCTCGACAATGCCAAGGCCGACCTCGAAGCGCTGATGCGGCAGGACGAGGAGATCGCCGAGAAGGTCGACGAGGAGAAGTACGCGGCCGAGCTGGCCGCCCGCAAGACCGAGGTCGCCGACGCCATCGCGCTCGGCGCGGAGTGACGCGGGGCCGCCGGAAGGCCCGCGCGCCGGAGTAACGGCGCGGTGAAACGCGGGGGCGCCCACGGGCGCCCCCGCGTCGCATTTCCGTAGATCTTCCCCGTCCGCCCCCGATCGATTTCCGTATTCGGCATGCGCGGCATCCCGGTTGTACTAACGTGCCCGCTCGACGGTGCGCCGGAGAACGCACGCCACGGGCGCACGCACACCGCGCAGAGTCGATCCGAGAATGTCGGGGGAAAACACGCATGAACCGATCCGCCAGAAATCTGCTGGGCCTCTCCGCGGCGGCCCCGCTGGCCGCGGCGCTGGCCCTGTCGGCGTCGCCGGCGAACGCCGTGCAGGGCCCGGTCGCCGACCTCGTCTACGGGACGGTCGGCCAGGTCGGCCCGGCGCTGCCGCCGGTGGCGCCGCCCGCCCCCGCCTCGGACACCGCGAGCCGCACCGTGGAGTCCGCGACCGGCACCGCGGACGGCGCGGTCGCCTCCGCGACCCGTCCGGGGCGCGGCGCGGGCCTGGGCAAGGGCCTGCCCGTGTCTCGCACCGCTTCGGTGCCGGGCGCCGCCGCCCGCGCCTGCCGGACCGACCCGATGAAGACGGTCGACGGCACCCGCGTCACGCGGCTGCTGCCGCACCAGACGATGGCGCTGACGCCCGGCCGGGACGGCGCGCCGATCTCCGCGCCGCGCAGCGGGAGCTGCCTCCCCGCGACGGACCGCGCCGCCTCCGGGCCTGGCGCCGCGTCCGGGCTGCCGGCACCGGTCGGGGAGGCCGCCAAGGTGCCCGGACGGGTCGTCGGGCGCGTCACGTCCGTCCCGAAGCGGGTCGTGCGCAGCAAGGTCGGGAAGGCGCTGCCGAACGGCCGGTCCGCCGCGCCCGGAGCGTCCGGCGGCGGGCCGCTCGGCGACGCGGTGGCCCTCGGCCTGCCGAGCGACGCCGCCTCGCTGCGCTCCGCCGCGCCGATCTCGATGGTGGTCCCGGACGAGGCGGGGCTGCGGCGCGCCGAGCCGGCGCCGCAGAGCCTCACCGGCGAGACCGGCGACACCGTGAACACGATGCAGTCGCAGGTCGGGAGCGTCGTCAACGTGCTGAAGACGCGCGAGCGGCCGTCCGGCACCCGCCGCGCCGGGGACGGCGGGCTGACGGCCGACGGTCTGGTGGACGGGCTGTACGGTCCGCCGGTCTACCTGCCGAGGCTGCCCGCGCTGCGCTGACCGCACCCGTCGAATCACCTCGAAGCGGGGCGTTCCGGAGATGCAAAGTGCATCCCGGAACGCCCCGTTTTGCTGCCTAACGAACGCTTGTTATATGCCCGAGATCACACCTTCCATGGCGAGTAAATTGGATCTTGAAATGCGCTCACCCAGCGAAGTCGATCGGCTTCGCTGGGCAAAAAGAGAGGTGACAAACCCCACATTGTTCGGGCCTGCGCTTGATTCACTCCGGGCGCAACGTACGGTCAAGGACTTGTGCGGCGCTTTCGAGATCAAAAGTGAAGATGCATCGCAGCCGCACCTGCCGGACGCCGATGCCGCGATGACGCGGCCGCGCTCAGCGAGAGCGCGCAGACGGGCCTTGGAGCCCATGGGCGGTGCGGGACTCGGGGGACGAGGAGGTCGCCCCGGCGCGCCGCGAGAACGGCGCTGAGAAACGCCGGGCGTCCGGGGTCCTGTCCCCTACCGAAGGATTCTTCGTGGGCAACCCTGACGAACGACATCGTCTTCACGCGCGCCTTCGGGCCCGCCTTCCGCGGCCCCGACTGCGCACCCTAATGATCGTTTCAGGCGTCGCCGCCGCCGTTCTCGCGGTGGGCGCGTTCGCCGTCGTCAACGGCCGCAAGGCCCCGGCCGACTCGGCCCAGGCCGCGCAGACCGCGCCGGGCGCGGCCGTCCCGAAGGCGGACCCGCCGAGGCCGGAGCCGTCCCGGGCCAGCCGCGGCGGGCCGCGCGAGGCGGACCCGAAGCACCTCGGGAAGAAGGCCAAGAAGAAGGCGCGGTCGGAGGCCGTCGCCGAGCACAAGGCCAGGCCGCAGAAGAAGGCGAAGGTCCTGCAGTCCGGCACCTGCGAGGCGTCCTTCTACGGCGAGGGGCAGATGACCGCGAGCGGCGAGCCCTTCAACCCGAGCGCCCTCACCGCGGCGCACAAGACGCTGCCGATGGGCTCCAAGGTCCGCGTCATCAACAAGAACAACGGCCGTTCGGTCGTCGTCCGCATCAACGACCGGGGCCCGTACGCGGGCGGCCGCTGCCTGGACCTGTCCACCGCGGCGATGAAGAAGGTCGGCGGCACGGGATCGGGCGTCATCCCGGTCCGCTACGAGGTCCTCTCGAAGGGCTGAGCTCCACCACGCGCAACCCGCCTCGCGGGCGCTCGATGCTGCCCGCGAGGCGGACGACGCGTGCCCGCGCGCCGGCCCGCCGGCGCGGCGGCGCGTCAGCGTGTGACGGGAGCCGGGGCCGGATAGGGCGCGGTGTCGGTGTCCACCTGCGCGGCGGCGGGCGCGGCGTCCTG
The DNA here is from genome assembly GCF_017573545.1 of Actinomadura nitritigenes. Taxonomy (GTDB): domain Bacteria; phylum Actinomycetota; class Actinomycetes; order Streptosporangiales; family Streptosporangiaceae; genus Spirillospora; species Spirillospora nitritigenes. The sequence continues at coordinate 22,012 of NZ_JAGEOK010000004.1, read as the reverse complement.
CTCCTGCCCGGACTCCCACTGCTCGGCCTGTGGTTCCTCGGGCCTGACGTCCGCGAGGCGCTCCCGGAACCAGTCGGTGAGCAGGCCGTCGACGCGGACGGCGTCGGTGATCGGCGGGCGCGGCTCGGTGCCGGGCTCGGCGGCGAGCGCGTGGCCCATCCGGAACGCGGCGTGCTCCACCGCGCCCGCGCCGCGCCGCTGCAGCACGTCGCGGAACGCGGTCACCTCGCCGGCCGGGACGACCCGGTCGCGGGCGCCGCCGACCAGCAGCAGCGGCACGTCCCGCGCGGCGATGTCGCCCGCGAGCGCGCCGAGGTCGAGGCGGTCGGCGAGCTCCTGCGCGGCCTCGCTCCACGCCCGGTCGCGCCCGGCGCGCCGCTCCACCGCGCGCGCCGCCCGCGCCGGGGCGACGACGGGCGCGACGGCGGCGGCCGCGCTCACCGCGACCTCGCCGCGCGCGACGGCCAGCAGCGCCGTCGCGGCGCCCGCGCTGAACCCGGCGAGCGCGACGGGCCCGTCCGGCAGCGCCAGGTCGCGGCGCAGCCCGGCGACCGCGGCGGGCAGCCCGGCCGCGGCCTGCTCGACCGCGCGGCCGTACGCCTCGATGGCCTCGGTCTCCAGGATCGCGCCCGAGCCGAGCCCGCCCGGCGAGCGGCCGGGCAGGTCGAGGTAGACGCGCCACACCGGCACGCCCGTCATCGGGATCGCCGCCGCGAGCGCGGCCGCGGTCCGCGGCGGGTCGAAGCCGGGCCAGGCGAGCATCAGCCGGGTCGGCCCGGACGCGGTCGCGTCGACCGCGGTGGGCGGCAGCGCCACGTAGGCGGCGCCCGCCACGGTGCCGTGGACGGGTCTGTTCAGATGGTCGCCGCTCATGTCGTGGATCAGCTCCTGCGTGCTCGACGGGCGGTGCCGGTCGTGCCCCGGGGAGGCGGCGCCCCTCCCTCGAGGACCTCTCATGCTCGCAGCGGCCGCCGGATCTTGCGCCGCAATCACCGCACGTTGGCCGCGAGAGTGACGAAGACCTCACCTGAGGTAACCCGATCGGTGCCGTGCGGCCATCGTTCCGCCGCCCGTTGACGATCATTACGGCGACCGCCGCGGCGCGCCGGTTGTGATCCGGGCCTCATGATCCGCACAAGGGAACAAAACCGGCATGAGTCGCGTCATAGAGGGACGTGGGCGCTGCGGGGGCGCGCCCTCACGACCCCTGACCGAGGAGCACACCTGTGGACAGGAAGCGCAGGACGGCCGCCGCCGGGCAGGCCTGGCAGATCTACAGCGAGACCCTCCAGCCCGAGGTGCCCGGTTTCTGGGAGCGGTTCCGGGCCGTGCCGCGCATGCTGAAGTCGGTCCTGCGCGGCCAGTACAAGGGCATGTCCTTCGGGACGCTCGGCCTGCTCGCGCTCGGGCTCGTGTACATCATCTCCCCGATCGACGCGATCCCGGACGTCATCCCGATCGCCGGCATCGCCGACGACACCGGGCTCGCGCTGTGGCTCGCGGCGGTGCTCGTCAAGTCCGCCGGCGACTTCGTGATGTGGGAGCGCAGCGGCCGCCCGACCGTCATCGTGGGCGAGCCGATCGACTAGCCGCCCTGGCTCCGGGCGGCGTCAGGCGCCGCCCGGGACGGGACGCGTCAGGCGCCGCCGAGCTCCTTGGCGAAGCGGTCCGCCGCGTCCCGCACGATCGGGACCACGTCGGCGACCGCCTCGTGCGTCATCCGGCCGGACGGCCCCGACACCGACAGCGCCGTCAGCGCGGGGGCGCCCCGCAACGGCACGGCGACGCACCGGACCCCGATCTCCTGCTCCTCGTCGTCCACCGCGAAGCCCTGCTCGCGGACGCGGCGCAGCTCGGCCAGCAGCGCGTCCTGGTCGGTGAACGTGTTCGGCGTGTGCGCGGCCATTCCCGTCCGGCCGAGGATCTCGCGGACCCGCTCGTCCGGCAGCTGCGACAGCAGCGCCTTCCCCACGCCCGTGCAGTGCGGCTGCACCCGCCGCCCCACCTCGGTGAACATCCGCATCGAGTGCTTGGACGGCACCTGCGCCACGTACACGGCCTCGTCGCCCTCCAGCACGGCCATGTTCGCGGTCTCGCCCACGTCGTCCACCAGCCGTGCCAGGACGGGGCGCGCCCACGTCCCCAGCAGCCGGTTCGCGCCCTCGCCGAGCCGGATGAGCCGCGGGCCCAGCGCGTACCGCTTCGACGGCTCCTGCCGCACGTACCCGTGGTTCACCAGCGTCCGCATCAACCGGTAGATGGTCGGCATCGGCAGCCCGGACACCTCGGTCAGCTCCGACAGCGCCATCTCGCCGCCCGCGTCCGCCAGATGCTCCAGCAGCTCGAACGCGCGCTCCAGCGACCGTACGGCCTCCGCCACCCGCGTCTCCTCTCCTCGCGAATCCCCCGATTCTACGGAGATCTGATTTCACTACGCGAAAGAGGGGGTCGGTCGGGTTACTCATGGCCACACTCTGGCAATGAATGACTACGGACTGCGATGAGTCGGCCGCCCCCCTGGACGCCAGAGAGACAGTGAATCCGCGAAAGGGGACCCCGTGCGAACCGGTGGCAGCAGGACACGCAGCAGGGCGCGCGTCGGTGCGATCATGGCGGGCGGCGCGCTCGCCGTCCCGCCGATGATGCTCTCCGGGGCGTCCGCGAACGCCGACCCGTCCGACGTCCGGCTGCTCACCGAGACCTCGACGTCCGCGGGCGCCGTCGCCTGGCCCGCCTACGCGCTCGGGCACACCGTCCGCGTCCGCGCCGAAGGCGGCGTCGCGCACCACGCCGTCCTGCGCCTCCTCGCCGCCGACCCGCTCAGCTGGGCGGACCGCCCGCCGGGCTGCGCCCGGCTGGACTCCGGCCACGAACTGCGCTGCGACCTCGGCGACGTGGGCGGCGCGACGGTGACGAGGACCGCCACCGTCTCCGTCCCGGCCTCCGCCGTGGAGCGCCCGCCGGATGTGCGGCCGTCTATCGTCACCGTCACCGCGGCCGACAACGCCGGACCCCGCACGTCCCGCGCCGTCCTCGACCTCCCGTCCGGCGGCGGCCAGTCCGCCACGGCCGACGCCCCGCCCGCCCAGCCCCAGCCCGCACCCAACGAGGGCGACGCGCACTGCACCGCCGACGCACCGGGCGCGGGCAGGCCCTGCCAGGACGCAGCCCCCGGCGGCAACGCCGCCCCGCCCCAGGGCGCGCCGCAGGGCCAGAGCGCCCGTCCGCAGGAGGCCGCACCCGCCTCGCCCTGCGCCAAGCCCCCGGCGACGACCGGTCCCGACCGGCCCCACCCCGCGAACCAGGGTCGGCCTGAGCACCAGCGGCCGCCGTCGCATCAGGGGCGGCCGGTGCACCATGCCGGACCGCCGCAGCCACCTCGCCCGAAGCCGCGTGCCCACCCCGTCCAGCCGATGCCGCCGGTTCAAGCGCCCACCGATGCCCAGGCCCCCGCACACGGGAAGCCGCCTGCGCACGGTCGACCACCCGCGCACGGTCAGCCGTCCGGGCATGGGAAGCGGCCGCATCACGGGACGCCGGCCGACCAGGGCGCCGCGGCTTACGACATGCCGAGCCACCACGCGGCCCCGAAGCAGCACGCCGCGCCGAGCCAGCAGGCCCCGCTGAGCCAGCACACCGTGCCGAAGCAGTACACCGTGCCGAAGCAGCACAGCGCGACCGTTGACGGGGGCGTGCCGGGCGGTACCGCCGGCGGGAGCGGCGCGCACGGCCATCACACCTGGTCGTACGGCGATGACGCGCCGTCCGAGGTCGGTGCGCCGTGGGACGACGACGCCCCCGCCGCCGGCGGGAAGCACGGGCATCACGGCGGGGCGTCCGCCTGGAGCGATCCGTCGACCGAGGACGGATACCCGGCCGGAGACTGGGCGGGGACGCACGGCGGTGCGGGCTACGGCGGCACCGCCGGAGGCGGGCACGTGAAGCAGGGCCAGGTGCCGGACCTGCCGGTCGTGCCGTCCCCGGGGCGGCCGGGCGTCGCGCTGCCGCCGCTGAACGCGCCGGGCGCGATGCCGGTGCCGAACAGCCAGGCCATGGCGGGCACGACGAGCGACGGCACCGACCGCGGCGACGGCCGGATGACGCTGGTGTCGCCGGTCGGGATGGAGCAGGGCGACGGTGCCGACTGGGCGGTGGTGCTCGGTGTCGCGATCGTCGCGGAGATCGGGCTGCTGTGGGGCGCCGCGTGCTTCGGCCTCTGGCGGCGCCGGATCGCGCTGTACCGCGCGGAGACCCGCGCGGCCGAGGCGAGGGCGGAGGCCGCCGCCCGAGGCGGCGCCTACATCTGACATCCGGCATCTGACACCCGGCATCTGACGCCCGGCCGCAGGCGATTCGTTCGCGAACGTCCCGCACGGTGCCAAATAGGAGATCGTGTCAGTAAGCTGATTCGCTGACAGTAAAGCTGCGGTCACGGACAGGGGATCCGGTATGTCAGACGCGACGATGCAGTGTCCGAAGTGCGCGTCCGCGCTCGACACCCACGAACGGCACGGCGTGGTCATCGAGGAATGCCCGGGATGCAAGGGCGTGTTCCTCGACCGCGGCGAACTGGAGCAGCTGATCGACGCGGAGAGCCGCTACCTGGCCGAACTCCCCGAGGTCGAGAACCCCGACACCACCTACCAGGGACGGCACCGGCGTGGGATCATGCAGCAGATCTTCGCGGACCACTAGCGGTGGACCACTACTGCGCACACGGTCGGTAACGGTGTCGGCGCCCAGACGTGAAAAGGCATTTCCTCTTGTCACGGGGGTGACAAACCCGGCCGCGGCGAATGTGGTGCGCAGCTAATATCGCGCGCTGCCTACCATCCGGTAGCTTCACGATCATCGCCGCATGCCGGGGGGCGCCAGACGAGTCGTCCGGCCGACCGCACGCACCGCCGACGGCGCCCACCCCCCACGATGGCCCGCCCGGCCCGTCCCCTCGGGAGATTGATCAATGGCATTGGGCTCGCTGCTTCCCGAACTCCTCCCCGGCGGTTCCGGCCGCACCCCGCTGATCGAGCGGGTCGCGCGGTGGGCGCGGGAGAAGCCGGACGCCCCGGCCTTCACCTTCGTCGACTACTCGCTGGACCCGTCCGGCAAGCACATCACCCTCACCTGGGCCGAGACCGACCGGCGCGCCCGCGCGACGGCGACCGCGCTGCGGCAGGTGACCGGCCCCGGCGAGCGGGCCGCGCTGCTGCTGCCGCAGACCCTCGAGTACATGATGACGATGCTCGGCGCGATGTACGCGCACGTCATCGCGGTGCCGCTGTTCTCGCCCGACCTGCCGGGGCACGCCGACCGGCTGATCGGCGCGTACGCCGACAGCGAGCCCGCGGTGATCGTCACGACCCGGAACGCGCTGCCGCACGTGGAGAAGTTCCTCGCCGACCACGACGTCCCGCAGCCGAAGGAGATCCTCTTCGCCGAGGAGGTCGACCTGGGGCTCGCCGCGTCCTGGGAGGACGAGCCGATCGGGTTCGACGACCTGGCGTACCTGCAGTACACCTCGGGGTCGACGCGCCGTCCCGCCGGCGTCGAGATCACGCACGGGAACGTGACGGCGAACGCGGCGCAGCTGTGGGCCGGGTGGGCGCCGGAGAAGCCGGACCCTGAGCTGGTGAGCTGGCTGCCGCTGTTCCACGACATGGGCCTCATCGCGACGATGGCGCTGCCGCTGGTGCGCGGTGACCACGCGATCTACACCGACCCGGTGTCGTTCATCATGAACCCGATGCGCTGGCTCCAGCTGATCGCGCAGCGGCCGGGCAAGAACGTGTACACGGCGGGCCCGAACTTCGCGTACGAGTACGTGGCGTCGATGGCGTCCCCGGAGAAGCTGGCGGGCCTGGACCTGTCCGGGCTGACGACGTGCCTGAACGGCGCGGAGCCGATCCGCACGTCGACGCTGTCGACGTTCGCGGAGGCGCTCGCGCCGGCGGGCCTGCGCCCGGGCGCGCAGGCCCCCGGGTACGGGCTGGCGGAGGCGACGGTGTTCGTCACCGCCGCGGCCGAGGACGTCCCTCCGAAGATCATCTCGGTGGACCGGGACGTCCTCACCCAGGGCGAGGTGCGGCTCTGCGACCCCGGCGCGGACCGGGCCAGCACGCTGGTGTCGTGCGGCCGGCCGTCCGGGCAGATCGTCGCGATCGTCGACCCCGACGCGCGCGCGGAGCAGCCCGACGGGCACGTCGGCGAGATCTGGGTGCACGGCCCGAACACCGCCGCCGGGTACTGGCGCAACTCCGAGCGCAGCCAGGACACCTTCGGCGGCGAGCTCGCCGAGCCGGGCGACCTGCCCGCCGGGCCGTGGATGAAGACCGGCGACTACGGCGTGGTCCACGAGGGCGAGCTGTACGTCACCGGCCGCATCAAGGACCTCATCATCGTCGACGGCCGGAACCACTACCCGCAGGACATCGAGGTCACCGCGCAGGAGGCGCACCCGGCGATCCGGCCCGACTTCGTCGCCGCGTTCGCGCTGCCCGGCGAGGAGACCGAGCGGCTCGTCGTGGTCGCCGAGCGGAACCGGCGGGTGCCGCTCGGCCGGCTGGACCTGGACGAGGTCGAGTCGGCGGTGCGCGGCGCCGTGAACGTCGAGCACGAGATGAGCGTGCACGCGTTCCTGCTCGTCGAGCCGGGCGGGGTGTCCCGCACGTCCAGCGGCAAGATCGCCCGCGCGGCGACGCGGCAGCGGTACCTGGACGGCGCGCTGCCGACGACGGCGGCGCGGCTGGCGTCCCGCAAGTAGTCTCGGCCTCGCACGCACGGGGCGAGGCCGCCGCACGGCATCGGCTCGACAGGGGGCCGCGGGGCGCCGCGCCCCGCGGCCGCGACGACACAGGAGGACCATGCTCTCGGGGCTGGGGCGTCTCATCCACCGCCGGCGGTGGATCAGCCTCGTCTGCATCCTGCTGCTGACCGGTGTGGCCGGCGCCTGGGGGCTCGGCGTCTTCGCGAAGTTCAAGGCGGGCGGCTTCGAGGACCCCAACGCGTCCTCGACCCTCGTCGCACGGCTCGGCGCCACCTACTTCGGCAGCACGAACCCCGACGTCCTCGTCCTCTACAAGAGCGACACGATGACGGTGGACGACCCGCGCTACGAGGCCGGCGTCATCAGCACCGTCGCGCGGCTCCCCAAGGACCGCGTCGAGGAGATCATCTCCTACTGGGCGCTGGACGAGAAGGACGCGGTGTCGTTCGCGTCCCGCGACAAGCACGAGACGTTCGTCGCGCTGAAGCTGAAGGGCGACGACCCGACCAAGCTGAAGAACTACCAGGACATCAAGGAGCGGTTGAAGGCGCCGGGGCTGACCGTGCGGTTCGGCGGCGCCGTCCCGCTCGGGCAGGAGTTCGGCGAGCAGGTCACCGCCGACATCGTCCGCGCGGAGACGATCACCGCGCTGCCGCTGCTGATCCTGCTGATCCTGCTGTTCGGCGCGGTCGTCGCGGCGTCGCTCCCGCTGCTGGTCGCGCTGTTCTCGATGGTCGGCGGCCTCGCCGTCCTGCACATCGTCACCTACGCCGCCGACGTGACGTCCTTCGCGCTCGAGGTCGTCACGATGATGGGCGTCGGCCTCGCGATCGACTACTCGCTGTTCATCATCAGCCGGTTCCGGGAGGAACTGCAGCGCGGCATGGCCGCGCAGGGGGTGCCGCCAGGCAAACCCTGGAAGCGGGAACGGGGGAAACAGGCGCGCAAGGCCGCGAAGAAGGCGCACCGGGAGGCGATGCGGCCGCTCCGCGAGGACGCGCTCGCCGCGACGCTCGCGACCGCCGGCCGCACCATCATGGTCTCCGGCGTCACCGTGTCCGCCGCGCTCGCGGGCCTGCTGCTGTTCCCGCAGATGTTCCTGCGCACGATCGGGCTCGCCGGAATCGCCACCGTCATGGTCGCCGTGTTCGGCGCGACCGTGCTGCTCCCCACGCTCCTCGCCATCCTCGGGCCGCGCGTCGAGGGCGGCCGGATGCCGTGGCGGCGCCCCACGTCCAAGCGCGTGCAGCGCGACCACGACAGCGGCTTCTGGTACCGGCTCGGCCACAGCGTCATGAAGCACCCGCTGCCGTACTTCGCGGTGGTGCTGGTGATCCTCGGCGTCATGTTCGGGCCGTTCCTGCACGTCCAGTTCGGCAGCATCGACGCCCGCGTCCTGCCGAAGGACAGCCCGACCCGCGCCGTCGTCGAGAACGTCAAGGCCGACTTCCCGAACGGCACCGCCGAACCCATCGACGTCGTCATCTCCGGCGACCTCATCCCGCGCGACTGGAAGCCGTCCAAGTCGGGCGACAACATCCCGCCCTACCTGGAGGACTTCCGCAAGAAGCTCGCCGCGCTCCCGGGCGTCACCGAGGCGAAGTTCACCGGCTACTCCGGCGCGTACGGCGGCGTCCGCGTCTCCGTGACGCACAAGTACGAGCCGATGGACGAGCACGCCCAGGACCTCGTCAAACGGATCCGCGGCATGAGCCTCGTCAAGGACGGCTACCCGATGCACATCGACGTCGGGGGCAGCACCGCCGCGCAGATGGACCTGATGTCCAGCCTCATGCGCAGCCTGCCGAAGATGGCGATCGCCGTCGGCCTCGCCACGTTCCTCCTGCTGTTCATGTTCTTCGGCTCGGTCGTGCTGCCGCTCAAGGCCATCGTCATGAACGTCCTGTCGATCGGCGCGTCGTTCGGCGCGATCGTCTGGGGCTTCCAGTACGGGCACCTCGCGGGCGTCCTGAACTTCACCCCGACCGGCGGCGTCGAGGCCACCAGCATGATCCTCATCCTCGCGGTCGTGTTCGGCCTGTCGATGGACTACGAGGTCTTCCTGCTCAGCCGCATCCGCGAGGAATGGGACCGCACCCACGACAACCGCGCCGCCGTCGCCCGCGGCATGCAGCACACCGGCGGGATCATCACGAGCGCCGCGCTGCTGTTCCTCGTCGTCATCGGCGCGTTCAGCATGGCCGGCATCACCGTCGTGAAGCTGATCGGCGTCGGCATGTTCGTCGCCGTCGTCGTGGACGCCGCGCTCGTCCGGTCCCTGCTCGTCCCCGCCACCATGCGGTTCATGGGCAAGGCGAACTGGTGGCTGCCGGGCCCGCTCGCGTTCCTGCACGCCAAGATCGACCTGCGCGAGCACAGCGTGGCCGCCGGTGCGGGGGCCGCGGCCGTCGCCGTCCCGCCGCCCCTGCCGGAGGAGCAGCCGTACCCGTACCGGATGCACTGGGAACAGGGCACGGCCGAGACCCCTGCGCCCCCGGCTCCCGTAGCACCTTCACTTGCGGCTCCGCCCGCGCCCGCTACGCCGCCTGCGCCCGCCGCGCCTCCGGCGGCACCGGTGCTGGACGCGAACGGCGCCCTCCAGCCGGCCCTGCAGCCCACCCCGAGCGGACCGCCCGACGGCGAACGCCCGCAGCTGGTGTTCCGCGACCCGCACCCGTCGGCCGCCCGCTCCTCGGCGGCGCGCACGGAGCAGCCGCAGGCGCCCTGGGCCCCGTGGGCGAACGGCCAGCCGCAGCCCCGCCCCGTCCGGCCCCCGCGCGTCAGGCGCCGGATCGTCCCGTCGCCCGACGGGGACGGCTGGACGTGGAGCTCCGACTGACCCTCAGCGCAGCAGCCCGTCGATGACGTCCCGGGCGCGGCCCACGCCGTCCTCCGCCCGGATCCGCCGGCCCACCTCGTAGGCCCGGTCGGCCATCTCCTGGTCCTCGGCGACGCGCCGCAGCTTCCGCGCGAGGCGCGGCACCGTCATCGCGCGGAACGGAAGCGGCGCGGGCCCCGCGCCGAGCGCGGCGACACGCTCCCCCCAGTACGGCTGGTCGCCGAAGAACGGGCACACGACCGTCGGCACCCCGGCCCGCAGGCCCGCCGCAGTCGTCCCGGCACCGCCGTGGTGCACGACCGCCGACATCCGGGGGAACAGCCACGAGTGCGGGACGTCCCGCACCGCGAGGACCTCGTCGTCCGACGTGTCCGGGTCGCCCTGCACCACGCCGCGCACACCGGCCAGCCGCAGCGCCGCCCGGACGGCCCGCCCGGTCATGTCCGCGTCCTTCGGCACCATGCTCCCGAACCCGACGTAGACGGGCGCGGGGCCCGCCTCCAGGAACGCCGCGACCTCCTTCGGCGGCTCCCACTCCGGCTCGTCCAGGAACCAGTACCCGGTCATGTGCACGCTCGCCGGCCAGTCCCTCGGACGCGGCACCACGGCCTCGCTGAAGCACGCGAGCACCGTCGTGCCGTCCCGGCGCAGGCCCCGCAGCGGAAGCCGCGGCAGTCCCAGCCGCTCGTCCCGCCACGGGTTGATGAACGGCCGCGACAGCTGCCACGCGATCTGGTCGACCGCCCCGAAGCTCGCCCGGTTCCCCCACCGGCCCAGCATCCGCGCCTGCGGCACGAACGGATGCGGGAACGCCCCCGTCGGCTGGCTCGGCTGGAAATGGATCAGCGCCCGCGGCACGCCGAGATGCGCGCCGATGTGCTCCGGCAGGAAACCCAGCGTCGGACCCAGGATCAGGTCGGCGCCCTTGCACGCGTCCAGGCACTCGCCCAGCAGCAACTCGGCCATCGGCCCGAGGATGCGCCGGAACCCGCCGAGGAACCTCACCGGATTCCGCCCGCCCGCCAGCAGATCCTGGCCCGCGTCCGACTCCAGGATCTCCGTCGGATCGGCCGTCAGCGGCGCGAGCTCCAGCCCCGCCGCCATCGCCATCGGTGCGTACCGGGCGCTCGCGACGAGCCGGACCTCGTCACCCCGCTCCCGCAGCGCCCGGCCGAGCGCCACGCACGGCTGGACGTCCCCCCGCGAACCCGCGGCGAAGATCACGATTCGGCTCACGGCAGCTCCCTACCAGGCGTCGCTACGCGGACTGGCCGACGGCTCGCCGGACGGGTCCTCGTCCTCGGGCGCGTACGGCGTGTACAGCCATCCGTCCGGCGGCGGCGGGGGCCACCCCGGTCCTCCGACCTCCGGACCCTCCTCGGCGGCGGCCCCGTCCCCCTCGCGCTCGGCCACGGCCACGGCCTCGGCCTCGGCCTCGGCCTCGGCCACGGCCGCCGCGCCTCCGCGCCCGGCCACCCAGGCGTCCCCGGGCTCCCCGCCCGGAACGCCCGCCTCGCGAGGCCCGTCCTCCTGGAGCTCCGCCGGTCCGGGCCGCTCCGCGCCGTCCGCAGGCGCGCCACCAGGCTCAGAACCCCGGGCAGGCGCCGTCGCCTCGCCGGGGTCGTCGGCTGGACGCTCGGGCGTCTCCGGAGGCGCGTCCGTCGTCGTGGTGCCGAGCGGGTCGGCGCCCTCCAGGGTCAACGCGACCGGCGGTGGCGGCACGGCGCTCGCGGCCTCCGGACGTGACGTCCCGAGTGCCGCGTCGGGCTCGGCGCCCTGGGCGGCCGAGGGCACCGGCGGGGCGTCGTGCCCGCCGTTCGCGACCTGGCCGGGGCCGCCCGCGGGCCGGTCTTCCCCGGCCTGGTCGAGAGTGCTGCCGTCCTCGGGCTCGGTGGGGCCCGTGGGTCCGGCGTCCCCGCCGCTCGCCGCCGAGGCGCCCGCCAGGTCGGGGGCCTCCGCGTCAGGCGCGAGGGGGGCGGTTGCCGCGCCGGAGTGCTGGGCGTGAACGGACGGTGCCGTGCCGGGCGCCTCGGCCTGAGGTGCGGTCGCCTCCGGGGACCCGGCGGTCGAGGGGCTCTTGCCGCGGGACGCCAGCTCCTGAAGGAGGGCGGCGGCGATGGGCTCCGAGCTGGGAGTGGGTGCCGCGAGTGGGGAGCCGCCGGGCGTCCAGCGGTCGGGGAGGGTGGAGAGGGGGTCGTCGTCGGGCGGGAGGGTGCCGCGGGAGCGGGCGGCGGATTCGTCGTCGAACCACTTGCTGGTGGGCGGCGGCGGTGGCTCCTCGGCGGGGGTGGTCCAGGTGGGGATGGCGGTGTCGGCCCAGTCCTGCCAGGGGGACGTCGCGTCGGGCGGGGTGGGCCGCCAGGTGGCGGGCGCGTCGTCGTCGGGGGTGTCGCTCCACCAGTGGGGGCCGGGGGTGCGCGGTGCGGCCATGGGATCCGTTTCCGTCCGGAGGGGGATGGGCGCGGGGACGGGGTCGGCGGAGGGGACGGCGCCGACGGGGTCCGGGCCCGGGACGACGGGGAGCGGGTCGCGGGGGGTCGCGGTGGCGGTGGCGGTGACCGTGGCGTTGGCGGTGACCGTGGCGAGGGCGGGTTCGGGGCGGGCGGCGGCGGGTTCGGCGACGAGGGGGGCCTGCTTGCCGTGCTTGGGGCCGATCCAGCCGCGCCGGCTGGGCAGGGTGAGGGCGCTGATGACGCCGCCGACGAGGACGAGGGCGGCGCCGAGGACGAGCCCGGAGGAGGTGCCCTGCCGGAAGGACTCGAGGGCCTTGGCGCTCGCGCCCTCGTCGGGGACGGTCTGGATGAGGAGGCCGACGATGGCGATGCCGAACGCGCCGGACGCCTCGCGGATGACGTTGATGACGCCGCTCGCGACGCCGGCGCGCTTCTCGGGGACCGCCTTGAGGACGTACATGACGAGCGGCATGGCGAGGGCGGCGCCGACGCCGACGAGGAGGACCCCGGGCATGAGGTCGGCGTACCCGTCGCCGATCTCGAGGGTGGAGAACAGGACCATGCCGACGCCCATGAGGGCCATGCCGGCGCCGATGGCGGGGCGCGGGCCGATCTTGGTGGCGAGGAGGAACGCGACCGGGGTCAGCACCATGATCGTGAGGGCGGGGGGCAGCATGACGAGGCCGGCCTCGGGCGGCGAGAAGCCGAGGAAGCGCTGCAGGAACGGCTGGGAGTAGAACATCATGCCGTTGAAGCCGATGCCGTAGAGCATCTGCGAGACCAGCCCGCCGGTGAAGACGCGGTTCCGGAAGAACCGCAGGTCGATCATCGGGTCGGGGGCCCAGCTCTCGACGACGATGAAGCACGCGAGCGCGATGGCGCCGAGGGCGAAGGTGCTGAGGACGGACGGGTCGGACCAGCCGTGCTTGTTGCCGTCCTCCAGGCCGTAGATGAAGGCGAACAGCATCGTCGCGGAGATCAGCACGCCGGGCAGGTCGATGCGGGCGTGCGGGTTCTTGCTGCGGCCGGTGAGGACGACCGCGCCGAGCAGGATGACGAGAATTCCGGGGACGATGTTGATGAGGAAGATCCAGCCCCAGTGGAAGTGCTCGACGATGATGCCGCCGATGGTGGGGCCGAGCGCGGTGGCGCTGGACGCGGCGCCGATGAAGACGATGTTGCCGATGGAGCGCTGCTTGTCGTTGCGCCCGACGGTGACCATGACCTGCGTGGCGGGAAGGACGAGCGCGGCGCCGCCGCCCTGGACGATGCGGGCGAGGATGAGCACCTCGGAGGTGTGGGCGAGGCCGCAGACCGCCGAGGCGGAGGTGAAGACGATCATGCCGGTGGTGAAGGTGACGCGGCAGCCGTAGATGTCGGTGAGCCGCCCGCCGGTGATCATCAGGCAGGAGAACATGAGGATGTAGCCGGTGGCGACCCAGTCCTTGGCGGAGGACGACATGCCGAGGTCGGCCATGATCCTGGGCAGCGCGGTGAAGACCACCGTGTTGTCCATGGTGGTCATGAACGCGCTGACGGCCACCACCGCCAGCGCCCATCGGTATCGGCCCCGGGTCACCTGATCCTGCGGCGGGGGTCCCGTGCCACCGGGAAATCCGCCGCTTCCCCCTAAAAGCGTTCGTGGCTATTGTTACTATTGGTTGGCATCCGGTCACTCGGCCCACTGTTAGGGCAGAGTCCCTCAACTATCCCATCAGGCCACATTGGTTACCGCCGAGTCTTGTCATCGCCGTGACAAGTGGCGGGGGAGAAAAGTGGTCTGGATGCGCATCGTGAGCCGGTCACCGTAGGACAAAGTGGTCCCTCCGCTTCGATGAACGATCCCGGTTTCATGGGGGGAACCCACCGCATGCAGAGCAACGATCGTTCCGGAGCCGCGCGGGACAACGCGGAGGGCGACCCCAGGATCGGCGAGGACGAGATTCGCCGCCACCTGATCGAGCAGATCGCGCGGCGTTCCAGGATCGCCGAGGCCGAGGTCGACCCGGACCGTCCGCTGGAGGAGTTCGGGCTGGCGTCGCGGGACGCGGTGGCGATCGCGGGCGACCTCGAGCAGATGCTGGGCCGGGCGCTTCCCGCGACGCTGGTGTGGGAGCACCCGACGATCAACAAGCTCTCCCGCGCGCTCGCGGGCGGCGCCGGCGCCGCCGAGGCGGAGCCCCCGGCGGCGCCGGCGCGGGCGGCGGCGCGGGACGACGAGCCGATCGCGGTGGTCGGGATCGGCTGCCGGTTCCCCGGCGGCGACCGCGACCTGACCGGGCCGGCGGAGTACTGGCGGTTCCTGACGGGCCGGGGCGATGCGATCCGGGAGGTGCCGGACGGCCGCTGGGACGCGTTCGACGACGGTTCCCCCGAGGTCGGCGACCTGCTGGCGCGGACGACGCGGCTCGGCGGGTTCCTGGACGACGTGGCGGAGTTCGACGCGGGTTTCTTCGGGATCACGCCGCGCGAGGCGGCGGTGATGGACCCGCAGCAGCGCCTCGTCCTCGAGGTGGCATGGGAGGCGTTCGAGCACGCGGGGATCGGGCCGGCGTCGCTGCGCGGCAGCCGCACCGGCGTGTTCGTGGGCGTCTCGGCGCCGGAGTACGCCGCGTTCACCGCGTCGGACCTGGCGTCGCTGGAGCCGTTCACGGCGACGGGCGCGGCGCTGAGCATCATCGCGAACCGGCTGTCGTACCTGCTGGACCTGCGCGGCCCGAGCATGATCGTGGACACGGCGTGCTCGTCGTCGCTGGTGTCGACGCACCTGGCGGTGCAGGCGCTGCGCAGCGGCGAGGCGGACGTGGCGCTCGCGGGCGGCGTGAACGTGCTGCTGTCGCCGACGGTGACGATGACGTTCGACCTGGCGGACGCGACGGCCGAGGACGGGCACTGCAAGGCGTTCGACGCGTCGGCGGACGGGATGGTCCGCGCGGAGGGCTGCGGCGCGGTGGTGCTGAAGCGGCTGTCGGACGCGGTCCGCGACGGCGACCGGATCCTCGCGGTGATCAGGGGGTCGGGCGTCAACTCCGACGGGCGGTCCAACGGCCTGGTGGCGCCGAACTCGGACGCGCAGCGGGCGCTGCTGCGGGACGTGTACGCGGCGGCGGGCGTCGCGACCGGCGAGGTCGACTACGTCGAGGCGCACGGGACGGGCACGTTCCTCGGCGACCCGATCGAGGCGAAGGCCGTCGGGGAGGTGCTGGGCGCGGGCCGCGCGGCGGACGAGCCGCTGCTGATCGGGTCCGCGAAGAGCAACCTCGGCCACATGGAGTCGGCGGCGGGCATCGCGGGGCTGATCAAGACCGTCCTGGCGCTGCACCACGGGCTGATCCCGGCGAGCGCGCACTACAAGGAGCCGAACCCGCACATCCCGTTCGACGAGCTGCGCCTCCGGGTGGTCGCGGACGAGACGCCGTGGCCGGAGCGGAGCCACCCGGCGCGGGCGGGCGTGTCGGGTTTCGGGTTCGGCGGGACGAACGCGCACGTGCTGCTGGAGGAGGCTCCGGAGCAGGAGGCCGTGAGCCATCCCGCGGTCGTGCGGACGTTCCCGCTGTCGGACACGAGCGACGACCGCGTCCGCGACCATGCCGCGCTCCTCGCGGAGTGGGTCGCGGACCGCGATGACGTGAAGCTCGCCGACGTGGCGCGGACGCTGCACCGGCGCGGCGGCCGCGGCCGGTCCCGCGCGGCGGTGTCGGCCCGCGACCGCGCCGGACTGGTCGAGGGACTGAAGGCGCTCGCGGAGGGCCGCCCGCACCCCGGCGTGGTGACGGGGTCGGCGCTCGGCGTCCCGGGACGTCCGGTCTGGGTGTTCTCCGGGTACGGGGCGCAGCGCGCGGGCATGGCGCAGCGGCTGCTGGAGGAGGAGCCGGCGTTCGCCGAGGCGATCGACGACCTGGACGGCCTGTTCGCCGAGGAGGGCGGCCCGGACCTGTGGTCGCTGCTCGAGGAGGGCCGCAAGCCGGACGGCCCCGCCGACACGATGCCGGTGCTGTTCGCGATCCAGCTCGGCCTGGCGCGGATGTGGGCGTCGTACGGCGTCGTGCCGGGCGCGGTGATCGGGCATTCGATGGGCGAGGTCGCGGCGGCGGTCGTCGCGGGCGCGCTCACCCCGCAGGACGGCGTGCGGGTGATCGTGCGCCGGTCGAAGCTGCTGACGCGGCTGGTCGGCGGCGGCGCGATGGCGGTGCTCGGCGCGTCGGCGCAGGAGGTCGAGCGGCTGGCGGACGGCCTGCCCGAGGTGTACGCGGCGGTGCACTCGTCGCCGAAGCAGACGGTCGTGACGGGCGACGCCGGCCAGGTCGAGGAGATCGTCAGGCGGGCGGAGGCGGAGGGCCGCCTCGCCCGGATGGTGCAGGCGGAGGGCGCCGGGCACTCCCCGCAGGTCGACCCGCTGCTGCCCGACCTGCGCGAGCGGCTCGCCGAGGTCGGCCTCGAACCCGGCACGCCGCTCGCCGACGGCATCAGGCTCTACACGACGGCGCTGCCCGACCCGCGCGCGTTCGACGGCGAGGACGCCCGCCTGGACGTCGGGTACTGGGCGGCGAACCTGCGCAACCCGGTCCGGCTGACGGACGCGGTGTCGGCGGCGGCCGAGGACGGGTTCCGGACGTTCGTCGAGGTCAACGCGCACCCGATCCTCGCGCACGCGGTCGGTGAGACGCTCGGCGGCAGCGGCGCCCTGGTCACGCACACGCTGAAGCGCGCGCCGAAGGGGCAAGAGACCGACGACACCCTGACGTTCCACGCGCAGCTCGCGACGCTCGCCGCGCACGGCCTCGCCGTCGCGCCCCCCGCGGACGGCCGGATCGTGGACGTCCCGCAGTCGCCGTGGCGGCACGAGCGCCACTGGGTCGACCTGTCGGCGCGCGACCGCGGCGGCCGCGACGAGCACCCGCTGCTCGGCGCGCACGTCGAGCTGCCCGGCGAGGACCGGCACGCCTGGCGCGCCGACGTCGGCCTGGACGCGCAGCCGTGGTTGGCCGGCCTGCCCGTGCACGGCCTGCCCGTGCTCCCGGTCGCGGCGCTCGCGGAGATGGCGCTCGCGGCGGGCGCGACGGCGCTCGGCAGCGACGCCGTCCGTGTCAACAGCCTGTGGATGGAGCGCCCGCTCGCGCTCGCCGGGCACACGACCGTCACGACGACGTTCGCCGAGACCGAGCAGCGCGTCGAGGTGCACGCGCTGACGCCCGCGGGCACGTGGACGCGGCTGGCCAGCGCGGACGTCGGCGAGGACGCCCGTCCCGCCCCCGCGGCGGAGCACGGCCCGGCGACCGAGGTCGCGGGTGCCGAGCGCGGGTCGCGGCACTACCGGCTGCACCCCGAGGTGTTCGACCGCTGCCTGGCCGCGCTGTCGGCGGAGGCGGCGGCGGTCGCGGGCGGCGGCGTCTGGCTCGCCGAGACGATCGGGAGCCTGCGCGTGCACGGGCCCTCCCATCGCGGCGGGCACGTCCGCGTGGCGGCGGCCCAGGACGACGGCGAGATGACCGGTTCCGTCCTCCTGCTCGGCGCGGACGGCGAGATCCTCGTGGAGGCGACCGGCATCGTGCTGCGCCGCACCGAGCGCCACGACGTCCCCGTCCCCGTCGCGGACAAGCTGGTCGAGCCGGTGTGGGACGAGTCCGAGGCCGCCGAGCCCGGCGAGGGCGGCGGCGCCTGGCTGATCCTCGCCGAGGACGGCGACGCCCTCGCCGCGGCGACCGCCGCCGGGCTGGAGGAGCGCGGCCGCCGCGCCGTCCGCCGCGGCCTCGCCGGCTTCACCGACCTGGGCGACGTCTCCGAGGTCGAGGGCGTCGTGCTCGTCCCGTCCGCCGACCTCGTCGACGAGGACCTCGTGCTGGCCATCGCGGAGACGAGCCGCTCGCTGCCCGACGGCCCGCGCCTGTACGTCGCGACGCACCGCGCCGTCCCCGTCCTGGGCGGCGAGGCCGGCGAGCCCGGGCACGGGTTCGCCGCCGCGCTGACCCGCGTCCTGGCGTTCGAGCGGACCGTCCAGCGGGCGACGCTCGTGGACGTCGACCGCCCGGCGGACCTCGTCGGCGAACTGCTCGGCGGCGGCGACGCCCGCGAGGTCGCCTGGCGCGGCGGGAAACGGTACGTCGCGCGCCTCGCGCAGGCCGCCCTTCCCGCCGGGGAGGCGAAGCCCAAGAAGATCGTCCGGCGCGGCGGCGCCTACGTCATCACCGGCGGGTACGGCGGGATCGGCCTGGTCACCGCGCGGCTGCTGGCCGAGCGCGGCGCCGGGCGCGTCGTGCTGTCCGGCCGGAGCGGGCCCGGCCCCGACGCCGAGAAGGCGATCGCGAACCTGCGCGACGGCGGCGTGGACGTCCGCGTCGTCCTCGGCGACATCGCCGCGCCCGGCACCGCCGAGCGCCTCCTGGAGGCCGCGCGGGAGGGCGGCCTGACGCTGCGCGGCGTCGTGCACGGCGCCGGCGCGATCGACGACCGGCTGATCGCCGACCTCGGCGCCGAGGATCTCCACAGGGTGTGGACGGCGAAGGTCGAGGGCGCGCGGCGGCTCAGCGACGCCACCTGGGACGCGGACCTCGACTGGTTCATCCTGCACTCGTCGGCGGCGGCGCTGCTCGGCTCGCCCGGCCAGGCCGCGTACGCGGCGGCGAACGCGGCGATCGACGCGCTGGCCGCGCACCGCCGGGCGCACGGCCGCCCCGGCACCGCGATCGACTGGGGGACCTGGTCGCGCGTCGGCGGCGCCGCCGAGACCGCGGTGACCGTCATCGACCCGATCAGCCCCGAGGAGGGCGCCGAGGCCCTCGAAGCGGTCCTCGCGCACGGCCTGACCGCGACCGGTGTGCTGCGGTTCGACCCGGTCACGGCCGTCGAGCTGTTCCCCGAGATCCGCTCCATGCCGTACTTCGCGGCGCTGACCGAGGCCGCCGCCGAGCGCGGCGCCGACGACGCGGGCGACTGGCCCGGCGTCGGCGCGCTCGAGGAGCTCGACCCCGCCGAGGCCCGCGCGCTGATCGCCGCGCGGATCCGGTACCGGATCGCGTCCGTCCTCGGGTTCGACCCCGAGCGCCTCGACCCCGCCGTCCCGCTCACCGACCTCGGCCTGGACTCCCTCGTCGCCGTCCGGATCAAGAGCGGCGTCGAGCACGACCTCGGCCTGACCGTCCCGCCGTCCGTGCTGCTGCAGGGCGCGAGCGTGAACGTGTTCGAGGAGTGGGCGTCGGGCGAGCTGGGCCTCGCCGGCGCCGCCGCCCCCACCGCCGTCTCCAACGCCGAGTCGGGCTACGTGATGCCGCGCGACGCCGCCGAGCGCCTCGCCGTCCGGATCTTCGAGGACGTCCTCGGCCTCGACCGGGTCGGCGTCACCGCCGACTTCTTCGCCGACCTCGGCGGGCAGGAGCACCAGGCGGACCAGGTCGTCGCGATGGTCGCCGCGGAACTGGGCGGCGAGGTCACGCGCGGCGAGCTGTTCGAGGTCCCCACGGCGGAGAACGTCGCCGAGGTCATCCGGGCCGCCGACGAGGAGGCCGCCAGGCAGACCGTCCGGCCGCTCAAGCCGACCGGGGACCGCCGTCCGATCTTCATCGCGCACCCCGCGGGCGGCACCACCGCCTGCTACCGGCAGCTCATCGACCTGCTCGGCGACGACCAGCCGGTCTACGGCCTGGAGCGGTTCGAGGACGCGCCGCCCGTCGAGGAGCGCGCCGCCCGCTACGTCCGGCACCTGCTGGAGGCGCAGCCCGAGGGCGCGTTCCGGCTCGGCGGCTGGTCGTTCGGCGGGGTCCTCGCCTACGAGACCGCCCGGCAGCTCCGGGCGGCGGGACGCGAGGTCGAGTTCGTCGCGCTGTTCGACGCGGGCATCCCCCTCGCGGTGGACGACGAGTCCGACACCCTCGCCCGCCGGTTCTCCGCGTTCGCCGACTACATCAACGAGACGTACGGCCTGGATGTCACGCTCGGCTATGACGAGCTGTCCGGGCTGGACGAGGAGGCGCAGTTCGCGCTGGTCATGGAGCGGGCGGCGCCGCTGGTGGACTACATCCCGCCGGCGGCCCTCACCCACCAGCTCACGTCCCACCAGGACACCCGATCCCTGGAGGCGTACCAGCCCCGGCCCTACGACGGCCGGGTCATCCTCTACTACGCGCCCGAAGAGACCCCCTGGGCGGTGCGCGACGCGCGTTACGTGCTCGACGGAACCAACGGTTTCGGCGGGCTCTGCTCCGACCTGGAGATCGTCACGATCCCCGGGGTGCACCACCTGAACCTGCTGGACCCGCCGGGCGTGGAGATCCTCGCCGCGCACCTGGAGGGCCGGCTCGCCGGACGCGCCGCGGGCGCGGACGGCGCAACCCGGCGGCCCGCGGGCGGCCCGGACGCGCGGGACGCGTCCGGCCGCGCCCGGACCGCGGCACGGTCAACTCTGGCCCGCTGAGGGCCGCGCCCCCCACCCGTCGTTCCACGGAGGACACCCATGGCCCACGACCTGCTCGACGCCGTCCGGTCCGGAGCGAGCGGACCCGAGCTGCAGGAGATCGACCTGCCGACCCGGTTCCGCGCCGCGTTCACCCGCAAGGACGAGGTCGGCATCTTCGACGGGCAGACCGACAAGGACGTGCGCAAGTCCCTGCACGTCGGCGAGGTCGACATGCCGGAGCTGGCGCCCGACGAGTGCGTGGTCGCGGTGATGGCGGCGGCGATCAACTTCAACACGGTCTGGTCGGCGATCTTCGAGCCGGTGCCGACGTTCGCGTTCCTGGAGAAGTTCGGCCGGCAGGGCTGGTACGGCGCCCGCCACGACCTGCCGTACCACATCCTCGGCTCCGACGGCTCCGGCGTCGTCGTCCGCACCGGCGCCGGCGTGAAGAACTGGAAGGTCGGCGACAAGGTCGTCCTGTCCCCGTCCTACGTGGACGAGGAGGACCACGGCTCCTACGACGACGGCATGATGTCGGAGTCGCAGCTCGCCTGGGGCTTCGAGACCAACTTCGGGTCGCTCGGCGAGTACTGCATCGTCAAGGCGAACCAGCTCATCAAGAAGCCCGCGCACCTCACCTGGGAGGAGGCGGGCTCCAACACGCTGTGCGCCGCGACCGCGTACCGGATGCTCGTCGGCACCCACGGCGCCCGCATGAAGCAGGGCGACGTCGTGCTGATCTGGGGCGCGACCGGCGGGCTCGGCTCGTTCGCGACGCAGCTGGTGCGCAACGGCGGCGGCATCCCGGTCGGCGTCGTCTCCTCCGAGGAGAAGGCGGAGATCGTCCGGGCGCAGGGCTGCGAGCACATCATCAACCGCAACGAGCTGAACCTCGGCGAGCAGGGCCTGCGCAACCCGAAGGCGGGCCGCATCCTCGGCGAGGCCATCCGCAGCCGCGTCGGCGAGGACCCCGGCATCGTGTTCGAGTACCTCGGCCGCGAGACGTTCGGCGCGTCCGTGTACGTCGCCAAGCGCGGCGGCAAGATCGTCACCTGCGGCTCGTCCACCGGCTACAAGCACGAGTACGACAACCGGTTCCTGTGGATGCGGCTGAAGAGCATCATCGGCTCGCACGGCTTCAACTACCACGAGGCCGTCGAGGTGAACCGGCTGTTCTCGCTCGGCATGATTCACCCGACGCTGTCGACGTCGTTCCCGCTGGACGAGGCGGGCGAGGCGACCCGCGCCGTCCAGACGAACCAGCACATCGGCAAGGTCGCCGTCCTCTGCGGCGCCACCGGCGAGGGCCAGGGCGTCGACGACCCGGCGCTGCGCGAGCGCATCGGCGAGGACAAGTTCAACCTCTACCGCCGCTGACCGCCCCGCCGCCTCGCGGCGTGCCGCCGTTCCGGGAACGCCGGCACGCCGCGAGCCGACTAGCTGTACTCGGTCACGAGGTTGGTGACACGCCGGGTTGGTGGTTGATCAAAGCGAAGACCTCCGAGTGCGGTGGAGATAGCCGTCTTCACCCGTCTCGGAGGTCTTCATGGCCCACGCTAATGCACGGT
>NZ_JAGEOK010000049.1 GCF_017573545.1 Actinomadura nitritigenes | reverse complement strand
AAGCCGAACGCCGCCGAGCACTCCCGCAATGGCTGCACACCTACAATCACCACCGCGGCCACACCGCACTCGACGGCCAACCACCCGCCAGCCGCGTCCCCAACCTCCATAGACAGAACAGCTAGGCGGCGGGTCATGAGGCCGATGGCGGCCCAGCGGATCATGGCTTCGGATGTGGCGGGGTGGCGTTCGTAGCGGCGGGCGAGTCGCCGGTGCGCGGTCAGCCAGGCCAGCGTCCGCTCCACTGCCCATCTGCGGGGTAGCACTGCTACGGTTCTGTCGCATGACTTCGCCGCCGCGGGCGTACGGTTTCACCGGCAGGCGACCGGCCGCGGTGGAGATCGCGTTCTGGATCGCGGTCGTGGTGCCGCCGCTGGCGACCGTGCTCAACGTGGCCGGCTTCGTGGTCGTGAAGAGGGCTGTGGACGACGTGTTCGGCACGACGGGCGGGGACGCTCAGGCGTCGATGGTCGAACTCCATGACAAGGTGAACGGGCTCCTGCTCGACTTGTTCATCTTCTTCACGGTCGTCTACCTGCTCCTGAGCGGCCTCTGGATCCTGCTCGGCTTCAAGATGCGCAGCGGCCGACACTGGGCGCGGATCACGCTGACCGTGTTCGCCTCCCTGTGGGCCCTGTCCAGCCTCGTCGCGCTGATCCGGGGCGACACCCAGGGCTTCACGACCGCGGACATGCCCCCATTCTTTGAGTTCCCGAGCTCGTACCTCGTACTGGACTACGCGCGAAGCGCCCTGGATCTGCTCGCGATGGCCGCATTCATCCCGCTGGTCTTCCTGAGGCGGTCCAACCGGTATTTCACGGCCCGGCGCCCACCTGCCTGAGTGCATGTTCTGAGAAGTTGATCTCGTTTGGTGTGTCTGCGTGATCAGTGGGGTGGTTCGGTCAGGATGCCGGGGTGATGCGGAGGTCGTGTTATCCCTCAGATCTGTCCGATGATGAGTGGGCGTTGGTTGAGCCGCTGTTGCCGCCGCCTGGGGAGGGTGGGCGGCCGGAGAAGCATTCGCGGCGGGCGGTGGTGGATGCGATCTCGTATGTGGTGCGGACCGGGTGCGCGTGGCGGGCGTTGCCGGCGGATCTCCCGCCGTGGCAGACGGTGTACTGGTACTTCGTGCGCTGGGAGAAACGCCGTGTCACGCTGCGGATGCTGGACGTACTGCGGCAGCAGGTCGCCACGTCGACGGGCGGGGCGGGCAGCCGACGGCGGGGATCATCGACTCCCAGAGCGTGAAGGGGGCCGACACCGTTGGCCGCGACACGCGCGGCTACGACGCGGGCAAGAAGATCAACGGGCGGAAACGGTTCATCGTCACCGACACCCTCGGCCTGCTGCTCACCGTCACCGTGTGCGCCGCCAGCGTCCAAGATCGCGACGGCGCCAAGACCGCCCTGCTCGGCGCGTACCTGACCGCACCCGCCTGCCGATTCGTCTTCGCCGACGCCGGCTTCGCCGGACGCCTCGTCGACTGGGCCCACGACGTGCTGGCCACCACGATCAGCACCGTCCGCAAACCCCCAGACCAGAAGGGCTTCGCAGTGCTACCCCGCAGATGGGCAGTGGAGCGGACGCTGGCCTGGCTGACCGCGCACCGGCGACTCGCCCGCCACTACGAACGCCACCCCGCCACATCCGAAGCCATGATCCGCTGGGCCGCCATCGGCCTCATGACCCGCCGCCTAGCCCGCGGCGGACGCCCCACCGTCCGTCAACACCGACGCCACCTCGAATACACCTGACAAGACCCTTCTCAAACACGCACTTACTTCACGGCCGCCGAGCGGGTCGCGCTGGAACTGGTGGAGGCCGTCCTGTCCCCCAACCCGTCCGGGGAACGCGTGCCGGACGAGTTGCACGCCAAGGCGTCGGCGCATTACGACGACAAGGCGCTCTGGTCACTGATCATGGCGATCGCCCATATCGGCTTCTTCACACCCGCGGCTCTCATCGCCAAGCCGATCCCGGGCATGCCCCCAGGCCAGAACTACAGCGAGTAACGCCACCGACCTCAAGCGACGGGCTCCGCTCCGAATGGTTGTGGCGCCCTAACCCGCAAATGCCGCCCAGTACCGCAGCGTTGCAGTGGCAGGAGCGGCCGCGACGCCACGTCGTGGGCGGGCTGAACGGAGACACCAGGTCGTG
This sequence comes from Actinomadura nitritigenes, assembly GCF_017573545.1. GTDB lineage: Bacteria > Actinomycetota > Actinomycetes > Streptosporangiales > Streptosporangiaceae > Spirillospora > Spirillospora nitritigenes. Next base: position 54,977 of record NZ_JAGEOK010000049.1, on the reverse strand, counting down.
CCGATGTCCCGAACCACCGGCGTCGACGACGCCGACCTGCCCGATGCCCGCCTCATCCCCGCCGGCGAGTTCGTGGCCAGCCCCCACCCCGAGCTCGCCGGCCCCACCAGAGGGACCGCCGATCGGTTGAACCTCGTCCCTCGTTCGCCGGTCACTTGGTGTGTCAGTCATCGGACAGCCTCCCGGCCGCCCTTTCGGTGGGCGTGTCTGTCGCTATCGCCCATGCGCCATCCCTCACTTCGGCCGACGGTCATCGCAGCACGGTGACCAGGACGGCGCCGCGTCCGATGACGAACCGGCGGCGTATCACCGAAACCGCCGCCAAGGGTGACCGCGCGGGCCAGGACGTCGCGGGCGATCGCTTCGCCGTGCGCGGAGAGCATCGCGCCGATCTCGCCGTCGGGCCGGGACCCCATCCGCTGGGCGAGCCGGTCGCACCTTCATCCCCCGATGGCGCGGGATGAGGTCCTTGAGCACGCGCTTTTCGAGAGCAGCCGGTTCCGGCTGCTCTCGAGCGCTTCAAGGGGCACATCGGCCTCCAAGGGCATGTTCGACCGCGCCGCTGATCGACGTCATCGCCTCGACGATCCGCCGCCGGTCGCTCTCCGGGAACGCGCTCAGCCGGGCGCGCAGGGCCTCCGCCATGCGGTCCTCGATGACCTCGAAGGCGGCGCGGCCGCGCCGGGTCAGCCGGACCGTCTGGAAGCGCCTGTTCTCGGGCGCTCTGTCCCTGGTGATCAGCCTGTCGGCCTGGAAGCGGGCCAGGACGCGGCTGAGGTACCCGGGGTCCATGCCGATCCGCCGACGCAGCTCCATCACCTCGGTGACGTCCCGCTGCGCCAGCTCGACGATCACCCAGCCCTCGGTCACGGAGTACGGGGTGTTCTCCCAGCTGAGCCGCAGACCGTCCACCAGATACCGGTACATGCGGCCGAGCGCCCGCGCGTCACCGACGAGGTCGCCGTCACACGACCGCACGGCAGGCTCCGGCGCGACGTTCATTGACCAAGTCAAACATATGTGCCCCCTCCTGTCTCCAGCCGACGGCTCGGGCGCACGGCCTGCCGGTCGGGCTCCGCGATGGGCAGGCAGTGCGGTCCCAGCCCGGCGGCGACCCGGCGAAGATGCTCGATCATGACCGACGAGGAGGGCAGCCGGTACTCGCCGGCCGGAGTGGCGGCCGCCACCGTCCGGGTCAGGGACGGCTCGCTCAGCGGGCGCACCACCAGGCCGGACGGGGTCGCCGACAGCGTGAGCGACGGGGCGAGGGCGACGCCCAGGCCCGCCGCGACGAGACCCCGCACCGTCATCTGGTCGTCGGTGCGGAACGCGATCCGCGGCTCGAAACCCGCCTTCCGGCAGGCGCGCGGAAGGACGTCGATGGTCGAGCCGTGATGGACGCCCTGGATCCAGCGGTCCTCGGCGAGGTCGGTCAGCCGGAGCCGCTCGCGGTCCGCGAGCCGGTGATCGAGCGGAAGCGCGACGTGGAGGGGATCCACGAGAAGCGGGCTGAGCTCCACGTTCGCCGGAACCTCCAGCGGCACCACCGGGAACTCGTAGACCAGGGCGAGGTCCAGCTCGTACACGGCGACCGCGGCCATCGCCTCGTCCCGGTCGATCTCCGTCAGGTCGACCTCCACTCCGGGGACCCGCTGCTGGAACGCGCTCACCGCCCGGGGCATCAACGTGGCGTTCGCCGTGGTGAACGACCCGAGCCGCAGCCGGCCGCCGGTCCCGTGCGCGACGGCGGCCAAGGACGTCTCGGCCGCGCGCAGCTCGGCGAGGACCACCTCGGCGTGCCGCACCAGAACCCGTCCCGCCTCGGTCAGCCGCGCGCCTCGGGCGTGCCGCACGAGCAGCTGCGCTCCCGCCTCCCGTTCGAGCACGGCGATCTGCTGGGAAACGGCGGAGATGGTGAAGGAGAGGGCCTCCGCGGCGCGGGTCAGCGAGCCGTGCCGCGCCACCTCCCGGAGCACACGCAGCCGCGTCACGTCGAGCATGGCGTAATGCTAGAACCGCGGTTCGGAACCTCTCGGGCTGCCGGGGAAAGGCCCTTCCCGGATCGGATGACAGCATGCCCACCGCGATGAGGAGTCGTTCGCCGGGTCATCGTCCACCTCCTGGAAACCGACGTGCGCGACATACGAGCCGGCACTCGCGAATGTTTCACGAGGTCTCCCTCGGGAACTCGGCCTGTCAGCCCCGCTTTTCCCTTGTCATCAGGAGCACCGCTTTGCCCGCCAGGCGCCGGTCGCGCAATCGGTGCAGGGTCGCCCGGGCGTCCCGCCAATCGTCCACGGCCGCGATGTCCACTGCCAGCTCCCCAGTGGCGGCCAGCCGGGCAAGGTGGGCCAAGTCATCCGCGGTGCGGGGGCCGTCCAGGTCGTTCAGCACATAGAAGCCGCGCAGAGACGCTTCCTTCGGGTAGAAGTCGCTCGTTGAGAACGACGTCGGAGCGCGCGAGGAATTGCCGAAGGAGACCACGGTGCCGTGCGGCGCGACGAGGCGGAGCGCCTCCCGCAGAGACTCACCGCCGCCGGCCTCCAAGACGAGGTCGAACCCCCCTTCCACCCCTTCGAGGCCGACGACGACCTCGGCGGCGCCGAGCCCGGCGAGCCCCTCCCCCCGCTCGGGCCGGCCGACCACCGCCGTCACCTCGGCTTTGCATCGCCGCGCCAGCTGAACGGCGAACCGTCCGACCCCGCCGGCCGCGCCCGTCACCAGAACCCTGGCTCCCGCCAGGTCGCCCGGGATGCGCAACGTCCGCAGCGCGGTCAGCCCGGCGGTCGGCAGCGCCGCCGCCCGCTCGACCGCGAGCCCGTCCGGGATGGCGGCGAGCCGGGCCGCGGGGACCGCGATCCGCTCGGCCCAGCTCCCGCCGTCCGCGATGCCGAACACCCGCGTGCCCGGAACCGGGCGACCGGCGGCCGGCGCGGTGCCGGACGCCTTCTGATCCGCCACCACGCCCGCGAAGTCCCAGCCCGGCCGCCAGCCTGCGGCCGCCGTCGTCAGACGGTGCAGCTCGCCCCGGTTGACCGAGACGGCTCGCACGTCCACCAGCACCTCGCCGGCGCCGGCTGACGGCTCGGGCACCCGGATTAGCTCGACCAGGCCGTCGTCGCCCGTCGCGGACAGGGCCCTCATGACCCGGCCGGCCAGCGCGGAGGCGACTCGGGCGCCCAGTCCAGACCTTCCCAGTCGCTTCGGACGGGAGAGAACGCCTCGACGACCACCGCGCCGTCGGCACCGGCGTGCACCTCGTGCGGCACGTCGGCGTAGATCCGCCACATGCCGCCGGGACCGCACTCGCGCGTCTCCGCGCCGATGGTGAAGCGCAGGGAGCCCGACAGGCAGAGCCCGACCTGCTCGTTCCGGTGCCGATGCGCAGGCACCAGGCCGCCGGGCGGGATCTCCACGACCGCCAGCGTGATCAGCTCGCTCTCGATGACCCTGGCGACGACGTCCTGCCAGATGCGCAGTGGCCGGATCGAGCCCAGGTCGTTCAGGGCGCTCGGCGCCCCCGTCCGGGCCGGCCTGCTCGACTCGTTCACGCCTCCTCCTCCGTGCCGAATACGGGAGTGGTCCACTCGTGGTGCCGGTCGCCGCCTCGCCGGGCGATCGACGACAGTTCGCGCTGCAAGGCCAGGGTCGTCTCGCCGGGCGTCCCGTCGCCCACCCGGCGTCCGTCCACCTCGACGACCGGGGCGACCATGGCGGCCGTGCCGCACAGCAGCGCCTCGTCGCAGGCGTACAGCTCCGAGCGGTGGACACGACGCTGGACGACGGTGACACCGAAGTCCTCGGACAGCAGTTCGGTCACCTGGCGGCGGGTGATCCCCTCGAGGATGTCGTCGGTCGCGGCGGGCGTGGCCCACTCGTCCCCGGAACGCACCAGGATGTTCGACGTCGTCGCTTCGGCCACATGGCCGTCGGTGGTCAGCAGCAAGGCCTCGTCGAATCCCCGCTGGATCGCCTCCGTCTTGGCCAGCGCGGGGCCGACATAGCTCCCGATCACCTTGGCGCGGTTGGGCGCGGCGACGTCCGTGCCGCGCCGCCAGGTGCTCACCATGCACCGGATGCCCCGCGGGTCGATGTAGTCGCCGGGCATCGGGGTGGCCGGGATGCACAGCCGGCTGCCCGAATCGTGCATCCGGACGGCGAGCTGCTCACCGGCCAGGAACAGCAACGGGCGGACGTAGCTGTCGGCGCGCACGTCGTTCCGGCGCAGCAGTTCACAGGTCGCCGCCACCAGGTCCGCGGGCGGATACGGCAGCCGGAGGCCGAGGATGCGCGCGGAACGCTCCAGCCGCTCGTAGTGCGCCGGCGCCTCCAGGAGGAAGAGGTCTCCCCGCTCCTGGTTCCACATGGCCCGGATCCCCTCGAAGGTTCCGGTTCCGTAAGAGACGACGTTCGCGAGAACACTCGGTCTCGCCGCATCCGACGAAACGAATTCGCCATCGACGAAGACCACGTCGTAGGGCACCCCGAAAACGGCGCGACCTCGTGGTCCGACTTCTGCCTGGACACTCAATGCACTGACCTCACCTTCGCTGAAGGCCGTCTGTCAGCAGCACGTTAAGCCGGTCGCCGCGTTAAGCACAATCGAAGGCTTCTTAAAAAAGCCTTCAGCGGTCCTGTAGGCGATGCCTTGGCCCTTGCTGGACGCAAAGCCCTGCCAGGACGCAGCGCAAGCCGCGCACGCGCCGGCATGTCAATGCGAATTCACTTACGTCGCAGCAGTGCCGAACTCTCGAATTCAACCTGACGCGCGAGGCCGCAGAGGCCGTAAATAGACCAGCACACACCGCTGGAATGTGAAGTGCGGACGAAATCCCCACGGCGGGCACGCACGGGCCTTCACCCCAGCCGTCTACAAGCACCGCAGGCCACCCGAAAGCCGCGTCGGCTCGCCTGAACAATGGCGCGGCATCACCCCCGCTGACCAGCCTTGAATGGTTACGGCGGCTTGGATCGTGGAAGGGCCGTTGGTGTGGGCGTATGCCCGTGAATGCGCCTGCGTGACCGGCCAGGAGTCCGGCGTCTTCGGCCGCCGCTGGTGCGCCAGCGGCGGCCAAGCGATCAACGGACTTGGACCCGGCCGGTCAGCATCCCCTCAGAGGCGGTCGTGCGACCGCGTCCCGTCAGCCGTCATGGGCGGACCAGCGCCTGGCGCCTGCGGAACTCGTCGAACGGCGTGCGGTCGAACACGAACCGGTTGTGAACGATCTTTTCGTGCCGGACGCTGAGGCACTCGGCCGCCGGTGCGCTTCTGGCCGGGACGGTCTCGGCGTCGTACATGAGCATGGCCGTGTTCTCGTCCCCGAACGCGGCGATCATCTCCGTCCTGATGAGGAACCGCAGCGCGAACGGCGTCAGGAACTCCCGGTAGGCCAGGACGCCGTCGATCCGACCCGCCGGGGCGTCGCACACGACGTCGTCCGCGACGAGGGCCATCGCCGCGTCCAGGTCACCGCCCGTCCACGCGCGGTGGTAGGCCAGGGCGACCTGCAATGCTGGGCTGGTCATGATGATCTCCTTCCAGTTCTCTCTGTAAGGACACCGGTGAACGGCGGAACGGAACGGTCCGTGGGGAAGATCGAGTTCGGCGAGCTGCTGGAGGCACACCGGCACGAGCTTCTGGTGCACTGCTACCGGCTGCTCGGCTCGCTGACCGACGCGGAGGACGTCCTGCAGGAGACGCTCCTGGCGGCCTGGCGCGGCTTTGAGGGCCTGCAGCAGCGCCAAGCGGCGCGCGCATGGCTGTACCGCATCGCCACCAACCGCTGCCTCAACGCGATGCGCGACCGCGGGCGGCGGATCCCGCTCGCCCCCGAACCGCCGTTCCGGCCGCCGCCGCCCAGCCGCCACGGCGACGTGCCGTGGCTGCAGCCTTTCCCGGACACGCTCCTGGACGAGGCCCCTGACGTCGACCCCGGTCCCGAGGCGCGCTACATCGCCCGGGAGGCGATCGAGTTGGCCTTCGTCGCCGCGCTCCAGCGACTGCCGCCGCGGCAGGCCGCCGCCCTGGTGATCTGCGACGTGCTCGGCTATCCGCTCGGTGAGGCGGCACCGATGCTCGGAGCGACGCCGACGGCCGTCAAGGGGCTGCTGCAACGGGCCCGTTCCTCACTCGACCGGCAGCGCCGCGACGCCCGGGCCGAGCCCCCGACGCCAGGGTCGGCGGAAGAGCGCCGCTTGACGCAGCGCTTCGCCGAAGCCTTCTCCACCGACGACGTCGACGCGCTGCTCGCCCTTCTCACCGATGACGCATGGCTGGCCATGCCGCCCGCCCCCCACGAGTACCGCGGCGCGGCGGCGATCGCGGCGTTCCTGCGGGCGAGCGCCGAATGGCGCGCGGGACGGCGTTTCGAGCTGCGCCCGACCCGCGCCAACGGGCAGCCGGCCTTCACATGCCGGCTGGCCGACGCCAGTGCGCAGCCCACCAGCGTGATCGTTCTAGCGCTCTCCGGCGATCGCATCCACCGCATCACCCGGTTCCTTGACGACCGCCTGCAGCATCACTTCGTCCCTTCTGCCGCGGGCCTTCGCTCCTCGGGGAGTGTCTGATGAACGGCGGATCCGGTGATGAGGCCGATGCTTACGGACGTCATTTCCGGCAGGCACGGGGCCTGTCGTAGGACAGGTCGAGGTCATCGATGTCGAACCACTGCCCGGAGGCGGGCTGCTCGGCCAACGGATCGGCCCATCGCAGGCGGACACGGTCGGGACGCACCTCCATCAGATGGGCACGTTGCCATCCCGGCCGTCCCACCGGTCGCGCCCACCACGGCTCGGCCAGGCTGGACAACCCCGTCGCATGGAGGGTTTCGACGGCCTCCTCACGGCTGGTGACCGCACCGAGCGGAGCCCCGAAGACGGTGGTGGCCTGCCAGCCGGCCGCGGTGGGCACCACCCGGCCCAAGATCTCGCCGTCCTCCCGTTCCACCTGTTCGGGCGCGGGCAGGCCGGGCCAGCGCTCCCGCATGGCCGACATGATCTTCTCGTTGGTCGCCCGGAGCGCGGCGATGCCCTCCCGCTCGGTCCGGCTGCCGGGATAGGCGCCGGGATCGACGCGGCATCCGGCGACCCAGGCGCCTCGCAGGTTCTGGGTGGCCTCGATGCGCGCGGTCGGATCGCCGTCCACCAGGACCAGGTCGGCGCGCAGGCCGGGCGCCACCCGGCCCCGGTCGCTCAGTCCGAAGACCTCGGCGGGGACGGCGGTGGCGGCGGCCAGTGCCTCGGTCGGTCCGAGCCCGGCGGCGACCAGGTGCCGTAGTTCGCGGTGCAGGCTCGCCCCGAACACCAGGCCCGGGTTGGGCGTGTCGGTACCGGCCAGCACCGGCGTGCCCGCCCGGAACAGCGCGAGGGTGTTGCGCCGTGCCGCGGCGCCGTCGGGCGGTTGAGGCGGCATCCACCGGCGGGACTGGGCGTCCAGGACCTTGCGCCAGCGTGCGGGCAGGCGCTCGACAAGGCCGGGCTCGGCCAGCAGCGGCAGGACGCCGTCGGGGCCGGGGAAGCCGTCCACCACGCTCAACGTGGCGATCAGCGCGCAGCCCGCGCCGGCCACCTCGGCGACCTGCTCGTCGCTCATGCGGTCGAACGGCGCGTGCGCCAGCACGTCCACACCGCACCGGGCCACCGTGACCGCTCCGGCGGCCGTCGAGGCGTGGGCGACCACGGGCAACCGGTGCTCGTGCGCACGGCGTACCAGCGCCTCGACCGTCGCGGCGTCCAGCGTCGGGATGTCCAGCAGGGCACCGGACCCGTCGTCGAGGACGACCTTGAGGTGCGATGCGCCCTCGTCCAGACGCGCCTCGACGAAGGAGGCCGCGTCCGCCGGCCCGGTGACGTACGGCAGGGGCGCGTACGCCATCGTGGGATGGCCTCCGGGCGCGGTCGCCCCGACGCCGGAAGTCCGCAGGTCGGCCCGGACGGGCCCCGAACCCCGCGCGGACGCGCCGACGGCCGCCCGCTCGGGCTCGATGACCTCCGGCTTGCTGAACTGGTCGATCAGTGTGGTGACACCGAACACGGCGGCCAGTTGCGTGCATCCCGGGAGCAGATGGACATGCGCGTCGATGAGCCCCGGCATCAGCGTCCCGCCGCGGCCGTCGACCAGCACGTCGTCCGCGCCCTGGATCGAGGCGTCGCCGACGGCGTGGATCCGGCCGTCGAGGACGCGCGCGTGCGTGGCGCCGAGGACGCCGGAGCCGTCGAAGACGCGTACGTCGGTGATGGTGAAGGGGTGATGTGCGCTCACCCCGGCGACCCTAGAAGTTGACGCAACGAGAAGGTCTAGTCTGCCGATCATGGAGTACCCCATCAGCCGGGTCGCCGCGATGGCCGGGATCTCGTCCCGGACCCTGCGCCACTACCACGACATCGGCCTGCTGATGCCCTCCCGCGTGTCGGCCAACGGCTACCGCTGGTACGAGCGCCGGGAGTTGCTGCGGTTGCAGCGCATCATGCTGCTGCGCGAGCTGGGCATGCCGCTGAGCGACATCGCCGCGGCCCTGGACGGCGAGTCCAGCGAGCTCACCGCGTTGCGGAGACACCGCGAGCAGCTGGCCGCCGAACGTGACCGCCTCAGCCGCGTGCTGGACACCGTCGACCGCACCATCGCCGGCCTGTCCGGTGAGCGCGCCGTACGCGACGAGGACTTCTTCACCGGGCTGGCCGAGGCCAAGGAGCGCCTGCGCCAGGACCTGCGCGTCCGCTACGGCCAAGCCGCCGAGAGCCGGATGGTCGCCGCCGAGCGGGCCACCCGCCACTGGACCCGCGCCGACTACGAGGACGCCGCCGAGCAGGGCGACCGCCTGTACACCCGCATGTCCGAGGCCCGGCGCCGCGGGGCGGCCCCCGGCTCGCCCGAGGCGCTCGAACTGACCGCCGAGCACTACCAGGGAGTGCGCGCCCTGTGGCCCGCCGACGCCGCCGGCTACCACGCACTGGCGGACCTGATCACCGACAACCCCGAGCAGCGCGCCATCGTGTCCGCCGTCGACCCCGACCTGCCGCCGTGGCTCGCCGAGGCCGTCCGCGCCTACGCCGTCCAGTGCCTCGGGTTCGGACAGGCCGCCGACGCCGTGTGAAGCTGCGCGCCGAACGCCAAGGCTGGTCCGAAAGCCTGGACGGACCGGCCCGCGCCTGACGAGTCTCCGCAGACCGGCGGCCCTTGCGTGGAGCCGAAAACGGGCTGCTTGGACGTCGCCGACCATGAGGCGGGCGCCGGCGTACTGCTTGGAGGCGGCCATGGGCCGGCCTCCGGCGTCTCGGTCTCCGTTCCGATGTCCTCAACCCCCGACCCGCGCCGGTCTACTTCCACGGCCTGTCGGCTGTGACGCGCGGGACAGAACCTCAAGGCGACTCCTTAACGTGACAGCCTGTTCACCGTACGCTGTCTACGGCTTCGGCTCGTGTCAGCACCCTTTCGGGAGGAACGAGATGTCATCGACCACGCGGAAGGCCACCGCCCTGGCGTCCGCTCTGGCTCTGACCGCCACCGGGACGCTCGCTCCCGGTAACGCCGCCTCGGCCGCCACCGCCACCACCAGGGCCAAGGCCGAAGCGCCGGCTGCACGAAAGGGCTGCGGGGCCAACCTCCCCGCCACCCCGGCGCGGTGGACCTACGCGCGGGGCTCGTGCGCGCTCCTCGGCAGACCCGGCGCCTGGCACGGCTTCCGCTGGACCGCGACCGACTCCTACGCCGCCCTCCAGGTCAGGACCTACAACACCCGAGGCCAGGCCTACTGGGTCAAGTGCGGCTCGGGAGGAGGGCACTGCCAGGTGCCCATCGGCAACAACGCCTTCACTCCCCTGTTCCGCGCCTGGAACGCGCTGCGGGTCTCCCACATCTACATCGCTTACTGAGCACGCCCCCGGCCCGGGGCGGTCACTTGACCTGCGCGGCGACGCGCTGGATGGCCTGGACGGCGATCGCGGGCTGGTCGACGTAGATGTAGTGCTGGCTGTTCGTGGCGGTGCTCAGCCTGCTGCGGCTGGAGATCGCGAGCCACTTGTGCTGGCCCGCCGACCAGTCCCGCTCCAGACGCGGGCCGTACACGGGAACCGCCGCCAGGTACTTCTTCCCGTGCTGGATCACCTCGACCGGGATGTTCCCGGCGGAGCGGACCTCCCCATCGGCGATGGCGAGCTTTTCCGGGTTGTCCCCCGCGTCGACCGCCAGAGTCTGCGCGCGGAGCTGGGCCGCGGGGCCGGTCGCGGACGCGGGGATCCCCTTCGTGACGTCGGCGACCGAGTGCGGCGTCGTCGCGTCCATCAGGACCAGTCCCTTGACCATGTCGCGGTGGTCGGGAGCGTACCTGGCGGCGATCATCCCGCCGAGCGAGTGCCCGGCCAGGACGACCGGACGGCCGGCGGTGACCCGGGCGAGCACCGCCGTCAGGACCTTCCCCGAGCTGGCGATGCTCTGCGGCCCCCTCGGCTTGTCGCTCTTGCCCTCGCCGAGCCGGTCGTAGACGCAGACCCAGTTCTTCTCGCTCAGTGTCCTCTGGAGAGCGGCCATCTTGTCCATTCCGTCGCCAAGGCCGGGCATCAGGAAGATGACCGGCTTGCCCTCCGCCGCGTCCCCCGTGCAGGACACATTCACCGAATAGCCCGCGACGTTGATCTTCTTGGTCCCGGCGAGCAGGCCTTCGTGGAACGCGCCGGAGTCGTCGTCGCAGCCGGCGAGGCCCGCCCCCGCCACCGAGCAGCAAACGGCGACCACAGCGGTCTTTTTGAGCATGCGAAACACCATGTCCTCCAGTGAAGATTTCGCGCCGACCGGAATGGCGCGGCCACGGGCAGAACGCTATGGATCCGGCCGGCCGTGCATCATCCCCGCAGGGTGGACATTCGCGGGTAGCTCGGACGGGGGACAACCGCCACGGCGGCGGCCGCGAATCGCGATGCGTTCCACAGCACAGGTCTGAGCCCGGGTCAGCGCAACGGCAGGGCGAACTCGCCGTCCGGTCCGGCCCCCTCGCTCGCCGGGTCGGGGATGAGGAGGAGCCGGATGGCTCCGGACGGCTGCCACTGCTGCTCCGAGGCCCAGGCGGCCAGCGCCTCGATGGCGAGCTCGGCCTGGGTCCCGCTGCCCCACTGGGCGGCGGGCCCCTCCGGGCGGATGTAGGCCTCCTGGTGGGCCGGCTCGGTGTGCAGGGTCAGGTCGGGGAACCGGGCAGCGATCGCCTCGGCCTGGTCGTCGGGGACGGGCCAGCACCACTCGACGGGGCCGTCGCTGTCGCCGCTCACCTCGCCGTGGAAGATCATGAAGGGTGCTCCGACGAGCCCGTCGATCCGGGGGACGTCGCCGCCCCGGAGGCGGCGGATGAACAGTTCCCGGCCCGTTGGCAGCAGCTCGTCCTGATGCACCCTGCGGATGATGCTGAGCAGGCGGCGCGCGGGCATGTCGCGAATGGCGACCTCGTCCATGGCGGACTTCCTTCCGCGAAAACGGTCGACGAGGTGGCCGGCCAGTTCCCGCCGTGCGGCGTGCTCGGCCTCGGCCCCGGCCCAGTACGCGCTGATCTCCTCGGCTGCCGGCACCGGCTCCAGGGCCAGGATGTCCTTGATCCGGGCCAGCGGAACGCCGATCCGGCGCAGCGAGGCCACCAGGCGGGCCTGGTGCAGTTGCGGGGCCGCGTACCAGCGGTAACCGGTGTCCGGGTCGACGCGGGCCGGCACCAGCAGCCTGAGTTCGTCGTACAGGCGCAGCGCCTTGGGCGACAAACGTGACAGACGCGCGAACTCACCGATGCTGATCGGCTCCATGGACGGCTCCCTCGTTCCCGGGCGGGGTGCCCGGTGACGACCACAGTGCGGCTTTCCCAAAGGTGAAGGTCAAGCGCACGCCGGACACGGCGACGATTCCGTGAGCGGGTCACAACGTTCGTCTGCACGAATGTCCGACGTCGTGTGCACGCGCTGTTCGTCCGGGGTCATGCAGACCGGATCATCGATGCGAGCTCTTTGAGCTCGCCGATTCGCAGCAGGTGCGCGGTGAGGGCGTAGAGCCCGGCTCCGATCGCCGCGGCCGCGCTGATGATGGCGAGTGCGCCGATCGTCCCCGTGCCCAGGGCCGGGCCGAGCGCCTGGGTGATGAGGGCTGCACCGGCAGCGGCGATGGCGGCGGCGGTCAGTGTCCGGGTGTGCGTTTTCAGGAGCCGGTGCCCGTCGACGCGGCCGAGTCGGCGGCGGAGCAGCTGTGCGGTGGCGGCCAGGCCGAGGGCGTAAGCGAGGCCGGTGCACCCGGCCAGGGCGATCACCAGGTCCGGACCGTGGAAGAAGTGGGCGGCGGTGAGGCCGGCCGCGATGGTGGCGGCCGACACGGCAGCACTGACGAGGGCGGGAGTACGGGTGTCTCCGAGGGCGTAGAAGACGCGCAGCATGATCTGGTAGCCGGCGAACGGGATCAGGGCCAGGCCGTAGGCGGCCAGGACCGATCCGGTGAGGTGGGCCGCGGCCGGTGCGGCGTTGCCGTGGTCGAACAGGACGCCGGTCAGCAGCGGACCGAGCACGATCAGGGCAGCGGCGACGGGAGCCATGGCCACGCTGGTCAGGCGAAGGCTGCGGGACAGGTCGGCGGTGATACCGGCGAGGTCGCGGTCGGCGGCCGCCCGGCTCATCCGCGGCAGAACGCCGGTGATGACGGTGACCGCGATGACGGCGTACGGCAACTGGAACAGGGTGTAGGCGTTCGAGTAGACGGCGATGGCGCCTTGTCCGGCCTGGGAGGCCAGGCGGGCGCTGACGATGAACACCACCTGGGCGGCCGCCACCGAGGCGATGGTCCAACCCGCCATGGCGGCGATCCCCCGGACGGCGATGCCGCGCGGGTCGGCGTGCAGGCGGAGCCGGAACCCGGCCTGCCGGCTGGTCACGGCCAGCACCGCCATCTGCGCGGCGACGCCGCCGCTGGTGCCGATCGACAGCAGCAGCATCTGACCCGTGGTGAGCCTCTCCAGATGCCCGGTGCCTCCGATCGTGAGGAAGACCAGGGCGGTCGCGGTGACGATGAGGTTGTTGGCGACCGGAGCCCACATCGGTGCGACGAAGCGCGAGCGTGCGTTCAATACCGCGGCCAGGGTGGCGCCCACCCCATAGAAGAGGATCTGGGGCATGAAGAACCGCGTGAACACGATCGCCAGATGCCGCTCGGGCGGAGTGAACCCGGGGACGTACACCTGCACGATGAGCGGGGCGGCGATGACGGTCACGACGACCACCAGACCCAGGCCGTAGACCACCAGGGACAGCAGCCGCTGCGCGAACAGGTCGGCGTCGACGCCGTCGTTCGCGGCGGCGCGGACCAGCAGCGGCACGACCACCCCGGCCACCGCCCCGCCCATCACCAGCTCATAGATCGCGTTCGGGGTGACGTTGGCCGCGGTGTAGGCGTCCAGCAGCCGCGTCCCCATCCCGAGCGCGGCGACCAGGACCATCGTGCGGACGAACCCGGTGACCCGCGACACCATGGTGGCGATCGCCATCGCCCGCCCGGCCCGCATCAAGGGCGCGTCCGCCGTCATGAAGGCGCTCCCGTCGCAGTGGCGCCGGCGGCGATCGGCCAGCCCGCCATGAGCAGCGCCGCCGGCCACCCGCTGATCACGAATCCGGCGGCCATTCCGGCGAAGCCGAGCGTGTACCCCGCGGCTTGCAAGGGCCGGTCCGAGAGCGGGACGACCCCGCGCCGGCGCAGCACCACCGTGTCCATCAGTCCTCCCCGACTGGGCGCCATCGTCGCCCGCAAGGTAGACGCCTCTCGCAGCACAACAGTTGCCGCGCAGGTCAAGCCGCATGTTCGCACTCGTTGGGAGTGCGCCCCGACGCTGCCTTCTTCGGCTGGGCGATCTGGTTCCGGTGCTGATCGGCGGCGGCTTCAACGGGCGTGCGTTGGCGATGCCCTGGTGAGGCCGATGCTCGTTGCAAAAGGTCTCGAACTCGCGAAGGGCGGTGGAGCAGCTGCCGCTGGTGCCGTGCGGACGGTCCGGTGATCGTGGCCAAGGTCTACAGGATCGTGCGCCATCCAGCCCCGGCCCGGCGCCGGACTCGTTAGATCATGCCTCCGGCGGCGTTGATGGTCTGGCCGGTGATCCAGCGGGCGGCGTCGGAGGCCAGGAACGCGACGACGTCGGCGATGTCGGCTGGTTCGCCCAGGCGGCCCAGCGGCGTGCGGGCCTTGGCGTCGTCAATGACGTGCGGGGGCACGGTGGCGATGACGTCGGTGCGGGTCAGGCCGGGCAGGACGCTGTTGACCGTGACGGACCTGGCGCCCACCTCCCAGGCCAGCGTACGGGCGAGCTGGTCACCGGCGGCCTTGCCGGCGGCAAGCAGCGCCATACCGGGCAGCGGCGACACGGTCAGCGCGGAAGAGATCAAGATGATCCGGCCGTGGTCGCTGATCCGCTGTGCGGCCTCGCGCAGGGCGACGAACGTGGACCGCACGTTGGCGTGCAGGTACTGGTCGAAGTCGTCATCGGTGGCGCGGGCCAGCGGCCCAGCGGTCGCCGTGGCCGCGTTGTTCACCCACACATCCACCCGGCCGTACTGGCTCTCGGCCGCATCGAACAACTCGGTGACCGCCTCGGGGCGGGTGATGTCAGTGCGGACCGCGGTGGCCTGCCCGCCCGCGTCCTTGATCTGGTCCACCGCCTGCGCGGCCGTCTCCTGGTCGCGGGAGCCGATGACGACGCGCATTCCTGCCGCGGCGAGCCGGTCGCTGATCGCTCGTCCGATACCACGCGATCCGCCGGTGACGACCGCGACCCGATCCTCGATACGCATAGCCCCTCAATTGGTCGATCCTATGGATAGTCCACAGCATCGACTAGTTGGTAGAGCCTGTCAACTGTCCAGGTAGTAGACTGCCCGCCATGGCCGCCGCATCCGATGACGAACTCGTCGAGACGCTGATCGGCGTCTTCATGGAGATCGACGGTCTGTTCAGCGCGGCGAGCCGCCGGCTGGGACTAACCCCCCAGCAAGCGCAGCTGCTGTGCTTCGCCCAACATCTGCAGCCGTCCTTCGGCGAGCTCGCGACCCTGCTGCACTGCGACAAGACCAACATCACCGGGCTGGTCGACCGGCTTCAGCGACGCGGCCTACTCACCCGCCAACCCGACCCCAACGACCGCCGGATCACCCACGTCCACCTCACCCCCCAGGGCGAGGCGGTCACCGGCCAGTTCCAGCAGGCCATCAACACCACCCTGACCGCAGGCTTCAGCTCCTGGCCCAGCACCCAGCGCGACAGCCTCGTCCACCTGCTCCAATCCGCCACAACAGCACTACGCCCCTGATCTCAGCGGCACCTCCGGCCCCAACACGCCACCAGTCCCCGCAAGACCGCTCACACCGGACCGCCACGGCACTGCGCGCCTCACCATGAAGCCGGAACCACCCCCCGATTTACACCGGACTCCGGACGCCACCGCGCCAAGCCTGTCGGTGCCCGGTCGTACGGATCGGCGGCCTCATTGATGTCGTCAGAGAGGCTCGTGATGACGCGGGCGTGGAGCCCGTCGCGTCACTTGCTCGGCTGGGGAAGCTTGCAGGAAGCGGTCGGGTTGAGACCGATGTAGTTGAGCGGGCCGGAGAACAACGTGATCCCGATCGTGGCGAAGTCGGCGCAGCTGCCGTCGAAACGCGCGTAGTAGTGGCGCTGTCCCGCGGCGAGAGCTCCGATGATCAGCCAGGCGACGAGCATCCACCGTCCGGACCGCATCGTTACCTCCGGTGACCGCGTCGCCGACCCTGGGGTACGACAGTAACGACAAGATCGTCCATAGTTAAGCAAGCCGGGCCAGGTGTGTCATCTCGCCGGCGTCTGGACACCGGATCACCCGGGTCGCGCCGCTTCAGAGAAGTGGACATTCAGCTCAAGCGCGGTGAGACATGACCAGATCGCGTCGCGCGGCAACGCGGCGATGGTCGCCGTCGCCGGATTGGGCGGCACCGTCGGCCACCGCTTCCAGGCAGCCGACGTCGCCGCAGCGGCAGACGGGGTTGCCTCCCTCGGGAATGGCGACGTGGGCGATCCGGCCACGGAGTCCCGACGACTGCGAGGCGGACGTTCCGTGCTCTGCCTTGTCGGCATGGCGCTCGCTCGGCTGTCGCGGCCACCCGCCTGCGCGGTCCGGGTCATGTTCCCGGCCGGGGTTCATGTGCCCAGGGCGCTGAGTTCGATGATGGTGCCGACGTTGTCGGTGACGAAGGCGATGCGCCGGCCGATTGCCGGTATGTCCATCGGACCGCCGATCAGCGGCACGTCGAGTTCGTGCAGCCGGGACAGTGCCGCGTCGAGATCTGCCACTGCCAGGCAGAAGTGATGCAGGCGCGACGTGTACATGCTCGTGAGGATGTCGTCGGACGGCGCCGCGCCCCGGTTCGACGCACCCGCGAGGAGTTCGATCTTGACGTCGCCTGCGGTGAGGAAGACGAACGTCGTGCCGTGGGCCTCGAACCGCCGTTCGACGGCGAGACCGAGGTTGCGCGTGTACCACGCGATGGTGGCGTCGAGGTCCTCTTGCGTAACGGTGATGCCCACATGGTCGTGGGAGAACGTGAAGGCCATGACCGCGAGAATCTCCGGTCGCCGGGCCTGCGACCAGAGAGAGGGATTCGTGGGAAAACCGTTGCCACCTTGGGGACGGCGCCGGGTGCGACAATCGGCTTCATGACCGCTGACGTCGCGAAACTCGGCCCGATGCTGCGCACCTGGCGCGGCCGTGTCTCGCCGGACACGGCGGGACTTCCCCGCGGCCGCAGGCGCCGGGTCACGGGACTGCGCCGGGAGGACCTCGCCGAACTCGCGGGGATCTCGGTCGACTACGTGGTCCGCCTGGAGCAGGGACGCCATGTGACCCCGTCGGCGCAGGTGACCGCGGCCCTGGCACGCGCTCTGCAACTCACCGACGCCGAGCGCGACCATCTCTACCGGCTGGCCGGGCTCGCCCCTCCGGCCGGCAGGGAGATCTCGGATCACATCCCGCCCGGCCTGCGCCGCATGCTGAACCGGCTCGGCGACTCCGCAGCCGCCGTGTTCGCCGCGGACTGGCAGCTCATCTGGTGGAACCGTTGCTGGGCGGCGCTGCTGGGCGACCCGTCCTCGACGCCGCCGGCACTGCGCAACTTCGCTCGCGACACCTTCCCGGCCGGCGGGACCGCCCCCGGCCTGTCGCACTGGCCGGTGACCTCGCTCGGCCGGCCGGAGGTCGAGGCTTCCGTCGTGTCGGACCTGCGCCGCGCCACGGGGCGGTTCCCGGACAGCGAGCGCCTGGCCGGCCTGATCCGCGACCTGACGAGGGACAGCCCGCGCTTCGCCGGACTGTGGGCCTCCGGCGCCGTCGGTGCGCACCGGGAAGACCACAAGATCGTTCAGCACCCGGCGACCGGGCCGATCGCGGTGGACTGCGACGTCCTGAGCGACGGCGACGCGGAGCGCAAGATCGTCGTTCTCACCGCGGCCCCCGATACCGAGGACGAAACCAGATTCCGCCTGGCGATGGTCTCGGGCATTTCCGGCCCCCGGCACGCCTGAGCGGAGCACATCGGAGAAATGGAGAAAAGGGGGGAAGGGCCGGCGAAAGAACGCCGACCCCTCCCCTGCGGGCCGGAGCCCGCGAGCACGTCGTTTCGGATCAGTGACCCGAGACCACCGAGCTGCCGGCGCAGGTGAACTCGCTGTTGGGGTTCTCGGAGCTGAGACCCAGGGCGCCGACGAGGCCGCCCTGCGAGTGGTTGATGTTGCTCTGGCAGTTCGGGACGACCGCGGTGGTGCCGCCGTCGTGGCCGCCGCCGTGGTTGAAGTTGAAGTTCTGGTTGTCGTTGTCGCTGTCGCCACCGACGAGAAGGGTGGACAGCACCGCGCGCTCCGGCAGGACCTCGCCGGCCAGCTTGTCCAGCTCGGTGTAGCTGAAGGACTTCATGTGTTTCCTTTTCTTCCTTGTCACGCCCGGATCCCCATTGCGGGCACCGGATGCCCCATCCCCACCTCGAACCAGGTGGGTGACTATACGTATAGCAGAGGTGACTCAGCGTTGCCAGGCGACAGGCGCGGCGGCGATTCCGGCGGACTCGTCCCGATGCATGACGACCATTTCCGTGCTGGGGCGGTACCGCGACGATCCGGCCGCGAGTCGGACTTGCCTCCCGCTCGGCCGATCCGTCCTTGATCGTTCGGCCGTTCACCACGGAACATCCGGCTTCGTCCCGCGCGCTCTTCGCGCCCCGGGCGGTCGTGGGCCGTTATCCTCGCTCTGGCGGTGGGATCCGATCTCCGCTTGTCCGTCCCTTGTGGGTGCCTGGCAGTAGTGCCGGGCACCCACGGACCGTTCAGCGGCCGACGTAGTGCGCGTCCCGCTTCTCCAGGAACGAGCGGACGCCCTCGCGGTGGTCTTCGGTGGCGAACAGCTCGCCCAGGGTGGTGCCGACCCATGCGCCCAGGTCGTTCCAGTCCGGATCCAGCGCGCGGCGCAGCCCCCGCTTGAGCGCGGCGACGGCCAGCGGCGGGTTCGCGGCGATCCGCGCCGCCAGCTCCACCGCCGACTCCAGCACGTCGTCATCGTCCACGACCCGGCTGACCAGGCCGATCCGTTCGGCTCTCGCGGCGTCGACGATCTCGCCGGTGAACAGCAGCTCGGCGGCGCGCTCGCGGCCGACCAGCTGGGCCAGCCGGGCGATCCCGGCGACGTCGCTGCACAGCCCGCGCTTGACGAACAGCTCGCCGAAGCGGGCGCGCCGCGCCGCCACCCGGATGTCGGCCATCAGCGCCAGTTCCATGCCCCATCCGACCGCGGAGCCGTTGACCGCCGCGATCACGGGGACGTCGGTCTCCAGCAGCGCTCCGGCCGCGGGGGTGAGGCGGGGTTCCGGCGGCGGGCCGTCGCCGGTCAGCAGCTCCCGGACGTCGTCACCGGAGCAGAACGAGGCTCCGGCGCCGGTCACCACCAGCGCGCGGGCGGTGGTGGACCGGACGAGGCCGGTCAGCTCCTCGTAGGTCCGGCGGCGCAGCGCGTTGTGCACTTCCGGGCGGTTGAGCGTGACGATGCCGACGTGCCCGTCGGCCTCGTACAGGACGTCTCGCGCCATTCCGACCTCCCACGGCACCGTGCCGGCCGTGCCGGATCCCTTAGAACGTTTGTTTAATAGACATACCCGACCGGCCGGGACGAGCCAAGAGGAGAGCGCCATGCAGGAGATCCGCTACGGGGTCGGTGACGGCGTCGCCACGCTGACCATCGACCGTCCGGCCAAGCGCGGCGCGATGACGTTCGCGATGCTGGAGGAGTTCTCCGCCCGCGTCGCGGAGGCCGGGGCCGACCCCGGCGTGGCGGTACTGGTCGTCACCGGCGTGCCGGGCAGCTTCTGCGCCGGCATCGACCTGGCGGACCTCGCCGCCCGCGCCCCGCGCGAGCGGGGCGGGCCCGGCCGGGACCGGCCCGACGAGCCGCCGCTGCTGGTCGGCTGCCCGAAGCCGGTCATCGCGGCCGTCGACGGCATGGCGGTCGGGATGGGCGCGGAGTTCGCCACCCAGGCCGACCTGCGGATCGTCTCGACCAGAGCGAAGTTCCGGTGGCCCTTCGTCCACCGCGGGCTGGTGGCCGACACCGGCGCCGGGACGTGGCTGCTCCCCCGCCAGATCGGGATCGGCCCGGCACTGCGGCTGCTCTACACCGGCGCCGACCTGGGTGCCGAGGAGGCCCTGGCGCTCGGCTTCGCCACGGCCGTCGTGGAGCCGGATGCGGTACCCGAGGCGACGCGGGAACTGGCCGACGCCATCACCAAGGGGTCGCCGTTCGCACTGGCGAGGATGAAGCGGCTGGTGATGGACGGCGCTTCCGCGAGCCTGCTCGACCACGTCGGCGCCACGCGGGCCGCGCTCGCCGAGTGCTTCGCGTCCGAGGACCACGCCGAGGGGGTCGCCGCGTTCCTGGAGCGCCGCGAGGCGCGCTTCACCGGACGGTGACGGCGGGCGGACCGTGAGCGCCCATGTGGTCGGGGGGCTGCGGGTGTGCTGAGCACGGCGTCGCTCAGACGCCGTTCGTCGCGGCGCCCCTGCCGAGCCGGCCTGCG
This sequence comes from Actinomadura nitritigenes, assembly GCF_017573545.1. Lineage (GTDB taxonomy): Bacteria > Actinomycetota > Actinomycetes > Streptosporangiales > Streptosporangiaceae > Spirillospora > Spirillospora nitritigenes. Next base: position 34,901 of record NZ_JAGEOK010000049.1, on the reverse strand, counting down.
GGCCGGTCCGGCGGGGCGCCGGGCGCCGGGTCACTGCGGGCGGCTCTGCCGCTCCGGGTCGCACAGCTTCCAGGCCCCGCCCTCTTTGCGCAGGTAGAGCGTTGCGGGCGGCTGCGAGGGGCGCGTCAGCCGCACCCGGGCCACGTCACCGGAGATCGTGATGTCGGAGGTCTTCACCGGCCGTTCGTAGCGGGAGCCGAGGCCGTGGTCGCTCGCGGAGGCCCCGGACTCGACCGCGCTCTGCTCCTCCTCGGCGCACATGAGGCCGAGCGCCGTGGCCGAGTCCTCCCGGTCGACCGCGTGCGCGAAGTCCGTCACCGCGCTGCTGACCCGCCTCTCATCCCGGTGCGTCCACCAGTGGACGCCGTAGGCGGCGGCTCCGGCGAACACCGCCAGCGCGGTGAATGCTCCGGCGAGCAGGGCGAACCGACGGCGCCGCCGGCCGCGCAGGGGCGAGGGCGGGAGCGGCGGGCCCGGGTTCTGGATCTGTTCGTCCATCGCGGATCAGCTCCTCTGGCTCTTGAGCAGCGCGTCGATGAGTTCCTGGAGTTCGGTTTCGGCCTTCTGCCGGAGTTGGCCCTGCTGTTGCCGCCACGCGGGCGAGGTGCCGGAGGTGAGCGCCGCGCTGCCCGAGCCCTTGGAGAGGTTCGCCGAGCCGGAGAGCCATTGGCCGTTGGCGGGCGAGTTCGCGACGATGTACATATTGCCCGGGGTCAGTTTCAGGAAGTCGCGCATGGAGACGAGCCGCCGCAGCGGGACGATGTGGTCCATGTGCGTGCTGTTGACCACCCGGCCGCTCGCAGGAGGGTAGGCGGGGTCGGGGCTTCCCGTCTTCGGCGCCTGCACTCCTTGCAGGTACGCGGTCTTGGGAAACGTGGGACGCGTCTGGTCGAGCGCCTTGTACACGCCGTAGACGGACGGCGGGAGTTCGGCGGGCCGCCGGTCCACCCGCTTGGTCATCCCGCTCTTCCCCTGCCCGTACTTGAAGTAGTCGTAGGTCTTGGCGTTCCAGCGCGTGGCGGCCCGCTTCTCCGCGTCGGTGACCTTCGCGAGCGCCGTCTCGATCTTGGTGACGGCGTCCGGCGACGGGCTCATGATGGTCGACTTCGGGTACCTGGCCTGCATCCGGTCGAGACTCCGCTCGCAGGCCATGAGCCGCGAGAGGGCGCGGTTCTGTTCGGTCCTCAAGGTGGCCGCCTCGGAGTCGTAGGCGGCGGCCGCCGCACTGTAGGGGCCGGTGTGGGGACGGGCGTTGTGCTCTCGGATGCGCGCCTGTATCGCCTGCAGTTCGGCGACCGGGCCGGCGCACAGTTCCTGGTAGGCGGGGTCGGCCAGCGCCTGCGACGACCCGGTGGCCGTCAGGAGGGCGGCCAGGGGGAGGGCGGCCAGGAGTCCGGCGATCCGCCGCGGAGTCCGCATCATGCTTCCTCGTCCTGTGGGGCAACCATACTCATATAGACGTCGATGTCTGTATGGAAGTTCGAGGCTCATGGCTAACGTCCGGTGACGTCGCCGTCCCGGAGCTTTGACCCGGAGCGTCCGCGCCGGATCAGGCGTGCGGTCGCCCCCTCGGCCGCCTCATCCCGGGACGCCGTCAGAGGTTGTGGCGGAGGAGGAGGTCCTCAGGGAAGGGGTCAAGGTAGGTCTGCTCGGCGATGTAGGCGAGATGCTCGCCCTGGGCGTGGTGCCGCAGCAGGGCCATGGGGACGCTCAGCGGCGCCCGCCCTTCCCGATAGGAGTCGATGGCGGTGAGGATGTCCTGGCGGCGCGCGGGGTCGAGGTCGTCGGTGATGAAGCCGAGGATGTGATGGAGGGCGTTGGTGTGGCGGCCTCGTCCCGGGCGGATCGCGAGTGTGGCGGTGAACGCGTGGCGGTAGTCGCGTTCCAGCTCGTCCCGCGGGCGCTCGCCCGCGCGGGCGACGATGCGTCCGGTCTCGCGGTAGCCCTCGGGGGCGTGGGCGAGCAGCTGGAACTTGTGCCGGCTGTGGAAGGCGACGAGGTCGCGCGGGCGCCAGTCGCCGGCGAAGAACTCGCGCAGCCGAGCCTGAGCGAACACCTGTTCGATGAAATGCTCGCGCAGCGCGGGATCATTGAGCCGGCCGTCCTCTTCGGTGGGCAGGTCGGGATAGGCCTCCAGGAGCAGCGCGGCGAACACGCCGCGGCCCTTCCGGTCGACCGGCTGCCCGTCGGTGCGCTCACCCGGCGCGCCGGCGGCGTACCGGGGCAGGTTGGACAGGCCGCAGCTGGGAGAACGTGACTTCAGGACGTACCCGTCGACGCCTTCCAGGTCGGGGAGCCGGTGCTCGGCCAGGGCGGTCATGGCCGCGGTGTGGTCGGACGCGCCGTCCTTGGTGACGATGTGCCCGTCGGTCCGCAGCCGCATCGCGGGCCGGGGCGCCGCGAGCCCGATCTCCATCTCCGGGCAGACCGGCACCCAGTCGACGTGCCGCGACAGCATCCCGGTGAGGAACCGGTTCCGGCTGTGGCCGCCGTTGTAGCGGACGGGCGCGCCGAGCAGGCAACTGGACACCGCCAGCCGCGGCCGGGGCTGCCCGCTGGTTGCAGTCACGCTGAGTGAGATGCCCGGGATGCGCTGGGGCAATCGCCTGACGCGGCGCCCGTCGGGCAGGGCGGTCACCGGCGCGTTCATCCGGGCCGCCCCGGGGAAGCACGCTCGTATGAACCGGGTACGACGGCAAGGGCGTTCGGCGGCCACGCGATGGAAGACCTACGGCGCCACGACCGCGGCGGTGACGACCGCCGCCGTCCTCGGTGCCACGGCGGTCGATGCCGACGACGGCTGGTACCGGTCGTTGTCCAAGCCGCCGTGGCAGCCGCCGTCGTGGGCCTTCGGCGCGGTGTGGACGCCGCTGTACGCCTCGATCGCCTGGGCCACCGGACGCGCCCTGCTCAGGGCGCGCGGGGCCGAACGCCGGGCCCTGGCCGCCAGCGTCGGGACGAACCTGGCCCTGAACGCCGCCTGGAACCATCTGTTCTTCGGGCTCCGCAGTCCGAGCGCGGGCGTGGCCGGGACGGTCCTGCTGGACGCGAGCAACGCCGAGCTGCTCCGGCGCGCCGCGCGCATCGACACCGCGGCGGCCCTCGCGCTGCTGCCGTACGCGGCCTGGTGCGGCTTCGCCACCGCGCTGAACATCGACATCGCCGTCCGCAACCGGCCGGGCGCGGCAACGGGCTGACGCGGCGGCCGAAGCTTTGCCGCGATTTCACGCAGGACGGCGACCCGACGCGGCCGCGAAGCCGAGGATTGCGGTGATGAGCACATCGATCATGCTGTTCACCCGTGACCTCCGGGTGCGCGACAATCCCGCGCTGGCGGCCGCGTGCCGGGCGGAGCGGGTCGTTCCAGTCTTCGTCTTCGACGACGCGCTGCTCGGCGGGCCGTTCGCCGCGCCCAACCGCGTCCGGTTCCTCCTCGAGAGCCTTGCCGACCTGCGCGAATCACTGCGGGAGTTGGGGGGCGACCTGGTGGTGCGGCGCGGCGACCCGGTCACGGAGGTCGCCCGGCTGGCCGAGCGGACGCGCGCGGCGGCGCTGTTCCTGGCCGACGAGCGGTCCGCCTACGCGGCGCGGCGCCTCGACGGGCTCCGCGGTCTCGGGCTCGAGGTGTCGGCGCATCCGGGCATCACCGTGGTCCCGCCCGGGGACCTCACTCCGGCGGGCGGCGACCACTACCGGGTGTTCACCCCGTACTGGAGGGCCTGGGACGCCGCCGGCCGCCGGCCGGTCGCGAAGACGCCGCGGAAGGTCGCGCTGCCGTCCGGGCTCCGGCCCGGGGCGCTCCCGGACATGGCCGGCCTGGTGTCCGGCACGCCGTCCCGCGACCTGGCGGACGGCGGCGAGCGGGCCGGCCGCCGCCGGATGGAGACCTGGCTGCGCGAGTCCGCCGCCGACTACGACCGCGTCCACGACGACCTCGCCGCCGACCGCACGTCCCGGCTCAGCCCGTACCTGAAGTTCGGCTGCGTCTCACCGCTGGAGGCGGCGAAGGCCGGCCCGGAGGGGTTCCGGCGCCAGCTCGCCTGGCGCGACTTCCACCACCAGGTCGCCGCCGCGTTCCCCGAGCTGGCCCGGGCCGACTACCGGCCCCGCGGGCGCCGCTGGAACCGGGACGAGGACGCCCTGGCCGCCTGGCGCGCGGGCATGACCGGCATCCCGATCGTCGACGCGGGGATGCGGCAGCTGCGCGCCGAGGGCTTCATGCACAACCGCGCCCGGCTGATCACCGCGTCGTTCCTGACCAGGAACCTCGACATCGACTGGCGGCGCGGACTGCGCCATTTCAACGACTGGCTGCTGGACGGCGACGTCGCCGACAACGCCGGGAACTGGCAGTGGGTGGCGGGGACCGGCAACAACACCCGTCCCGCCCAGGTCATGAAGCCGCTGCGCCAGGCACTGCGTTTCGACCGCGGCGGCGACTACGTCCGCAGGTACGTGCCCGAGCTCGCGGAGATCGAGGGGTCGCGCGTCCACCGCCCCTGGTCCCTGCCCGCCGACCGCCGGCGCGCGCTCGGCTACCCGCCGCCCATCGTCGATCCCGAATGACACCGGTCCTCAAGCGCGCGGTCGCCGGCCCATTGCCGGCGCGTTACCGTGCACGGCCGGATTCCGGAGACGGGCGGCCGCTTGCCGCCGGGACGAACGGAAAGATCACCGGACGGGGGGCCGACGGACGCCCCCGCCGATCGCCGGCCCCGGGCGGGCACGCCTGTTCGGCTCGATGCGGGGATGTGGAGTTGATGGTGCGGCCTGGGAACCGGGGGCGAGCGGGCACGGGGCGGGGAGCGGACGGGTTCGCGGTCGCCGGAGCCGGTTTCCTGGCGTCGATGGTCGCCGCGCAGGTGACGTCCGGGGTCGGTGCGGAGCCGGTGCGGTGGATCAACCCGGTGGTGGGCGCGCTCGCGGCGGCGGCCGGTTGCTTCGCCGCCTCGCGGCGGGGCGCCGCGCGGGCGGCCGGCGCGGTGGCGACGGGGATGGCGCTGGGCCACACCGTGGAACGGATCGGTGTGCGGACGGGGCTGCCGTTCGGGCGGTACACCTACACACCGGTGCTGCGGCCGCAGGTGGCCGGTGTTCCCGTGGCGGTCGCGGCGGCGTGGTCCGGAATGGGGCTGGCGGCGCATGCGGTCGCGGCCGTCCTGGTCCCGGGCCGGCGGCCGGTGCGGCGGATGGCGGTCGGGGCGCTGGCGCTGACCGCATGGGACGCGTTCCTGGATCCGCAGATGCTGCGGCACGACCTGTGGAGATGGGCGCGGCGCGGAACCTACCGGGGGGTGCCCGCGAGCAACTTCGCCGGCTGGCTGGGCGTGTCCGCGCTGCTGATGGCCGCGACCGAGGCGTGGGTCGGCGGGCCGGACGCCTCGGAGTGGCTCGTGGCGACGTACGGGCTCATGGCGGCGATGGAGACGCTGGCGTTCGCGGTGGTGTTCGAGCCGAGCGATCCGGTGGTGGCGGTGGCGGGCGGGACGGCGATGGGCGCGTTCGCGGTGCCCGCCGCGGTACTGGCCCTGCGGCGGCGGGCCGCCGGAACGGGCGCGGGCAGGCCCTGACGCGACGGGGCGTGGTCACACTCTTGTCCGGACCCGCGCCGCTCACTTCGAGCGCTTTCGCTTGCGCAGCGCCGAGCCCTTGTGGACGGCCTTCTTACCGCTCTTCTCACTCCGCACGGCGTACTGCGGTTCGTCGGGCGAGGCCGCGACGGTGCGGCCGCCCTCCTCGCGGCGGTCGGTGATCTTCTTCTCCACACGGCCCTCGGCCGTGGAGCCGTGGCTGCGCCAGGTGACCTCGTCACCGACGGCCGGCTCCTTCTTCTCGTCCCCCATGTGCGTCGCGGTACCCGGCCCCGGTCGGGCTATAGCCATGGGCGGCGTCATCGCCGGAAGAGCGGCCGGGGAGCGTCCGTCATTGGAACGGTGCCGCGCGGGCAAAATCCGGTTCAGGCGTGCTTGTCCAGGTCAGAGGGGGGTACGGGCGGACGACCTAAGGAGGGGACATGATCGGCGCACTGCACATGACGGATCGTGCGCGCGGCCCCCGTGGCGGGCGCTGATGGTGGAGAGGGGTCCGGTCGTCGTCATCGGGGCGGGCCTGGCCGGGCTGTCGGCGGCGATCCACCTCGCCGCGGGCGGCCGCGACGTCGTGGTGGTCGAGGCCCAGGACGAACCAGGCGGATGTTGCGGAACGGCGCACGCGGGACGGTACCGGTTCGACACGGGCCCTTCGGTGCTGACCATGCCGCAGGTACTGGCGGAGACGTTCGGCGCGGCGGGCGAGGACATGGAGAACCTGCTGCCGCTCCGGCGCCTGGACCCGTTCTACCGGCTGTCCTTCCACGACGGCTCACAACTGGACGTGGTGGCGGGCGCGCAGCGGATGGCCGACAACGTCCGCGCCCTGTGCGGGCCGGACGAGGCGGCCCGCTACCTGCGGTTCCGGCGGCGGCTCGCGGCGATGTTCGAGGCCGAATGGCCGACGTTCATCGACGCGGACATGACCCGGCTGCGGAGCATGGCCCGTCCCCTCGCGCTGCTCAGGCTCGCGGCGGCGGGCGGGTTCCGGCGCCTGGACCGGTTCGTTGCGAGCCAGTTGACCGACGAGCGGCTCGTCAGGGCGCACACGTTCCAGGCGCTGTACGTCGGGCTTCCTCCCGGCAAGGCGCTGGCCGTCTACGCGGTCGTCGCGCACATGGACACCATCGGCGGGGTGTACTTCCCCGCGGCCGGCGGGATGCACGCCGTCCCGCAGGCCCTCGCCGCCGTGGCCGAGAAGGCGGGCGCCGTGCTCAGGTACGGCGTGCGCGCCGAGCGGGTCGAGACGGACGCGTCCGGGGTGACGGCGGTACGGCTGGAGGGCGGCGAGCGGCTCGCCGCCGGGGCGGTCGTGGTCGCGTGCGACCTGGCGCGGGCCCACCGGGGGCTGCTGCCGGCCGCGGCGGGCGACTGGCGGCTGCGCCGGCCGCGGTACTCGCCGTCCTGCCTGGTCATGCACTTCGGACTCGACCACCGGGCGCCCGGCCGCGCGCACCACACGCTGCACTTCGGCCGGGAGTGGGCCGGAACCTTCTCCGCCCTGGCCGCCGGACGCCCGCAGCCCGACCCGAGCCTGCTGGTCACCTGCCCCGAGGCGGACGCCACCGCCGCGCCGCCCGGCCACTGCACGCTGAGCGTCCTGGAACCCGCGCCGAACACCGCGAGCGGAGCCGACTGGGACCGTCTCGCGCCGCGGCTGGAGCAGCGCCTGCTCGCCCGCCTGTCCGACCTGGGGTACGGCGACCTGTCGTCGGCCCCGCGGCGGACGTTCGATCCGCGGGTCTGGTCCCGCCTGGGCCATTCGGCCGGCACGCCCTTCGCGCTCGACCACCGGTTCTCCCAGACGGCCTGGTTCCGGCCCGCCGGCCGCAGCCGCCGCGTCCCCGGCCTGCACTTCGCCGGGATGTACACCGCGCCCGGTGTGGGCGTCCCACCGGCTCTGATCTCCGGACGGCTCGCCGCCGCCCGCATCCTGGAAGGCCGCCGATGACGCTGACCGCGAGCTATGAGCACTGCCGCCGTCTCAACGCCCGGCACGGCCGCTCGTTCTACCTGGCCACGCTGCTGCTGCCGGCGTGGAAGCGCAGACATGTGCACGCGCTGTACGGGTTCACCCGCCATGTGGACGACATCGTCGACGCGTCCGGCGAGCCGGCCGCGGACACCGGCGGCCGGGCGCGCGCGCTCGACGAGGTGACCCGGCGCCTGAGCGCGAGTCTGGCGGGCGAGACGGTCGAGGATCCGGTGCTGCCCGCCTTCGTGCACACCGTCCGCTCCTTCGGCATCGAGCGCACCGATCTCGACGCCTTCCTGCGGTCCATGCGCGCCGACCTCACCGTCACCCGGTACGGCACCTACGAGGACCTGCTGGTCTACATGGAGGGCTCGGGCGCCGCGATCGGGCTGATGATGCTTCCCGTCCTAGAGACGGTTCCCGGCGCGGGGCCACAGGCCCGCGAGGCCGCCCGCGAACTGGGGCGGGCGTTCCAGCTGACGAACTTCCTGCGGGACGTCGCGGAGGACCTGGCCCGAGGCCGCGTCTACCTGCCGCAGGAGGACCTCGCCAAGTTCGGGGTCACCGAGGACGACCTCCACCGCGGCGTCCCTGCACGGGCGCTGCGCGACCTGGTCGCCTTCGAGTCGGGCCGCGCCCGGGACCACTACCGCCGCGCCCTCGACGGCGTGGAACTGCTGGCACCGTCCTCCCGTCCCTGCATCCGCGCCGCGTACGAGTTGTACAGCGGCATCCTGGACGAGATCGCCGCGGCCGGGCACGACGTGCTGACCGCGCGGGCGCGGGTGCCGCGCCGCCGCCGGGCCACGATCTTCGCGCGGCACATGCTGGCCGCCTCCGCCGCCGGCCGCGCCGAACGGCGGCGGCCCCTCGAGGCGGCCTGAGATGGGCGGGGCGGCGCGTCCGGTGGTGCTCGACGCGATGAGCGGCGACCACGGACCGGCCGAGACGGTGCCGGGGGCCCTGGCGGCGCGCCGCGAGCACGGCGTCCCGGTCGTCCTGGTCGGGCGGGCGGATGACCTGCACCGCGAACTGCGGAGGCACGGCGGCGTCGGCGAGGTGGAGGTCCAGCACGCCGACGAGGTCGTGCCGATGGCCGAGCGCGGCGCGAACGCCGCCGCCCGGCGGGATTCGAGCCTCGCGGTCGGGTGCGCGCTCGCACACCGGCGGGGTGCCCCGTTCGTCTCGGCCGGGTCCACCGGAGCCGTGGTGACGTGCGCGGTCCGCACGTTCGGACGGCGGGAGGGCGTGCTGCGCCCGGCGCTGGCCGTGGCGCTGCCGACGCCGACCGGTTCCACCGTGCTGCTCGACGCCGGCGGGACCGCCGACCCGACTCCGCGGATGCTCGCGCAGTTCGCGCTGCTGGGCGCCTCGTACGCGCGCAATGTCCTCGGCGTGCCCGACCCGTCGGTGGGGCTGCTGTCCATCGGCGCCGAGCCGGGGAAGGGCAACCGGCTCGTCCGGGAGGCCGCCGCGCTGCTGCCGGGCCTGCCCCTCCGCTTCCACGGCAACGTGGAAGGGCACGATGTGCTCGGCGGAGCGGTCGACGTGGTCGTGACGGACGGCTTCACCGGCAACGTCGTGCTGAAGAACATCGAGGGCTGCGTCCGGACGACCCTGGAGATGGTCGCCGAAGCCGGCATCGCCCCGCCCGCCCGGCTGGCGGAGGTCGCACGCCTCTACACCGCGGACACGCACGGTGGTGCCGCCCTGCTGGGGCTGGCCGGCACGGTCGTCGTGGGCCACGGCTCTTCGCGATCCACCGCCTTGGCCCGGGCCTGCGTGGTCGCGTCCGAGCTGGCCGCGGAGGGCGCGCCCGTGCCCGTGGACGGCCGTGCTTCCGTGGGGCCGGTCGCGTGAGGCGCTCACTCCGCACGGCGAGCGCGCAGCGGGTCATGCCCGTCCCAGGTGCCCCGGCTCGCGTAGGGGGTGAAACGGGCGAACATCTCCTCGGCGTACCAGCCTTCGCCGCGCACGCGTCCGATGACGGTGCGGTGCGCGCCCGCGCGGTAGGCGAACCGCGTGACGGCGGTCTCGTCGTCCCACAGCGAGAAGGTCGCCTGCCGGGCCAGCGGCCACTCCCCCACCCCGATCGAGGCGAGGCAACCGTCCTCCCGGCGCAGTTCCCGGTCCACGTCCGGAACCGACCGGTAGAACGCCACCAGCCGGCTGGGGCGGATCGACGCCCTGGTCAGCACGGCCACCGGCCCGTCCCCGGCCGTCCTGGCGGGTCCGGCCCTCCTGACGGACGCCGCGGAGGGGCCGGCCGCGAAGGGATCGCGCCCGCCCCACCGGCCGCGGGAACCGAGCGGCGCGAGCCGCACATGCCAGGACTCCTCGGCCTCGTCCCCCCACCGTGCGGCCACCGGCGAGCGCGCGAGGAACTCCTCCAACGCGGGCTCCCCCTCCCACACCGCGAACAGCGCCCAGCGGCGCAGGTCCGCGCCCAGGCTCATGGACCGGCCGCGGCCGGTGCCCAGCAGCCGCCAGAACGACAGCCCGGCGGTGCGGCGCAGCAGCGGCCGGTCGAACGCCATGTGCCGCATGGCGTCCACACCCGCGTACCTGATGAGGTGGAACGAGGCGATGACCCTGGTATCGGCGGCTCCCGTGCTCGGCGCGTCCATCGGCGGCTACCTGCTCGGCTCGGTGCCGGTCGCGGTGCTCGTCGGGCGCGCCCACGGCTTCGACCCGCGCGACGTCGGCGACCGCAACCCCGGCTTCTGGAACATGATGGAGCAGCTCGGCTGGAAGGCCGCCGTGCCCGTGTTCGCCGGCGACATGCTCAAGGGCATGGCCGCGGGCCTCGTCGGGCTCGCCGTGGGCGGGGGCGTGACCGGGGCGCTCGGGACGGTCGCCGGCCCGAGCGTCCTGCCCGCGTACGCGGCGGTGGCCGCCGCGATGGCCGGGCATGCCTGGCCGGCGTTCGCGGGGCGGCGGGGCGGCCGCTCGATCCTCACCTTCGCGGGCGGCTTCGCGGTGATCTGCCCGCCCGCGTTCACGCTCGGCGCCGCGTTGCTGGCCGGGGTGGGCCTGGCGTCGCGCTCGTTCGCCTGGGGCACGCGCGCCGCGGTCTTCTCCCTGCCGGCGCTGCAGCTCCTCTTCGCGCCCGCCGAGCACGTCGCGGGCACCGGGGCGCTGATGTGCCTCATCGGGCTGCGCTTCGGTCAGGCCGCCGTGGCCGGGCGCCGCGCGTGACCGCCGGACCGTCGTAGGTCCGCCCCCGCCAGGTGCGCGACGGCCGCAGCGCCGACCACGTCAGCCGCACCGCGGTCAGGACGTCGAGGAACGGCGAGATCGCCAGGCCCGGGCCCGGCCGCACGTAGCTGCCGCGCAGCGCCGCCGTCAGGAGGAACCGCTGGGCGAGCAGGCCGAGGTCCAGCGCCGTCGGGCGCCCCTTCGCCAGCCGCATCACCGGCAGGGCGAGCGTCAACCAGACGACCGCGAGATCCGCTGCCAGCGCGCCGCTCCCCGTCACGTCCCGCAGGGAGATGGATCGTCCCCACTCGCGCCACACATCGGCCGCCGACTCGTGCATGTCGACTTCCAGCAGGGCGCCGGCGTCCCGGAAGGCGACCCGCCAGCCGTCCCGCGCGAGCAGCCGGCCGAGGGCGACATCGTCGGTGAGGTGGCCGCGGACCCGGGCGAACCCGTCGGCCCGCAGCATCGGGGCCCTGCGGAAGGCCATGCACTGGCCGTTGAGCAGGAGCCGGTCGGGCGATGCCGCGGCCGGGCCGATGGGGCCGAGCCGGTAGACCAGGCCGGCCAGGAACGAGGCGTGCAACGCCTGCTCGGCCACGCCGCCGCAGACGAACCTCGGCCCGGCCGACACCAGGTCGAAGGTGTCGAGCAGCGCCGCCAGCTCCGCGCACAGGCCCGGCTTCGGGCGCGTGTCGGCGTCCAGCAGGACCACGATCGGCCCCGCGGCGGCGCGCACGCCCTGGTCCAGCGCCCACTGCTTGCCGACCCAGCCGTCCGGCAGCGGTGCCCCGGACACGACCTCGGCGCCCAGCCGCGCCGCGAGCCGCGCCGTGCCGTCCCGCGACTCGTCGTCCACGACGATCACCTCGGACACGTCGGGATCGGCGAGCAGGGGCCGTACGCAGTCCTCGAGCCGGAACTCCTCGTCGCGCGCCGGGATCACCACGGAGACCGGCTCCGGAGGCGGGCCGGACTTCCCGGGCACGAAGGGCGCGGGGCGTTTCCGGCCGCGCGCCAGCCGGGCGGCCACCACCGCGGCGGCCGGCGCCTGGAGCGGTGTCAGCGTCCTCATCCCACCCGCACGTCCTTCCGCGCCGGGAGGTCCTGCTCGATGAGCGAGGCGACGATCCGGCCGCCCATCGCCACCAGCGGCAGCCCGCCGCCCGGATGCGCCGACCCTCCCACCAGGTACAGTCCGCGCCGCGGCCCCCGGTTGCCCGGCCTGCGGAACGGCGCGAGCACGCCCCGGTAGGGGGTCCCGTAGATCGCCCCGCCCCACGCGCCGTACCGGTCGCGCAGGTCGGCGGGGGTGAACGTCTCCACGAACCGCAGCCTCCCCGACAGGTCGTGCCCGCGGAGCGCCAGCCGTTCCAGGACCAGGTCGCGGTAGGCGTCCGGGCTCATCGGCCAACGGCCCGGATCGCCAGCGGGGACGTTGACCAGCAGCACCAGGTTCTCCGTCCCGGCCGGCGCCTGGGACGGGTCGTCCACCGCCGAGCAGCCCATGTAGATCGTCGGGTCCTCGGGCGGCGTCCCGCGCTCGAAGATGTCGCCGAACTCCCGCCGGTAGTCGGCCGAGAAGACGACGGAGTGGTGCGGCAGCCCCTCGGTGCGCCCCTCCACGCCGGCGAGCACCAGGAACGCCGACGAGGACGGGCCCAGCCGGACGATCCGGCGCGACCTGCGCCGATCCGGCAGCAACCGGCCGTACAGCGCCGCGGCGTCGGCGTTCACCACCACCGCGTCCGCGCTCGCCCGCTCCCCCGACGCCAGCACCACGCCCGTCACCGACGACCGGTCGGCGGCCACCTCCACGACCTCGCTGCCGGTCCGGACGTCGACGCCCGCCCCGATCAGCAGGCGGGTCAGGTCGTCGGCGAGCCGGGCCAGGCCGCCCGGCACGTACCAGCCGCCGTCCCCGTGCTCGATCGCCGGAACGCAGCCGAGCGCGGCCGGCGCCCGGTACGGGCTCGACCCGGCGTACGTCGCGTACCGGCCGACGTACTGCCGCAGCCTCGGGTCGCGGAAGAACCGGCGGGCCAGCCCGTCCAGCGTCCGGCCCGGCGCGACCGAGAGGAGGTCGCCGATCCGCGCCTGCTCGGGCCTGCGGCCGAGCGGCCCGGCGAAGAACGTCCGCCGCGACGCCTCCAGGCAGCCCGCCGCCCACCGGTAGAAGGCGCGCCACGCCTCCCCCTCTCCGGGAGCCAGCCGTTCGACCTGCGCAGCCATCCGGTCCGGGTCGCGGTAGGCGCGCAGTTCGGACCCGTCGGCGAAGCGGTAGCGGCACAGCTCGTCCAGCTCCAGCAGCTCCCGTGCGACGCCCAGCTCGCGGAAGATCTCCGGGAGGGTCAGCAGCGACGGCCCCAGCGAGAAGACGAATCCGTCCCGCTCGCGCTCGGCGAGCTTGCCGCCGAGCCGGTCCAGCCGCTCGTACACCCTGACCCGGTGGCCGCCCCGCGCCAGCAGCAGCGCGGCGGTCATACCGCCGACACCGCCGCCGACGACGATCACCTCGGCCATCGACGCCTCCCCGCCCGGACGGCGGACGCCCCCGTCGCCGCCCCGCCGGAGGCCGCCGCCTCCCGGTCCGCCGGCTCGCGCGCCGCCGGTAACACCGGTGTCTCCCCCACGCTCATCCCCCCGTAGATCGCGGCGGGTCCCGGACACGGCCGTCCCGTCCGCCCGGCGATCACCTCGATCATTCCCATGACGAGCGGAGACACCACCAGCGCGCCCGTACCAAATAGTTGGTTCAGTCAATCAACCATCGATAGCGTGCGGGCATGCCACCATGCGAGGCGGGAGTCACGCGCCTGACCGGGGCCCTGTTCGCGGTCCTGGAGCACATGCGGCGCGCGCGCAGGGCGATCCCCGACGCCGCGGCGCTCGCCGTCCTGCAGGTCATCGGCGCGGCCCAGCGGGACGATCCTCCCGGGGGCGTCCGGCCTTCGCAGGTGGCCGACCGGCTCGAGGTGCACCGCTCGGCTGTCACCCACCAGCTGCGGACGCTGACCCGGGCCGGGTACATCGCCGCGGCCCCCGACCCCGCCGACCGGCGCGCGTCCATCCTGACCCTCACCGATGCCGGGCGCGAGACGGTCGACCGGCTCACCCGGCAGGGCGAGGCCCGTTTCGCGTCCTTCGTCGCGGACTGGACCGATGAGGAGGTCACGGAACTGGCCCGCCTGCTGGAGAAGTTCCGCGCCTCCGCGCAGGCCGTCAACGAGAAGGCGCCCCCTTCCGGCGCACCTGGCCGGCGGAACCGCTGAGGACCGCGGTCGACGCGTCGCGCCGGCTCAGCTCTCCGGGGCGACCAGGCAGAGCGCGGACCACTGGTGACCGTCGGGGTCCGCGAAGCCGCGCTGGTACCGGCCGCCCTCGGTCAGGGGCTCGCCGACGGCCGAGCCCCCGGCGGCGAGCGCCTTGGCGGCCAGCTCGTCCACCTCCTCCGGCGCGTTCAGGCCGAGCACGAGGATCATCTCGGTGCTCTTGGCGGTGTCGGCGACCTCGTGCTGCGCGTAGCCGGCGAACGTGGGCTCCGCCAGCAGCATGACCTGGGTGCGCTCACTGATGATCACGGATGCCATGTCGGCGGTCATGCCGTAGAAGTCGAAGCCGAGGGCGGTGAAGAACTTCTTGGAGCGGTCGAGGTCCTTCACGGGGAGGTTCACGAACAGCGTCGTGGACATCGGCGATTTCCTTCCTTCGGGTTTCCGGTCGCGCCAAGTCTCCCGATCAGGAAATCCGCGGGCTTGCAGATCAGTGCCGGGCGGTTGACGATCCGTGCAGTGCTCGCGCGCCCGGCTCCAGAGAGGCGCGGCGGTACTCCGCCGGGGACGCCCCGTACGCTCGCCGGAACAGCCGGCTGAAGTGCGCCGGGTCCGGCAGCCCCCAGCGCGCCGCGATGCCGCTGACGGACTCTGCGGCCATGGCCGGGTCGGTCAGATCGCGGCGGCAGCGTTCCAGCCGCCGATGGCGGATCCACGCCGCGACGGTGGTGTCCTGCGACTCGAACAGCCGGTGCAGATGGCGCAGCGAGACGTGGTGCGCGGCCGCGATCATGCCGGGGCCGAGCCCGGTGTCACCGAGGTGCCGTTCGACGAAGGCGTGGACGCGCCGCAGCAGCACCCGCTCGCGGGTCTCCGGTACCAGCGCCGCGACCTGCGACGTCCGTTCGGCGATGGTCATGTCGAGCAGATCCATCACGACGGCGGGCAGCCGGGCGGCGCTCGCCGGGTCGTAGGTCCCGGCGTCCTCCGCCACCCTGCGCAGCAGCGGCGCGGCGAGCGCCGCGGTGCCGCCCTCCGCCGCGATCGGGACGGCGGCGAGCCGGCGCACCGCGTCCGCGGGCACGGTGAGCATCGCCCGGGCGAAGCTGAAGACCGCCAGCTGGACGGCCGAGTCGTAGACCAGCTCGTAGGGACGGGAGAAGTCATAGATCGCCAGGTCCCCGCCGCGGAGCCGCGCCGTCCGGCCGTCCTGGCCGAGCAGGACCGTGCCCGAGACGGCCAGCACGACCCGGTAGTGCTCGGGATCGTCCCGCCGGATCAGCCCCGGCGTGCGGTGCACGCTGTGCGGCGTCGAGGTCTCGATCCGGCCGACGCCGAGCGGCCCGAGCCGCACCGCCTCGATCTGTCCCCGCAACGGACGGTCCCGGTCCATCCGCACGTCCAGCGGCCCGAGCGTCTCGCACACGATGCTCAGCCAGGTGTCGGCCCGCCGCGCGGCGGGGACGTCACCGGCACGAATCAGGACCGCCAATCCCACCTCCCAGGAGAATCGCCATCGTAAGGCGGCCCAACGACACCCGGGTGAACCGGATGCCGCGACCGCCGATCCGGACGCCGCGCCGGGCGGCCTGGCACTCCCTCGCCCAGGACGCCGGTGACCCCGGCACGTCAACGGCTTCGACGGCGGTCCGCTCAGATGAGGGCGTCCAGTACGGCCAAGCAGAGCGGGCCATTCACGGAATCGGCCGGGATGAGCCGGTCGGCCTCGATGAGCAGGGCGGTCGCCAGCCCGCTGATGTCGCAATGGTCGTGCATCTCCTTGATGCCCATGCCCTGCCAGATCATCTGCAGTCCCTGGCTGTCGGACCTGTCAAGACGGCGGATCATCCACCACAGGCCGTCCATTCGGTACATCGCGTCGACTTCGTCGACCACCCCCAACCGCCAGGCTCGGGCGACCAGGCCGCAGACGGTGTCCCAGAAGGCCGGTACCGGCAGGTCTCCTATCTCCCGGCCGGCCTGCGCGGCGAGCCGCTCGACGGCGTCGGGGACGGCCGTTCCCGAGGTGGCGCCCGCTGCGGCGAGGTCGGCGACGGCCGGCCAGTCACAGCCGCAGGCCAGCAGGCTCCTCGCGATCTTCGGCCAGTCGTCCTCGTCCAGGAACCGGTCATCCCAGGAGGCCGCCAGGGATCGGACCACCTGTGCGGTGTGGAGCCTGTCCATAGGGTCGGAGCCTCCGCTGACGGAGCGTCGGGCACGCACGCCCCCGGGTCGCCAGTGTCTCAGGAGCCGTCCGCGCCAGCCGGCGCGAAGCGCACGGTGGCCAGTTCTCGCAGGCCGGAGAGGGTCAGCACGGGCTCCAGGAGCGGCGGGGCGATCAGCTCGAGGAGTCCGGCATGGGCGAACAGGACGCTCAGCCCGGCGCTGTCGAGGTACTCGACGGCGGTGATGTCCAGGACGAGGCGGACTCCGTCGCGGCGCGCCGCGTCCAGGGCGGCGGCGAGGGCGTCGCTGTTGCTCATGTCGATCTCGCCGGAGGCCGTCACGAGCGATGTCCCGTCCGGCCGATGGACGGTCGTGAGCGTGAGAGGTGTGGTCATGAGCCAATCCGGGTGTGCATCTGGACGGTGGTGCCGCTGGGCCCGGGCGTGATCGTGAGCTGGTGCGTCAGCGCGCGCATGAGGGTGGTGCCGCGTCCGCGGTCGCGGCCGGTCCCCGGGCGGGGCGGCTTCCAGCGGCCGGTGTCGGTGACGGTGAGGCGGAGCTGGCCGGCGAAGGCCTCGGCCCGCAGCCGGATCGTGGGCACGTCGCCGCCGCCGGGGCGGCCGTGCTCGACGGCGTTGGCGCAGGCCTCGCCGGCGGCGACCAGGAAGCCCTGGGCGGTGCGGCGCGGTACCCGGCACTGGGCGAGCCAGCCGCGCAGCGCGTCCCGGACGGGCGCGAGCTGCGAGGACTCGGCGGGGAAGGTGACGTCCAGCGGGGCCGGATGCCGGTACAGCATCAGCGCGACGTCGTCGTCGTAACCGTCCGGCGGGGCGAGGCTCACCATGATCCGGGCGGCGAGATCGTCGATCCCGTGTTCGCGGAAGTCCTGGACGGCACGGCCCGCCCGTTCGATGCCCTCGGTCAGTGACCTGCGGCGCCGTTCCACGAGCCCGTCGGTGTACAGCAGGACGGTGGCCCGTGCGGGAATGGTCGTCTCGGCGTCGGATCGGGCGCCTCCCAGGGAGACGGCGATCGGGACGGACCTGCCGCCGTCCAGCAGCCGGGTCGTCCCGTCGGGCAGCGCGAGGATGCCGGGCGGGTGCCCCGCGCTGGAGTAGGTGAGGTCGCCGGTCGCGGGATCCAGGACGCCGCAGAAGACGGTGGAGCAGTGGGCGCCGGGGACGTCTCCCGCGAACCGGTCGAGGGCCGTGAGGGTCCGCGCTGGGCTGGCGTCCTGCAGCAGCAGGGCACGGCACGCGCTGCGCAGCTGGCCCATGACGGTGGCCGCCTCCAGCCCCCGGCCGACGCAGTCGCCCACGATGATGCCGATGCGGCCGTCGGGAAGGGTGAAGGTGTCGTACCAGTCGCCGCCCACTTCGAGCGGCCGCGCGGCGGGCTCGTAGCGGACGGCGAAACCGTCGGGCAGTTCGGAGGGGCCGAGGATCGCGCGCTGCAGGGCGAGGGCGGTCTCACGCTGCTGGTCGATCTGGTGGGCGCGCGACAGTCCCTGGGCGAGGTGCGCCGCCAGGAGGGTCAGCAGCAGCCGGTCCTGGTCGGTGAAGGGGCGCCCTTCGGTCAGCTCCAGCCAGAGGACGAGGGTGCCGCGGGGATGTTCGAGCGTGATCGCGGTGGGGTGCTCGGCGACGGGCGTGAGCGTCGGGTGCTCGCGCAGGCCGAGCAGCTCGGCGCGGCGCTCCTCGGGCAGCGCCTCCCAGGTCAGCTCCGCGTCGGTGGACGTCAGCTCGGGGGCGCCGCCGGTGACGAGGACGGCCAGCGCCCGGTCGGCGCGCCACAGGTCCCGCAGCTCCTCCAGCGCGCCGGCCAGGGCGTCGGGCAGGCTCACGGCCCCGGCGAGGCGCATGCCGAGGGCCACCTGGGCGCTCTCGCGCTGGATGGCGTAGTGGTCGGCCGTGACGTCCCGGAAGGTGCCCACGATGACGCGCCGCCCGGTCTCGGGGTCGCGGACGTAGGTGAAGGCGGCGCTGACCCAGACCCGGTGCCCGTCGCGATGGGTGACCGGGACGGTGCAGCCGCCCCGCTCCCCCTCGAGCAGGTCGGCGAAGGCGTCCGCGACGAGCCGGTGCGCCTCGGCATCGGTGCTCTCGTCCGGCCACCACGGTTGCAGCGGCGGATAGGGCAGCCCTGCGGAGTCGTAGCCGAGGAGGTCGGTGAACGCCCTGTTGATCTCGATGACGGCGCCGTCGTCGTCGCAGACGAAGAACGCCTCCTGCAGCGAGTCCACCAGGGCCGTGCGCCAGCGGACGTGGTGGTTGCGCAGCCGCGCCAGCTCCACGCTGGCCCGCACCCGGGCCAGCAGTTCGGCGGCGGCGAACGGCTTGACCAGGTAGTCGTCGGCGCCCGCCCGCAACCCGTCGATCGACGCCTCCTGCCCGGCCCGGGCCGACAGCAGCAGGACCGGCACCGCCGCGGTGCGCTGGTCGCCGCGCAGCGCCGCGACGAGCCCCAGCCCGTCGAGGCGGGGCATCATCACATCGCTGACCACCATGTCGAAGGCCCCCTCGCGGGCCGCCTCCAGGGCGGCGCGGCCGTCGGCGACCGCGCTGACCTGGTAGCCCGCGCCGCGCAGCAGCCGGGCGAGGTACTCCCGCATGTCGGCGTTGTCGTCGGCGACGAGCACCCGCGTCGGCGTCGCGGGCGCGGCGGCTGAGGCCGGGCCCGGATCGGTCTCCGCCATGCCGGCCGGGGCGCCGTCCCCGTCGCCGCCCTGCTCGGCGGGAAGCCACCGCAGCACCTCCTGGACGTACGGGTCGGCGCTCATCGACGCCACCGCCGGACGGCCGGGCGGTGCGACGGCGTCGGCGGGCAGGTGGGCGGTTCCGAAGGGCAGCCGGATGGTGAAGGCGGTGCCCTCGCCCTCGCCGCTGGCGGCGGTGATGGTGCCGCCGTGCAGGCCGACGAGCTCCTTGACGAGCGCCAGGCCGATCCCGCTGCCCTCGTTGGAGCGGGAGCGGGCGTTCTCGGCACGGTGGAACCGTTCGAACAGGCGCGGCATCTCCTCCGCGGGGACGCCGACGCCGGTGTCGGCCACCGTCACCTCGGCGCTCCCGCCGGCCGCGCGCACGCCGACCCGGATCGACCCGTCGAAGGTGAATTTCAGGGCGTTGCTGAGCAGGTTCAGGATCACCTTCTCCCACATGTCGCGGTCGACGTAGACCGGTTCGGGGAGCGGGTCGCACTCGACGGCGAAGTCCAGGCCGGCCCGGTCGACGGCGGAGCGGAAGACGCCGGCCAGCTCGGTGGTCACCGCGGGCAGGTCGACCGGCTCGTAGCGCGCCTGCATCCGGCCGGCCTCGATGCGGGAGAAGTCCAGCAGGGTGTTGACGAGCCTGCCCAGGCGGAGCCCGTTGCGGTGGACGGCGTCCAGTTCCTGGCGCACCCGCTCATCGGCGCCTTCCAGCCGGGCGCGAAGCTCCTGCACGGGGCCCATGATCAGGGTCAGCGGGGTTCGGAACTCATGGCTGATGTTGGAGAAGAACGTGGTCTTCGCGTGATCGAGTTCGGCCAGCTCCTCGGCGCGCCGCCGCTGCGCCTGGTAGCTTCGGGCGCCGGCGATCCCCGCCGCGACGTGCCCCGCCGCCAGCTCCACGAAGCCGCGGTACGCCTCGTCCAGCGGCCGGTACGGGTTCAGCGCGGCCACCAGGAACCCGTAGGGCGCGCCCCCTTGCCGCAGCAGCGGGACCGCCAGTGCCTGGCTGGGCGGCCGGGTCCAGTCGCCGGACGGCAGCACTCCGAGACCGGGGTCGTCGAGCCGGATCAGCACCGGTTCTCCCTGTGCCAGCACCGCGGCGGGCCAGACCGCGTCCCGCTCGTCCACCGGGATCCCGGCGGGGGCCGCCGGATGCCCCGCGTCGACGCCCGCCGACCCTGCGAGCCGTGCGGTCCCGTCGCCGAGCAGGTAGGTCAGCGTGAAGGGGAGGTCCTTGCGGTTGAGGCCGAGTTGCCGGTGCGCGAAGGCCAGCGTCTCCTCCTCGGTGCGGATCACGCTGGGGTCGGACCCCAGGTTCCGCAGCGTCGTCATCCGGCGCTCACCGATGACGCGCTCGGTCTCCTCGTTCACCACGCACAGCATCCCGACCACTCGCCCCGTGTCGTCGCGCAGGGGGCTGTAGGAGAAGGTGTGGTACGTCTCCTCCGGGTATCCCGACCGCTCCAGGAAGAGCAGCAGCGCCTCGTCCCAGGTGGCCCCTCCCGTGCGGAGCACCTTGTCGATGCGGGGGCCGATGTCGTTCCAGATCTCGGCCCACACCTCTCCGGCCGGACGGCCCAGCGCCCACGGGTACTTGCGTCCGAGCGTGTCGCGCCGATAGGCGGAGTTGCAGAAGAAGGTGAGCTCCGGCCCCCAGGCCATCCACATCGAGAACCGGGACGACAGCAGGATGTCGATCGCCGTCCGCAGGCTCTGCGGCCAGCCGTCCGGCGGTCCGAGCGGCGTCGCCGTCCAGTCGACCGCGGCGAGATCCCGGCCGATCTCGCCGTCCGCCGAGAACACGCCGGCGCCGGCGGCCGAGGACGCATCGCGCCCGGACTCCTCACGTCCGGCGCCCCCGGAATGCTTCACCGCGCCCTCTCCCGCTCAGGCGAACCTCTGCGGCTCGCCGGCTTGCCCGAGGCGCGGCGCTCCGTGCGTCGCGCGCCGTCCATCAAGGTCGCAGTTCTAGCAATAAGTCCCCCAAAAATAGGGTAAAGCGGTCTCGTTTATCGAACTAATCAGGAGGTCGATCCGGATCGCGATGCGCGAGGGCGGCGGAACCCGCTCGTGCTCTCCCCTGCCCCATCCGGACTGTACGGGGTGGACGGTCCGCCGGCGAACATCCCTAAACTGCTCACGGAACAGGTCCCGAGTTCTGTGACGCCAGCGCACCGTCGGCCTTCTCCGTGACCGCACGCCCAGCACCAGCCGTAGAGGAGTCCCCTCGGTGACCAAGCAAGGCCTCACCGTCACCCTCTCCCCCGAGGGGTCGGAGCACCCCGTTCTGCGCGTCGCGGGGGACCTCGACTTCCACACCTCTCCCCGCCTGCGCGAGGCACTGGAGTCGGTGACGTTCGCGGCGGGCGGCGGCGTCGTCCTCGACCTGTCGGGACTGGCCTATTGCGACTCCACGGGCGTCACCGTGCTCGTCGCCGGCTATCGCCGCGCCCAGGCGGCCGAGAGCCGGATCCTGTTCGCCGGACTGAACTCCGACCTCCTCCAGATGTTCCGGATCCTCGGCCTCGATCAGGCGTTCTCGTTCTATCCCGATCCGGACGAGGCCGTCGAGGCGCTGCGCCGGCACTGATCCGGCCGACGCGGCCGGCGAACGCGCGCACCCGGACACGCTGAGTGACGCTCCGGGGTGCCCGGACTTATGCGACACCGGACACATACTTGCCCGATGGCAAATATTCGTACCGGCGGGTACTGTTCAGCTCGTCCAGTGTTGGACCAGTTGATGCAGTGATGGGAGCGCGCCTGGTGAAGGATGGTTCGGTGGATCACGTGGCAGGACTGCTGCGGTCGGAGCGGGAGGGCGTGCTCGAGCGGTGGGTCCAGGTGACCACGGAGGGTGTCCGGGGCCGAATCACCGAGCGCGAGCTGCGCACGGAGCTGACCGAGCTCTACGGGCTCGTCGAGGCGGCCGTCGCCGATCGGGACGGGTCGGCCGGCGGCGAGCTGCAGGCGGCCCTGGCCGAGATGTCGCGCAACCGGGCCCGGCAGGGCTTCAGCCCGACGGAGACCGCGATCAGCGTCTTCTCCCTCAAGCAGGCCGTGCACGAGCGCGTCGAGGCCGCCGGCGACACCGCGGCCTACGGCGAGTTCATCAGGTTCTCCTCGTTCATCGACGATCTCGGGCTGCAGACCTTCGAGACCTACGCCGCCACGCGCGAGCAGGTGATCGCCGACCAGGCCGAGCAGCTGCTGGAGCTGGCCACGCCGGTGGTGAAGCTGTGGGACGGCATCCTCGGCGTCCCCCTGGTCGGGACCCTGGACTCCGCCCGCACCCAGGTGGTGATGGAGACGCTGCTGCAGATGCTGGTCGACACCGGGTCGCAGTACGCCGTCATCGACATCACCGGGGTTCCCGCGGTGGACACCGAGGTCGCGCAGCACCTGCTGAAGACGGTGATGGCGGCGCGGCTCATGGGCACCCATTGCGTCGTGTCGGGCATCCGCCCGCAGATCGCGCAGACGATCGTGGCGCTGGGCATCGAGTTCGGCGACATCGTCACCAAGGCCACGCTCGCCGACGCGCTGGAGTACGCGCTGGACCGCAAGGGCATCCGCGTCGTCGGCGGGGAGAGCACCTGATGGAGCGGGTGCCGATTCTCAAGATCGGTGAGGTCCTGCTGGTGTCCATCCAGGTGGACCTGCAGGACCAGACGGTGCTCGCACTGCAGGAGGACCTCGCCGAGCGCATCGTCGCGACGAGGGCGCGCGGAGTGATCATCGACATCACCGCGGTGGACATCGTGGACTCCTTCATCGGCCGGATGTTCGCCACCATCGCCGCGATGTCGCGGCTGATGGACGCCGAGACGGTGGTGGTCGGCATGCGCCCGGCCGTGGCGATCACGCTGGTCGAGCTGGGCCTGTCCCTGGGCGGCATCCGCACCGCCCTGGACCTGGAGCAGGGCATGCGGGTGCTGGGCGCGCCGCTGCCGTCCATCGGCGCCGACGCCCTGGACGGGCGGTGACGGCCTCCGGCGAGGAGGCGCCGCTGCGCTCCAACGACGACGTGGTGCGGGTGCGGCAACTGGTGCGCGTCGCGGCGTCCGCGGCGGGCATGTCCCTGGTCGACCAGACGAAGATCGTCACCGCGGCGAGCGAGCTGGCCCGCAACACCCTCGTCTACGGCGGGGGCGGTGCGGTGAGCATCGAGCAGGTCACCAACACCGGCGGGCGGGCCGGCATCCGCATCACGTTCCGCGACGAGGGGCCGGGCATCGCCGATGTGGACCTGGCCCTCACCGACGGCTGGACGAGCGGGAGCGGGCTCGGGCTGGGCCTGTCGGGCGCGCGCAAGCTCGCCGACGAGTTCGAACTGGACACCGAGGCCGGTCGGGGCACCACCGTCACGGTGGTCAAGTGGGCGCGTTGACCGGCGCGGGCCCCGAGGGCGGCGCCCCGGCGGGCGACGCGTTGTGGATGCGGGTCGAGGAGCGGAGCGCCGCGGCGGGCGCGCGGCGGCGCGCGACCGTGCTCGCCGAACGGCTCGGGTTCACCGGTGAGCGCCTCGGCCAGGTCCAGCTGGCCGCCACCGAGATGGCCACCAACCTGATCAAGCACGCCCGCGAGGGCGAGATGATGGCGCGGATCGCCCGGCACGGGACGTTCGCCGAGCTGGAACTGCTCAGCATGGACCGGGGCCCGGGCATGGCCGACGTGCCCGGTTCACGGGTGGACGGCTACTCCACCAGCGGCACGCTGGGCATCGGGCTCGGAGCGATCGACCGGCTCGCCGACCGCAGCGGACTGCATTCGGTGCCGGGCCACGGCACGGTCCTGTTCGCCCGTTTCCACCAGCCCGGCGGCGGCGCCGTGCCCGAACCGGCGTTCTGCGGGCTGACCAGGCCGATCGACGGCGAGCAGGAGTGCGGGGACGCGTACGCCGTCCGCACCGAGGCCGGGGTGGTCTACGTCATGCTCTGCGACGGCCTGGGGCACGGGCCGCTGGCCGCGCGGGCCTCGCGGGAGGCGGTCGACGCGGTGCGGAGGATGGCGCTGCCGGCGCGGCCGGCGGAGATCCTGCGGCACGTCCACCAGCGCCTCTCCTCGACGCGCGGCGGCGCGGTCGCCGTCGCGGCCGTGGACCCGGCGGCTCGGCAGGTGCGTTTCGCCGGGCTCGGCAACGTCGCCGCGTGGACCGTCGGCTCCGGCCGCCGGCGCGGCATGATCTCCGTGCCGGGCATCGCCGGGGCGCAGGCCAGGACGTTCCGCGAGCACGTCTACGACCTGCCCGCCGGGGCGGGCGTGGTGCTGCACTCCGACGGGCTCACCGACCGGTGGGACGCCGCTCTGCAGCCCGATCCGTCCGGCCACGACCCGCTCCTGGTCGCCGGGGCCCTGATGCGCGACGCAGGGGTCCGCCGCGACGACCGGTGCGTCGTCGCGGTGGTCCCGCGGGACGGCCGGTGACACGGTGATCGCCGATCTGCTGCGCATCGAGATCGCGGACGAGGAGGGCGTGTTCGCCGTCCGCCAGGCGGGCCGGCGGGTGGCCGGCGCCGTCGGGCTGGACCCGCAGGACCAGGTCCGGGTGGCCACCGCGCTCAGCGAGGTCGGCCGGGACCTGTTCGCGCACGCCGGCCGGGTGATGGTCGCCTTCCTGCTCGACCAGGGGACGCGTCCCGGCCTGCTCGTCGAGCTGAGCCTCCGGCTACGGCCCGGCGCGGAGAGTTTCGCACCGGGGACCGCGGCCGCCGCCCGCCTGGTGGACCTGGTGGCGGTGGACGACGGCGACGACCACCTGCTGGTCAGGATCCGCAAGGACCTGCCCGCGTCCGCGGCGCCGGCCTCCGAGTCCGCCCTGGCCGGCCTGCGCGCGCAGTTGGAGCGCCTTGCGCCGGTCTCCGTCCTGGACGAGCTGCGCACGCAGAACGCCGAGCTCGTCCAGGCATTGGAGGAGGTGCGGTCGCAGCGCGAGGAGCTGCGCGCGTTGAACGCCGAGCTGGAAGAGACCAACCGCGGCGTGATGGCGCTGTACAACGAGCTGTCGGAGGAGCTGGAGAAGACCAACCGGGGGGTCGTCGCGCTGTACGCCGAGCTGGAGGAGAAATCCGACCAGCTCCGCGAGGCCGGAGAGGCCAAGAACCGGTTCTGGGCCACCGTCAGCCACGAGCTGCGCACCCCCGTGAACGGCATCATCGGCCTGGCCCGGCTCCTGCTGGACCCGGCCGCCGACCCGCTGACCGGCGAGCAGCGGCACCAGATCTCCCTGATCGCCGACACCAGCGACACCCTCGTCGCCCTGGTCAACGAGCTGCTGGACATGGCCAAGGCGGAGCGCGGGAAGCTCGAACCGAATCCGGCCCCCGTGGGCGTCCCGAGCCTTCTCGCGCGGTTGAGGGAGCTGCTGGCGCCGATGGCCGAGGAGTCCGCGCTCACGCTGACCGTGGACGACCGGCTCGCCCCGCCCGTGCTGGTCACCGATGAGGTGATGCTGACCCGGATCCTGCGCAACCTGCTCGCCAACGCGCTGACCTTCACCCCCGAGGGCGAGGTCCGCCTCACCGTCGGCACCGCGCCCTCCCACGTGGAGTTCAGCGTGGCCGACACCGGCGTCGGGATCGCCCCCCAGGAGCAGGAGCGGGTCTTCGAGGAGTTCTACCAGGTCCCGGGCAACCGCCGGGGAGGGACGGGGCTGGGGCTGCCGTACGCGCGGAGGCTCGCCCGGCTCCTCGGCGGCGAGCTGCGGCTGGAGAGCACGCCGGGACAGGGCACCACGGTGACCCTGCGGCTGCCCCCGCACCGGCCCCTGCGGGAACTGGCGCTCGGCCACGTCCTGATCGTCGACGGCGAGGAGGCCGCGCGCCGGATCCTGCGCGGCCTCGTCCAGGACGCGGCCGCACGGGTCAGCGAGGCCTCCGACGTCCGGTCCGCCTCGGCCGTGGTCGCCTCCGCTCCCCCCGACCTGGTGCTGCTGGACGCCCGCCTCTGCGGCACCGGGGACGTCCCGCCGCTGGACGCGCTGCCGGACGCCACCACGGTGGTCCTGCTCACCTCGGTCGACGCGGCGACCGTGCCGGGAGCCCGTCCGGAACGGGCCGACGCGGAACTCGGCAAGGATCGCCTCGGCCCCGAGATGCTGGCCGACGCCGTGCAGCGGGCGCGGACGCGGAGGTCCCGCGACAGGGAGGACGCCGATGACCGCTGAACACTGCACCACTCTGGTCGTCGACGACATCGACACCAAGCGCTACATCATCGGCAGCTGGCTGCGGCGCGCCGGGCACACCGTGGTGGAGGCCTCGACGGCCGCGCAGGCCTGGGAGCAGCTCGCCGCGCACCAGGTGGACCTGGTGATCCTCGACGTGCGCCTGCCGGACATGAGCGGGATCGAGGTCTGCGAGCAGATCAAGGCGGCGCCGCAGACCGCCTCGCTGCCCGTCATCCACATCTCGGCCTCGGCGGTCGACGTCACCGACCGCACCCACGGCCTGCGGCAGGGGGCCGACGCCTACATGGTCGACCCGATCGACCCCGGCGAGTTCATCGCCACCGTCGACGCCGTGCTCCGCTACTACCGGGCGCGCCGGAAGGCCGAGCGGACGGCCGAGCGGCTCGCCGTGTTCACCCGCACGTCCCTGGCCATCAACGCGGCGGAGAGCTTCGACCGCCTCGCGGAGGTGGCGGCGTGCGGGGCCTTCGAGGTCTTCGGAACGCCCACGGCGGTGTTCATCATGCCTCCGAACCGGCGACCCCGGCGAACCGCGTGCCTCGACGGCGACCCCTGGCACCGGGACTTCCCCTCTGGCCTGTTCGACTGGCTGGCACGGCGCACCGGCCTCCGGGACGCCACGGGAACGGAGGTCGTGCGGATCCCCGCGGACGACTGGCGGGCCGCGCTTCCCGACACCGCCGCCGAAGGCGACGTCGTGGTGGTGATGTCGCTGGTGAAGACGGGCCGCCCGCCGATCTGCATCGCGATCCAGGCGCCGGACGCGATGGACGAGGACGACACCAACCTGCTCCGCCAGCTCGGGCAGACGCTCGCCCTGGCGATGGAGGCGATGCGCTCCTACAGCGAGGAGCACCTCATCTCGCTGACCCTGCAGCGCAGCCTGCTCCCCGAGACCCGTCCCGCCATCCCGGGCTGGACGTTCGCGGTCCGCTACGAGCCGGCCAGCGACCAGGCCGAGGTCGGCGGCGACTTCTACGAGGTGCTGGAACAGGGCGACCATGTGCTCGTCGCCATCGGCGACGTCCAAGGGCACTCGCTGCACGCGGCCACCGTGATGGCCGAGATCCGCCATGCGCTGCGCGCCTTCGCCGACGAAGGCCACGACGCCATCACCATCCTCGGGCTCCTCAGCCGGGTCCTGCAGCGGTACCACGACAACGAGACCGCCACCATGTGCCTGATGACGCTCGATCCGCGCACGGGCGCGCTGCATGTGGCCAACGCCGGGCACCTGGCACCGCTCTACATCGACGGGAACGGGGCCCGGTACGGCAAGGGGGGCGGCATCCTGCTCGGATTCCCCGTCGAGAGCGTCGGGAGCGAGCAGGTCGAGGTGCCGCCGGGCGGCACCGTCGTCCTCATCACCGACGGCCTCATCGAGGACCGCGGCATCTCGCTGTCCGACAACCTCGAACGGCTCGCCTCCGTCGCGGCCGACGTGGACGACGACCTCGAGGAGTTCAGCGACCGGGTGATCTCCGAGTTCGGTCCCCGCGAGGACGACGTCGCCTTCATCGCCCTGCGCCGGGCCCTCTGACCGGGCGGGTCACCCGCTCTCGTGCCCGGGCTCCATGGCGGGCAGCGAGCGGAAGGTGAGCGGCGCGGTCCCCGCCCCGGCCCTCACGTCCACGGGGTCGAGCAGGAAGCCGATGTGATCGCCGAGTTCGGTGCGCTCCAAAACGCGGCCGACGAGGTGGCGGCGGGCGTCGGTGAGCAGGGGGACGTCTTCGGGCCCCGGCCGCCACGAGCAGCGGGCGAACTTGTCGACCTCGTCGCCCGTCCGTTCTCCGAACAGGGCCGCCAGTTCCCGCTGCTCCTCGTCGAGGACGTGCACGGCCAGCACCGTCGCCGCCCGGGCCACCCGGTACGTGCGGTTGCGACGGGAAAGGCAGACGAGGAACCTGAACGGCTCGATGCTGGTCTGCGTGGCGAACCCGACCAGGCAGCCCGCACGCGCGCCCGTGCCGGGATCGACGGCGGTCACCACGAACATCGGGTAGTCGAACCCGGCGACGAACTCATCGGCGTCCACCGCACCAGCCTATGTCCGGGACCGTGCAGAGCGCCGTCGACGACGCTCCGCCACCGCCGCGTCGCGGTCACGGATTCACGCTTCCCGGTCATCGTCAGAAACGCTTGCCTTCCTCCCGGGCCCGTGCGTGGGCTTCGCGGCGTCCCGTCTCGGCGTCGGCGGTCGCGAGGTTGGGACGGAACTGCACGGTGGCGATGTCCGTGATCCCGGCCCAGCGCAGCCAGTCCTCGAAGAACGTGCTCTGGAAGTCGGAGCCGAAGCCCGGTCCCCGGCCGTCGCCGTAGACGGCGCTCGTGTAGACGACGGCCGCCTTCTTGTCCCGCAGGAGGCCGGTGTAACCGTGCTGGGCGTCGAAGCCGAAGACCCAGCCGGGCTGCGAGACCACATCGATGAACTGCTTGAGGATGTACGGCACGCCCGCGTTCCACATGGGGACGCTGAACAGGTAGCGGTCGTAGGAGTCGAAGCGCTCGAAGACGGCGCGGGCGGCCTCCCAGGCGCGTTCCTGGGCGCCGGACGGGTCGGCGCCTCCGAAGACGGTCATCTTGGCTCCGGCTCCGGCGGGGCCGAACTCCGGGAGTGTGCCGTCCCAGAGGTCGTGGTGGTCGACGGTGTCGCCGGGGTGGCTCTCCCGGTAGGCGTCGAGGAAGGCGGTGGCGAGCGCCAGCGACTCGGAGGACGTTCCGCGCGGCGAGGCGGAGACGTGCAGCAAACGGCTCATGACCTGATCCCTTCAGTAAGCGGACCGCAGTCCGCATCTCTCTCCGGGAGATTAACGGACCACGGTCCACTTAGCAAGAGGCGGCGGCTCGACGACCGGCCGCGGAGGGGGACCGCTACCGGCCGTACCGCTCGGCGCAGGTCATCAGGGCGCGAAGAAGTCGATGAGGGCGTCGGCGATCCGGCCGGGTGCGTTCTCCGTGGGAATGTGGTCCGCCCCCGGGATGCGAACGAGCGCGGTCCGCGGAATCTCACCGGCGAACCTCTCGGCGTACTCCACCCTCTCGAAGCCGTCGTCCTCGCCCCAGATCAGCAACTTGGGCGTCGTGGACCGCCGCAGCGCGGGGACGAGGTCGAGGGTGTAGCGGCTGTCGGCCGCCACCGCCATCGCCAGCCAGGAGCGGCGGACCCGCGGGTCGGTCCACGGGTCCGCATAGTCGGCGATCAGTTCCTCGGTGGCGGCACCGGCCAGCGCCGCCGCCACGGCCCGCCGGCGAGCGGCGAGGAGTTCTCCGCCGGTGGTCGCCGCGGCTACCTCCGGGTCCCGGAACCTCGCCACGTGGGGCGCCGGCCAGGAGTCGTAGAGGACCGAGTTCACCAGGGCCAGCCGGGGCACCTCCAGCAGATCGTGGACGAGGAGGTGCTGGGCGACGGCGCCGCCGATGTCATGGCCCGCCACGGCGATCGGCCCGGACAGCCCCAGCGCGGAGGCGAATCGCGCCACCCACTCCGCCAGGGCCGGAACCGTCGCGGTCTCCGCGGTGAGCTCGCCTCCCGAGCGCCCCAGCCCGGGGAGGTCGACGGCGAGGGGCCGCAGCCCCGCCTTCGCGAGCCGGCCCACCACCGGAAGCCAGACCCGACTCCAGTACGTTCCGTGCAGCAGCAGCACCGCCGGGCCGTCCCGCCCGGCGGTCAGGTAGCTGGCGTCTTCGCCGTCGACCCGCACCGCGGTCCTCAGCACGTCCATTCCCGTCGTCTCGCTCATGGGACCACTGTGCTTCGGGCCGGCCGCGCGACCGAGAGTCCAAAAAGACATCCATGGGTAGATTCGTGCCATGGACCGTCATCGGGTGGTGGCCCTGCTCCATCCGCCCCAGTCGCCCTTCGAACTCGGCTGCGCCACCGAGGTCTTCGGCAACGCCCCCCCGGACGTGCCGGCCCGCTACGACTTCCGGATCTGCGCCGAGCGCCCCGGCCCGCTGCGGACGACCACCGGTTACGCCATGCTCGTCGACGCGGGACTGGAGGCCCTGCCCGAGGCCGACACCGTGATCGTCCCTGGCTGGCAGCCGGCCGGCGAACCGGCGCCGCCGGCCGTGACCGAGGCGCTGCGGACCGCCCACCGGCGCGGGGCGAGGATCGTCGCCATCTGCACGGGTGCGTTCGTCCTCGCCCAGGCCGGACTCCTCGACGGCCGCCGCGCCACCACCCACTGGCGCCACACCGCCCGTCTCGCCGCCGCCTTCCCGCAGGTGCAGGTGGACCCGGACGTGCTCTACGTCGACCACGGCGACGTGGCGACCAGCGCGGGAACCGGCGCGGGCATCGACCTGTGCCTGCACCTCGTGCGTTCCGACCACGGCGCGGCGTACGCCGCCCAGATCGCCCGGAACATGGTGCTGCCGCCGCACCGGGAGGGCAGCCAGCTCCAGTACGCCGCACGACCCGTCCCGGCCAGGGCGGACGCGTCGCTGGCGCCCCTGCTGGAGTGGGCCGCCTCCCGGCTCGGCACCCGGCTGACCGTCGCCCGGCTGGCCGAACGCGCCGGACTGTCGAGCCGGACCCTCGCCCGGCAGTTCACCGAGCAGCTCGGCACCAGCCCGGGACAGTGGCTGCTCGGCCGCCGCCTCGACGCGGCACGGGTGCTGCTCGAGCAGACCGACCTTCCCGTGGAGGCCATCGCCACCCGGGTCGGACTCGCCTCGGCGGTCAATCTGCGCCGCCACTTCCGGGCGCACCTCGGCACCACGCCCGGCTCCTACCGGCGTACCTTCAGCGAAACCCGCTGACAGCCGCAGGGCCAGGACGGCGCCGACCGCCGAGCGGCGACGGGCGCCTTTCGACGATCCGTGGACGGCGCCTGCCGGCCATCGGGAATGATGTCCTTGTGCGTGGATCTTTGACGGTCGCCGTGGCCCAGCCCGCCTGTGACGAACTGGACGTCGTCCACAACGCCAGCCGCCAGGCCGGGGTGGTGCAGCGTGCCGGTGCGCGGCTGGTGGTCTTCCCGGAGCTGTCGCTGACCGGTTACGACCTCGCGGCTCCCGCTGTGGCCCCCGACGACGCGCGGTTGGATCCGATCAGGGCCGCATGCGACAGCACCAACGCGATCGCACTGGTGGGCGCTCCGGTGCGGGAGGCCGATGGGCGCGAGTACATCGCAACGCTCGCCGTCACGGGCGAGAGCACGACGGTGGCGTATCGGAAGATGCACCTTCACGGTGAGGAGTTCCGCCGTTTCACTCCCGGCGAGAAGCCGGAAGTGCTGGAGATCGACGGATGGCGGCTGGGCCTGGCCATCTGCCGGGACGCGGCGGTGCCGGAGCACGCGGCCGACACCGCGGCGTTGACCATCGATGCTTACGTGGCCAGCACCCTGTACGGGCCGGGACCGGAACAGGCGGCCCGCCGGGACGAGCACATGCGAGACCGGGCCGCCACGCACGGCGTCTGGGTCGTCCTGTCCACCGCTGCGGGGCCGAGCGGCGAGTACCGCGAGACATCCGGTGGTTCCGGCGTCTGGGCACCGGACGGGAACGTGCTCGTCCAGGCCGGCGCAGAGCTCGACGCCGTGGTGGGCGCGGCTCTCCGCTGACCCCTCACGGCGGAGCGCGACGGCACCCCGGACCCCGGCGTGCGACCGCATGCGCCGGACGCGGCGGACGCGGCGCGGGGCGGTGCCGGGTCCACGGTTCAGGCGCTGGTAAGAGATCGGGTGGAGGCTTGGAGGACGTCGCCCAGGGCCGCGCGGGCCTGGGCGAGGTCGGCTATGCGGGAGTCCAGCTCGACCATCTGGGTTCTGAGGTGGTCGAGGACGCAGGCCTGCACCTCGGTGCCGTCGCCCGCGAAGCAGGGCATGATCTCCCGGATGACCCGGGTGGGGAGCCCGGCGGCGAGCAGGGCGCGGATGCGGGCCACCGCCGTGGGGGCCTCGGGCCCGTAATGGCGGTGGCCGCCCGGGCTGCGCTGAGAGGCGAGCAGCCCTTGGGCCTCGTAGTAGCGCAGGAGGCGGACGGACACGCCCGTCCGGCGGGACAGCTCCCCGATCTTCATGTGACCCACCTCATGGTCGCGCGGCTTGAACCTCACACGGATGTCACATCCTACGTTGATCGCATGACGACGACTTCGGCCACATCAGCGCCCGTTTCGCTCTACGGATTCCTGACCCCCAAGCCGGGGCACGCGGACGAACTCAGGAGACTCCTGTCGGATCTCGTCGAGCCGTCCCGGGGACACGAGGGCAGCCTCCAGTACCACCTGCACGAGCAGGAGGACGGCCGGTTCTTCCTCTACGAGGTCTGGCGTTCGCAGGAGGACCTCGACCGGCACAACGCGACGCCGCTGCTGCGCGCCTTCATGAGCGAAGCGCCCGAGCACATGGAAGGGGCCCCCGAGGCCTACTTCGGCGCGATGAGAAGCCCCTACCCCGGCGGCGCGGCCTGACCGGCGTCCTGTTGCGCCTCGGCGAGACCCCGGCCCGCCGCAGCGGGCCGGGCTGGGGGCTTGGCGGCCCCCGTCACCGGGGGCAGGTGACGGGGACGCGGGCTCGGGCGGCGAGGCGGTCAGGCGAGGCGGACTCCCCCTGCGAACGGGCGGCCGGCGATCGGGGCGATCTTGACGACGTCGCCGGTCTGCGGGGCGTGGACCATCTTGCCGTTGCCGATGTACATGCCCATGTGGTGCAGGTCGCTGTAGAAGAAGACCAGGTCACCGGGCTTGAGCTGGCTCTGGCTCACATGGGTTCCGGCGCTGTACTGGCTCCCGGTGTAGTGGCCGAGGCTGATGCCGACCTGGGCGTAGGCGTACAGGGTGAGGCCGGAGCAGTCGAAGCCCTTGATGTTGGCGCCTTGGGCGGTGCCGTAGCTCGGACCGGACGCGGTCCCGCCGCCCCAGGAGTAGGGAACCCCGAGCTGGCTCAGTGCGGCCCGCACCGCTCCCATCGCCTTGGCCGAGGCCCCTCCCGAGTTCACGCTGGGGATGGAGCCGGGCCGCGATCCGGTGCTGGAGTAGGTCCCCAGCTGGCGTTCGACCTTCTTGAGCTTGACCTGGAGTTCCCGGCGCTTCTTCTTCGCCTCGTCGGTCAGCCGGCGGACCTGGCTCGCGCGCGCTTCGGCGGCCTTGCGGGCGCGCTCGGCGCCCTGCATCGTCTGCAGCAGCTGGACGATGCGCGTGTTGTCCTGGCTGGCGAAGTAGTTGAGCGCCGCCGACCGGTCCAGCACGGCCTGCGGATCACCCGCCGAGGCGAAGCTGATCGCGGGGTCGACCGGGCCGTTCTTGTAGGCGTCGGCGGCGAGCTTCGCCATCCGGTCGCGCACCTCGGCCAGCGTCTTCTTCTGCCGGTCGGCACTCGTCTCGGCGACCGCGGCGGCCTTCTGGGCCTGCCGCAGCCGCTCGCGCAGCCCGTTGTACTGCTCGCTGAGCTTCTCGGCCTCGTCGGCGAGCTTCTTCTGCTGCGCCGTCAGCTCCTTGCGCGTGGGCTTGGGCTTCGCCTCGGCGGGGACCGGCGTCAGGAGCCCGAAGGCGAGCACGGCCGAGGCCGTCCACGCCGTGCTCGTGGTGATCCGGCGGCGGGCTGACGTTCTGGTACCGGCAGCTCGTCGCTGCATGCGCTGTCCTCTCCGGTGATGCCTCGGCGCGGTCATCGGCCGCCCCGGCGGGGGCGCCTCACCATGACCTCCTACGGAGCGTAGGAGATACCGTGCTCATGCGCCACCCGAGTACCAGATTTCACTCGATAGCCCGACATGCCCCTCAGCAGGTCGTGGACAGCTCCGCGATCGCCACGGCTCCCACCAGGAGAGGCGTGGCGACGGCCGCCGCCGCGAAGGCGCAGGCGGCGAGGCGTACGGATCGGCGCGCCTGGACGGGGGCGGCCGTCTCCAGCCGCAGCACCCGCTCGACCAGCGCGGCCGGCCCCGACTCCCCTGCCGCCCCCAGCGCGCCCGCCACTCCGGGGACGGCGGAGAGCCGGCACAACGCGTCGACCAGCGTCCGCCTGCCGCAGGCGCTCGCGGCGGCGTCGTCGGCGGCCATCTCGAGCAGGAGCGGCAGCCTCGACTTCGCGCGCCGGACCGTCGGCAGCCACGGCAGGAGCGCATGGACGACGTCCAGCATGAGCAGCAGCGCGTGGTGCCGCTGGCGCAGGTGGGCGCGCTCATGGGCGAGGACCGCGCCGAACTCCTCGTCGGTGAGCGCTTCCTGCGCACCGGTGCTGACCACGATCGCCCGCTGACGGGCGGGAAGGGAGTACGCCACCGGGACGGGGTGATCGAGCACCAGGACGTCGGCATGCCGGCCGTGCTCCCGGGCGACCAGGCGCAGCATCTCCCGATGCCGGCGGCGGTGGCGCACCGCACGGCCGAGCCGCGGGAGGCCGCTCGCCAGCCGGGAGAAACAGGCGGTCATCAACACGAGGGTCGCGGCCGCCGCCGAGATGACGGCCAGGGATCCGTGGTGGGGCAGGCAGTCGCGCAGCCACTCCAGGAGACCGTGTCCCGGCCCCGGCGGCGAGATGAGCGCGACCACGACGACGGCCGTGTTCGCGATGACCGTCCCTGCGAGGGCCGCCGTCCAGCAGGCGATGGCGGCCGCCGGCCCGACGGCCGGCCGGCGCAGCCGGTCGAGCACCGGCCCCGCGAGGAATCCCAGCAGGACGGCCGACGCGATCAGAGCGAGCACCGAGGGAAGCATGCGGTCAGGCCTTGTCGCCGGAGGCCCGCCGGCGCAGGACGTCCAGCAGGTGCCGGGCGTCCTCGGGCGGGACGCTCTCGGCGAACCTCGCCAGGATCGCCCCATGGTCCGGGGCATCGGTGAGCACATCGAGCATCA
>NZ_JAGEOK010000048.1 GCF_017573545.1 Actinomadura nitritigenes | reverse complement strand
CGTGGCCGCCGGGCGGGCGTGCGCCGGGCCGGCCTGGGCGTCCCCCGACGACCCGGGCGGCGCCGCCGTCCCCGACGCTCCGCCTCCCGGACGCGCCCCTGGCGCACCGTCCTGCGCGTGCACCGGGCCGCCGGGAACGGGGGCGGGCACGCCCGGCACGGCTCCCGGCCCGGCTCCCGGCAGGGCCTCCGGCGGGACGGACGTCGGGGCGGCTGCGCCCGGCACGGTGGCCGCGCCGCCCGGTGCGCCGGACATGGGCGCGGACGGACTCACCGCGTCCGGCCTGAGGGTTCTCGCCGGGGGTTCGCGCCTCGTCCCGTAGCCGATCACGCCGACGATGCCGGCCGCCAGGACGAGGGCGAGCACGGCGGCCGGGAACGGCGAACGGCCGCGAGAGGCCAGGGCGGTGCGGGCACCGAACAGGCGGGAGCGGAGTGGCGGGCGGGGCGCGGCGCGGGTGTATCCGGCCGGGGGGAGGTCACGGGATTCGGGCACGGTCCGATCGTCACGGTCCGCGCACGGCCGCACACGGAGAATGCCGGAGACCGTTGCCCGCTCGATACAGTCCCGGACCCCGCGGCCTCCGGCGGGCGGGTCAGGCCAGCGGGACGGTGGTGAACCGGCGCAGGGACAGCGCCGGATTCTTCTCCCGCACGGCCGCGACGCGCTCGGGCGACACCTCGGCGGCCGCGGTGCCGGCCGTCTCCCCCAGCGCCGCGACGACGACGCCCATCGGGTCGACGATCATGCTGTTGCCCGCACCGGTCGGGGCGCACTGGCCGGCGGCCGCCACGTAGATCGTGTTCTCGATCGCGCGGGCCCGGACGAGCGTGCGCCAGTGGTCCTCCTTGAGCGGCCCCGGCACCCACTCGGCGGGCAGCGCGAGCACGTCCGCGCCCGCGTCCACGATCCGGCGCGTCACCTCCGGGAACCGGACGTCGTAGCAGGTCTGCATGCCGAACCGCACGCCGTCCACGGTGAACGTCTCGGGGTCGCCGATCGGGCCGGGCCGGACGACGTCCGACTCCTTGTACCCGAACGCGTCGTACAGGTGCGTCTTGCGGTACGTCGCGGCGACGGCGCCGTCCGGGCCGATCGCGAGGAGGGTGTTGGAGATCCGGCCGGGGTCGTCGAGCCGCTCGTTCACGCCCGCCACCACGTGCAGGCCGTGCCGGCGCGCCAGCTCGCCGAGCCCGGCCGCGAACGGGCCGTCCAGCGGCTCCGCCGTGTCGAGGAACCGCCGGTCCAGCCTCGGCGCGGTGAACATCGCGAACTCCGGGAACACGACGACCCTCGCGCCGCGCCCCGCCGCCTCGGCGGCGAGCCCGCCGATCGACGCCAGGTTGGCGTCCTTGTCCTCACCGGGCGCGAACTGCGCGACCGCGATCTGCACCATGCCTCGGCCCTCCCGCCACGTCCGGTCGATCACATGCGGTCCACGGCGGTGACCCGGACGACCGCCGCGCCCTCCTGGTCGGAGCCCGCCAGGTCGACCTCGGCGGAGATGCCCCAGTCGTGGTCGCCCGCCGGGTCGTCGAACACCTGCCGGACCCGCCACAGCGCGTCGTCCGGCACCTCCTCGATCCGCAGCAGCTTCGGCCCGCGCGCGTCCGGGCCGGTGAGCAGCTCGTCGTGGTCGTCGAAGTAGCCGTCCATCGCCTCCCGCCAGGCGTCCTCGCCGAAGTCGGGGTCCAGCTCGCCCAGCTCCCGGTACCGCTCCAGCGCCGCCAGCTCGACCCGGCGGAACATCGCGTTGCGGACCAGCACGCGGAACGCCCGCGCGTTCGCGGTCACCCGCGTGACCCGGTCCTCGATCGGCTCGTCCACGTCCTCGTCGGCCGGGTTGGCGAGCTGCTCCCACTCGTCCAGGAGGCTGGAGTCCACCTGCCGCACCAGCTCCCCGAGCCACTCGATCAGGTCGATGAGGTCGTCGGTCTTGATCGACTCGGGGACGGTCTGCTGCAGCGCCTTGTACGCGCCCGACAGGTACCGCAGGACGAGCCCCTCGGCCCTGGCCAGCTCGTAGTACCCGATGTACTCGGTGAACGTCATCGCCCGCTCGTACATGTCCCGGACGACCGACTTCGGCCGCAGCGGATGGTCGCCCACCCACGGGTGCCCGGCGCGGTAGATCTCGTACGCGGCGCCGAGCTCCTCCTCCAGCGGCTTCGGGTGGTCGACGTCCTGGAGCAGCTCCATCCGCTCCTCGTACTCGATCCCCTCCGCCTTCATCTCCTGGACGGCCTCACCGCGCGCCTTGTTGACCTGCGCGGCGAGGATCTGCCGCGGGTCGTCCAGCGTCGCCTCGATCACCGACAGCACGTCCAGCGCGTACGACGGCGACGCCGGGTCCAGCACCTCGAACGCGGCCAGCGCGAACGTCGACAGCGGCTGGTTGAGCGCGAAGTCCTCCTGCAGGTCCACGGTGATCCGCGCGTACCGGCCGAGGTCGTCGGGCTCCGGCAGCACCTCCACCACCCCGCCGGCCAGCAGCGACCGGTAGATCGCGATGGCCCGGGAGATGTGCCGGCGCTGCGCCGACGGCTCCTCGTGGTTGTCGGTCAGCAGCCGCTTCATCGCCTGGAACGCGTTGCCCGGACGGGCGATCACCGACAGCAGCATCGCGTGGGACACCTGGAACCGGGACCGGAGCATCTCCGGCTCGGCGTCCTGCAGCTTCCTGAAGACCTCCTCGTCCCAGCCGACGAACCCCTCCGGCGGCTTCTTGCGCTGCACCTTCCGCCGCTTCTTCGGGTCGTCGCCCGCCTTGGCCAGGGCCTTCTCGTTCTCCACCACGTGCTCGGGCGCCTGCGCGACGACGAACCCGACGGTGTCGAACCCGGCGCGCCCGGCCCGCCCGGCGATCTGGTGGAACTCCCGCGCCCGCAGCCGCCGCACCCGGTGCCCGTCGTACTTGCTGAGCGCGGTGAACACCACCGTCCGGATCGGGACGTTCACCCCCACGCCCAGTGTGTCCGTCCCGCAGATGACCTTCAGCAGCCCCGCCTGCGCGAGCCGCTCCACCAGCCGCCGGTACTTCGGCAGCATCCCCGCGTGGTGCACCCCGATCCCGTGCCGGACGAACCGGGACAGGTTCCGCCCGAACTTCGTGGTGAACCGGAAGTTGCCGATCAGCTCCGCGATCCGCGCCTTCTCCGCCTTCGTGCACACGTTGATGCTCATCAGCGACTGCGCCCGCTCGATCGCCGCCGCCTGCGTGAAGTGCACCAGGTAGATCGGCGCCTTCTGCTCGGCGAGCAGCTCCTCGATCGTCTCGTGCAGCGGCGTCACCCGGTAGTCGTAGATCAGCGGGACGGGCCGCTCCGCGGACGTCACCAGCGCGGTCGGGCGGCCCGTCCGGCGCATCAGGTCCTTCTGGAAGAACGACACGTCGCCGAGCGTCGCCGACATCAGCAGGAACTGGGTCTGCGGCAGCTCCAGCAGCGGGATCTGCCACGCCCAGCCCCGCTCCGGCTCGGCGTAGAAGTGGAACTCGTCCATCACGACCACGCCGATGTCGGCGTCCGCGCCGTCCCGCAGCGCGATGTTCGCCAGCACTTCGGCGGTGCAGCACACGATCGGCGCGTCCGCGTTCACGCTGGCGTCGCCGGTCATCATCCCGACGTTCTCGCGGCCGAACATCTCGCACAGGTCGAAGAACTTCTCCGACACCAGCGCCTTGATCGGCGCCGTGTAGAACCCGACCTGGTCCTTGCCGAGGGCCGCGAACAGCGCCCCGGCCGCCACCAGGCTCTTGCCGGACCCGGTCGGCGTCGAGAGGATCACGTTCGCGCCCGAGACGACCTCGATGAGCGCCTCCTCCTGCGCGGGGTACAGCGTGATCCCGCGCCCGGACACCCATCGCTCGAACGCCTCGAACAGCGAATCGGGATCGGCGTCGGTACCGGAAGGAAGCTCATCGATCAGACTCACTCCTCCATCCTGCCCCGGATCGCCCACTGCTCGCGTCACCCGCCGCCGCGCGGCCCCTATGAGCGGCCCATATGAGCGGCCCATACGAGCGGCACGGACGGGCGGCACGGACGGGCGGGCCTGGCGTCACACGAGCGTGTGACCGTACTCCGCCGCCAGGGGCTCGAGATCGGGCACGCCGTAGAGCTCGCGCATCGCCTTGAACCTCGCGACCTTGTCGCCGCCGAACCGCCGCACGTGCACCGCGTAGGACGAGGCGTTGACGAACGACGGCGGGTCGGTCTTGCTGTGGAACTTGTCCGCGTACATGACGAGCCGCTCCTCGCCCGTCTCGGCCAGGTAGTCGGCGCGGGGCAGGGGCAGGTTCTGCCGCTCGACGTCGTCCCTGGTCAGCCCCATCCCGGTATGGTGCGAGCAGAACCGGCAGAGCACCTCGGAAAGGCCCTCCTCCGCGAGCAGCCCGTGCCC
Organism: Actinomadura nitritigenes; assembly: GCF_017573545.1. Classification (GTDB taxonomy): domain Bacteria; phylum Actinomycetota; class Actinomycetes; order Streptosporangiales; family Streptosporangiaceae; genus Spirillospora; species Spirillospora nitritigenes. The sequence continues at coordinate 57,097 of NZ_JAGEOK010000048.1, read as the reverse complement.
GATCATCCCGTGCCGGATGTACTGCTTGTGGTCGAGCTCCCCGGTGATGTCGTACAGCCGGTACACCCCGACGTCGTGCAGCAGGCACCCGGCCCGCACGAGCTCCTTGTCGACGTCCAGGCCGCCGGCGTCCATCAGCTGCTCGGCGATCCGGCACACGATCACGCAGTGCGTCCAGACCAGCTCGAACGCCTCCCGGCCGGGCGCCAGCCGCTCGTGCAACTCCCGAATCTCACCGTCCTCCGGTATCCGCACGCGCCCGACCCTATCCGGGGGCCCGGCGGCCGGTTAGGGAGCGGGCGTTCGGTTAGAACGTGCTGGACGAAACAGCGAGACGAGGAGACGCAGCCATGGCGAAGAAGAAGTACGACCCCGCCGACCGGGGCCCCGGGGCCAGCTCGGGGCACGAGGAGCTGCCGCGCGAGCGGATCGTGCCCGGGAGCGGGAGCGCCGCGGAGGGCTACGAGTCCAGGGAGGGGAGCGGGACGCGGGATGGCAACCCGATCGCGGGCGTGGAGCGGGAGGACGGCGACGCGTGACCGGCCCGGGACCGGGCCCGGCCGGCGGCCGCGCCCGATCGCCGGTCGCCGGCCGGTCCCGATGCCGCTCCGGGCGGCGGGCGGGACGCAGGCGGGGGGCGCCCCCGCTCCCCGGCGGGAGCGCCGGTCAGGACGTGACCTCGGTGCGGTCGCCGCCCCAGAGGGTGTGGAAGGAGCCGTCGCGGTCGACGCGGCGGTAGGTGTGGGCGCCGAAGAAGTCGCGCTGGCCCTGCGTGAGCGCGGCGGGCAGCCGGTCGGCGCGCAGCGAGTCGTAGTAGGCGAGCGCGGTGGCGAACCCCGGCGCGGGGACGCCGATGCGGGCGGCGGTGGCGACGACGTCGCGCCAGGCGTCCTGGGCGTCGCCGAGGGCCTCGGCGAAGTGGTCGTCGGTGAGCAGCGTCGGCGTGGAGGGGTCGGCCTCGTACGCGGCGCGGATCCGGTCGAGGAAGCGGGCCCGGATGATGCAGCCGCCGCGCCAGATCGTGGCCATCGCGCCGGAGTCGATGTTCCAGCCGTACTCGGCGCTGCCCGCCTGGATCTCGTGGAAGCCCTGCGCGTAAGCGACGATCTTGGACGCGTACAGCGCCTTCTCGACCTTGTCCGCGAAGCCCGCGTCGGCGACGGCGCCGCGCGCCGGCCCCGGCAGGTTCCGGGACGCCGCGCGCAGGTCCGCGTGGCCCGAGACGGACCGGGCGAACACGGCCTCGGCGATGCCGCCGACGGGGACGCCGAGGTCCAGGGCCGTCTGGACGGTCCAGCGGCCGGTGCCCTTCTGCTCGGCCTGGTCCAGCACCACGTCCACGAACGGCTTGCCGGTCGCGGCGTCGGTGTGCGCGAGCACCTCGGCCGTGATCTCGATCAGGTACGACTCCAGCCGGCCGGTGTTCCAGGTGCGGAAGACCTCGGCGATCTCCGCGGGCGCGAGCCCCGCGGCGTGCCGCAGCAGGTCGTAGGACTCGGCGATCAGCTGCATGTCGGAGTACTCGATGCCGTTGTGCACCATCTTCACGAAATGCCCGGCGCCGTCCGGGCCGACGTGGGTGCAGCACGGCGTCCCGTCGACCTTCGCGGCGATGTCCTCCAGCAGCGGGCCCAGCGCCTCGTAGGACTCGGCGGAGCCGCCCGGCATGATGCTCGGGCCGTGCAGCGCGCCCTCCTCGCCGCCGGAGATGCCGGTGCCGACGAAGTGGATCCCGCGCTCGCGCAGCGCGGCCTCGCGGCGGCGGGTGTCGGCGAAGTGCGCGTTCCCTCCGTCCACGATCATGTCGCCGGGCTCCAGCAGCGGCGCGAACTCGTCGATCACCGCGTCGGTCGGCGCGCCCGCCTTCACCATGATCACCAGCCGGCGGGGCCGCTCCAGCGACGCGACGAACTGCTCCGGGGTCTCGGCGGGCAGGAAGGTCCCCTCGCCGCCGAACTCCTCCACCAGCGCCTTCGTGCGGGCGGCGGTGCGGTTGTGCACGGCGACGGGATGACCGTGCCGGGCGAGGTTGCGGGCCAGGTTGCGACCCATCACCGCGAGCCCGGTGACGCCTATACGCGCCGTTTCCATTGGTTCTCTCCTCTTCGTGTGCCACCCTGGCGAAGGGGTTGTACGACGATCATGATCCCCCCGTTCGAACGCCGGCCCCGCATGTCCTGTTCCGGCATGGGAACGGGACGCACTTGAGAACGATTCCGATCGTGTCATCCAGGGGGTGCGGATGCTGGGACTGCCGGACGCGGCGGTGGCGTGTCTGTTCGATCTCGACGGGGTGCTTACCCGCACCGCGGCCGTGCACGCGGCGGCGTGGAAGGAGATGTTCGACGGCTACCTGCGCGAACGCGCCGATCGGACCGGTGGGCCGTTCGTCCCCTTCGACCCCGTGAAGGACTACGGGCGCTACGTCGACGGCAAGAAGCGCGAGGACGGGACGCGCTCGTTCCTGGAGTCGCGCGGCATCACGCTGCCCGAGGGCGACCCGGACGACCCGCCGGAGAAGGCCACCGTGCGCGGCCTCGGGAACCGCAAGAACGCCCTGGTCCTGGAGCTGATCCGGACCAAGGGCGTGGAGACCTTCGACGGGTCGATCGACTTCGTCCGCGCGGCCCGCGAGGCCGGGCTGAGGACGGCGGTGGTGTCCTCCAGCGCCAACACCGTCCAGGTGCTGCGCTCGGTCGGGATCACCGACCTGTTCGACGCCCGGGTGGACGGCGTCGTCGCGGCGGAGCGGCACCTGCCCGGCAAGCCCGCGCCGGACATGTTCCTCGCCGGGGCGAAGGAGCTGGACGTGCCCGCGGACCGGGCCGTCGTGTTCGAGGACGCGCTCGCCGGCGTGCAGGCCGGCCGGGCCGGCGGGTTCGCGTACGTGGTGGGCGTCAACCGGGTCGACGGCGAGCACGCGAAGGAGCTCGCGGCGTACGGCGCCGACGTGGTGGTCAACGACCTGTCCGAGCTGCTGGAGGACAAGTGACGGACCCGGAGGGACAGACCAGCGTCGACCGGCCGGTGTTCACCGTGGAGCCCTGGTGCGTCCGCGAACCGGAGCTGCGGCTGGACCGGCTGGCGCAGAGCGAATCGGTGTTCGCGCTGTCGAACGGCCATCTCGGCCTGCGCGGCAACCTCGACGAGGGGGAGCCGCACGGCCTGCCGGGCACCTACCTGAACTCCTTCTACGAGCAGCGGCCGCTGCCGCAGGCGGAGACCGCCTACGGCTATCCCGAGTCGGGGCAGACGGTCATCAACGTCACCAACGGCAAGGTGATCCGGCTGCTGGTGGACGACGAGCCGCTGGACGTGCGGTACGGGCGCGTCCACCACCACGAGCGCGTCCTGGACATGCAGGCCGGGACCCTGACCCGGCACGTGGAGTGGACGTCGCCCGCCGACCAGCGCATCAGGGTGACCTCCACGCGGATGGTGTCGCTGGCGCAGCGCGCGGTGGCGGCGATCTGCTACGACGTGGAGCCGGTCCACCAGTCCATGCGGGTCGTCGCGCAGTCGGAGCTGGTCGCCAACGAGGCGCTGCCGGACGGCGACAAGGACCCGCGCGCGTCGGCGATCCTCGACCATCCCCTGATCAGCGAGGAGCACGTCGCCAACGGCACGAAGGTGCTGCTGCTGCACCGGACGCGGCAGAGCGGGCTGCGGATGGCGGCGGGCATGTCGCACCACATCGAGGGCCCCGACTCGATGGCGATCGAGACGGAGAGCTCCCCGGACGTGGGCCGGCTGACGGTCGCGACGCGCCTGGAGCCGGGGCAGCGGCTGCGGATCATCAAGTACCTGGCGTACGGGTGGTCGAGCCGGCGGTCCCGGCCGGCGCTGCACGACCAGGTGGTCGGGGCGCTGGCGGGCGCGCGGCAGACCGGCTGGGAGGGGCTGCTGGCCGAGCAGCGGCACTTCCTGGACGAGTTCTGGTGCGGCGCGGACGTGGAGGTCGACGGGGACGCCGAGATCCAGCAGGCGGTCAGGTTCGGCCTGTTCCACACCCTGCAGGCGGGCGCGCGCGCGGAACGCCGCATGATCCCGGCGAAGGGCCTCACGGGCCCCGGCTACGACGGGCACACGTTCTGGGACACCGAGACGTTCGTGCTCCCGGTGCTGACCTACACCGCGCCCGACGCCGCCGCCGACGCGCTCGCGTGGCGGCACATGACGCTGCCGCTGGCGTGCGAGCGGGCCGCCCAGCTCGGGCTGCACGGCGCCGCGTTCCCGTGGCGGACGATCCGCGGCCACGAGTGCTCCGGCTACTGGCCCGCCGGGACCGCGGCGTTCCACATCAACGCCGACATCTCCGACGCCGTCGTCCGGTACGTGGACGCCACGCAGGACGAGCGGTTCGAGCGGGAGATCGGGCTGGAGATCCTGGTGCAGACGGCGCGGCTGTGGCGCAGCCTCGGCCACCACGACGTCGGCGGGGTGTTCCGCATCGACGGCGTCACCGGACCGGACGAGTACAGCGCGGTCGTGGACAACAACGTCTACACCAACCTGATGGCCCGCCGGAACCTGCTGGAGGCGGCGGAGACGGCGATGCGCCATCCCGACATGTGCGACCGGCTCGGCGTGGACGCCGAGGAGGCCGCGTCATGGCGGGACGCGGCGTCGGCGATGGTGATCCCCTACGACGAGCGGCTGGGCGTCCACCCGCAGAGCGAGAACTTCACCAACCACGCCCGCTGGGACTTCTCGGCGACCAAGCCGGACCACTACCCGCTGCTGCTGCACTTCCCCTACTTCGACCTGTACCGCAAGCAGGTCGTGAAGCAGGCGGACCTGGTGCTGGCCCTGCACCTGTGCGGGGAGGAGTTCACCGAGGAGCAGAAGGCCCGGAACTTCGAGTACTACGAGAGCCTGACGGTGCGCGACTCGTCGCTGTCGGCGCAGACGCAGGCGGTGGTGGCGGCCGGGGTCGGGCACCTGGAGCTGGCGCACGACTACCTCGGCGAGACCGCGCTGATGGACCTGCACGACCTGAACCGCAACACCCGCGACGGGCTGCACGTGGCGTCGATGGCGGGCGCGTGGAGCGGGCTCGTCGCCGGGTTCGGCGGGATGCGGGCGAGCGGCGGGCGGCTGCGGTTCGCGCCGCGGCTGCCGGGCGGCATCAGCCGGCTGGCGTTCCGGATGCGGTACCGGGGCAGCCGGGTGCGCGTCGAGGTGACCGGGGAGGCGGCCACCTACGAGCTGCTGGACGGCCCCGCCATCACGCTGTGGCACCACGGCGAGGAGTTCGAGCTCGCGGACGAGCCGGTCGAGCTGCCGATCGAGCAGGTCCCGACCCGTCCGGCGCCGACCCAGCCGGCCGGGCGGGAGCCGGCGCCGCGCCGCATCGACCCGCACAGCAGGGAGCCTCGCCCCGGCATCACCTGACCGGTACGCCGCCCGGCCGCTTCCGGCCCCGTTCCCGCTCCGGGCGGGCACCGGGCGGCGCCCGGGGTCAGGACCGGGCCGCGCAGGACACCGGGTCGCAGTCGTCCTCCGACGCGCCGTCCCCGCCCTCGCCGCCGTCCTCGCCCTCGCCCTGCGGAGCCCGCCGGGGCTCGGGGCGGGCGGCGTCGACCAGCAGGCGGCGCGGGCCGGGCCCCTCGTCGCCGAGCCGGTCGTAGGGGTTGGCGAGCGCGCACTTGCCGATCGACAGGCAGCCGCAGCCGATGCACTCGGTGAGGTCGTCGCGGAGCCTCTCCAGCTGCCGGATCCGGGCGTCGAGGTCGGCGCGCCACAGGTCGGACAGCCGCGCCCAGTCCGCCACGGTCGGCGTGCGCTCCTCGGGAAGCGTGGCCAAGGCGTCCCTGATGTCGGCGAGCGGGATGCCGACCCGCTGCGAGACCTTGATGAACGAGACGCGGCGCAGCGTGTCGCGGGTGAAGCGGCGCTGGTTGCCGGCGGTCCGGCGGCTGCGGATCAGCCCCTTGGCCTCGTAGAAGTGCAGGGCCGAGACGGCCACGCCGCTGCGCTCGGCGAGCTGCCCGACGGTCAGTTCGTGCTTGCGGTGCTCAAGGCGCGTCATGGCGCGCATCCTATGCGACCTCGACCGGACTTGAGGTTTCCGGACGGTCACCGCCGGAGCGCGCCCGCCGCACCGGTCCGAGAGGTCAGTACCGCCCGGCGAGCCGCTCCAGATGCCGTTCGATGCGCTCGAGCCGCGCCTGCAGGTCGGCGACATCGCCGGCGCTGGCGGACTGCTCGGCGTCCCGCAGCCGGACCACGACCGCCCCGCCCGGTTCGAGGGTGACGAGCCGGGTGTCGGCGACGTCGTCGCCGCCCTGCTCCTGGATCGCCTCGTCGACGTCGGCCGGCCGCAGCCCGAGGCGCAGCAGCGTCCGCCGCCGGTACGCCCCGTGCTCCGCCAGGACGCTCGCGCGGCCGTGCACCAGGCCGGAGAGCCACGGCAGGAACAGAGCCGCCCGCACCAGCACCGCGTTCAGCGCCAGCAGCACCACGGCGCCGAGCACTCCCCCGGTCAGCGAGTCGTCGGGGCCGATGACCGCGTTCTGCACGACGTTCGACAGCAGCAGCATGACCACGAAGTCGAAGCCGTTGAGCTGGGCCAGCTCCCGCTTCCCGGCCATCCGCAGCAGGACGACGACCACCAGGAAGACCGCCGCCGACCGGATCACCTTGTCGGCCACCGGGACGCCCATCCCGAAAAGGTCATGCAACATGTTCCACTCCGATCCCCACAAAGGCTCGCGCCCGCTCGCAGAAGGATCTCAGCGAGCGGGCGCGGACGGGGGGACGGGCCCGTCCCGCACGGCCGGCGGGACGGGCGGCGCCGGATCAGGCGTCCAGGCGGCGCACCAGGTCGTGGTACTCGTCCCACAGCGCCTTCGGCATGTGGTCACCGAACTTCTCGAAGAACTCCGGCACGAGGGCGGCCTCCTGCTTCCACACCTCGGTGTCGACCGACAGCAGCGTCTCCAGGTCGGCGTCGTCGATCTCCAGGCCGGCGGTGTCGAGCGACTCCTTGGTCGGCAGCTGCCCGATCGGGGACTTGGCCGCGTCGGCCTTGCCGTTCAGCCGCTCGACGATCCACTTCAGCACCCGGCTGTTCTCGCCGAAGCCGGGCCAGATGAACCTGCCGTCGGCGTTCTTGCGGAACCAGTTGACGTAGTAGATCCGCGGGAGCTTCTCGGGGTCGGTGGCCTTGCCGATCTTCAGCCAGTGGCCGAAGTAGTCGCCCATGTTGTAGCCGCAGAACGGCAGCATGGCGAACGGGTCGCGGCGCAGCTCGCCGACCGTGCCCTCGGCGGCGGCGGTCTTCTCGGACGCGATGTTGGCGCCGAGGAACACGCCCTGCTGCCAGTCGAAGGACTCGGTGACCAGCGGCACCGCGGACGCGCGGCGGCCGCCGAACAGGATCGCCGAGATCGGCACGCCCTTCGGGTCCTCCCACTCGTCCGCCGCGATCGGGCACTGCCCGGCCGGGGTGGTGAAGCGGGCGTTCGGGTGCGCGGCGGGCGTCTCGGACGCGGGCGTCCAGTCGTTGCCCTTCCAGTCGGTCAGGTGCGCGGGCGGCTCGTCGGTGAGGCCCTCCCACCACACGTCGCCGTCGTCGGTGAGCGCGACGTTCGTGAAGATGCTGTTGCCCCACAGCGTCTTGACGGCGTTGGCGTTGGTGCTCTCACCGGTGCCGGGCGCGACGCCGAAGAAGCCGGCCTCGGGGTTGATGGCGTAGAGGCGGCCGTCCTCGCCGAACCGCATCCAGGCGATGTCGTCGCCGATCGTCTCGACCTTCCAGCCCGGGATGGTCGGCTCGAGCATGGCGAGGTTGGTCTTGCCGCACGCCGACGGGAACGCGGCGGCGACGTAGCGGGTCTCGCCCTCCGGCGGGGTGAGCTTGAGGACGAGCATGTGCTCGGCCATCCAGCCCTCGTCGCGCGCCATGGTCGAGGCGATCCGCAGCGCGTAGCACTTCTTGCCCAGCAGGGCGTTGCCGCCGTAGCCGGACCCGTAGGACCAGATCTCCCGGGTCTCCGGGAAGTGGGTGATGTACTTGGTGGAGTTGCACGGCCACTTGACGTCGGCCTGCCCCGGCTCCAGCGGCGCGCCCACCGAGTGGACGGCCTTGACGTAGGTGCCGCGCTCCTCGATCAGCCGCAGGGCGCCCGTGCCCATCCGCGTCATGATCCGCATCGAGACGGCGACGTAGGCGGAGTCGGTGATCTCGACTCCGAGCTGGGAGATCGTGCCGCCCAGCGGGCCCATGCAGAAGGGCACCACGTACATGGTGCGGCCCTTCATGCAGCCGTCGAAGAGCCCGCCGAGGGTCTGCCTCATCTCGGCCGGCGCGACCCAGTTGTTGGTCGGCCCGGCGTCCTCCTCCTTCTCGGAGCAGATGAACGTCCGGTCCTCGACCCGGGCGACGTCGGTCGGGTCGGAGGCGGCGTGGAAGCTGTTGGGCCGTTTGGCCGGGTCGAGACGCGTGAGGGTGCCCTGCTCGACGAGGAGGCCGGTCAGACGCTCCCACTCCTCGTCCGAGCCGTCACACCACTCGACGCGGTCGGGCTTGGTCAGCTCGGCGATCCCGCGTACCCACTCCACTAGTTCGGTGTGGCCGGTAGGGGCCTGGTCGAGGCCGGGGACCTGGTTGGACACGGGCAACTCCTTCAGCTGTTCGCAGGATGTTTGCATGATGAACAAGACCCGACGTTTTTGCCATTTGGTCTGGACCAATCCCGTCGCCTTCTGGGCCTTCCCGCGCAGTTTTGTGATTGATATCACTGGAGCACGGGTACCGGCAGCGGCACGCCGCCGGCCCCGGCTACGACCCGCTCAAGCTGGGTAAACGTGCGTTTCGGTGGCCTTCACAGCCGCCCAAATCATGCTGCCCTCGGACAAATCGAGTTCCGCGACCGATGCCGGAGTGATGTCCGCGACGGCGTCGAAAGGCGGCCCGGACAACCGCACCCGCACCCGGTCCCCATGGCGTTCGACCGCCGCGACACGCGCGCGCCAGAGGTTGCGCGGGCTGCCGTCGGGGCGAGTACGGTACAGCGCGACCGACGATGGCGCGAAGGCCAGGAAGACCTCCCCCTGGAGCGAGTCGACTGTGTCCAGCGTGTGCTCGCCCTCGGTGCCGCCGATGACTACGGTGCCCCCCTCGGCCTTTCCCCGGTACAGGTTCAGGCCGACGAGCCTGGCGACGTAGTCGGTGCGCGGCCGCCGGGCGACCTCCGCGGGCGTGCCCTCCTGCACCAGCCGGCCGCCCTCCACCACGACGATCCGGTCCGCCAGCACCATCGCGTCCAGCGGGTCGTGGGTGACGAGCACCGCGGCGCCCGCGAACCCGGCCAGGTGCCGGCGCAGCGCGGCGCGGATCTCCAGCCGGGTGTGCGCGTCGAGTGCCGCGAGCGGCTCGTCCAGCAGCAGCAGTCCCGGCTCGACGGCCAGCGCGCGCGCGAGCGCGACCCGCTGCGCCTGCCCGCCCGACAGCGCCCGCGGGCGCGCGGACGCGTACCCGGCGAGCCCCACCCGCTCCAGCCACTGCGCCGCCCGGCGCCGCGCGGCGCGGCGTCCGGCGCCCTGGCAGCGCGGCCCGAACGCGACGTTCTCCAGCACGCTGAGGTGCGGGAACAGCAGGTAGTCCTGGAAGACCATGCCGACGCCGCGGCGCTCGGCGGGCAGCGGGCGCAGGTCCGCCCCGTCCAGCCGGATGTGGCCGTCCGGCATCGCGACGAGCCCGGCGAGGGCGCGCAGCGCGGTGCTCTTGCCCGCGCCGTTCGGCCCGAGCAGCGCGACGACCTCGCCGGGCGCGGCGGCGATGGCGAGGTCCAGGTCGAACGCCGCCCGCCGCACGACGAGCCGCGCGTCCAGCCCCTTCCCGCCGCTCCCGGCCGTCACGTCCGCACCCATCCCGGCCGTCACGTCTGCACCCAGCGGTCGCGGAGCGCGGCCAGCACGGCCACCGACACCGCGAGCAGCACCAGGCTCAGCACGATCGCGGCCTGCGGGTCGTTCTGCAGCGCGAGGTAGACCGCGAGCGGCATCGTCTGGGTCCGGCCGGGGAAGTTGCCCGCGAAGGTGATCGTCGCGCCGAACTCGCCGAGGGCCCGCGCCCAGCACAGCACCGCGCCGGCCGCGACGCCGGGCGCCACCAGCGGCAGCGTGACGCGGCGGAAGATCGTCCAGCGGCCGGCGCCGAGGGTGGCGGCGGCCTCCTCGTAGCGCAGGTCGGCGCCGCGCAGCGCGCCCTCCACGCTGATCACCAGGAACGGCATCGCGACGAACGTCTCGGCGAGCACCACCCCGGCGGTGGTGAACGGCAGCGTGATCCCGAACGCCGAGTCCAGCCACGCGCCGACCAGCCCGCGGCGCCCGAGCGCCAGCAGCAGCGCCACGCCGCCGACGACCGGCGGCAGCACCAGCGGCACGGTGACCAGCGCCCGGACGATCCGCAGGCCGGGGAACGACGCCCGCGCCAGCACCCAGGCCAGCGGCACACCGAGGAGCAGGCACACGCCGGTGGCGAGCGTGGCGCTCAGCAGCGACAGCCGCAGCGCCTCGAGCACCTGGCCCCGGCCGAGCCGGGTGCCGAGGGTGGACCAGGGGGCGCGGGCGAGCAGCCCGGCCAGCGGCAGCACCAGGAACGCCAGTCCGGCCAGCGCGGGCAGCAGCAGGAACCAGGGCGGCCGGCCGGACCGGTTCACGGCGCCTCGAAGCCCGCCCCGGTGAGCGCGGCCCGGCCCTGCGCCCCGAGGACGAGCTGGATGAACTGCTTGGCGAGCGCGCCCTGCGGCGCCTTCTTCACCTCGACGATCGGGTAGTCGTTGACCGCCTGGGCCGACTCGGGGAACTCGATGGCCTTCACCTTGCCGGCCGCGGCCCTGGCGTCGGTGCGGTAGACGAGCCCCGCGTCGGCCTCGTCGAGGCTCACCTTGGTGAGCACCGCCTTGACGTCGGTCTCCTCGGACGCCGGCTCGACCCTGACGTTCGCCGCCACGAGCGCCTTCTTCGCCGCCGCGCCGCACGGCACCGTCGGCGCGCACAGCACGACCTTCAACCCGGGCCGCGACAGGTCCGCCAGCCTGGCGACCTTGCCGGGGTCCTTCGGCGGGACGGCGATGACCAGGCGGTTGCGGGTGAACACCTGCGGCGTTCCACCGGCGTCCCCCGCGTCGGTGACGGTCTTCATCGTCGCCGGGCTGGCGGAGGCGAACACGTCCGCGGGCGCGCCCTGCGTGATGCCCTGAGCGAGGCTGTCGCTGCCGCCGAAGTCGAACCTGACCTTCACCCCCGGATGCGCGGCCTCGAAGGTCTTGCCGAGGGCGGTGAAGGTCTCGGTGAGCGACGCCGCCGCGAACACGGTGAGGGTCCTGGACCCGCCGCCGCCCGAGGACGCGTCGTCGCCGGTGTCGCCGCAGCCCGCCGCCGCCAGTGCCAGGGACGCGCCGAGCACGGCCGCCCATGTGCGCTTGAACATGTCACTCCTCAAGGGGATCAGCCCGGGTCGGACACCTCGACGACGACGTTGGTCGACTTCACCACGGCCTCGGCGACCACGCCGACCCGCAGGCCGAGCTCGTCGGCGGCCTCGCGGCTCATCAGCGACACCAGCCGGAACGGCCCCGCCTGGATCTCCACCTGGGCCATCACTCCGTCCCGGACGACGTCGGTGACGATTCCGCGCAGCCGGTTGCGCGCCGAGGAGAACCGCTCGGCCTGCTCGGGGGGCGAGCCGCCGCGCGCCTGGTCGCGCACGAAGGCGGCCAGTTCGGCGCCCGGCACCCGCCGGTGGCCGTGCTCGTCCCGCTCGGCCGGCAGCCGCCCGCCGTCCACCCAGCGCCGGACGGTGTCGGCGCTGACGCCGAGCAGCCCGGCCGCCTCACTGATCCTGAACGTCGTCACGGGGGATGATCCTAGCCCTCGCAGATTCGACATGCACTCGTGCATTCGGCCAGATTCTGCGAGCTGTATAGGCCACTATCGCTGGCATTTGCCACGGGCTTGCCCCATCGGCCCCGGCTTCGGGGCGGCGGCGCCCGGATGTCACCATCTACTTGCACCCCCCGTAGTGAGGAGGACCCGGTGACGCAGCCGCACCCGACGACCCTGGTCATCGAACGCCACGGGACCGCGAGCCTGCGGTCCCGCGCGGTCTCAGCGGGGATCCGCCGCTTCCTGCGCCCCCGGCTGGCCAAGGCCGCCGCGCTTCCCTTCGACGACCGGGCGCTCCGGCGCGCGGCGGCCCTGGACCGGCTCGCCGGGCGGGCCCCGGCGCCGCGGGGCGTCCGCACGGAGAAGGTCCGCTTCGACGGGTTCGGCGCGGAGTGGGTGCGCGGGCCCGGCACGCCGTCCGCCCGCGACCGCGTGATCCTCTACCTCCACGGCGGCGGCTGGGTCAGCTGCGGCCTCAACACCCATCGCCGGATGATCGCCTCGTTCAGCGCCGCCGCCGGCGTCCCCGCGCTGTCGGTCGACTACCGGATGATCCCCGCCGTCCCGTTCGAGCGGGAGGTCGAGGACTGCCTCACCGCCTACCGGTGGCTGCTGGACGACCGGGGCGTCCACCCGGCGAGCATCGTGATCATGGGCGACTCGGCGGGCGGCCACCTCGCCTTCGCCACCGCGCTGCGCGCCCGCGCCGAGGGGCTGCCGATGCCGGCGGCGCTCGTCGCGCTGTCCCCCATGCTCGACATGGACCTGACCGACAAGCTCGCGCACGCCAACATGGGCCTCGACCCGTCCGACCCGGGCGTGCTGCTGGAGCGGCTGGTGGAGGCGTTCCTCGGGCACCTCGACCTGAAGGACCCGGCGATCTCCCCCGTCCGCGCCGACCTGGCCGGGCTGCCGCCCGTCCTGCTGACGGCCGGCTCCACCGAGCTGCTGTACCAGGACTCCGAGCTGATGGCGCGGCGGCTCGCCGAGGCGGGCGTGCCCGCGACGCTGCAGGTGTGGGACCGGCAGATCCACGTCTTCCAGATGTTCGGCCCGTACCTGCCGGAGTCCCGCGCGGCGATCCGCGCGCTCGGCCGGTTCGTGCGCGACGCGCTGGACGGCCGCCTCGCCGCCGCCCCGAGCGACACGCCCGCCGGCCTGGAGAGCACCGGTTGACCTGAATCGCGGTCGAGGTCCTAGCGTCGGCTCCGTTCACCACCGCAGACAGGAGAGCGACGATGACCGACCCGTTCACCCCGGCGGAGCGCGCCTACCTGGCCACGCAGGACCTCGGCCGGCTGTCCACGATCGGCCCGGACGGCGGGCCGCAGACGAGGCCCGTCGGGTTCCGGCTGAACGGCGACGGGACGATCGACATCGGCGGCCCCGACAACGCCGCCAGCCGCAAGTACCGCAACGTCCTCGCGGACCCGCACGTGTCGTTCCTCGTCGACGACAAGCCGCCCGCCGACGACCCGGACGCGGTGCGGCCCGGCTGGGGCCGCGGCGTGGAGATCCGCGGCACGGCGGAGCCGGTCAAGGGCCGCATGCACATCGGCGAGGGCTACTTCAGCGACGACCTGATCCGGATCCGCCCGGTCCGCGTGATCAGCTGGCACATCGACGCCGAACACCCCGAGCAGCAGGCCCGCACGGTGGCCTGAGACGGCGGTGTGGACGCGAGCGCGGCGGGTAAAGGGGGTGCAAAACAGAATCCGTAGCCCGGTCAGGAGGAATGATCATGACTGGGACCATGCGCGTACCGCGCACCAGGGGCGGCTTCAGCGGGATCCTGCTGGTGCTGCTGGGCCTGTGGGGCGGGCTGCTCCCCTTCGCGGGCCCCTACTTCGACTTCGGGTTCGCTCCCGACGACACCTGGGTCTACAACACCGACCGGCTCGAGCTCAGCATCGCCCCCGCGGCCGCCGCCGTGCTGGGCGGGCTGATCGTGCTGTTCAGCGCGCACCGCGCGATCGCGATGCTCGGCGCGTGGCTGGGCGTCCTCGGCGGCGCCTGGTTCGTGGTGGGCGGGCCGCTCGCCACGCTGTGGGACGTCCCCGGCGTGGGCGCGCCGCTCGGCACCGGCGACGGCCGGCACCTCGCCGAGCAGCTGTCCGGTTTCGCCGGGCTCGGCGTCGTCATCGTGTTCTTCGCGGCGCTCGCGCTGGGGCGGTTCGCGGTGGTCGGCGTCCGCGAGGCGCTGCCGCCGGACGAGCCGCAGCAGGAGTCCGCCGGCACCACGCAGCCGCTGGTGTTCGGCCGCTACGCGCGCGAGAACGCCGGGCCCGGAGGACCGGCCGAGCCCGTCCGGCCGCCCGCGCCGCGCCCGCCGGGCGACCAGCGGGTCGCGGGCGAGCAGGGCGGCGTCGAGCGGTAGGCGCCCGGACGGCTGGTGCCGGCCCGCTAGGCCCCGACGGCAGGCGCCCGGACGGCGGTGGTGCGGGCGGTGGCGCCGGTCCGCGTGCGCGCGAGTCCCCCCGCGCGCACGGCTCCGGCGCCGTCCGGGCCGCGGCCCATGGCTTCGGGCTGCGCCCAGGGGCCGCGGACGACGGCCTGAGGGCTCCTGACGGGCTTTCAGCGGTTCCGGCTGCGCATGTTCCGGACGGACTTGGTGGTCTCGTAGCTGCCCTTCTCGTCGTCCAGCTTCACGTCGTCGCGGTCGGTGAACATCGCGACGAACGCGACCAGCAGGCCGACGCCGCCGATCCAGGGCTCGCGCCAGACGAAACTGGCCGCCACGCAGGCGACCGCAACGGCAATGAGCAGCAAGAGCTTCACGTCGCACCCCTCGACCGCGCCATGAACGTCCGGGAGAACAGCTCACCCAGACTAGAACACGCATTCGTTGCGGAATCAACGAGTAATGGAAGACTTACCCGCTGCCCGCAGGATGCATCCTGACACGCCGCGGCCCGCCGGGGAAAGATCCCCGGCGGGCCGCACCGGATGATCCGGCTACTTGCGCGCCTTGCCGCGCTTCTCGCGGATCTTCATCGCGATGTCGAGCGGCGTCCCGGCGAACCCGAACTCCTCGCGCAGCCTCCGCTCGATGAACCGCCGGTACCCCTCCTCGAGGAACCCCGAGGTGAACAGCACGAACCGCGGCGGCCGCACCCCCGCCTGCGTCGCGAACAGCACGCGCGGCTGCTTGCCGCCGCGCACCGGGTGCGGGTGCGAGTTCACCAGGTCGGCGAAGAACTGGTTCAGCTTCGACGTCGGGACGCGGGTGTTCCAGCCGTCCAGCGCCGTGTCGATCGCCGGGACGAACCGGTCCATGTGCCGGCCCGTCCTGGCCGAGATGTTCACCCGCGGCGCCCACCGCGCGTTGTGCAGCTGCCGGTCGATCTCCCGCTCCAGGTAGTGGCGGCGCTCCTCGTCCAGCAGGTCCCACTTGTTGTACGCGATGACCAGCGCCCGGCCCGACTCGATCACCATCGACACGATCCGCAGGTCCTGCTCGGCGAGCGGCTCCGCCGCGTCCACCAGCACGACCGCCACCTCGGCGCGCTCCAGCGCCGACTGGGTGCGCAGCGTCGCGTAGAAGTCGGCGCCCTGGTTCTCCCGGTGCCGCCGCCGGATCCCCGCCGTGTCGATGAACCGGAACGTCCGGCCGCCCAGCTCGATCAGCTCGTCGATCGGGTCGCGGGTGGTGCCGGCCACCGCGTCCACCACGGCCCGGTTCTCCCCCGCCAGCTGGTTCAGCAGGCTCGACTTGCCGACGTTCGGACGGCCCAGCAGCGCGATCCGGCTCGGCCCGCCCTGCTCCCCGAACGTCTCGCGCGGCGCCTCCGCCGGCAGGGCCTCCAGCACCGCGTCCAGCAGGTCGCCGCTGCCGCGGCCGTGCAGCGCCGACACTGGATGCGGCTCCCCGATGCCCAGCGACCACAGCATCGCCGCGTCCGCCTCGGCGCCCGTGTCGTCGACCTTGTTGGCCACCAGCACCACCGGCTTGCCGGACCGGCGCAGGATCTCCACCACGGCCTCGTCCACGTCCGTGGCGCCCACCGTCGCGTCCACCACGAACATCACCACGTCGGCCAGGTCGACCGCGAGGCGCGCCTGCTCGGCGATCGCGGCGGCCAGCCCGGCCGCGTCCGGCAGCCAGCCGCCGGTGTCGACGACGGTGAACCGCCGCCCCGACCACGTCGCGTCGTAGGCGACCCGGTCCCGGGTCACCCCCGGCACGTCCTCGACGACGGCCTCGCGGCGCCCCAGGATCCGGTTCACCAGCGTCGACTTGCCGACGTTGGGCCGCCCCACCACCGCCACCACCGGCGCGGGGCCGGCGTCGGCGGCGACGTCCTCGACGACGTCCGCGGTCTCGATCTCGTAATCGCTCACAGTCATATATCCCCACAGGGGCCGTCAGGCCGCCCGCTCACTCATGCTCTTTGGCGAGGCGGACGACCGCCTCGATGACCTCGGCGAGGCCCAGCTCCGTCGAGTCGATCTCGTGCGCGTCCGCCGCCTTCGCCAGCGGGGACGCCTTCCGGGTGGAGTCCAGCCGGTCGCGGCGCGCCTGCTCCGCCTGCGTCACCGTCACCGACGCGCCCGGGTCCGCCGCCAGGTCCTTCGCGCGGCGGGCGGCCCGCACCTCCTCGCTGGCGGTGAGGTACACCTTGACCGGCGCGTCCGGCGCGACGACCGTGCCGATGTCGCGGCCCTCCACGACGATGCCCCCGTCCGTCATGATCTCACGCTGCAGCGCCACCAGCCGCGCCCGTACGGCCGGGACCGCGCTGACCGCGCTGACCGCGTTCGTCACCTCGCGGGTCCGGATCGGCTCCGACACGTCCTGCCCGTCCACGCTGATCGACGGGGCGTCCGGGTCGGTGCCGGACACGATCACCGGGTCCCCGGCGCGGGCCGCGACCGCGTCGGCGTCCTCGACCGGGACGCCGTTGCGCAGCATCCACCACGTCATCGCGCGGTACATCGCGCCGGTGTCGAGGTAGCGCAGGCCGAGCGCGCGGGCGACGCCCTTGGACGCGCTGGACTTGCCCGATCCGGAGGGTCCGTCCATGGCGATGACGAGCGGCACGATCGCTCCCTTTCGTCGGCGTCGAAGCGCCCGCCGGCGCGGGCGGGCGGCGGGCGGGGCGGGCGGCGGAACGCGAGCGTTTCCCTCGCGGGGGCCCAGCGCATCAGGCTACCGGCCCGCGCACACCACCGCGGCCCGCAGCAAGATCCACGACCCGCGAGAACCAGGCCGCCACGCGACCCGACCCTGCGCGGGGCGGGGGCGCGCGGTGAGGTTCCGGGCGGTGCGGCTAGCGGCCGGGCACCGACCAGCCGCGGGAGCGCAGCTCGGCGGCGAGCCTGTCCGCCGCCTCCGGCACCACCGACAGCTCCAGGACGCCCAGCGGGCGGCCCGGCGAATGCTCGATCGTCACGTCCTCGATGTTCACCCCGGCGACCCCCGCCGCCTGGAAGATCATCGCCAGCTCGCCCGGCCGGTCCGGGATGACCACCTGCACCGTCGCGTACGCCGACTGGTCGCCGCCGTGCTTGCCCGGGATCCGGGACCGGCCCGCGTTCCCGCGCAGCAGCAGGTCCGCCACGTGCGCCGCCGCGCCCTCGCTGCCGTCCCGCAGCAGCGACGCCGCCACCGCCAGGTCCGTCGCGACCGCCTCCAGCACGTCCGCGACCGGCTCGGCGTTCGCCGACAGGATCCCGATCCACAGCCGCGGGTCGCTCGCCGCGATCCGCGTCACGTCCCGGACGCCCTGCCCCGACAGGCCCAGCGCCACGTCGTCGGCGGCCGTCAGCCGCGCCGCGACCGCCGCCGACACCACGTGCGGGCCGTGCGACACCAGCGCCACCGCCCGGTCGTGCTCGGCGGCGTCCACCTCCACCGGCATCGCGCCGCACGCCTTCGCCAGCGCCGTCACCGCCGCCACCGCCTCCGGAGCCGCCTCCGGCGTCGCGCACAGCGCCCACGGCCGGCCGAGGAACAGGTCCGGGCGGGCCGCGCCCGGACCCGACCGCTCGCTGCCGGCGAGGGGATGCCCCGCCACGAACGTCGACAGGTCACAGCCCAGCTCCGCCGCCTGCGCCAGCGGCAGCGCCTTCACGCTCGCCACGTCCGTGTACGCCGTGGCCAGACCGCGCTTCTGCGCGTCCAGCAGCGTCACCGCGACCGCCGCGGGCGGCACCGCCAGCACCGCCAGGTCCGCCGGCTCCGCGGACGCCCCGTCCGGCAGCGCCGTCCCCGCGCCCAGCTCCACCGCCAGCGCGAGGGCGGCGGCGTCCCGGTCGGTCAGCAGCACCTCGGCGCCGCGCTCGCGCATCGCCAGCGCGATCGACGTGCCGATCAGGCCCGTCCCGACCACGACGATGCGGCCCACCACGTCCTCGTCCACGCCCGTCACCCTACTGCGCCCCATCCCGCCTGATCACTGCGTCCGACCCTGCCCTGTCCGGTCGCCACCGCGCCCTGCTCGCACCGCTATTGCGCGATGTCCAGCCGGAGCGCCTTGGCGCCGCGCAGGTACACGTGCTGGACCTCCGCGCGCGGGCGGTCCGTCGCGACGTGCGCCATCAGCCGGATCACCCGCGGCAGCGCGTGCGGCACCGCGATCTCGCTCGCGCACATCAGCGGCACCTCCTGGAAGCCGAGCTTGCGCGCCGCGAGCGCCGGGAACTCCGCCGTGAGGTCCGGCGTCGCCGTGAACAGCACGCTGATCACATCGTCGGTGGTCAGCCCGTTGCGGCTCATGACCTCGCTCACCAGCTCGGTCGTCGCCGCCAGGATCTCCTCCCGGTCGTCGGCGTCCACCTGCGTCGCCCCGCGGACCGCGCGTACCGCCACGTCGTCCCTCTCCGTCCCGTCGATCGCCGGCCGGGCCTACAGCCCGACCACCTGGTACAGCTCGCCGATCTCCTGGACGGTCAGCGCCCGCATCCCGCCCGGCTTCAGCTGGCCGAGTTTGATCGGCCCGAACTCTATGCGGGCCAGCTGCTGCACCGGGAACCCGACCTCCTTCAGCAGCCGCCGCACGATGTGCTTGCGCCCCTCGTGCAGGGTGATCTCCACCAGCACGCGCCTGCCGACCTGGTCGAACACCCGGAACTTGTCGGCCTTGGCGGGGCCGTCGTCCAGCGTCACCCCGGCGCGCAGCCGCTTGCCGAGATCGCGCGGGATCGGCCCGTGGATCTCGGCGAGGTAGGTCTTGAACACCCCGTAGCTCGGGTGGGTGAGCCGGTGGGCGAGCTCGCCGTCGTTGGTGAGCAGGATCAGGCCCTCGGTGTCGGTGTCGAGCCGGCCGACGTGGAACAGCCGCTCCGGCACGTCCACGTAGTCCTCCAGGGACTTGCGGCCCCGCTCGTCCGACATCGTGCTGACCACGCCGCGCGGCTTGTTGATCATGTAGTACCGCATCTCGGCGCGCGTCTCGACCCGCTTGCCGTCCACGTGGATCACGGCCCGCTGCGGGTCGACCCGCTCGCCGAACCGGAACACCCGCTTGCCGTCGACGGTCACGCGGCCCTCGCCGATCAGCTCCTCGCAGTGCCGGCGGCTGCCGATCCCGGCCTCGGCCAGCACCTTCTGCAGCCGCACGCCCTCGTTGTCAGTCACGTTTCCTCAACTATGTCTTCTGGCAGGTCGTCGGGGAGGAAGGGGGCCAGCTCCGGCAGCTCGCCGAGGTCGCGCAGCCCCAGCCGCTCCAGGAAGTACCCGGTGGTCCGGTACAGGTGCGCGCCGGTCTCCGGCTCCTGGCCGGCGTTCTCGATCAGGCCGCGCAGCGTGAGCGTCCGCATCACGCCGTCGCTGTTGACGCCGCGGACCGCCGACACCCGCGCCCGGCTCACCGGCTGCCGGTAGGCGACGACCGCGAGGGTCTCCAGCGCGGCCTGCGTCAGCCGGGCCTGCTGGCCGTCGGTGACGAACCGCTCCACCACCGGGGCGCACACGTCCCGGGTGTAGAACCGCCAGCCGCCGGCGACCTCCCTGAGGTCGAACCCCCGGCCCTGCTCGGTGTATTCCGCGGCCAGCTCCCGCAGCGTCGCGGCGACCTCGCCGCGCGGCCGCTCCAGCAGCTGGGCCAGGGTGATCTCGGCGACCGGCTCGTCCACCACCAGCAGGATCGCCTCGATCGAGGCGCGCAGGCCCGGCTGCCCCTCGCCGCCGGCCCCGGACGCCCGCTCCCCCGCCTCATCCGGCGCCTCGGCCTGCGGCGCCTCGGCCTGGGGCTGGTCGGGCGCGTCCTGCGGGGGGCGTTCCTCCGGCGTGTCCGGGCCGGGTCCCTCAGTCATCGTCTTCCTCGTCCTTCCCGTCCTTCTCGGCCGCGTCCCGGGCCTCGCGGGAGCCCTCGTAGTCGTCGCCGACCGCCACGTCGCCGTCGTCGGTGCCGGTCCACGTGACGTGCAGCTCACCGAGCGGCTCGAGCTGCTCGAACGTGACGGCCCGCTCCCGGTACAGCTCCAGCAGCGCCAGGAACCGCGCGACGACCTCGTAGGTGCCGTCGGCGTCGGACGCCAGGACGCGGAACGTGGTCTTGCGGAGCCGCCGCAGCTTCTCCACGACGATCGCGGCCTGCTCCTTGACGCTCGCCTTCGGCTGGTACATGTGCTCGACCGACACCGAGGGCGGCGCCTTCGGGGCGAGGGCCTTGGCGGCGAGCCGGGCGAACTCCTCCGGGCCGAGGCCGAGCAGCACCTCCGGCAGCATGTTGGCGAACTTCGGCTCCATCGGCACCACACGCGGGAACCGCCTGGCCGCGTCGGCCATCCGGGCGGCGAGCACCTGCGCGACCTCCTTGTACGCGCGGTACTGCAGCAGCCGGGCGAACAGCAGGTCGCGGGCCTCCAGCAGGGCCAGGTCCTCCTCGTCGTCGACCTCGCCGGACGGCAGCAGCCGCGCCGCCTTCAGATCCAGCAGGGTCGCGGCGACCAGCAGGAAGTGGCTGGCCTGGTCGAGGTCCCAGTCCTTGCCGTAGGAGCGGATGTGGGCGATGAAGTCGTCGGTGACCTTGTGCAGGGACACCTCGGTGATGTCGAGCTTGTGCTTGGAGATCAGCCCGAGGAGCAGGTCGAACGGGCCGTCGAAGTTGTCGAGGTGGACGCGGAAGCCCTGCCCCTCGGCCTGCTCCTGCCCCTCGCCCTCGCTCCGCTCCGGCGCCGTCTCGTCCACGTCGCTCACGGTAGCGGAGGACGCCGCCCGCCCCGTGCTCCCCGGCAACATGCTCACCGGCCACATCGTCCCATGCCCGGCGGGGTGCGGGCGCCCGGCGGCCGGGCGCGGGCGGGCCGCCGTCAGGAGGGGCGGCGTCCGGCGATCCGGGCGACGAGGTCCTCGGCCTGGCCGCGGGTGAAGGAGCCGGTGATCTGCAGGGAGCCGCCGGTGATGGGGCCGCCGTTGACCGCCGGCGCCGACAGCACCCGCCCGCCGACGACCATCGCGATCTGCTGCCCGGGCGTCCCGGGCTGCTGCCGCGCCGCCGCCGCGGTGAGGCCGGCGAACGCCTGCGCGTCCGCCCTGGTGAGGCCGATCTGGATCGTCCACGACGTGGTCACGCCGGACGGCGGCTCGGCCTTCATGCGCTCGACGCGGCGGACGGTCATGCCGCCGCCGGCGAGCCGGTAGCAGGACGTCCCGGACGCCTCCGGCAGCGTCCCGGCCGCGCAGGGCGCCTGGGAGACCGCCGCGACCTGCTGGAGCGTCAGCGGCTGCCGGAGGTCGGTCGGCCCGCCGTCGTAGCCGTCGCCGTCGCCGCCGCCGGCCGCCAGGTAGACGGCCGCGCCGGCGGCCACGAGAAGGAGGACGAGCGCGACGGCGCCGCCGATGATCAGCGGCGTCCGGCGCGGGGGCCGCGCGGGCGGCGGGTACCGCACGTCGGCGCCCGGCAGCGGGTAGGCGGCCGGCGCCGCTCCGGGCGGAGGCGCGTCGGGAGGCGTGCCAGGGAGGGGCGGTCCGGGCGGGGGCATGCCGACCGGTGGCGAGGGCGCGTACGGCGGGGGCGGCGGGCCCTCGCCCGAGGGCGGCGGGGCGTAGATGGGCGGCGGGGGCCGGAACGGCTCGAGCGGCTCCGGCGGCTCGTCGGGGGGCTGGGCCATGCTGATCCCTACCGTGCGGGGATGGCGGTCAGGACATGTCGCGCAGGCGCCGGACGAGCGTGCTGTGCTCGCCGTGCGCGTCGAAGTCGCCGATCATCGCCGCGACCGCCTCGCGGACCAGCCGGCCCCGGTCGACGGGCAGGGCGTGGTCGGCGCGCAGCCGCAGCCGCAGCTGCTCCAGCGCGAGCAGTTCGTCGGAGGAGATGTACACGGTGATCTTGGAGTCGTGGCGCTGGCGCCCGGTGGGGCGGCGCCCCGCGTCCGGCACCGCGATCCGGGACGGGCCGGCGCCCGGCACCGCGCGCTCCGCACCGGCGCGTTCCGGAGCCGCGTACTCCGGGGCGGTGTACTCGGGAGCGGTGTACTCCGGGACGGCGCGCTCCGTCCGGCCGCGCCCGGGTGCGGGCGGGTTGCCGGACGTGCCGGGAGCGGGGCCGGGCGGGGGCGCGGTGGGCCGGAAGATCTCATCGACACCGGGCAGCCTTACCCGACGTGAGCCCACCTTCCGAGCACCTCCCGCGCCAGACCCCGGTATGCGTTCGCGCCCATCGAGTTCGGGTCGAAGTACGTGATCGGCTCCCCGGCGACGGTCGCGTCAGGAAACCGTACCGTGCGGTTGATGACCGTGTGGAAGACCTTGTCACCGAAGGCCTCGACGATGCGGCCGAGGACCTCGCGGGTGTGCAGGGTCCGGGAGTCGTACATGGTGCCGAGCACGCCGTCGATCACCAGGCCCGGGTTGATCCGGCCCTGCACCTTGTCGATGGTCTCCATCAGCAGCGCGACGCCGCGCATCGCGAAGTACTCGCACTCCAGCGGGATCAGCACGCCCTCGCTGGCGGCCAGCGCGTTCACGGTCAGCAGGCCGAGCGACGGCTGGCAGTCGATCAGGATGTAGTCGTAGTGCGGGACCGCCGACTTCAGCGCGCCCTGCAGGATGTACTCGCGGCCGACCTCGTGGACGAGCTGGACCTCGGCGCCGGACAGGTCGATGTTGCTCGGCAGCAGGTCCATGCCGTCGACGCCGGTCTCCAGGACGATGTCCTCCCACTCGGTGTCGCGTTCGAGCAGCAGGTTGTGGATCGTCATGTCGAGCTGGCGCGGGTCGCCCTTGCCGAGGCCGACCGACAGGGCGCCCTGCGGGTCGAAGTCGACGAGCAGCACCCGGCGGCCGTACTCGGCGAGCGCGGCGCCCAGGTTGATCGTCGTGGTGGTCTTGCCGACGCCGCCCTTCTGGTTGCAGATGGCGACGATGCGGGCGGGTCCGTGCTCCGCCAGCGGCTCCGGCTCCGGAAAGACGGGCACGGGTCGCTGAGTCGGGCCGAGGGCCCGACTCGGATCGGTCTCTATGGTGGCGGAGGAGAGGACTCCATGCCCGCCGTTCGTGCTGGTCACCAGATCCCTCCCCGGCGGCCGGGAATGCCGTCCAGAACGGGGACTCTAGGGCCCCGTCCCCTGCGTCTCAAGCCGACGCGCGCCGAGTGTCGGTATTTGTCGCGGCGCCGCGGCCGTGCGTCCCAGCGTGCGCGGCGGGCGCCTCAGCTCCGGGCGCGCGGATGCGAGGTGGCGTACACCTCGCGCAGCAGCTGGACCGTCACCAGAGTGTAGACCTGCGTGGTCGTCACGGAGGCGTGTCCGAGCAACTCCTGGACGACGCGCACGTCGGCGCCGCCGTCGAGCAGGTGGGTGGCGAACGAGTGCCGCAGCGTGTGCGGCGACACCTGCGACAGCCGCGCCCGGTCGGCGGCGGCGCGCAGCACCATCCAGGCGCCCTGCCGCGACAGCCGCCCGCCGCGCGCGTTGAGGAACAGCGCGGGGCCGCCGCGCCCGGCGCCGGCGAGCTCGGGGCGCGCGCGGACGAGGTAGGCGTCGACGGCCCGCACCGCGTAGTCGCCGATCGGGACGATCCGGGCCTTGCCCCCCTTGCCGGCGACGCGGGCGAACCCGTCGGCGAGGTCGAGGTCGTCGACGTCCAGGCCGACCGCCTCGGAGATCCGGGCGCCGGACCCGTACAGCAGTTCCAGCAGCGCGCGGTCGCGCAGGCCGCGGGCGGTGCCGGCGTCGCCGTCGGACGGTCCGGCGGCGGCCGCGAGCAGCCGCTCGACCTCCTCGAGCGTGATGGCCTTGGGGAGCCGCCGCGGCGGTGCCGGCGGTTTGACGTCGTGCGCCGGGTCGTCGGACGCGAGGCCCTCGCGCAGCGCGAACCGGTGCAGCCCCCTGACGGCGACGAGCGCGCGCGCCGCCGACCCGGCCGACAGCGGCGGATGCTCCTCGTCGCCCTCTCGCAGGCCCACCAGGAACGCCCGGACGTCGTCCTCGGTGATGTCGGCGACGGAGCCGCGGCCCCGGCCCTCCTGCACCCGGGCGTAGCGGCGCAGGTCGCGGCGGTAGGAGGACAGGGTGTTGGCGGCGAGGCCGCGCTCGACGGCCAGGTGCCCCAGGTAGGTGCGCACCGCCGACTCGAGCGCGGAGCCGGTGCCCGGTTCGGGGTCGGCGTCCTGGGCGGGGGGCCGCTCGGCGGGCCGGCGGGTCGTGCTCGGGGACAGTGCGGCACCTCTTCTGACGGTCGGTCGGCTCGGTCGGGGTCGGCTCGAGGCGGGTCGCGACGTGCCCATCATGCCCCCTCCCGCGGCGCGGCGCAGGGGTCCGCGGTGCGGCCGTGTCGCGTTTCTCACCGGCGCCGCCCCGCCCGGCCGCGCCGCCCGGCCGGGATGCGGAACGCCCCGCCGTCCCGTACCGGGAGGCGGGGCGTTCCGCGTCGTGGGCGTCCGGGCCGGCGTCAGCCCTCCGGGGCGTCGACGGGGCGCAGGTCGCGGTGGCCGGAGGCGCGCGAGGCGTGCGCCGCGAGGATCCCGACGCACGCGATCATGTTGTGCACGTCGCCCGCGAGGACCTTGCGGACGGCCTCGTCCAGCGGCACCCACACGACCGGCATGTCGGCCTCCTCGTGCACCCGCTCGAAGTCGATCTCCTCGGCGGGCACCCGCACGAGGTCGCGGGCGAGGAAGATCCGGCTCCGCTCGTTCGACATCCCCGACGAGGGGAACACGTCGGCGAGGGTGTCCCAGCGCGCGGCCCGGTACCCGGCCTCCTCCAGCAGCTCCCGCTCGGCGAGCCTGTGCAGCGGCTCCCCCGCGACGTCGCGGAGCCCGGCGGGCGTCTCCCAGAGCAGCCGCCCGACGGGGTGCCGGTACTGGCGCAGCATCAGCACCCGGTCGCGGTCGTCGAGGGCGAGGACGCCGACGGAGCCGAGGTGCTCGATGACGTCGCGGCCGACGATCTCGGTGCCGCCGCCGGGGCCGCTCGGCATCTCGACGCGGTCGCGGCGGACGTTGAACACGTGCCCCGTGAACGCGGTGGACTCCTCGACGACCTTCCAGCGCTCCGGCCGGTCGCGGACGTCGTCCGGGCCGAGTTCGGGGCCGAGCTCGGGGCCGGTGCCCGGCACGGCGGTCACGACGCGTCCGCGGCGCGCGCGTCGGCGTACTCGATCGCCGCGGAGACCAGCCCGGTGAACAGCGGGTGCGGGCGGGTCGGCCGGGACCGGAACTCCGGGTGCGCCTGGGTGCCGACGAAGAACGGGTGGACCTCGCGGGGCAGCTCCACGTACTCGACGAGCCGGCCGTCCGGCGACAGCCCGGAGAACCGCAGGCCCGCCTCCTCCAGCCGGTCGCGGTAGGCGTTGTTGACCTCGTAGCGGTGCCGGTGCCGCTCGGAGACCTTCGCCTCCCCGTACAGCTCCCGCACCACCGACCCGTCGGCGAGGTCGGCCGGGTAGAGGCCGAGCCGCATCGTGCCGCCCATGTCGCGCTCGCCGGCGACCACGTCGACCTGGTCGGCCATGGTCGCGACCACCGGGTGCGCCGTGGTCGCGTCGAACTCGGCGCTGCCGGCGTCGGCGAGCCCGGCGAGCGTCCGCGCCGCCTCGATCACCATGCACTGCAGGCCGAGGCAGATGCCGAGCAGCGGGACGCGGTTCTCGCGGGCGTGCCGGATCGCGCCGAGCTTGCCCTCGATGCCGCGGACGCCGAACCCGCCGGGGATCAGCACGCCGTCGACGCCGTCCAGCTCCCGCTTGGCGCCCTCGGGCGTCGCGCAGTCGTCGCTCTTCACCCAGCGGATGTGCACCTTGGCGTCGTTGCCGAACCCGCCGTGCCGCAGCGCCTCCGTCACCGACAGGTAGGCGTCGGGCAGGTCGATGTACTTGCCGACCAGCGCGATCGTGACCTCGCGGGCGGGCTTGTGGACGCGGCGCAGCAGCCGGTCCCAGGCGCCCCAGTCGACGTCCCGGAACGGCAGCCCGAGCCGGCGCACCACGTAGGCGTCGAGGCCCTCGGCGTGCAGCACCTTCGGGATGTCGTAGATGGACGCGGCGTCGACCGCGGACACCACGGCCTCGCGGTCCACGTCGCACATCAGGCTGATCTTGTGCTTGAGGCCGTCGGTGATCGGCCGGTCCGACCGGCACACGATCGCGTCGGGCTGGATGCCGATGGAGCGCAGCGCGGCGACCGAGTGCTGCGTCGGCTTGGTCTTCAGCTCGCCGGACGGGCCGATGTAGGGCAGCAGCGACACGTGCAGGAAGAAGCAGTTGTCGCGGCCGATCTCGTGCCGGATCTGCCGCACCGACTCCAGGAACGGCAGCGACTCGATGTCGCCGACGGTCCCGCCGACCTCGGTGATGACGATGTCGACGTCGGTGTCGTCCGCCATCCCGCGGATGCGGTCCTTGATCTCGTTGGTGATGTGCGGGATCACCTGCACGGTGTCGCCGAGGTACTCCCCGCGCCGCTCCTTGGCGATCACGTTGGAGTAGACCTGGCCGGTGGTGACGTTCGCGGACCCGTGCAGCTCGGTGTCCAGGAACCGCTCGTAGTGGCCGATGTCCAGGTCGGTCTCGGCGCCGTCGTCGGTGACGAACACCTCGCCGTGCTGGAACGGGTTCATGGTGCCGGGGTCGACGTTGAGGTAGGGGTCCAGCTTCTGCATGGTGACCCGCAGCCCGCGAAGGGTGAGAAGCCGCCCCAGGCTGGAGGCCGTCAGTCCCTTGCCGAGGCTGGAGGCGACACCGCCGGTGACGAAGAGGTGCTTGGTAGGACGTGATCTACCAGTGGCTGCCGAAGGCAAGAAGGCGCTCCCGTGGTCGTTGCGAGGCGGCGTTCCGACGTGCTCGGTACCGCACTGTCCACGGGCCACCAGGATAACAGCCGGGCACGGGTGCGCCATCCCGGGCGTCCCCCGCTCCCGCTGGTCAGAGGGTGTGGGGCGGGCGGCCCGCGCCCCCCGGCCCGTGGGCCGGGGGGTTTCTCAGAGCCGCGGGGTGGCCGCGGTGGGCATGATCGTGCGCAGCTGGCGGGTCAGCTCGTCGATCAGGGATCGGGCCTGGTCGGCGGCCTGCCGGGCGGCGTCGCGCTCCTGGGACAGCTCGGCGATCTGCGCCCGCTGCTCGGTGACGGCCTGGGCGAGCTGGTCGACCCACTGGTCGCGCTCGGCGAGCTTCTCGGCGACCGCGTCGCGCTCGGCGGCCATCTGCCGCATCCCCGCGACCGCCTTGTCGCGCTCCCGGCCGGCCTGGTCGGCGCGGCCCCGGGCGAGGGTCAGCTCCGACTCGGCGCGCGCCTGCGACTGCACCGCGGCCTCCCGGGTGCGGTCGGCGGCCTCCCGGGCCTTGGCGCTGGCGTCGCGCTCGCGCTCGGCCTTCTTGGCGGCCTCGAGCGACTGCGCGGCGGTGTCGAGGGCCTGCTGGCGCTCGGCCTCGGCGGCCTCGGCGCGGGTGATCGCCTCCTGCGCGCGGCGCTCGGCGTCCTGAGCGCGCCGCTCCGCCTCCTGGGCCCGGCGCTCGTTCTCCTGGGCGCGGCGCTCGGACTCCTGCGCGCGGCGGCGCGTCTCGTCGGCCTCCTTGCCGGCGGCGACGACGGCGTGCTGCAGGTTCTGCGCGGTCATCTCCGCGTCGGTCACCTTGGAGCGCAGCGCCGACAGCTCGCTGTGCGCGGCCTCCAGGGCGCGCGACAGCTCGGTGGCCTGCTCGGTGACCCGGTCGCGCTCGGCCTCGGCGGAGCGGCGGCCGCCGACGGCGTCCTCGACGGCGCGCAGCGCGTCGTCGCGGGCCTCGCTCATCGCGTCGCGCTGCTGGATGGCCTGCCGGACGGTGGCCTCGGCCTCGGCGACGCGGCGCTCCGCCTGCTCGGCCTGCGCCCGCGCCTGCTCGGCCTGGCCCTGCGCCTGCTCCATCTGGGCACGCGCCTGCTCGGCCTGCGCCCGCGCCTGGTCGGCCTGCACGCGGGCCTGCTCGGCCTGCCCGCGCGCCTGGTCGGCCTGGGCCCGGCCCTGCTGCGCCTGGTTCCAGGCGGCCGCGGCGTCGCGCTGCGCGGCCTCCTTCTCCTGCTGCAGGGCGGCGATCTGGGTGACGGCCTCGTTCTGCACCTCGCCGGCGCGCCGCTCGGCCTCCGCCACCTTGCGCTCGGCCTCGACGGCGCGGCGGTCGGCCTGCTCGGCCTGACCCCGGGCGCGCTGCACCTCGCCCCAGGCGGCGGCCGCGTCGCGCTGCGCCGACTCCTTCTCCGCCTGGATCGCCGCCACCTGCGAGGCGGTCTCGTTCTGCGCCTCGGTGACGCGGCGCTCGGCGTCGACGGCGCGGCGGTCGGCCTGCTCGGCCTGACCCCGGGCGCGCTGCACCTCGCCCCAGGCGGCCGCGGCGTCGCGCTGCGCCGACTCCTTCTCCGCCTGGATCGCCGCCACCTGCGAGGCGGTCTCGCTCTGCGCCTCGGTGACCTTGCGCTCTCCGGCGGCGAGCGCGTCGCCGATGAGGTCGGCCATCTGGCGCAGCCGCTCGACGATGTCCCAGGGCTGGGCCTCGGGCTGCTCGCCCTCGGGGCGTCCGGCGTCCGCGCCCTGGCCGGGCTGCTGGGGCTTGGCCATCTGGATCGGCTGCTGGGCGGCAGGCACGGGCACGTCGGACCCGCGGCCCGGGTCACGCCCCATCGCGGGCCAGGGAGAACCCGCGTCCGGGACTCCGCGCGAACCACCCGATCCGTTCAGCTCACTCACTGGTCTCCTCGCCTCGTGGTCCGGAGACGTTCGAGCGGGGCGCCGGGACGCCCCCTCGGGTCGCTGCGTTCCTCGCCTCTCGGCTCGTCACTTCGCTCACGTCTCCTCGCCGACGGCTCCGTCCGGGGGCCGTGTTCCGCGGGGGCTGTCATGGACATGGCGCTCGCGTCACTCCTCGCCCTTGGGCTCGTCGATCCGCTCACTGAAGGCACTCTAGTGCCGACCAGCGGAACGTTTGCCCAGTTTGGGGTTTAGTTTCGTGCTCGGCTCTCGGTGCGGACGGGGACCGCACGCCTGGTCACACCCGGTGCGGGCCCCCTGCCGCACCCCCAACGGTGCCACGGGTCACACCGCGCCGCGCGGGAAAGCGCGGACCCGGCCGCCGGGTGGGATGATCCGCAGCATGGAGCTTCGCACCCTGTATCCGCCGATCGAGCCCTACGACTCCGGGCTGCTCGACGTCGGCGACGGCAACCGGATCCACTGGGAGGTCTGCGGGAACCCGGACGGGAAGCCGGCGGTGATGCTGCACGGCGGGCCGGGCGGCGGGTGCAGCCCGGCGCACCGCCGGCAGTTCGACCCCGAGCGGTACCGGATCGTGCTGTTCGACCAGCGCAACTGCGGCCGGAGCCTGCCGCACGCCAAGGACCCGGCCGTCTCCCTGGAGGCGAACACGACCTGGCATCTCGTCGCCGACATGGAGCGGCTGCGCGAGCACCTCGGCATCGACCGGTGGCTGGTGTTCGGCGGGAGCTGGGGCAGCGCGCTGGCGCTGGCGTACGCGCAGACGCATCCGGACCGGGTGACCGAGATGGTGCTGCGCGGGATCTTCACGCTGCGGCCCTTCGAGCTGTACTGGTTCTACCAGGAGGGCGCGTCGCTCATCTTCCCCGACCTGTGGGAGAAGTACGTCGAGCCGATCCCGGAGGACGAGCGGGAGGACCTGATCTCCGCCTTCCACGAGCGCCTCGACTCCCTCGACCGGGACGTGCGGGTCGCGGCGGCGAAGGCGTGGGCGACGTGGGAGGGCTCGACGCTGACGCTGCGCCCGGACCCGGATCTCGCGGAGGGGTTCGGGGAGCCGGACTACGCGGTGGCGTTCGCGCGGATCGAGAACCACTACTTCATGAATGAGGGGTTCTTCGAGGACGAGCAGCTGATCCGGGATGTGGACCGGATCCGGCACATCCCGGCCGTGATCGTGCAGGGCCGCTACGACGTGTGCACGCCCGCGGCGACGGCATGGGACCTGCACCGCGCGTGGCCGGAGGCGGAGTTCCACATCGTGGACGACGCGGGGCACGCCTACAGCGAGCCGGGGATCCTGCACCGGCTCGTCGAAGCGACCGACCGTTTCGCGCAGTCCGGCTGAGCCGCCGTACCGGACGCACCTCAACCGCGTCCGCGGCATGACCGGAACGGGGCCGGGATCCCGCGTCCGCGCGGGGCCCGGCCGTGTCCGAAATGGCCTCCGGACCGCTCTCATCCTTACCGGTCCACTCACCTTGTCTTACCCGGCGGCAAGGGAGTCACCCCCTTGAAGGTGAGGGACCCGGGGCTCTCAGGGCCCGCCTCAACGCCTTGGCCCACATCCGCCCCACGGTCCCGCGCGGCGGCTCGACCTCCCGCGATGCGCAGTGACGCCGACCGCACCCCTCCCGTTGTCATCGGATCAGAGTGACTTACCTCACACAACCGATACACAAAAACGCGCGGCACGCGCGCGCGGAACATTAAGGTTGCGTTCAGGAAGGCGCTCCGCGCGCCCGTCCGCGAAGTCGCCAGTACCTCCTGCATATCGCGGGGAATGGCGCGCCACGGCCCCGAGAACGGTCGGCCGAAATTACCCCGAATTTGACAAGCGTTCTGCCATACCCGCTTGCCGCCGAGCTAAACATCCTGACGATAACATTACGGAACGATCACTCGGCGAGATTCGGTAAGTTGCCTGGACATGGCACCGCAACCCCTGGAATCACCGACCCGACGCCCCGATCCGGACGAGACGAGCGAGGACGTGCAACTCCAGGAGCCGAGCCTCACCGACGGCCCCGAACTGTGGCGGATCGCCCTGGACTCCAAGGTCCTGGACGTCAATTCGCCGTACAGCTACGCCCTCTGGTGCCGCGACTTCGCCGACACCTCCGTGGTGGCCCGCGACGGCGGCGGCGTCTGCGGTTTCGTCACCGGCTACGTGCGCCCGTCCCGCCCCGACACGTTCTTCGTGTGGCAGGTGGCGGTTGACGACGCCCATCGCGGGCAGGGATTGGCACGCCGCATGCTGGACCGCCTCGGCGACCGGCTGTCGGCCCGCGGCCACCGCTTCATGGAGGCCACGGTGACTCCGGACAACACAGCGTCGGAGGCGATGTTCGCCTCGTTCGCCCGGGCCCGCGGCTGCGACCTGACCCGCGAGCCGCTGTTCGAAGCGGAGCACTTCCCGGGCGGCGGACACGAACCCGAGGTGCTCTTCCGGATCGGCCCGTTCGGCCCCGCGACCTGACCCGCGGCCGGCGGAACCGCCGCCGGCCGGACCCCGAGTCCGTTCCCGACCCGTACGCATCCGCCCGGTGCCGTCCGGCACCGGCATCTCGCCCGAACCGCTCCCACCCCCGACCTGCCGGAGGCAGATCATGGACGTCTTCGCCCGTATGGAATCGGAAGTCCGCGGCTACTGCCGGGGCTGGCCCACGGTGTTCAGCACCGCCCAGGGCTCCCACATCACCGACGAGAACGGTCGCAGCTACCTCGATTTCTTCGCCGGCGCGGGAACCCTCAACTACGGACACAACAACCCTCAGCTGAAACGCCGGCTGATGGACTATCTCGCGGGCGACGCCATTGTGCACAGCCTCGACATGTACACCACCGCCAAGCGAGACTTCCTGGAACGATTCAACGAGTACGTGCTCGAGCCGCGCGGCCTCGACTACAAGGTCCAGTTCCCCGGTCCCGCGGGCAACAACTCGGTCGAGGCGGCGCTGAAACTCGCCCGCAAGTACACCGGCCGCGAGACCGTCGTCAGCTTCACCAACGCCTTCCACGGCATGACGCTCGGCGCGCTCGCGGTCACCGGGAACTCGATGAAGCGCACCGGCGCCGGCGTGCCGCTCGGGCACGGCGTCGCGATGCCGTACGACAACTACCTCGACGGCCGCACGCCCGACTTCCTGCTGTTCGAGACGATGCTCGACGACAGCGGCAGCGGCCTGGACAAGCCCGCCGCCGTGATCGTCGAGACGGTGCAGGGCGAGGGCGGCATCAACGTCGCCACCGCCGAGTGGCTGCGCGGCCTCCAGGACCTGTGCCACCGCCAGGACATCCTGCTCATCGTCGACGACGTCCAGATGGGCTGCGGCCGCACCGGCCCGTTCTTCAGCTTCGAGGAAGCCGGGATCACCCCGGACATCGTCTGCCTGTCCAAGTCCCTCAGCGGCTACGGGCTGCCGTTCGCGATCACCCTGATGAAGCGCGAGCTGGACGTGTGGGAGCCCGGCGAGCACAACGGCACCTTCCGCGGCTTCAACCCCGCGTTCGTCACCGCCATCGCCGCGCTGGAGGACTACTGGACCGGCGAGGGCCTGGAGAAGCAGACGCTCGCCAAGGGCCAGCAGGTCCAGACGGCGCTGGAGGAGATCGCCCTGGCGAACGCCGGCGCGATCGACACCGTCCGCGGCCGGGGCCTCGCCTGGGGCCTGGTGATGAAGGACGCGGAGATCGCGCCGCGGGTGTGCGCCGAGGCGTTCTCCCGCGGGCTGCTGATGGAGACGTCCGGGCCCGAGGGCGAGGTGGTCAAGCTGCTGCCGCCGCTCACCACGACCGAGACCGAACTGGCCCACGGCCTGGAGATCATCGCCGAGTCGGTCGACGCCGTCCGCACCGAGGTGGCGGTCTGACCCGGCCACCGGGCCGCACCGCCGCCGCGTAACACACCGGAAAAGAGGTTTTCATGATCGTTCGCTCCCTTGACGAGATCATCGGCACTGAACGCGACGTGCAGGCGCCGACGTGGTGCAGCCGCCGTTTCGTGCTGGCCAAGGAGGGCGTGGGGTTCTCGCTGCACGAGACGATCCTGTACGCGGGCACCGAGACGAAGATGTGGTACGCGAACCACATCGAGGCCGTCTACTGCATCGATGGCGAGGGCGAGCTCACCAACGATGAGACGGGCGAGAAGCACGACATCAAGCCGGGCGTGATGTACCTGCTCAACGGGCACGAGCACCACACCCTTCGCGCCCACACGGACGTCAAGACCGTGTGCGTCTTCAATCCCCCCTGCACCGGTCGGGAGGTCCACGACGAGAACGGGGTCTATCCGCTGCTCACCGAGGAGGACGCATGAGCATCATCGAGTCCCATCCGTCGATCGACGACGCCTACCCCACCCGCAAGGCCACCGAGGCGGCACTGCTCTACCGGCAGGACCCGGTCGTCTACGGCGGCCCCGGCGACGGCCCCGTCGACGCCGCCACCCTCGACTCCTTCGACCGCGACGGCTTCCTGTCCGTCGAGCAGCTGCTCGCGCCCGAGGAGGTCGAGGACTACCGCGCCGAGCTGCGCCGGCTGGCCTCCGACCCGCAGGTCCTGGCCGACGAGCGCACGGTCACCGAGCGCGGCTCCGACGAGGTCCGCTCCATCTTCGAGGTCCACAAGATCAGCGAGGTGTTCGGGCAGCTCGTCCGCGACCCGCGCGTGGTCGGCCGGGCCCGGCAGATCCTCGGCTCCGACGTGTACGTGCACCAGAGCCGGGTGAACTACAAGCCGGGATTCACCGGCAAGGACTTCTACTGGCACTCCGACTTCGAGACCTGGCACGCCGAGGACGGCATGCCGAGGATGCGCGCGGTGAGCATTTCCATCGCGCTCACGGAGAATTTCGTGCACAATGGCGGGCTAATGATCATGCCCGGTTCGCACAAGACCTTCGTGGCCTGTGTCGGGGCGACCCCGGCCGACCACTACAAGGAGTCGCTGCGCGGGCAGGAGATCGGCACCCCCGACCCGAACAGCCTGTCGATCCTCGCCGACAAGCACGGGATCGAGCTGTTCACCGGGCCCGCGGGCTCGGCCACCATGTTCGACTGCAACTGCATGCACGGCTCGAACGGGAACATCACCCCGTTCCCGCGCTCCAACGTGTTCATCGTGTTCAACAGCGTCGAGAACACGTGCGTCGAGCCGTTCTCCGCTCCGGCGCCGCGCCCGCCGTTCATCGGGGCGCGCGACTTCACCCCCGTCCGCGACTGACCCGCGACGCACCCCCGCTCCCAACTGCATATCCCCGACGACAGGTCCCGCGCCCGCGGGGGGCTCTCCACGGCCCCCCGCGGGCGCGGGCCCACCCCCCTCCCTGCAGGAGTTCAACGATGACTTCCTCGAGACGCGACTTCCTCCGCACCGCCGTTCTGCTGTCCGCCGCCGTCCCCCTGGCGGCGGCGGGCTGCTCCACGACGGATCCGGACAAGGAGGTCTCCGGCGGCGGCACCCTCGACAAGGCCAAGAAGGCCGGAAAGATCACCGTCGGGTTCGCCAACGAGGCCCCCTACGGCTACACCGACAAGGACGGCAAGCTGACCGGCGAGGCGCCGGAGCTGGCCCGCGCCATCTTCAAGAAGCTCGGCATCGACAAGGTCGAGGGCGTCCAGGTCGACTTCGGCGGCCTGATCGGCGGGCTCAACGCCAAGCGCTTCGACGCGATCGCCGCCGGCATGTTCATCACCCCCGAGCGGTGCGCGTCCGCCGCGTTCGCCAACCCCGAGTACGTCGCCAAGAGCGCCTTCATGGTGCCGAAGGGCAACCCGAAGAACCTGAAGAACCAGAACGACCCCGCGAAGGCCGGCGTCCGGGTCGGCGTGCTGACCGGCGCGGTCGAGCAGGGCTACGCCGAGAAGAGCGGCGTCAAGAAGAGCGACATCAAGACGTTCCAGGACCAGGCCAGCGCCTACGAGGGCCTGAAGTCCGGGCGCGTCGACTGCATCTGGCTGACCCGCATCTCCCTGGCCGACCTGCTGTCCAAGCACCAGGACGGCAAGTACGAGGTGACGGACGCGTTCACGCCCGTCATCGACGGCAAGGAGCAGCTCGGCGCCGGCGCGTTTGTGTTCCGCAAGGCCGACTCCGACCTGCTGAACGCCTGGAACACCCAGCTCGCGGCGCTGGAGAAGAGCAACCAGCTGCTGCCGATCCTGCAGCCGTTCGGGTTCACCCAGGCGGAGATGCCGAGCCCGGCCGACACCGCCGCCAAGTTCTGCCAGGGCTGACCTGTGTCGCAGGTCCTCGACAGCTATCACCAGTGGCTGGAGGGCGCGTGGCTGACCTTCCGGCTCACCGTCTTCGGCGGCGTGCTCGCGCTGGTGCTCGCCCTGCTCTTCGGGCTCGCGGGCACCGCGCGCAGCGGATGGGTCCGCGCGCTCAACCGGGTGTACGTGGAGTTCTTCCGCGGCACCGCGACGCTGGTGCTGCTCTACTGGTTCTTCTACGCGCTGCCCCTCATCGGCCTCCGGTTCACCACCCTGTTCGCGGCGGTCCTCGCGCTCGGCATGAACGTCGGCGCGTACGGCGCCGAGGTGGTGCGCGGCTCGATCAAGGCCGTCCCCAAGGCGCAGTACGAGGCGACGGTCGCGCTGAACTTCACGCCCGCGCAGCGGATGCGGCGCGTCCTGCTGCCGCAGGCGTTCGCGCTGATGCTGCCGCCGTTCGGCAACCTGCTCATCGAGCTGATGAAGGGCACCGCCATCGTCTCGCTCGTCGGCCTCGTCGACGTCACGCACGTGTCCAAGAACGTGCAGGGCAGCACCGGGCAGACCGTCTGGTCGTTCACCGTCGCGCTGGTGCTGTACTTCGTCATCGCGCAGGTCCTGCAGCTGTTCGTCCGGTACGCCGAACGGCGGGTGGACCGCATGCTCGGCCGCCGTCCCTCCCGTGAGCCCGACCTCGGGACGGTCGCGGCGGGCGCCCCCGGAGCGGGGGTGGCCGGCTGATGAGCTGGGACTGGAACTACACCGGCGACATCATCCCCGACCTGCTGGACGGGCTGCGCTACACCGTCATCGCGACGCTGGCCGGCTACGTCATCGCGGTGGTCCTCGGCCTGGTGTGGGCGATGCTGCGCCGCGCGCCGAACGTCGTCGTCAGCCAGGTGGTGCGATGGGTCACCGAGTTCATCCGGTCGACGCCGCTGATCCCGCAGCTGTACTTCGTGTACTACGTGCTGCCGTCGTGGGGCCTGACCATCGGGTCGCTCACCGCCGGGATCATCACGCTCGGGATCCACTACTCGACCTACACCGCCGAGGTGTACCGGGCGGGGATCTCCGATATCCCCAAGGGGCAGTGGGAGGCGTGCACCGCGCTGAACCTGCCGCGGTCGCGGGTGTGGCTGGACGTGATCCTGCCGCAGGCGATCCGCCGGGTGATCCCGACGCTGGGCAACTACCTGATCGCGATGTTCAAGGACTCGCCGATGCTGCTGGCGATCAACGTGACGGAACTGCTGCTGTCGGCGTACCAGGTCGGCTCGCGGAGCCTGCGGTTCCTGGAGCCGGTCACGCTGGTGGGTCTGCTGTTCATCATCGTCAGCGTCATTTCCTCGATTCTCGTCCGCCGCCTGGAGAGGCGTTATGCCACCAACTGACACCACACCGGAAGCCCCCACGCCCGAAGAGGAGTCCCCGGGCGTCTCCATCGGGAAGAAGGGCGTCCGCAAGGAGGACGGCGCCGGCGCGGCGGCCGCGCTGCCGCACGGCGACGCGCCCGGCATCCGCTTCGAGAAGGTCGTCAAGCGGTTCGGCTCCAACACCGTGCTGCGCGAGCTGGACTTCGCCGTGGAGCCCGGCGAGCGGGTAACGCTGATCGGGCCGAGCGGGTCGGGCAAGACGACGATCCTGCGGCTGCTGATGACGCTGGAGAAGCTCGACGACGGGCTGATCTGGATCGGCGACGACACCCTCTGGCACATGGACAAGGGCGGCCGGCGCGTCCCGGCCAACCAGAAGCACCTGCACGAGATGCGCAAGCAGGTCGGCATGGTGTTCCAGCAGTTCAACCTGTTCCCCAACATGAACGTGCTGCGCAACCTCACCGAGGGGCCGGTGCGGGTGCTCGGGGCGTCCAAGGACGAGGCGGTCGAGCGCGCCCGCGGCCTGCTGGACATGGTCGGGCTCTCCGACAAGGAGAACGCGCACCCGTCGCAGCTGTCCGGCGGGCAGCAGCAGCGGGTCGCGATCGCGCGGGCGCTGGCCATGCAGCCGAAGGTGCTGCTGCTGGACGAGGTGACCTCCGCGCTGGACCCGGAGCTGGTCGTCGGCGTGCAGGACCTGCTGCGCGACATCGCCCGCGAGAGCGACCTGACGATGCTGTGCGTCACGCACGAGATGACCTTCGCCAAGGACATCTCGAACCGGGTGCTGATGTTCGACCAGGGCCAGATCGTCGAGGAGGGCCCGCCGGACCGCATCTTCGGCGAGCCCGCCGAACAGCGCACCCGCGACTTCCTGCAGGCGGTGCTGGCCACGTGAGCCGGATCGGCCGCGTGAGCGGTGCCGGTCGCGTGAGCGGTGCCGGTCGCGTGAGCGGGAGCCCTGGCAGGGGCTAGTCTCGTCCCGTTCGACATCGCCCGCGTCCCCGTCGCCCCGGGGGCGCGGGCGATCCCCGTCGCGGGCGCCGTCAGGGCGCCTGCGGCGGCCGGCGAGTGATCATCGGGGCGAGGTGGCGGCGGGCGTAGCGGCGCGCGCGGTCGTCGTCGTCCAGCGGGACGCAGCCGTCCGGGGCCAGCACGAACGACAGCATCACCCGGATCAGCGTCTCGGCGGTGACGTCGGCGTCCTCCGCGACGTCCGGCGCGACGCCGTCCGCGGCGCGCAGCACCCCGGCCAGGAACGTCCGCGCCGCCGCGAGGAACGGGCCGCTGTCGACGGTCAGGAACGGCAGCAGCGCGTCCGGCTCCGTCGCCATCAGCCGCTGGAACAGCCCGTGCCCGCGGGCGTGCCGCAGCGTCACCACGAACCCCTCCGCGACCCGGTCGGAGACGTCCGGCAGGCCCTCCATGGCGGCGGTGAACACCTCGAGGAACCGCCGCACCTCCCGCAGCAGCACCGCCTCGACCAGCGCGTTCTTGGACGCGAACCGGCGGTAGACGGTGATCCGGGCGACGCCGGCGCGGCGCGCGACGTCCTCCATGGAGGCGCGGCGCAGCCCGAACTCGGCGAACTGCTCCAGCGCGGCATCGAGGACGCGCGCGCTGGTCGGGTCCGCGTCATGGTCGTGCGCGAGGACGCGGGCGAGCATGTTCTCGGGGGGAACGGCGGCCATCGCCCGCCAGCGTAGTCGGGTCCGTTCCGATCCCGGCCCGGTGCGCCCGCGCGCTGGACCGGGATCGCCGGCTCCGGGTGCGCGGGCGTGCGGGGGCGGCCGGCCTGGCCGGTGTCAGGCGACGCCGGGCCAGGCCGCCGCGGTCAGGTCCGTCCAGCGCGGCCGAGGGACGGCGGTGCCGAACTGGCAGGCCAGTTCGTACGGGAGCGAGCCGAGCGGGGCCTTGGCGGGGTTCTCGGCGAT
Source organism: Actinomadura nitritigenes (assembly GCF_017573545.1). Taxonomy (GTDB): domain Bacteria; phylum Actinomycetota; class Actinomycetes; order Streptosporangiales; family Streptosporangiaceae; genus Spirillospora; species Spirillospora nitritigenes. The sequence continues at coordinate 18,541 of NZ_JAGEOK010000048.1, read as the reverse complement.
CTGCCCGACGATGATCTCGGCGAGGCCGCAGCCCGGCTCCAGCCGGGGGAACGCGGCGTGCGCGCGTCCGGCGACGCCGCCGGGGATCTTGTCCGCGTCCACGCCGGCGACGTCGGCGCTGGTCCCGGCGTGGGTGAGGGCGATCTCCGGGCGCATGCGGTGGGCGATGCCCCTGCTGGTGTGCAGGGCGACGGCCTCCCAGACGACGCGGGTCCGCTCGCCGTCGAACCCGCGCCCGGCGAGGAACCCGGCGGCGAGGTCGGCGCCGTCCACCTCGAAGCGGCTGCCGCCGTTCCCCTGCTCGGTCAGGCCGAGGTCGTGCAGTACGCACGCCAGGAACAGCGTCTCGTCGTCGTAGTCGGCGCCGGGCCGGAGCCCCCTCGCCTCCCCGATCGCGCGGGCGAACAGGTAGGTGCGGGCGCAGTGGTGCGCGAGGGCGGCCGGCCCGGCCGCGAAGACCAGGTCGTACGCCTGACGGGTCAGGTCGGTGTCGGGCAGCGAGAACTCGGCGAAACGGTCGGACACGAAGGCTCCTTGGACGCGGTGCTCGGGAACGCCACCGATCGTCCGATGCCGCGCGGCGCCCCAGCCAGTGTCCGGACCGCCGATGTGCGCTACGTTCTGGCCATGGCCGCTGAAGCGCATGTCGTCGCCGTGCTCGCGCTGGACGGGGTCGTGGCGTTCGACCTGGCCACGCCCGGCCAGGTGTTCGGGACGACGACCACGGCGGGCGGCGACCCGCTCTACGACGTCCGGGTCTGCACGCCGCCGGGCGGCGCGCGCACCTCCGCCGCGCTCGGCCGGATGCGCGTGGACGCCCCGTACGGCCTGGACGCGCTGGCGACGGCGGACACGATCGTCGTCCCCGGCCACGAGGAGGTCGCGGACGACCCGCCCGGCGAGGTCCTGGACGCGCTGCGGTCCGCGGCGGCGCGGGGCGCCCGGATCGCGTCCATCTGCGTCGGCGCGTTCGTCCTGGCCGCGGCGGGCCTGCTGGACGGGTACCGCGCCACGACCCACTGGTACTACGCGAGCGCTCTGGCGCGGCGGTATCCGGAGGTGGAGGTGGACCCGTCCGTCCTGTACGTCGACAACGGGCAGGTGCTCACGTCGGCGGGCGTCGCGGCGGGCGTGGACCTGTGCCTGCACGTCGTCCGCCGCGACCACGGCTCGGCGACGGCGGCGCGGACGGCCCGGCGGATCGTCATGCCGCCGCAGCGCGACGGCGGGCAGGCGCAGTTCATCCGGCACGACGAGCCGCCGGACGGCGGGGCGGCGCTGCAGCCGACGCTCGCCTGGCTGGAGGCGAACCTGCACCGTCCGCTGGCGCTGGACGACATCGCGCGGCAGGCGTCCTGCAGCGTCCGGACGCTGACCCGGCGGTTCCGGGAGCAGGCCGGGACGACCCCGCAGCAGTGGCTGTCGCACGCGCGGGTGCGCCGCGCCCAGCAACTGCTGGAGGACACCGACCTGCCGGTCGAGCGGGTGGCCGCCGAGGCGGGGTTCGGGTCGCCGGTGACGCTGCGCGCGCACTTCGCCCGCCGGGTCGGCGCGTCGCCGCTGGCCTACCGGGGCGCGTTCCGCGCGCGGTCCACCGGGGACTGATCGTCCGCCGCGGCCCCGGCGCCCCGCCTACCGAATGCTGTTCGGTACCGTGTCGGTGACGATGCGGGGAGGGATGCGACGAATGAGCGCTGCGATCGCCGGGCTGGGAATGACGGAGCTCGGCAGGGTGTACGGGCGCAGCCCGCGCCGGCTGGCGGCCGACGCGGTGCGGCTCGCCGCCGCCGACGCCGGCCTCGGCCTGGGCGACCTGGACGGGCTGCTGGTCAGCCACGGCATGGGCGGCTCGCCCGGGATCGAGCTCGCCGACACGCTCGGCCTGCGCGACCTGCGGCTGCTGACCCAGATGAACGCGTTCGGCGCGACCGCCGGGGCGATGGTGGCGCACGCGGCGATGTCCGTCATGAGCGGCGCCGCGACCACGGTCGCGTGCGTGTTCGCCGACGCGCCGCTGAAGCCGAAGCAGTCGGCGGGCTCGGCCTACAACCGCAGCGCCCGCGAATGGTACGGGTACGGCGGCATGACGGCGGCCCTCGGGCTGCGCAGCGTCAACTCCTTCTACGCGCTGGCGGCCCAGCGGCACATGTCCCGGTACGGGACGACGAGCGAGCAGCTCGGCGCGATCGCGGTGTCGACGCGGGAATGGGCGACCCGCAACCCCCTCGCGCAGATGCGCGAGCCGATCACGCTCGCCGACCACCAGGCGTCGCGGTGGGTGTCGGAACCCCTGCACCTGCTGGACTGCTGCCTGGTCTCCAACGGCGCGATCGCGGTGATCGTGACGAGCGCCGACCGCGCCCGCGACCTCGCCCGCCCGCCCGTCCACCTGTGGGGATGGGGCCAGGGCCACCCCGGGCACCGCAAGGAGCGCGGCAGCGACTTCGGGCTGACCACCGGCGCCGTCTCCTCCGGCGCGACCGCGATGAAGATGGCCGGCATCACCCCGTCCGACGTGGACGTGTGCGAGCTGTACGACTGCTACACCTACACCGTCCTCGTGTCCCTGGAGGACTACGGGTTCTGCGCCAAGGGCGAGGGCGGCGCGTTCGCCGCGTCCGGCGCGCTCGGCCCCGGCGGGTCGCTGCCCACCAACACCGGCGGCGGGCAGCTGTCGGCGTACTACATGTGGGGCTTCACCCCGCTGTCGGAGGCGGTCATCCAGGCGCGCGGCGACGGCGGGGAGCGGCAGGCGCCGTCCAACGACGTCGTCCTCGTCAGCGGCAACGGCGGCATCCTCGACCACCACTCCACCCTGATCGTCAGCCCGCACCCGAAGGGAGCATGACCGATGGAGATCGGCGTTCTGCGGCGCGACGGGCGCACCGACCCGTTCTTCGACGGCACCGCCGCCGGCAGGCTCGTCATCAGGCGCTGCGAGGCGTGCGACCGCTGGTACGCGCCGGACGCCTCCGGCTGCCCCGAGTGCGGCGAGGAGGACCTGGCCTGGGCCGACGCGAGCGGCGCGGCGACCCTGGTGACCTGGACCGTCACCCACGGCCGGCCCGCCGAGGACGGCACCGTCCCGCCGCCCGCCTACCTCGCGCTCGTCGAGCTGGCCGAGGGCCCGTGGATGTACGCCCGGCTGGACGGCGTCGACGCGGGCGGCCTGCGCGAGGGGCTGCCGCTGCGCGCGGAGTTCGAGCACCCGGACGAGGGCGAGTCGTACGTGCTGTTCCGCCCCGCCGGCTGACCGCCGAACCCTGGACCGAATGGCGTTCGGTCCATTAGCGTCAGGGGTATGAACACCGAGGTCTGCGCCACGTTCGGGATCGAGTTCCCGCTGTTCGCCTTCAGCCACTGCCGCGACGTCGTCGCCGCCGTCACCAACGCCGGCGGCTTCGGCGTCCTCGGCGCCGTCGCCTACACCCCCGACCGGCTGGAAGAGGAGCTGCGCTGGATCGACGACCACGTCGGCGGCCGCCCCTACGGCGTCGACGTGCTCGTCCCCGGCAAGATCGACGAGTCCGCCGAGCGCGCCGGACGCGGCGAGGGCGGCCTCGACACCATGCTCGCCGCGATCCCGCAGGAGCACTGGGACTTCCTCATCGGCCTGTTCGCCAAGTACGACGTCCCGCTGCCCGACTTCGAGAAGGCCAAGCACTCCAACGCGCGCGGCGGGACGTCGGTCACCAAGGAGGGCGCCACCGAGCTGATCGACGTGTCCCTCGCCCACCCCATCCGGCTCATCGCCAGCGCCCTCGGCACCCCGCCGCCGATCATGGTGGAGAAGGCCAAGGCCGCCGGGATCCCCGTCGCCGCGCTCGTCGGGACCGCCGAGCACGCCCGCCGCCAGGTCGCCGCCGGCGTCGACCTCGTCATCGCGCAGGGCGGCGAGGCCGGCGGGCACACCGGCGAGATCTCCACGATGGTGCTCGTCCCCGAGGTCGTCGACACCGTCGCGCCGGTGCCCGTCCTCGCCGCCGGCGGCATCGCCACCGGCCGCCAGATGGCCGCCGCGCTCGCCCTCGGCGCGTCCGGCGTCTGGTGCGGCTCCGTCTGGCTCACCACCGAGGAGGCCGAGACGGCGCCCGCCGTCAAGGAGAAGATGCTCGCCGCCACGTCCCGCGACACCATCCGGTCGCGGTCCCGCACCGGCAAGCCCGCCCGCCAGCTCCGGTCCGCCTGGACCGACGAGTGGGAGGGCCCCGAAAGCCCCGGGCCGCTCGGGATGCCGCTGCAGATGATCGTCGCCGAGGGCGCCATGCGGCAGATCACGAAGGTGGCCGAGTCCGGCAACCCGGGCGCCCGCGCGCTCGCCAACTACTTCGTCGGCCAGTGCGTCGGCCTGATGAACACCGTCAAGCCCGCCCGCCAGGTCGTCTACGACATGGTCGAGGAGTTCGCCGGCGCCGTCGACCGCCTCAACGCCATCACCTCCGCCGACTGACCGGGCCCCGCTCTTCGCGGCGGCCCCGGCGGTTCGATCCGGACCCCGCGGCGGCGGAGCCCCCTCCGCCGCCGCGTCCGCACGACCTCGAACCGGCCGCACGCCGCCTCCGTCACCGGCGCCCCTCCGCCGCGGGCATTGAGGTGCCGCCGGGAACCGGCCACCCGGCCGTGGGAGCCCGTCCTTCCCGTCCCAGCGGCGGTGCTCACTGGTGAACGCCGATCAGGCCCCGCAGAAGCTCCGGCGCGAACCGATCTCCGCCTTGCAGTACTGATGCAGGTCGATGCTCACCGCCCGCACCAGGCAGCACGCCTCGGCCAACTCCGCGTCGGCACCGGCCGCAACGGAGAAACGCCGGACACGCCTAACACGCCACCGGACGTTCCCGGCCTGCCCGTGCCAGCAAGAGCGCACCCACCTCGTCATCGGCTTCGAAGAGGGGTGGCGATCGGGACGTCACCGCTCAGTGGCGCACTGGTTATTCGTACCTCCATTGTTCACCAAGGCAAGAGATCAGGAGGTGCGCGCATGGCCGAGCAAGCGCTATTCCGCCTTGCCTTCACGACAACCTAGCATCGCTCCGACCAGTCGGGGTGTGAAATCGAGTGGATCGCAAGATCGACGTTATAGGGTTTAGCATCAGATTCGGCGCATCCTTTTGTGTGAAAGCATCCGAGGGTGCCGACTTCGGGCGATCTTCGAAAAGGGTGTTCGGGTGGTGGGGTGGCGCTTGCGTACGGGGCCGCCCCTCCAAAGTCAAGGGCGCCTTCGGCGTCGCTTCGCGATGGACTTCGTCCACCCTTGACTTTGGAGCCTCTGCGGCCCCTGAGGCAGCGTTAGGGGCAGGCTCCGCCTGCCCCGCCCCGGGTCGCGCCACCCCACCACCCCCTTCCGTCAGGGACCAAGCCCCCTTCCAGGAAGGCGCACCAAAGGGCCCGCCGCCTTTCCCGCCGAAAAATACCGGACGGAATGTGCCGTGAACGGCCATGAATGTCGGTCACAGCGGGTACTATTTACGTATGCAATCAGTGACGGTCGAGCTTGAGGCCGCGTCCACCATGGAACTGGTGAACGCGCTCTCAACCATCGCCACTGAACTCGCCTCGCGAGAAGCCCCCGAATCGGCAGCCGCGTGCCTGGAACTCACTGAAACTCTTGCGGCAGCGTCCGATATGCAGGAAAGTGCGCTCGCTGGTTTCATTGGCCTAGTCGACGCGACCAAGGAGCAGGCCCGGTGGGGATATCCCTCCACCCAAGCATGGCTGCGGTCCCGGCTCGGCATGCGCGACAACCGCGCCAAGGAGCGCCTCACCCTTGCCCGGCAGCGGCGTCGCCTCCCGCAGGTGGCCGAGCAGCTCGCCTCCGGAAACCTGTCCTACGGTTACGCCGTCACGGTCGCCGACTCGGTCTCCCGCCTGGACGACACCGACTGCGCCGAAGCAGAGGCGACCCTGCTCGGTTTCGTCGACCAGGGCTTCTCGGCCGGGAAGGTCGCCGCGTTCGGGCGCCGTATCCGTGACCTCATCGCCGAACGCGACGACAGCGAAGACGCGCCGGATGAGGACACCAAACGCGGTTACGACAAGTCCTGGCTCACCACCACCCGATCTCTGGACGGCGGCCGGTACGTCAAAGGGTGGCTGAACCCCGAGGACGCCGCGATCTGGGACGGCACCCTGGCTCCGCTGGCCAAGCCGGCCGGGCCTGATGACCACCGTGACCTCCCCGAACGCACCGCAGCGGCACTGTCGAGCGTGCTGTCGGGTGGTCACAAGGCTTCCAAGGTCACCGTGATCTGCGACCTGGAGACCCTGACCGGAGGCAACGCCCCGGCACGCCTCACCGACGGCACTCCCATCCCCGCCGCCCAAGCCCGCCGCATCGCCCTGGCCGCCGGAGTCTCACCCCTGCTCCTCGGGCGGGGGAACACCCCGCTCTACCTGGGATATCGGGAACGGTTCGCCTCCGCGGCACAGCGGCAAGTGTTGGAAACGCTCTACCCCTCGTGTGCGGTACGCGGATGCGAAGTCCCCGGGACACTGTGCGAAGTGGACCACGTCCACGGATGGGCACTCGGGCGGTCACCGACCGACATCGATCAGCTCGCACTCGCCTGCGGATGGCACAACCGGTTCAAACACGCCAACCCCGACCAGATCCAGATCACCAAGGGTCACGACGGGCGATACCTCTACCGGCTACTCCCACCAGCCGACGCGCGAGACAAGAGGGGGGTCGGGCCACCGGGCAGCATCGGCCCACCCGACAACCCCGCCCTCGACTGGGCCGCATAACCGCACCCCACCCGCCACACCGCACCCGGCTATGCCCTGCGCCGATCCGCCGCCCGCATCCACCCGATGACGGGCAGCCCCGGCACGCCCACACCACAGACAACGGGCGACCCCACATACCGGGCCGCGCACGCCCCACCGGACAGCCCCTCAACGGACACCACCCCAACCCACCGGGCCAGCAGCACCGACCCACCCCACACCACCCTGGACCGGGACGCACAACCACCCCGCCCCCCACAACGCCACACCCGGCGACGCCCAGCCACGCCCGCCATGCCCGGCGCCGGTCCATTCGCACCCGCCCGCAGGACGGGCGAGCTGGCCTCCCCGCATGACATCGCGATACCGCTGCAATGGCCGAGACCGCCTGCCGAACGCAGCGCGTCACCCCTCCAGGCCGTAATGCAAGAGCCGTCGCCAACACCGGATCACGGGCGGCTCATATCTGCGGGCCTGGCGAGGGCCGGGAGCGAACTGCCGGGAGGGGGCTAGGTCCCTGACGGAAGGGGGTGGTGGGGTGGCGCGACCCGGGGCGGGGCAGGCGGAGCCTGCCCCTAACGCTGCCTCAGGGGCCGCAGAGGCTCCAAAGTCAAGGGTGGACGAAGTCCATCGCGAAGCGACGCCGAAGGCGCCCTTGACTTTGGAGGGGCGGCCCCGTACGCCAGCGCCACCCCACCACCCGAACACACATCCCCCGTATCGCGAGAACACCCCTCACCGTTCAGCCGCATACCTCGCTGTTCAGCCGCACACCTCGCTGTTCACCACACCGCCGCCGTTCAGCCGCACCGCCCCCCGTTCGGCCGCACCACCGCCCCTCAGCCCTATGGCCTCCTGAACGCCCCTGCACCACTCCCTCACCCCCGAGTTCTCCTCGCTCGACGCCACCAAGCCGGGCACGCACCTCCGGCCCGCCAAACGCCGCGCTCCCGACCAGACCGCTCTGTCCTCGCCCTTACATCACTCCACCCACCACGCGGAACGCTCCCCGCATGCGTGAGCGTTTACGAGCTCTCCTCTACGGACGTACGGACGCTCCCACTGAGCGCCCCCAGCCAGCCCTTCGCGACCACGGCGCCCTTCGCCCCACACCCAGCCCCACTCCCCCAGCTCGCTCCTCCAACTCCACCACCTAACCCCTTGCCCCCGAGGACATGGACCTCCACCAAACCCCAGGTCAGACCACGAGGTCATGGCCCTGCACAGACACGTGCGACAAGAGCAACTCGCACAACACCCAGGCGACCTGGTTTAATAAATGCACAGTCATTTATTAATGGAGGTGCGATGGCGGGGCGGCCGCGGGGTGTGGACGACGCGGTGATCCTGCGGGCGGCGGTCGAGGTGATCGGGCGGGTCGGCCCGGCGAAGCTGACGCTCGCGGCGGTGGCCGACGAGGTGGGCCTCGTGCCGGGCACGCTCGTCCAGCGGTTCGGATCCAAGCGCGGGCTGCTGCTGGCGCTGGCCGAGCAGGCGGCGCGGGACGCGGAGACGCTGCACGAGCGCGTGCGGGCCGGGCAGAGCGAACAGCAGGACGGGCAGGCGGGGCGGGAGTCGCCGCTGGCCGTGTTGCGGGCGTTCGTGCGGCGGTCGTGGTCGCCGATGTCCACGCCGGAGCAGTACGCCAACCATCTGGCGTTCCTGTGCATGGACCTGACGGATCCGGAGTTCCACACGCACGCGCTCGCCGTCCACGAGGCGAACGGGCGGGTCATCGCGATGCTGCTCGGTGAGGCGGTGGCGGACGGCCTGCTGCGGAAGGAAACGGACACCGAGGCGCTCGCCGGGTCGCTCCAGGCCGTCATCGCGGGGGCCGGGCTCTGCTGGGCCCTGGACCGGCGGGGAACGCTGGCCGAGCGGCTCGAACGCGAGCTGGACGGCGCTCTGGCACCGCATCTGGGATGAAGGAGAAGCCATGGAGGATCGTCCGCTGGCAGGCAAGATCGCGCTGGTCGCCGGAGGCACGCGGGGCGGCGGTCGAGGCATCGCCGTGCAGCTCGGCGCCGCCGGCGCGACGGTGTACGTCTCCGGCCGCAGCAGCGCGTCCGGCGGGTCCGGTCTCGGGAGGCGGGAGACCATCGAGGAGACCGCCGGCATGGTCACCGAGGCGGGCGGGGAGGGCGTGCCCGTCCGCACCGACCACGGCGACCCGGAACAGGTCCGCGCGCTGGTCGAGCGGATCGCGGCGGAGCGGGACGGCCGGCTCGACGTGCTGGTCGACTCGGTGTGGGGCGGCGACCCGCTGACCGACTGGGAGCGTCCGCTGTGGGAGCAGGACCTCGGTACGGGCCTGCGGCTGCTGCGGCAGGCCGTGGAGACCCACGTGATCACCAGCCGGTTCGCGCTCCCGCTGATGGTGGCGCGCGGCCGGGGCCTGGTGGTGGAGGTGACGGACGGGAACACCGCGCGCTACCGGGGCTCGTTCTTCTACGACCTGGCGAAGTCCGCGGTGATCCGGCTAGCGTTCGCGCAGGCCGCCGAGCTGCGCCCGCACGGGGTCGCGGCGGTGGCGGTCACGCCCGGTTTCCTGCGGTCGGAGGCCGTCCTGGACCATTTCGGCGTCACGGAGGACGACTGGCGGGACGCCGCGGCGAAGGACCCGCACTTCGCGTACTCCGAGAGCCCCGCCTATCTGGGGCGGGCCGTCGCGGCGCTGGCCGCCGACCCGAACATCATGGACAAGTCAGGCCGCGCGCTGGCCACCTGGGGGCTGTACGAGGAGTACGGCTTCACCGACGCCGACGGCACCCGGCCGGACTGGGCCGCCCACTGGGCCGAGGCGCTGGCGGACGAGCACGGGCCGCTCGGCGATCCGCTCTAGGACGGCGCGGTGACGACGAGCCGGTCGTTCTCGACGGTGACGGCGGTGCCGAACTCGGCGCAGGCGGCGGTGAACCGCTCGAAGATCCAGGCGCGGTCGGCGGGGCCGGCGAGGCGGGTGCGGGCGAAGTCCAGGCGCAGCGGGACGGCCTCGGCGCGGGACGGCCCGTCCGGCCCGAAAGTGACGAGGAACAGCAGGCCCAGGTCGTTGCGCAGCAGGTCGTCCACCACGTAGTCGTCGATGAAGTCGCCCATGTCGAACAGGACCGGCCAGGCGACGCCGTGGAAGACGTGCGCCGAGCTTCCCGCGACGAGCGACGCGCCCGCGTCCACCAGGTCCTCCGCGGCCCGGCGGACGTAGCGGAGCGGTTCGCCGGTCATGTTGGGCCCCCAGTGCGGCATGACCAGCACGGCGTCGTTCTCCCGGGCGAGCGCGCCGATCTCGTCGCGGAGCCAGGCGGGGACGCCGCGCTCCAGATCGGCGAGCGCGACTCCCGGGTGGCCGGGCCCGGCGGCGAAGTCGTCGGGGTGGTCGGTGAAGCCGGTGACGGCGATGCGGAGACCGCCGGCTTCCAGGATCACCGGGGCGCGCGCCTCGCGGACGCCCGGTCCCGCGCCGACGCTGCGCACCCCCGCGGCTTCGAGGTGCGCGAGGGTGTCGGCCAGGGCGTCCGGGCCGAAGTCGAGTGCGTGGTTGTTGGCGAGGGTCACGCAGTCGACGCCGAGGTCGAGGAGCGCCTCGACGGCGTCCGGGGGCGCGCGGAAGTGGAACGGCTTGCCCGGCGCGTCCCACGGGCGTCCGCGGGCTGACACGCAGCATTCGAGGTTCACCAGGGCGAGATCGGCTTCGTGGAAGACCTCCCGCACGTCCCGGGAGAAGAGGCCGTGCGGGCCTGACACGGCGACCTCCTCCGCCACGCCGCGTCCGAGCATCGTGTCTCCTGCGAGGGCCACTGTGACGGTCATCGGCTCCACCCCCCTCGACCGTGGTCCTACCCCTCGCGGGAGAACCAAGCCGGCGACGTCGATCTTGGACGTGTGGGCGCGAAGGCCGTTGATCGAAACTCGTCGGTGATCTGGGCGGCGGGGAAGGAATGCGCGGCGGCGCGGGCCCGGGGATCGTGCCGGCACCGCCCCTCCGCAGTTGATGACACGCCGCGAATACCGCGCCCCGCATAACAGGTCGAGCCCTCGTCACGCTGGGAAGCGGGCGTCCGGCGGTATCGTTCGGTACGACAGGTGCGTAGTAGATGGAAACGGAGCCGGCGGCAGTGCTCGGAAGCCTCGAGTCCCAGGTCATGGACGTCTTCTGGACGACGCGGAAGCCGTTGACGGTGCGCGAGACGCTCGAGTTGCTCAATACGGACCGGACGCCGCCGCTGGCCTACACGACGGTGCTCACGGTCATGAGCCGCCTGGCCGAAAAGGGCGCCCTCATCCGAACGGCCCAGGGACGCGGCCACACCTACGCCCCGGCTGCGGAGGACGAAGCGGCGCTGGCCGTCCAGGGAGTCCTCCGGACCTACGGTGACGCGGCCGTCAGCCACTTCCTCGACCAGGCGGCCACCGATCCGGCGCTCCGGGAACGCCTCCGGGCTCTGATGAAGAAGGACTCGTGACGCGCCGCACGGCCGACACCGGCAACCGCGCGTTCTGGACCCTGGTCGGAGCGTCGGCCGCTCTCCGCGCGGTCCTCTTCTATGGAATCTGCTGCATCTCCATGGTCGTCCTACCGGCGGTGCGGGACGGCGGCGTCGCGACGTTCTGGACGTCACGCCCCGAACTGCTGCCCACCATGCTGCTCGTCCTTCTGACCGGCATCGGGACGCTGCGAGAAGCCTGGTCGCTGGGACGGTCGCTGTGGCACACCTCGCGCTTCGCCCGCACGGCTCGACTCCACCGCATCGCGGTGCCCGCCGAGCTGGCGGCCCTCTCCGATCGGCTCGGCATCGGCGGACACGTTCGCGTGATCGCCGGGTCTCGTCCGTTCGCGCTCACGTACGGCCTCAGACGGCCGCGCATCCTGGTCAGCACCGGGCTGCTCGACGCCCTGAACGGCGACGAGCTGTCCGCCGTCCTGGTGCACGAGCGCGCGCACCTGCGCAACCGGGATCCGCTGAAGAACCTGCTCGCCCGCATGATCCCCGCCCGGCATTTCTACCTGCCGGGGCTGGCTCGCCTGACGCGGCGCTACATGGTCGGACGCGAGCTGGCCGCCGACAGGAGCGCGATCGCCCGCCATGGCATCGCCGCCCTCGCCGGCTCGCTGCTCAAGGTGTCCGAGGGGCCGGCATGGACACGGTCCATTCCCATGGCGGCCATGGCGGGCGACGCACTGCTCGCGGCGCGCATCGCTCAGCTCGAGACCGGCGGCGAGCCTCCACTCCCCCGTGCCGGGCGACTTTCCATCGCGGGCACGGCTCTCGCCCTGACCATCTTCATGGCCACGTGTGGGTGGTCGGCCGTGGTCATCGCGACCTCGATGCGGGGCTGCACGTAGCCCCCCTCACCCGCAGGACCGGGAGCGCCGAAGCGGTCGGCACAGCCGCGCTGGTCACCACGACCGGCCTTACGGCCGATGGCCCGGCCACCGCATTGCGACGGACCGCGCTGGGCATGCGGCGGCGCGGCCAGCGGGCTCGAACGGGGATCCGCCGGCGGCCATCGGCTCGCGCCGCGCGACCGTCCTGCTCTGGGCGCGCGGTACCGGCCACGGGCCCGCCACGGACTGCTCCTCGCCCGCTCACCGGACCACCGACATCGCCGTGGGCAGCTGCGTTGTGACGTGCGTGCACCCACGACCGCAGCGGGCCCTCAGCAAGGTGTGCGTTCCGCCGACTGCGGCCTTCGATCACGGTGTGGCGGTCCGGCGGCGGCTGAGCGCGCCGATCGCACCGGCCGCCAGGAGGGTGCCGAGGGCCAGGTAGCCGTAAGGCAGACCGGCCAGGGTGGCGACGGCCGCGACCAGGAGCGGGCCGCCCGCGTCGCCCAGCTCGCGGCCCAGCTCGGCCGCGCCCATCGTCTGGCCGATGCGTTCATCGGGGGTGGCGGCGACCAGGGCGGCGAAGCCGAGCGGGGTGATCAGCCCGGTTCCGGCGCCGATCAGTGCGGCACCGCACAGCAGCCCGACCAGGCCGGGAACCATGGCGCAGATGAGTCCCACCGCGGCGACCAGCAGTCCCGCGGTGATGCCGCTGCGGGCGCCGAGGCGCCCGGTGTCCAGGGCGCGCCCGGCCCGCGGCTGGACCAGGGCCGCACACGCCGCCAGCACCGACACCGCGGCGCCGGTGGCGACGGTGCCCAGCCCGGCGTGCCGGCCGGAGACGGGCAGAAATCCCACACCGGCCGACAACGCGGCGGTCGCCGCGGCCAGTGCCGCGGTCGGTGCCAGGAACCTCGGGTCGGCGAGGCGCCGAGCCAGATCGAGCACCGTCTGGCGCGCCCGGGGCAGCGGCGGCACGGCCGGGACGGCCAGCGCCGCCCAGACGGCGACGCCCGCGCCCACCACCGCCAGCACCGCGAACAGCAACCACAAGCCCCCGGCCCACACCAGCACTCCGCCCAGCAGCGGCCCCAGCGTGTAGCCGATCGACTTGTAGAAGCCGTAGGAACCGAAGGCCCGGCCGTGCTTGGCCGCCGGATTGAGCCGGGCGACCAGTGCGGAGGCGGCCGGGGAGAAGGCCGACGCGGCGGCCCCCTGCCCCAGGCGAGCCGCCCACAACCACCCCGGGCTGTTCGCGACGGCGTAGACGGTCGAAGCGCTCGCGAACGCCACCAGCCCACCCACCAGCACCGGACGGGCGCCCACGCGGTCGGCCAGAGCGCCGAACAGCGGTTTGAGCAGCACCTCCGCGCCGTCGTACAGGGCCAGCAGCCCGCCCAGCACCATCAGCGAGGTGACCGCATCCGCTGAGCGGCCACCGAGACTCGCTGCGATCCCGTGCGCGCCGAAGGCGGTGGTGAACCCGGCGGCATAAAGGGGCCACATAGCGCGCCGCGGTGCGCCGCCTCCCGCTGCCACCGGGGACGGCGCGGTCAACCGCACTCCTCTGGGCTCTGATGCAGCGCGGCGAAGACCCGCTCGGCGTAGTCTTCGCAGGCCGCGGCGCACTGCTTGAGGCGCTCGGCGGCCTGGGGCGCCTGCGGCGAGCCGAAGACGTCCCGTGCGGTCAGGTCACGGTGCCAGCGGCGCAGCCGCTCCAGGCTCTGCTCTTCCTCCTCCAACTCCGCCAGGGTGAACTCGGCGGTGCGGATCTCCTTGGCGAGTTCGGCTTGGTACTTGTCGCAGTCGTCGAGGAACTCCGTCCAGTCGGCGGTCCGGGCGGCGGCGAACAGCTCCTTCAGCCGCAGAGCGTCGGCGTCGGTGCGTCCGCTGGCGGCCAGCGTCACGACCTCGCCGCCGGCCTCGCCCGCCAGCCGCGACGCCCGCGCGAGACCGTCGGCGAACACCGGCACATCGGGGACCGCCCAGGTCCCCTGCCCCAGCGACAGCGCTCCGATCCGGCGCAGTTCCCGCCACACGGCCACCCGGTGCCGCGATGGTCCGGCAGGCAGCCGCACCAGCAACACCACCCATGGCTCAAGGAGCGGTTCAGCAGGCACATCGGCGAATGTAGCACTCGTTACATATGACCTTGGCACGGTCACGGCGCCGCCGGCTCCCCATGATCGCGGCCGGCGGTCGCCCGTTCCGGCATGGGACGGCCGCGTTCACGCGCCTCCCCGTTGCATGTCCGCCCGGCCGTCCGATATACCCTAGGGGGGTAGGGTAGAAACGAAAGGACGCACCATGAGCGATCTCGAGCGCATCGTCGTTGTCGGCGCTTCACTGGCGGGTCTGCGCGCGGCCCAGGCCATCCGGGACGAGGGCTTCACCGGCGACCTCAGCCTCGTCGGGGCCGAGCCGCACCTCCCGTACAACCGGCCTCCGCTGTCCAAGAACGTGCTCACCGGCGACGACGACGTCACCCTTCCCGGCGATGACCGGCTGGGGGCGACCTGGGTCGGAGGGCGGCGGGCCGTCCGGCTCGCCACCACAGAACGAACGGTCGTCCTCGACGACGGGCGGGAACTCCCCTACGACGGCCTGGTGATCGCCACGGGCGCTCGTCCTCGCCGCCTGCCGGAAGATCAGATGGCGCTGGCGGGCGTACATGTCCTGCGCACCATCGACGACGCCAAGGCCCTCCGGAGCGCGCTCCGGGAAGAGCCCGGCCAGGTCGTGGTGGTCGGAGGCGGCTTCATCGGGGGCGAGGTCGCCTCGACCGTGCGCGCCTTGGGGAAGGACGTGACGCTCATCGACAGCCGCGAACTCCCCATGGACGGCGTCGTCGGCGAGACCGTGGCGGGCTGGCTGGCCGCACACCACCGGCGCAACGGCGTCGAATTGATCAGCGGCCTGCGGGTGACGGCTCTGGAGCCCAAGGCCACGGACGCGACCCGCGTCGGCGCCGTGCGGCTGAGCGACGGGCGGTCGATCCCGGCCGATCTGGTCGTCGCCGCCCTGGGAGTCGAACCCGACACCGACTGGCTGGACGGGAGCGGGCTCGAACTCGACGGCGGCGTTCGCACCGACGCGCGGCTGTTCGCCCTCGGCGAGTCCCGCATCGTCGCGGCCGGCGACGTCGTCCGCTGGCCCCATGGGCTGTTCGAGGACGAACTCGTCAGGATTGAGCACTGGGCGAACGCCAACGAACAGGGGACCCTGGCCGGGCGCAACCTGCTGCGCGGCCCCGCCGACGCGGAGCCCTACGCGGCGGTCCCGGGGCTCGGTACGCGGGTGCACGGCGTCCGCGTCCAATGGGCGGGATTCCCGCGGCTGGCCGATCAGAGCATGATCGTGGCGGGATCGGTCGAGGACTCGAAGTTCGCGGTCGCGTTCGCGCGGAGGGGGACGCTGGTGGGCGCCGCGACCGTCGCCTTCCCGAGGGAGCTGAACCGCCTGCGCGCCGCGATCGCCTCTGCAGAGGCGGTGCCCGTCAGCGCCTGAGAGTCCACGCCCGGTCCGGGCCGGCCGGGTGGCGCCCGCGACCCGCTGCAGACGACGACCGGCGGTCGTGCCGGCCGGGATGTGCGCCGCCTCGGCCGAGGCCGCGCTGGCGAGGCGTTGCGCGCCGACGACGAGGCGCGCGCGAGGGCGCGGATCGCCGGGGCGCAGGCAACGCCGACCATGGCGAGGGACCACCGCGGCAGGCACGGCGCCCCGGCCGGCGTCGAGCGCCGCCCCCGGGAGCGCCGAGCGGCCCACCAGCAGTCGGCCGAAGACAGCGCCCACCATCTACTATCTTGCTTAGCAATGCACGGGTTCGAGCGCGCTGTGACCTTTCGTACGGCCCTGGGCGGCCGAGCGGGAGGCACTCGGCATGCGCTCGTCCGGGCGCTCCTGATCAGCGCGATGATGGTCGGGATCGTCGCGATGCACACGTTCGGCCATATGGTCGGCCATGCCAGCGACGAGACGAGCACGGCCGCGCCCCGGGCGATGTCCAGTGAACACGCTCACCAGCCGGTCCCGATGGCCGATCACGCGCTCGCGCAGTCCGTGCGCAGCAGCGCCGAGCCCGCCGACGGCTGGGCCAGCGCTTCGGGGACCGCGATGTGCTCGGACCCGTTCGATGTATGCCTTGCCGTCCTGATCGCCGCGGGTCTCATCATGGCCTTGCGCAAGCTCGGTCGGACGATCGATCCGGCTCGGCTTGGCAGCGGTGGTCCGACGCGGCCGTCCACGGGTCCCCATCTGCGCGGGCCCCCGGGCTTCGGGCTTCCCATCGTTCGTCTGTCCGTCCTGCGGATCTAGAGCGGGCCCGACCGGGTGCAGTCGATCCCCCGCGGGGCCGTCGACCTTTGACTTACGCCCTCGCCGTGTTCCCTTGTGCCCGGTTCATGCCAGCCCTTTCATCCGCATGACCGATGGCGAGGTCCTTTCACCATGAACCCGATCGATCGACGTTCCGTCCTGCGCGCCGGCCTCCTGGTCGCCGGTGGCGCCGCCTTGGCGGCCTGCGGCGGCGAGAACCGCAAGCCCTCCTTCATCGCCCCCGACGGAGAGCAGGTCCGCAAGCTCGAAGCGGCCCGACGGGGAGCCGGAGGCGCCGTCCGGGACTTCCAGCTGACCCCCGCCGAAGGGACGATCGACCTCGGCGGGCGCACCGTCCGCACCTGGACGTACGGACAGCGGCTGCCCGGAGCCGAGATCCGCGTGAAGGCGGGCGAGGTCGTCCGCGCCCGGGTGGCGAACGCGCTGCCGACCGGTACGACCGTGCACTGGCACGGGGTCGCCCTGCACAACGGCGCCGACGGCGTCCCGGGCGTGACCCAGTCCCAGATCAAGCCCGGGGCCGAGTACGTCTACGAGTTCGCGGCGCCTGACCCGGGCACCTACTGGCTCCACCCGCACGTGGGCACCCAGCTCGACCGCGGGCTGTACGCGCCGCTGATCGTCGAGGATCCCAAGGAGCCGCTCTCCTACGACGCCGAATGGGTGGTCGTGCTGGACGACTGGCTGGACGGCGTGACCGGAACCCCCGACCAGGTCCTCGCCGAGCTGAGCAAGGGCATGGGCGGCATGGGGTCGGGGGGCGGCGGAGACCACTCGTCCATGCCGGGCATGGACATGCCGGGCATGGACATGGGGAGCGCGAGCCCGTCCCCCGGCTCGTCCGGCACGGGCGGCCACATGCTGATGGGCGCCCAGAGCACGCTTCTCGGCGGCGACGCCGGCGACGTCCGCTACCCGTACTTCCTGGTCAACGGTCGGCTGCCCGGAGACCCGGAGACGTTCCGCGCCAGGCCGGGCGACCGCGTGCGCATCAGGTTCGTCAACGCCGGAGGCGACACCGCGTTCCGCGTGGCGCTCGGCGGACACCGCATGACCGTGACCCACACCGACGGATTCCCCGTCCAGCCTGTCGAGACGGACGCGCTCCTCATCGGGATGGGCGAACGCTACGACGTCCTCGTGACGGTCACGTCGGGAGCGTTCCCGCTGGCAGCCCTGGCAGAGGGCAAGAACGCCGCCGCCCGGGCCGTGCTCCGGACGGACGCCTCCGCGGGCGGCCCGGCGCCGGACGTCCGTCCCCGGGAACTGAACGGAAAGATCGTCGGGTACGGCGAACTGCGCCCGTCCGACTCCGCGCGGCTCGAGCAGCGGCGCACCGACCGGACGCTCCGACTCGAACTGACCGGCGGGATGATGAAGTACGACTGGGCCATCAACGGTCGCGCGTACGACCCGGAGAAGCCGTATCCGGTGCGGCGAGGCGAGCGGGTCCGGCTGGCGTTCGTGAACCGGACGGCGATGTGGCACCCCATGCACCTGCACGGCCACACCTTCGCCATGGCACCGACCGGGGTGCGCAAGGACACCGCGATCGTCCCGCCGAACACGTCCTTGTACGTGGACTTCGACGCCGACAACCCAGGGCGGTGGATGGTCCACTGCCACAACGTCTACCACGGTGAGTCGGGAATGATGGCGCTGCTGGGCTACCAGGTCTGACGGAGATCCTCCCGGCGGGTCGGCCGCGCGTACGAGTACGAGACCGTCGCGTCTCGCGAGGGATACACGGCCGAGCTGATGCGCGAGGCGACCGGCGACCGGCGACCGGCGATAACCAGGCCGCCGCCCTCGTGCACTTCCTCTCCGATCCGTCGCCGGAGGAGAAGAAGGCCCTTCAGACGGCGCTCAAGGTCGTGCAACCGCAAGACACCGACTGACCGCGGCTCGCGGTCAGTCGGTGGCGCGCACGTTCCCGGGCGGTCCGCCGTTCCCGCGCCGCCCGCATCGAAGTGCCGCGGGTCCGCCGTCTTCTCGCCCCGGATCGGCCGGCAAGGGCATGCGGTCAGGCGTTGTCGCCGGAGGCCCGCCGGCGCAGGACGTCCAGCAGGTGCCGGGCGTCCTCGGGCGGGACGCTCTCGGCGAACCTCGCCAGGATCGCCCCATGGTCCGGGGCATCGGTGAGCACATCGAGCATCA
>NZ_JAGEOK010000047.1 GCF_017573545.1 Actinomadura nitritigenes | reverse complement strand
GAGTCGTGGCCGCACTACTCCGGCGGTCGGATCCGGACGAACATCGCGTCGCGCTCTCAGAGGCCGACCGCCTGGGGGCGCTTGCCGAAGCGGCACGATTCCGACTGCTGTTGGTGTCCGGTCGGCCGGAGCCGCTTGCCGACGCTGCATTCGCGCATATAGCCACGCTCGGCGACGCGACCGACGAGGGAGACCTCAAGGCCGCTGAGGCGGATTTCGAGGCGGCCGTCTCAGCGTTCATCTTCGATGCTTCAGAGCGGCTCGCCATATAGCCGCTCACACCGAAGTGGCTCGTTTCCTTTGCCCGGCAGGTCAGCGAGCCAGGCGTCGGCAAGGTCCGAGTGGAACGGACAGTGGCCACCGCGCCGCGGCCGTCCCGGCCGGGGCCGTCTCGACGTCGTCCTTGTGCTCGTGCTTGCGTCGCCGGCGGACGCCGTCCGCGCGCCGTGGTCCGCGTCTTTCGGCAACGCCGTCCGGGACGTCTCCGGGACGTCCGGCAGGACGCATCGGGACGTACCGGTGCCAGGTGGTCTACCCGCCAGACAACTATGGGATCCGGGGCTTCGGGTGCTCCCCGACTCTAGATCTCGGCACCGACTCCGCCGCTCCCCGCCGCGACCTGCGGGAGGGCCAGACGCCGACCGCTACCGCTGATTTCTGCACTCGACCTCCTCGCGGGCCGGTACTCGACCGGCGCCCGCGGGGCCGCCGAGGCTCCGGGAGTCTTCGCTGTCGTCTTGGTGGTCGTCCTGGTGTCGCGAGCCTGTACGCGCTCGCCACGCTCTACCCGCCAAGGAGGCGCCGAGGCGGCCCACGGTCCCGGACTCCACGAGCAGCGCAAGCGCCTGCCCCGCCTCCTCCAACGGCACCGACCGGTCCTCCACGTGGGTCCAGAACAGGTCGACACGGTCGCAGCGCAGACGGTGGAGGCTGGCCTCGACCGCCGCACTCGCCGTCGCCGACTGGGCGGGCACCCGCCCTGGTGCTGAGACGCATACGATCGCGGATGCCGGGACGCCCTGCCGGCCATTGGCCGATCTCCCCTTCGCTGTGCCCGCCGGCGCCGTCGGGATCGGACCAGAACGCGTAGCAGTTCGCCGTATCGATCAGGGTGCCGCCCGCGTCGGCGCACCGGTCGAGCGGCTCCAGCGCGGTCCGCTCGTCCACCTGGCTTCCGAAGCGCATCGCGCCGAGAGCAGATTCACTTGTGCCATGTCATGCCTGATTCGTCGGGGTAGGGGGTGTACTGCTCAGCGGCGCGGGCCGGACCCGTGGTCCGGTGGGTCGGCCAAGGCGTGCACGCCTGCGCGAATGCGTTCGGTGTCCATGTGCTGGTGCTCGCGGAGATAGTCGATGACGTCGGCGCGCAGAGCGGTGAAGACGGCGTGGGCGAAGTAGCCGGCGTCGACGGTGGGACGTGCGGCATGGATCCGGGCGGTGAGTTCGTCGATCCAGAACCGGCTGGCGGGGTTGGCGTAGTAGGCGTGCGGGCCGTAGTGCTCCAGTGCGCGGATGAGCGTGCGGTTCTCTACGACGAAGTCCAGCAGCGCGTCGAGATAGGCGTGCAGGCGTGCGGCGGCGTCCCCTCCGGGCCCGAGCGGGGGCTCTCCTGATCGCACGCGGTCCTGCAGGGCGGCGACGCGCGGCGCGATGAGCGCATCGACCAACCCCAGCAGATCGCCGAAGCGGCGCATGACCGTGGCCTTGCCGACCCCTGCGGCCTGGGCGATGCGCGCCAGGCTGACGTGGTCGAGGTCGTCGCGCTGGAACAGCGCTTCCGCGGCGGCCAGCACGGCGGCGCGGTTGCGGGCTGCATCGGTGCGCTCGGCCACGGGGCTCCGCCTCCTTGCATAATCGGACCAATGGTCCGTATCGTACCGGACCGGCGGACCGGTTCGTGTCCTCCGGGCCCGCCGGCCGACCGTCGTCGACGCAAGGCCGCATCGAGAGAGGGAGCCATGAAACGGATCTGCCGGGCCGTCGAGTTCTTCGAGTACGGCGACGCCGATGTCCTGCACGTGACCGAACACGAGGTGCCCGAGCCCGGCGCGGGGCAGGTCCGGATCGCGGTCCGCGCCGCCGGCGTCAACCCGGTCGACTGGAAGGTCCGCAGCGGGGCGATGGCCGAGCTGATGCCCGTCCGGTTTCCCGCCGTTCCGGGTGTGGACATGGCAGGCGTCGTGGAGTGCGTCGGGCCGGGTGTGACCGATTTCGTCGTTGGAGACGAGGTCTTCGGCAAGGCGGCCGCCGGAAGCTACACCGAACTCGCGCTGGCGAACCTCGATGCCATCGCAGCCAAACCCGAAGCGGTGTCCTGGGAGGTGGCGGCCGCCCTGCCCGTTGCCGGCACCACGGCCCATCACGCCTTGGCGCAACTCGGCTTGAAGCAGGGCGACACAATCCTGATCGACGGCGCGGCAGGCGGCGTGGGGACCATCGCCGTCCAGCTCGCCCGGCATCGCGGGCTCACCGTCATCGGCACGGCCGGCCCGCGCAACCACGACCACCTGCGCTCCCTTGGCGCGGTCCCCGTGACCTACGGGTCCGGCCTGCCCGACCGGGTTCGGGCCGTTACCGCGCACGGCGTGGACGCCGCCGTGGACGCCGCAGGGCACGGTTCCCTCCCGGCCCTGGTGGAGTTGACCGGCGACCCCGACCGCGTGATCACTCTCGCCGACCCCTCGGCAGAGTCCCTGGGCGTAAGGTTCGCCTACGGTGAGCCCGACGGCATGCCCGGCATCCTGAACGAAGTGGCCGCGCTCGTTGCGACCGGCACGATCACGATGCCCATCGCCCGCACCTACCCGCTGACCGACGCGGCAGCTGCCCACCGCGAGAGCCAGGCAGGCCACGTCCGAGGCAAACTTGTCCTGGCGCCGATCTGACCCCGAGATCGGCCGACCCGGCGGGCTCGGCGCAGTGGCTGTGCGAGCAGAAGTACCACCAGCTGCGCGACGGCGAACTGGACTTCGTCATCGCGGAATTGACACAGCTGGCCGTTGCCGCCGGGGAATCGCTGCCCGACTTCCGTGAGGGCGGCACATCGAGCACGCCCCACCACCGTCTACTGGGCCAAGGTTCTCTCCCTTGTCGCCACTGGCCGGGGAGTGTCGACCGTCGCGCTCCGCGCGGAGAAGGCGCGTTCCTACCAAACGATTGCACCGGGCGGTGGGACTGCCGCAACGACAGGCCAGTAAAAATCGGCATGCACTGGGTTGTCTGCGAGATAGCCGGCGAGTTTGCGCAGACTCCAATGCGTGAACGGCCTGCCGAGCTTCTCCGGGCGGGTCAAAGCCGTCGCCGCCACATGGTCCTCATACCGGTGCCGATCAGGCGGGGGACGGCCTCCCGCCACTGATGGTCCAACGCGGCCGGCCCTTTGGCATTGAACGCATGGACCACACCGCGGACCGTGTACTCATACGCCGCCACTTACCGGTTCCGCCATCGCCACCCCGCCAGCCCCGACACCGTCCTCTCCCATCGAGTTTGGGACCAAGGCACGGCAGAACCGGGCAAGCCCGACGGCGTGTCACCCGACCCGGCGAACGTTCCGGGACAGCGCACTGGCGACCTTCGCGAACCTGCGATGGGGCGAAGCGGTTGCACTCCGGCGCCATGCGTGACCATCGCCGGGACGACGCCTTCGGGTCAAGAAGCCGTCCAACCCGGCTTCGTGTCTCCGCCCAGGTGGTGAAGACGAGGGTGACCGTGCCGACTGGGCGCGGTGAACCCACTCGGCGTGGTCGGTGCCGACGGGTCAGGCCTCCCCCGCTGACGACGGGCCGGTGTGGCCGCCGTAGGTGGCGATCTTGTACTCGGTCGCCGCCAGCGACAGGGTCAGCTCCTTGAGCTGCCGGCGGATCGTGTCGCGGTGTTCGAGCAGCAGGTCAAGGCGCTCGGGGACGGTGTCGTCGCCCTCGTCTGCCAGCCGCATGTAGTGCTGAAGGTCGCGCATGGCCATCCCGGACAGGCGCATGCGGGTCAGGAACACCAGTCTCCGCACCGCCGCCGCGTCGTAGCTGCGGTGGCCGCTGGCGTCGCGGCCCACCTCGACCAGCCCGATCCGCTCGTAGTAGCGCAGCGTGTGCGGCGACATGTCGAGCAGGTCGGCGACCTCCGTGATGGTCATGGGGTCGGTGGCGGCGCCGACGTCGACGAGGCGGTGGATCACCTCGACCGACATCGGGCCGTCGACCTCGTCGAGGGCGGCGAGCGCCCTCGACATCAGATCGTCCGTGGCCATGGCGACACTCTAGATCGGCCGGGCGGATGCGGCGGCGCCGGGGAAGTCGGCGGCACGTGCCGTAGGGGCCCAGCGTTCGAGCTCCTCCAGGTTCTGCCGGTAGGACCTTCCGATGCGCTCGACCGCCTCACGCCCGAGCGGAAGGCGCAGCGGCAGCTCCTCACCAGCGACCAGGTCCACGATGATCTCCGCGGCCCGTACCGGATCGCCCTCCTGCATCCCGTCGGCGCTCGCCATATCGTTGCGGACGGCCCCCACCAGCCCGGTGTACGCGGCGCTGGCGTCGGCGACCCCGAGCACGCCGGGCGCGTTGAACGAGGTGCGGAACCGGCTCGGCTCGACGATCATCACCCGGACCCCGAACGCCGCGACCTCGCCGGCCAGCGCCTCCGACCAGCCTTCGAGCGCGAACTTGCCGGCCGAGTACGCGCCGACCCCGGGGAAGGAGATGCGCCCGCCCTGGCTGCTCATCTGCACGATCGTGCCCGACCCCTGCTCGCGAAAGTACGGCAGGACGGCCCGCACGAGCGCCGCCGGACCCAGCAGGTGCAGTTCCAGAGACGCGCGAAGCTCCTCCTCACCGACCTCCTCGGCCGCACCGACGACCCCGCGGCCTGCGTTGTTCACCAGCACGTCCACCCGACCGAACCGGTCGACCGCCGACCGTACGACGTCCCCGGCGCGCCCGGTGTCACGCACGTCGAGCTCGGCGACCAGGACCTGGTCGCGGTGGGCGTCCGCAAGGTCGGCCACCGATCGGGGCCGCCGCACGGCCAGCACCACGTTGTCGCCCCGACCGACAGCGCACTCGGCGATGGCACGGCCGAAGCCCGCCGACGCGCCGGTAATGATCCATGTCCGCTGAGTCCCTGGTTGAGATGTCATGCCGACGACGCTAGGAGTTAGAGCGCGCTCGAACGCAAGCGCGTCGTCCGCCGCTGCTCGTCGACGGTCTGCCTGCCGATGCGTCCACGCCCCCGATCAGCCTGCCGAGCTGTACGTCGTCCCTTGCCCCCGAACCCGAGGACTGGATACGCCCACCACGGACCAAAACCGCCCTCGGTTCGCTGAGGATCCTTCAGGCCGCCACGCCCCCGGGACTTCCAGGCCCCCTCCCGAGTCCGTGCTACCAGCCCCAAACGGGGAGTACCTGGCGGCTGGGGGCACGTTCGGGAGCCGAGGAAGCGGCCGGACAGGCGCCGGATGAGGCTCGTGGCCCGGGCACTTCAAGTCCGGCCGGGCCAGCGCGGCTGGCGCTGGGCGGGTCGCTGACGCTGTAGGCCACCTCGACCGACCACAGCGTGGTCGACGCGCTGATGCACGCGGCGGCCTACTGGGTAAGACCCGCAACTTCATCCTCGACCATCGCGAGGGCGTGCGGTTGGATCTGTCGTTCGCCTCGGTGAACTGGGTTCGGGCGGTACGGGACCGCGCCCACCCCGGAATGCTGGTCAACGGCATTTCGTACCTGGCCGAGGAAATGCGCACCGCGGACATCGCGGTGGCCGGGAAGAGCGAGTTCAGGGACTGGCCGGCACACCTGCTGGCCTACGCCGAGTGCCGGCCGCCGATTCCTGATTTCGGTTCCGAGGCGGGCCTGCTTGCCAGCGCCGGAGGGTTAACCGCGGCGTTGAAGGAGCGGCACGCCCAGCCGCGGCCGGCCTGGACGCCGGCTACCCCGACCTGTTCATCGACGAGGACGGAGTGCCGGTGCTCAAGCCGCTGCGCGGGATGGGCACCTCGCAGGAGGCCGCGCAGCTGGCCGAGGAGATCCGGCGGCGGATGCCCGAGTGCACGCTGATCCAGATCCTGGCCCGTACCGCGTACTGGCTGGGCCGGTGGCGGCACTTCGGCCCGGCATCGGGCAGTGCCCC
This sequence comes from Actinomadura nitritigenes, assembly GCF_017573545.1. Classification (GTDB taxonomy): domain Bacteria; phylum Actinomycetota; class Actinomycetes; order Streptosporangiales; family Streptosporangiaceae; genus Spirillospora; species Spirillospora nitritigenes. The sequence continues at coordinate 59,675 of NZ_JAGEOK010000047.1, read as the reverse complement.
GAAGTTGCAGGATCCCCAGGGCCGATATGTGCTGACCATGTTCGCGTGCGGCTCGAACATGGCCCCCACGAGGCCGCCCGGCACAACCCGGGGATCAGCGCGCATGAGATCTCCCTGGCCAAGAACCGGCACACCAGCATCGTCGAGCTGAACCGGACCTGGTGCGGGTGGCGATCTCGATCCGCGAAGGCCGGCTTCACCCAGACACCATGCTGCGTCGGCTGACCTCCAACTCCTGCCGCCACGAGATCAACAAAACGTTCCGTGAGGTCGGCCGCAGCGTACGCACGGCCCCCTACTGCCTTACCTGGCCGATTCGGCGTTGCGGCGCCGGGTGACGGCGGCGGACGAACAAGGTCGAGGCCTACAACGGGTCCGGCGCCTGGCTGCGGTCCCGCAACGCCGGCTTGATCGCCGACAGCGACCCCGCCGAGCAGGAAAGGCTCATCAAGTTCAACTCCCTGCTGGCCAACTGCGTGGTGTTCCACACCGCTCTGGACATGGCCGAGGTCGTCCGCGAGCTGAGGCCCGAAACCGGTTCGGGGTCTACCCCGCCGACGCCCCGGCCATCAAACCCGCCGCCTTCGACGCCGTCCTGGACCGAGATCGATTTCGAGACCCTGGACAGGCTGCGTGAAACCCCGTCACCAGAACTGAGCCGGTCAGGGGCCCTGCGTTCCTGCAGTCCGATCGGACTGCGGTGCTGGGAACCGGCTCAGCTTCTGGACGCCACCACCAGCGCCAAATCACTTGGGCGTGGTCTCGCGGAGTTTCCGGAAGAACGTCCTGATGTCGCCGACCAGAAGCTCCGGTTGCTCCATCGCTGCGAAATGCCCACCTCGCTCGTACTCTGTCCACTGCACGATGGTGTTCGTGCGGTCCGCGATATGCCGCAGCGGGATGAAATTGTCTCGCGGGAAGACGGCCAGCGCGGTCGGCGCCGTCGACGGTTCAGGGAGCGTGCCCCAGTAGTCGGCGTGTGCCCGTTCGTAGTAGAGGCGGGCCGAGGAGCCGGCTGTGCCGGTCAGCCAGTAGAGCATCACGTTGGTCAGCATCTGGTCGCGATCGACGGCGTCCTCCGGACGGTCCCGGGAGTCCGTCCACTCCTTGAACTTTTCCGCGATCCAGGCCAACTGGCCCACTGGCGAGTCGGTCAGGCCGTACGCCAAGGTCTGTGGCCGGGTCGCCTGGAGGTCGGCGTAACCCTGACGCTCGCGGCTCCACGCTTTGATGCGTTCCCAGGAGGCCAGCGTGCGCTCACGCTCGTTCGGAGCAAGCGCCTTCAACTCATCCGCGTCGGGTTCTTGGGCCTGGAAGGAATCCGGCAACAGGTTCAGATGGACACCGATGACCCGATCGGGCCGGGTACGGCCGAGCTCACGGGAGATGACGGCTCCCCAGTCGCCGCCCTGTACTCCGTATTGTGCGTATCCGAGACGCGCCATCAGCTCGGCGAACGCCGCGGCCACCCGCTTGAACTCCCAGCCCGGTTGCGTCGTCGGCCCGGACAGGCCGAACCCGGGGATGCTCGGGAGCACCAGGTGGAACGCATCAGCTGGGTTGCCGCCGTGTGCGCGCGGGTCAGTGAGCGGGCCGACGACATTGGTGAACTCGACGATCGAGCCGGGCCAGCCGTGCGTCATGAGCAGCGGGATCGCATCCGGTTCGGGCGAGCGGAGATGGGCGAAATGGATGCTCGCCCCATCGATCGTGGTGGTGTACTGCGGCCACCGGTTCAACTCGGCCTCCGCGGCCCGCCAGTCGTACACGTGCCGCCAGTAGTGCGCCAGCTCCTTGAGGTAGTCGCGCGGGACACCATAGGACCAGCCCACACCCGGCAGCTCGTCGGGCCAGCGGGTGCGGTCGAGACGCTCGTGCAAATCATCCAGATCGCTCTGGGGTATGTCGATACGGAACGGGTGGATGCTCGCGTCAGCCCATGTCGTCATTTCGGGCATGCTACGCCCGGGCTCTCGCAGGCAGATCGCTGAGGACGCGACCAGAGCTGTCCGGGAGCACCTGCGCGCCGCATCAGGTGTTGACCGTCGCCCGCTGGTCAAAGCCAGCGCTGATTTCCTCTTCACGGCGCTACGGGTGAACGATGTCGGACGGGCCCTACGCCACACGTCCGGGCCGCGTGTTGCTGCGGTCGCGTCCAGCGGAATGGTGTAAGAGTTGATCTCCGCGTGATCCTGTTTCTGCAGGTTAAGCGGCGAGTTCCCGCTGGTCGATCTTAGGTCGGGTGTAGCGCCGTCGATGACGCGCAGTCGGGCTTTGGTCAGGAATTCCAGGCCCGTGTAGCGGCGGGCCTCGGTCCATTCGTCGGTCTGCTCCATCAGGGCCGCGCCGACCAGGCGGGCGATCGCGGCCCGGTCGGGGAGGATCCCGACCACATCGGTGCGCCGGCGTATCTCCTTGTTGAGGCGTTCCTGGGGGTTGTTGGACCAGATCTGCCGCCACAGTTGCCACGGGAAGCCGGTGAAGGCCGGCAGGTCGGGTCTGGCCTGGTTCAGGGTTCGGTGGCGTCGGCGTGCGTGGCCTCCAGTGAGGCGACGACGCGGGCGTGCTGAGCGTGGACCTCTTCGGCGGCGGACTGGTCGAAGATGGTGCGCACCAGCGTCGGCATCGTCGCCGGCGACGAGGCCGTCGCATGCGACTCACTGCGGCAGTTCCCAGACATGATCGCCGTCCCGCTGTCCCGACATGGTCCCCATCGACGCCAAGACTCGGATGCGCCCGCACACCGGCAGGTACGCCATCTCCTGCACCTGCACCTGCGCCCAGGCAGGCCTGCCATTCACCGACGCCAACGCCCCCATCCCGCACTACTACGTCCTCGGCGACGCCTTCAGCGACCTGGCCGTCCCGACAGCCGCCGCAGTCACGGCGTACACAACGATCGGGCACCCGCACCCCAGCGGCGCCTACTACCTGATCGAAACCCACCACCCCCGCCCCTTCGAGACGGTCTTCGGCGCAACTCCCAGGCAATGACCGCCTGATCGCTCTCAACGCTCCGGCAGGGCGAACCCACCAGTAGCCTGACCGAGAACCCGAGGCGATCTTGATGCGCCATCTTGTGGGTGACAGTCGGAGCGTGGACGCGACTCGGGCGTGCTGGTCACCGTGCGCGGTAACGGCGTGCGGCGGTGTCGGGGCTGATGTCCAGCACGGCGGCGAGCTCGTCCCAGATGGCGCCAGCAGCGGTGGCGCGGCGTCGGTCTTGGCCGGCGAGCACCACCGACACCTAGTGGATCGAGACTCAGTGGCGGGTGTGCCCGGTGCGCTCTCCGCTCCGGCAGCCGGCGCCGCCGATGTAGTACGCGTTGAGATAGTTCGGACCTGCGCCCGGCAACTGAGTGGGGCCAGGGCTGACGCAGAGGTGATAGTCATTCGCACTACCGCCCCCTCTGACGTCGACGTGTATCCGCACCGTCGTCGGGCCGCAGTGGTTGTACGCGGCGAACTCGGACGCGCGGACGCTGTAGCGGAAGAACCCGCAGGGAGGAGCGGCAGAGGCGTCCGCACCCGCCTGCCGCGCTTCCGGGCCGCGCACGAACTCGGCGCGAGCCGGACTCGAGAAGGCCGTCATGGTCAGGGCAGCACCTGACGCTGCCGCCAAGGCGGCTCGCAGTGGGCGAGGAGAGAGCTTCATGAACACTCCTTGGAAATTTGGGCCATGACGATTGAGACCAGATGATCTGCCCTGCCTGAAACTGCGACGCCTCTCGGGCATTGCACCGACACCGCGAGTGTAACGCTCTGTACGCTTACTGTGGCGATAGGTAATCAGATCGGATGGCGGGTGGTGGGACGCCGGATCACCGTGGACAAGGCCTCGCCGAGGCCGCACTCGCCGACATCGCTTCGATGACCGGCTATGTCCCTGCCGAAAACCTCGTCCCTGCAGGTCAAGCGACCTGTTCAGGCGCGTTGAGGATCCCGCCCAGACGTTGCGTTCTTCGGACGTTCAGGTGGGCGATCCAGGCTGGTTCGTTGATCGGCGGAGGCAGCGGCTTCAACGGGCGAGCGTCGGTGATGCCCGGTGAGGCCGATGCTCGTCGGAGAAGGTCTCGAACTCGCGGAGGGCGTGAAGCAGGTGCCGCAGGTTCCAGATCAACGTTCGGTCGAGGAGCTCGCGGCGGCAGGTCTGCACCCACCGCTCCATCACCGCGTTCATCCTCGGCATGTAGGCACAGATGATGCTCATGATGGTCTGCCGGTGGTCAGGGTTGGCGTTGGCCAGCCGCTCCAACGTGTACAGCGCGGTGGCGAGCTCAGAATGGCGCTGCCGCCGGAATGCCGGCATGAGTCCTACTGCGGCGCCGGCGCCGCCACCGGCGGCCAGGCCGTTGCGGACGGCGTCGACCCGGATCTTCGCTGTTCTGTGCCGGCTGGGGCGTCGTCGGCGACGTCGAGCAGCCATGCCGTGGTCAGCCAGATCGCCAGCGCTGCCGCCCCGGCGGCGGCCAGCATCCAGAAGCCGGCTGCCAGCGGCCGTACTCGGAGCGGCTTGTCCTGACGCCGATACCGCAAGCGCAGCCAGAGCAGCCACGCCGACACCAGCCCTTGCATCGACCACCACTGGTCCGCACCACCGGGCGCCACTTCGCCCATGCCGATCAGACGTCCTGTGTTCCTCCGAGGGTTCACCCCCGGCCCGCGCTCGTTGCGTCGGCTAGCAGGCGCCTTCGGCGGCCTCGCCGGGACCGTGTAGGTCGGTGAGGTCGACGAGTTCGGCGCCCTCACCGATGTCGCGGTAGTGGGCGACGAGCCGTCCATCGCAGGTGCTGAGGAACGACGCCTGTCCGGTGCGCACGTCCGGGTGATATGTGCACGCGTGGACGACGTCCACGTCGCCGAGCTGGACAGCTTCGACGCGTAGTCCGGCCGGGCCTTCCAGGTGGCCGGCGGCAGGCATGCGCGCAGTGTGCACCGGATGCCGTAGCGGTACCAGGGTGTATCTCAAAGTCAATCTGAGACGGTCTTGATCGGGCTCCCCGAAGGGAGCTCTAGCCTCGGGCTTTCACCGGGCGGCGGGTCGAGAGTGACCGTTCAGACAAAGTCGGGATGGGAGGATAGGGCTTGTCGAGAGTCCTGTCTTCGGACGGCGCGCGGATCGTTGGACAGGGCGCCAGGTGCTGCTGATCGAAACGCTCCGGGCAACCGAACTCGGCCGGGCACTGTGTGCAGGGCGGGAGCGGTTGCGTGAACTGCGGGCGGCCTACGGCCGCCCGTGCCCGCGCCGGCCTCCACCTGCGAGATCAAGGCCAGCTAGAGCACCAGGAACGTGACGACGACCGCGAAGGCCGTCACCAGAAGTCCGTAGAGGCCGGTCCTCCACTTCGGGACCTCGTACGTCTCTCCGAGCCGGTGCTTCTTCTCGATCCTCCGCACGTCCGGCCTCATGGCGACCAACAGCAGCGCCAGGGCGAGCATGGCGGCGGAGTACATGACGAGAGCCTCCGGCTCTGTATGGCCCCGCTTGAAACTGTGCCCCATGACGGAGACCGCTCCGAGGGCAGGAGCGATCGCTGAGTAGAGCGTGGCCGTCCTATGCCTGAAGCAGAAGTAGAACGCTGCGACGAGCAATGCGGAAGTGGCCAGCGCCACGATCCACCACTGCCCGACCGTCAAGTCTTCCGCCCTCACTCCGTCTCTCCCGTCAGGCGTACATGGCGCGGGTGGGCGGCACTGCCTGCGGTGCCGCCCATCCGCATGCGGCGATTCCCAGGATTATCGTCCGGTCAGCTCCAATTCGGCCAGCCGATGGTCGGCGTGGTGGCCTCCAGGAGACCGACACCCCGGGCAGCCGGCGCGTCATCCGGTCGGTGGCCGCTCAGTACAGATGGGGAGTCGCTGCTGGCGGGCAGCTTCTCGTAGTCGCGAGCGGCCGCCGGTGCAGCATGGACGTGCCGGAGGTCTGCTCGGCCACGCACCGCTTGGGCACGGGCACGAGTCCCTTGGACCGGGGTTCGGGCTGCGACGTCGGTCTGCTTGTCGGTGGAGTGCCGTAGATCGAGGCGGTCCATCTCAACTGTCCGGTGTCCGTCATGGATCGGCCGGACGGGCGCCCGGCGAGTCGCGGAGGTCCCTCCTGGGGGCGAAAAGGGGGGCGGAAGCCGGGATCGGATCCGATTGGATCGTTGGCCTGTTCCGGCAGGTCGGGTAAGGGTTCGATTGGATCGGCCGAGGAGCGTAGACGATCGATTCCGCCCCTCGGCCGAATGATCAACTGGGTAGTTCCTGGGGCACGGCTGCGGGCGTGATGACCGGTGGCGGGGCCAATGGCGACCCGACTTGGTGTCAGGCCAAGCGATCCGGGAGGGGCGCCAGGGAATAGTTGCTCCAGACGAAGGTATCCATCTGGTGTTGGTCGCCGGAAAGATTGAACACGCGGTCGACCTTGCCGTCTGCGTTGAAGTGCCAGACCAGGGCCCACATGGTGTCGACCTTGCCGATCCCTTCGGTGGTCCAGCCGCGGTGGATGTCGACGACATATTCCTGGTTGGCCTCCAGGAACAGTGGTTCGGCCTGGAAGCCACCCTTGCTGAGCTGGGTGAAGAAGGCGGCGACCTCTTCGACGCCGTGCTTGGTGCCCGCCAGGGGGTGGTGCCCTGGGATGGTCCACTCGATGTCGTCGGTCAGGACCTCACGCATCGCGTCGAGGTCGTAGGCGGCGTAGGCGGCGAAGAACTTGCCGATCGCCTCAATTTTCGGGTTCGCAGTCGTCATCGTGTTCCTTCCGTGAACTTGCGCGGCGCTGCGATCGACGTCTGCCGGGATCGCGCGGTGATCAGTCCGACCTAGACGGCCGGGTCAGGGGTGTGGGGTGGCGGGATCTGGATCGCGAGCCGCAGCAGTTCCCAGAATTCGGTCAGGCGGGCGGTCAGGTCGGCCCGGCCGGTAGTGGCCTCGGATACCTGCTGGATGCCGAAGAAGGCGCCGACGGTGACGCGCGCCAGGGCCGCGGGGTCTGCTCCTTCGCGGAGTTCGCCGGCCTGTGCGGCGCAGCTGAACAGGTCGGAGAGGACCGTGATCCATTCCTGGTAGGGCGCCGGCAGGTCGGTGTCGACCAGAGCACGCTCAGCCTGAAGCCTCACCGCCGCCCGCACCGACACCTCATTGCGGAACTGTTCGGCGACCGCCTGCAGCACTGCTGCGATCGCGTCGAGGGCGGTGGCCGACTCCGCGCGAATCCGCTCTACCAACGGGGGCCACCGTCGGTAGAAGTCTTCGACGATGGTTACCGCCAGCCCCTCCTTGGTGGGGAAGTGGAAGTACATCGCCCCCTTGGTCACTCCGGCGCGTGCGGCGATGTCGGCGGTGGTGGTCGCCGGATAGCCCAGTTGGGCGAACGACTCCGCGGCGGCGGCCAGCACCGCCTGGCGTGTCCGCTGAGCTCTCAGCTGTTTCGGCTGTTCAGAGCCATCCATCCGTGCCACGCGCAAAAACATACCGGGCGCCCGGTTTCTTTTCAATTCCTGGACGGAGTTCCTGCACTGGCTGGTGACCGGCGACCTGCTCGATCCCGACGGGGAACCACGGCTGCGGACAACGCCGGAGCAGGAGACCGGCCCGGCGCAACGAGCACGCCCCCAGCTTCCCGTTCCCCTGCACAGCCACGCGTCCGCCGATGCCCCGGCGGGCTCAGGATCACCGCAAGGTTCCAGAAGTGGCTGCCCGACTGGCGGTCCTGGGCCGAGCGGGAGCGCAACGCTCGCCCACGCCGCGAACTCTATGAAGAACTGGCCGCTGCGCAACGGCAGCTCAGCCAGAACGATGAGGTCGTCGAACTGGTGGTGGCAGTTGGCCTGTTCAGCTGGCAGCCCGCCGACGGTGACCCGATCCAGCGGCACCATCTCACCGGCGCCGCCAGATCGAATTCGACCCGCAGACCTCCCGCCTGCGGGTGAGCGTGTCACCGGAGGCAACACCACAGCTGGAGGACCGTTTCTTCCTCAACCGCGCGCACGGGCTGGAACACCAGCGCATCGAGGCGCTCCGCCAAGACCTGGAGGCCGGGCACCCCTGGGTTTTCGGCGAGGAATTGGAGCAGGTCCTGCAGCAGTGGGCGGCCAAGGCGATGCGCTCCCCGGCGGTGTACTCGGCCACCTGGCAGCCGCCCGAGGCGGCCGGCCCACCGGCCGAGGTGTCCATGGCGCCCGCGCTGATCCTGCGCCGCCGCGCGGCCAACCACCTGCTGACCTACTACGAGCACATCCACGAGGCGTTGCCCGCGCCGCAGGCGCGCAGCCCGCTAGGACTGGCTGCACCGCTCGAACCCCAGCAACGCAGCGCCTGGCGCACCTCCTCGGCCATGCGGGACGAGCCGATCCCTTCGAAGGCTGCGAGGAGAAGCCGGCCATGCTGCGTCGCGGACGGCTTTCCTGGCTTCGGCCAGGCCCCGGAGCCCGCCAAGGACACCCCATCCCATCCGGTGCGCCTCCCGGGCCTCGGTAGGTGGTCCGGTGTAAGGGGTCGCCGTAGGACTCGGGAAAGGCCGGGCGGATATCGGGCCGAGGCAAGCGCTGAGAGCCGTCCCATTCTGGCCGCGAGACTGCTGTGCGCTTGGGCGTTGCTGGTCGGCGTCAGCGGGGCAGCGGCGAGGAGGCGCGAGGGACGGCGGCGAACGCGCCGACGTGCAGCCAGGCGGGCAGGGCGCGGCAGGACGGGCGGTCGCCGGTGAGGCGGAGGGACTCGGTCTCGAGGGCGGCCGACCAGGTCAGGTCCCCCATCCAGATCCGGGTGAGGGTGGGCACGTCGGTGTCCAGCCAGACGGTCACCGGACGGCCGGGGTCGGTGTCGCAGACGTCGGCGCCCTGGGAGCGGGACAGCACCAGCCACCAGTACTCCTGTCCGGCCGGGGCGTCCGCGAAGTGCAGCTGGATCGTGGCCGGGCGCTCGGGCATCCGGTCCGGGTCGGACCCGCGGCCGATGTCGAGCATCAGCAGCGCCGGGTCGTACTCCTCCGGCCGGACGTCCTGCATCCAGCGGACGCCCCATGCGCCCATCAGCTCCAGGACCGGGCGCAGCTCCTCGCCCGCGGCGGTGAGCCGGTAGCGGGCCTCGCCGTCGACCGTGCGGTGCTGGACGAGTCCGGCCCGCTGGAGCTGGCGCAGCCGGGTGGCCAGCAGCGTCGGGGACATCCGGGGCACGCCTCGCGCGATGGCGTTGAACCGGTCCTGTCCCCACAGCAGCTCGCGGATGACGAGCAGCGTCCAGCGCTCCGCGAGGACCTCGGCCGCCCGGGCGACCGGGCAGTACTGACCGTAACGCTTCACGACCCGCCTCCGTCCGCAGGCGTTCTGCACTACAGAAAATGTACTGGTTCGGGCCCCGGCCGTCCCGAAGGATCGTCGGCAGGACGATCGAAGGAGCGAGGTCATGCCCGGAAAAGCCGTCATCAGCCTCATCACGGGAATGGAGGACCCGGAGCGCGTCACCGTGGCGTTCCTGGTCGCCGTCGGCGCCGCCGAGCAGGGGCGCCCGACCCTGATGTTCCTCACCAAGGAGGCCGCCCGGCTGGCCCTGGAGGGCGTGGCGACGGGCGTCGCCTGCGACGGCTGCCCGCCGCTCGCGGACCTGGTCGCCCGCTACACCGCCGCCGGCGGCCGGTTCCTGGTCTGCCCGATCTGCTTCAACTCCCGCAAGCTCGACGAGAAGGACCTGATCACGGGCGCCGAGCTCGGCGGCACGGTCCCGATGTGGGAATGGATCGGCGACGAGGGCGCCACCACCTTCAGCTACTGACCGGGCGATGCGGAGGAAGCACGTCCTCCCACGCGGAACCCGGCCCACCTGAAATCTGCGCAATGTCCCGCACCTGCGGCCCGGACGGGGAAGGCTCTAGCGACATCAGGGGCTAGGACTTTTTCCGAGTGGTTCGGCCTGAACGAACCCCGGCCACGGCAACGTGCACGACGCCACCGCCAGCCCAACGGCTCGGGCATCCACGGCTCCCGAGTGGGCGTCGACGGCGCCGGGGGCTCGGCCTCCGCGCTGGCGAGGTGGTCCAGCGCCCGGACCGGCAGCGGCCGGTGCGCCGGTTGCTGCTCGCCGCCGTGGTCGGCGGCCAGTGCCAGGTCCAGGCCCTCCAAGTCGTCTACTTGCAGGTGCGCCAGGACCACCGGGTCGACGCGGCCGAGGTTGGGCGCCGGTCTCCTCGAGGAGTTCGCGGACCATCGAGCCCGGCGAGGTCTCGCCGGGCTCGACCGTCCCACCGGGGACCGCCCGCTGCCCGGTGTCGGGGCAGCGGGTCAGCAGCACGCGCCGCCGGCGCCGGTCCCGGCGACCACGACCGCGTCGGCGGCTCCGTTCTCGCCCCACCTGCCGAGGTTGCGGCCGGCCTTGCCAGTGCGGCCGGTCGGGTTCGCCGGCCGCACGTCGGCGTCCATCTCGAAGGCGATGAGCACGTCGGCCCGGCGGTCGGGCCGGTCAGCTGATCCGGCCGGCGTAACGATAGGTGAAGCCGTCGGCGGTGTCCGCGGTGACGACGACGTCGTAGTAGCCGTCGGCGTTCGTCGGCCAGTCGACGTGGGCGGAGCGGTGACCGTCGACGTGCACGGTGCGCGTCCCTCCCTTGAAGTCGTTGGCCGTCAGGGTGAAGCGCACCCCCTTGCGTCCCTCGTTGGCGAGCTTCAGCCGCAGCGAGCTCTTGCCGTGTCCGTGCTTCGCGACCAGGCTCGCCTCGACCCGGGGCACGGCCCCGGCGTTCTGACCGGCACCGACGACGGCGCCCTTGAACGACCGGACGAACCTGTCGGGCCCATAGATCGAGAACGCGTACTCACCGCCGGTCCCGGACGTGTTCCACGTGTAGGTCCTCTTCGCGTGCCTGGTGACCGTGAACGGCGTCGCGGCGAAGGCCAGGTGGGCGTCGGGGAACACCTGCATGCTCACCCCCTGGGAGCCGCCGTTGCTGAGCGTCGCCTCCACCACGCCGCTCGCCCGGTCGACGGTGACCGTCGCGTGCTGCCGGTAGGGGACCGGCCGGACGCGCAGGCTTCCCGGGGGCGGGACCGGCATCGACTGCTGCCCGGCGGCAGGGACGGCCTGGGCGACCGACGGCAGCGCCCGGTCCGCCTCGGCGGCCGCGGCGAGCACGTCGACGTCGGGCAGGTCGGGCCGGGTGAGGTCGACGCTGCCGAAGTCGATCGCCGAGGTGAGGTCACCGCAGACCGTGCGCCGCCACTCGCTGATGTTCTCGCAGATCGCCGGCTTGCCGAGGGTGGTCGTCCAGTGCTCCAGGAACTGGATCAGCGAGGTGTGGTCGAACACCTCCGAGGAGACCCAGCCGCCGCGGGTCCACGGCGACACCAGGACCATCGGGACGCGCGCGCCGGGCCCGATGGGGTCGGCGCCCACGAACTCGCCGGGGGTCCCCGGCTCCGGCAGCGGCGCCTGGACGTGGTCGAAGTAGCCGTCGTTCTCGTCGAAGGTGAGGATCAGCAGCGTCGACTTCCACAACTCGGGGTTCTCCGCGAGCGCCTGGATGACGCGGTCGGTGTAGATCGCGCCGTAGTCGGGCGCGCCGGCCGGGTGCTCCGACCACAGGTACGGCGAGACGATCCAGGAGACCTCCGGCAGGGGCTGGTCGGCGCCGGGCTTGCAGGCCGCGATGAAGTCCTTGAGGACGTAGTCGACGTTCGCACTGGAATTCGGGCCCTGCGGCTGCGCGTGGGTCGTCAGCACGTTGCCGCGGGCGAGCAGCCCGCCGGGCGAGGTGTCGCCGCCCGCCTGCGCGGGGTCGAACGCCTTGAACGACCGGACGGTGTTGTCCTCGTAGTCCCCCAGCCAGTTGCTGGAGACGTCGTTGTTGGTGTAGATCTGCCAGCTCACCCCGGCCTGCTGGAGCACCTCGGGGTAGGTCTTCCAGAGGTAGCCGTAGCGGTAGTCGCCACTGTTGGTGGTGGCAGGGCCGCCTTTCGCCCCGGTGGGGTCGATGGTCCCCGACCACATGTAGATGCGGTTCGGGCTGGTGCTCGTGGCGGCCGAGCAGTGGTTGTGGTCGCAGACGGTGTACTGCGACGCCAGGGCGTGCTGCCACGGGATGTCCTCGCCCGTGAAGTAGCCCATCGTCTGCAGGCCCTTGCTGCCCGTCCAGCCGTTGTTGCCGCCCTGCGCCCACGCCTTGTGCCCGTCGGTCCAGCCGTGCGGCAGGCCGCCCGCGTTCTGCGCGTTGTACTTGCCGGTCTCGAAGCGGAACGGGAGCAGGTAGCCCTCCGGACGGGACGGCGCCGGCTGGTAGAACACGCTCTGGCCGTTCGGGAACCGCAACGCCTGCTTGTCACCGAATCCGCGGACGCCTGGGAGGGTCCCGAAGTAGTGGTCGAAGGAGCGGTTCTCCTGCATCAGGATCACCACGTGCTTCAGGTCCGCGATCGTGCCCGTGAACCCGGCCGGCAGCGCCGCGGCGGCGCGCTTGGGCGCGGCGGCGGCGGGGGCCGCGGCGACGCCGCCCGCGGCGGCGGTGGCGGCGGCGGCCATGGCCGCCTGCAGCACACGCCGGCGGCTGAGCCCCGAGCGGAACAACTCCGCCGGGAGGCCCGCGGGGATCCCTCGGTCCGCGCCGGTCAGGGAACCGTCGGGCTCGGTCTCGGGCAGCTTCTCACCGAGGTTCTCCATGTCGTCCATCGTGCGGGTCCTCCCACGTCAGGGCCGGGGGCGTGATCAGGACCGATGGTAAGGAGCCCAAGATCGTTCGGAGTGGACGGCGGGCGAACAGGCGAAGAGGCGTTCCCCGCCTTCCCGTGACCTCCCGGGGACCGCGCGCCCCAAGACCGGCGCTCGCGCCTCGCGGTCCCCTCCCGACCCTGGACGGTGCGCCAAGCGCTTGCCGAGTGCGTGCTCCGGCCCAGCGGTTTCGGTCGAGGATCGGCGGGACGGCGCGGGATGAGTCGGGCACCGGCCGTGCCGGGGCTGCCCGCCCCCTAGGTGACCTCCCCAGGTGCCGACGTCAGGGCAACGTCCACACCTGCGGATCTCTGTGTCGCGGCCTTTCTGGGAGGGGCGCTGGGCGCTGTGCTCGCCGCTCCCTCCTCCGCTGCGGGAATGCTGCTGTTCGAGGAGTGAGCGCCCGCCGACCGCAGCTCAGGCCATGTTCCCCCGGACCCCTGCGGCGCCCCCGCTGGCGTGAACTCGGCGACCGCACCCGCCCTGATCTGCGGTGCGGCCCAGTCGAGTTCCGTGTCGCCTGCGCGTCCGGTGAGCGGCACCGGTGCGGGTGCTGACCCTCTAGCGCGGCTGCGCCATTACCCCGAGAGCCTCCCTACGGGATTTCGCCGCCGTGTCGGCAACTGCAGCCGCGGCGACGAAATCCATGCGGCACCCGCCGACCCGGCCGCGCCGCTGCCGCGGCGCGGGGGCAGGTCAGGTGCAGCCGGCGGCGGACAGGCAGCGTTCCAGTTCGCCGCGCAGAGTTGCGGGGTGTGGATGGCCTTGGCGATGCGAAAGCGGTAAGGGCAGGCGGGATCCGATGGTGAACCTAGTGCCACCCGAAGTCGGATGCCCGCGTTACTGTTCTTCGCTCCCGGAACGACGACGCTGATCCCGTGCCCGACGAGCGGGCACGGGAGGAGATCACCCCATGGCCACCAGCGCGGCGCCCGTCGAGCAGTGCCTGACCGGCACCCCGTGGGCGATTCGGCTCGGTCAGGCCGCTACGGAGCGGCCCGCGCTGGAGATGTACGAGGCGGAGACGCTGGTCGACGTCGTCGTGCGGTCATCGGTGGCGCCGGTGATGCTGCGGGGCGCCCGGCGCGGCGTCTCCTGCGGACGCCCGTGCGCCATCGCCTGGGGCCGGCTGCCGGCCGATTCGACCCTCCCGGTGGTGCTGTTCACCGGCGGCCGATGGTCCGGCCGGAAGCAGCGCGCCGAGGTGATCGCGGTCGGCGGGTTCTGCTGGCTGGCCATCGCGTACGGGCGGTTCAGCACCGTCGGCGTCGAGCACCGCGGCACCTCGTGCGGACGCCTGCGCATCCGGCGCGGCCGCCGCTCGTGACGGTCGCCGCCGACGTGTAACGCGCGGCGGCGAGCGATCCCTTCACTGATCCCCCATCCGGCCGGCGACGGCCGAGTTCCATCGCGTCGAGATAGAAGGCACCAGGTCGTGACCCCCTCCTTGATCCACCCCGGCACGAGACGGCACGTCACGATCGTGTCGGCGAGCGTCGGCGCCGGGCACGACGGCGCGGCGAGCGAGCTGGCCCGCCGGCTCGGCGAAGCCGGATTCACCGTCGACCGCCACGACTTTCTCGACCTCCTCCCAGCCTCGCTCGGCCGCCTCCTGCGGCAGACGTACGCGCTGCAACTGCGGGCCGCCCCGGAGAGCTGGGAGCGGTTGCTCATCGCGCTGGACCAGCACCGGAGACTCGCGGCGGCGGTACGTGCCCTGAGCGGGCTGGCCGCCCGTCGCCTCGCCCGTTCGGCGGCGGGCTCCGACGTCGTCGTGTCGACCTACCCCCTCGCGAGCCAGGCGTTGGGCCGGCTGCGGCGGCGCGGCGCGCTCCGAGTCCCGGTCGTCACCTACCTCACCGACATGTCCGTGCACCCCCTGTGGATCGCCGAGAGGGCCGACGCCCACCTGGCGCTGCACCCGACGGCGGCGGCGCAGGCGCGACGGCTCGGCGCGGCCGACGTCCGGGTGTGCGCGCCCGCCGTACGACCCGGGTTTCGGCCCGCGTCGTCCGTCCTCGAACGGCGGCTGGCACGGCTGCACTTCGGCCTGCCGGACGACGACCGCCTGGCCCTGGTGGTCGCGGGGGCGTGGGGATCCGGGGACGTGGCGGCCACCGTACGGGACGTGGCCGCGTCCCGGCTGGCCACGCCGGTCGTCGTGTGCGGGCGCAACACCGCGCTGCGAGAGGCGCTCGCCCGCTCCGGCGTCGGCGTCACGCTCGGCTGGGTCGAGGACATGCCGGCGTTGATGCGCGCCTGTGACCTCGTGGTTCAGAACGCCGGCGGCCTCAGTTCCCTCGAGGCGCTGGCGTCCGGCCTGCCCGTCATCAGCTACCGCTGCCTTCCGGGACACGGCAGGACCAACGCCGCCGCTTTGGAGGAGGCCGGGTGGGCGCCGTGGGCACGCAGACCCGACGAGCTGCCCGAGGCGTTGTTCGCGGCGCTGACGGCACCCCGCGCCATGGGGTCCTCCGGAGCCGCCGACCCGGCGGCGATCGTCGCCGCCCTGGCGACCGGACGAGACTCCGCGGCCACCGGCCGGCCCGCGTCCATGGAGCTCTCCGAGATGGTGGAGGCGTCCCAATGAGCGCGACGCGTCTCGCCCTGACGGCGGCAGGTGTCCTCGCCACCGCGCATGCCGCGCCGGCCATCACGTCGATCGGGCCGCTGCGCCGGCAGCTGTTCCCGGGGCTGGCCGGCGTCGGCGAGCCCGGCCATGTGGCGCTCACGTTCGACGACGGTCCGGACCCGCGCTCGACGCCGGCGTTCCTGGCCGCCTTGCGGGAGTACGAGGTGACGGCCACCTTCTTCCTCCTCGGCCGGATGCTCAAGGACGCCCCGGACCTGGGCCGCGAACTCGCCGAGTCCGGACACGAGATCGCCGTCCACGGATGGGAGCACCGCTGCATGCTGCTGCGTGGGCCCTCCGCGACGTACGACGACATGGCCCGGGCGATGGAGTCGATCGTCCAGGTCACCGGGACGGTGCCGCGATGGTACCGGCCCCCCTACGGTGTGCTGAGCTCCTCGGCCTTGCGGGCGGCCCGCCGCCTGGATCTCACGCCCGTGCTCTGGACGAACTGGGGCCGGGACTGGACGCGCGCGGCGACCCCCGCCTCCATCCTCGCGACCCTCATGCGCGACCTCGACGGTGGAGGAACCGTGCTCCTCCACGACTCCGACTGCACATCAGCACCCGACTCGTGGAGGAACACGCTCGACGCGCTGCCGCCGCTCCTGGAGGGGATACGCGACCGCGGCCTGTCGGTCGGTCCCCTACGCGACCACGGGCAGAACGCGCCGCGGCAAGGCCCTCCGCCTGCCGCCCCGCCCGGCGCAGCCCCAGGACGGGGTGGTCGTTGAGCTTCTCACGGAGCGGCTTCCAACGCCGACGTGAGGAGCGCCGCGACGGCACGGGCTGATTCGACAGTTTCGGGCTTTTAATTCGAGTCGCTGGTGGCCGCCCGCTGGCATCCGTGCTCATCCGTGTGAGAGGCGGCCTTGTCGGGCAGTTCGCTCCATCGACACGAACCAAGGGCGACTGACGCCGCAGCGGCCTTCGCAGCCGATCACGATCTTGTTCGTCGCAGAGCACCGCCTCCGAATTGTGGGGAGCCGGCAGGCTTGCGCTCCAGGCGATCGGGCCGTTTATGAACGCGCGGAGCCGAGTTCTGCATCTAGTTCGAGTATCAGGTCCGCGGCACGGGTCACGCCACCGGCTTCTCGCAAGCGTTGTCCCCAGTGTTCAGCTTGCTCCCGGAAAGAGACCTCGGTGAGGATGCGCGCAAGCTTGGTGGCCGCTTCGTCGCCGGTCACCGCGGCCGGGCGGTCGATGGCCAGTCCTACGCCGCTGTCGATGGCGCGCTGGGCGATGGCATGGCAGTCCAACCAGGCCGGCATGACGAGCACCGGCTTCCCGTGGTAGATCGACTCGTGGAACCCGTTGGCGCCGCCATGGGTCACGAACGCCCGTACATGAGGGTGGGCAAGGACGCCGGTCTGCGAGGGGATCCAACTTTCGACACGCAGGTTGTCGGGCAGGGACGTGGACGCAAGCAGGTCTTGTTGCGGCTTCGACAGTTTCCACAGAAAACCATGCTCTGGGCCAAGACGTCGAATGGCGTCCAGCAGGGCCGCTATCTGAGCCTGCGACAGGCGCATGAGCGTTCCGAATCCCAAGTAGACCACCGACGTGTTGTCATCGAGCCACTGCGACAGATCAGGGGCTTCGACCCCGCGGTCTTCTGACTCCGACGGCAGGAACGCACCGATTGGACGAACTCGAGAAGAGACGGGGAAAGCGTACTCCAGGCCGAAGACCGAGGAGGTGAGCACCATCTTCGCCGAGTCGGTATAGACGTGGCGATTGGCCGACGGGTTCTTGATGCCCAGGGATCTGCTCTTCCTGACGAACGAGATCGCGGAGGTGCGCGTAAGGATCGCAGCGTTCAACCGGCACTTGAAGAGGACATTCGAAATATGCTGGGATACGTTCATTTTCAGGGGCAGACCGGTCATGGGGTGAGGGTATGTCGAGGGCACCCGGAGAGCAGTGCTCGGCAGTGACGGCACCGTTATGACGAACGGCACCCCCCGGGTCATCGCCGCGTCCATCGAGGACGGGTTCAGAATATCGATGACCATGAGCCTCGGACGAATACGGTCGATGACGTCCAACATATTTCGATATGCACTGATTCTCCACTGGGGAGAACTCATTATCTTCTTCAGAAGCGTCATTATCCCGTCCGTGCTCAGCGGAGCACTCCCCTGCATCCTCTCCAGGTCATCCTGATCCCACTCGATGCCGGTCGGGTTTCTCGGGTCGAGGGAGAGAAAATTGATCTGACTCGCCGTCGATGCCGCCTCTATCTCGGAGCGCGCGTCGTCATATGAGGCGAACCACAGGTCAGGTACGGCACGCCGGGACAGTTCGGTCGCGATCGCGAGCATGGGGTTGAGTTGACCCGCCTGCGATATGCACGAGAAAAGAACGGGGCCGGTCGACGCACTCATCTTGGACGCTCTCTTCGTCGGGTGGCGGATACGCGAGCTCTGCCGCACGACCTTTTGGTCACGGTCACGTCGGCCGCTCTTGCTCGCCGCCCGCCGGGCGGTCGTAGCCGAGCCGGTTGAGGAGGCGGTGGGCGATGGCGGGCAGGGTGCCCGAACTGAGGATCTCCATTGCGGAGACTTCGGAGTCGAAGACCTGCCGGATCGCGGCGGCGAATTCGACGGTCAGCAGTGAGTCCGCGCCGAGTTGGTCGAGGCGGCGGGACCGGTCGATGTGTTCCGGGGTGGTCTGCAGAACCCTTGCGAGCAGGCCGGTCAGTGTGTCCTGCATGATGGCCGCCGCTTCTTCGGCGGTCGCGGTCGCCAGGGCGTCCCGGAGACGGACGCGGTCATCGTCGTCGCGCTGTGTCGAAGACGGGAGCATCGTGGCGGTGCGCGGCGCGTCCAGGCGCGGCAGCACCCGGCGCAGCAGGTCCCCCTCGATGTGACCGACTGCGACGACGTCGGCTTCGGCGTCGCCGAGCAGCTGGTTCAGTGCGGCGACGGCGTCGTGCGCGGTCAGGTGGCCGAGGCCGAGGCGGTGCATCTCATCGGCCCGGCCTGCGCGGTGCACGTATCCGGCGTCGCTGATGGCGCCCCACTGCACGGCGAGGCCGGGCAGCCCGGCGCGGCGGCGGTCACGGACGAGCGCTTCGAGTTCCAGGTTGGCGGCGACGTAGGCGGCCTGCCTGATGTTCCCGGCCAGCGCCGCCACCGAGCTGTAGACGACGAAGAAGTCCAGTCGGCGCTCCCTGGTCAGCTGGTCCAGCAGGCGAGCGGCGGTCGTCTTGGGCGTCAGGACGGTCCGGACTCGTTCGTCGGTCAGGTCGGTGAGCGGGGCGTCGTCGAGGACCATGGCCGCATGCACGACCCCGCCCAGGCGGCGGCCACAGGAGTCGATCCGGGCGAAGACCTCGCGCATGGCTTCCGGGTCGGCGGCGTCGGCGGCGAGAGCCAGCACTGTCGTGTCCAGCGCGTGCAGCTCTTCCAGCAGGGTGCGCGCTTCGTCCGTGCTCGGGCCGCGGCGGCTGATCAGGGTCACGTGGCGGGCTCCGCGGGCGGCCAGGTTGCGGGCGGTCGCCGCGCCGAACCCGCCCAGGCCGCCCACGATCAGGTAGGTGGCGTCGGGGTCCAGGGAGGGGGTCGCAGGACGGGGAAGGCGGACGGGTTCATCGAAGGTGATCACGGCCTTGCCGATGTGCCGGGAGTGCTGCAGGCAGTCGAAAGCCTCCTCGATCCGGTGCGCGGGGAAGGTCCGGTGGGGCAGGGGCCGGTACCGGCCGGTGCGTATCGCCTCGGTGATGGCCTCCAGGTGCGTGGTGGTCAGGTGCGTGGGGGCGGTGAAGAGGGCGGAAACGTCGACACTGAAGAACGCCAGGTTCGCGGCGAACGCCCCGAGCGGAAGGGACCGGTCGGCGAGGATGTCCTGCTTGCCCAGCTCGACGAACCTGCCGTACGGCTTGACCAGTTCCAGGCCCCGGATCAGGGCTTCGCCGGCCAGCGAGTTCAGCACGACGTCGACGCCGTGTCCGCCGGTGAGTTCCTTGACCTGTTCGACGAAGTCCAGGCTCCGCGAGTCCAGTACGTGCTCGACCCCGAGCAGGTGCAGCAGATCGCGTTTGGCCGGGGTCCCCGCGGTGCCGATGACGCGGGCGCCGATCTGGCGTGCGTACTGCAGGGCCGCCAGCCCCACGCCGCCGGCGGCCCCGTGGACCAGGAGCGTCTCCCCTGGAGCTAGCCGGGCCAGGTGGCCGAGACCGTGATGGACGGTGAGGTAGACCGTCGGCATGGTGGCGGCTTCGGCGAAGCCCAGATCAGCGGGGATCGGGATCGTCTGGTCGGCTCGGACGGTCACGTGCGAGGCGAGGCACCCGGTCGCCACGATCGCCACCCGGTCACCGGGGGCCAGGGCGGTTACGCCCGCGCCGACGGCGGTGACCACGCCGGCGCATTCCAGCCCCAGCGGCCGGGCCGGATCGGGGGCCGGGACGAGACCGGTGGCGACCAGAACGTCGCGGTAGTTCAGCCCGGCTGCTTCGACACGGACGGTGACCTCGCCCTCGCCCGGCTCGCGCACCGGCGTCTCCCGCCAGGCCAGGCGGTGTTGCAGACCGGTGCTGTGCAGGGTCAGCGTGTAGGGCCGGTCTGAGGACGGGTCGGACGCTTCGGGTCGCGGACGCACTCGTGTCACGAAGCGGCCCTCGCAGGTGAGCAGCACTTCGTCCTCGTCCGATCCGGCTGCCAGCTCCTGCGCCAGCCGTTCGGCCAGGACACGCGGGTCGGGGCCTTCCAGGGCGATCCGGCGGACCTTCAGATGGGGCTGTTCGTTGCCCAGCGTCCGCGCGGCGCCCCAGAGACCGGTCCCGGACGCGGCGAGCGGCAGGTTCGGTGTGCCTTCGGTGACGATCCAGAGGTTGAGGCCCGTGGTGTCGCGGGCCGCTGTGGCGAGTGCACGCAGCACCGCGAGGTGCCGCACCGTCTGCTCGACGCCCTGTCCGGCGCTCGGGCCGGCGGCGCCTGCCACGAGGACGACTCCGAGCGGGCCCTCGGACAGGTGTTTCGCCCAGTTGGTGGGATCGTCGTAGGCGGTTACGGCCTCGGCCCCGACCAGGCGGCTCAGCTCGGTCGCCAAGGAGCCGCCGTTGTCCAGTTCGGTGACCAGCCAGCGTCCCGAGGCGTCGGCGTCCGGGAGGGAGGGTGGTTGCACCGGCCGGTGGCGAGGGCGCCGTGCGGTGAGGATGACCGAGTGCGCAGCGCGTGCGGAGTCGTCGAGGTCACTCGTCTGCACCGTTCCGGTGAAGCCGCACTCGTCCAGGAGGGACTCCCACTGCTCACCGCCCAGCAGCGGCCGGGAACCCAGCACCTCGAACAGCGGCGGCACCAGCGGCGCGTGGAACTCCAGAGCGAGCAGGTGCCCGCCGTCGTTCAGGAGGTCGGCCACCCGGCGCAGGGCGGACGCCGGGTCGCGGCGGGCGCTCAGCGTGTGACCGGCGATGACCAGGTCGAAGGAGCCGGGGGTGAAGCCCTGCCCGGTGGGGTCGGCGTCCAGATCCAGGGTGCGGTAGTCGACGAAGTCGAAGCCCGCGAAGCGGCCCTGCGCCTGCGGGAAGCACGCCGTGGTGACGTCGGTGAAGGTGTAGCGGGTGAGCCGAGGCGGCAGATGCGCGAGCAGGGAGGCGGTGACCGTACCGGTGCCTGCCCCCACCTCCAGCACCCGCAACGGCCGTCCGGAAGGCCAGTCGGCGAGCATCGTTTGCAGCAGCCGTCCGGCCAGTCGCCGCTGCGAGCGCAGCAATGGGAAGCTTTCGGAGAAGCGCGCGGCCAGTTGATCCGGCATGCCGCACAGCAGTTCCCTTGCGTCTTGCTCGCCGCGCAGCACCGCCGCCAGGTTGCGGCCGCTGACGCCCCAGATGTGCAGGGCGGCGCTCTGGCCTGTCAGATCGTCCAGCGCCTCGCGGAACAGTTCCGCGGCCCGTGGCTCGGTGGCGACGCGCCATCGTCCAGGAGCAGGGCAGGTCAGGACGTCACGTTCGGCGGCCGTGCGGATCAGGGTCTGCACCAGCATGGTGTGCTCCGCGGCGACCCCGGCCGCGAACAGGTCGTCCAGGGTGAACACGTCCTGCCCCGGCAGCAGGCCGGCGACCGCTTGCGCGGTGAAGTGCGCGGTCAGGTCCAGCAGCCGCTCGTGCAGTCGGGCTTGGCCGTGGTCCGCCGCCGGTTCGGGCGGACATGCGGCGAGGACGTCACGGGGAGCGGGCAGCGGGCTCGGGGCCGCCGATGGGAGCACCCCGGGCAGGGGCGCGGCCCACAGGTCCTCGGTCAGCCGGGCGGGCTCGGCGGGACGGGCACCGTCGTAGCGGCGGGTCCGGCAGCCGAGGAGTTCCAGGGCGACCTCACCGTCCTGGCCGGTGACCGACACGTCCCACACCGTCTCCAGCGCGTCGGCCCGTATGGCGCGCGCGTGCAGGAACCCGGCGCGGGGCATGGGACGCCAGCAACGGATCTTCTCGATGCGAACCGGCAGGTACAACTTCCGTTCCTGCGCCAGCTCGGGCCACAGCGCGTAGTACAGCTGTATCGCCGCGTCCAGGACGGCGGGATGGGCCACGTGGGCTTCGCCGTAGTCGATCCGGGCACTGTACGCGGCCACGACGGCACCGGGGGCGGCCTGGAGCGACGTCACGCTCTGGAACGCGGGACCGTGTCGCAGGCCGGTGCGGGCGATGGCCGGGTAGAACCGCTCGGCCGCTTGCGGGCAGAGCGCCTCCGGCGCCGGAACCTCCAGCGCCGGCGGAGCGGCGCGCAGCAGGCGCCGGACCCGCCCGCGAGCGTGCTCGACCCAGTCGCCGACGTCACCGTCCTTGCTGACCATGGTGATCGTGCCGTCCTGCGACAGCGCGGTGTGCAGGCGGAGGCGGACCTGCGCATCGTCAGGGCGCAGGACCAGGGCGCGTTCGATGCCGAACCCGAGGATCTCGACCGGACCATCGAGCACCTCGCGTCCGGCCGACAGCCCCATGTCCGCGAAGGCCGCGGCCGGCAGCACGGCGTTCTCTCCGATGTGGTGGTCGACCGGCCATCCCAGCCGGCCGACGTCGAGCTCCTGGCTCCAGGACGGAGTGGGAGCGACCTGCCGCGTGCCCAGCAGCTGGTGCCCGGTCGGCCGGGCATCCGGTGCCTCGCTCCACCAGTCCGGGGTGCCGATCCAGTGACGTTCGCGCTGCCAGGGATAGGACGGGAGGGGAACGGCACGGCCCGGCCCGGGAAAGATCGCGTCCCAGGCGATCCGGGCGCCGGCCGCCAGCATCTGCGCGTGCGCGGTGTCCAGGGCCTCCACGCCGCTGTCGTCGCGCCTCATCGTCGACACGATCGCCACGGGATCCGGTCGGCGCGAGGAGATGCGGCGCAGGTAGGGGGCGAGCACCGGATGCGGACCTATCTCCACCAGCACGTCGCACTCGTGCGCGCCGAGCAGTGTGTGGACGGCATCGGCGAAACGGACCGGCTCGCGGACGTTGCGCCACCAGTAGTCGGCGTCGAGCATCGCGCCCTCGACCACGTCCCCGGTGACGGTGGACACCAGAGGGATCACGCACGCGGCCGGAGCCAGACCGTGCAAGGACGAACGGAGCGGCTCGTGCAACGCGTCCATCGCCGGACTGTGGAAGGCGTAGTCCAGGCCCAGGTCGCGGAAGAACAGGCCACGGTCTTCCAGCGTCTCGCCGAAGGCCGCCAGTGCCTGCGGGTCCCCTGCCAGGGTCACGTCCCGAGCGGCGTTGACTCCCGCGATGCAGATGCGGTCGCCGTGTCCCTGCTCCGTGATCCACCGCGCGGCCTGTTCCGGGCTCAGCCCCGCCGCCGCCATGCGGCCCATGCCCGCCGTGGGCGCCTGCGCCCGGCTGCGCTCGGCGATCACCCGGCACGCCGCCGCGAGGTCCAGGGCGCCCGCGCAGTAGGCGGCGGCCACCTCGCCCACGCTGTGCCCGGCGACGGCCGACGGCCGCACTCCTCGTCCGGCCAGGGCCGCCACCAGTCCCGCCTGCACCGCGAAGAGCAGCGGCTGGGCCACCTCGGTCCTGGCCCACCGTGCGGGATCGGCGGGCTCGGCCAGTTCCTCGCACACCGACCAGCCGAGGAGACCGGACAACACCTTGTCGGCCGCCCGGACCTCGGCTTCGAAGAGCGGGTCGATGGCCAGGAGTTCGCCGCCCATGCCGACCCATTGCGAGGCGTTGCCGCCGAACACGAAGGCCACCCGGCCGTGTCGGACGGCCTCTGCCGACGCGGCGCGCGGGAAGGTGTGTCGCTCGGTGAACGACCGCAGCCCTGCGGCCGCCTCCTTCGGGCCGTCGGCCAGCACCACCATGCGGCGTTCGTGCTGGGCGCGGCGGCGGCACGAGGTGTAGGAGATGTCGTAGAACTCCTCCTCGTCCGCCTTCTCCAGCCGCACGGCCCACTGCTCCGCCGCCTCGTCGAGCGCCTGGCGGGTACGGGCCGAGACGAGGACGGGAAGCCGCCTCGGCACGGCGCCGGCCGGTCCCGCTCCGGCCTCCCGTGCTTCCGCCCGCACGTTCACCGCGGCTCTCAGATCCGCGTCCTGCGTCACCGCGTTGGACGGGGGCGGCGGGGCCATCACGACATGGACGTTGGCGCCGCCGAAGCCGAAGGAGCTGACGCCGACGACGCGACGGTCGTCCGTGGACAACGGCCGCAGCGCGGTGACCGGTTCCAGCCCCAGGCCGGTGAAGTCGATCTCGTCGCTGAGGGGATCGGCGTGCAGGTTCGCCGGGATCCGGCCTTCCCGCAACACGGTGATCGCCTTGCACAGCCCCGCCACTCCCGCGGCGGACTCCAGATGCCCCATGTTGGACTTGAGCGACCCGATCGGTAGCGGCGCGCCGTCCCGCCGCTGCCCCAGCACCTGTCCCAGGGCCCGGCACTCGACGGGATCCCCGGCCTGAGTGCCGGTGCCGTGCGCCTCGACGTACGCCACTTCCGCGGGTGCCACGCCCGCCCGCGCGTACACCCGTTCCAGCAACGCGGCCTGCGCCCGGGTACTGGGCAGGGTCAAGCCCATGGTGCGGCCGTCCGCGTTGGCCTCGCTCGCCAGGATGACGCCCAGCACCCGATCCCCGTCACGCTCCGCCTCTCGCAACGGCTTGAGCAGCACCACCGCGGCGCCCTCCGCACGCACGAACCCGTCAGCGCGGGCCGAGAACGGGCGGCACCTGCCCGTCGGCGACAACATGGACGCCTGCGAGAAGCCCAGGTAGGGGTACGGGGAGACCAGAACGTTCACGCCGCCGGCCAGCGCCACCGGACTGCGGCCCGAGTTCAGCAACTGACAGGCCTGATGCACCGCCAGCAGCGACGACGAACAAGCGGTGTCCACGGTGTGCGAAGGCCCGTGCAGATCGAAGAAGTAGGAGACGCGGTTGGCGAGATTGCACATCGCTATACCGCTCATCGAGTAGGGCGCGGGCTGCACCCTGCGCGCCTGCAGAACCTCGTAGTCGTGCATGGCCGCGCCGGCTATGACCGCGGTGTCACTGCCCCGCAGGACGGCAGGATCGATCCCGGCATCGTCGAACGCCTCGACCGCACATTCGAGCAGCAGCCTTTGCTGGGGGTCCACCTGAGCGGCCTCCTTCGGCGAGATCTCGAAGAAGGCGGCGTCGAACGAGTGCACGTCTTCCAGGAACGCACCGGCCCCGGAGTACGACTTCCGCGCATGCTTTCTCCCCTCGCTCACCCACTGAGCGGCGTCGAAGCGATCCGCTGGGACCTCGCCGACCAGATCACGCTGCCCGACGAGCGCCTCCCACAGATCGTCGAGCGACCGTATCCCCCCGGGGAAACGACATCCGATCCCAATAACGGCTACGGGGCCGCCCGGGGCCGACGAATTCGACGTCCCTGCGAGATCAGTGATCAACACAACTCCTTACGAAGAGACCTTGGGCTCTTGGGCCAAGCCCCGGACAGCGGTCGGCCGGAGACGTCATACAGCCGACAGGTCGCCGGCAGCGCGAGATTCACGAAAGCGCTCGAACGAGGCCAGGTACGGCAGGTCTTCAAGTGCCTGGTCGGTGATGAACCGGCACACGAGGTCGGCGACCTCGTCGATGCGTTCCAGATGCGCCATGTGATCGGCCTGCCGGATCGTCGCGAAGGCCGCGTCGCTGAACGTGGCCGCGAACTCGCGACATGCCCGGGGAGGGGTCAGCACGTCGAACTCGCCGGTGAAGAGCAGGACGGGTCCTTCGTAAGCACCGCCGGGCGTGTCAGGAAGAGCAGCGAGGGCCCGCCAGCGGCGAGCGAGACGCGTGAGCTCGTCGCGCGTCATCCGGCCGAACATCGCGGTCAGCCGGTCTCGCACCACGTCCCGCCCGGCCACCGGGCTGCCGGGCGTGGGGTCCACCAGCAGCCGCAGGACCGCATCGACCTCGGCCTGGCCGATGTCAGCCGTTTCCTTCTCCAACCAGGCCGGGGCCGTGTCCGCATGCAGGCGGCGCAGTTCGGCCGCCGACGCGACGGCGCCGACGAGTACCAGCCGTCGCACCCGCTCCGGGTACCGCTGAGCGAACTGATACGCCAGCGGACCCGTGGCGGACCCGCCGACGAGATTGACGCGCGAAAGCGGCACCTCGTCCATCACCTTCAGCAGCGCGCGGAGAAAGAAGTCGGGCGGTGCGTCGGCCGGAACATCGTCCGCGTCGCCTGAGCCGGGCAGGCTCACCTGGACGAGGGTGGCGACATCCTTCATCGAGATGGACAGACCGCGATCATGCATGCGCGCGAACACGTCGTGCGTGTACACCACGGGAGCCGTCTTCGGGGCGTCGTCATTCCACAGGATGCGGCAGCTGAATTGGAGTCCATCGACGACGAACGTTCGAATCTCGTCATCGGGAACAGCGAAAACGTCCATCAAAGGTCCCATCGATGCTTCAAGTGTCCATTTTTCACCCACCCGGGGGGGCACACTGGTCCGCAAGAGAGCGACGCATAGGGAGACATCGCGTATCTCGGCCGACCGAACTCCATGCACTCCGCGCCGACAATTAAGGCGATCGACTCATAACAGCACGCAGGCTCTTATGCCCTACGTCAGCCCGGGACCGAGCGGCCCCGAACCGGGCGGGAGCGACCCGCTTTCGTCGCCCGTATGGGCGCTGCCACAGAATTCGGCCGGTGCGCCGTTGCAGGCGTCGCAGCCATCGCACACCGCACTTCCGGCACCGATGACATGCTCGTCTATGGCGTTGACCGACGAGAGCGCCGAGACTCGAGTGCGGTCGCCTGCCACGGCCCGTGGGGCATTGGCCGCCTTGCCGAAGCCATGGCCCGCACCCGCACCGGCGAAGAGAGTCACGCCGATCGCGCGCCGATCGTCACGGAGGCCAGGAAGGGGGACCGCATGCACCACTCCGGATCTTCACATCCAGCCCAAGATGGACAATGTGCAATCGTTCAACTACGGTGAGTGAGCGTAGTGCATCCTGGTCCACGCGTTCAACAAACGGCTCGGTAGGCGTTCACGACTTCAAGCGTGCGGCGGACGGCGTGTTCGGCGGGGAGGCAGTTCTCCTCGCTCAGCCCGCGGGTGGCCGAGGCGGCAGCGGCTTCACCCCGCGCGAGGCGCCAGGGCCCTTCCGGGCTGCCGCTGCGGCGCCGCGGCCAAGCGCGTACCGGCATCGACCAGGGCCACCGACCTGGTCCAACAAGACCTCCGACGCGACGGCCCGAACCTGCTGCGCAAGGTCCTCACCTCGGCGGGGCGATCGAGGTGAGGCCCCGCGCGTCAGCGCCAAGCGCCCGACCCGGTCACGGGCGAGGGACAGCGGTTCTCCTCGGTGATCCTGCCGCCCTGGGCTCGGACACAGGCGCTGAGGTTGCCGCCAGGGCCGGGAGCCGGATCGGGATCAAGGGCTCCAGTGCACGCCGCGTCCGACAATGCGACCACAGTCACGGCAAATCCAGTTCGGGACACCCGAATCCATCCCCCGCTGCTTCTTCACGCCATGTTCGTGAAGACAGGTCGAGTCGTGATAGCGCGGATAGCCCGCGCTCGGCGACCTGGGCGGTCGGTGCATCTCCTTGCGGTAGATCCACCGCTCTATTGCGTCCAGGAGCCGCTCGACAAGCCGGTCGAACCTATCGCCCATGAAGAGACGGTAACGCTTTGTCACCCAGATGGCCCAGGGCGCCGAGCGGTCGGCTCCGGCCCGCCCGTACCCGGGCCTACCAGCCACAAGGACTTCTCAAAACGCGTCGAGTTCCACCGGAGTGGGGAACACACAGTCACGGACCTGCGCATAGAGCCAGTGAGCACGAGGTATTCGGAGGTAGGAATGAAGGCGATCGTCGTGACCGACCAGGCCGCGGAAGCGGCCGGAATCAAGCTGGCGGAGCGGCCCGAGCCGGCGCCGGCGATCAACGACGTCGTCGTTGAAGTCCATGCGTCGGGTTTCGTCCCGGCAGAGTGGGAGTGGCCCTCGACGTGGGTCGATCGCTCCGGTCACGACCGGGCCCAGGCGATCATCGGACACGAGTTCGCCGGAGTGGTCGCCTCCCTCGGCTACGGCACGACGGGACTCTCGCTGGGCCAGCGGGTGTTCGGGATCACGGACTGGCACCGCGATGGAACCCTGGCCGAGTACGCGGCCGTGGAGGCACGCAACCTGGCGCCGCTGCCCGGGGCCGTCGACTTCACGGTGGGTGCGAGCCTGCCGATCTCCGGCCTGACCGCATGGCAGGGCCTGTTCCAGCATGGTCGCCTTCGGGCGGGGCAGAGCGTCCTCGCGCACGGCGCCGCCGGCGCGGTCGGATCGATGGTGACGCAGCTCGCCCGGGAGTTCGGCGCTTACGTCATCGGTACCGGGCGGGCGGCGGACCGCCAGGCGGCGCTCGACTTCGGCGCGAACGAGTTCCTCGCCCTCGACGAGGGGGACCTCGAAGACGTCGGAGGGGTCGACCTGGTCTTCGATGTCATCGGTGGCGACGTCCAGAGGCGCTCGGCGGGCATCATCCGGCCCGGCGGGACGCTGGTGTCGGTGGTCGGTCCCGTTGGGACCCGCCCCGTCGACGGTCTCGCGGTCGACTTCGTCGTCGAGTCCGTTCCGAGTCAGCTGGTGGAGATCGTCGACCGGGTGCGGGACGGGCGCCTTCGCACGCACATCGGCACCGTCGCGACCCTCGACGACGCCGTCCCTGTGCTCAACCCGACCGAGCGGCGCAAGGGCAAGACCGTCATTCGCGTGCGCCCCTGAGCCTCCTGGAACGGACGGGAGCGGGCAGGAGTCGACGAGAGAAACGTTCAGGCAGTCGAGGCGTGGCCGCTGCTGCCGACGGGTGATGCGGCCTTGCGGCCGGTCGGAAAAGCCGTCACGGTGACGGCTCTCCGACCGGCACTCCCGAACGTCGAACCGCCGGATATGCGTCATCCGAGCTTGACGGTGGTGAGGGCGACGTTGTCGGCCGGGTGGGGGTCGGCGACCTTCGATGACGCGGTGGCGACCCCGATGGCCGCGGTGTAGTGCGGCCAGGTGTCGACGCGGAACGTGAGGGTGTGGGTGACCGTCGCGTTGGCCGCCAGGGACGAATCCCACCAGTACACCACCGGGCCGATCCGGGATCCTTCCGGTGCGCTGGTGACGGTGACGCCCCAGGGCACGTTGAGCCCGGTCGCGATGCCGGTCGCGGTGCCGGGTCCGGCGTTGTGGACGGTGATGGTCTCGGTGAACGTCGAGCCGTCCCCCGCCGCCGCGGGTCCGTGGACGGTCACGGCGAGATCGGCGGACGGTGCGCCCGGCGCGGACGGGGTGACCGCGTTGGAGGGGGCGGACGCGGGTCCGGTCCCAGCGGAGTTGGTGGCGGTCACGGTGAACGTGTAGGAGTCGCCGTTGGTCAGCCCGGTCACGCCGATCGGGCTTGCGCTGCCGGTGGCGGTCTGGCCGCCGCGCGCGGCGTCGGTGTGGTCGGTCGCGGTGACCTTGTAGGAGGTGACCGGGCTTCCCCCGTCGCCGGCCGGCGCGGTGAAGCTCACCGTGGCCTGCGCGTTGCCGGCGACCGCGGTGACGCCGGTCGGCGCGCCCGGCGCGGTGACGGGCGCGGCCACGGTCAGGGAGATGTGGTCGGAGCTGCCCGCGTAGGAGTCGTCGCCGGAATAGGTGGCGGTGATCTGGTGCGTCCCGGCGGTGAGGTCGGACGTGACGCAGTTGGCCTGCCAGGTCGTGCCTCCGCCGGAGGTGAACGAGACCGCCCCGCAGCCGGGAATCGCGGATCCGTCACCGGCGAACGCGACGGTCCCGCCGCCGTCGCTCGGGTCGACGAGGGCGTGCAGGGTGACCGGTTGTCCGGCGGTCGCGGCTCCCGCGCTGAGGGTCGTGGTGGACGGCGTGCGCCAGGTCAGGGTGATCTGGCCGTTGTCGCCGTGCTCGCCGGCGAAGGAGTAGAACGGGCTGGTGGCCGTGCTGGTGAGGTAGGACGTGCCGCCCGCGCCCCCGCCGCCGCCGTTCCCGGCGGCGTCGTCGCCGCCGTTCCCACCGCCGCCGCCGATGCCGTAGCAGTCGTTGACTCCGGTCGAGTCCCGCGAGCACCGGTCGATGCCGGCTCCGCCACCGCCACCGCCCCCGCCGATCTCCGCGACACCACCGGGAGCGGGTGGGGTCCGGCCGGGCAGGCCGCTGTGATGGAGCTGCGAATCGAACTGGTCGGCGGACCCGCCGGCGCCGCCCTCGCCGAGACTGGCCCGTGCGGTCAGGCCGTCGCCTGCGGGGTTGCCGCCGAAGCCGCCGCGGCCGCCGCACTGGGCGTCGATACCGCCCTTGCCGCCGCCACCGCCGCCGCCACCGCCGACCACGAGGATGTCGTCGTCGTTGTGTCCGGTCCCGGTCCATACGACGCTGGCCGCTCCGCCGCCACCGCCGCCACCGGACGCCCCGAAGCCGGCGCCGCCACCGTGACCGCCGGCGAACAGCCCGTCCGGTGTGCCCGTTCCGCCGGGGCCGCTGAGGTGCCCGCCACCACCGACCCACATCGACAGCGTCTGCCCGGGCGTGACCGGGACGTCCGCCTTCACCTCGCTGGCGGCGCCGGAGCTGCTGGAGCCGCAGGACGAGGCGTTGTTCCCGTCTGCGCCGGCGCCGCCGATCACGTCCATCGTGACGCTGTGCACCCCGTCCGGCACGGTCCAGGTCTGGTATCCGGCGGCGAAGACGAAGTCGGCCGTGTTCAGGGTCGTCGCGGACGCCGGGCGGACGGCCGCGAGCGGGATGACGATCAGGCCGGCGGCGACGGCCCGCGCCGCCACCCCGGTTCGTCTCTTCCGTCCGTGCCGCGCCAGTGCAGGGTCGGTGGTGGTGTTCGTGTCAGACATCGCGAGTGGTCCTTCTCCCTTTTATGGCACGCGTCGTTCGGCACGTACTCAACGGCGGCGGTCAACTGATCTGCGTGCGGGTCGCGGCGTGACCGCCCGCCGTCATGGTGCGGTCCGGCCGCACTGTGCAGCCCTGGTCAGGCCGCCGCAGCCAGTGCGCCCGGCTACCGGGGATCGCGGCCGGGCTCCGCCTGGGGACGGGGCGGGCCGTCCCGGCGGGCGGCGTCGAGGGTGTCCTCGATCAGCCCGGTCAGCGCCATCCATCCGGTGAAGGCCCGGCCCGTGCCTGCGCTTCCGTCGTGGACGACTCCGGCGATGGGGTCTGCCGACAGGTCGAATTCGATCGTCAAGCGGGCGTGCGCGGAACCGGGCATGAACCGAGGGTCCGCTCCCCCGGCCCGGGTCGCGCCGGTCGGCACATGCTGATCTTTTGCGGGCGGCACCCCGAGAATTCGGCGCGGCGGAAGGCGGGCCGGATCCTCGGGGTGCCGCCCCGGCGGCCGGGCCGGTCACCGGCGGGCCAGGGCGGCGGGCAGGTCGCGGCGCGAGTCGATGCCGAGTTTCCGGTAGGCGTGCCCCAGGTGGGTCTGGATGGTCTTCGTGGTGACGAACAGCGCCTGGGCGATCTGGGAGTTGGTCATGTTCTCGGCCGCCAGCTCGGCCACCCTCCGCTCGGTGGGGGTGAGCGCGTCGGGGCCGGTGTGGGCCGCGCGCCGCGGCCTGGCGCCGGTGGCGAGCAGTTCCTGGCGGGCCCGCTGGACCAGCGGGACGGCGCCCATGCCGTCGGAGAGCTGGAGGCCCTCGCGCAACGGAGGCTGGGCGGCGGACCGCCGGCCGGCGCGGCGATGAGCGGCGCCGAGTTCCACCAGGGCGTGCGCACGCTGCAAGGCGGAGGGACTCTGCCGCAGGACGTCGACGGCCTCGGCGAGCAGCGGCAGCCGTTGCTCGCCCGGGCTGATCGCGGCCTGTGTGCGCAGGGCCAGGCCGAGCGCTCGCGCCGTGCCCGTCCAGCGTGCGCGCTCGACCATCTCCGATGCCAGCGCGTGAGCCTGCTCCGGTCGCCCGGCGGCGTCGGCGGCCAGGACGGCGACCCGCCGCCAGGGGACGAAGCCGGGGTGGTCGATGCCGAAGCCGGAGGAGAGGACCCGCCCGGCTTCCCGCGCGTCGGCCAGGGCCTCGGCCGGCCGGCCGTCGGCGAGGGCGAGCCGGGCGCGGGCGGACAGCGTGATGGCCTGGTCCATCGAGTCCGGTTCGGCGGCGGTCAGCGCGAGGGCGTCGCGGGCAGCGGCGAGGTCGCCGCGTTCGAGCTGGGCATGGACCTGCAGCGCTGCGTTCCACGGGTCGCCGGCGGTCCACCCCTCGCGGCTGGCGACCATCGCTTGGTCGAGGTCGGCGAGGGCGTCGACGAGGTCGCCGCGATGGTAGCGGCCGATGGCCCGGCTGTAGCAGGCCATGGAGTAGCCGAGCAGCGAGCCGCACCGGCCTGCGGCCGCCAGCGCCGCGTCACAGAGCCTTTCGGCAGAGTCGAGCTCGTCGACGCAGCAGAGCGCCTGGACGACCATCCCCATCAGGATCCCGTGCGTGGCGGGGTCGATCAGCGGATCAGCGGCGGTGGCGCGCTCGGCGAGCGGGCGCAGCCGTGACGCGGGTTCGGCGGCGAAGGCCAGCCGCAACACCAGATGGGCGAGCAGAGCGGGATGTTCGGGCGGCCGGCCCTGCCGGGCCGCCGCGACGACCGGCCGCAGCCGCTGCTCGGCCAGCGGGTGCAGTGGCGCCCGGAACGTGGTGAGCGTCAGGTAGTCGGCCAGCAGCGGTGCCATCGCGGGGTCATCGGGGGCGAGCCGGGACAGGGCCTGGTCCATCGCCTCGGCTCCCGCCCGGTGCTCGCCGAGCGTGAAGCGCAGCCTGCCCAGGGCGGTGAGGCCCCGGGTACGGTCCGCGGACTCGCCCAGCAGCGCCAGGGCCTCATCGATGTGCTCAGCGGCGGCGGGCTGACCGCACTGCATCTCGGCGTCGGCGAGGTCGAGCAGCAGAGCCGCCCGCCCGGCCGGCTCCGGGGGCTCCTCGAGCGCGCGGGCCAGCAGGTGGGCGGCGGCATCCGGATCGCCCCGCCCCATCGCCTGACCGGCCGCGCTCCGCAGGATCGACACGGTCCGCCGGTCACCGTCGGGGCGGGTCAGCAGCAGATGGGCCGCGACGGCCCCGACCGGCGCGGCGTCCGCTTCGAGGATGTCGGCGGCCCGGCGGTGCGCGCGGGCCCGGGCGTAGGCCGCCAGATCGGCGTAGACGGCGTTGGCGATCAGCGGGTGCGCGAAGCGCAGCGGTTCCCCGGGGCCGAGGATGTGGGCCTCGGCCAGCATGTCCGCCGCCGCCTCCGCGGTGAGCGGGTCCAGCCCCGCGAGCAGCCGGGCGCGGCGCAGCGGAGTCCCGTCGGCCAGCACCGCGACGGACTCGGCCAGCCGCCTGGCCGGCTCGCCCAGGCGGGCCAGACGCACCAAGACCGAGTGCAGAACCGAGTCGGGGACCAGACGCCGCACCCGGGAGACCGACCCCGCCACCGGGGGGATCCCGTCGTCACCCAAGGCCCGCACCAGTTCCCATGCCAGGAACGGGTTTCCGCCGCTCACCTCGGCACACGCATGGGTGAACTCCGGCTCCGCACCAGGCAGTCCGGCTGCCACCATCCGGTCCACCGCGCCGGCACTGAGCGGGCGCGGTTTGAGCACCCGGCCCGGCCGATCCCGCAGCCAGTCCAGCACCGCACGGTCGGTCGGCTCTTCCCCGCCGCGCACCGCCACCGCCAGAACGACCGGCAACTCGCCGAGTCGGGCCGCCAGAAACGCCAGGAAGCCCAGCGAGGACTGGTCGGCCCACTGCGCGTCGTCGACCTCGATCAGCAGGCCCTTCGCACCCGCATCGCCGGTCCGGGCCCCGGACGCGAGGTTCCCGGTCAGCCAGTACAGCCCGCGGACGAGCGCGGACGGGTCCGCCTGGCCCGGCGCGGCCGGATCGAACAGCGAAGTGGCCAGCGCGGCGTGACCGGCCAGCAGCCGGCTCCGCTCCTCACCCGACGCGGCGATCAACGCCGGGGCGAACAGCTCCGACGCGACGCCGAACGGGGCGCCGCGCTCCAGTTCGATCCCCCGCGCCCTGCACACGGTCATGCCGAGGCCGTCGGCCACTTCACCGGCCGCCGACAGCAGTCGCGACTTGCCGATCCCGGCCGGCCCCTCCACCACGACCAACGACCCCGCACCCCGGCACGCCGCCGCCAGAGCCTGCGATAACCCCGCCAGCTCGGCCGCACGCTCCAGCAGGTCGCCCGTGGCCGCGCCGTCTACGGACGCACCTTCCGCGGACGGTCCGTCCACCCGCACGCCATCACGCCGTCCCCGGTCATCGCCCATGCCTCCCTCCCGCCCAGACCCTCGGTGTCAGCCGCATACAGCGGGCAACAGCAGCCGGGTGAGATCCGGCAGGACGAGTATCTCCGACCAATGCGACACCTGCCAGAGACCCGCATTCGGCATCCGAGCCGACCTTGTCCGCATGACCGCCCAAACCCTGGAACACCGCCGCCCGGCGCGGACGGAGACCGCGGGCCCCGTTACGCAGCACCGCGTCCGGCCGCACCAGTCGCCGCGAGCAGCACCCAGTCAGAACCGGTGAACCGCGGCCTCATCCCATCCAGTGAGCACTCGGGGCCTAGGCGGCGTCGATGTCGTCGACGAAGTCGAGGACGGCCTTCGCCAGTTCCTCGGGAGCCTCCATCGCCGCGTAGTGGCCGACGCCGTCGAGCTGGACGGACCTGATCTCCGCTGACGCGGCCTGCGACAAGCTCTGGGCCGTGAACGGGCCGCCGCCGGCCCCGACCGCGAGAACGGGCACGTTCAGCCCGGGAGACTCGGCGAGGGCCTTGAGCTCGGGCCCCTCACGAAGGAGCGACCGGTAGACGCCGGCCGCGCCGCGCCAGCCGTCCGGGCGTGCGTAGGTGCGGGCGAAGTCGTCGATGTCGGCATCGGTGACCGCGCCCGCGGCGGCGGTCATGGAGGGGAACGCGTACTGCCCGAGGAACTCGCGCTCACGGCCGGCCAGGAGCATCTCGGGAATGCCGGGCGCGGCGAGGACCCCGATGTGCCAGGCGCCGCTGCGGGCGACGTCGGCCAGCATCTCCCAGCCGAAGCCGGGCAGGCCCGTCTCGATGGCGGTGAGGCTGAGCACGTCCTCCGGGTGGGTGACGGCCAGCCGGAAGACGGTCGCCCCGCTGATGTCCTGCCCGGTCAGGTGGACGGGGCCGAGGCCGAGGTGCGCGATCAGCTGGTGCAGGTCCTCGGCCGCGGCCTCGCTGTCGTGGCCACCCGGCGCGGTGTCGGAGTCACCGAAGCCGCGCAGGTCCACGGCGAAGACCCGGTGGCCGGCGGCGAGCAGGGGCATGAGCTTGCGGAAGGCCCTCCACGTCTCGGGGAACCCGTGGACCAGCAGGACCGGAGACCCGGTCGTCCCGGCGGCGGCGTAATGCAGGGTCGTTCCGTTGACGTGGGCGCGGTGGTGGGTGATCTCGGGGACGGCGAGTCCCGCTGGTGCGGTGGCCATGTCTCTCTCTCCTCATTTCGACAGCCTGACTGTCCAATATAGTCAGTCCGGCTGTCTTTTGTCGAGGTCATATCCTGCTCGCATGTCTCGCTCAGGCGCAGATCTCGCGCTCCTGCTGCTCGGGGGCTTCCGCACGCTCGTGGACGCCGCCACCGCCGAGCTGGCCGATCGCGGCTACGAGGACGTGCGTCCCGTCCACGACTTCGCCATACGGGCCATCGCCGCCGGCGCCGACAGCGCCTCGGAGCTGGCCCGCCGCCTGTCGATCACCAAGCAGTCGGCCGCCAGGACCATCACCGTCCTGCAGGAGCGCGGGTACGTCGAACGCGACACCGACCCGCGCGACGCCCGCCGCAAGCGCCTTCAGGTGACCGAACTCGGGTTCGACGTGCTGCGCCAGGGCGAGGCGGTCTTCGAGGAGCTCCGCGAGCAGTGGGCGCAGCGAATCGGCGCCGCCGAGCTGGAGGGCATCGAAAGACACCTCACGGCGCTCGTGGGCGCGCAGCCGGTGCGCTTCGACACGCCGGCGTGGATCGCCCGCGATATGGGAGAGCCGGCCTGAGCCAGGTGGCGGACGGACGGACGCGACGGCAACGGCGTTGCCCTGCGGACGCGCACGCAAGGGATGCAGGCTCGCGGCCACGCGCAGGTACCGAAAGCGGGCCGCGGTCGGCGGAGCTGCCGCTCTCGAAGACGTTCCCGTTGCCGCCTCCGGCGTGGGGCCGGCCGGCGGTGACGTCCCTCATGGCCCTCCGGTCCGACCCCACCGACTCGGTGACGAGCAGACCCAGCCGCGGAGCCACACGCCGACCGATAAGTGGCTACCATCACGCCCCGTGATCACTGTGGCTACCTGGAACGTCCTGCACCGTGTCCATGCCGAGAACTGGAGTGAGGATGTCCTGGCGCGCTGGCCGGACGAATCGGAGCGGATCGCCGCCGTTACGGCGCGGTTGGTGACGCGGACCGAGCAGGTCATCGCGCTTCAGGAGGTCAGCGGTGACCAACTGGCCAGCATCCGCCTCGCACTGCCCGAGCGAACCGTCCATACGTTGCGGTATCCGCGCGTCCCGGCACCACGCCACGCCATCCGTCCGCTGCGCGCCCCCGAGGAGTACCTCGTGCTTCTGGTGGACGGACAGAGCCGCAAGGTCGCCGCCGACTCCTTCGAGGACGATCCGGGCAAGGGAGCGCTGTCCGTCGAGACCGCCGGGACGCTCGTCGTCGCGACCCACCTGAGCGGTGATCAGCGACGCACGCGCCAGCTGGCACGCCTGGCCGAGCTGACCGCCGCTCCACCGGGACAGGCGGCGGTGCTTCTGGGCGACTTCAACACCGACCGTGCCACCGTGGCGTCGGCTCTGGGCCCCGGTTACGACGTCGTGGATCTCCCGCCGGAAGCCCTGCCGACACGGCCGCGAACCTCAAGCTCGGAGCCACAGTGGATCGACCACGTGGTCGTGCGGGGCGGGAGAAACAGCAGCGCGGCCGTCGAGGACGTCGGCGGCCTCTCGGACCACAATCTCCTCCGCGCGAACATCACGCTGTGAGCTCGGCGGCAACGCGCGCGGCCGGACGCCGCCACGAACTTGATCGACGCGTGCAGCGGTCGCGCTAACGCCGCCATCATCAGGCCACAGCCCGCCGCAGCCACCGCCAATTCCTTTTCTTACGACCTGCTTCTCCTAGGGGGCGGGGGTGACGAGGCCGGATTCGTAGGCGATGATCACCAGTTGGGCGCGGTCGCGGGCGTGGAGTTTGGTGAGCAGGCGGCCGATGTAGGTCTTCACGGTGGCCAGGCTCAGGTGCAGGTGGTCGGCGATCTCGGTGTTGGACAGGCCGGAGGCGACCAGGGTGAGGACCTGGCGTTCCCGGTCGGTGACGCCGTCCAGGACGCGCGGGAGCGGGCGTTCGGGCTAGGGTCGGCGGGCGAACTCGGCGATGAGGCGGCGCGTCACGGTGGGGGCCAGAAGGGCTTCGCCGGCGGCGACGACGCGGACGGCGTTGAGGAGGTCGCCCGGTGGGGTGTCCTTGAGCAGGAAGCCGGCCGCTCCGGCGCGCAGGGCCGCGAAGACGTGGGCGTCCAGGTCGAACATGGTGAGCATGAGCACTCGGACGTGGGTGGTGCGGGTGTCCTGGTGGATCTGGCGGGTGGCTTCGATGCCGTCCAGGTGGGGCATCCGCACGTCCATCAGGACGACGTCGGGCCGCAGGGTGCGGGCGAGTTCGACGGCTTCGGCGCCGTTGGCGGCCTCGCCGACCACGGTCAGGTCGGGGGTGGTCTCGATGAGGGCGCGGAAGCTGCCGCGCAGCAGGACCTGGTCGTCGGCGACCAGGACGCGGATCGCCTCGGTCACCGGCCGCCGCCGCGGGGGCACGGGAGGGTGGCGGTGACCGCGAAGCCGCCCTCGGGGCGGGGACCGGCGGTAAAGGTTCCTCCGTACATCGCGACGCGTTCGCGCATGCCGACCAGTCCGTGTCCGCCGGTGCCCGGCTTTGAGGCCGGGCGGCTCGCGCCGTCGTCGAGGACCTGGATGTTCACCTGGCGGGCCGCGATGTCCACCGTGGCCCGGCAGCGGGCGGGCGCGGCGTGCTTGACCGCGTTGGTGAAAGCCTCCTGGACGATCCGGTAGACGGTGAGCTGGAGTGCTTCGGGGAGATCGTATTCGCCGGAGACGGTGAGTTCGACCTCGACTCCGGCGGCCCGGACGTGCTCGGCCAGGTCCTGCAGTCCGCCGATGCCGGGCTGGGTGAGGTCGGTGCCCGGCGCGGAGTCCCGGCGCAGCATGTCGAGCAGACGCCGCATCTCGGCCAGGGCGTCGCGGCTGGTCGTCTCGATGACCCGCAGCGCCTGGCGGGCCTCCTCGGGGCGCGCCTCGGCGATGTGGTTGGCGACCCCCGCCTTGACGGCGATCAGCCCCATGCCGTGCGTGACCACGTCGTGCAGCTCGCGGGCGATCCGCAGCCGCTCATCGGCCAGGATCCGGCGCGCCCGCTGCTCGGCCAGGCGGGCCGCGTGCCACCTGCGGCGCCGCAGCAGGTGACCGGTCAGCCAGCCGCCGGCTGACAGCAGCCAGGCCGCGGCCGTCCAGCCGGCGGCCGCCACCACGCCGTACCGGGGATGGACCATCTGCGCGATCACCGCGGCGCCGGTCGCGGCGGCCACGCACCCGCCCAGCGCGCGGGCCGACCACCGCGCCGGCTCGATGGACGCGACGGTGCACAGCACGAGCGCGGTCGCCGCGAACGGATCCCACAGCACACCGGTCACGGCCGCGGCGCACGACACGGCCGCCGCTGCCGCCAACGCGCGCCGGGGCCGGCGCCGCCGCACCGCGACGATCGAGCCCAGCGCGACCGCGACCATGCAGGACGCCGGGAAGGACAGGGTGAAGTCCGGCCGGTCCTTGAGCATGTTCCCGGCGACGACCACGTCCACCGCGACCACGACGACCGCCAGCGGCACGTCCAGGGCGCGCAGCCGGCCCCGGCGCAGCAGCTGCGCCTGGCGGGCCGAGAAGTCGGCTTCGTCCACGGGACGCACGTTATCGGTGCAGGTCACCCCACCACATCAGACCACAATGGATCATCCTCGGGGAGGATCGTGCCACCCTGGCGCCCAATGGTGCCCGCACCAGGCTGAACCAGGAATGTCGGTCCCGGGCCGATCCGCCGAAGCGTGCCGCGCGGGCAGCCTGTGGGGCATGTCTTCAACACGACCCCCGACGCACCTCGCTCCCCCGTTCCCGGGCCGGTGGCTCGCCGGGACCTCGCTGGTGCTCGGGCCCGTCTTGCTGCTGGCCGGGGTGCTCCTGCGGGCGAGGTTCCACTTCTTCTTCCCCGACCAGCTGGCCGCCTACGACCGGCACCCGACGCTGATGACGGCGTCCTACAGTTGCTTCGCCGCCGGAACCGTGGCGCTGTGCCCGGCCGTCAGCGCCCTGGTCACCCGCATCGGCGCCACCCATCCGACCTTGGCGGCCTTCGGCGGTGGGCTCACCCTGCTGGGTCTGTTCGCCCGCACCTTCCACGCCGGAGCGGACCATCTGGCCTTCCAACTCGTCGACGCCCAGGGGCGGCGAGCGGCCACCACCGCCGTCGCCGACTCCTACCAGGCGTTCCACATCTTCCAGTACACCTCATTCGCGATCATGCTCGGCTGGCTCGTGCTGGCGATCGGAGCCTGGCGCTCCGGCGTACTCGGCCCCGTGCGCTGCCTCGCACTGGCGCTCATGGCACTCCTGCCCCTCGGGGTCCTGAAAGGCACCACGCCCCTGTCGATCGCGGGCACGACGGCACTGTGCATCGCGCTCATCCCGCTCGGACTCGCGACCCTCCGCGACGGCCCCCGCCCCACCCGCGGGTCGATGGCCCGGTTCGGCATCGCCGCCCTGGCGATAACGGCCCTGGGATTCGTCTCATCACTAGGATGACCCGCCCCAGGGAGCGGGATGTTGCGGCGTACGAGAGATACCCGCGCCCCGTCGCTCACACCGCAGTCGTCTCACACCACAGCCGCCCTCGACCTCCTGCCGCCGACACGCGAGGGCGGCCTGCGTTCGCTCGGGTTCGCACACCAAGGCGTCGGGCGCAACGACCTTGTGACAGAACACGGATCAAGGCGATGAGGCACGGCCGGTGCCCCATCCAAGCCATCGGTGAAGTGAGGCGAGGGACGGACGAGCATGTGTCTTGGCGCGGTGACGGGCGCGCCGGGCACGGGTGGGAACTTGGGCGGGCGATCCCTGAGTGCTGTCAGTCGGCTCGTTCGCCGTCAGACTCGTCGAATTGGACAGGGCGATGATCTCAAGCGCATCGGCCACACGGGTGGCATCAATGGGCCGGGTCTCGGGCTGCTTGGCCAGCAGGCGCAGTATCGCCTGCTCCAACTCGGTTGATATCCAGGGTTGCAGCCGGCTGGGCGGGGTCGGGGATTCGTGCAGGTGTCGGTGGAACAGTGCAGTAGCGGTGTCGGCCTCAAAAGGTCGCTGCCCGGTGGACAGTTCGTACAGCACGCATCCCAGTGCGTAAAGGTCGCCGGCCCGACTCGGTGGGTGTCCCGAAGCGAGTTCAGGAGCCAGGTAAGCGGCGGTGCCCAGCACCGCCCGCGCTGGTTGTCCGGAGGCGGCGGGGCCCGGACGACGGGCAATGCCGAAACCGGTGAGCTTGAGAACGCCGTCATCGGTCAGCAGCAGGTTCGCCGGCTTGACGTCCCCGTGGACGACACCGGCGGCGTGGGCGGCGGCCAGCGCTCGGGCGGCCTGTGCACCCAGGTCTGCGACCTGCGAGGGCGCCAACGGACCTTGCCGCTTCAAGACCGCGGACAGGTTTCGGCCGGGGACCAGTTCCATGATCAGAAAAATGCGGTCGCCGTCGGCGGCCGCGTCATAGATCTGCGCAACGTTGGGGTGCACCAGCCG
Source organism: Actinomadura nitritigenes (assembly GCF_017573545.1). Lineage (GTDB taxonomy): Bacteria > Actinomycetota > Actinomycetes > Streptosporangiales > Streptosporangiaceae > Spirillospora > Spirillospora nitritigenes. Next base: position 19,052 of record NZ_JAGEOK010000047.1, on the reverse strand, counting down.
GGCGGCGTAACAGGCCTCCCTCAAGATCCGTTCACCGGGCGCGCCTGCCACATCGTCGCGGAGCGGGTCCTGGTGCGGGTCGGCGAATGGAACGCGATCCAGCAACTTGACCGCGACCAGGCGGCCCAGCGACACATCCTTGGCGCACCACACCTCGGCCATGCCGCCCCGGCCGACCGGCTCGATCAACTCATACCGGCCGGCCAGCAGCACCGAGCCCTCTGCCGCGCGTCCGTGTCGTCCCATCACTCCAGACCTCAGCGCCACATGCGACGGCCCTGCCCAAGCGGGCCAACCACGCGTTCCTGTCCGCGCACCTCCACTTGATAGAGCGCCCAGAACGACCGCTCTGTCACACCAGACCGCTTCCCCTCCCCCGCCACGCTTTCAGGGGGGCCTGGCTGATCGCCCAGCGCGGGCACGGGGCCAGGCCACTCGCATGCCGGGGCCCTGCCCCAGGCTCAATGCATGGCACGGCCGGCAGGTCGCCGCCCGCCGCATCACGGGGACCCGAAGGAGTGTCGCTGCCGGTGCTGGCCGCGCTCTGCGACATCTTCGGCCTCATCCCCCGCCGACCTGATCGCCTACCCCCGAGAACGTCGCCCGCAAGACCGCCACCGGCAACAGCGGTCCGGTCGTCGACCTGCGCGGGCCGGACTCATCCCTCCGTCCCGCGGGACGACCCCGCCTTCGCCGCCTTGGCTGGCCGGGCAACAGCACTGGTGGACCCACGAACGCCGCAAGCTCGACCACCGGCTCTTGGTCGCCCTGATCTCCATGCCGATCCCGTTGCGCGGGCTGGTCTGAATCGACGCCCCCCCGCGTCCCGGAGTATCTGCGCGGCCTGGCGCGCGGCGACGTCGCGCTCACCCACGAGGCCTGCACGAACTGGCGGCGGTTATGACCTCACTTGCCGGTGTCGCTGAGGTTGGCGGGCCGGTCGTAGGTGAGGAACGCGGCACCGCTGGCGAGCACGGTGTGGTCGGTCAGTTCCCAGGTCCGCGGGTCGAATGCGGCCGTGCGGGAGAACAGGGGGATCCCGGTGCCGATGGTCAGCGGTCCCACCTTGAGGATGAGCCGGTCGATCTCGCCGTACAGAGCGCCGGCGAGTTCACCGCCGCCGACCAGCCAGATGTCCTTGCCGTCCTCGCGCTTGAGCTCCCTCACCTTCGCGACGGGATCGGTGGAGACGAGTTCGACGGCGGAGTCCGGGCTCTCGTTGAGGGTCCGGGAGAAGACCAGGTGCCGCAGATGCGGATATGCGTTGGTGAGCCCGGCCTTCAGCCCGATCTCGTAGCAGCGGCGTCCTTCCACGACGGTGTCGAAGTGGGTGCCCTCGGCGGTGACCGACAGCGCCGTGCGGGCCGGTCCGGGAAGGGTCTCGGGGTAGTTGGCGACGAGGTGCTCGATGTAGTCGGCGGGGGTGGGCCAGAAGCCGTCCGGGCCCGTGGGGTCGGCGCCGTCCGGGCCGGCGATGAAGCCGTCGAGGGTGGTGGCGATGTAGTACACGAGCTTTCGCATGAAGATGCCTCTCCTGGTGACGGCAAACGTAGTACTGTGCTTGCAGTGGTTTGAACTTAGTACTTCAATTGCAGTGGTGTCAACCGCTGCTCCGTGGAGGTTTCCATGCGGCAGAACCCGGCTCGGCGCACCGCGCTCCTTGACGCCGCCATCGACGTCCTGGCCAGGGAGGGCTCGCGCGGCCTGACGCTGCGCGCGATCGACAAGCAGGCGGGCGTGCCCACCGGCACCGCCTCCAACTACTTCGCCAACCGGGACGAACTGCTGGCCCAGGTGATGCGCCGCACCCGCGAGCGCCTCACCCCCGACCCCGAGGTGCTTGCCGAGACCATGAAGCAGGCGCCGTCGCACGAATTGGTCGCAGAGCTCATGCGCCAGCTGCTGACCCGGATGCGCAACGACCGCGCCGGCAACCTCGCCATGCTGGAACTGCGCCTGGAGGCCACCCGCCGCGCCGACCTGAACGCCGAGCTCAGCGGCTTCCTCACCGAGGAGAACCGGGAAGTCGTCGACTACCACGTCAACGCCGGACTGCCCGGCGACCGCACCGGCGTCGCCCTGCTCTACTTCGCCATGTCCGGACTGATCGTGGACGACCTCACCGCCCCCGCCCTCCTGGAGCCCTACTCGGTCGACGACCTCATCGAGCAGATGGTGAACCGCCTCCTCCGCTGAGGCCGAGGCCACCGGACGGCGGCCCGCCGTCCCACCGCAAACCTCGGGGTGTTGCCAGAACTCATCGACAAACGCTGCCGCCAGACGCGGACGGAACCAGCCTCCCGAGCGTCGTGAGCGGCGGCGCCATCGACGGCATGACGAGCACGAAGATGCCCGCGAAGACCAGCGTGTGACCGCGTCGGCAACGAGCACCAGGCCGTGGACGGGCGCGCGCTGAACGGCACCGAACTCGCCCGCCTGGCCGCCGCGCTCGCCGCCTTGCCAGGCCCTCGACAGCGTCCCGGGCGCCGGCTTGTTCCCTCCGCCGTTCAGCCGCGCACACCGATCGCGGTCGCCCCGGGGCCGCTGTCCCCGGGGCGGCTGGTGATCTGTTCCCGCCCTCTCCCTAAGGGACGGCCGGACTACGCCAGAAAGGGATCACGGACCAGCTTCGTAGCTGGTTGACAGTCCAGCGTGGATCGGTCGGCGGGCCGTGAATGATGCGGTGGATGTAGGGGCGGCCGACGCTGTACTCGGTGGCCAGGTCGTCCAGCGACACCTCGCCGGCGGCGTAGCGGCGGCGGATCGACCACCGCACTGGCTCGGGCAGTTTGGGCTGCTGGCCCTTGAGTCTGCCGCTCTTCTTCACAGCGCCAGGCCCCAGCGGGTGCGCAGGTAGCCCAGGTACGACACGCTGTTACCCGGCACACCATGGCCGACGGCGAGATCTACAAGAACGCGCCCACCGCGATTCCCTTTGCATCGACATCTGCGTCCTTGCACTGGAGGTCAATGATTCATGCGCTCCACGTCAATGACATTGATTGACTCTCAGCGAAGAATCGGACCGTATGGAGTTGACTGAGTGCCGGATAGGGGATCGTTCAGAAAGCCTCTCGCGATCAGTTGAAACGATCCCCCTGTTCGGACTCAGGCTCGCTCGGCGAGGAGCCTCCGAGAGTCAAAGGTGATCATGATGAAACGCTCGATGACAGTCATGTCCGCGGTAGCCGCAGTTCTCGCCGGTGGTGCCGCGCTGTCGGCCGCGGACGCCGAGACCGCACGGCCTGCGGCGGCCGCGAGCGCCCCGAGCGCAGCGGCGAAGGGAGGGGCCTCCGGTCCATGGCGGCTCAACGGCGGAGCCAAATGGCCGGGCCGGGCGACGGGCGACGTCCGGGTGAAGAACGCCCACGTGCGGATCTGCTTCAACTTCTGGGGCTCGGGAACGAAGAAGGGCTTCAGCATCTATCTCGTGCGCACCGGAGCCCACGGCTACCAGAAGACCATCTGGAGCAAGAAGTACTGGGGGCCGAAGAACAAGACGTGCAGTCCCTGGAAAGCAAAGAACACCGGGTATATGCAGGCCTACATGAGCGTACGGTCCAAGGCCTACGGTGACGTGTGGATCTACTGGTACTAACGACCTCGGGCATGGTTGTGGTGGCGGCCGGGTTCTTTGATGGTTGATCATGGTCGAATGGTCCGGTCGGTGGCTCGTGCAGTGGTTGCAAGGACCTCGCCGGATCACCGGTCTGTCGCCGGCAATGATCGCCGAATTGGTGGCGGAGGTTGGGCCGTGCGGCAGGAGCGGCACCAAGCGATGCTGGCCGCTCGTCCGCGGCGGCGGGCTGTGGGCACCGAGGCGAAGTACGAACCGGTGTTCGTGGACCGGCCGCTGGCCACGCTGATCCAGTCCGGGACGGCTACCTGGCCGACGTGCCGAACGCCGAGCGGGAGGGACGCCTCGGAAATCAGAACGTGTTCTTGTCAATGGCGGCGGTGTCGAGCAGGCTACGTCGCATGGACCTGAACGCCCTGGAAGAGATCCGTCAGGTGAAGTACCGCTACCTGCGCTGCCTGGACCTGAAGGACTGGGACGGGTTCGCCGACACCCTCACCGAGGACGCCCTGGGCGCCTACGGGACCCGCGCGGTCGGCGAGCCGCTGCGCCTGGAAGGCCGCGACGCCATCGTCGGCTACATGCGAGACAACCTCGGCCCCGAGATCACCACGGTGCACTTCGCGGGCCAACCCGAGATCCGGGTCGACGGCGACACGGCCGAGGGCACCTGGTGCCTCGAGGACACCGTCATCGCCAAGGCGTTCCGGGTGCTGATCCGCGGATCCGCCTTCTACGAGGAGACGTATCGGCGCTGCGCGGACGGCGGGTGGCGCATCAGCGGCATCGGCTATGAACGGACCTACGAATACTCGATATCGCTCGATGACGTGCCCAGCTTCAGGCTGCTGGCAGACCGCTGGGCGCCCTCGCCCTCGCGGCCGGGAACCTGATCTGCACCAAGAGTCAGGCTCGATGCGTGCCGCCGCCCGTCCCCAACGCGCCGTGGACGAGGTAATGACCGGCTGAGGTTGTCGCGGACGGCGCCAGTGCTGGCACGGCCGTCCGCCCGAATACGACCGCCTGCATGAGGTGTGCGCGGCCTTGGGGCGCTGCGCTTGCTGAGAAGCACGTCCATGCAGCGCGCCTGACACACGCGACCTACATCGCGAGCAGCGGGGCCGCGGCGCAGGCGGCCGGGGGCATCACCTGAGTCAGGCCTTGGCGCGCTGCTGCTTGAGGCGGAGTTCCTCCTTGCGGACCTCGGCTTGGACGGCTTGCTCGCGTTCCAGCCAGTCGGGCCGCTCGGCCTTCAGGTTCTCGATCTCGGCCGTGGTGAGGGGGCCCGTGATGCCGGCGCGGGCCAGCCCTGAGACGGAGACACGGAGCTTGGCGGCGACGACCTGGCGGGGGTGGGGGCCCTCACGGCGCAGGTTCGCCAGCCATGAGGGCGGGTCGGCCTGGAGGGCGTTCAATTCGTCCCGGGAGACAGGACCTTCCTGGAACTCGGCGGGTGCTGCCGACAGCAGGATCCCCAGCTTCTTGGCCGCGGTCGCGGACTTCATGGTCTGCGAGGTCTTTGCTTTGGACGTGCCCATGACCTCAAGGGTAGCCAGCGGGAGGGCACTGCCTGGACATGACTAGGGTGGCGGAGTGACCGATGGAGAGTTCCGGCTGGCCTACGTGCCGGGGGTGACGCCCGGGAAATGGGCCGGGGTGTGGGCCGAGCGGGTCCGCGAGGTGCCGCTTCGCCTGCTGCAGATGCCGGCGACCGAGGTCGTCCCCCTGCTGCGGAACGGTGGCGTGGACGCGGCGTTCGTCCGCCTGCCCGTCGACCGCGAGGCCCTCCATGTGATCCCGCTGTACCTGGAGACGACCGTGGTCGTGGTGCCCAAGGATCACGCGGTGGCCGCAGCGGAGGAGGTGGAGCTCGCCGATCTCGCCGACGAGGACGTGTTCGAGCCGCTCGACGATGTCTTGACCTGGGACGACCGCCCCGGGCAACCTGCCTTCACCCGTCCTGAGAGCACCGCCGGCGCGATCGAGCTGGTGGCGTCGGGAGCCGGCGTCCTGCTGCTCCCGCAGTCCCTGGCCCGCCTCCACCACCGCAGAGACCTCACCTACCGAACCGTCACCGACGCTCCTCAGTCCCAGATCGGCCTGGCCTGGCTCGAAGTCGAGACGACCGACCTCATGGAGGAACTGATCGGCATCGTCCGCGGCCGCACCCCCAACAGCTCCCGTGGCCGCAATCCCCGCCAACAACCCGCGGCTAAGAAGCCACCGCCACAGCGCTCCCCCTCCAAGCCCCGCCGCCAGAAGCGCCGCCGGAGGTGACGCGAGCCGCGCTCACCGACAGCACCCCCGCCGTTCCACGCCAATATGAGATGGCCCTCCGCCAGTTGACGCCGCGGCGAGCGACTCACTCGGGGCGCGCGGCGAATGCGATGCTCGATGACCGCCAGCACGTACATGCGGGCGCTCCAGCAGCGCCTCGGCGTCGGAACGCAGGGAGCTGACCCCGCAGGCGGCCACCTCGACGCCGAGCACCAACAACTCGCAGGTAGCCCCGGCTCGGGGTCTCCCCCGCGATCAGGCCGTGGTGCCAGCGCAACACAACGTGCTGGAGCGCCGACTCGGCAGCGCACGGGTGCGCTTCACCGTCCCCGACCGAGCACCGCCGCCAGGACGACACGGCGTGGCCCGACAGCCGCCTGACGGGTCGGTGGAGACCGTTGACCAGAAATGAGAACACGTTACAGTTTCTGCCATGACCGCAGTCACCTGGGACGCGCCGGATGGCGACCACCCCGCGCGCCGGGCGGTACGCGCGGCGATGAGCGCGGCCGCGGGCGGGCGCAAGCAGGAGTGGCTCGCACTGTTCGGCCCGGACGCCGTCATCGAGGACCCCGTCGGCCCCTCGATGCTCGATCCCGAGGGCAGGGGGCACCGGGGGCCGGACGGGATCGAGCGGTTCTGGGACGAGAACATCGCCCGGGTGCGGAAGTTCCACTTCCGGGTGAGCGACTCGTTCGCCAACGGCCCCGCCTGCGCCAACGTCGTCACCATCACCGCGACGCTGGACGGCGGGACCACCATGACGATCGACTGCCTGACCGTCTACACCGTCGATGGCGACGGCCTGATCACCTCGTTCCGCGCCCACTGGGAACCGGATCGCGTGATGGCCACCCTGACCTCGCCGTAGGGCGCGGCATCGCTTCACGCGGTCGCCGCCGGCCGCGCCGGGCGGTCGGCTGCGTGCCGCTCAGTGGTCGATGTCGATGACCACCTTTCCCAAGGCCGTGCCGTTCTCCACGGCGGCGTGTGCTTCGGCCACCGTCTCGAGGCTGAAGCGCTGCGGGTCGAGCAGGGGACGGAGTCCGCCGGCGTCCGCGAGTGCGGCGGCCTCCCGGAGGATCTGGCCGTGGTGCTCGCGTCCGGCTCCTGTCAACATCGGCAGCAGGGTGAACACGCCCGAGTAGCTGGCGCCGCGGAACGACAGGGGTGCGAGGCTGTGCGTCCCCCATCCCAGGGCACTGACCACGTGCCCGGTATAGGTGCGCACGGCCTTGAACGAGGCGTCCAGGACCGCGCCCCCGACGGTGTCGAACACCACGTCGAAGCCGGCGCCGCCGGTATGTTCGGCCACGTACTCCTCGACGGACGTCGTGGCGTAGTCGATCGGCGTCGCGCCGAGGTCCCGGACGAGGGGCGCCTTGGCGGCCGACGCGGTCGCGTAGACCTCTGCGCCGCGGGAAACCGCGAGTTGGACCGCGACACCGCCCACCCCGCCGGCGCCGCCGTGCACCAGGACGCGCTGGCCCGCCCGCACCTCGGCTCGGTCGACCAGCCCCTCCCACGCCGTGATCACGGCGAGGGGCAGCGCCGCCGCCTCGCGCATCTCCAAGGAGGCCGGCTTGGGGGCCAGCAGGCGGGCGTCGACGGCGGCGAACTGCGCCAGCGATCCCTGCAGATCGCCCACTCCGCCGGTCAGCCCGTACACCTCGTCACCTGGCCGGAAGCCGGTCACCTCCGGTCCCGCCTCCACGACCACGCCGGCCAGGTCCAGGCCCAGAACCGCCGGCAGCCGGCTGCGCGCATGATCCGCCCGGCCCGCTCGGATCTTGGTGTCGAGCGGGTTGACGCCGCTCGCGCGAATCCGGACCAGCACCTGTCCCGTCCCCGGCACGGGGTGGGGCACCTCGCGCAGATCCAGGTGACCACCGAACTCTTCCAGCACGACAGCACGCATGGCATATCTCCCTTTCTCCCGTTGCCACGAGTGTCGGTGCTGTGAGCGCCCGCTCGCATCCGTGACGTCCCCGGCGGCGTGCCCAGGAAATCAGCCGGCGTGCCCGGCGACGCGCCGGTCCCGGCGATGATCGGCGCGCTCCGCGACCTGCCTCCGCGCCGGGACCGGACGCTGGACGGCGCGGGGGTTTCGGGTACCCCCGGCGACGCAGGTCGTCGGGCACTGGGCATTCTCGCCGGGGACCGACGGATGCGAGTGGCGGGACGCCGAGAACAGACTGGCCGCATGCCGTGTCGAACCGAGAGGACCAGACCATGAGCATCACGATGGATTCCGCCGCCAAGCCCACGATCGTGCTCGTGCACGGGGCGTTCGCCGAGTCGTCGAGCTGGAACGGCGTCATCGCCGCACTGCTCGACGACGGCCACCCCGTGATCGCCGTCGCGAACCCGCTGCGCGGGGTCGCGTTCGACGCCGACTACCTGCGCGGCGTCCTCGCCGGGATCGACGGCGACGTCATCTGCGTCGGCCACTCGTACGGCGGCATCGTCATCACCAACGGGGCCGCCGGGAACGGCAACGTGAAAGCGCTGGTCTACATCGGCGCCTTCGCCCCCGACAGGGGGGAGAGCGCCGCCGACCTCGCGAACCGCTACGAGGGAAGCACCCTCGGGGAGACGCTCGCACCCGTGAAGCTCCCCGACGGCGGGACGGACCTGTACATCCGGCAGGACCGTTACCACGCGCAGTTCGCCGCCGACTCCCCGGCCCGCGAGGCCGCGGTGATGGCCGTGACGCAGCGCCCGATCGTCGAGTCCGCGCTGGCCGAGCCCTCGGGCGAGCCGGCCTGGAAGACGATCCCGTCGTGGTTCCTGATCGGCGGCAAGGACAAGAACATCCCCGCTGCGGCCCAGCGCTTCATGGCGGAGCGGGCGGGATCCCGGCGGACCGTGGAGTTGCCCGAGGGCTCGCACTCCGTCGGCATCCCGGAGGCCGCCGCCGTCGCCGACCTCGTCCGGGAGGCCGCCGCCTCCACGCCGTGACCGCGGTGGACGCGCCACCGGTCCTTCGAACCAGCAAGGGGTCCCATCATGACCGACCAGTCCACCGCCGGCATCGTTCTGGAGCCCGCCTCGCAGCGGCTCTCCGACGCCACCGCGCACCCGCCCTTCCTGTACGAACTGGGGGTGGAGAAGGCCCGCAAGGTCCTCGACGACCTCCAGGCGGAACCGATCGAGAAGCTCCCCGCCGAGTCGGAATGGATCACCGTCCCTGTCGACGCCGGCGACGTGAAGGTGCGCGTCGTGCGCCCGCGGGACGCCGCGGGGCCGCTGCCGGCCGTGCTGTACATGCACGGCGGCGGGTGGGTCCTCGGCAACGCGGACACGCACGACCGGCTCGTCCGCGAACTCGCGGTGGGGGCGGGGGCCGCCGTGGTGTTCGTCGAGTACACGCGCTCGCCGGAAGCCCGCTACCCCGTCGCCGTCGAGCAGGGGTACGCGACCGCCCAGTGGATCGTCCGGCACGGCCGTGAGCACGGTCTCGACCCCGACCGCCTGGCCGTCGCCGGCGACTCCGTGGGCGGGAACATGGCGGCGGCGCTGACCCTGCTGGCCAAGGAGCGCGGCGACGTCCGGTTCGTCCACCAGTCCCTGTACTACCCGGTCACCGACGCGCGCATGGACACCGGCTCCTACGCCCGGTTCGCGACCGGCTACTTCCTCACGGCGAAGGCCATGGAGTGGTTCTGGGACGCCTACCTGCCCGACGCCTCGCGCCGCGCGGCCATCACCGTCTCGCCCCTGCGGGCGAGCCCGGACCAGCTGGCGGGCCTTCCCCCCGCCTTCGTGATCGTGGACGAGGCGGACGTGCTGCGCGACGAGGGCGAGGCGTACGCCGCGAAACTCCGCGCCGCGGGCGTCCCGGTGACCGCGGTCCGCTATGACGGCATCACCCACGACTTCATGATGCTCAACCCGCTCAGCGGGACCAATGCCGCCCGTGCGGCCGTCGCCCAGGCCGTCGCGGTGCTCCGCGCGGCGCTGGACTCCGACGGCTGATACGGGCGCGGGAGCCCGGACCGAGCCATGAGGGAGGAACGGATGGCACCGCCGACAGAGGACTTCGACCTTCTCGTCGTGGGCGGCGGCAAGGCCGGCAAGACGCTCGCCATGGACCGGGCGCGGAGCGGCGCCCGGGTGGCGATGGTGGAGCGGGGCATGATCGGGGGCACGTGCATCAATGTCGCGTGCATCCCGACCAAGGCCCTCGTCGCGAGCGCCCGCGCCCGCAGGACGCTGGACCGCGGCCGCGAACTCGGGCTCATCGTGGACGGTGCGGAGGCCGACGTCGACCTGCTGCGGGCGCACAAGAGCGATGTCGTCGACGGGATGGTCGCGCTCAACCACAAGCAGTTCCTCGACTCGGGCATGGACCTGGTGATCGGGCAAGCGCGGTTCGTCGCCGAGCGCACGGTCGACGTCCGGCTGAGCGACGGCGGCAGGCGGGTGCTGCGCGGCGCCGACACGGTCATCAACACCGGCACGCGGCCGCGCCTCCCCGCCATCCCGGGACTGGACGCGGCCGGGGCGCTGACGAGCGAGAGCCTGCTGCGGTTGGAGTCGATCCCCGGCCGGCTGATCGTGCTGGGTGACGGGCCCATCGGCCTGGAGTTCGCCGACATGTTCGCCGCGTTCGGCAGCCGGGTCACCGTGGTGAGCCGGCATTCCCGGCTGCTGCCGCGTGAGGACGCCGAGATCGCGGCGGCGGTGCGGGACCTGCTGTCCGGCCACGGGGTCACCGTCCTGCTCGAGCGCGAGGTCGCGCGCGTCGGCCGTGACGCCGGCGGGGAGGTGACCGTGGTGCTGGAGGACGGCCTGGAACTGGCCGGTGACGACGTGCTGGTCGCCGTGGGACGGCAGCCGGTCACGGAGGAGCTCGATCTGCCGCGGGCGGGCGTTGCGGTCACCGCCGCCGGGTTCGTCGACGTCGACGAGCACCTGGCCACGACCGCGCCGCACACCTGGGCGGCGGGCGACGTGGCCGGAAGCCCGCAGTTCACCCACGCCTCCCTCGACGACTACCGGATCCTCAAGGAGAACCTGGGGGGCGGCTCCAGGTCCTCCAAGGGCCGGCTGGTGCCACGCACGACGTTCCTCAGCCTGGACCTCGCCCACGTGGGCCTCACCGAGGAGGAGGCCCGGCGGCTCGGCCACCCCGTGAAGATCGCCCGCCTGCCCGTGTCGGCCATTCCCCGCGCGCGCACGACCGGGGAGACGCGGGGGCTGTGGAAGGCCGTCGTCCACGCGGACACGAACCGCATCCTGGGCGCGACGCTGCTCGGGCCGGAGACCGGCGAGGTCATCACCACCGTGCAGACCGCGATGCTCGCCGGCCTGCCCTGCACCGCCCTCCGGGACATGATGATCACCCACCCAACCATGTCCGAAGGGCTCGCCATGCTCTTCGCGGGCCCGGCTGACGACTGACGGCGGGCTCGCCTCCACCCGCATTCCGGGCACACCCGCCCCGACCTGGGCAGACCACCGTTCGTAACCGTAGAGTGGCGTCAGCGACCCCCTGCGGACGGAGGTGGGATGTCGTCGACCGATCCGACCGGCCCGCGTCCTTCCGCATGGCCGCAGCGGTCCGGGCTGCTGGGGCGGCGTGCGGAGTGCGAGGCGCTCGATCGGCTGGTGGACGCCGTGCGCGCCGGGGAGAGCCGGTCGCTGATGATCCGTGGGGAGCCGGGGACGGGCAAGTCGGCGCTGCTGGAGCACCTGGAGCGGCGGGCCGACGGCTGCCGCGTGGTGCGCGCCGCGGGGGTCCAGTCGGAGATGGAACTCGCCTTCGCGGCCGTGCACCAGTTGTGCGCGCCGATGCTGGACCTGCTCGGCAGGCTGCCGGAGCCGCAGCGCGATGCGCTGAGCACGGCGTTCGGCCTGCGCAGCGGGCCGCCGCCGGACCGCTTCCTGCTGGGCCTGGCCGTGCTCGGCCTGTTCGCCGCGACGGCGGAGAGTCGTCCGCTCGTGTGCGTGGTCGACGATGTCCAGTGGCTGGACAAGGCTTCCGCGCAGCTCCTGGCGTTCGTGGCGCGCCGCCTGGGCACAGAGTCGGTGGCCTGCGTGTTCGCGGTCCGCGACGCGGAGGAGGGCGCGGAGCACGACGTGGAGTCCCCCGGCGGGTGGGGGCTTCCGGAGATGGAGCTGCGGGGCCTGGGCGACCGTGACGCGCGGGAGCTGCTGCGGCGGGCGATACCGGGTCCGCTGGACGAGAGGGTGCGCGACCAGATCATCGCCGAGGCCCGCGGCAACCCGCTGGCCCTACTGGAGCTGCCGCTCGGCTCGACCCCCGCGGAACTGGCGGGCGGCTTCGGGCTCCCCGGGACGCGAACGCTCTCCCACCGCATCGAGGACGGTTACCAGCGGCAGCTGGAGCGGTTGCCCTCGGCCACGCGGCGGCTGCTGCTGCTGGCCGCCGCCGAGCCGCTCGGCGACGCGGCACTGGTCTGGCGGGCGGCCTCCGGGATGGGCATCACCGACGGCACCGGGGCCGCCGCCGCCGCGGACCATCTGATCCAGTTCGGCACCCTGATCCGCTTCCGGCATCCGCTGGTGCGCTCGGCGGTCTACCGGGCCGCGACGGCGGAGGAACGGCTGGGCGCGCACGCGGCGCTGGCGGACGCTACCGACGCCCGCGCCCATCCGGAACGCCGTGCCTGGCATCGTGCGCACACGACCGCCGAGCCCGACGAGGAGATCGCCGCGGAACTCGAACGCTCGGCCGGGCATGCGCAGGCGCGCGGCGGCCTGGCCGCGGCGGCGGCCTTCATGCAGCGCGCCGTCACGCTCACCCCCGATCCCGCGCGCCGCGCCGAGCGCGCCCTGACCGCCGCCCACGCCCAGCAGGAGGCCGGCGCGGCCGAAGCCGCCCGAAGGCTGCTGGCCGCGGCCCAGGCGGGGCCGCTCGACGAGCGGCAGCGCGCCCGGGCGACCCTGCTGCACGCTGAGATCGAGTTCTCCGCGCACCACGGCAGCCTGGCTCCGCCCCTGCTCCTCGATGCCGCCAAGCAACTGGAGCCGCTGGACCTGCCGCTGGCGCGTGACACCTACCTCCAGGCCCTGTCCGCCGTGATGTTCGCCGGCCGCCTGGCGCAGGGCAGCGGCCTGCTGGAGATCGCCGCGGCGGCCCGTGCCGCGCCGCGTCCGCCGGCGCCCTGCCGGGCCGCCGATCTCCTCCTGGACGCCTTGGCCGTGCTGTTCACCGAGAACGCGACGGCGGCGGCCCCGGCGATGAGGCGGGCGCTGCACGCCTTCCTGAGCGAGGACGTCTCCGCGGAGGAAGAACTGCGCTGGCTGTGGCTCGCGTTCATCACGGCCATGGCCCGGTGGGACGACGAGGCGGGCCGGTCGCTGACCGACCGCCACGTCCGTCTGGCACGGGAGACCGGCGCCCTCGCGGTGCTGCCTCTCGCCCTGAGCTCGCGCATCATGATGCGCCTCTTCGAAGGTGACCTGGCCGAGGCGACGACGCTCAGCGTGGAGGTGGACACCCTCACCGCGGCGACCGGGATGCAGATCACGAACTACGGTGCTCTCGCTCTCGCCGCGTGGCGAGGCCGCGAAGCGGAGGTCGAGGAGCTGAGGGCGGCGGCCGTCAGCGAGGCGACGTCGCGGGGCGAGGGCGTGGGTCTGAGCGTGGTTCAGTGGACGAGCGCCGTGCTCTACAACGGTCTGGGGCGGTACGAGAAGGCTCGGGACGCCGCCCGGCAGGCCGGCGCGGCCCCTCCGGCACCGGGCGTCGCGCCCCAGTGGGCGCCGACCGAACTGGTCGAGGCGGCCGTCCGTTGCGGAGACGCGCGACTCGCCGCAAGGGCACTCGGGCAGCTGATGGAGACCGCAGAGGCGAGCGAGACGGACTGGGCGCGGGGAATCGCGGCCCGCTCACGAGCGCTCGTCGGCCACGGCGACGAGGCGGAGGCCCTCTACGGCGAGGCGATCGACCGGCTCGGCCGCACCCGGCTGCGCTCGGAGACGGCCCGCGCCCACCTGCTGTACGGCGAATGGCTTCGCCGCGAGCGGCGCCGGCTCGAAGCGCGCGACCACCTGCGCGACGCGCATGGGATGTTCACCGCGATGGGCATGGAGGCGTTCGCCGAGCGCGCCGCACGGGAGCTGCGGGCGACGGGCGAGACCGCGCGCAGGAGAAGCGCCGAGGCCGACGGCGACCTGACCCCGCGAGAGCTGCAGATCGCACGTCTCGCCAGCACGGGCCTGACCAATCCCGAGATCGGCGGCAGGCTGTTCATGAGCCCGCGCACGGTCGAGTATCACCTGCGCAAGGTCTTCGCGAAGCGCGGCATCGCCTCGCGGACCGAGCTCGCGACCGTGCTCGCCGCCGACGCCGCCGCCGGACCGGCGGGCTGAGCGTGCCGGCCGGTCGGCGACAGCGGGACCGGCGAATCACACCGCTGATCACCCTGGGCACCGAAGCAGCGATGAAAGGCTTCCGCGTCAAGTACACCGTGGCCACAAAGCTGGTGAACGAGCTGGACGACTACTTCAGGGAGCAGATCCCCAAACTGGCCTTGGGCCGAGTATGTGACCGATCCCAGCCTGGTCGCGCTCGATAGGCAACGGTCTCTTGTAGTAGGCGGGGCTCGTTCGTCGACGCGTGGTGTTGTGCTGGAAGGTCGCCTCCGGGTCGGTGGGAGGCGGCCTTCCAGGCCGGCGTGCCTGCGGGTCGTGGTCAGGCGATCTGGAGGATGCTCTTGCCGCGGGTCGCGCCATCGGCGAGTCGCTGAATGGCGGTGTCGAGCTCGGCCGGCTCGTATTGGGCGGTGATGTCGATACGGACCTGGCCGTCGGTCAGGAGCTTGAGTGCCTGCTGGGCGCTGGCGGCGAGGCGTTCGGGGTGGGTTTCGCTGAGCAGGTTGCTGTTGTAGGTCAGGAGGGACTTGCCGTTCATGAGCAGGTCGTTGGCGGAGACTTCGACCGGTTCGAAGGTGGCGATGTTGCCGTAGACGGCCAGCCGGCCGTGGGGGGCGAGGCGTTCCAGGTTGGCGTGCCGGGTGGGGCCGCCGATGGGGTCGAGGATCACGTCGAAGTGGTCGTCGGCGAGTGCGTCGGGGAACTGCTCGCGGACCAGCACCCGGTCGTAGCCGAACGGTGCGGCGTAGCCGGCCTGGTCGTGGTTGCCGACGACGCCGACGATGGTGGCGGCTCCGGCGGCCTTGGCGAACTGGGCGGCCAGGGTGCCGACGCCGCCTGCGGCGGCGTGGATGAGCACGCTGTCACCGGGCCGGACGCGGGTCACGGTGTTGATCAGGTCGAAGGCGGTGGGGGTGACCCAGCCGAAGCCCGCGGCGACCCGCGGGTCCAGGCCGGTGGCCTCAAGGGTGAGCACGGCGGGTGCGATGACGACTTCGGCGTAGGCGCCGGCGCTGGTCAGCGCGGTGACCGGTGTGCCGATGCGGGCCGGGTCGATGCCGTCGCCGACCGCGACGATGTGCCCGGCGGCCTCGAAGCCGGGGACGAACGGGCGTGGCACGGGGAAGTGGCCGTTGCGGACCAGCACGTCGCCGTACTGGATCCCGGCGTAGGCGACCCGGATGGCCACCTGGCCGGGGCCGGGGGTGGGCTCGTCGATGTCGGTGAGGTGGAACTGGTCGTCGGTGTCGAGCACGACAGCCTGCATGATGACAATCTCCTGAGTCGTCTCAGTATCCTGACACTCAAGGACCGTAATCAGTATCAGGATGCTGAGTCAACTCAGCATCCTGCGAAGGTGGTGGGAGTGATGGCGGAGATCCCGGTCGAGGAGTATCTGTGCACCCGGATCAGGCGCACCGAGCAGGCACTGATGGGGCACCACGAGGCGGTGCTGCGCGGGCACGGGCTCACCATGACGCAGTACACGGTGCTGCTGACGCTCGCCCGTGAAGGCGGCATGTCCGGCGCCCAGCTCGCCCGTGCGTGCGGCGTCACCCAGCAGACCATGGCCACCGTGCTCACGGGCCTGCAGAACAAGAACCTCATCACCCGCGAGCCGTCCCCGGTGCACGCCAAGGTGATGATCGCCACCCCTACCGGGATGGGCCGCGAGCTGCTGGACCGCGCCTACCAGGAGGTGATCGTGCTGGAGCGTGCGCTCACCGACGCGTTCACATCCGCCGAACACGCCGCCTTCTGCGAACTGCTCGAACGCGCGACGGCCATCTTGATCGAGCAGACCCCGCGGCCCGAGACCAAGCCCGCCACTTGAAGCACGCAGCTTTTCGAGGTGCATGAAGCCTCGTCGCTACTGACCGTCGGAGGTCACGAGGGCCGGTCCCTGCTCGGCCACTGCCGGGCACGAGGCCGGGGATAAGCCGCCCACACACCGCGCGCCCCAATTGACTGTGCGGCGCCCCCGGCTCGGGTCCTCCACGACGAGACGGCCAGCCTTTTCAGGCCGGATCGTGTGCGCCGCACTTCACTGCGCCGGCGAACCTCGCCCAACCGCGGGGAGACAAAACCATCACTGGGCCCAGTGGCGCTCGGCTGTCCCTTATCCAGACATGCGACCGCAGGAAAGTGACCTCAACACAGTTGCCGGAAGAGTTGCTTCGAAGACCCTTGCGCCACACGGCATCGGCGAGATCAAGCGGTCCTTCTATGTCTCTCATGGACGACCCGATAACCCGGACAACTGACCATATTCCAAATGCACCATTTCGGCGTTCTCCAAAAAGGATTAATGGCAAGACCTAAAATGGAGGCACGTTGCGGTGCATCGGATGGCTGTGCTTCGGGGGCCGCCCCGTGATGCTCCCGAATCATCATGGGGCGGGAGGCACTGGCGCCGCCTCGCTCGACCCGCTGAGACCGGTGCCGCTGAGACCGGCACCGAGCAGGCCGGTGCATGGGATTGCTGCCGACCCGTCGGCGAGCGGATGGAGCCAAACGCTGCTCGGTCTGAGCGGCCTGAGCGAGGAGGTCAGGGGAATCGGCCGAAGCCCGATAACCGGCACGGAAATCCGGCTACCTTTGGTCTGCCCGAAAACCGGCCGCAAAGGATCGTCGTGAGCAGACCCGCCATACGTCTCGGCGCCAGCGTGCTGGCCCTCGCCGCCTCCCTCGCCGCGTCCGCGTGCCAGGACAAGGCGAAGACCGACGCCACGTCCGACCCGAAGGCCGGCCCGCCGGTCGCGAGTTCCACACCCTCGGCGCCCAGCCCGTCAGCTCCGTTGCCCTCCTCGACCACGGTGCCCAAGACCACCGAGGCCGCGATCGCGCGTTACGTGACCGTTCTGCACGCGCTGAGCCGAGGCGACCTGAAGACCGTGTGCGCCATTGCCGGGCCGGCGGCAAAGAAGGCCGAGGCCGAGGGCTTCGGGAAATGCCAGACCACCTTCGCCATCATGCGGACCATGTTCTCCGACACGCAGTTGAGCGCACTGCGGAGCGCCACCATCAACAAGACGAGGGTGACGAGGCGGGCCAACGGAGACGTGCACATCCCGACGCGTGCCGTGGTCTCCACCGCGAGGTTCACCGAACACGACCTCGGCGGTGTGACGCTGTCGTACCGGCACGGCAACTGGTTCATGATCGACTGAGGGCGGACGATTCCACAGGTGGTCGCCGCGGAGCGCCGTCCCGATTCACTGGCCGATCTGGGTGGCGCCCGCACGCAGTCGTCCACCCGCGGCAACCTTGCGCGCCGGCGGGTGAGGCCAGGGACGTCGCCGGTGCGGTGGCCTCGATTGCGCCTGACCCGAAGGTGGACGGCGGACAGGAAGTACGGCAACGGCATCACCGAGGACTACGAGGCGCTCGCCGAAAAGACTTCCCGGTAGGACCTCGGCCACCTCTTCAAGGTGTGGCTCCACAGGGCCGGGCAAACTCACCACGTGGTGACCGTGGTCTTCCAGTTCCGGCCAGTGCCCTTGCCTGGCGGCCGTGGACACATGTCGATCTTGTTCAATAGCATGCGATCCGGTCACGTCGGTCGTGGCCGAAGTGACCGGATCGGAGATCTCCGCATGCGATCTGTATCGCGATTCGCGCGCCCATTGTGCCTGTCGGCGGCCGCGGCGGGACTGATTCTCGGAGCGGCATCGCCGGCGGCCGCCGCGGACCCGGAGAACGTCGGCTGGCTGTACACGGAAACGCACAGCGGCGCGGTGTTCTTCGATGCGGATCTTGCGGGATACCCCTCGTACGAGAAGATCACTGTGTGCGACAACCTGACCGACGGCCGGGGAATCGAGGCGTACCTCGAAGGGAACGATCCGTTCGAGCCCGAGGCCGTCGTCGGCTATTACTTCCAGGATCCATCCCACGACGGCCAATGCCGTTCTTGGGCGACCAACTACTTCGCCGACGGGAAATCCGTGTTCGTCAAGGTCTGCGAGTACTGGGGCGACAACCGCGCGAACTGCCACTGGGCCAGCGGCGTGGCTTAGCGGCCCCGGTCGCCGAGGCCTGGACCGGCCGATGGGAGGCTGCCGGTAGACCTCCCCGCTGACCGCCGGCGAGAAGTGCCCGCACAGATCGGCGATCGCCTCGATGCGCAGCCCGCCGTCACTCGTGGCCGAGACGAACGAGTGACGCAGTTCCCGCGGTGACCAGGTCTCCCCCGTCCCCGCCTTCTTGGTGATGAGCCGGAACGCCCTCCGCACGTTGGCGACATCCAGCGGTCGGCCGCTTGTCGAGGAGAGCACCAGGCCGTCGTCCTGCCACGCCTCCCCCGCTTTGAGCCGTTGCGAGGCCTGCCGCGCATGGTGCTTACGCAGAGCCTCCGTCGCCCGTCCAGGGATTTCACCGTCCGGCGCGACCTCTCGGTCTTGGTGTCACCGCCCGCCACACGTAGATGGCGAACCTGTCGCGCATACTCGACCGAGTCCGGCGCGGTCAGCAGCAGCTCAGGCAGGGACGGTCCGATTCGCAGACCACCATCAGCCTGTTGCAGTTGCGGGCCGGGCAGATCCTCGGCAGCACGTACTTCACCATCCGGGAGACCGGGAATCTCCGCAGGGTCGGGGAAAAGGAGGAGCGCATCGCCGCCGTGGCGACCTGGAAGGACGCCCCTTAGTGCGTGTTTGAGAAGGGTCTTGTCAGGTGTATTCGAGGTGGCGTCGGTGTTGACGGACGGTGGGGCGTCCGCCGCGGGCTAGGTGTTCTGTCTATGGAGGTTGTGAACGCGGGGACACGGTCGGATGATCTTGGAATGAGGGAGGGCCTCCGGGTTCGGTGTGGATTGCGACATCTACGCCGACACCGCAGGAGGCCCTCATGC
>NZ_JAGEOK010000046.1 GCF_017573545.1 Actinomadura nitritigenes | reverse complement strand
ACGTGGTCAAATCCACCATCGAGATCGCCAGATCGATCGCCTCGGCCTTCGCCGACGTCTTGATCGACCGGGTGGCCAGCCGGGCCGCACGCTCCTCCGCGCCGACCTGGTCGACGCCGGGAAGCCCGTGCAGGAAAGCGTGCAGTTCGGCGGCGCCGATGAGAGTCTCCGTTGACACGCCCCCAGCATCGCGGAAGAGCCCCATCGGCACAAACGGCACGGAACCTCCGCCGGGCAGGTCCGCCGGGACGGCGCCGTCCGGTCAGCCGAGCGGCGACGTCGTCCAGTGCGCCGGGTCGCCGCCGAGCAGGGTCACCCGCCGGTACAGGCCGGTCAGCCCGCCCGCCGCCTGCAGGGTCCGCAGCGGCCCGCCCGTCGCCTGCACCGTCACGTCGAGGCCGTGGACGCCGTAGACGATCAGCCGCTGCGCTTCCTCCGGATCCCGCTCCATCTTCGGGCCGCGGTGCGGAAGCCGGGAATCGAACGCCGGATGCCCGTCGATCTTCGTGTTGGTCCCCTCTGGTCCGCGCCGGGCCGCGGGAGCGACCGCGATGAGCAGGTCGCCGCCTCCCCGGCCGGGCGAGGTGAGCCAGAGCTCGGCCTCCGGGCCCGTGCCGAGCGAGGCCCGGGTCGGCTTCAGCCCGCCCGGCACGCCGGTCGCCCGGAACGGGAAGGCCGCGGGACTGCCGCCGCCGAACCGCACGCCCTTCGCGATGCGCTGGACGGTCTCCTTCGCCGCGATCCCGCGGTCGAGGACCGACAGCAGCGCCCACCGGTGCGGCCGGTACTCCCACCGCAGCTCGGCGGGCACCTGGTCGGAGCCCGGCCCGCCCGGCTCGATCGTCCAGTGCCCGACGCGTCCGTTGATGAGCACGGTGCCCGTCCAGCGGCCCTTCTTCCCGCCGGGCAGCTTCGCGATCGGCGGCTCGGGGCCGGGCCCGAGGACGGTCAGCTCGACCGCCGTCGTCGGCTCGCCCTTGCTGCTCCCCTTGCCCGCCGAAACGGTGACGGAGGAACGGCCCTGGTCGTCCCGCGCGATCCTGGTCTGCGCGTAACCGGGCGGCAGCCAGCCGAACGACGTCGGCGGGACGAGCAGGTCCGGGTACCGCACCCGCTCCGCGGGCCGGACGCGGTGCGGCTCGTCCGCCGAACCGGGCAGCACCGCGACCGCGACCGCCGCCGCGAGCCCGGCCGCCAGCGCGCCCGCCGCGCCCGCCGCCCGCGCCTGATCCGGCGCCCCCTCCTGATCGCCGTCACCACGTCCACGGACGTCGCCGGTCCGGGCGTCGCGGCGATCCGCTCCAGCCGCTCCTTCAGATCGTTCATGCCGGGTTCTCCCCATCCGTGAGGCTCTGCACCGGTCGCAGCGCGCGGCGCAGCGCGTCCAGCCCGCGCGACGTCTGGCTCTTGACGGTCCCCGCCGAGCAGTCGAGGACGCCGGCGGTCTGCTCGACCGACAGATCGCAGTAGAAGCGCAGCACGACGGCGGCCCGCTGCCTTGGCGGCAGCGCGGCGAGCGCGTCCCGCAGATCGAGGCCGCCGTCGGGGTCGGGCGCGCCGCCCGGCCCGTCGGGCGGCTCCGCGACGAGCCGGACGCGCCGCAGCCGGCCGCCGCGCTGCTCGGCGAGGAACACCCTGACCAGCACCGTGCGCGCGTAGCCGTCGAGGTTGTCGGCGGCCGACGCGCGGTGCCACCGCAGGTACAGGCGGGTGATCGCGGTCTGCACGAGATCGTCGGCCCGGTGCCAGTCCTGGCACAGCAGGTACGCCACCCGCCGCAACCAGGGCGTCCTGGCCGTCACGTAGGCGGTGAACTCGTCATCCCGTCCCGGCATGTGCTCGCTCCTCGGCCGCTCCACACCCCCTTGATGCGACCGGAGCGCCGGGAGGTTGCATGCCGGGCGTCAGCAGATCGACGGGACGGCCCGGAGCAGCCCGGCGCGGTGCAGGGCGTCCGGGCGGCGGGCCGCCTCGACCCTTTCGACGGCCTTCACCAGCTCCGCGCGGCAGGACGGGGCGCGGCGCGCGTCCCGCGTCTCCTTGAGGTCGGCGAGCAGCTCGCCAGTGATCCGGTCGAGCAGCGGCCGGACGTCCTTCACCAGGTCGGGCCGGTGCGCCGGGACGTCGCCGGGACGGACCGCCCACCGGGCGAACAGCCCGCGCTGGACGAGCTTGCCCGCCTCGATCTGGTCGCGGAAGATCCGCCGCGCGGCCTCCGGCTCGATGCCCATCGCGACCGACCGCTCGGCGACCGAGTCCAGAATCTGCTGCTCGCGCACCGGGTCCTCGATGGGCTTGCCCGTCCCCCACTTGGCGGCGGCGACCAGGTCCGCGACATCGAGCCGTCGCGCCGCCACGTCGACCAGCGGCGCCAACCCCGCGTCCGCCCGCGCCGGGACGGCGAACCAGCCGAGAACCGCTACAAGCACAGCGACGACCTTCACCCGTCAAAGGTAGGCGCCCCGGCCTTGCACCGGGTTGACCCGCGGCGCGTCGGGCGGGTCAGTGAGGGTACTGGCGGGGCGGACGGGTGCGCGGGAGTTCCTCCCGGAACGCTTCGATCGCTGCGGCGATCTGATGGATCGTTCGGGTCTTCTCTAGACGGTCCAGGTAGAGCGACCGGCGGGCGAGCCCGTCCAGGTCGACGGCGAAGTACATCGCCATCAAGGGATTGATGAACAATTCGCTTCCCCGCGTCCGTTCGGTGAACCGGACGTCGCCGAAGAGGCCGCGCAGGGCCGCCGCTATCGAGCCGTTCACGATGCTCGGATACCGCTCGTGCGCCGCCTGGGCGTCCTCCACCGCGTCGAGGTACAGCGAGGCTTCGCGGCTCTCGGCCGGTAGGGAGAAGGCGCCCAGGTAGGCGCCGTCGCGGGCCAGGGCCGCGAGGTTCTCCAGGACGTGGACGTGGTTCACGCCGTGATAGGCGTCCACCCCGAACCCCAGCGAGACGACGATCTTGTCGGGGACGTCCAAGCCGTGCACGGCGGCGAGGCTGGCCATGTCCTCCTCGGGCGTGCCGAGCCCGGCCTCGTCGCCGCGCAGCAGGATGTCCGTGCCGCCGTCCACCAGGACGATCGCGTCCAGTCCGAGCCGGTCCACCAGGTGGCCGTAGGCCGCGCGGAGAGGGCGCACGCCGAGCTTGGGGAAGGCGTGGACGGTCGACGGGAGGCCGTTGCGGTCCAGCCAGCGGGCGAGGACGCCCTCGGGGAAGTAGGCGTCGCGGCTCTCGGTCCAGGGCGTCACGGCCGCGACGTCGGCGTCCAGCCAGATGTCGGAGGGCAGGCCGTAGAGGGAGCTGAACGAGAGGTTCGCGAGGTGGACGTCCTTGCCCCGGTCCAGCAGGGCGATGGCGAGCGGCAACCCGGCGTAGACGTCGAATCCGCCGCCGGCCCCGGCCACCAGGATCCGCCGGGCGTTCCGCAGCCGCGCGAACAGCGGCGGTTCATGGAGCGAGAACACCCCGCGACCGTACTCGCGTCGGCGAACATTCGTGCCCTACCACCGCGAACCCGAGCGGTACGGGGTGCATCAGACGTACTGGTGGCCGTGGTGATCGGGGGACCACGGCCACCCCCGTCTCAGTAGGGGGACGGGCCGCCGAACATCTCGCTGATCCGCGGCGCCAGCTCGTAGTTCCCCCGGATCGCCAGCCGGCCGTCCATGAGCAGCGACGCCGGGTTGGCGTCCCCGGCGAGAATGCGCAGGAAGTCGGCCGTGCGGGCGCTGAGCGCGATGTCGGGGTCCCCGGACCCGCCGGCGCGGGCCCTGGCCCGTTCGCCGGACACGTGGATCGTCCAGGTGGTCGCGGTGCCGTGCCCGGGCGTCAGGCGGAACTCGATGTCGCCCGCGAACCCCGCGGCGGCGGACGGGTCGTACGCGCGGGCCATCCCGGTGAAGAACAGCCGCTGCGCGTTCGGCCCGAAGCGCCGCTCGATCTGCTCGTCCGTCCTGCCGTGCACCAGTTTGTAGAAGCCCTGCGCGGCCCGCCGCCTGGCCGCCGCGCGGATCTCCTGCCGCACGGGACGGCGGGAGCGGGACGAGCGCTGGGCGCGCGCGACCTCGGCGTCCTCGTCGATGCGGTAGCCGGGCGGCGACGTCCGGGCGGGCTTCCGCCGGGCGAGGGCCGCCTCGATCGCGGGTGCGAGGCGTTCCGCCTTGGCCGCCTCCCGCTCCTCCCGGCCTTCGGTGAAATGCGGCAGCACCGACCGGCCGAACAGTTCGAGGCTCTCGCAGATGTGCTCGTGCCGGTTCGGCCCCGCCTGCAGCACGAACGAGACCTGGTCGACGCCGACCGACTCGTACCGCCGGACCAGCTCGACGACCTGCTCGGGGGTCCCGACCGCGCCGCGCAGGGAGCCGACGTTCACGTTCAGCGACTCGGCGTTGGCGATGACCTGGTCGCGGTCGAACCCCTGGGACGCCCGGCGCTCCCGGAACTCGTCCCAAACGCTGGTGCGCCCGGGGTCGTGCGGCGTCGCCCCGTAGTAGTGGGCCAGCGCGAACGCGAAGAAGTGCGCGCCGTCGACGCCCCGGTCGATCGCGGTGGCCTCGTCCTCGTGCAGCATCATCGGGAGCACCACCGAAACGTTCGGGTTCACCGCGAACCCCGCCGGGACGCACTCCTCCGACTCCAGGATGCGGTAGTACTCGTCGACCCACTTGCCCGCGTCCTCGGGTTCGACGAACGAGAACGACAGCGCGCCTATCCCGTTCCGGGCCGCGAACTGGATGGTCTCCCGCCTCGAACACGCCACCCACAGCGGCGGGTGGGGCTTCTGGACGGTCTTCGGGATGACGTTCCGGGGCGGCATCCGCAGATGGGGCGACCGCCATCCGGCGAACGGCTCCTCGACGAACATGCGGGTGACGGCGTCGATCGCGTCCTGCCACTGGGCCCGCTTCTCGGTGCGCCGCACGCCGAACCCGCCGAGCTCCGCGCCGGAGCTCGACTCGCCCGTCCCGAAGTCCACCCGCCCGTTCGACACCAGGTCGAGCGTCGCGATCCGCTCGGCGATCCGCGCGGGATGGTTCACGGCGGGCGGGAGCTGGACGATCCCGTGCCCGAGCCGTATCCGTTCCGTCCGCTGCGACGCCGCCGCGAGGAACACCTCCGGCGCCGACGAGTGGCTGTACTCCTCCAGGAAGTGGTGCTCGACCGCCCAGAGGTAGTCGAACCCGACCCGGTCGGCGATCTCGACCTGGTCGAGCGCGTCCTGGTAGAGCCGCAGCTCGTCCCCGTCCCGCCACGGCCGGGGCAACTGGTGCTCGTAGAAGAGACCGAAGCGGATGGGGACCACCTCCCGTGCCCTCGGCCAGCGTCACCCGGATCGGACCTTCCGTCAACGGCGCCCAGAAAGCTGCCAGTGATTACTGGCATTTTTGTGCGGCGGGAGGCAGGATCGGCGCATGAGGACGATCACTGCCGCCGCGGCGGCGCTCGCGCTGTCCGGAACGCTGGCCCTCGGCACCCTGCCCGCGGAGGCCGCGCCCAAGCCCAAGGCGCCGGCCGCGCAGCTGCCCGCGCAGCTCCGGACGCAGGTGGAGCTGGGCTTCGTCGGCTGGGACGACAAGGGCCCGTACGTCGTCTGGGGCGACATGTCGTGCCACATCCACCTGCTCGTCCCGGAGGAGTGGTCCTGGGCCTGGGGCACCGGCCCCTGCTGGTTCTGACGCGCGGGCCGGCAGGTGCAGACCAAGCACTTGCTTGACTGAGCCGTCCGGAGATCGACACGATGGCGGGAGGCCGGGCGCCCGCCCGCCGGAGGGCCGAGGACGCGGAGAGATCACAATGGCGCCCCTGGACGGACTGCGCGTGCTGGACCTGACGATGTGGCGGCCGGGCCCGTACACGACGCAGCTGCTCGCCCAGCTCGGCGCCGACGTCATCAAGGTGGAGCCGCCGGGCGGCGAGCCCATGCGGATGTTCCAGGGGCACTTCGACCTGCTCAACCGGCGCAAGCGCAGCATCGTGCTGGACCTGAAGACCGACGCCGGCCGGGAGCGGTGCCTGGAGCTCGCGGCGGACGCCGAGGTGTTCGTCGAAGGGTTCCGGCCCGGCGTCGCGGACCGGCTCGGCGTCGGCGACGCCGAGCTGCGCGCGCGCAACCCGCGGCTGGTGTACTGCTCGATCTCCGGTTACGGGGCGGACGGGCCGCTCGCGCAGGTGCCGGGGCACGACGTCAACTACCGCGCGTACGCGGCGACGCTCCCGCCGGACGCGGCGTCGCCGTCCCTGGAGGAGCTGCCGGTCGCCGACATGGCCGCCGCGACGATGGCCGCGTTCGCGATCACCGCCGCGTGCCTCAGGGCCCGCGCCACCGGGGAGGGCGACCGGATCGACCTGGGGATGGCCGACGTCCTGGCGCACTGGACGAGCACCGTCCCGGAGGCCCTCCGGCCGCAACCGGTCACGCCCCCGCGGCCGGACCAGGTGACGCATGTCACCGGGCCCGTCCCCGGGTACGGGGTCTACGCCACCAAGGACGGCCTGAAGATCACGCTCGGGGTCGTGTCGGAGGAGCGGCTGTGGGCCGCGACCTGCCGCGCGCTGGGCCTGGACGAGGCGGCGGACGTCCCGTTCGCCGAGCGGCTCGGCCGGGTCGCGGAGCTGGACGCCGACGTCGCGGCCGCCATCGCCCGGCTGACCAGGGACGAGGCGATGGAGCGGCTGTCGGCCGCCGGGGCGCCGGTGGCGCCGCTGCTCACCGGCGCCGAGATGCTCGACCTCGATCATTTCCGGGCGCGGGGCGTGCTGGACGCGGGTCCGGTCCGCACCACGGCGCACCCGCCGCTGCCGGGCGGGCCGGTCGCCGGGCTGGACGAGCACCGCGGCGAGGGCTGGCGCCATCTCACCGACTGATATTCAGGTGGGATTGTCGGATTCATTTGGCATCCTTGTGACGTGAGCGCGCGTGCGATGAGTCCCGTCCTGGTCGGCAGGGCAGCCGAGCTCGGCGTGCTGGAGGACGCGCTGGCGTCGGCCCCCGGCGCGGTGCTGGTCGGCGGTGAGGCCGGCCTGGGCAAGACCCGGCTGATCCGCGAGTTCGCGGCGTCCGTCGCCCGCGGGGGGCGGGCCCGCGTCCTCATCGGCGGCTGCCTGGAGCTCGGCTCCGACGGCCTGCCCTTCGCGCCGTTCACCACGGTGCTGCGCGGCCTGGTCCGCGACATCGGCATCGACGGGGTCGCGGCGCTCGTCCCGCGCGGCGACACCGGGAGCCTCGCCCGGCTGCTGCCGGAGTTCGGCGAGCCGGAGACCGACGCCGCCTCCGGCGAGGAGCGGGCCCGGCTGTTCGAGGTGGTGCTGACCCTGCTGGAGCGGCTCGCCGAGCGCGAGCCGCTCGTGCTCGTGATCGAGGACGCGCACTGGGCGGACCGTTCCACCCGCGACCTGCTGGCGTTCCTGGTGCGCAACCTGAGCGTCGCGCCGGTCCTGGTCGTGGTGACGTACCGGTCGGACGAGCTGCACCGCGCCCATCCGCTGCGGCCGCTGCTCGGCGGGCTGGAGCGGGTCGACCGGGTGAGCCGGCTGGAGATCACCAGGCTGGCCCGCTCGGACGTCGCGGCGCTGGTCACCGAGGTGCTCGGGCACGCGCCGCCGGCGGGCCTGGTCGAGCGGATCGACGCGCGCAGCGAGGGGAACCCGCTGTTCATCGAGGCGCTGCTCGACGACGACGGGACCCTCGCCTGCGAGCTGCCCGAGTCCCTGCGGGACCTGCTGCTCGCGGGCGTGCAGCGGCTGCCGGAGGAGACCCAGGACGTGCTGCGGGACGCCAGCGGCGGCGGCACCCGCATCGAGCACGCGCTGCTGGCCGCCGTGTCGGGGCTGGACGACTCCGCGCTGACCCGGGTGCTGCGCCCGGCCGTCGCCGCGAACGTGCTGGTCGTGGACGGTGACGGGTACGCGTTCCGGCACGCGCTGATCCGCGAGGCCGTCCACGACGACCTGCTGCCCGGCGAGTACACGCGCCTGCACACCCGCTACGCCGAGGCCCTGGAGAACGACCCGGGGCTGGTGCCGTCCGGACGGCTCTGGGTGGAGCTCAGCCACCACTGGAAGGCCGCCAACGACGCCACGTGGGCGCTGGTCGCGTCGTGGCGGGCGGCGGCCGACGCGCGCAAGGCCCTCGCCTACGCCGAGTGCCTGACGATGCTGTCGCGGGTGCTGAACCTCTGGGACCGCGTGCCCGACGCGGCGGAGCGCATCGGCGCCGACCACACCAAGGTGATGGAGGAGGCCGCGGCCGCCGCCGACCTGGCGGGCGAGTACGACCGGGGCCTCAAGTTCGCCACGGCCGCGCTGAAGGAGGTCGAGGCCGCCGGCGAGGACGCGATGGACACCGAGCGCTGGGCGTCGCTGCTGGAGCTGCGCGGCCACATGCGCTACGAGATGGCGCGCCCCGGCTTCGTCGACGACCTGAGGGCCGCGGTGAAGGCGCTGCCGGCCGATCCCCCGACGGTGCTCCGCGCGCGCGTCCTCGCGACGTTCGCGACCTACGTGCGGTTCTCCACCGACATCCCCGAGGCGCAGGCCGCGGCGGCGGAGTCGCTGGAGATCGCGCGCAAGCTCGCCGACCCGGTCGCCGAGGCGCAGGCGCTCATCACGCTGTTCTGCGCCGACATCGACTACTCCGAGTACGGCGCCGCGACGGAGGGCACGCTCAGCGAGATCGAGCGGATCGTCACCGCCGCCGGCAACCACCGGGTGCTGCTGCGCTACTACGTCATCAAGTCGCACTTCCTGGAGGGCGCGGGCAAGCACGAGGAGGCCGCGTCCGTCGCCGCGAAGGGCAAGGAGCTGGCCCGCGAGTACGGCGTGGCGCGGACGCAAGGCACGTTCCTGTGCATCAACCAGGCCGAGCCGCTGGTCTCCCTCGGCCGGTGGGACGAGGCCATCGCGGTGATGAACCACGCGATGGAGCAGGATCCCGCGGTGACGATCCGGACGTCGCTGCTGGTCCTGTCGGGGGCCGTGGCGCTCGCCCGCGGCGACCTGGACACCGCCCGCGAGCGCCTCGAGGGCTCCCGCGAGGTCATGCGGCTGAAGATGAAGTGGCTGAAGACGCAGGACTACTTCAGCTCGCTGTGGCTGGAGGCGCGGCTGGCGCTGGCGGAGGGCCGCCCCCAGGACGTGTTCCCGGCGGTCGAGCGGGTGATCGAGGAGGCGGGCCTGCCGGACGACGCCCGCTACGCCCTGCCGGTGCTGGTCGCGGGCGCCACGGCCTGCGCCGAGATCGGCGCGGCCGCCGCGCCGATGCTGCGCCGGATCGAGGAGCGCGCCGCCGGCCTGACGATCAGCGGCCCGCTGCAGCGCGCCAACAAGCTCCTCTTCGACGCCGAGGCGGCCCGTGCCCGGGGCGTCCTCGACCAGGGCGCCTGGGACGCGGCCGCCGCCGCGTGGGAGGCGCTCGGCAACCGGTACGCCCGCGCGCAGGCGCTCGTCCACGCCGCGGAGGCGGCGCTGGCGGACGGCGACCACGACGCGGCGGCCGGGCGGCTGCGGATCGCGGCCGACGCCGCCGCGGACCTCGGCGCCGAGCCGCTCGCGGAGCGGGTCGCCGAGCTGCTGCGCCGGACGCGGGCGCCGCGGCGGAACGGCGCCGAGCCGTCCGCGCCGCTGGGCCTGACCCCGCGCGAGTACGAGGTGCTCCGCCTGGTCGCCGAGGGCCGCAGCAACCGCGACATCGCCGAGGCGCTGTTCATCTCGGTCAAGACGGCCAGCGTGCACGTGTCGAACATCCTCGGCAAGCTCGACGTGGCGAACCGCGGCGAGGCCGCCGCGACCGCGCACCGGCTCATGCTGTTCGCCGGCTCGGCGGGGCGCTCCGCCGGGCGGCCGGCCGCGGGCGGGCATGGTCCCGTGGCGGGAACCCCCCTCCCGGACCCCCGCCACCGAACCGTCGGACCACACGGGAACTGACGTGGCCGGCCTTCACGGCCGCGCACCGCGGAAGCATGCGGTGCTCCTCCCCCCGGAGAGGCGGCCCGCGACCGTTCCGGCCACTGCCCAGTGTGCTCCGCCCATTGCGCCGTGTAACCGGCGACATACCGAAAACGGCGGGCACGAGTTCACATGGTGATGATCTCGTGCCCGCCGCGGGCGCGCCGCGTCCCGCGCTAGCGCGGGACGCGGGCCACGCAGAAGACGGTCTGCCCGAACGGCGGCCGGACGAGCCGCTCGATGGTGCGGGTCACCGGCACCACGGTCCGGTCGTAGATCTTGACCAGCCGGGGGTCGGGGTAGCCGGCGCCGCCGCGGCGGACCGCGAACCACCAGGCGATCCCGCCGAGGAAGTTGATGGGCTTGAGCACCTCCGGGACGAGCCCGGCCTCGCGGACCGAGGCCTCCAGCGTCGCCGGGGTGTAGCGGGTGACGTGCCCGACCTTGCGGTCGAAGTCGCCGTACAGCTGCATGTAGCCGGGCACCCAGATGACGATCCGGCCGCCGGGCAGCGTGACGGACGCGAGGTCGCGCAGCGCCTGCACGTCGTCCTTGATGTGCTCGAGGACGTTCATCATCACGACCGTGTCGACCTTCTGCCGGATGTCGATCTCGGCCGGCAGCTCGAGGTCGATGACCTCGACGTCGTCGTTGTCCGCGTAGCGCTTGCGCAGCTCGCCGACGCAGTACGGGTCGTTGTCGCTGACCGCGAGGTAGTCGAGGCGTCCGGCGAACTGCTCGGAGAAGTGCCCGAGCCCGGAGCCGATCTCCAGCAGCGAGCGTCCGACGTGGGGAGCGACGGTCTCGTACTCGTACTTGCGGTAGTTGCGGGCCTCGTCACCGCCCAGGTGGTTCTCCAGCGCCCCGTCGCCGGCGGCGGGCTGTATGACCTCTCCGTCTCCCGCGGTGGGCGCCGCGGGAGCGGGCTTCGGGCCGCTTCCGAGTAGATTGAGTAGGGTTCCTGCGATGGACTTCTTCTGACCAGGTTGCTGCATACTTCCCGCTCGCTGGGTGCGTTGGCGTTCTGCTTGTTTTCGCCGGATCGACGGACCGGATCCCTCGGGATGGTCTGATCTCTGGCGCAAGGTCGGGACAGTCTACCCATCCGTACGCAACCGCAATGCCCGGCGTTCGGGAATCGGTGCACGGGACCGGCGACCGGTCTGTCCCGGTGTGACCGGTCCCACCGACCGGCGACCGGGCCAGGTCACCGTAGCGCACAGCAGTCCGGCGGTCACGCACCGCAGGTCAGAGCGGCGTTCTCAGCCGATCCTGCGGTGCACGCTCGCCTTTTCGCTCGGACCTGGTTCGGCGGGCGCTATCCACGGCCCGGGAATGGAGGGGTCCAATACGCCCTCCTCGACCCAGGCGAAATCTCCGGCGAGGACGGCGCGCGCGAGTTTCACGTCCATCTCGTCGGTGTTGCGCCACAGCCCGTCGAAGAGTTCCTCGACGCGGACGCGCGCCTGCCGGCAGAACGCGTCGGCGAGCAGGACGGCGGACGCACCGGGAACATTGGCCTCGCTCGCGCCGTCCACAATGGATCCGGAAAGCGGACCAAGGCCCGAGGAATCGGCATTGGCGCGCACGCAGACGGCGCTCATCGCGAACAATTCGGCGCCGATGTCCACCATCCGGCCGAGGAAGCCCTGCTTGTACTCCAGCCGCCCCTGCCAGCGGCCCGCCGCGTAGAAGATGGACCGGGCCAGCTTGCGGGAGACGCGCTCCACGTACCGCAGGTGCTTGGCGAGCGCGCCGAACTCGGCGTACGCGTTCGGCCGCTGCCCCGCGCCCGTCACGAGGGTGGGCAGCCAGCGCGCGTAGAAGCCGCCCGCCTTCACCGCCGCCCGCGCCTTCGTCCCGGCGGACGCGTCGGGGTCGATGATGTCGCCCGCGACGGACAGGTGCGCGTCCACCGCCTCGCGCGCGATCAGCAGATGCATGATCTCGGTGGAGCCCTCGAAGATCCGGTTGATCCGCAGGTCGCGGAGCAGCTGCTCGGCGGGCACGCCCCGCTCGCCGCGCGCGGCCAGCGACTCGGCCGTCTCGAAGCCGCGGCCGCCGCGCAGCTGGACCAGCTCGTCGGCGATCCGGCAGGCCATCTCCGAGGACCACAGCTTCGCCAGCGCCGCCTCGATCCGGATGTCGTTGCGCTCGTCGTCGGCGAGCTGGCCGGACAGGTCGAGGACGGCCTCCAGCGCGTACGCGGTCGCGGCGATGAACGCGATCTTGCGGGCCACGGCCTCGTGCTCGCCGACCGGCCGGCCCCACTGCACCCGCTCCTTCGACCACTCGCGGGCGATCTTCGCGGCCCACTTGCCGCTCGCCGCGCAGATCGCGGGCAGCGAGAGCCGCCCGGTGTTCAGCGTGGTCAGCGCGATCCTCAGGCCCGCGCCCTCCGCGCCGATCAGGTTGGCCTTGGGGACGCGCACGTCGTGGAAGCGCGTCACGCCGTTCTCGATGCCCCGCAGCCCCATGAACGCGTTGCGGTTCTCCACGGTGATGCCGGGCGCGGCCATGTCCACGATGAACGCCGAGATGCCGCCCCGGTGCCCGTCGGACTTCGGCACGCGCGCCATGACGACGACCAGGTCCGCGACGACGCCGTTGGTCGTCCACAGCTTGACGCCGTTGAGGACGTAGTCGTCGCCGTCGGGGACGGCGCTGGCGCGCAGCCGCGCCGGGTCCGAGCCGACGTCGGGCTCGGTGAGCAGGAACGCGCTGATCTGCTTCGCGCACCGCGGCAGCCAGTGCTCCTTCTGCTCCTCCGTCCCGAACATCTTCACCGGCTGCGGGACGCCGATGGACTGGTGCGCCGACAGCAGCGCGCCGAGCGCCGGGCTCACCGACCCGACGACCATCAGGGCCCTGCCGTAGTAGAGCTGGCTGAGCCCGAGGCCGCCGTAGTGCTCGGGGATCTTCATGCCGAGCGCGCCCATCTCCCGCAGGCCGTTGACCACGTCGTCGGGGATGCGGGACTCGCGCTCGATCAGCGCGGGGTCGACCCGGGTGGCGCAGAACTCGGTGAGCCGCGCGAGGAACGCCTCGCCGCGCCGGCGCGACGCGTCGTCCGGGCGGGGATGCGGGTGGACGAGATCGAGCCGGAGATCGCCGAGGAAGAGCTGCCTGCCGAAGCTCGGCAGCCGCCATTCGCTCTCGCGGGCCTCCTCGGCGACCCGCCGCGCGGTCCGCTCGTCGACGGGCGTCTGGCTGCGACTCGGCTGGCTCATGCCGGCTCCTCGGAAGCGATTCCCCTGCTCCCGCCCGCCCTTCGGGCGGCAGCCCTGGGGGGTCTGGGGGATCCGCCCCCAGAGGTTGCACTGTCCCGAAATTACTTCCCCGCTCATCCCGCCGTGTACTCCCGCGCCGCCCAGGCGTGTCGCACGCGAGGGGCCGGGCACACGGCCGAGTACAGCCAAAGCCCTTGACCTCGCCAGGCCGGAGGGGTTCGCTGTGCGTGATGGATGAGACACGCAGGCCCACTCTCATCGCCTCGGTGCAGCGGGCGCTGCACCTCATGGAGGTGGTGGCGTCGCATCCGAGCGGCGCGCCCGCGAAGCAGCTGGCCCGCGAGGCCGGGCTGCCCCTCGCCACCGCCTACCACCTGCTGCGCACCCTCGCCTACGAGGGCTACGCCATGCGGCTGCCGGACGGCGTCTGGGTGCTCGGCGAGCGCGTCCAGTCGCTGCACGGCCGGAGCCGGACGCAGCAGCTGCTCGCCCGGGTCCGCCCGACGCTCATCGCGCTCCGCGACGAGCTGGGCGTCGCGTGCTACTTCGGCATGCACGTGGACGACGAGATCCGGCTCATCGACATCGCCGACGGCCCGCGCGCGCCCCGCGTCGACGTCTGGGTCGGCTTCGACGAGTCCGCGCACGCCACCGCGCTCGGCAAGTGCGTGCTGAGCCAGCTCGACGACGAACGGCTCCGCGACTACCTCTCCCGGCATCCGCTCGTCGACCTGACCCCGAACACCATCACCGAGCCGACCCGGCTGCTCAGCACGCTGACCTCGCCCTGCGGGCTCTCCCTCGACCGCGACGAGTACGCCCTCGGCACCGGCTGCGCGGCGGTGCCGGTCACGGACGCGACCGGCGGCACCATCGGCGCGCTCGCCATCTCCTGCCGCACCGGCAAGCTCCCCAGGATCGAGAAGTCCGCCGACCGCATGCACGCCCGCGCCGCCGAACTCCAGCGCACCCTCACTCTCACCGCGACCACCTGACCGGCCCCGCCGGCACCGCCGAGCCGACGGCGACCCGCCCGGGACGGCCCGCCGGCGGCGGTCAGCGGCCCTTGAAGTCGGGGGCGCGGTTCTCCAGGAACGCCGTGATGCCCTCCTTGGCGTCCTCGGTGGCGGCCAGGCCGACCAGCTCGGACAGCAGGTGCTCCACCTGGTCCTCCAGCGGGCGGCCCTCGATCGCGAAGAACGCGTCGCGGCCCCGGCGCAGGCCGAGCGGGCTCTTGGCCGCGATGGTGCGGGCCAGCTCGTCCACCCGCGCGTCCAGCTCGGCGCGCGGCACCACCTCGGTGACCAGGCCGATGTCGCGGCCCTCGGCCGCGGTGACGCGCCGCCCGGTGTAGTAGAGCTTGAACGCGTGCTTCGGCGCGACGTTCCGGTTGATGATCGCCATGATCATCATGGGCCACAGGCCCACGTTGACCTCGGGGGTGCCGAGCTTGACGTCGTCGGCCGCCACCACCAGGTCGCAGGCCGCGGCGAGGCCGAGCCCGCCGGCGACCGCGTGCCCGGCGAGCCGCGCGATGATCGGCTTGCCGAGCTTCGGGAACGCGGTGAACAGCCGGAAGGGGGCGCTCTCCCGGATCGCCCCGGCGTCCGCGACGGACCGTCCGTCCGCCTGCGCCCGCCCGAGCCCACCGAGGTCGGCGCCCGCGCAGAACGCCCGGTCGCCCGCCCCGGTCAGCACGATGACCCGCACGCCGTCGTCGGCCTTCGCCCGCTCGAACGCGTCGAGCAGCTCGTCGATCATGGTGTCGCTGAGCGCGTTGCGGGCGTCGGGCCGGTTCAGCGTGATCCGCGCGACCCGCTCCGCGACCTCGTAGACGATCGTCTCGTACATGCTCCGCTCCTCGCGGTCCACCGGCACGACCCGGCCATCATCCCGCCCCCCGCGAACACTCGTGGCCCACCCCCGAACCGGGGATGGGCCACGGAGGAACGCAAGGAACTAAAGACGCTCGATGATGGTGGCGTTGGCCTGGCCGCCGCCCTCGCACATCGTCTGGAGGCCGTAGCGGCCGCCGGTGCGCTCCAGCTCGTGCAGCAGCTTGGTCATCAGGATGCCGCCGGTCGCGCCCAGGGGGTGGCCGGTGGCGATGGCGCCGCCGTTGGGGTTGGTCTTCTCCAGCGACGCGCCGGTGTCGTGCGCCCACGCCATCGGGACCGGGGCGAACGCCTCGTTCACCTCGAAGACGTCGATGTCGTCGATCTTGAGGCCGGCCCTGGACAGCGCCTTCTCCGTCGCCGGGATCGGGCCGGTCAGCATGTAGACCGGGTCCGAGCCGGTGATGGCGAGGGTGTGGATGCGGGCGCGCGGGGTCAGGTTGTGCTGCTTGACGGCCTCCTCGGAGGCGATCAGCAGCGCCGACGCGCCGATGGAGATCTGCGAGGACACCGCGGCGGTGATGACGCCGCCCTCGCGGAGGGCCTTCAGGCCCGCCATCTTCTCCAGGGTGGTGTCGGGGCGGGCGCCCTCGTCCTTGGAGAGCCCGGCGATCGGGGCGATCTCGCGGTCGAAGTAGCCGGCCTCGATGGCCTTGGCGGCGCGCTTGTGGCTCTCCAGCGCGAACTTCTCCAGGTCCTCGCGGGTGAAGCCCCACTTCTCGGCCATCAGCTCGGCGCCGCGGAACTGGGAGATCTCCTGCTGGCCGTAGCGCTCGCCCCAGCCCTCGCCGTACGGGAAGTCGAGGCCCTGGACGATGGTGGCGCCCATCGGCACCTTGGCCATGTGCTCGACGCCGGACGCGACGACGAGGTCCTGGGTGCCGGAGAGGACGCCCTGCGCGGCGAAGTGGATCGCCTGCTGGGAGGAGCCGCACTGGCGGTCGATGGTGACGCCGGGCACGCTCTCCGGCAGCCCGGCCGACAGCCAGGCGGTGCGCGCGATGTCCAGCGCCTGGGGGCCGGCCTGCATGACGCAGCCCATGATCACGTCTTCGACCGCGGAGGGGTCGACGCCGGTACGGTTCACGAGCTCCTTGAGCACGTGCGCACCGAGGTCGGCGGGATGCACGTCCTTGAGGGCGCCCTTCTTGGTACCGACGGGGGTACGGACCGCGCCGACGATGTACGCCTCGGCCACTACGCCTCCAAAAGTCTGGGGTTCCGTCCCGAAACCGAGTGAGATTCGGTCGTCAGTATGAGATTACATCCCTCGCAGCGCAACGCCATGTGAGGTGAGTCTCGGCACCGCGCCGCTCACCCCGCGACGAAAGCATTCCCGCGGGCTCGGCGGCGGGCGCGTCAGGGCGCGGTCCCGGCGGGCCGGCCGGGCTTCAGGACGTTCCCGTCGGCGTCCTGGCCCAGCGAGACGCGGGCGAGCCGGGTCAGCACGTCCGACAGCTCCGGATGCTCCTCGGGCGACCAGCCCTCGACGTGCCTCGCGAGGCCCTCGCGGCGCGCGGCGAACAGCCGCTCCGCGGTCGCCCGGCCGGACGGGGTGATGGCGAGGACGCCGTCATTGCGCCGGACGTAACCCGCGTCCACGAGCCGGTCGACGTACGGGCGGCCCTCCTCGACGGGGACGCCGGCGCGGTCGGCGAGGTCCATGCCGGCGACCGTCTGGTCCTTGGCGATGCGGCACAGCGCCCAGATGCTGCCGACGGGCAGGTCGACGCCGCAGAGGCGGGCGAGCCGGTTGTAGATCTCCGCGGCCTTCGCGTCCCGCCGCATGAGCTCGCTGAGCGCCCGCTCGATCTCGTGCCGGGACGAGCGGACGGTCGGCGCCGCGCCGAAGCCCTCGCCGTAGTCGGGGGTCTGGGAGGTGGCGCGGAGCGGCACCTCGCGCAGGAACCAGGTGAGGACGAACGCGACCGCCGCGACGGGCACGGCCCACAGGAACACGGTGTCGATGGACTGCGCGTAGGCGTGCAGCACGCCCTGCTTCACCGAGCCGGGGAACCGGTCCAGCAGCTTCGGGTTGCCCTGCACGGCCGACGGGTTGAAACCGGGCGGCAGCATCCCGCGCCTGGCGAGGTCCTCCACGTGCGAGGCCAGCTCGTTGCTGAAGACCGAGCCGAACACCGCGACGCCGAACGAGCCGCCGATCTGCCGGAAGAACGTGACGCCGGACGTCGCGGAACCGAGGTCCTCGTAGGAGACGGCGTTCTGCACCGCGATGACGAGGACCTGCATCACCAGGCCGAGGCCGAACCCGAGGAGCGCGAACCGCAGGCTCATCGACAGCGTCGAGGAGTTCTCGTCCAGCCGCGACAGCAGGAACAGGGCGATCGCGATGAGCGGCGTGCCGATCACCGGGTAGATCTTGTACCGGCCGGTCCTGCTGATCAGCTGCCCGGAGCCGATCGAGGCGACCAGCATGCCGATCATCATCGGCAGCAGGTGCACGCCCGACAGGGTGGGCGAGACGCCGTGCACGACCTGCAGGAAGATCGGCAGGAAGGTCAGCGCGCCGAACATCGCGAAGCCGACCGCGAAGCTGATCGCCGAGGACAGCGAGAACACCGCGTGCCGCAGCAGGTGCGGCGGCATGATCGGCTCGGCGGCGCGGCGCTCGACCAGCAGCCACACCCCGATCAGCGCCACCGACACGACCGCGAGCACGATGATCGGGGCGGACAGCCAGTCGTAGCGGGTGCCGCCCCAGGTCGTCATCAGCACCAGCCCGACCGACCAGCCGACGATCAGCAGCGAGCCGAGGTAGTCGATGCGGTGCCGCTCGCGCTCCCCCGCGGCGTGCAGCACGGCCGCGATGACCAGCAGCGCGACGATGCCGATCGGGATGTTGATGTAGAACACCCAGCGCCAGGACAGGTTGTCGACGAACCAGCCGCCGAGCAGGGGCCCGCACACGCTGGCGATGCCGAAGACGGCGCCGAACATCCCCTGGTAGCGGCCCCGGTTGCGGGGCGGGACGACGTCCCCGACGATCGCGACGACGAGCACCATCAGCCCGCCGCCGCCGAGGCCCTGCAGCGCCCGGAAGAAGATCAGCCCCGTCATGTCCTGCGCGATGCCGCACAGCGCCGACCCGACCAGGAAGAGGACGATCGACCCCTGGAACAGCCGCTTGCGGCCGTACTGGTCGCCGAGCTTGCCCCACAGCGGCGTCGAGGCGGTGGACGCCAGCAGGTAGGCGGTGACGACCCAGGACAGGTGGTTGAGGCCGCCGAGGTCGCTGACGATGGTGGGCAGCGCAGTGGAGACGATCGTCTGGTCCAGCGCGGCCAGCAGCATGGCCAGCATCAGCGCGCCGAGGATGACGTACAGGTCCCTGCCCTTGGGCATGGTCTCCTCGCCGCGCGCCACCGTGTCAGCGGTCATACCGCCGTCCCCCCTCGCCGACCGACGAGGGAGGTCTACCCACAGAGATCACCCCAAATCGGAACCCGGCGGCGCCGGGCCGGGCCCCGGCGCGGCGGCCGGGGCCCTGCGGGGACGTCAGCGCAGGATGTCGCGGGCGACCTTGGCGGCGCCCACGGCGGCGGCGCCGCCCGCGATGGCGGTGGCCCCGGCGGTCACCCACAGCGGGAGGCCGCGGCGGGTGCGCAGCCCGCTGATCGTGTCGAGCGAGTCGACGAGCAGCCCCGCGCGGGCCCACAGCCGCCGCCCGGGCCCGTCGCTCAGCAGGTAGCCGGCGCCGAGAGCGATCTCGCGGGCGGCGAACATCCGGGCGACGTAGTCGCGTCCCGGGTCGGTGCCGCCGACCGACGTCATCGCCTTCACGGTCAGCTTGGGCGCGGCGAACGCCGCGAGGCCGAGGGCGACCCGCGCCCGCGCCACGTTGGTCATCAGGTCGTCCAGCCGGTCCCGGCCGTCTACTTCCTTCGCATCTGCCACATGCGCGAGGTTATCGGGCGGCTCGCGGGGCTCCTCCTCCGAGGTAACCCTTGCCTTACGCGTCTATCGTTCTAGGAGGCGGCACTCCCCCCGGATTGAAGGTGACCATGGACGAGGGCCTTCTCAGCCTCGCGGTCGTCGCGCTCCTCGCCGCGTTCTGCGTGCGCTGGGTCGCGGTGAAGCTGCGCATGCCGATGCCCACCCGCGCCGCGGTGATCATCGTGTTCGTGCTGGTCGTCGGGGCGCTGTACGGCGAGCACCTGAGAGGCTGACGCGCCGGGGCGGTGAAATTCCCGCCCCGGGATCCGAACTTCCCGCCTCGACCGGGAGTCATAACTGGCGAAACCGGCTTCACGCTGTCCCCGCGCCCGAGGAGCCGGTCCGAGCCGAGGGAGACCACCCGTGCCGCATCCGTCGACCGCGGTCCAGGAGACCGCCGGCGGCATCGCCCCGCACCTGAGGCGCCTGCTGGAGTTCGTCGAACCCGGCCGCGACGACGTCTGCCTGGACGTGGCGCGCGGCCGCGGGCCGATGCCCGCCGCGCTGCGCCCGCGGGTCCGGCACGTGACCGCGGTGGACGCGACGCCCGCGCCGGAGGAACCGGGCAGGAACGGCCGGATGTCCACGGTCGAGTTCGGGACGGGCCCGGTGCGCATCACCGGCTCGCCCGACGACGGGGACCGGCCGCCCGCCATGGCGACCCGCGAGGACCCCCGCCCCCGGCCCACCGCCCCGGCCGTCCGGGCCGACGCCACCGCACTGCCCTACAGGGACAACACGTTCTCGCTGGTCACGGCCCGGTTCTCGCTGTACACGCTGGGCGAGCCGGAGCGGGTGCTGCGCGAGCTGCTGCGGGTCTGCCGGCCCGGTGGACGGCTGATCATCGCCGATCTCGTCCGCGGCAACCTGGCCGGCCAGGAGCGGGACCGGATCGAGCGGCTCCGCGACCCCGACCACCCGGGCACCCCGTCCATCGCCCGGCTCACCGAGATGATCACCTCAGCGGGCGCGACGATCCGCCGGCTCGACGTGTTCACGGTCGAGCGGCCGGTGGAGCCGTGGCTCGCGGGCGCGCGGGACGAGGCGTCCGCCGACCGGATCCGCGAGGCGCTCACCGACGAGGTCGACGGCGGCCCCCGCACCGGCGCGAAGCCCCGCGTGATCGGCGGGGAACTCTGGTTCACCCAGTCCTGGGCGCACGTCGCCGCCGAACCCATCTGACCGCACCGCCGGCGCCCGGTCCGCGGGGCGGCCGGCCCGGCGCGCACCGGCCGCCCCGCGGCGCCGCCGGCCGCTACCCGCCCCCTCGGAGCGCCTCGGTCGGGGACAGCCGCGCGGCGCGCAGCGCCGGATAGAGACCGGCGACCGCGCCGGTGCCGACGGCCAGCAGCAATCCGCCCCACAGGGCCTGCGCCGGGATCAGCACACTCCAGCCGCGGTCGTAGGCGAGCCCCAGGGTGATCGCGGTCCCGATGGCCAGCCCCGCCGCGCCGCCGAAGGACGACAGCACCAGCGACTCGGTGAGGAACTGCGCCGCCACATGCGCGCGCGCGGCGCCCAGCGCCCGGCGCAGCCCGATCTCCGACCGCCGTTCCAAGACCGAGATGACCATCACGTTGGCGATCCCGATCGCCCCCACGAGCAGCGCGATCGCGCCCAGCCCGAGGAACAGCGCCTGCCCGGAGGACTTGACGGCCAGCTGCGCGGTGAGCGCGTCGGAGGGCCGGCTCACGGTGACCTGGTCGGGGGCGGCGGGATCGGCGGCGGCGGCCAGGAGGTCCGCCACGGCCGCGACGCGGTCCGGGCGGGCGCGCAGGTAGACGCGGCTCGGGTGCCCGTCGTACCCGAGCGTCTTCTCGGCCGCCGCGAACGACACCAGCGCGGACCGGTCGATCTCCGGGGCCAGCGGCAGCGGCCGGAGGATCCCGGCGACGGTGAACCAGTGCCCGCCGAGCCAGACCCGGACGCCCGGGCCGGCGCCGCGCACGCCGAGCGTGGTGGCGGCGTCGTGGCCGAGGACGGTGACCGGGTACGGCCCGGACGTCAGGAACCGCCCGGTCAGCGGCGAGGCGCCGAGGGCGGTGAGCAGCGAGCCGTCGCAGGCCCGCACCGCCCGGCCGCCCGTCTGCCCGGCCGGGACGTGGTCGTTGCGGTACACCGCGGCCGTGGTGATCTGCGCGGTCGGCGCGACGGCCTGCACACCCGGCAGCCGCCGGATCATCGGCGCGGCGGTCGCGGGCAGTTCGGCCTCGGCGCCGCCCATGGTGTGCCCGTTCGCGACGGTCAGCATGTTGGTGCCGAGCTGGTCGATGCGGGCCAGCAGGTCCGACTGGCTGGACCTGGTGACGCCGAGCACCGCGACGATCGAGGCGATGCCGATCGCGATGCCGAGGCCGGACAGCACGGCCCTGACGCGCCGGGACCGCAGTCCCAGCGTCCCGGTGGGCAGGAGGTCGGCGATGCGCAGCGTGCTCTTCATACCAGTGCTCCGTCGCGCAGCTCGATCCGGCTGCGGCACGCCCGCGCGACGGCATCCTCGTGAGTGACGATGACGAGGGTGGTGCCCTCGGCGTTGAGCTCCCGGATGAGCGAGAGGATCCCGGCCCCGGTGGTGCTGTCCAGGTTGCCGGTAGGCTCGTCGGCGAACACGATCGCCGGGCGCCCGACGACCGCCCGGGCGATGGCCACCCGCTGCCGTTCGCCTCCGGACAGCTTGGCGGCGTGGTGGCCGGTCCGGTGCCCGAGGCCGACGCGTTCCAGCGCGGCGCGGGCCAGGCGGCGGCGCTCCCGGGCCGGGA
Organism: Actinomadura nitritigenes; assembly: GCF_017573545.1. Taxonomy (GTDB): domain Bacteria; phylum Actinomycetota; class Actinomycetes; order Streptosporangiales; family Streptosporangiaceae; genus Spirillospora; species Spirillospora nitritigenes. The sequence goes on along the minus strand of NZ_JAGEOK010000046.1, from coordinate 45,967 downwards.
TCCCGCGGTAGAGGAGCCCCGAGGCGACGTTCTCCAGTGCGGACAGCGCGTCCAGCAGGAAGAACTGCTGGAACACGACGCCGACCCGGTGCGCGCGCAGCCCGGCCAGCGCCCGGTCCGACATGTCCTGCACCGGCTCCCCCGCCAGCCGCACGGACCCGCCGGTCGGCCGGTCCAGCCCCGCCATGAGCTGCAGCAGCGTGGACTTGCCCGACCCCGACGCACCGCGCACGGCGAGCATGTCGCCGGACTCGACGGTGAGGCTCACCCCCCGGACGGCCTCGACGGGGGGCTCACCGGGGTAGGTCTTGCGGACGTCCGCGAGCTCAAGAACCGTCATCCGGCACCTCCACGCGCTGTCCCGCCGCGAGCCCGGCGCCGGTGACCTCGACCAGCCCGCTGCTCTCGTCGAACAGCCCGGTCCTGACCGTGACGTGGCGCCGCGCGGTGCCGCTGACGACGATCACCTCGTAGGCGCCGCCGGGCAGCGGGCGCAGCGCCGTCGTCGGCACGGCCAGCACCCCGCGGTCCTGCTGCGCGACGATCGAGACCTGGACCGACGTCTGGTCGAGCAGACCGTGGATCGTGCCGGTGACGGTGACCGTCACCGGGGCGGTCGACTGGTCGGCCGTACCGCCCCCGCCGCCCCCGCCGTCTCCGCCGTCTCCGCCGGTGGACGGGGTCGTGGCGACCGTGCCGATCGCGGAGACCCGGCCCCGCCGGGTGCTCTGGTCGGGCAGCGTCACCACCACCGGATCGCCGACCTTCACGTTCGGCAGCTCCGTCGGCGAGACCTGCACCGTGACCGCCTGCCGCGGAGTGGTGCCGTGCTCGACCGGGTGCCCGGCCTGCACCCTGGTGCCGGGCGAGACGTCGAGCGCGGAGACCCGGACCGGGCCGGGGGCGAACACGATCTGGCCGAGCGGCACGGTGCCGGTCACCGTCAGGTTCCGGTCGTCCTGCCAGTGCCGGACGGCCCAGTAGGTGGCGGTCGAGTAGTGGTCGTCGACGGTGAGGCCGTCGCCGTAGCCGAGCGCCTTGAGGTTGCTCTCGAGCTGCCTGACGTCCGCGCCGTCGGTCATCCCCACCTCGAACGCCCGCCAGACCGGCCGCGTCCCGTACATCAGCGGGACCTTCGTGCCGTCGATCTCGTAGGCGGCGTCCCCGCGCCGTATCCGGCGGCCGACCGGCGGCAGCTTCGTGACCACGCCGGCCCCGGTGGCCTGCACCTGGTAGGCGCCCGCGTACCCCAGCTTGCCGCTCAGCACCTGGCGCTCCGCGACGTCGGTGCGGGTCACGGCGGCGGTGCCGGTGCTGATCGCGCCGGTCTCCGTCCCGCCGCTCGCGTGACCGCCGCCGTCCATGACCGTCCAGCCCGCGGCGCCGGCGAGCCCGACCAGCGCGACGCCGCCGAGGATCAGGGTCCGGCGCATGTCACTGGCCTCCCCCGGGCGACGTCTTGAACTTGACGCGCCCCGGCGAGTACTTCTGGCAGGGCTTCAGCTTCGCGACGATGGTGCTCTTGCCCAGCCCCTGGAGCCGGGGCGGAAGCGTGAAGGCACCGTCGCTGTCGGGGTCGGGCCAGTCCGGGAGGCCGGACCGGCGGAGGCACGCGGCGTACTGCCGCAGCCGCGCCAGGTCGGCGCTCGACACCGGACTCGGCCGGCTCTGCTGGCCCGCCTGGGCCTTGAGCGACGCGCAGGCCTCCGGAAGCCGCTGGCCGCCCCCGGACGGCGGGAACCCCCACGTCCCGTCGGAGTTCTGCACCGGGTCGGGGAAGTTCGGCTGGCCGTTCGCCCTGGCGCACTGGGCGAGCCGGCGCAGCGCGTCCCCCGTTCCGGCGTTGGGGCTCGCACTGGACTTGGCAGGCGTGCCGTGACCGCCGCATCCGGCGAGCAGCAGGGCCAGAGGGAGCCCGGCGCCTACGGTTCGTAGATTCATGAGGCAAATCTCGTGCCCGCCGCCGTCGGGCGGATCCCCCAAAAAGGGAGCGGGCGCACCGCCGTTCGAGGGACCCCCGCGGCCGGTCCGCCGACCTACGCTGGCTCCATGCTGTCCCGATTCGGGCTGAAGATCCGGATGGCGGCTTCGTACGTCGCCGTCTCCGCGGCGGCCGTCCTCGTCGTCGAAGCGGTCGTGCTGGGCTACTTCGTCCCGCGGATGGCCCACGCCCGCCACCAGGTGAAGCAGGCCAACGCCCGGGTGGCCGAGGCCGACACCCAGGCGGGCAGGTTCAAGAGCACCGCCCTCGCCGACGAGGACGCGGCGGCCGCCACGGCCGCCGCCACCGGACGGGGCGCGCTCTCCGACCGGGCGCTCCTCGCGGCCGCGGCCCGGTCCGGATTCGGGCGCACCGCGACGGACCCGGTGCCGGAGATCGTCGAGGCGCTGGCCGGGCTGGACGGCCGGGTGGCCGCGACCACGGCCCCCCAGGCCGTGCCGGTCGGCTCCACCCTGCCCGGCGACGCCGTCGGCACCTCGCGCCGCGTCGTCTCGCTGGGCGACGGCGCCGCCTGGGCGACGAGCCCGGCGACGACCACGACGCCCGACGGGCACCGGCGGCCCTTCGGGATCGCCTACGTCCGGCTGGCCGGCGGCCTCGTCCGGCCGGGCGCGCACGCCAAGGGCTCCGCCGACGCGACCGGCCGGACCCCCGGCACCGATGACATGCTGCTGCCCGGACTCATCATGCTGATCATGCTGCTCCCCGCCGGCGGGGTGTTCGGGCTGCTCAGCACCCGGCGGCTCATCGGCCGGATCCGGCGGCTGGCCGAGGGCACCGCGGCGATGGCGGACGGGGACCTGCACGCGCGGATCCCGGTGTCGGGCGGCGACGAGGTCGGCCGGCTGGAGCTGGCCTTCAACCGGATGGCCGAACGGCTGGAACTCGCCGGCCGGGCGGAACGGGACGCCGCGGGCGCGGCCGCGCGGCGCGACGAGCGCAACCGGATCGCCCGGGACCTGCACGACTCGGTGTCCCAGGACCTGTTCTCGGCCAACCTGCTGGCCGGCGGGCTGCGCCGGGCGCTGCCCGCCGGGTCGCACCTGCGGCGGCAGGCCGAGTCCATGGAGCAGACCCTGGAGCGCACGATGCGCGAGATGCGCGCCATGCTGCTGGAGCTGCGGCCGGTCGCGCTGGAGGAGGCGGGGCTCGCGGCGGCGCTGCGGGACCTGTGCCAGGCCTTCGAGGCGCGGCTGGGCATCCGGATCACGGCGGAGATCGACGCGCCGGAGCTGCCGCCCGCCGTCGAGCTGGCGGTGCTGCGGGTCGTCCAGGAGGCGCTCGGCAACGCGGCCCGGCACGCCGAGCCGGAGCGGATCGAGCTCCGGGTGACCGAGGCCGCGGGACAGGTGATGGTGCTGATCAGCGATGACGGACGAGGCTTCGACGCGGCGGGGACGGCGCGCCGGCACGGGATGGGGATGGCGCTGATGCGCGAGCGGGTCACCGAGCTGGGCGGCACCTTCGAGGTGGCGAGCGCGCCCGCGGAGGGCACGACCGTACGGGTGCGGATCCCGGCATGATCAGGGTGCTGATCGTCGACGATCACGAGGTGGTGCGGCAGGGGCTGCGGTTCGTCCTCGAACAGGAGCCGGACATCACGGTCACCGGCGAGTGCGCGGACGGCGCGGCGGGGATCGAGGCGATCCGGTCGCAGCGGCCCGACGTGGTGCTGCTGGACCTGGTGATGCCCGGCATCGACGGGCTCGGGGTCCTGCACGCCCTGCGCGAAGAGGGTTCCGGGCCCGCCGTCATCGTGCTGACGTCCTTCCTCGCCGGGGACCTGGCGCTGGAGGCCGTCCACGCCGGGGCCTGCTCCTACCTGCCGAAGACCACCGCGGTGGACCGGGTGGTGGAGGCGGTCCGGGCCGCCGCGGCCGGGGGCAGCGTGCTGGACTCCGGGGTGGCCGCGCTGCTCGTCCGCAAACTGCGCGAGGACGACCCGGCGGGGCCGCTGCGGGACCTGTCGCCCCGCGAGCGCGACGTGCTCGCCGAGCTGGCCCGGGGACGCTCCAACCGGGAGATCGCCAGGGCGCTGGCGCTCGGCGAGCAGACGGTGAAGACGCACGTGTCCAGCATCCTGGCCAAGCTCGGCCTGCAGGACCGGACCCAGGCGGCGATCTTCGGTCTCCAGCAGGGCCTCGTGCCGCTCCGGGACGCGCTGTCCGACGACCCCCGGACCGGTTAGGGAACGAGGACGGCGGCGCCGGTGAACCGGTCGGCGGCCAGGTCGGCGAGGGCGCGGTCCGCGGCGTCCAGCGGGTAGGGGTGCGTGGTGACGGCGACGTCGAGGCGGGCCGCGAGGCGCAGGAACTCCTCGCCGTCCGCGCGGGTGTTGGCGGTCACCGACCGGACCTGCCGCTCCTGGAACAGGTGCCGCTGGTAGTTCAGGGCCGGGACGTCGCTCAGGTGGATGCCGGCGACGGCGAGGGTGCCGCCGCGGTCCAGGCGTTCGAGCGCGGCGGGGACGAGCTCGCCGGCCGGCGCGAAGACGATCGCGGCGTCGAGCGGGTCCGGCGAGACGTCGAAGGAGTCGCCGGCCCAGGACGCGCCGAGATCGCGGGCCAGCTCGCGGGCGGCGGGGCTGCGGGTGAACACGTGCACGTCGGCGCCCTCGGCGAGCGCGACCTGCGCGGCGAGGTGCGCGGAGCCGCCGAACCCCCAGATCCCGAGCCGCCCGCCCGGCGGCAGGGCGGAGCGGCGCAGGGCGCGGTAGCCGATGATGCCCGCGCACAGCAGCGGCGCCGCGCGCACGTCGTCGAGCTCGGGCGGCAGCGCGTAGGTGTAGGCGTCGACGGCGAGGGCGTACTCGGCGTAGCCGCCGTGGGCGTCCCAGCCGGTGTACACCGAGTACGGGCACAGGTTCTCGGCGCCGCGGCGGCAGAACCGGCACGCCCCGCAGGTGCCCCGCAGCCACGCGACGCCGACCCGGTCGCCGGCGGCGTGCAGCGCGCCCGCGCCCGCCTCGACGACCTCCCCGACGATCTCGTGGCCGGGCGTCACGCCGGGCAGGTGGACGGGCAGGTCGCCCTCCGCGACGTGCAGGTCCGTCCGGCAGACGCCGCAGGCCAGGACGCGCACCAGCAGCTCCCCCGGCCCCGGCGACGGGACGTCCCGGTCGGCGCGGCGGAGCGGCCCCGAGGCGATCGGAGCCGGCGCGTCCACCGTCCAGGCCCGCATCACGGCGTCAGCGGCAGTTCGAACCAGACGGCCTTGCCGTCGTTGGTCGGACGGGCGCCCCACCGGCTCGCGAGCTGGTCGACGAGGTAGAGGCCGCGGCCGCCCTCGTCGGTCTCGCCGGCGCTGCGGATGCGCGGCAGCCGCATGTCGGAGTCGAACACCTCGACCCAGATCGCGTCGCCGCCGCGCCGCAGCCGGAGCCGGAACTCCTTGGTGGGCGGCTCGCGGCGGCCGAGGTCGGCGCCGAGGCTCCAGTCGTCCTCGTCGAACGCGCCCGGGTCCATCGCGGGGTCGAGGCCGCCCTCGAACGCGCCGCCGACCTGCGCGGTGTTGAACTGGACGGGCGGCGGCGCGCTCAGCGGCTCGCCGCCGCGGCCGGGCGGCCCGGCGGGCACCGGGACGACCATCTCGCGGCGCGGCTGCGGCGTCGAGGTGGCGTGCAGCACGACGTTCGTGACGACCTCGGAGACCAGCAGGCAGGCCAGTTCGGCCTGCTCGTCGAGCATGCCCCAGGACGCGAACGCGTCGGCGGCCATCCGGCGCGCCTCCGACACCATGATCGGCTCGGCGGGGAACGTGCGCTCCTCGACCGCCAGCTCGTCGGCGGCGGTGCGGATCACCACGATCGCCACGTCGTCGTCGATGTCGCCGGGGACGGCGTCGTAGGCGGCGTTCGCGATGGCCTCGACGCCGCCGCGCGCGACCCGCTGGACGGCGTCGCGGACCATCTCGCGGGACTCCTCCCGCGTGTAGTACTCGCCGTCGTCCTTGGGCCGCCGGTCGATGAGGCCGTCGGTGTACAGCACGAGCGTCGAGCCGGGCTTCAGCTCCGACTGCTCCTCGTTGAAGAGGATCTCGCCGCCCATGCCGGGGGCGCGGACGCCGAGCATGGCGCCCTCGCTCTCGAAGTCCAGCTCGCCGACCTCGCCGTCCACGATGAGCAGCGGCGGGTCGTGGCCGGCGTTGGCGAACTCCAGCACCCGCGACCACGCGTCGTACACGAAGTAGGTGCACGACACCAGCGGCGGGCGGACGAGGTCGTCGCTGTTCCAGCCGGACCGCATCCGCTCCGGGCGGGTCATCGTGCGAACCCACTCGTCGAGCTTGCGCAGGATGTCGGCCGGGGGCTTGTCGTCCTGGGCGAAGGCGCGCAGCGCGGCGCGCAGCTGGCCCATCACCGCCGCGGCGCGGGCGCCGCGTCCCTCGACGTCGCCGATGACGAGCCCGACGCGTCCGGCCGACAGCGGGATCACGTCGTACCAGTCGCCGCCGACCTGGGTCTGGATGCCGTGCCCGTGCGCCTCCAGCGGGCGGGCCGGCTCGTACCGCCAGGCGATCTGCAGGCCGTCCAGCGGGGGCGGGCGGTCACCGGGCAGCAGGTGCTTCTGGAAGGCGAGCGCGGTCTCGCGCTCCTCCTCGAACAGCAGCGCGTTGTCGACGGCGAGCGCGACGCGGCTGGCGATGGCGCCGAGCAGGTCGCGGTCGAAGCCGTCGTAGTGCGGGTCGGGCCGCTTGGACAGGTTGGACAGCGCCAGGCTCATCACGCCGAGCAGCTCGCCGCGCACCAGCAGCGGCGCGGAGATCACCGAGGTGATGCCCATCGACTCGCCGAGCCGCTGCGACGACTCGGTCGGCGCGGCGAAGCGGTGCTGGACCATGTCCTCGACGAGGACGGCGTCGCGGCGCGCCATCGCCTTGGCGCTGAAGTGGCCCGGCGGGTAGGAGACGGGCTCGCCGACCTCCGCCCAGGTGCCGGGCGGCGGCTCCCAGTTGCCGGCGTGCCGGGACACCCGCCGGTAGAGCCGGTCGCCGCTGTAGAGGTCGATGAAGCAGTGGTCGGCGAACTGCGGGACGAGGGTGTCGGCGACCCGCCGCAGCGTCGACTCCAGTTCGAGGGACCCGGCGAGCCGCTCGCCGATCCGCTCCAGCAGCCCGTACCGCTCCTGGTCGCGCTGGTTGGAGCGCAGCGCCTCCCGCGCGAAGATCACGACGCCGTCGACCGCGCCGGACGGGTGCCTCAAGGGGACGGCGTGCGCGCGCGTGTACACGGTGGTGCCGTCGGCGCGCAGGTTGCAGAAGGTGCCCTCCCAGACGCCGCCCTTCAGGACGTGCCGGGCGAGCTCGGTGGCCTGCTCGTGGTCCTCCTCGGCGATGCCGAGCGACAGGATGGAGTGCCCGATGATCTCGTCGCCGCCGAACCCGAACAGCTGGCGCGCGAAGGCGTTGCCGTAGATGACGTTGCTGAAGCGGTCGCAGACGATGACCGCCATCTCCATCTGGTTGAGGACGGTCTCGGGCGGCAGATGCGCCTCGAAGGGCGCTTCCCCCCAACGCTTCATCTCCCCATCCCGATCACAGTCGCGGTCCCGCCGGGGGCCGCGTCGCGTCCGCGCGGCCGGGCCGCACCGCCCGCAGCGGTGATCACCGGGCGTCGCGGCGCGGTCCTCGTACGTGTTCTCCTCGTCGTATTGAACGACGAACCCGCCGCCGGGATACGCCCGAACGGCGCGATGGTATGGAGATCTTCGGTATAGACCGCCGCGGCGGGGGCGGGGGGCGGCACGCCGACCGCGCTAGCGCCTGCTGACGAAGACGTGCTCGGCGATGTCGCGCGGCAGCTCCGTCGCAGCACCGTCGGCCTCGTCGTCACAGGTCACCCGCACCCCGTCATCGGTCGCCCGGAGAGTCACCTCTCGTCCCGGTTGTATCCCTATTTGCTTGAGTCTAAGCATCAGGTCGCTGTCCATCTGCACCTGCTCGCTGATCCGCCGGACGACGGCGGCGGCGCCCGACGCGCTCGCGACCGCGGTCATCACCGACAGCGGCGCGGCGGCGTCGTCCCCGCCGTGGCCGCCCAGCTCGTCCAGGCCGGGGATCGGGTTGCCGTGCGGGCAGGTGGTCGGGTTGTCCAGCAGCGCGACCAGCCGCCGCTCGACCTCCTCCGACATCACGTGCTCCCACCGGCACGCCTCGATGTGGACGTCCTCCCAGGGCAGTCCGATGACGTTGACCAGCAGGCACTCGGCGAGCCTGTGCTTGCGCATCACGCGGGTGGCCAGGCCGCGGCCGCTGTCGGTCAGCTCGAGGTGCCGATCGCCCTCGACCCGCAGCAGCCCGTCGCGCTCCATCCGCGCGACCGTCTGGCTCACCGTCGGGCCGCTCTGGGAGAGCCGCTCGGCGATGCGCGCGCGAAGGGGGATGATCCCCTCCTCTTCGAGCTCGAACACCGTCCGGAGATACATCTCCGTGGTATCGATCAGGCCGTGTGAGGTCACAGCTCCCTCCAGTCTTATGGCCTTGAAGTCTACTTGCTCGGGCCCCTCGTCGCCGGATCGCGCGAATATCCCGGAGACGGCGGGTACGGGGAAACGCGAGATGAACGCGGAAACTTCCCACGACGCCGAGCCGTACCTGCCGGCCTCCCCCGCCGAGCGCTCCGATCTGGACGCGCTGCGCCGCGCGGCGGCCGGCTGCCGGGGCTGCGGCCTCTACGAGAACGCCACCCAGACGGTGTTCGGCGAGGGCTCGTCCGGCGGACGGGTCGTGCTGATCGGCGAGCAGCCCGGCGACCAGGAGGACCGCCGGGGCCACCCGTTCGTCGGCCCCGCCGGACGCGTCCTGGACCGCGCGCTGGAGGAGGCCGGGATCGAGCGCGGCGACGTCTACGTCACCAACGCCGTCAAGCACTTCAAGTTCAAGCGGCAAGCGGGCGGGAAGCGGCGCATCCACGAGACGCCGAACGCGGGCGAGATGCGCGCGTGCCGCCCCTGGCTGCTGGCCGAGCTGCGGACCCTGGACCCGGACGTGGTCGTCGCGCTCGGCGCGACCGCCGGCAAGGCGCTGCTGGGCTCGTCGTTCCGGGTGACGAAGCTGCGCGGGCGGCTGCTCGCCCTCCCCGACCTGGAGACGATCGGCACCCCCGCCGCCGGGCGGAAGATCGACGCGACCCCGCCCGGCGACGCGGACACCCAGGTCGTCGCGACGATCCACCCGTCCGCCGTGCTGCGCGCCGAGGACCGCGACGCCGTGTACGCCGGCCTGCTCGACGACCTCAGGATCGCCGCCCAAGCCCTCCGCTAGGCCGCTGCGGGGCGGGCCCCAGCCGCCGCGCGAGCGCGTTACCTGACCGGTGAGGCGAGCCGGAGGCGAGCGTCACCGGGAAGATCGCGAAGCGATGCCGCGCTCGCCCGAGCATGGTCAAGGGTCGAGCCGCTAGGCGAGGCCCTTCGGCCGGGATCGCGAAGACGCAGTGTCGTAGCGGAGGAGGGCCGGGACGAGCAGGGCGACCGCGACCACCAGGACGGCGCAGGCGATGCCGCCGCCGACCCAGGACGCGGTGGCGCCGGCGACGCTCGCGACCGCGCCCGCCCGCACGTCGCCGAGCCGGGGACCGCCCGCGACGACGACGGTGAACACGCCCTGGAGGCGGCCGCGCATCTCGTCGGGCGCGTACGTCTGGAGCATCGTCTGCCGGAACACCGACGACACCAGGTCGGCGGCGCCGCCGACGGCGAGCAGCAGCACCGCCAGCCAGAGCTGGTGCGCGAGGCCCGCGGCGGCCACGGCGAGGCCCCACACGACGATCGACACCACCAGCGCGATCCCCTGCCGGTGCACGCGGCCGATCCAGCCGGAGATCAGCCCGCCGAGGAACGCGCCGACCGCGATCGCGGCGAACAGGTAGCCGACCGCGCCCTCGCCGCCGAACCGGGTCTCGGCCAGCTCGGGGAACAGCGCGCGCGGCATCGCGACGCCCATCGCGATGATGTCGACGACGAACGACATCAGCAGCACCGGCTGGGTGCCGAGGTAGCGCAGCCCGTCGATCACCGACCGCAGCCCGGGCGTGCCGGCGATCTCGCCGAGCGGCGGGATCGCCGGCAGCCGCAGCGCCGCCCACAGCCCGACGGTGAACAGCGCCGCGTCCATCCCGTAGGCGGCGCCGTAGCTCCAGCGGGCCAGGATCACGCCGGCGAACAGCGGTCCGGCGAGCATCCCGACCTGGCTGGCGGTGAAGTTCAGCGTGTTGGCGGCCGGGACGAGGGACGTGTCCACCAGCCGCGGGATGATCGCGCTGCGGGTCGGCGACGACACCGCGAACCCGGTCGCCTGCACCGCCACCACCGCCATGATCAGCGGCAGGCTCTCCAGGTGCAGCAGCGCCTGGACGAGCAGCAGCAGCGTGGCGCCCCACATCACGCAGGACGAGGAGAACAGCAGCCTGCGCCGGTCCATGTGGTCGGCGACCGCGCCGCCCCACAGCCCGAACACGATCAGCGGGACGAGGTTGACGAGCCCGAGCACGCCGACCCAGAACGACGACCCGGTCATGTCGTAGACCTGGACGGGCACCGCCACCGCGGTGACCTGGAAGCCGATGAACGACACGCCCTGCCCGAGCCACAGCCGGCGGTAGGCGGGGTGGCCGAGGGGGCGGGTGTCGATCGCGAGCCGCCGGACCATGCCGCGGCGGCCCCGCTCCTCCGATCGCGAGCCGGCGCGCGGCCCGCCGGGTTCCTCGGGTTCCTCTGCTTCCCCGGATTCCCCGGGTCGGCTCTCGGACTCGCCCGCGGACGCGTCCGCGGCTTCCTCTCCGGGGGTGTCAGGAGCGTAGGCGGGGGTCGGCTGCTGTTCCGGTGTCACGGAGACAGTCTCTCCGTCACCCACCGCCCGGCCGCGTCCGGGTCGGCGTCCAGGGGACGGCCCTGATCGTCCAGCGCCGTCCGCCGGTACCGGATGCGGTCGTGCAGCCGGTCGCGCCTCCCCTGCCAGAACTCGATGGCCTCCGGGACGACCCGGTACCCGCCCCAGAAGTCCGGCAGCGGCACCGCGTCGCCCTCCGCGACCGCGCCGCCGCCCGGCTCGGTGGCCGGATCCGGCCACCGCTCGGCGAGTTCGGCGAACCGCCGCTCCAGCACCGAGCGGTCCGCGATCACCCCGGACTGGTGCTCGCTCGCCCACGCGCCGATCCGCGACCCGTAGGGACGGGTCCGGAAGTACGCCTCCGACTCGTCCCGGGACAGCGCGAACGCCGGGCCGGCGACGCGCACCTGCCGGTGCATCGCGTGCCACGGGAAGACGAGCCCCGCGCGCGGGTTCTCCGCCAGTTCACGGCCCTTGGCGGAGGTGAGGTTGGTGAAGAAGCGGAACCCGTGCGGCCCGTACCCCTTCAGCAGCACCGTCCGGGCGCTCGGGACGCCGTCCGCGGACGCCGTGGCCAGCACCATCGCGTTCGGTTCCGGGAGCCCGGCGGCGTGCACGTCGGCGAACCACGCGGCGAACAGCGCGAGCGGATCGGCGGGGAGGGCCGCCTCCGCCAGCTCGCCGCCCTCGTAGGACCTGCGGAGCCGTGCGGGGTCGGGCGTTGGGGAATTCACAGCGTCTGAGCCTCTCACCTGGGGATTGTGCATCTCACATGGACCTGGGTACTGGTCGGTAAGGCGGACAGGGTTCAATGGCACGACACCGCCTTATCAACAGTTGGGGACGAAAGGCAGGACGACATGTCCGACTTCAAACCCGGTCTTGAGGGGGTCGTCGCCTTCGAGACCGAGATCGCCGAACCGGACAAGGAGGGCGGCGCCCTCCGCTACCGGGGCGTCGACATCGAGGAGCTCGTCGGCCGCGTCTCCTTCGGCGACGCCTGGGGACTCCTGGTCGACGACAGCTTCGACCCGGGGCTGGCCCCCGCCGACCCGCACGTCCTGCCGGTCACCTCCGGCGACGTCCGGGTGGACGTGCAGAGCGCGCTCCCCACCCTCGCCCCCGCCTACGGGATGAAGCCGCTGCTCGACATCTCCGACGAGCAGGCCCGCGCCGACCTCGCCCGGGTGTCGGTGACCGCGCTGTCGTTCGTCGCCCAGTCGGCGCGCGGCATCGGCGTCCCGATGGTCCCGCAGAGCCGGATCGACGAGGCCTCGACCATCACCGAGCGGTTCATGGTCCGCTGGCGCGGTGAGCCCGACCCGAAGCACGTCCGGGCCATCGACGCGTACTGGGTCTCCGCCGCCGAGCACGGCATGAACGCCTCCACCTTCACCGCCCGCGTCATCGCCTCCACCGGCGCCGACGTGGCGGCGAGCATCTCCGGCGCGATCGGCGCCATGTCGGGCCCGCTGCACGGCGGCGCCCCGGCCCGCGTCCTGCCGATGATCGAGAAGGTCGAGCAGCTCGGCGACGCCCGCAAGGTCGTCGCCGACATCCTCGACTCCGGCGACCGGCTGATGGGCTTCGGCCACCGCGTGTACCGCGCCGAGGACCCGCGCGCCCGGGTGCTGCGCCGCACCGCCAAGGAGCTGGACGCGCCGCGCTTCGAGGCCGCGAAGGCCCTGGAGGACGCCGCCCTCGCCGAGCTGCGCGAGCGCCGCCCCGACCGCCCGATCGAGACGAACGTGGAGTTCTGGGCCGCGGTCATCCTGGACTTCGCCGAGGTCCCGACCGCGATGATGCCCGCGATGTTCACCTGCGGCCGGACCGCCGGGTGGGCCGCGCACATCCTGGAGCAGAAGCGCACCGGCCGCCTCGTCCGGCCGAGCGCCCGGTACGTCGGGCCGGGCACCCGGTCGATCGACGACGTCGCCGGGGCGGCGGAGGTCCTCAAGCGCGGTGCTTGATCGCACGGCCGGCTGACGCGCCGGCTCCCTCCCCCCGCTGAACGCGCCTGAGGCCCCCGGTTCACACGGAACCGGGGGCCTTCGTGCGCCCTCGGCGGGCTTCGGGGCCCCGTGCGCCCTCAGCGGGACGGTTCGGACGGCGCGCCGTCGGCCGCCGGGCAGTCCGCGCGGGCCTGGTGGCCGGTGACGAGCCGCCCGCAGACCTCCTTGACCTCGACGGCGCCGTCCGGGCGGACCGTGGCGAGCAGGACGGGCTTGTCCACCACCACGTGGCCGTCGGCGCGGCCGGTGAACGTGAGGACGCCGCTCGCCCCGTTCCACAGCGGGCCCTCGCCCGGGTCGTCCAGCGCCGCGAACACGCCGCCCGCGGTCGGCGGCGCCGCCTGCGCGGTGAAGACCTGGCCCGCCACGAACCCGATCATCGACGCGGCGTCGTAGCTGACGGCGGCGCGGGTCTCCGACGGCCGCAGGTCGCGGGGCGCGTTCTTCCCGATGATCGAGTCGACGGCGCCGGGATAGGCGTTGAAGAACACGTTGCGGCGGTCGCCGACCCACGCGTCCGTCCACGCCTCGTGCGCGGCGAGCGGCATGTAGAACAGCCGGAACGTGGCGACCCGGCCGATCTGCGGGGCGTTGTCGCTGACGTATTTGGCGATCTCGTCGTCGGCCAGGACGATCTGCCCGCTGGGGCAGGTGTGCTGGAGGACGTTGGTGAAGGTGCGGAACTCGTCCGAGCGGCCCGCGTAGTAGAACAGGTCCGGCGGCCTGCGGCACAGCTCGTGGACGGTCTTGCCGAGGTTCCCCGGGCTGTCGTAGTCGCGGACGACGACCTGCCCTCCCTTCACGTATCCGGTGAAGGAGCTCTTGAAGGACGCGGCCAGGTCCCTGCTGTACAGGTCGTGGGGGTCGGCGTTGTAGATGACGTCCACGGTGCGGGCCCGCTCGCCCCCGACCTGCCCGCGGCTCGCCCAGTAGGCGGCGTGCTGCGCCAGCCGCCGGTTCGGCGGTGCGAGGCGGAAGTAGTACGGGGAGAAGCCCGCGTCGTGGCCGAGCATCCCCGTCTCGTTGTAGCTGTTGGCGGTGCCGACCATCGGCAGCGCCGCCGTCGACAGCACCTTGATCGCGTCCTGGGTCTCGGCGCGGCTCTGCTCGAACCCGACGACCGCGACGACGGACCGGTCCTTCAGCGCCAGCTCGCGGATCTGCCCGGCGACCTGCCGGGCGTGCTGGAACCGGGCGCCCGCGTTCGCGACGAGCACCCGCATCCGCAGGCTCTGGCTGGCCGCGTTGAACTCCTCCTGCGCCATCGCCAGGCCGACCAGCTCGCCCTCGGCGCCGGCGAGCAGGTCGAGCTGCCGGTTCTGGATGGCGGGGTCGGCGGTGATCGGCCCGAGGTAGACGATCGTCGCGTGCGGCTTGCCGGACCGCGCCACCGCGTCGTTCTGCCGCTTCAGCCGCCCGAGCACCGACGACAGCCGGTTGTCGTTGTTCTCGCCGTCGCTGGCCTCGCCGAACTTGAACGACCCGTCGGTGATCCCGATGCACTCGCCGGACGCCGTCCGCTTGATGCCGAACGGCGAGCAGTACCGGTCGACCTGGACGGAGATGACGGTGATCGACGCGGCGGCGACCGCGACCATCGCGATCCACGGCAGCGCGGGGTGCGTCAGCCGCGGCCGCCGCCGCACCGGCCGGACGGGCGGGATGTCGCCGCCGGGGTCGCGGGTGATGTCGACGCGCAGCTCCCGCCGCGACCCGAGGACGCCCACGCGCCGCTGCTCGCGCCAGTACCGGTCCCACAGCGCGCGCGCCGCGAACACGCTCTGCGGCTCCCCCGACCACAGGTCGACGCGGACCGCCTGCGCGAGCCGGTCCACCAGCCGGGGCCCGGCCGCGGCGGAAGGGCCGTCCTCGGCGGGCGTCCGCGGGTCGACGCCCGCGGTGACGACCAGCGGATCGAACCCGGGCGGCGCCGCGCCGTCGCCGCTGTCGGCGCGGACCCGCTCGATGTACTCGATCACCGCCACGCCCGGATGCCCGGGCGCCAGATGCTCGAAGATCAGCACCGGGTAGCGGACCCGCGCCCACGCCGCCCGCCGGTAGTCGCGCCGGTAGTTGCGCCGCAGGTCCTCCAGGAACGCGGCGACCAGCAGCAGGTCGAGCTGCTCGGCGTGGTCGTCCGGCTCGACGGGCCGCGGGTCGAACACGTTGAGGGCGAAGCCGAGGAACCCGGTGGAGTCGCGCTGCAGGTACGGCTGCCCGACGAACCAGCCGAACCGCCGGACCCCGTACCAGCCGCGCGTCCGCGCGACGATCTGCACCGTCACGAACGCCAGCCCCACCACGGCCGCCAGCACCGCGGACGCCAGGTCCAGCGCGGCGGCGGTCCCGGCGCTGATCAGCGCGACGACCGCGACGCCGATCGGCGCGATCTGCTCCAGGAACGACAGGAAGGTCGCGGTGCGGCTGCGCGGCTCCTCCAGGTCGCGCAGGACGTCCCGGCCCCGCCCCCGGATCACCCGGTTCAGCTCCCGGCGCCGCGCGTTCTCGTTGTCGCCGACGGGCGGGTGCGTGAGCCGCCGGACGAGCTGGAAGTTCTCCCGCTCCGACGGGGAGGCGTACCGGGGCGGCGACTGGTCGCCGGCCAGCCGGATCTCCCGCAGGTCCCGCAGCCACAGCGCCATCTCCAGCAGCGGGAACCGCAGCGCCGGCTCCCCGCGGGCCCGGCTGCTCGGCTGCGACAGCTCCCGCTTCGCCTCGCGCAGCACGCCCGCGACGTCCGTGGCGGGGGTGTCGGCCGCGATGTGCGAGACGGGCGCGCGCTCCTGCTCGCACCGGTTCTTGAACATCTCCGCGACGTGCGCGGCGGGCCCCGCCGGGCCAAGCAGCAGGAGCAGCGGCCGCAACCGCTCCCGCCAGCGCCACGGCGGCCGCTCGCGCAGCCGTTCGAACAGGTCGAGCACTCCGCGCAGCCGATCCTCCGACAGGATCCGGTCGCCGTCGCCCGGCATGGGAAACCCCTCGCTCTCGCCCTCGTCCCCCGGCGGCTCCTCGTCTCGGCACGCGCCTCCCGCGCGCGCCCTTGGGACATTGGACGTCGCGTATAGCGAAATGGATCGAAAACTTCCGAGATCCACCCGGCGATCGCATGATCCGCCACCGACCCGGACCCGGCGGCGTGCCGCGGACCTGGACCCGTTTGCCATCATGGGCGCCGTGACCGAGAACCCGGACGAGCCGCTGGAAGGCGACATCGGACCCGCCGCCCGCGCGGTCCGCCCCGCCGAGCCGGAGCCCGACCCGGCCGACGAGATGCGCCGGTACGCCGCGGAGCGCGAGGAACGCCGCCGCCGCACCAACGCCGTCTCCGGCCGCGTCGCCGCCTTCCTCGGCGCCGCGCTGCTCGCGTTCCTCACCTACGACGCCGTCCGCGCGGCCGTGGACGACCACGCCCACGGCCGCGAGTGGATCTATCCGCCGGGGGTCGTCGCCGCTGTCTGCGGAGTGATGCTGGTGGCCCTGCTTACCTGGGTCGTACACCGCACCAAGTAGCCTTCTGCGAGTGACCGAAAGCGCGAATCCAGCCATAGCCATTCCCGCCGACATCAAGCCCGCCGACGGCCGCTTCGGATGCGGTCCGTCCAAGGTCCGTCCCGAGCAGCTCGCCGCGCTCGCCGAGTCCGGCGCGACGTACATGGGCACCTCCCACCGGCAGAAGCCGGTCAAGTCCCTGGTCGGCCGCGTCCGCGAGGGCCTGGCGCAGCTGTTCTCCCTCCCCGAGGGCTACGAGGTCCTGCTCAGCAACGGCGGCACCACCGCGTTCTGGGACGCCGCCGCGTTCGGCCTCGTCCGGCAGCGCGCGCAGCACCTGACGTTCGGTGAGTTCTCCAGCAAGTTCGCCAAGGTCACCACGGGCGCGCCCTGGCTGGGGGACCCGACCGTCATCTCCGCCCCGCCCGGCCAGCACCCGGAGGCGTCCGCCGAGGAGGACGTCGACGTCTACGCGCTCACCCACAACGAGACCTCGACCGGCGTCGCGATGCCGATCAAGCGTCCCGCCGGCACCACCGCGCGCGACGGGCTCGTCCTGGTGGACGCCACGTCCGGCGCGGGCGGCCTGCCAGTCGACGTCACCGAGACCGACGTCTACTACTTCGCGCCGCAGAAGTGCTTCGCCGCCGACGGCGGACTGTGGGTTGCGCTCGCCTCGCCCGCCGCGCTGGAGCGGATCGACGAGATCGCCTCGTCGGACCGCTACGTGCCGGAGTTCTTCAACCTGAAGACCGTCCGGGACAACTCGTCCAAGGACCAGACCTACAACACCCCGGCCGTCGCCACGCTGATCCTGCTCGCCGAGCAGATCGAGTGGATGAACGGGCAGGGCGGCCTGGACTGGACGACGTCCCGCACCGCCGACTCCTCGCAGCGCCTGTACACCTGGGCCGAGAAGACCTCGTACACGACGCCGTTCGTGACCGACCCGGAGCAGCGCTCGCAGGTCGTCGGCACGATCGACTTCAACGACGACGTTGACGCGGCGGCGGTCGCCAAGGCGCTGCGCGCCAACGGGATCATCGACACCGAGCCGTACCGCAAGCTCGGCCGCAACCAGCTGCGGATCGGCATGTTCCCGGCGATCGACCCGGCCGACGTCGAGGCCCTCACCGTGTGCATCGACTACGTCGTCGAGCGGCTGTCCTAACTGCATTGCCCTCGGCGGTCGGGCGTTGGACGCCCTCCCTTCGGCGGGCACTGCGTGCGATCGCTGTGTTGATTGCACCGCCCTCGGCGGTCGGGCCCTGGGGCCCTCCCTTCAACGGGCGATGCGTGCGATCGCTGCATCGCTCCGACTCGCCCTGGGGCTCGCTGCGCGATCGGATTCTCGCAAGCTCGAATCCGGCTTCGCTCGCGATCGCGACGGCTCAGGTCGCTTGACCCCGGGGCTGAGGCTCCGGGGTCAGGCGACAGGGGCGAGATCGGGGCTGACCAGGCGGTGGCGGAGGGTGGCCCGGTCGCGGTCGCGGTCCGCCTCGGTGAAGCCCGCCCAGACCCGGTCGTCGCGGTCCGCGGGCCGCGCCGCCGGGACGAAGGAGGCCGCCGCCAGCACCTGGGGCCGGTCGCGGCGCCCAGGTGCGCGCTCGGTGCCGACCCGCATGTAGGTGCCCTCGCGGAGCATGACGATCGTCGCGAACCGGACCCGCGTGTACCGCTGCACCACCCGGAACCAGCGCGGGTTCGAGGCCCAGTAGATGTTCTGCTCGGAGTCGACGGCGACGGCGAGCGGGCTCAGCGCGGCCCGCGCCAGGTGCACCTGGGTCGGGCGGTCGCGGTCCACCCACGCGAGCGCGGTCCGTCCGACGAGCGCCTCCAGGGCCTCGGTGACGCGGGACGAGCCGCGCCGCCCGGCGAGCAGCCGGAGGATCGCCTCGCCGCCGGCCCCGCCGGGCGGGGCGGACGGCGCGAACCGGGCCCGCAGCGCCGCGGCGTCGACGTCGCCGTCGTGCGTGCCCGCGATGCCCGCGGACTTCGGCCCGGGCCCCGCGACCAGCATCGGGCCGGCGCCCGCCGCGTCCGCCGGGGACCCCGGCGCCGCCCAGCGGGTGTGGCCCATCGCGACCGGCGCCCGGTCCAGCTCGGCGAGCAGCTCGGTGCGCCAGACGGCGGAGAACCGGCCGCGGCCCTTCACCACCCGGCACCCGTCGTGCCCGAGGCCCGGCCAGCCCCCGAGCAGCGCCACCCCCGCCGCGTCCGTGCCGCGCTCCTCCGCGAGCGAGCCGAGCGTCACGAACACGTCCGACGCCCGTCCCGGGTCGTCGGCGAAGGGCGAGCGCACCACCCCGAACAAACCGCACATGCCAGATGAGATGCAGATCATCGCCGTCCGGTTCGCGCCGCGCACGGGGCCGCATAAGCTCGATGCGTGAACCGCGCGCCCCAATGGCTGCTCCCCACCGTGCTGACCGCGCTGATCCTGGCCGTGGTCATCGGAGCACTGCTGCGTTGACCGCCGGGGCACTCCCGGCTCGCGGGGCGCGTCGTATGATCGACCGGGCGGGGGAACGGGGTTGATCACGATATGTCAGTGCGTCCGGCGGCCCCCCGTGCCCTGCTCGGCGCCACCGCCGCACTGGCTCTCGGCGCCGCCCCGGCCGCCTGGTGGGCCCCGCCCGCGGCGGCCGCGACCGGGTCCGGCGGCACCACGGCCTTCACGATCACCGACCCGCGGATCACCGAGTCCAGCGGGCTCGCGGCGAGCACGGCGCATCCCGGCATCGTCTACACCCACAACGACTCCGGCGGCGTCCCCAAGATCTACGCGCTGGGCCCGGACGGGCGGGTCCGGGCCGTGCTGACGCTGGGCGGCGCGACGGCGCGCGACTGGGAGGCGATGGCGCTCGGCAGGGACGAGAGGGGCCGTCCCGCGATCTACATGGGCGACATCGGCGACAACCTCGGCGGCGCCTGGCCGTACGTCACCGTCTACCGGATCCCCGAGCCGGCGCAACTGCGCAGCCAGACGATCCGCGCCACCGCCTTCAAGATCAAGTACGCGGACGGGCCGCGCAACGCCGAGACGCTCATGGTCAACCCGCGCACGAACCGGCTCTACATCGCCAGCAAGCTGTTCGGCGGCGCGATCTACGAGGCGCCGCGGCACCTGCGCACGTCCGGCTACAACGTCATGCGCAAGATCGGCAAGGCGCCCGCGATGGCGACGGACGGGGCGTTCGCGCCGGACGGCGGCACCTGCGTCATCCGCACCTACTTCGGCGCCCGCATGTACGCCGTGACGCCGGACGGCCGCCCCGGCAGGTCCCTGGGCTCGGTGTCGCTGCCGTTCCAGCCGCAGGGCGAGTCGATCACCTACACGGCCGACGGCAAGTACTTCCTCGCCGGATCGGAAGGCGTCAAGCAGCCCGTCTACAAGGTCCCGGTGCCGGGCGCGGACAAGGCCGCCGCCTCACCGCCGGCCTCCGCGAAGGCCGAGAAGAAGGCCGGGAAGGACGACGCCGACCAGGGCCACCGCGACGCCGGCGGCGTCCGGACCGGGCTCTTCGTCGCCCTCGCCATCGCCGCCGCCGTCGGCTACGGCCTGTTCCGGAGACGCGGATGATCCGTGCGACCTCCGCGACCGGCGCGGCGCGGGCGGGCGGCCGGGACCTGACCGTCCGGCCACGGTCTGCTCCGCGAACCCCCGAACCTCTGCGAACCCGGCGCCGCGCTTGCGAGAATCCGATCGCGAAGCGAGCCGAAGCGTCCCCCACGTTCGCCCCGTTGCCCGCCGAAGGAGGGCGCCGCATGCCCCAGGGTGACACCCCCTCCCCCACCACGCCCCGGAAGCCCCCACCCGGGCCACCGACGGCACCCACCGCCGGTGACCCGAACCCCCGCCTCAGTCTGAAGCCCCGCCCGCGCGGACCTCAGCGTTGCGATCGCGTGCGAAGCCGAGTTCGAGCTTGCGAGAACTTGATCGCGCAGCGAGCCCCCCGGGCGAGTCGAAGCGATGCAGCGATCGCCGCATTGCCCGTTGAAGGGAGGGCCTCCAAGGCCCGACCGCCGAGGGCAATCAAATGAACACGGAGCTCGTCGGGCTCTCGGGGGTCGGGGGACGGTGGCGGCCGGTGGCGGCGGGGCCGTTCGCGCTGCTGGCGGTCGCGCTGGCGCTGCTGCCGATCCGGCCCGTGTGGCTGTGGGCGCTGCTGATCGCGGCGGTGTCGGCGTTCCCGTGGCTGCTCGGCGCGGCGCCGGAGGCGCGCCGGCGGCGGCCCCGGCCGTACTGGCGGCTGTCGGCGGCGGGGCTGGAGCGGATCGGCAAGGGCGGGCTGGTGATGGTCCGCTACGAGCGGGACCGGATCGACGGGCTCGCCATCACGACCGGCGACGGCATGCTGACGGTGTTCCACCGGTTCGGGCGGACGGCGGTCGGCGGGCTGACGGCGATGGGCCTGGAGCCGCTGGCGCTGTTCGTGACGGCGCGCCGGCTCGGCATCCCGATGCACGTCCTGGACGGCGAGGCGAGCGACCTGCTCGACCCGGCGCTGGACGAGGCGCTGCGGCACGAGGGCCCGGACGGGGACGTGCCCGGTCCCGGCTTCTCGGCGCCCGGGCCGCTGCCGCGCGACCACGCCGCGGAGAAGCGGCTGCTGGACCAGGAGGCGGCGCTGCTCGCGGCGGTGCACGAGCCGCCGCGCCCGAAGGGCGGCGCGGACGGCGCGGCGCCGGAGCGCGGTGAGTTCCGCCTCGACACGCCCGACCCGCTGCCCGCGCGGCGCCGCGTCGCGCTGCTCGGCACGCTCACCGGCGTGCTCGGCGCGATCATGATCGTGCGGATCGCGGTGCAGGGCGCGGGCGGGTTCGAGGCGCGGCTGGCCGCGGGCTGCTGGGCGCTCGCCGCGATCACCGGGGTGCTGGCGGCGCGGCGGCGGCTGCTGCGCGCCGCCCGGGTGCACTGGACGATCACCGCGGAGCGGCTGCTGGTGCGGGCCCGGCCGGGCCGCCGCCAGCTCCAGGACCTGCCGTCCGGGGAGGTCGCGGCGGTCGTGGTGGGGCCGGGCCTGCGGCTGGACCCGCTGAGCGGCGAGCCGCGCCGCGCGGAGCTCGCGGCGCTGGCGTTCGGGCACCGGCTGGAGCTGGTCGCGCGGCTGCCCGTGCACGGCCTGGACGGCTTCCAGCTCGCGCACGCGCTCGACGACCACGGCTACCACGTGATCACGCCGGGGGCGCGGCCGCCGCGCCGTCCCGAGTACGGGCTGGAGGGACTGCCGGACATCTTCGCGCAGGTCCCCGGTGGCCGGCTGGTCGTCGCGGACGGCGGGCTCGGCTGGGCGGACGCGGCCGGCGACGTGGTGCTGAAGATGCCGGAGGACAGGATCGGCGGCATCGAGCTGCTGACGATCGCCGGGCACGCGTGGGTGCGGCTGTACGACGCCGACGGCGACGAGTTCTTCGCCGCGCCGCTGTCGGCGCTGCGGATCTCCCGCACGGACCTGCGCGAGTCGGCCCGGAAGGCGGGCCTGCCGGTGAACGACGCGGAGTACGACGCCTATCTCAGCGCCGCGTTCCATTCGGCGATGTCGACGCTGGCGGCGCCGGAGCCGGAGACCCGCGCGACGGCGCCGCTGTCCGCGCCGGGCGCCGCGTCCGACGGGTCCGAGGGGTCCGACGGTCCGGGCGGTTCCGAGGCGCCGGAGGGCGCGCGGGACGCGCTCCGGACGTCCGGCGGGCTCCCCGGCGAACCTGATCTCACGTTCACGGCGCCGGAGCCGCCGAGCCCGGTCACCGCGCCCGGCGCGCTGCTGGACGCGACGCGCCGCTCCCGCGTCGGGACGTACGGGATGAGCGTCCTGCTGTGCGAGGCGGTCGCGCTGATCGGCGCGGTGTGGCTCGGCCCCGACCTCGGCGGGTTCGGCACCACGGCGAGCTGGTCGGTGCCCGCCGGGCTGCTGGTCGGCCTCGCCGGCTACTGGCTGTACGACCGGAACCGCTCGCAGCTGCGCGTGTCGTCCGCCGGGCTGGCGGTCGTGACGCGGCGCGGCCGGGTCGAGTGGGACCTCGCCCGCGACCGCATCGGCGGCGTCGGCGTCGACGAGTCGACGGAGCGGCTGCCGCGGCTGGTCGTCTGGGGGCCCTCAGGACGCGTCCTGCGGCAGGTGACGTTCCCGCCCGACCTGGAGGAGCTGCGCCGCGCCTGCGAGCGCTACGGCGTCCCCTGGGGCCCGCCGGACGCCGACCGGCCCGCGCCGCCCCCGCCGGAGCTGTAGCGCAGCGACCAGGTCTTCAGCGGTTCGTAGGTCAGCTGGTCGTACTGCCTGCCGGGCAGGTGGCTGCACATCAGCTGGACGGCGTCGGCCGTCCACGAGCCGGTCGCGAAGGCCGACAGCGCCTCCATCAGCGGCCGCACGTCGATCGGCTGCCGGGACCTGGCGAGGGTCATGTGCGGCCGGAACGAGCGGTGCTTGTCGGGCGGCGTCCCGGCGCGGCGCCCCGCGGCGGCCACGGACGCCGCGAGCCGGGCCAGGCCCCGCCGGTCGCCGTACAGGCCCGTCCACAGCACGCGGGCGTGCGCTCCGTTGCTCGGGAACGCGCCGCCGCCCGCCAGCGACAGCGTCATCCGCTCGTGCCGCCGGGCGGCGCGCTCCAGCCGGGGCAGGAGCCGGTCGACGGTGCGGTCGTCGCACTCGCCGAGGAAGGCCAGCGTGACGTGGAGCAGCTCCCGCCGGATCCATTTCAGCTCGGGGACGTCGTCCTTGTGCGGAAGGACGGCCTCCTCGAGCTCGTCCAGGATGTCCGGTGGCGGTACGAGCGCCACGAAGAGCCTCATGGGAACGTCCGGAGAGCCACCACTTCAGCTTTCCAGCAGACGGCACCCGTTGTCACGCGGTTGCGCTGCGCCATCGGCGCCGGTCGCCGCCGCGCCGCCGGGCGCCGGGCCGTGGCGCGCCGCCGGCGCGGGGCGTCAGCGGCCTGCCGCCGGGACGCGGGCCAGCCGCGCGAGCGCCGGCCGGATCGAGCCGCGCGGCGCGGCGAGGGCCGCCACGACGACCGCGATGGCCATCGAGACCAGCCCGCCGAGCACGATGCTCAGCCGGGGCCCGAACTGCTCGGCCATCCAGCCGACGGTGGGCGCGCCGAGCGGGTTGGTCCCCATGAAGACGAACATGTAGAGGCCCATCACGCGGCCGCGCATCTCGGGCTGGACGCCGAGCTGCATCGTCGCGTTCGCCGACGTGGTGAAGGTCATCAGCGCGATCCCGGCGGGGACGAGCAGCACCAGGAACGACCAGTACGTGGGGGCGAGCCCGGCGGCGGTCTCCATCACGCCGAACGTCATCGCGGCGAGGACCAGCAGCCGGAGCCGGGGCTTGGTCACGCGCCGCGCGGCCAGCAGGGCGCCGGTCAGCGCGCCGAGCGCCAGCATGCTGGACGCGAGGCCGAACGAGGACGCCCCGGTGTGGAAGACCTCCTTGGCGACGAGCGCGGTCGTCATCTGGAAGTTCATGCCGAACGTCGCGACGAAGCCGACCATCACCAGGACGAGGACCAGGTCGCGGCGCCCCCGGACGTAGCGCAGCCCCTCGCGGAGCTGCCCCTTGGCGCGCTTGACGGTGCCGGAGTCGTGCAGCTCGCTCTCGCGCATCGCGTACAGGCCGAGCAGCACGGCGCCGAACGACGCGGCGTTCACGAGGAACACCGGGCCGGTGCCGATGACGGCGATCAGCACGCCGGCGACGGCGGGGCCGAGCAGCCGGGCGCCGTTGAAGGTGGCGCTGTTCAGCGCGATCGCGTTCGGCAGGTCGCGCTTGCCGACCATCTCGATCACGAACGACTGGCGGGTGGGGTTGTCGACGACGGTGGCGAGGCCGAGCCCGAACGCCAGCAGGTAGACGTGCCAGACCTGCGCGTTGCCGGTGACGGTGAGGACGCCCAGGATCAGCGCGAGCGCGCCCATCGACACCTGGGTGATCATCAGGACGCGGCGCTTACGGTAGCGGTCGGCGATCACGCCGCCCCACAGGCCGAACAGCAGCAGCGGCAGGAACTGCAGGCCGGTGGTGATGCCGAGCGCGGTGCCGTTGTTGTGGGCGAGGTCGAGGACGAGCCAGTCCTGCGCGACGCGCTGCATCCAGGTGCCGGTGTTGGAGATGACCTGGCCCATGGCGTACAGCCGGTAGTTCCGGGTCCGGAGGGACCGGAACATGCCGCCGGATCGGGCTTCCTCGGGGTCGTCCGACTCGGCGTCCTCGGCGGCGTCTGCGGCGGCGTCCGGCGCTTCGAGGACCGCGTCGGTCTCCTCGGCAGCGACGACGGCGCCCGCGGCCTGATCGGCCTCGGCGGCGCCCGCCTCGGCGGGCCGGTGCGCCTGGCCGGCGTCGGAGCCCTGGTCGGCGGGCGGCCCGGCGGCTGTTTGGACCGCTCCATTCGGGAGCCCCGCGCGCTCGGCGTGCGGCGGCGGTCCGGCGGCGTCCGGCCGGCCCGCCGGATGGACGGCCGCGCGGGGGGAACGGACGGGGGTGCGGGGGGCGGAACGGCGGCGGTGCGCGCGGGACGCTACGGGGAGCGCGGCCCCGGAGCGGCCGGGCCGCCCGGAGCGCGCCCCGCGCGCCGGGGCACCGTCCGGTTCATCGTGTCCATCGTTAGCAGAAGTCATTATCAAGGCTAACGATAATCGCGCGACCGCTATTCCGGCAACCGGACCGCCTCAGGGCACCGGATCCGGCCACCTGGTACCGGATTCGGCGGGGCGGGGTCAGGAGCGGCTGAGCTTGTCGATGATCGGCGCGGCGCGGCGCAGGATCTCGCGCTCGTCCTCGGTCAGCTCGCCGAGGCGGGTGGACAGCCACGCCTCCTTGCGGCGCCGTTCGGCGCGCAGCAGCGCCGAGCCGTCGTCGGTGGCCATCAGCACCACCTGGCGCCCGTCGGTCGGATGCGGGCTGCGGACCACGAGCCCGCGTTCCTCCAGGTAGGCGATGACGCGCGTCATCGACGGCGGCTGCACCTTCTCGTGGTCGGCCAGCTCGCCGGGCGTCATGGAGCCGTGCCGCTCGATGGCGGCGAGCGCCGCGAACTGGGTGAGCGACAGCGGGTTCGGCCCGCCGTCGGGCGCCGGCGGCCGCAGGTGCCGGAGCCGGCGCGACAGCCGCGCGATCGAGATGCGCAGCTCCTCGGCCAGCCCCGGAGGCGAGGCGGTCCGGCCGCCGGTCGGTGGCGTAGTCATCGTCATCGTTCTCCCGTGCTGGTCACCCATGCTGCCACGCCCGCTCCTTGACAGGTCCAGCTAACACTATTAGCTTTTTGGCTATTAAGTAGTCGAAGAAAGGACCGGGATGCCGCGCGCGGGCCTGACGCCGGACGCGGTGGTGGACGCCGCCATCGCCGTCGTGGACGCCGGCGGACCCGGCGCCCTCACGCTCGCCGCGGTCGCCGGACGGGCCGGGGTCGCGACCCCCTCCCTCTACAAGCATGTCCGCAACCTGGCCGAGTTGCGACAGCTGGTGACCGCGAGAATCCTCGAAGAGCTGGCCGACCGCCTCGGTACCGCCGCCATGGGACGATCCCGGGACGACGCCGTGGCGGCCATCATGCGCGCCTACCGCGGCTACGTTGTGGAGCACCCTAGCCGCTACGCGTCGCTGGAGCAGTCCGCCGAGCACGGGCGTTTCGCCGACGCCGCCGCCGAACGCGTCCTCGGCGTCCTCTACGCCGTACTGCGCGGCTACGGCCTGGACGGCCCGGAGCTCGTCCACGCGACCCGCTGCCTGCGCTCCGCCGTGCACGGCTTCGCCATGCTGGAGGCGGCGGGCGGCTTCGGCCTCCCGGAGGACCTGGAGGCCAGCTACGAGCGGCTGATCACCCTCTTCACCTCGGGCTTCCACCAGCCCAGGGTGTGACGCCCCTCTCGCCCGCCCGCCGCGTAACCTGATCTCCATGACCCCTCCGCGCCGTCCGGACCCGCCGCCCATGCGGACCAACGACGTCCGTGTGGCCCTCGCGGGCACCGTGGCGTGGGCGGTCGCGCTCGTCGTCCTGCTGGTGGCCGGGACGCCGTCCGGGGACCACTGGTGGCTCTGGGTGTGCGTGACGGGGATCGTCACGGGCCTGTTCGGCGTCTGGTACATCCCGCGGCTCCAGGCGGGCCGCGAGCGTCTGGAGGCCGCCCGCGCCGCGCGCCGCGAGGCCGCCGTGGAGGACGCGGTGCTGCCCGCCGACGGCGCCCCCGAGGGGCCCGGGGCCACGCGCCAGGACGCCGTCGCGGAGGCGTCCGAGACGTCCGAGACCTCCGAGACCTCCGAGGCGGACGTCTAGAACTCCGGCCGTCCAGAACTCCAGGCCGTCCAGAACTCCAGGTCGTCTAGGGCTCCAGGTCGTCCTCGGCCAGCAGGAGGGGCAGGGCGCCCGGGTCGCGGAGGACGGCCTCGGCGAGGAGCCTGGCCGCCCAGTCCCCGCAGGCCCAGGCGAGCGCGCGCGCGAGGCCGCCGGCCCCGCTCGCGTGGACTTCGCCGTCCCTCGTCCACCATGGGACGTCCTGGCCGTCCACGATGAGCCGCTCGTGCGCGAGATAGCTCTCCGGCGCCTGCGGCAGCACGGCCCTGACGGCGTCCGGGACGGGCCGCTTCTCCCCCGCCGTCTCCACCTCGCCGGGCACCTCGTCACCGGCCAGGGGCAGGTCGAGCAGTTCGGCGAGCCGCGCGTCCCGGCCCTGCGCGGCGATGACCAGGGGCTGCCCCGCCAGCAGCGGCAAGACGTCGGGACCGTCCAGGACGAGGGCGTCGGCGGCGTCGACGACCTCGACGGCGCCGTCCACCACCGCGCGCACGCTCTCGGGCGGCTCCACCGTGACGGCGGTGTCGGCGAGGGCCGTCCATAGGCCGCCGAGCTGGACCCGGCTGACGGTGCGTTCCGGATCGCCCATCCGGTCGAGCAGCTCTTGGGCGCCACCGGGTTCGTCCAGCAGATCCGCCAGCGAGGTACGGACGCCCAAGGCCAGCAGCAGCTGCTCGTCGAATCCTTCCGGGGCGATGTCGTAGAGCCCCGCGAGCGCATCGTCGCCCTGGAGGCGGAACTCGCCCGGCCTGCGGCCGTCCAGGATGGGACGGTGGCTCAGCCACCACGCGGTGTAGGACGGGACCACGGCGCGGTGGCCCGTGTAGAGGGCGACGTGGGCGGGCTCCACGATCGCGGCGCGCCATGGCGGTGCGGCCAGGAGCCGCAGCGCGGCTGGCCAGTCGTCGACCAGCTCCAGATCGCGGACCGCCTGGAACTCCGGCACGTGCGGCGGCAGTTCCTGCGGGCCGATCCGTTCGAGGACGTCGTCGGCCCAGCGGTCCTCGTCGTCGAGTTCGAGCGTCTCGGCCTCGTCCAGCAGGCCGGACAGGTTCACGTCCTCCGCGCGCACGAGGGCGAAGCCGTCCAGCACGCCCGCGGCGGCGAGGGTCTCGGCGCCCCACCGCTCCAGCGTCTCCGGCGCGACGACGCCGAACGGCGCGTCGCCGGCCATCACGGTCCGCAGCGGGCTGTCCGGCAGGAGCAGCTCGCCGGCGGGGTAGAGATCGCCGTCGTCGCCGGGGAGCGCCAGCTCGGCCAGCCACGGCTCCTCGCCGGGGTCGAGCCGGGCCGCCGCGACCAGGCCCAGGACGGCCTCGGCGACGGCGCCGGGGTCGTCGGCGTCGAAGGAGTCCTCCACGGCGGCCCGCACCGCCGGGTCGCCGAGCACCGCCCGCGGGCCCGCCTCGACCGCGCCGAGCCGCAGCAGCAGCGGATGGACGGCGCCGGGATGCACGAACCGCAGCCCGAGCGCGTCGAGGCCCTCCGGATCGACGCCGTCCGCGACCAGCAGGCCGCGCGGACCGCGCACCAGCCGTGCCGTCTCGCCCGCCAGCGGCACCGGAAGCGCCCCCAGAGCGTCCCTGGCGGCCTCGGCGAGCGCCTCGTACACCCGGTGCCACCAGCGCGGTCCGCGGTCCACAGCGGCCAGCTCGTCCACGACGTCGGCCAGCTCGACGCGGCGGACGCCGAGCGCGGCCAGCGCCGGGCTCCGCGCCGGCCAGCCCGGCGGCAGGAGCCCGCCGACGACGGCCTCCTCGCCGGCGCGGCCCGCGAGGAGGTCCAGGAAGGCGGCGGGGGCGTCCAGCGCCAGGGCGTCCCGGCCGCGCATCCGGCGGCCTTCGGGGTCGTCCGGGACGGGGAGGAGCGCCGCTTCGGGCAGGAGTTCCCGGATGGCCCGCCGCAGCCGCGCGTCCAGTTCCCCGGCGCCCACAGGGCCGGGCACCAGGTCGAGCAAGCGCGGCTCGGCCGGACGCGCCTTCAGCAGGTCCACGTACGCCTCGGCGGCCCGTGCCACGAGGAAGTCGGTCAGGGGGCCGGGCGCGACATGCCGCCTGTCAGGCGCGAGCGGGAACGACGCTATGAGCAGCGCCGGCAGGTCGAGCCGCTCGTCGCTGGGCGTGGGCGCGTGCACCACGGCGGGCGTACCGTCCGGCAGGCCCTCCTCGGGGAGCGCCCATCGCACCTGCCAGGACGCGCGCGCCCGTTCCTCCACGGGCCGGTCCTCAAGCAGTTCTCCAGGCGTCGTCCCATGCGCCTCGACGGTCTGCCACGCCTGCCCGTCGACGACGACCAGCCCGGCTCGGCGCGGCTCGGCGGAGAGCAGCCGGACGTCGCCGTCGATTTCGATCTCGACGGTCTCCAGCGCGGGCAGCGCCAGCATCAGCGCCGCGTCCACCTGCTCCAGCTGCCGCCGCACGGACCCGGCCGCGCCCGCCCGCAGCGGCAGCCGGACGACCGTGTCGAACCCGTCCGGGACCTCCGGCGGCGCCTCCGCCTCGAACGGCAGCCGCAGCAGCGGGACCCGGCCCTCCCGCCGCGCCAGCTCGTCCGCGACCCCGGCGAGGCCGCCCGCGAGCGCGCGCGCCCGGTCCTCCGACCATTCGACGCCGCCCGTCCGGGATGCGATGGACGGCTCGGAGGTCACGCCGACGACCGCCGCGAACCCGACGCCGAACCGCCCCACCGCGCCCGCGTCGCCGCGCTTCGCGGACGCCCGCAGCGTGGAGAGGGCCTCGACGCCCGCGGCGTCCAGCGGCGCGCCCGTGTTCGCCGCCGTCAGCACCGCGCGGGCGGAGTCCAGCGCCAGCCGCAGCCGCCCGGGGACGGCGGCGCGCAGCGCGGCGTCCGCCGCGTTCTGCGCCAGCTCGATGACCACGCGGTCGCGGTAGCCGCCGAGCGCGTGGTCCTCCTCGGTGTTGGCGTCCTCGCGGAAGCGCGCCGGGGACTCGTCCCAGGCGCGCAGGACGCGCTCGCGCAGCACGCGCGTGCGGAACGGGTCCGCGGCCACCTCGGTCACCACCTCGCCGCGCGGGTCGCGGCTCGTCGGAGGGACGGCACGCGCCCCCGGTCCGGTCTCGTCGCGGTCAGCTGTGCCCGAGCGCCTCGTCGTCCGGGGCTCCGGCGTCCTCGCCGGCGGACGGGACGACGTCGTAGCCCAGCTCGTCGATCACCGGCGGGTTGTGCTCGGACGCCGCCGGAAGGTTGACGGCCTCGGAGTGCGCGCCGCAGCCGTGGTCGGCGGACACCACCCGGCCGTCGTCCGGGGCGTACTCGTTGGCGCACACGCCGAACATCTGCCGCAGGTCGCCGGCGAGCGACACGTAGAACCCGCAGGTGGAGCACTGCGCCGGCGCGGACGCGGCGATCGGCGCGCGGGGCCCCGCGACGCCCTCGTACCAGCGGGCGGCGGCCTCGTCGCGGCCCTCGCGGGACAGCACCCGGACCCGGCCGAGGCCGAGCTCCCACTGCGCCTCGCGCTCGACGGACTCGTCGACCTGCGCGTAGCCGGGGGCGAGCCGGACGTCGTCGGGCGCGGTCGGCAGCAGGTCGCCGGGGCCGAGGTCGCCGGGGCGGAGCCGCTCCAGCCACGGCACCCACTGCGGCGCGAGCAGCGCGTCGTCACCGGGCAGCAGCACGCACTCGCTCACCGTGACGATCTTGGCACGGGCGGCGCGGGTGACCGTGACGGCCCACCGCCAGCCCGTGTAGGCCGGGTCCAGCGCGGCGAAATAGTGCGTGACCACCCGGTCGCCCTCGGCGCGCAGGCCGAGATGCTCCCCGACCGGCGCGGGGCGGGCGGTCTCCTCGGCGGCCGTCCGCGCGAGGTCCACCGCCTCGGCGCAGGCGGGATCGACGGCGGGCGTGCGGGGCCGGCGGGCGGGCCCGGAGGTGGTGCGCGCGGCGGCGGTACGCGCGGGGCTGGACTGACGCGTTGGGCTCACATCTCGATTCTCGCGCATCCCGGGGCATGACCCGACACACGGGCGGCGGACGGCGCGAGGTGATCCGGCCCGCCGAAAGGGAACGTACTCTCAATCAGGCGGCCGGACGCGCGACCAGGCGGGCCGCGGCGGCCGGAATCGGCACGAACCCCGCGAGGAGAGATCAGGGCGCGATGGGACTGCGACGCTCCGTGCGCGCCGGTGTGGGCGGCGCGGGCAGGACGCTGCGCCGCATGCGCTCGGCGGCGTGCGGCGCCGGCCGGCTCACCCGGCGTGTCACGCACGCGCACGGCGCCGGGCGCAGCGGCCTCGGCGACCTCATCGAGGCGTCCGCGCTGAACTCGGCGGGCGACGCGATGGTCACCGTCGCGCTCGCCGGGACGCTGTTCTTCGGCCTGGACGTCAACCAGGCGCGCGGCCAGGTCGCCCTCTACCTGCTCGTCACGATGGCGCCGTTCGCGCTGGTCGCTCCGCTGATCGGCCCCGCGCTCGACCGGATGCGGCACGTCCGCCGGTACGCGGTGGCCGCCACGTTCGCGATCCGCGGCCTGCTGTGCTGGGGCATGGCGGGCGCCGTCGCGCACAACGACCCGGTCACCTTCCTGCCCGCCGCGTTCGGCGTCCTGGTGACCTCGAAGGCGTTCGGGGTGCTGCGCGCCGCGGTGACCCCGCGGCTGCTGCCGGACGAGATCACGCTGGTCACGGCGAACGCGCGGGCCTCGTTCGCCGGGCTGATCGCCTCGTCGGTCGCCGCTCCGGCGGGCGCGGGCCTCGCCGTGCTGATCGGCCCCGGCTGGGTGCTGCGCATCGGCACGGCGGTGTTCCTGCTCGGCACCGTGTTCGCGATGCGGCTGCCGAGGCACGTGGACCTGCCCGACACCGCCGAGGCGCCGGCGGACGCGGCCGCCGCCGCCGGAACCGATGCGGGGGGCGAGGCGGACACCGAGCCCGACCGGCCCGCCCGGCACTGGCGGACGCTGCCCCGCGTCGGCCCGGTGGTCGCGGAGGCGATGCAGGCGAACGCCGTGCTGCGCGCCCTGTCCGGCTTCCTCGTGCTCTACCTGGCGTTCCTGCTCCGCCAGGAGCGGTTCGACCCGGTGTCGCACAACCTCGCGCTCGGCCTCCTCGCGGCGTTCGCGGGCGCCGGCGGCCTGATCGGCACCGCCCTCGGCGCCTGGATGAAGGCGCGGGCGCCCCGGCTGATCGTCACCGCGACGCTCGCCGCCGTCACCGCCGTGACCGCGGTCAGCGCGCTGTTCTTCGGCCTCTGGGCCGCGCTCGCGGTGGCGCTCGCGGCGGGTCTCGGCCAGGTCCTCGGCAAGCTGTCGATGGACGCGGTCGTCCAGCGGGAGATCGGCGAGGAGGTCCGCTCGTCCACGTTCGCGGTGACCGAGACGCTGCACCAGCTCGCGTGGGTGGTCGGAGGGCTGCTCGGCCTCGGCATGTCGATCGTCGCGGACGGCCGGGTCGCGCTGGCGATCGTCGCGGCGGCGCTCGCGCTGTCGCTCGGCCTGCTGCTGACCCGCCGCGCGGGCGCGCACCGCCGCGTCCCGTCCACGACGGGCGCCCCGATCAAGGACGCGCACACGCAGATGCGCGCCTGACCGTCACCGCGAGACGGCCCCTCCGGCGGCGCCCCGCTCCGGGCGCCGTCCGGTCAGGTACTGATGTCATCCGCCACTGCGCGCAGCACGGTCGCGATCTTCTTCGCCTCGGCCGGCGCCGGGTGCTTGCCGCGCCGGTAGGTGTTGGAGATCCCGTCCAGCAGCTTGATCAGGTCCTCGGTGATGACGACCATCTCGTCCGGCTTCTTGCGCCGCTGCTTGGCGATGGTCCGCTCGACCGACGGCAGGCTCTCCAGCACGCGCACCTGCAGCGCCTGCTGGCCGCGCCGGCCCTCGACCACGCCGAACTCGATGCGCTGGCCTGGCTTGAGCGTCGTCACGCCGCCCGGCAACGCCGAGGAGTGCACGAAGACCTCACCGCCGTCGTCGCGGGTGAGGAAGCCGAACCCCTTGTCGGAGTCGTACCACTTGACCTTGCCAGTCGGCACGGGATACCTCGTTCGGTAATCGTCCTGAATCGACCCCAAGATTAGTGCCTCGCCGGGTACCGGTGAACACGCCGGGACCCCCGCGAAGCCCCCTGGGGCAACGGGATGAAGCTATCCCGGACGCCGCCTCCGCGGCACCTCGATATCGGCCCTGCCGGCGCCCCGCGAGAGGACGGCCCGGCGCCCCGTCACACCGCCGCGAATCCCGCGAGCCACTCGGGGAAGGCGTTCAGGTCGGGGAGGACGACGTCCGCCCCGTAGGCGGTGAGGGCGGCGGAGTCGAACGCGCCGGTCGCGACCGCGACGGCCACGGCGGAAGCGGCGCGCGCGGCGTCCACGTCACCGGTGTGGTCGCCGATGTAGGCGCGCGCGCCGTGCTCGCGGAGCGCGGCGCCCTTGTCGGCGCCGAACAGCCCGCCGACGACGGTGTCCACGTCCAGCCCGAGGAAGCGGACGGTGCGCTCGGTGTCGCGCTGGTTCTTCCCGGACACCACGACCACCCGGCCGCCCACCGCGCGGACCGCCTCCAGCGCCGCGGCGGCGCCGGGCATGGCCTCGGTCACCGGGAGCGCGACGTCCGGGTAGAGCGCCCGGTACAGGTCGGCCATCGCGGGGATCCGCTCCGGCGGAAACCAGTACGCCAGCTCCACCTCCAGCGGCGGACCGAGCCGCCGCACGACGGTGTCGACGTCGATGGGGACGCCGGTCTCCGCCGCGATCGCGGCGTACACCGCGGCGATCGCGGCGCGCGTGTCGGCCAGCGTGAGGTCGAGGTCGAAGCCGACGGAGAAATCGGCACCATCCGGACGGGGAATCTTCCGCGAATCAAGGTCCAGCACGCCACACAGGGTAAAGGTCCGGTATGGAGCGAAAGCCAACGCCGGGGCGCGCGAGGGACGGTCCGCGACGGACGGGCCCGGACGCAAGTACCCGCGCTCTCCCGGTAGTGGCGATGCGACGGGATCCGAGTAGGAGAGCGCGGGAACTCTTGGCGCGGGGACCTTTGGTGCCCGGCCCCGGTCTGGTCTGCCGGGTTCCGGGCGGCCGCCCGTGTCGAGTTGATACCCGCGCCTTCTGCCGAAAACCGTTTGACCAGGAAAAACGTAGGGATCGAACGAGCCACCCCCACCCCAAGGACGATCAGCCGCAGGCCGGCCCGGCGAAGGAGGGCGCCCCATGGCGGACAACAGGGCAGACGACACGGACCGCACGACGAGCGCGCGGGAACCGGTGAGGCCGGACCCCGGCCGGACCGAACCCGCCGGTACGGGCACCACCGCGCGGCACGCCATGACCGGGACGCGCGTCGACCCGGGCGACCACCGGTCCCGGCGGCCGTTCACCGCGTCCGCGGCGGCCGCCCGCAAGCGCACCGTCAACCTGGTCGCCACGGTGATCTCGGTCGTGACGACGATCGTGGTGCTGGTGCTCGCGGTGCACATCCTGTTCGTGGTGTTCGACGCCAACACCGGCAACGACCTCGTGCACTGGTTCGGCGCGCGCGCCGACGAGCTCGCCTGGCAGTTCAAGGACGTGTTCCAGCCCGACAACGCCAAGGCCGACGTCGCCGTCAACTACGGCCTCGCCGCGCTCGTCTACCTCGTCATCGGGCGGATCGTCGTGGCCGTCGTCCGCCGCGCGGCCTGACCCCCGCCCGCCCGGACGGCTACCGGCCGGGGAAGCGGACGACGTCGAAGGGCCACGCCGTGGTGACCCATTGCCGGACGAAGTCCTCCAGGTCCTTCTCCAGCGCGGTGTCCTCCTCGTCGGCGCGGACCCAGAACACCACGACGGCGTCGGCGCCGGGCTCGCCGGACGGGGCGACGTGGATGCGGCCGAACTGGCGTTCCCCGTCCGGCGTGTTCACCACGTAGCTGAAGGAGCGGCGCAGCTGCCCCTCCTTCTGCAGCCACGCGACGTCGATCAGCGCCTGCTCGAAGGTGAACTCGCGGTCCGGCCAGCCCCACTCCGGGCCGAACCGGCCGGCGAGCCGGTCCAGGCTGCCGATCACCGCGCCGTAGTCCTTGACGACGTCGTGGACGGTGATCGGGCGGATCTGGAAACGGGGTCCGGCGACCAGCGTGGGCACCACGAAGTCCTCGGGGAGGAAGGCCCCGTCGGCCGCCTTCCGCGGAGACATGAACATCGTCGACCCTTCCGGCGACGCCCCTTCCGGCACAGGGGCGCAGAGCATCGAACTCTAGTCGCCCCCGGCGCGGGGCGAGACGCGTCACGAATTCGGGCGCGCCGGGCCGCGGCAGGAGCCCGCAGGTCCAAGATGCCTTACTGTTCTTCCGGAGGAATTCATCACCATGACGAGATCTACGCGCGAGCGGATCGTGGCCGAGTCGCTCCGTCTGTTCGCCGATCGAGGCTACGCGGCGACCTCGGTGGCCGAGATCGAGGCGGCGGCCGGGCTGTCGCCCGGCGCGGGGGGCCTGTACCGGCACTTCCGGTCGAAGGAGGAGGTGCTCGCCTCCGCGATCCGGGAGCACATCGAGCGGACCAGGCAGCAGATCACCACCGTGCTCGACCAGGCGGAGGTGTTCGCCGACCGCCCGCTCGAGGTGCGGCTGCGGATGACCTGCCAGGCCGGGCTGGCGAAGATGCGCGAGGAGCAGGACCTGATCCGGGTGCTCTTCCGCGACCTCGACCAGTTCCCGAACCTGGTCGCGGAGATGCGCGAGGGCATCGTCAACCCGCTGTACGACGGCATCGCGACCTGGCTGTCGCAGCAGCCGGAGTACGCGGGCGCCGAGGAGGACTGGGCGGCGGTCGCCTCGATCCTGGGCGGCGCCGTCGTCAACTACTGGCTGGCGAACGAGTCGATGTACGAGCCGCCCACGCGGATCGACGAGAAGCGGTTCGTGGAGAGCTGGGCCCGGCTCGGGCTCGGCCTGGTGAACCTGGAGCGCACGCCGGCGTCCTGATCCGCCGTTCCGGCCGGTTCCCTATCGCGCCGGACGGCGTTTCCGGCACGCCCTCCTCCGCGTGCCGCGGCGCCGCACCGGCCGCACCGTTCCGCTCCTACGCTGGGAGGGTCCCGCACTCGCAGCGTCCGACATGCGGAAACGCCCCGTTCCCGGGGCGCGGCGGGCCGGGACGCCCGCGACACTAAGGTGGCGAACGGCATGGAATCGTATGCGGACTGGCTGCGCGCACGAGCCGACGACGAGCTCCGCGCGCTGCTGTCCGCGCGTCCGGAGCTGCTCGCGCCCGTCCCCGCGGACCTGACCGCGCTCGCCGCGCGCGCCGCGACGCCCGCCGCCGTCTCCCGCGCCCTCGACCGGCTCGACCGGTTCACGCTCGCGACGCTGGAGGCGGCGCTCGTGCTGCCCTCGCCGGTGCTGCCGGACGCGCTGGCCGCCGCGCTCGACGCCACTCCCGCCCAGGTCGGCGACGCCGTCGACCGGCTGCTGCGGTTCGGGCTGGTGTGGAACGGCGGCGACGGCGCACTGAACCCCGCGCCGGGCGTCCGGCAGGGACTGCCGCATCCCGCGGGGCTGGGCCCGCCGGTCCGGGAGGTGTTCGCCGGGTACCCCGTCGAGCGGCTCGCCGCGCTGGTCACCGACCTGCAGGGCGAGGCGCCGCGCGGGTTCGCCGACTCGGCGCGGCTGCTGCGCCGGCTCGCCGAACTGCTGGCCGACCCGGCGCCGCTGGTCGAGGCCGCCGGCCCGGAGGCGCGGTCCGCGCTGGACGCGCTCGCCTGGGGGCCGCCGGTGGGACGGGTCGCCGACGCGCGCCGCCCCGTCCGGGTCGACACCGCCGCGACCCCGATCGAGCGCCTCCTCGCGCGCGGGCTGCTCGCCGCCGAGGACGACCGGACGGTCACGCTGCCCCGGGAGATCGCGCTCCACCTCCGCGGCGGCCGCCTGTTCCAGGACCTGCCGGCCGAGCCGCCGCCGCTCGCCGGCGCGCCGTCCGGCAGCCCCCGCGGCGAGGACATGGTGGTCCGCGCCGCCGCCGGTGAGGCGTTCAACGCGGTCCGGCTCACCGAGGAGCTGCTGGAGCGCTGGGGTCTGGAGCCGCCGCCCGTGCTGCGCAGCGGCGGCCTGGCCGTCCGCGACCTGCGCAACGCCGCGACGCTGCTGGACGTCCCGGAGTGGAAGGCGGCGCTGCTGGTCGAGGTCGCGTACGCGGCGGGCCTGCTGACCCGCAGCGGCGACCTCGACGGCGAGTGGCTGCCGACCCCCGCCTACGACCTGTGGCTGATGCGCGACACCGCGGGCCGCTGGACGGAGCTGGCGCGCGGCTGGCTGAAGTCGGACCGGGCCGCCGGGCTCGCCGGGGAGCGCGACGACCGGGACCGGCTGATCAACGCGCTGAGCGAGGCGATGGTGCGCAGCAGCGCCCCCGCGACCCGCCGCGCAGCCCTGGAGATCCTCGCCGGCGCAGAGCGCGGCACCGCCGTGGACGCCGACGCGCTGCGGGCCCGGCTGGCGTGGCTTCGTCCCCGGCGCGGCGGCCCGGCCCGCGACCGGCTGGTCGGCTGGACGCTGCGCGAGGCCGCGGCGCTCGGCCTCACCGGGTTCGGCGAGCTCGCGCCGTTCGCCCGCGACCTGCTCGCGGGCCACGACCCCGAGCCCGGCCTGGAGAAGTACCTGCCGGACCCGGTCGACCGGATCCTCATCCAGGCCGACCTGACCGCCGTCGCGCCGGGCCCGCTGGTCACCGAGCTGAGCCGGGAGCTGGCGCTCGCCGCCGACGTCGAGTCGACCGGCGGCGCGACCGTGTACCGGTTCACCCCCGAGTCGATCCGCCGCGCCCTCGACGCCGGGCGCACCGCCGACGACGTCAGCGGCCTGCTGGCCCGGCACTCGGCGACGCCGCTGCCGCAGCCGCTCACCTACCTCATCGACGACGTGGCGCGCCGGCACGGGCACCTGCGGGTCGGCTCCCTCGCCTCGTACGTGCGGACGGACTCCGCCGGCACGCTCGACGAGATCCTCGCCGACCGGCGCGCGGCGGCGCTGCGGCTGCACCGGCTCGCCCCGACGGTGCTGGCGTCCAGCCTGCACCGCGGCGAGCTGCTCGACGGGCTGCGCGCGATGGGCCTCGCGCCGGTCGCCGAGTCACCGGGCGGCGGGGTGATCGTGACGCGGCCGGACGCGCAGCGCGCCGAGCCGCCGCCGACCGCCGAGATCGTCCGGCTGCGCCCGGACCAGACCGCGGACGACTCGATGATCTCCGCGGCGGTGCGCGCGCTGCGGGCCGGCGACGAGGCCGCCCGGCACGGCGCCGAGCAGGCGCGGCTGCGCGCGGACGCCCCGTCCGGGGAGCCGCCCCGGTCCCCGGCGATGGCGACGATCGAGCGGCTGCGCGGCGCCGTCGACCGCGGCGGCCGGGTCTGGATCGGCTACCTCGACCAGCAGGGCCAGGCGTCCAGCCGGATCGTCGAGCCGGTCCGGGTGGAGGGCGGCTTCCTCACCGGCTACGACGCGACCCGCGCCGCCGTGCACCGGTTCGCGCTGCACCGCATCACCGGCGTCGCCGAACTGGACGACGAGTCCTGACGCCTCCGGCACGGTGACCCGCCCGGAGGGACCGGCGGCCGGAGGGAACCGGCAGCGCGCCCGTTCTGTCCAACCATGAGCGCTATCAGGCAGGTACCGTGCCCTCAAGCGCGAGGAGGCTACCGGTGAGCGGATACGGAGGGGTGCCGCCCGGCTGGCACGACCCGTACGGCGGCTACGGCCAGGGCGGGACGCCGGGGTGGGACGACGTCGGCGCGTACGGCCCGCAGGGCCAGCCGTACGGCCCGCAGGGCCAGCCGTACGGCCCGCAGGGCCAGCCGTACGGCCCGCCCGGCGTGCCCCACGCGCCGGCGAACAACGGCTCGGCCATCGCGGCGCTGGTGTGCAACTGCATCGTGGCGCTGCTGTGCTGCAACATCGTCGCCATCCCCGGCATCGTGACGAGCGCGCTCGCCCTCGGCCGCGTGCAGACCGACCCGGCCTCGGCCCGGCGGCTGACGATCTGGAGCTGGTCGCTGTTCGCGGCGTCGGTACTGATCGGGATCATCATCGCGGTCATCTACTTCGCCGTCATCCTCACCCACGACCCGGACTACACCTCGACCGGCGGGGTCTGAACCGGGGCCGGCGCCGCGGCGCGCCGGCGGTGCAGCGCGAGCGCGACGAGCATCCCGGCCGCCATGCCCGCGGCGGCGAGCAGCACGGCGGTGCGGCTCCCGTCGGCGATCGCGGCCCGCAGCAGATCGCCGGTGCGGCCGCCCGTCCCCGCGTTCGCGACCGCGGTCAGCACGGCGAGGCCGATCGCGTTCCCGAGGTTCAGCGCCGTGGACGCCGTCCCGTTCGCGACACCCTGCCGCTCCGGCGCGACACCGGTGGACGCGGCGATCCACATCGCCGTCCACACGAGCCCCTGCCCGACCCCTGACACGACCAGTCCCGGCACGGTCGTGAGGAACGCGGCGTCGATGTCGAACCCGGCGGCGAGCAGCGCGGTGCCGACGACCCCGGCGGCGAAGCCGATGACGAGCGTCCGCCGCGTCCCGAGCCGCCCCACCATCCGCTCGCCGAGCTGGGTGCCGGTGGCGATCGCCACGGACGGGACGAGGAATGCCAGCCCCGTCTCGAGCGCCGAGAACCCGTGCACGTCCTGGAAGAGGACCGTCAGGAAGTACGGCAGCGCTCCGAACGTCCCCATGAACACGAACGTGGTCGCGACCCCGACGACGAGGCTGCGGTTGCGCAGCAGCCCGAACGGCATCAGCGGGTCCGCGCCGCGCGCCTCCACCACCGCGAACGCGGCCAGCAACACGGCGGCGGCGGCGAACGCTCCGATGATCGGCCGGGCCGTCCAGCCGGTCTCCGGCCCCTGAACGAGCCCGAACACCAGCAGCGTCGCACCGCCGGTCACGGTCAGGGCGCCGGGCAGGTCGAACCGGCGCCGCTCGCGGACCGCGCCCCGCCGGTCGTCAGGGATCACGAACAGCGCCGCGACCGCGACGAGCCCCGCCAGCGGGACGTTCACGAAGAACACGGCGGGCCACCCGAACGCCTGCGTCAGGACGCCGCCGAGCAGCGCGCCGGCGGTCAGCCCGCTCGCCCCGGCGCCGCCCCACACCGCGAGGGCCCGGTTGCGGCGCGGTCCCTCCTCGAACAGCGTGCTGATCAGCGACAGGGTGGACGGGAGCAGCAGCGCCCCGCCGATCCCCTGGACGGCCCGCGCCGCGATGATCACGCCGGGCGCGCCCGCGAGGCCGCCGGCCAGCGAGGACAGCGCGTAGAGGGCGAGGGCGGCGACGAACGTCCGGCGGCGTCCGAGCAGGTCGACGGCGCGGCCGCCGAGCAGCAGGAACCCGCCGGCCAGCACCACGTAGGCGCTGATGACCCACTGCCGGGTCTGATCGGAGAAGCCGAGGTCGGTGCCGAGGTCGGGGAGCGCCACATAGACGATGTTGAGGTCGAGCGAGAAGATCAGCTGCGCCAGGGCGAGGAGCGCGAGGCTCCCGCCCGGCCGGCGCCGATCGGGTGCGGGCATGCGAACGGTCCTGTCTCTCGGAAGATCCAAAGCGAACTGTTCGAATGTTGTCGTACAGTCCAACTGTTCGTCAATATGCGTACTGACGTACCGTCGCGTAGGCTGGCGGGCATGATCGCCCAGCACCCCGACCGGGACCAGATCCTGCTGGAGAACGTCCTCGCCGCCCTCGGCAACCCGCTGCGGCTGCGCATCGTCGGCGTCCTCGCCGACGGCGGCGAGCACAGCTGCGGCAGCATCCTCGACGACATCTCGAAGTCGACGCTCACCCACCACTGGCGCGTGCTGCGCGACAGCGGCGTCATCTGGCAGCGTCCCCACGGCCGCGAGAACCTTCTCTCGCTCCGCCGCGACGACCTCGAAGCGCGCTTCCCCGGCCTGCTCGCCTCCGTCTGCGGCGCCCTCGCCGGCCGCTGACGCGGTGCCGGCGGCCCCACTGGCGACCGCGAACGCGGTGCCGGCGGCCGCCGACGCAATATCCCGGACGGATCGGGCGTTGAACCCTGC
This sequence comes from Actinomadura nitritigenes, assembly GCF_017573545.1. Taxonomy (GTDB): domain Bacteria; phylum Actinomycetota; class Actinomycetes; order Streptosporangiales; family Streptosporangiaceae; genus Spirillospora; species Spirillospora nitritigenes. Next base: position 5,341 of record NZ_JAGEOK010000046.1, on the reverse strand, counting down.
GGCCCGCCCGGAACGCGCGACGCGCCGGCACGCCTCGGGTAGCGTGCACGGCGTCCGGACGAGCCATCGCGATCATCGACGGGGGCTTCTGCATTGACCGACGGTCCGCTCATCGTCCAATCCGACAAGACGCTGCTGCTGGAGGTCGACCACGAACTGGCCGACGCCTGCCGCAAGGACATCGCCCCGTTCGCCGAGCTCGAACGGGCGCCCGAGCACGTCCACACCTACCGGGTCACGCCGCTCGCGCTGTGGAACGCCCGCGCCGCCGGGCACGACGCCGAGCAGGTCGTCGACACCCTGATCACGTACTCCCGCTACCCCGTCCCGCACGCGCTGCTGGTCGACGTCGCCGACACCATGGCGCGCTACGGGCGGCTGCGGCTGGAGAAGCACCCCGTGCACGGGCTCGTCCTGTCCTCCTCGGACCGCTCGGTCCTGGAGGAGGTGCTCCGCGCCAAGAAGATCAAGGGCATGATCGGCGACCGGGTCGCCGACGACACCGTCGTCGTCCACCCGAGCGAGCGCGGCTCGCTGAAGCAGGCGCTGCTCAAGCTCGGCTGGCCCGCCGAGGACCTCGCCGGCTACGTCGACGGCGAGGCGCACGCCATCTCCCTCGTCCAGAACGGCTGGGAGCTGCGGTCCTACCAGCGCGACGCCACCGAGGCGTTCTGGCACGGCGGGTCCGGCGTCGTCGTCCTGCCGTGCGGCGCGGGGAAGACCATCGTCGGCGCCGCCGCGATGGCCCGCGCCGAGGCCACCACGCTGATCCTGGTCACCAACACCGTCTCGGCGCACCAGTGGAAGCAGGAGCTGCTCCGGCGCACCTCGCTCACCGAGGACGAGATCGGCGAGTACACCGGCACGAAGAAGGAGATCCGGCCGGTCACCATCGCCACCTACCAGATCATGACGACGCGCCGGAAGGGCGTCTACACGCACCTGGAGCTGTTCGACGCCCGCGACTGGGGCCTGGTCGTCTACGACGAGGTCCACCTGCTGCCCGCGCCGATCTTCCGGATGACCGCGGACCTGCAGGCCCGCCGGCGCCTCGGCCTCACCGCGACGCTCGTCCGCGAGGACGACCGCGAGGGCGACGTGTTCTCCCTCATCGGCCCGAAGCGGTACGACGCGCCGTGGAAGGACATGGAGACGCAGGGCTGGATCGCCCCCGCCGACTGCGTCGAGGTCCGCGTCACCCTCACCGACGCCGAGCGGCTCGCGTACGCCACCGCCGAGCCCGAGGAGCGGTACCGCTTCTGCGCCACCACCGACACCAAGACGAAGCTCATCCAGGCGCTCGTCGACCGGCACCGGGGCGAGCAGACCCTCGTCATCGGCCAGTACATCGACCAGCTCGACGAGCTCGGCGCGCTGCTGGACGCGCCGGTCATCAAGGGCGAGACGCGGGTCCGCGAGCGCGAGCGGCTGTTCGACGCGTTCCGGTCCGGCGAGCTGAACGTGCTGGTCGTGTCGAAGGTCGCGAACTTCTCCATCGACCTGCCGGAGGCGTCCGTCGCCGTCCAGGTGTCCGGCGCGTACGGGTCGCGGCAGGAGGAGGCGCAGCGCCTCGGCCGCCTGCTGCGGCCGAAGGCGTCCGGGCAGGGCGCCCGCTTCTACGCCGTCGTCGCCCGCGACACCCTCGACCAGGACTACGCCGCCCACCGGCAGCGCTTCCTCGCCGAGCAGGGCTACGCCTACCGGATCGTCGACGCCGACGCGGTCCTCGCGGGCGAGGAGATCTGACCCGCCGGCGGCGTCCGGAGGACGCGCGAACGGCCGAAGGGCCGGGGAAGGCCGAAGGGCCCGGCGTCGCGCACGCCGGGCCCTTCGGTGTCCGTGCCGTCAGCGGATGTAGGCGATCCCGTCGATGCAGACGGTCGGCCGCCCGGACGTCCCCGCGACGACCACCTTGATCGTGTGCTTGCCGCTGGCCTTCCAGGCCCGCGTCCAGATGAGCTGCCGGTACGCGAGCGAGGACGCGCGGGTGTCGAGCGTGCCGACCTTCACGCCGTCCACGTAGACGACGACCGCGCCGACGTTCGACTGCCGCTTGACGACCAGGCCCGCCTCGCGCCCGGTGAACGTCCAGCTCGCGCTCGCGCCCTTGCTCGCGCTGTAGAGCCCGTAGCCGCCGAGGTAGGAGCTGTTCGTCGTCTTCTTCCACGTCCCGGTCCGGGTCGACTGGCCCTCCGGCATGAGCGCGACGCTCCGGGAGATGCCGGACGTCGCGGTGTTCCCGGCGGCGTCGGCCGCGGTCAGCGACCACGACTGCGCCGTCCCCGGCTTCGCCGACGCCGCCCAGCTCGTCGTGGTGGCCGCGAACGTCTTGGCGGCCGGCGACGTCGCCTTGACCGAGTTGAGCAGCGCGTTGTCGGTGGCCTTCCAGCCGAGCGTGACGGGGACGGCGGTCGTGCTGACCGTCGCCCGCCGCAGCGACAGCGCCGGCGGCGTCCCGAAGACCGGCTTGGTGACGTCCGCGACGACCGTGGCCGCCGGCGAGTCGGCGGTGCTGCCGTCGCTGTACGTCGCGTGCACCACGACGCTGTGCGTGCCGGGCTGCAGCGTCAGCGCCGCGGACGACGCGCCCGCCGCCGGCGTCGCCGCGACCGCACCGTCCACGCGGACCTGGTACGTCGCCGACGCGACCGGCTTCCACCCGACCGTCACGGTGCTCTTGGTGTAGTAGCGCCCGCCCACGTTCGTCGCGCCGGTCAGCGTGACGGCCACCGCCGGGGTGGTGAGCGCCTTCGCGGCGGTGCGGATCGCGCCGAGCTTGGCGTACAGCTGCGCTCCCGGGCAGGCCGTCGCGAAACCGTCACGGTGCCCGGAGATCGTGTAGAACGACACCTTCTCCCCGTACGGGTACTTCCCGCCGGTCCCGTTCGGCGCCATCGACGTCAGGGTCGTCTTCCCCGTCGGGTCGACGCCCGTCAGGCCGAGCTTCCACGCCGCCACCTTCGCGACGCCGTTCAGCGCCGCCTGCGTGGGCGCGACACCCGCAGGCGTCTCGTTCGCGTTCGTGTAGGTGCCGAGCACGGCGATCCCGGCCGTGTCCGTGTTGAAGCCGTAGGTGTGGGCGCCGTGCACCGGACGGTCGACGCCGCCCCCGCGGCCCTCGTACACGGTGCCGCACTTGTCCACGAGGAAGTTGTAGCCGATGTCGTTCCAGCCCTCGCTCTTCACGTGGTACAGGAAGATCGACCGCACGACGGACGGAGCCTCGGCGCACGTGTAGGAGTTGCCGGTGTCGGAGTGGTGGACGAACACCGCCTTCACCGACGTGTCGTACTCCGGCGGGTCCTTGACCAGCGACTCGTCGGCTCCCCACGCCGCCCGCGACACCATCGTCGGCTTCGGCGCGGTGACCGCGGTCGTGACCGCCGCGGAGCTCGACGGCGACGCGGTCGGGGACGTGCTCGCCGACGGCGACGCCTCCGGAGTCCCGCTCGCCGACGCGTCCGGGGCGGGCGAGTCGCTCGGGGCCGGGGAGTCGCTGGGAGCGGGCGAGTCGCTGGGGGCGGGCGAGCCGACCGGCTCGGCGGCCGCCGCGAGCCGGACATCGGTGCCGCCCTCGCCCGCGGCGCGCGGACGTGACGTCCCGCTTCCGCCCGCGCCCCCTTCGGGGTCGACGAGGTCGACGCGCAACCCGGCCGGGAGGGTGCGGCCCTGCCCGGTCACCCGCACCTCGACGCCGTTGGAGGGGCCGACCCACAGGCCGTTCGTCCCGCCCCGGCTTCCCGGCCCCGCGCTCTCGCGGGTATCGGGGGCGTCCTCGGTCGCCGGCTCGACCTCCTGCCACCCCGACCAGCGTCCGGACGCGGCGGCCCGGGTCCGGACCCGCACCGTCCCGCGCAGTTCCGACCGCGGCCTGTCCCATGTCACGCCGAGCAGGCTGAACGGCTCGGTGGACGCGGCGGGCAGCCCCGCCACCTTCTTCGCCGCGGAAGCGGCCGTTAAGTCCCGCAGCGCGTGCTGACTAACGCGTCCCGGGCCGGGCCGGGCGGCCGCGGCGGTCGTGGCGTCCGACCCGTCGGAGACCAGATAGGTCACCGTTCCCGCGACGACGACCGCGGCGACGGACGCGCCGACCAAAGTACGCCTGAGCATGTCTCTCCGATCACGACCCGGGCCGAATCAGCCTCGGCCGGCATCCCGGCGCCCCATTGTGCGCCTCTACCTCAACAGCGCCCCAAGCCTCACATTTGTCACGCAAGCACCGGCGAGGACAACGGTAAGCATCACTGACCGGACAATGGCGGCTGCCTCACCGGGCCGGACGACCGTCCGGCGGCGGCCACGAACGCCGCGACGCCCACGCCGGTGATCACGAGGGTCATCAGCAGCGCCAGGAACCAGCCGAAGTCCAGCGAGGCGTGCAGCTGCTTCTCCAGGAGAACGCGCACCACGGGAGGGAGCGCGCGGGGCTGCCCTTCGAGAACCGCGGACTTGGCGGAGTCGAAGCGTGTGGCCGCGAGACCCAGGGAAACCAATCCGAGCAGCCCCGGAATCGCCGCCGCACCGACGAGCCGTCCATTCCGGAGAATCGCGCCCACCACACCCAGGCCGCCGGCGGCCAGGGCGCACAGCAGCGTCAGGTAGCCCCAGCCGACGGCGCCCTCGAAACCGTTGAACGACCTGTCCAGGCTGTGGGCGGCACCCGACGTGAGCCCCTCCGCCTGCAGCGTCACTTTCACCCACGGGAGGACCGCAGAGACCAGCAGCAGAGCCGCCGCTCCCGCGATCACCAGGCCGAACCAGTTCGGCCCGCCCCCAGGTGTCCTCTGAGAACCCCCGGGCCCGAACGGAGCGGCCTGCTGGTAGGGAACGCCCGGGTAACCGGGCCCTGGCGGACTTCCCGGCTGGGGCGGGCCTCCCGGTTGTGGTCCCCACTGAACTCCCGGGGGCGCGCCCTGAGGCACTCCCGGTGGCCCGAACGGCTGCCCGTGATTTCCCGGCGGTGGATTCTGGCCCGGCTGCGGGGGCGGGGTCGCCCATTGCGGCTGCCCTGGTTCTGGTGGCTGGCTCATGGTCGTCAGTCGTCCTCACTGGGGGGCGGAGGCGGACGTCGGGAAGAGTCGGAGAGCCACCCTACTCTAACGAACAGCCCCGTCTACATAGTGAGCCGCACCGGACTTCGCCGGCGGGCGGCGCCATCGGGCCTGGAAAATGGAAAAGGCCCCGCCGTGATCGGCGGGGCCTTTTCGCAATATGTGTCCGGCGGTGTCCTACTCTCCCACACAGTCTCCCATGCAGTACCATCGGCGCTGAAGGGCTTAACTTCCGGGTTCGGAATGGGACCGGGTGTTTCCCCTCCGCCATAACCACCGAACGCCTCACG
>NZ_JAGEOK010000045.1 GCF_017573545.1 Actinomadura nitritigenes | reverse complement strand
CCTGGTGAGACGGCGTGGGTTGTGGTGATCAACCCGTCTACCAGGAGCTTCTCTGTATCTGAGGGGACTCCATCAACTCGCGATCACGCTGTGATCAACCAGCCCGCCTGAGGATGAAAAAGGGTCACTGTTCGCTGTGTTCGCCTCGAACTGCAGCATCGATCATCCGTAGCTGCGCGTCGGCGTTACGTGACAGATGCACGACCACGTGGGCACGAGACCAGCCAGGCAACAGCGACGGGCTGCGCAGCGCGAATTCATCCAAGGCCGTCCCCGTCATCATCAGGCGCGCACTTGAATCCCGAACCCGCTTAAGCTCCATCTCAATGGAAGTCACGCCACCACCGATACCCCACGGCACAGCACTGACCCTTTTTCATCCGTCTGGGCGGGCGCCGATCACAGCGTGATCGCGATGCGGACTTTCGGCGGGTGTCGTGGAGAAACCCCTGGTAGACGGGTTGATCGCCACATTCACCGCGTCCGAACCAGGGGCTCTGCATGCTGTTGTGCCGTGCTGCCGTCGATTTGTCGCGTTCAACGCTGAACTATCTGGCCGGACTGATCCGGCGGCACCGCAATGCGATCGGGTCGGCCTGGCGGCTGCTCAACCCGGGGCAGCAGGCTCTGCTGGTGCTGGTCCACCTGCGCAAGGGCGAGACCTTCGCCGAGGTCGGGGCCGGGTTCGGGGTGTCGACGAGTACGGCCTGGCGGTATGTCGAGGAGGCCGTGGCGCTGCTGTCGGAGCGGTCGCCGAAGCTGACGGCGGCGTTGCGCAGGGCAGCCAAGGGCGGGCTGCACCTGGTGGTGCTGGACGGGACGCTCATCGCCTGCGACCGGGTGCGGGCCGACCGGCCGTACTACTCGGCCAAGCACCGCTGCCATGGCATGAACATCCAGGTGATCGCAGGTCCGGACAGGACGATCGTGTGGACGTCGGGGGCGCTGCCCGGCCGCACGCACGACCTGACCGCCGCCCGCGTGTGGGGGATCCTGCGCGAACTGGACAAGGCCGGAATCCTCACGCTGGCCGACAAGGGCTATCAAGGCGCCGAGGCCTCGGTGGTCATCACTCCGTACAAGGGGCGCAACAAGCCCGAGTCGCAGAAGCAGGCGAACCGCTCGCACGCCAAGCTCCGCGGACCAGGCGAACGTGCGAACGCGCAGCTGAAGTCGTGGACGCTGCTCCGCAAGCTCCGCTGCAGCCCCTGCAAGGCCGGCCACCTGGTCAAGGCCATCGCCGTCCTACAGAACTACCAAGTCACCCGAGGCCTGGTCTCGATCGACCGGGTCGCGGCCGACCGGCCCTACTACTCGGGAAAGCATCGCCGCCACGGCGTGAACCTCCGGGTCATCGCCGCCCCGGATGGGACACAGCTTTGGGTGTCGGGACCGCTGCGCGGCTCGGTGTACGACCTGGCGGCGGCTCGGATCTGGGGCGTCATCCGGGCACTGGCCACCACTGGGCTGCTCGTCCTGGCCGACAAGGCCTACCAGGGCGCCGGCGCGCACATCCTCACGCCCTACAAGGGACGCGACAAGCCCGAACCACAAAAGGACGCCAACCGCGCACACGCCAAGCTCCGCGGACCCGGCGAACGCGCGAACGCCCAGCTCAAGTCATGGCGAATCCCGCGGAAGCCGCGCTGCCGCCCCACCGCGCCAGCCGCCTCGCCAAAGCCATCCACACCCTGCAACTCCGCGAGACCACATCCCGGCGAAAGAACCTCGCTCTATGTGTTGGAATGATCACTCAGGGTAGATGCAGTCTAAGGAGATCGTCATCTGCAGAGAACTATGAGCGATCATGCGTGAGACCAACACCGATGACCGTAGCGAGGCGGCCGGCGCCCTGGACGGCGGGACCGCCTTCAGGCGCCGAGCATGTCGCGGGCCGATGCGACCGGCGCTGCTGGCCGGCGTCGCGATGATCACAGCGGGGGTGGTGGCGCTGGTTCCGGGCTCGGGCGCGTTGCCCGAAGCCCGCGCCGCCGGCACCGCGGGCGCGGCCGGTTCGCGGCCGTTCCAAGCCATGCAGACGGTCCTGGACGACCTGGTTCAGGCCGGGGCGCCGGGGGCCGTGGCCCAGGTGCGATCCGGTGCCGTGACCCGGAATTTCACCAGCGGCGTCACCGACCTCGTCACCCGCCGGCCGCCGCGGCCGGACGTGCACGTACGGATCGGCAGCGTCACCAAGGTCTTCGTTGCGACGGTGATCCTGCAACTGGTGGCCGAGGGGCGGCTGCACCTGTCGGACACCGTCGAACAGTTGCTGCCGGGGGTCGTCACCGGGAACGGCAACGACGGCAGCGCCATCACGGTGCGCATGCTGCTCAACCACACCAGCGGGTTGTACGACTACACCTCCGACCAGAACTTCTCGGACCTGTTCTACCAGAATCCCTTCCTGTACTTCACGGCCAACGATCTCGTACGGATCGCGACCAGCCATTCGCCCGATTTCGCGCCCGGTACGAAATGGGAGTATTCAAACACCAACTACATCCTGCTCGGAATGGTGATCGACCGAGTGACGCGCCATACCTACGCCACGGAGATCACGCGGCGGATCATCAAACCGCTCGGGCTGCGCGAAACCTACCTGGCCGGTCACGATCCGAACATCCGCGCCCCGCACATGCACGGATACACACGCTCGCCGAACCCGCCCAACCAGATCGAGGACAGAACGCGTTTCGACGACTACGGCGCCGACGGCGAGATCATCTCCACCATGGGAGACCTCAACCGCTTCATCTCCGCCGAACTCGCGGAGCGCCTACTGCCGGCTCGCATCCTGCACATGATGCTGAAGCCCACCGTGGCCGCCGGTCGCGCCGTCCCGTACGGGCTGGGAATCGAGATCGTGCCGACGCTGTGCGGAGTCACCGTCTACGGCCACGTAGGAGAGGTCTACGGCTCGTCGACGTGGGTGGCGGGCACGCTGGGCGGCCGCCGTTCTGTCGCGCTCAACCACAACGACGATTACACGGCCACTCCCATCGGGGACACCAACCAGGCGGTGTTCTGCCCGCCCCGCGGAGGTTCAGGCCGACCACCGAAATCCCCGGCGCATCCGCCCAGGCTCCTGCCGTCCACCAGCGCGGACCACGGCAGGCCACCGGAACCCCATCCGGGCGCGGGGAGCTACCAGGTCGCTCAGACGCCGCATCAAACAACGCCTCGATGACTCGATGAGGAGCACCCGGAGGCCGGCCCGTCCACCGCTCCGCCGGCCCGTTACTTCTCGGCTGCCCCTTCCCGTGCCGCCCGCTTCGAGCGCGGTTCGAACGCGGGTGGGCGCCGTCGCTGCGGCAAGACTCGGCACATGGCGCCTGCTGGCGGCCCAAGGCACGGCCATCAAGCCCTGAAGCCTCATCGAACCCGACGCCTTGAGCGCCGCGCGGCTCGGGAGGCGCGGAGATATGAGTGACCTCGACCGCCGGCTTGGTCCTGTAGGCGGCCGCCGACGAACTGCACCGCGGTGTTAGCCTCCAGCCCGTCCAGCATCCGGGTGCAGGCGCCCTCCGACACCGAGGCGGGTTCGGCCGCCAGATGCCCGGCCGGTTCGGGCCAGCCTCAGCAAGGCCGCGGCCGTCGTACCCGGAGTTCCATCACGCCGAGCGTCGCCGGGTGACGGAGCCTGCGAGTCCGCAATTCGGCCGGGCCATCCTCATGCCGAGGATGGCTGGCGCAGAGTCACGCCCGGAAAGAGGCATGGCTGGCTGGCACCCTGAAGGGTGCGGGCCGGGCGACCGATCCAGGACCCGTCCGCGGGACGGGCAGAGATCCGCACGAGCCGGAGGATGGAGGACGGGATCGGATGGCCGACGGGGTGCCGCGAATCCAGTACACAGGTGTCCTCAGAGTGACACGTGGGTCGTTGCAAGGGCGGTTCATGCTCGCCGGTCGCATGAGGTCCGGAGTGATAGAAGATCTTGATTCAAGATCAACAGGTCAAGATCAGCGCTCTGACCTGGGGAAACGTGGAGCGGGTGACGGGAATCGAACCCGCGCTGTCAGCTTGGGAAGCTGAAGTTCTACCATTGAACTACACCCGCGTGGCGGGGGTCGGGGCCGCCCGCGCTTGGACATCGTACCGGAAAGTCGGGTGCGGCGTGGCGGGGGTGCGGGTGGGATAGCTTTTCGGGGTGCTGCTCTCCGATCGCGACATCAGGTCCGAGCTCGAGTCCGGGCGGGTGAAGATCGACCCGTACGAGCCGGGCATGGTCCAGCCGTCCAGCGTGGACGTGCGACTGGACCGGTACTTCCGGGTGTTCGAGAACCACCGTTACCCGCACATCGATCCGGCTGTGGAGCAGCCGGATCTGACGCGGCTGGTGGAGGTGGACGCCGAGGAGGCGTTCGTGCTGCACCCCGGGGAGTTCGTGCTGGCCTCCACCTACGAGGTGTTCGGGCTGCCCGACGACCTGGCCGCGCGGTTGGAGGGGAAGTCCAGCCTGGGGCGGCTGGGGCTGCTGACGCACTCGACGGCGGGGTGGATCGACCCCGGGTTCAGCGGGCACGTGACGCTGGAGCTGTCGAACGTGGCGACGCTGCCGATCAAGCTGTGGCCGGGGATGAAGATCGGGCAGATGTGCCTGTTCAGGACCAGTTCGCCAGCGGAGTACCCGTACGGGTCGGAGCGGTACGGGTCGCGGTATCAGGACCAGCGGGGGCCCACTCCGTCGCGGTCGTACCTGAACTTCCACCGGACCCAGGTGTGACGCGCGGCACGTGACGAAGATCACCGAAAGATGAAACATCTTCTCGGGACGGGTAGTTTCGAGCGACGCACAGCCTTGGCACCTGGTTGACAGCCTCTTTGGATTGAGGCGGTCGACGGGTGCCGGACGGATGAGGGCTACCCGTTTCCGCGCCGCCCCCGGGTGTGGGAACACGGAAGGAGATCGTGTCCATACTCCGCGCGGAAAGCGTCACGAAGCTGTTCGGCCGGAAGGCGGCCGAGGCGCAACGAAAACTCAAAGCGGGTGCGGACCTGAAGGATGTCCGCGCACTGGGCGTCACCCCCGCCGTCGTGGACGCCACGTTCGAGGTCGAGCAGGGCGAGATCTTCGTAGTGATGGGCCTGTCGGGCTCCGGTAAGTCCACGTTGATCCGCATGTTGAACGGACTGCTGGAGGCCACCTCCGGGACCGTCGAGATCGATGGCCAGGATATCGCGAAGCTGCCTCCGAAGGCGCTGCGAACGCTCCGGCAGAACAAGATCTCCATGGTCTTCCAGCACTTCGCGCTCTTCCCCCACCGGTCCGTCCTGGCGAACGCCGCCTACGGGCTCGAGGTCCGCGGTGTCGCCAAGGAGGAACGAGAGAGCAAGGCCCGGGAGTTCCTGGGGCTCGTCGGCCTCGCCGGCTGGGAGGACAAGCTCCCCGGCCAGCTGTCCGGCGGCATGCAGCAGCGGGTCGGGCTGGCCCGCGCGCTGGCGGCGGGCACCGACATCATCCTGATGGACGAGGCGTTCAGCGCGCTGGACCCGCTGATCCGGCGCGAGGTGCAGGACCTGCTGCTGGACCTGCAGGGACGGTTCGGCAAGACGATCGTGTTCATCACGCACGACTTGAACGAGGCCATGCGCATCGGCGACCGGATCGCGGTGATGCGGGAGGGCCGGATCGTGCAGATCGGGACGGCCGAGGAGATCCTGACGGACCCGGCGAACGACTACGTCGCCCAGTTCGTCGCGGACGTCGACCGGACCCGGGTGCTGACGGCGTCGTCGGTGATGGAGAAGCCGCTGGTCACGGTGCTGTCGTCGACGGGGCCGCGGACGGCGCTGCGGACGATGCGCGAGCACCAGACCGACGCCGCGTTCGTGGTCGGCCGGGACCGGAGGCTGATCGGCAAGGTGAAGGCCGCGGCGGTCGCGGACGCGGTGCAGGAGAACGTCCAGAAGCTGGACGGCCTGATCGATCCGGAGGACCTGGAGCCGGTGGCGCCGGACACGCCGGTCGCCGACCTGTTCCAGCGGTGCGCGGAGAGCGACCTGCCGGTGCCGGTGGCGGACGAGGCCGGGACGCTGCTCGGGGTGATCCCGCGGGTGACGCTGCTGGCGGCGCTCGGCGCGATCAGCACGCACGTGGACGAGGTCGTCGAGTCGGGCGGCGAGGACGCCGAGGACGCCGCGGACGCCGCGGAGCCGGCGCTCGCGCTGACGAAGGAGGGTTCCGTTGACGACTGACGTGCTCGCGAGCGAGCTGCCCCGGGTGCACGTCGGCGACTGGTTCTCCGACCTGGTCGACTGGTGCACCACCAACCTGGGCTGGCTGTTCGACGGGATCGGGTCGGCCATCACGTGGGCGGTCGACAACCTGACCGACCTGCTGAACCTGCTGCCGCCGGTCGGGCTGGCGGTGGTGCTGGCGGTGATCGCCGTGGTGCTGAGCGGCTGGAAGCTCAGCGTCTTCACGCTGCTCGGCTTCGGGCTGATCGACAGCATGGAGCTGTGGGACCCGGCCATGGACACGCTGGCGCAGGTGCTGGTGGCCGCGGTGATCGGGGTGGTGATCTCGATACCGATCGGCATCGCGGCGGGCCGCAGCGCCGTCGTGAGCCGGATCGTCCGCCCGGTCCTGGACTTCATGCAGACGATGCCGGCGTTCGTCTACCTGATCCCGACGATCTTCTTCTTCCACATCGGCGTCGTGCCGGGCGTGGTGGCGACGGTGATCTTCTCGCTGCCGCCGGGTGTGCGGCTGACGGAGCTCGGCATCCGCGGCGTGGACCCGGAGATGGTCGAGGCGGGCGAGGCGTTCGGCACGCCGCCGATGCGGGTGCTGACCCGGATCCAGATCCCCCTCGCGATGCCGTCGATCATGGCGGGCGTCAACCAGCTGATCATGCTGTCGCTGTCGATGGTGGTCATCGCGGGCATGGTCGGCTCGGCCGGCCTGGGCGGCGTGGTGCTGGAGGGCATCCAGCGGCTGGACATCGCCAAGGGCTTCGAGGGCGGTCTCGGCGTGGTCGTCCTGGCCATCTACCTGGACCGCCTGACCGGCGCGCTGGGCAGCGAGAGCCCGAGCGGGCTGCGCACCCTCTGGACGCGCGGGATGGCCAACCCGGTCGGCTGACCCCCGCGCGCACGAACTTTCCACCCCCTGCAAGGCGACGAAAGGAAGGGCATTGCGTCCCAAGTTCAAGGTTCTGGCCGCGGCGGCGATGGCGCTGGCGCTCGGCGCGACGGCGAGTGCCTGCAACGGCTCGGACAACAAGAAGAACAGCAAGGATCTGACGATCGGCGTCGTGTCCGGCTGGGCGGAGGGCGAGGCCGCCACCGCCCTCTGGAAGAAGATGCTGACCGACAAGGGCTACAAGGTCACGGTCAAGGAGCTCGACACCGGCCCCCTGTACGCGGGCATGGCGCAGGGGGACGTGGACCTCTTCGTCGACTCGTGGCTGCCGAACACCCACGAGGACTACTGGAAGCAGTACGGCGACAAGCTGGAGAAGGTCGGCATCTGGTACCCGGCGGCGCCGCTGACGATCGCCGTGCCGGACTACTCGCCGCTGCACTCGCTGGCCGACCTCAAGGGCAAGGGCTCGCAGTACGGCGGCAAGATCATCGGGATCGAGAAGAGCTCCGGGCTGTACCGGGTGTCGCAGACGAAGATGCTGCCCGCCTACGGCCTGGACAAGGAGTACACGGTCACGACGTCGTCGACGGCGGCGATGCTGGCCGAGCTGCAGAAGGCGATCACCGCCCACAAGGACATCGTCGTCACGCTGTGGCGCCCGCACTGGGCGTACTCGAAGTTCCCGATCCGGGACCTGCAGGACCCGAAGGGCGCGATGGGCAAGCCGGACGGCGTGAACACCGTCGCGCGCAAGGACTTCAGCAAGGACGAGCCGCAGGTGGCCGCCTGGCTGAAGAAGTTCAAGATGGACGACAAGCAGCTGGGCTCGCTGGAGGACCTCATCGCGAACCAGTACAAGGGCAAGCCGGACCAGGCGGTGGACGCGTGGCTGAAGGCGAACCCGGGCTTCGAGCAGTCCATGACGGGCTGATGCGTCGTCCCGTCCCCGAGGGAACGTTCCAGCGTTCCTGAAGGCGTCAGGGGGCCGTCCGGATGTACCGGACGGCCCTCTGCCTTTTCCCGGACGTTCCGGAGCGTTCCAGGACGTCCTGAGCGGCGCCGCGCTCCGCACGGGCCCGTTCAGCGCCGCGCTCCGCACGGGCCCGTTCACCCCGCCAGGCCGACGCTGAAGACGACCACGACCAGGCCGAGGCCGGTGGCGCACAGCGTCATCACGCGCGGGTGGCCGCTGTGCGCCTCCGGCAGGATCTCGGCGGCGGACAGGTACAGCAGGACGCCGGCGAACAGCCCGAGGTAGGGGCCGAGGACGCTCTCCGGGACCGTCCCGATCAGGGTGAGCGCGGCCCCGGCGACGGGCGCGGCGGCGTCCGCGACCAGCACCGCCAGCGCGGAGCGGCTGTTCCGGCCGCCGAGCGAGGCCGCGGTGAAGGTGTTGAAGCCGTCCGCGAAGTCGTGGGTGACGACGGCGAGCGCGACGAACGCGCCGGTCTGCGTGCCGGACTGGAAGCCGAGCCCGATGCTGAGGCCGTCCACCAGGCTGTGCCCGACGAGCGCGAAGGCGGCGAGCAGCCCGGCGCCGCCCGTGCCGTGGCCGTGGCCGTGGCCGTGCGCGTGGACGTGGACGTGCGGGGCGTACTCGCCCTCGTGGGCGCGGTGGACCGCGACGGACTGCTCGACCACGTGCAGCAGCAGGAACCCGACGGCGAAGCCGATCATCGGGGCGGGCACGCCGAACGGCCGGGCCCGCGACAGCGCCAGCGACTCGGGGATCAGGTCGAACGCGACGACGCCGAGCATCAGGCCGCCGGCGAGGCCGAGGACGAGGTGCCGCTTGTCCCGCACCCGCATCGCCGCGAGCCCGCCGGCGAGCGTCATCAGGAATGCCAGGACGGACACGAGCACGGCCATCCCCTGGTCTTACCAGCCGTCCCGGCGATCACTCCTCCCGCCCCGTCCATGAACGGCTACAGAAGCCTTGACCACGGCGAAGGCCCCGGCCCCCGCCGAGCGGGGACCGGGGCCGCGACGCGGGTGCCGGGCTACTCGGCGGCCACGGGCTCCTTCTCCTGGGCGGTTCCCTCGCCCTTGATGGAGCGGATGAGCAGCTGGGAGACGTCGACGACCTCCAGGCTCTCCTTGGCCTCGCCGGAGTTCTTCTTCTCGTTGATGGCGTCGCCCAGCATGACCAGGCAGAACGGGCACGCGGTGGAGACGGTGTCGGGGTCGGTGGTCAGCGCCTCGTCCACGCGCTCGGTGTTGATGCGCTTGCCGATCCGCTCTTCCATCCACATCCGGGCGCCGCCGGCGCCGCAGCAGAACCCGCGGTCCTTGTGCCGGTGCATCTCCTGCGTCTTGACGCCGGGGACGGTGGCCATGATGTCGCGGGGCTGCTTGTAGACCTTGTTGTGGCGGCCCAGGAAGCACGGGTCGTGGTAGGTGATCTTCTCCTCGATCGGCGTGACCGGGGTGAGCTTGCCCTCCTCGACCAGGTGCGCGAGCAGCTGGGTGTGGTGGACGACCTCGTAGTTCCCGCCGATCTGCGGGTACTCGTTGGCCAGGGTGTTGAAGCAGTGCGGGCAGGTCGCCACGATCTTCTTCACGCCCGCGTCGTTGAGCGTCTCGACGTTCTGCTGGCCGAGCATCTGGAAGACGAACTCCATGCCCAGGCGGCGGGCCGGGTCACCGGTGCACGCCTCCATCGGGCCGAGCACGGCGAACTTGACGCCCGCGATGTGCAGCAGCTCGGCGACGGCCTTGGTGGTCTTCTTGGCCCGGTCCTCCAGGGCGCCGGCGCAGCCGACCCAGAACAGGTACTCGGTGTCCTCGGAGACCTTGTCGTCGACGACCTCGACCTCGAAGTCCAGCTCCTCGATCCACTCGAGGCGCTTCATCTCGGACATGCCCCACGGGTTGCCCTTGTTCTCGAGGTTCTTCAGCATGACGCCGGCCTCGGACGGGAACGAGGACTCGATCATGACCTGGAAGCGGCGCATGTCCAGGATGTGGTCGATGTGCTCGATGTCGACCGGGCACTGCTCGACGCACGCGCCGCAGTTGGTGCAGGACCAGAGGACGTCCGGGTGGATGACGCCGTCCTCGCCGACGAGCTCCTTGTCGACCTGCATGGCGAGCTTCTGCTCGTCGGTGAACTTGGCCTGCGCCTCCTCGGAGGCGGTGAAGTAGGGGGCCTTGGCCAGCGCGTGGTCGCGCAGCTCCAGGACCAGCATCTTCGGCGACAGCGGCTTGCCGGTGTTCCACGCGGGGCACTGGGACTGGCAGCGACCGCACTCGGTGCAGGTCGCCATGTCGAGGAAGCCCTTCCAGGTGAAGTCCTCGATCTTGCCGCGGCCGAAGACGTCCTCGTCGGGGTCGGCCTCCTCGAAGTCCAGCGGCTTGCCGCCGGACATCATCGGCTGCGCGGCGCCGAGCCCGTCGGGGCGGCGCTTGAACATCACGTTCAGCGGGGCGAGGAAGATGTGCAGGTGCTTGGAGTGCACCACGAACACCAGGAACACCAGCGCGACGCCGATGTGCAGCAGCAGGCCGATGGACTCCAGGACGTCCAGCGTGTGGCGGCTCAGGCCGTCGAACAGGTGACCGACCAGGTAGGAGAAGTAGGCGCCCTTGCCGTAGTCGAGGTTGCCGTTGGCCCACTCGACGCCCCGGTAGAAGAACATCGTCCAGATCACGTTGAAGATCATGAACAGCGTGATCCAGGCGCCGGACAGGTGCGAGCCCTTGAACCGGGACTTGCGCTCCAGCCGCTTGGGCGAGTTCTTGATCCGGATCGAGGTGAAGACGATCAGGCCCGCGGTGCAGGCCAGCGCGATGGTGTCCTGGACGAACCCGATCGGGCCCCACGTCTGGAGCCACGGGATCTTCTTGTCCAGGCCCGCGAGCAGCGCGACGGCCGCTTCCAGGTAGACGGTGGCCAGGAGGAAGAAGGCCCACATGACCGCGGCGTGCGCGGAGCCGGCCAGCGTCCACTTCAGCAGCTTCCGCTGTCCCAGGACCTCGGTGACCTGGCCCTCGATGTCGGCCTTCTTGTCACGCTTGACCTGCAGCACGCGCTCGGGGTCGGGCTGCCCGGCCATGGCCGTGTTGTACAGGAACAGCACCCGCCGGCCGGCGAGCGCCAAAGCGACCGCCGTTCCGGCGAGCCCAATGACCAACGTGATCCAGAACACTGTTCCGTCCTCCTGGGGTACGGGCGATGGCAGTCAGCGTAGGGCTCGCGACAGACCGCATCTCATCCGGGGCCCGAATACTACTCGGTAGTAGCTTATGTGGTCACACGCGCAGGTCAGCACGCCTCTCGACCGGTCCGCGCGCCGGTGGGCCGCGAACGCTCGTTCCGTCGTCCCATACCTTACGGATCCGGCGCACCGATGAGTATCGGCCGGTTCCCGAGTCAAAACGACGGGAAGAGGACCCGTCCAGCCCGTTCCCGCCCAGCGGTACAGCGGCGGACGGGCCGGACCGACGAAGGAGAGACCGGCCGATGCCCCAGAACCCCGACCTCGCGCCCGCCGCCCGCCGGCTGGCGGACCTGCTCGCCGCCGTGCGCGACGACCGGCTCGGCGCGCCGACGCCGTGCGCGGACACCTCGCTCGCGACGCTCATCGACCACGTCGACGGGCTGTCGCTGGCGTTCGCGCAGGCCGCCGCCAAGGACGTCCCGGAGGGCGGGTCGCAGCCGCCCTCCCCGGACGGCGCCAACCTGGCGCCCGACTGGCGCACTCGCGTCCCCGAGCGGCTCGGCGCGCTCGGGGACGCGTGGCGCGAACCGTCCGCCTGGGAGGGGACGACGGAGGCGGGCGGCGTGCGGATGCCCGCCGAGGTGATGGGGCGCGTCGCGCTGAACGAGCTGGTCGTGCACGGCTGGGACATCGCGGCGGCGAGCGGGCAGCCCTACGTGTGCGGCGACGACGAGGTGCAGGAGTGCCTGGTGTTCGTCGGGCAGGCCGTCGAGCAGAGCGGCGGCCAGGGCTCGCCGGGGCTGTTCGGGCCGCCCGTCGCCGTCCCGGACGGCGCCTCGCCCCTCGACCGGCTGATCGCCCTCACCGGTCGCGACCCGTCCTGGACGGCCCGCTGACGCACGCCGGGTGACGGCCGTCTCGTTTTTAAACGCGTTCAAAAATCTGCGTTAGGCTCCAGGGGACACGCGGAGGTGGACGCGATGAAGCTGGTGATCCCCGGCGGCACCGGGCAGGTGGGCACGGTCCTGGACCGCGCGCTCACCGCCGCGGGCCACGAGGTCGTGATCCTGACGAGGCGGCCGGAGCGCGAGCGCGAGCTTCCCTGGGACGGCCGGACGCTCGGCCCGTGGGCGGAGGCGATCGACGGCGCCGACGCCGTGATCAACCTCGCCGGACGCAGCGTGAACTGCCGCTACACCCCGGCCAACCTGCGGGAGATGATGGACTCCCGGGTCGAGTCGGCGCGGGTCGTGGGCGAGGCCGTCGCCGCCGCGGCGCGCCCTCCCCGGGTCTGGCTCCAGATGAGCACGGCCACCGTCTACGCCCACCGCTTCGACGCGCCCAACGACGAGGCGACCGGCGTCATCGGCGGCGGCGAGCCCGGCGTGCCGCGCTACTGGTCGTACAGCGTCAGGATCGCCGAGGCGTGGGAGCGGGCGCAGGCGGAGGCCACCACGCCGTCGACCCGCAAGGTCGCGCTGCGCGCCGCGATGGTGATGAGCCCCGACCGCGGCGGCGTCTTCGACGTGCTGCTGCGGATGGCGCGGCTCGGCCTCGGCGGTCCGGTCGCGGGCGGCGCGCAGTACGTGTCGTGGATCCACGAGGACGACTTCGTCCGCGCGGTCGAGTTCCTGATCCGCCGGGACGACCTCGACGGGCCGGTGAACCTCGCCGCGCCCGGTCCCCTGCCACAGAGCGCGTTCATGCGCGCGCTGCGCACCGCCTGGGGCATGCCGGTGGGCCTGCCCGCCACGGCGTGGATGGCCGAGATCGGCGCGCTCGCCCTCCGCTCGGACACCGAGCTGCTGCTCAAGAGCCGCCGCGTCGTCCCCGGCCGTCTGCTCGACGCGGGCTTCGCCTTCGACCATCCGCGGTGGCCCGAGGCCGCCGCCGACCTCGTCCGGCGGGTGCGGCGCCGCTGATCAGGAGGCGGCGGCCGCCCGGGTTCCGCGCTCCCGCCAGGCCCGCTCCCACTGCCTGGTCAGCATCGGGTAGACGATCAGGTACCGGAACGGCGCGATGAACGCCATGTAGAGGCGCCCGACCCGGCCGTTCGGCCGGACCAGCACCGCGATCCGCAGCTCGTAGCCGCCGTCCGGTCCCGGCGCCGGCGCCCAGCCCAGGTGCATGACGCCGTGGACGGTGCCGTTCGCGATCTCGCGGACGTCCTCGTTCGGGAGCCGGTAGACGGGGGTGAACGGGGAGCCGCCCGGCGCGGAGCCGTCCACGGTGTCGCGCAGGTCGCTCGGCAGGCGGTCGCGCAGCGGCCGGACCCGGGATCCGAGGCCGGTCCTCGGCCTGTCCCAGCCGAGCAGCGCGCCGAGCTTCCACCGGACCGCGAACAGGAACCGCACCGGAGGCGCCTGCCGCGCGAGGCCGCCGGACGCCTGGATCGCCTCCAGCATCACCGGGAAGTCGTCGGGCCCGGCGCCGGGGGCGCGGCAGGACCACACGTCCTCCAGCTCGAAGTCCCGTGCGACCTCGTGGATCCGCCACGGCCGATCGGTGTGCGCGCTGTCGGGAAGCCGCATGGCCACCGCCTCCGTCAGGTATACGGTTGCGTACAACACCCAGGCTAGCCCCGGTTATACGGATGCGTATAGATGGGGAGGGAAGTGAGGTGGGGCACATGGCGGGCGCGACCCGTACGCCGCGCGGCCGATGGGTCGAGGAGGGCCTGCGGATGCTGGCCGAGGG
Organism: Actinomadura nitritigenes; assembly: GCF_017573545.1. GTDB lineage: Bacteria > Actinomycetota > Actinomycetes > Streptosporangiales > Streptosporangiaceae > Spirillospora > Spirillospora nitritigenes. Next base: position 58,204 of record NZ_JAGEOK010000045.1, on the reverse strand, counting down.
CGGGCCCGACGCGGTCCGGGTCGAGGCGCTGGCCAAGCGGCTCGGCGTCACCAAGGGCGGTTTCTACGGGTACTTCGCCGACCGCGGCGCCCTGCTGGAGGCGATGCTGGACGTCTGGGAGCGCGAGAGCACCGACGACGTCATCGACCGCGTCGAGAGCGAGGGCGGCGACGCGCGGGCCCGGGCCCTGCGCGCGGGCACGCTCACCTTCTCCTCCCGGCTGCTCCCGCTCGACCTCGCCGTCCGCGACTGGGCCCGCCGGGACGAGGCGGCCGCCGAGCGCCTTCGGCGGGTGGACGACCGGCGCATGGCGCTGCTCCGCGAGACGATCGGCACCTTCTGCTCCGACCCCGACGAGGTCGAGGCCCGCAGCCTGATCGCCTTCTGCGTCGCGATCGGGCACCACTTCCTCGCCGCCGGCCACGAGGGCCGCACCCGCGCCGAGGTCCTCGCCCGCGCCGCCGACCTCGTTCTCGACCGTCCCGCCCGCTAGCGCCGCGGGCGGTAGCGGAGGTCGACGACCTCGGGGGCGTCTCCGTCCCGCACCAGGTTCCACCGGACCGGCTCGACGCCCGGGGCGTCGAAGAGCCGGACGCCGTCGCCGAGCATGACCGGCGCGATGTGGACGGAGAACTCGTCGATCAGTCCGCGCTCGACGCACTGCCGGGCGATGTCGGCGCCGAAGACCTCCAGGTTCTTACCGCCCGCCGCGTCGAGGCCGGTCTCCACGGCCTCCGCGACGTCGCAGTTCAGGAAGGTGAAGCCGGGCGCGGGCGGGGCGTCGTCCGGATGATGGGTCAGGACGAAGATCGGCCCGTCCCACTTCCCGCCGTACGGCTTGCGGTTCTCCCCGCCCCCGGCGTCGTAGCCCGCGTCGAAGCCCCGCCGCCCGGCCAGGATGGCGCCGGTGGTCGCGACCATCTCCTCGACGATCCCCGGCGTGAACGACAGGCCGGACATCCAGTCCATCGAATGGCCCGGGCCGGCGATGAAGCCGTCCAGCGACATGGTGAGGTGCCACAGCACCTTGCCCCGCGCAGGTGAACTCGTCATGGTCCCGCCTCTCAGGTGTGCACGCCTGATGCTTGGACCACGGGGGCGCCGGAAACTCATCGCCGCCCCGGACGGTCAGCCGTCCTTCTCCTCGACGTCCGACGGCTTGGCGATCACGAACGTCCCCGCCCGTGCGTCGCCCGGGTGAGCCCCCGCGAGCGCAGAACGCGCGCCGCCGCCTCGGCCGTGCTCTGGGAGACACCGAATTCATCGGCCATGGCCCGCACCGCCGGAATGCGCCGTCCGACCGGATACGTCCCGGCTTCGATCCGCGCCGCGATGACCTCTGCCACCTGGAGGTACAGGGGCTCCATGCCGTCGAGGTCGATGCCCACCCGGGGACGCTAGCGCGATTCAGGACCCATGGACGCGCAGCGTCGCATGACTAGTCCGACTCGGGCGGTATGTCGGGCGCGACGAACGTGCCGACGCCGTGCACGGCGACCGTCAGGCCGCGCTCTCGCAGGACCCGCAGCGCCGCCTCACTCGTCCGCGTCGACACTCCCGCCTCCGCCGCAAGCGACCGGGCGGACGGCACTCGGGTCCGAGGCAGCATTTCTCCTGCCCGAATCCGACGTTCTATCTCATCCGCAACCGACAGGTACATCGGTTTCAGCGAGTCCAATGGGAACCCCATATAGGCACGTTACGGACCCCGTAGGCATGCTTTGGTCCTACGGGTGCCTACGGGTGCCCACGTGTGCCTACCATCTGAGGAAAGCGGCCCCGGCGCGGTGCGTCACCACTGCGCCGGGGCCTAGGAACCGACCTGAGTGGAGGTCCATTCCATGACTCCTGAGAGTAGGGCGCGGCTTGAGGCGCTGGGCGTGGTTCTGCGCGTCTACGGGCTGCACGCGTCCATGACCGAGCGCGGGCTGCGCGTCGTCAATCCGGCGGTAGCGGGGTGCTGCGCGGCCCATCCGTCCGACGTGATCAGCGTCCGGGCGCGGGAGGAGGACGGCGGGCGGCCGTGGTTCTTCACGTCATGGCGGCATCCGCTCGCGGAGGCGGAACGCGTGGTGGACGCGGTGATGGCGATCCGGGAGCTGCTCGACGGCGCGCCGGGAGCGGCGCTGTGATCGCGGTGTGGGCGTCCGCCATGTGCGTGGTGGCGGTGCTGGCGGCGTCCGTCACGGCGTTCGCGATGGAGCAGCGGCGCCCCCGGTACCGGGGGCGGCACCGGGCGATGTTCTGACTCAGCGCTCGGGGCGGGTGGCGGTTCCCGTGATGAAGGCGGTGCCGGCCGGGCGGACGCTCGCCGACCATCCCCAGGAGCCGAGGGCGCGGACGAGCCGCTCCGGATCGTGGAACACCTTGACGACGCGGTACTCGCTGCCGTCGTCGAGGCGGCGGCGCACCGAGGGCACGGCCTGCCCGGCGAGCACGTCCTCGGCCACCGCCTCCCCCGGCCCGTTGTCGACGAACACCGCGCTGCCGCCGGGGGCGAGGGCGTCGGCGACGGTGCGCCAGAAGCCGGGCAGGCGGTCCGGCGGGACGTGGGAGAGCCAGAAGGCGAAGAAGACGGTGTCGTAGCGGCGGGACGGGCGCCACGCGAACAGGTCGGCGCACTCGAACTCGACGGTCGCGGGCGCCACGCGTTCCCGCGCGATGTCCAGGGCCTCCGGGGAGGCGTCGACGGCGGTCACCGAGCGGGCGCGGGCGGCGAGGCGGCCCGTCCACTGGCCGGTGCCGCAGGCGAGCTCCAGGACGTCCCCGGTGATCGGCAGGTCGTCGACGATCGCCGTGAGGGCGCGCAGGTCGTCGCGCTCGTCATAGACCCGGTCGTACTCGCCCGCGCGCGCCCGGTAGTAGGCGATCTGCTCCTGCACGGTGGCGTCCGTGTCGTTGCCCATACGCCACGTTAACCCGCGGACGATCAGCGGTCACCGCCGAGGCGCCTCCGTCACCTGCGGCGGCTCCTGGCGGTGGCGAGGGCCGCGAGCAGGGGCACCGTGGCGAGGCAGAGCCAGGCGAACAGGTCGCCGATCCGGTCGTAGGGCGTCGTGGCGCCGCGGACGGGGACGTCGGCGACGAGCGTCTGCCGGTCGGCGCCGAAGGAGTCGGCGGTGGCGAGGACGCGGCCTCGGCCGTCGAACGCGGCGGACACGCCGTCGGCGTCCTGGCGCACCAGCGCGTAGCCGCCCTCGACGGCGCGCAGGCCCGCCTTGTCGGTGTGGGGGCGTCCGTACTCGCGCCAGTCGTGGGACGGGACGAGCATGATGTCGGCGCGGACGCGCATCATCGCCGGGAAGTCGGCGTCGTAGCAGATCACGTTGGCGATCCGGCCGTACGGGGTGGCGACGACGGGGACGCGGCCGTCCCCTGGCTTGTAGGTCTCGGAGCCGGGGATGGGGTGGGCCTTCTGGTACGTCCACAGCACGGCGCCGTCCGGGCCGAGGAGGACGGTCTCGTCGCGTCCGAAGGCGGGGCCCGTGGTGTCGTACACGGCGATGCCGATGTCGAGGTAGACGCGGGAGCGGCGGGCCTCGGCGCGGGCGGCGGCGATGACGGCCGGTTCGCGGGCGGCCTGCGCGGGGACCGCGTTCTCGGGCCAGACGACGATCCTCGCTCCGGCGGTCGCCTCGCGGCGGGTCGCGGCGAGCAGGTCGTCCTGCGCGGCGGTGGTGGCGGGGTCGACGGCGGCGGGCGGTGCGGCGGCGATCCCCTGCCGTCCGCCGGGGATCCGGGCGAGCGCGGCCCGCCCGGCGGCGGCCACCGTCCTGGCCGGGCTCACCCCGGCGATCCGCACGGTCCTGCCGTCGTGCGGGAGCAGCGCGAGCCGCGCGCCGCCGGCGAGGGCGACGGCCGCGAGCACGGCCGCGCAGGCGGCGGCGGGACGGGCCGACGGGCGCGACGGCTCCTGCCAGAACCCGTTCACGGCGGCGGCGGACCAGGCGATGAGGAAGCCGATGCCGTAGCAGCCGGTGACGGACGTGACCTGGAGCAGCGGCAGATCGCCGTGCTGGGTGACCGCGAGGGAGCCGTAGGCGGTGCCGAACGGCGACAGCAGCGTGATGAGGAACTCGGTCGCGGCGACGGCGGCGGGGAAGACGAGCGGCGCCGTCCACCGGCCGAGCCTGGCGGACAGCAGGCGGTCGAGGAGGAACGGCACGGCCTGGACGGCGCTCAACGCCGCGGCACCGGCGAGGACGACCGGGCCGGACCCCAGCGCCGACTCGTACACCCAGAACGCGGCGGCTGCGATGTGGGCCGCCCAGATCCAGAGGGTGCCCGCCCACGGGCCGGTGGTGCGGGTGAAGCGCAGCAGCAGGACGGGGAAGAGCCATGCGGCGAGCGGGACGTCCCAGCGCCCGCCGACCGCGAACAGCATGGCGGCGGTCCCGGCCGCGAGCAGCGCGTACCGGCGTCGGCGCGCGCGCTCGGCGGGGCGTGCCCCGGCCGGAGACGTTCTGTTTTCGAGGAGAGGAATGCCCATGCGTTGGGACGCTAAGTGAGCGCACATATGCGGGGCGTCGCCCGCGCGGCCCAATTCTCCGGACTCGCGCAACTTTGGATGCGCGCCTTCCGGGCGATGTCCCGGAAGGAGACCGTTGACTAGCCTCACCTGCTGTGGAGACCGTCGCCGTCACGTCCGTGCTGCGGGGCGTCCGCGCCTGGGCTGCGGGCAGGCCGTGGCTGTTCGACGCGGCGCTCGGCGGGGGCCTCACCGCGTTCGACGTCGTGACGCTGGCGGCCCGCGACCCCGCGCCCGGTCCGGCGGCGCTGGCGCTGTGGGGGGTGCAGACCGTCCCGCTGCTGTGGCGGCGGCTCCGGCCGCTCACGGTGCTGGCGGCGATGACCGTCGCGTTCATCGCGTTCGAAGCGGCCGACCCGGTTCCGGGCAAGACGCCCGGACCGTACTTCCTGATCTTCGGTGTCCACGCGGCGGCCCGGTACGCCCCCGCCGCCGCGAGCCTCGCCGCGTCCGGCGGGGCGCTGGCCGGGGCGGTCGCGGTGGACCTGGCGCTCGGCCGGTCCCCCGGGCCGCGCCCCGACTCGCTGGAGCCGATCACCGCGACCACGTTCGCGGTGTTCCTCGGCGTCGCGTGGCTGCTCGGGCACGCGCGGCGGCGCATCGACGCCGACGCCCGCCGGCTCCGCGACCTCAACGCGCAACTGGGCGACGCCAACGCGCGGCTGCGCGCCGAACGCGAGCGCAACGCGCGGCAGGCCGTCGCCGCCGAGCGCGCCCGGATCGCGCGCGACCTGCACGACGTCGTCGCCCACCACGTCAGCGCCATCGCCGTGCAGGCGCGCTCCACCGAGGACGTCGTCCACGACGACCCGGCGCTCGGCCGCGCCGGGGTGGCGCGCATCGCCGAGACGGCCGACACGGCGCTGATCGAGATGCGCCGCATCCTCGGCCTGCTCGACACCGGCCGGGACGACGGCGGCGCCGAACCGTCGCTGCGCGGCCTCGGAAACCTGGTCGAGGCCGCCGAGCGCGCGGGCTGCCGGGTGCGAGCGGACGTGGACGCCGAGGCGCCCGCGCTGCCGCGAGCCGTGCAGGTCTCGGCGTACCGGATCGTGCAGGAGGCGCTGACGAACGTCCTCAAGCACGCCGGGCCGACCGACGTGCGGGTGGCGCTGCGGACGGCGGGCGCCTCTCTGGTCGTCGAGGTCGGCAACGGCCCCGCGGTCCCCGGCCGCACGCCCGTGCCGGGATCCGGGCGGGGACTGATCGGCCTGCGGGAGCGCGTCGCCGCGTTCGACGGGACGCTGCGGGCCGGCCCGGACCCGGCGGGCGGCTGGCTCGTCCGCGCCGAACTGCCGCTGGAGGGCGTCCGATGACCGTCCGGGTGCTGCTCGCCGACGACCAGGAGATGGTGCGGGCGGCGCTGCGGGTCGTGATCGACCGGCGGGACGGGCTGGCCGTCGTCGGCGAGGCCGCGGACGGCGCCGAGGCCGTCGCCGCGGCGGCCCGGCTGCGGCCGGACGTGGTGGTCATGGACGTCCGCATGCCGGGCGTGTCCGGGGTCGAGGCGACCCGGCGGATCATGGCGGGCCCGTGGGAGGGCGGCGCGCGCCCGCGCGTCCTGGTCCTCACCACCTTCGACCTCGACGAGTACGTGTACGCGGCGCTGCGCGCCGGGGCGAGCGGGTTCCTGCTGAAGAACAGCCCGATCGACCAGCTCGAGCACGCGATCCGGGTCGTCGCGGCCGGGGAGGCGATGCTGGCGCCGAGCGTGACGCGGCGGCTCGTCACGGCGTTCGCGGCGGCGCCCCCGGAACCGGCACCGCCCGCGCCGGCCGCGCCGGGACGCCTGGACGGGCTCACCGGGCGCGAGCGCGAGGTGCTGCTGCTCGTCGCGCGCGGGCTGCCGAACGCGCGGATCGCCGAGGTCCTCGGGCTGAGCGAGGCGAACGTGAAGAGCCGCGTCAACCGGATCCTCGCGCGCCTCGGCCTGGAGAACCGCGTCCAGGCCGCGCTGCTCGCGTACGAGGCGGGACTGCCGGGCCTGCGGGACGGCGCGGGCCCCGGTTAGACGCGTTCGAAGACGGCGGTGAGGCCCTGGCCGCCGCCGATGCACATCGTCTCGAGGCCGTAGCGGGCCTCGCGGCGGTGCATCTCGCGGGCGAGCGTGGCGAGGATGCGGGTGCCGGTGGCGCCGACGGGGTGGCCGAGGGAGATGCCGGAGCCGTTGACGTTGATGCGGTCCCAGTCGGCGTCCTTGACGTTCCACTCGCGGGTGACGGCGAGCACCTGCGCGGCGAACGCCTCGTTCAGCTCGATGAGGTCGATGTCGGCGAGGGTGAGGCCGGCGGCGGCGAGGGCCTTGGCGGTCGACGGGACGGGACCGATGCCCATCGTGCGCGGCGGGACGCCCGCGCGCGCCCACGAGACCAGCCGGACGAGGGGACGCAGCCCGAGTTCGGCGGCGCGCTCGGGTGTGGTGACGATGCACGCCGCGGCGGCGTCGTTCTGGCCGCTGGAGTTGCCCGCCGTGACGGTGGCCTGGTCGTCGCTCTTGGCGAGCACGGGCCGCAGCCTGCCGAGGGTCTCCATCGACGTGTCGGGGCGCGGGTGCTCGTCGGTGTCCACGACGGTGTCGCCCTTGCGGGACGGGACGGTGACGGGGACGATCTCGTCCGCGAAACGGCCGGACCGCTGCGCCTCGACGGCGCGCTGGTGCGAGCGGACCGACAGCTCGTCCTGCTCCTCGCGGCCGATGCCGTACTCGCGGCGCAGGTTCTCCGCCGTCTCCAGCATGCCGCCGGGAACCGGGTGGTTGACGCCGCCTGCGGTGGCGCGGCCGCGGGCGAGGGTGTCGTGCAGTTCGAGGGACGGCCCGCGCAGGCCCCAGCGGGCGGAGGTCGTGTAGAACGGCGCGTTGCTCATCGACTCGGTGCCGCCCGCGATGATCAGGTCGCTGACGCCGGTCTGGATCTGCATCGCGGCGTTCAGGACGGCCTGGAGGCCCGACCCGCAGCGCCGGTCGACCTGGAGGCCGCCGACCTCGATGGGCAGGCCCGCGTCCAGCGCGGCGACGCGTCCGATGGCGGGGGCGTCGGCGCTGGGGTAGCACTGGCCGAGGAACACCTCGTCGACCGCGTCGCCGGGCACGCCGGTGCGCTCGACCAGGGCGCGGATCACCGCGGACGCCAGGTCCACCGGCTGCACCGTCTTGAACACCCCGCCGAAACGGCCGATCGGGGTCCGCAGCGGCTCGCAGATCACCGCGTCGCGCATGGCAGGTTCTCCTCAATCCGGGAACGGCGGGCACTCCGCAGGTTATGACCCCGGAGAACGCGCCCCGCGTCCGGGCCCGCGCCCGGCAGCGGGTTGAATGCAGGGCAGGCGAGCGAGGAGGCGCGATGGAGCAGGCCGGGCAGGACTGGGCGGAGCGGGCGGCGACGATCCGGGTGATCGGGACGGGCGCGATGGGACGCGGGATCGCACAGCTCGCGGCGGCCGGCGGGCTGACCGTGGAGCTGGCGGACATCCGGTTCGAGGCTGTGAAGAGCGCCGTCGAGCACGTCAGCGCGATGTTCGACAAGCTGGTCGCGAAGGGCCGGATGGCGGCGGACGACGCGGCGGCGGCGAAGGCGCGGCTGAAGCCGGTCGGCGAGCCGCTGACCCCGCTCCAGGACTGCGACCTGGTCATCGAGGCCGTCCGGGAGGACCTGGACACCAAGCGGGAGCTGTTCGCCGCACTGGAGAAGGCCGCCGGCGAGCGGGTCCTGTTCGCGACGAACACCAGCTCGCTGCCGGTCACGGCGATCGGCGCGGCGCTGCGCGACCCGTCGCGGCTCGCGGGGCTGCACTTCTTCAACCCGGTCCCGCTGATGCGGCTCGTCGAGGTCATCCCGGGCGCGCGGACGGCCGGACGGGTCCCGGACGCACTGGCCGCCCTCGTCCGGCGCCTCGGCCACGAACCGGTCATCGCCCCGGACGCGCCGGGCTTCCTCGTCAACCACGCCGGGCGCGGCCTGGTGACGGAGGCGCTGCAGATCCTGTCCGAGGGCATCGCGGAACCGGCCGACATCGACCGCATCGCCCGCGACGTCCTCGGCCTGAAGATGGGCCCGTGCGAGCTGCTCGACCTGACCGGCATGGACGTCTCGCAGCCGGTGATGGAGTCGATCTGGACGGGCTTCTACACCGAGCCGCGGTACCGGCCGTCCTACATCGGCCGCGCCCGCATGGAGGCGGGACTCCTCGGCCGCAAGACGGGCGAGGGCTTCTACACGTACGTGGACGGGGTGAAGCAGGAACCGCCGGAGGCCACCGCCCCGGCCGTGGACGTCCGGCCGGTCTGGCTCGTCGAGGGCCTGCGTGAGACGCTCGGCGTTCTGCTGGCCGAGTCCGGCGTGGAGGTCGAGACCGGCGACGAGCCGTCGCCGGGCGCCGTCGTCCTGTACGACGCGTCCCTCGGCCTGAGCGGCGGCCACCATCCGGAGCGGACGCTCGGCATCGACGCGTTCTTCGGGTTCTTCAGCCGGCTCACCCTCGTCGTCCAGCCCGCCGTGGACCCGGAGTTCGGGCGTGCCGCGCTCGCCGCGCTGCTCGCGACGGGACGGTCCGTGAGCGTCGTCCGCGACTCGCCCGCCGCCGTCGCGCCGCGGCTGCTCGCCTCGATCGTGAACGTGGCCTGCGGCATCGCCGAGCAGCGGCTGGCCCGCCCGGAGGACATCGACACCGCCGTCCGGCTCGGCCTCGGCTACCCGCGCGGGCCGCTGGAGTGGGGCGACCACGTCGGCGCCGACCGCGTCTACAACCTCCTGGAGATCCTGCACACCGACACCGGCGACCCGCGCTACCGGCCGTCCCGCTGGCTGGTCGAACGGGCCGCGCTCGGCCTCCCCCTCACCGAGTCCGGCACCGGCCCGTCCGACCTGCTCGGCTGAGTCGCGGCGAGCCGTCGTCACGGCGGTGTCCATGACGGCGGCTCGCCGCATGTCGGCGTCGCCGGGTCAGGGGAGAGCGGGGACGGCCGGGGGCGTGTCGGTCCAGCCGGCCTGCACGTACAGCTCCTTGTCGACCTTGCCGGGGACGTCGGGGACGGTGCGCGACGTGCTCAGCACGAGCGAGGAGCCCGGGTCGATGATCACGGTGTCGGCGACGTCGCGCATGACCCGCACGTGCAGCCCGACCCCCTGGCGGCCGCGCTCGTCGGTGACCTTGCCGATGGCGGTGACGCCGGGCATGGCGGCGAGCATCCGGTAGGCGGCGGCGCGCACCTTCGGCGGTGCGGGGACGAAGCTGAGCAGGTCGGTCACGCAGTTCTTCACGACCTCGTCCGCGGTGCGCCCGGCGGTGGCGTGGGCGCGGGGGCTCGCCCGCCTTAGCGCGGCCCTCAGCTCGCCTGGGTCGGTGGGCAGCGCCTGGACCTGCTTGAACGTCATGTCCCTGTCACAGACCAAGAACGTCTTCGTCCCGGTGTCCTTGTCGAGCCTGGGGGCGACCGGGTTCGGGTCGGGCGAGCCGTCCCGGCGGAAGGCGGGCGCGTCCTTGGCGGACATGGGCACGGCGCCGAGCGTCCGGTAGCCGGTCCAGGACCGGCCGTCCGGGCGGCTCCACTGCGCGATCAGCTGCCGCCCGAGCATCCAGTACTTTCCGCGGTCGCTGTAGTAGGCGTCCGACTGCACCCGGAGGACGTGCCAGTACCTGCCGGAGGCCGGCGCGGCGGCGGCGTGCTCGGCGGCGGTGAGCAGCACGGTCTTCGCCGACATCGGCTGCGCGGCGGCGGGATCGCGGCCGGGGTCGGGCGCGCGCGGGGTGGTGCCGGACGAGAGCACGACCGCGCCCGTGACGGCCGCGGCGGTGGCGGCCAGGCCGAAGCCGCTCCAGAGGGCGGGACGGCGCCACGCGCGCCGCGCCGGGCGCTCCGGCTCGCGCATCCCGTTGAGGAGGCGATGGCGGACGGCGGCCTCGGTCTCCGGCGTGGGCGGCTCGGCCAGCATCGTGGCGATCATCTGGAGTTCGTCCATGGTCACGGTCCTTCCGTGTGCGCGGGCAGGGCGGCGCGCAGCTTCGTGCGGGCGCGGTTCAGGCGGGAGCCGACGGTGCCGTACGGGATGCCCAGCACGTCGGCGATCTCCTCGTGGGAGAGCTGGGCGAGGGCCTTGAGCAGCACGACGTCGCGGTCCTTGCGGGACAGCGCGGCGAGCGCGCGGGCCAGCGACGGCTGGAGCCGTTCGGCGGACACCGAGGCCGCGACGCGGTCGTCGTGGCCGCCGGGATGGCGGTCCACGCCGACCTTCGCGAGCGCCCGGTAGCGGCGGGTCTCGGTCCGGCGGTGCTGGGCGATGAGGTTGGTCGCGATGCCGAACAGCCAGGGCCGGACGGACCCGCGGGACGGGTCGAAGGCGGCGCGGCGGCGGAACGCGGCGAGGAAGGTCTCCGCCACGACGTCGTCGGCCGCCTGCGGGCCGAGGCGTCCGGCGACGTAGCGGTGGACATCGGCGTAGTGCCGGTCGTAGACGGCGGTGAAGCGGTCGCCGTCGCGGACGGACGCGGCGAGCAGCTCCGCGTCCGTCGGGGCCGTGTCGGGTGGGGCGGTCACGCTGCCGCCCCTTCCGTCGGGTCCGGCATGGGGCACCTCCGGGGGAATGGTCGTCACTTCTACTCCGCTCGTCCCCCGGGGCGCTTTCACGCGGGTTCGGCGACCTTCCCGGCGGCGGCGGACGCGGTGTCGGTGCGCGGCACGCCGCGCAGGACGACCGCGGCGAACAGTGCGGTGGCGAGGGTCGCGCCGCAGCCGGCGAGGGACCCGACGGACACCGCGTGGACGAACGCGTCGCGGGCCTGGTGCGCGAGCGCGGGATCGCCGAGCGCGAGGGCCTCGCCGAGCGAGTGCTTCGCGGCGGCGGGCACGCCGTCCGGCAGTGCGCGGGCGTAGACGGCGGAGATCACGCTGCCGAGGACGGCGACGCCGAGCGCGTTGCCCAGTTCCTGGCCGGCGTCGTTCACGGCGGACCCGACGCCGGCCTCCTCGGCGGGGACGGCCGCCATCAGCAGGTTGTAGGCGGGCGGGGAGCCGAGGCCCATGCCGAACCCGACGACGACGAGCCCGGTGACGATCGGGGCGAAGCCGTCGCCGGGGCCTTCCAGGGCGAGGGCACCGAACCCGGCGGCGATGACGAGCAGGCCCGCGACGAGTGCGGGCCGTCCGCCGAGCCGGGCTTCGAGGGCGGCGCCGAGGCCGTTGCCGGCCGCCGCGGCGACCGCGCAGGGCAGCAGCGCCAGCCCGGCGCTGAGCGGGCCGTAGCCGAGGACGAGCTGGAGCGTCTGGGTGAGCGCGAACAGCGTCCCGGCGAGGACGAAGCCGAGGACGGCGATGACGGCGGCGGAGCCGGAGAAGGCGCGCTGCCGCAGCAGGGCGAGGTCGAGCATCGGCTCGGGGTTGCGGCGCTGCCAGGCGGCGAACGCGGCGAGGGCGGCGGCGCCGACCGCGAGGCCGGCGAGGGTGCGGGCGCCGGTCCAGCCGTGGTCGGGGGCGGAGATGATCGCCCACACGAGCGAGGCCATGCCGGCGGTGGAGAGCACGGAGCCGAGGACGTCGGGGCGGCGGCGCGGGCCGCGCGACTCGGGGACGAGGACGAGCAGGCCGAGCACGGCGACGGCGGTGACGGGGACGTTCACCAGGAACACCGAGCCCCACCAGAAGTGCTCCAGCAGCACTCCGCCGAGCGCGGGCCCGGCGGCGACGCCGATCATCGAGGCGGCGCCCCAGACCGCGAACGCCTTCGCGCGCTCGTCCGGGCCGAACACCTGCGCCATGATCGAGAGGGTGCCGGGCATCAGGAAGGCGCCGCCGAGGCCCATCACCGCGCGCATGGCGATCAGCTCGCCGGGGTTCGCGGCGAACGCGCCGAGCAGCGAGCCGCCGCCGAACAGCGCGAACCCGGCCAGCATCGCGCGGCGGCGGCCGAAGCGGTCGCCGAGGCCGCCGGCGGTGAGCAGCAGGCCCGCGAAGACGAGCGAGTAGGCGTCGATCGTCCACTGGACGTCGGACAGGGTCGCGTGCAGGTCCTTCAGCAGCGACGGGATCGCCACGTTGAGGATCGTGTTGTCGACGGTGACGGCCAGCAGGCTCAGGCACAGGGCGCCGAGGATCTGCCAGCGCCGGGGGTGCGGCGCGGGGGCGGCTGCGTTCACGGGGGGGACTCCTCGCACAGTGTTCGAGCTGACTCGCACACCGTACGAGATAACTCGCACGCTGTTCAAGTCCCGGTACCCTGTACGAGACGGACCAGGCGGGGAGGAACCGATGGCGGCGAAGGCTGGCAAGGCGGACGGCGAGAAGCCGCCGGAGTCGGTGTGGGTGCGCCCGCAGCGGACCAGGCGCGAGCAGCCGACGCTCACCCGCGACCAGATCGTCGACGCCGCGCTGGACCTGCTCGACGCCGAGGGCCTCGACGGGCTCAGCATGCGGCGGCTCGGCACCCGGCTGAACTCCGGCGCGACGTCCGTCTACTGGCACGTCGCGAACAAGGACGAGCTGCTGGAGCTCGCCCTCGACCGGGTGATGGGCGAGGTCCGCGTCCCCCGCCCGGACGCCGGCGGATGGCGCGCCGCCGTCGCCGGATACGCCCGCGACCTGCGCGGGATGATCCACCGGCATCCCTGGACGGTGCCGCTGTTCGGCGCCCGGCCGATGATCGGCCCGAACGCCACCCGCGTCCTCGACGAGGTGATCGGCGCATTCGACGGGGCCGGCCTCACCGGCCTGGACCTGGACAACGCGATGTCGCTGATCGCCGACTACGTCATCGGCGCGGCGGGCAGCGAGGCGAGCTGGCAGGACGTCCACGGCGCGGCGACCGGCGAGGACTGGATCCAGGCCCTCGGCCCCTACCTCGCCGGGATCGAGGAGCGCCACCCCCGGCTCACCGCGCACATCCGCGAGGTCTGGACCCGCGAGACCGCCGAGGTGGTGGAGCAGCGCTTCGACTACGGCCTGTCCTGCGTCCTCGACGGCATCGAGGCCCGCCGCCCTCGCTGACGTGCGGCGAGTCGTCCTGGACGCCGCCAGGACGACTCGCCGCACCCCAAGAGACGGGGCGGATCAGAAGGGGAGCTTCGCGGGCGGCTCCGGCTTGGCGTCCGTCCAGCCGGACGACCGCACCAGCCAGTAGTTGATCACGAAGCCGGGCGCCTGCGACCGGTAGGCGCCGCCCGGCCTGGTCAGCACGTCCCGGCTACCGAGCAGCTGGCCGGTCGCCGGATCGAACATGATCTCCTCGTGGGAGGTGTAGGTCCCCTGCTCGGCGGCCGGGGTGCCGTACTCGCCGGTGACGTGGACGGTCGTGTCGGCGGCCGCCAGCGCGATGCCCTTGCGGCCGAGCTCGTCCGTCACCGCTCCGATCGCCCGCACCCCGGGCTGCGCGGCGAGGGCCCGCATCAGCCCGGCCCGCACCGCCGGCGGGAGCGGCAGGTCCATCATCAGGTCCTCGGCTCGCATCAGCTTCTCGCGCGAGCCGTGCGGGTCCTCCCGCCGGCCCTCGTCGACCTTCTTCAGCATGTCCTGGAGCGACTTGATGGCCGCGGCGTGTTCGGCCCGCTTGCCGGGATCGGCCGGCACGGGTTGCTGCTGCATCTGCGCCAGGGTCTTCCTGATCCTCTCCAGCTTCGGATCGGAGGCGGCCCCCTTCAGGAACCGCGCGGCGAGGCTCGCGGGGTCGGTGGGCAGGTTCTGCAGGTCATCGACGGTCAGGCCGCCGGACTCCCCGCCGTCCGGGTCCCGGTCGCCGAGCCACCGGCCGCCGCCCTTCGCGTCCGGCCGGTCCGCCTCCCACGCCGAGGTCTTCCGGTCGTAGGTGTAGTAGTGGTCGTTCGACCACACGCGGAACGCCGACGGCGCGCCGGCCTTGCGCCACAGCGCCGCGTCCTTCGGCGTCAGCGGACGCGCCGGGATGTCCCGGCCGTAGAACGCCTCGCCCATGCCGCTCTTCGCGCCCGACCACTCGAACGTCTCGCTGTGCGCACCCACGATCGCGTACTCGCCGGTCTTCGGCCGCATCATGTAGGACTGGCCCTGGATCTGGTCGGTGTACCAGTACTTCCCGGTGGGCATCAGCGCGGCCTTCCCCGCCGCCGCGAGCACCGCCTGCCTGTTCAGGTCCACGCCGGGGGCCGTCTTCCCCGGCTCCGGCGTCCCCTGGCCCGTCACGACGACGGTGACGGCCGCCGCCGCGCCGACCGCGGCCAGGCCCGCGCCGAGCCCGAACGGCCACCCGTACCGCAGCCGCCGTCCCGCCCGCGCCGTCCCGGCGCGGCGCCCGCCGGACATCTCGCGCTCCAGCAGGCCGAACGCCTTCGCGGCCGCCTCCGGCGAGGGTGCCGGGGGCTCGGCCAGCAGCCGCCGCACGCCGTCCATCTCGTCGATCTCGCTCACGCCGTCGCCTCCTCCACGATCGCTGCCATCCGGTCCGTGCCGAGCGCCTCCCGCAGGCGGCGCCGCGCCCGGTGCAGCCGGGACGCGACGGTGCCCGTCTTCAGGCCGAGCGCCTGCGCCACCTCGTCGTACGACAGGTCGGCCAGCGCCACCAGGAGCAGGACGTCCCGCTCCCCGCGCGGCAGCCGGGCCAGCGCGTCCGCGATGTCCGCGCCGGCGTCCCCGGCGGTGACGCGCGCCGCGACCAGGTCGTCGTGCCCGTGCTGGACGTTCTCGGCGGGCGTGCGGGCGAGCGCCCGGTACCGCCGCCCCTCCGCGCGCCGGTGCAGGCCGATCACCCGGGTGACGATCCCGTACAGCCAGGGACGGGCCGTCCCCCGCCCGGTGTCGAACCGGCCGCGCTTGCGGAACGCGATGAGGAAGGTCTCGGCGGCGATGTCGTCGGCCGCGTCGGCGCCGAGCCGGCGCGCCGCGTACCGGTGGATCTCGGTGAAGTGGCGGTGGAAGATCTCCGCGAACGCGTCCGGTTCTCGCCGCGAACGGGCGATCACCTCCGCGTCGGAGCCGGGCCCGATGGGGCCCTCGGGCCCCGGCGGCCGGTCGTGTGCCATGGACGAATCCTCGCTGTGGGGGGACGGACGGATCATCCCGTTCTCAACCGATCCCCCGAAACGCCTTCGCCCTCCGCCCGGGAACCCGGGCGGAGGGCGAGGACGGGGGCGTTCGCCATGGGACAACGGCAGCGCTCACCCCGGGCCGGAGGCTAGAAGGGGAGCTTCGCGGGGGGCGTGGGCCTGGTGCCGGTCCAGTTCGCCGCGCGGGTCGCCGAGTAGCTGATGACGAACCCGGGCTTCATCGCCGCGTACTCGCCGCCCGGCCGGGTCAGCGTGTCCTGGACGGACAGCAGCGCGCCGGTCGCCTCGTCGAAGACGATCACTTCGCGGGAGCGGTAGGTCCCTCGCCCGCCCGTCGGCCCGTCGGTGGTCGTCGTGGTGCGCTCGGCGGAGGCCAGCGCGACGCCCCGGCGGCCGAGCGGATCGGTGGCGTGCCCGATCGCCTGCACGCCCGGCTGGGCGGCCAGCGCCCGCATCAGGCCGGCCCGCGCCTTCGGCGGCACCGGCGCGCCGCCCAGCAGCGACGCGACGCGCCAGATCATGGAGGCCGCGGCCTGGCCGGAGCTCGGGGCCCGGCCGCTCTTCGGGTCCATGCCCATCGCGCGGCCCGCCTCCGACCGGGTCAGGAACCTCCGGGCGAGCGCCGCCGGGTCCGACGGCAGCTTCCGCAGCTCCTCGGCCGACATGCCGAGGAACTCCCCGCCGCCGCGCGCGTCGGCGCCCGCCTCCGGGCCGCTCGACCGCCACTTCGTCGCCTTGGTGCCGTACGTAGTGAAGCCGCCGTCGGTCCGGACGCGGAAGCTCGACGGCGACCCGGCCCTGCGCCACAGCGCCGCGTCCCGCTCGGTCAGCGGACGGGCCGGCAGGTCGCGCAGGTAGTACGCCTCGCCCGTCCCGGACTTCGCGCCGAACCAGCCGAACGACTCGCTCTGCGCGCCGGCGATCGCGTACGCCCCGGTCTTCGCCGGCACGATGTAGGACTGGCCGTCGAGCCGGTCGCTGTACCAGTACTTCCCGGTCGGCGCGTGCTCCACCTTGGTGGCCGCGGCGAGCACCGCCTGCTTGTTCAGGTCGATGCTCCCGGGCCCGCCCCGAGTCCCCGGGGAGCCCGGCGAACCGGACGAGCCGACCGTCGCGACCGCCACGGAGGCCGCCGCCCCGGCCGCGACCACGCCGAGCACCGTCCAGCGGACGGGGCGGCGCCCCCGCGTCCGTCCCCCGGCGGGCGCGTCGTCGGGGTCCGCCAGGAACGCTCGTCCCAGGTCGCGTTCCCGGCGGGCGCGGGCCGTCTCGGGGTCCGCCGGCGGGTCGAGCTGCCCGGGCCGCGCCTCGGCCAGCGCCTTCATCACGTCATGCTTCATCGGACGACCTTCCTTTCGGTGCTGACCAGGGACGGGCGGGGTGCGGGCGCGCCGCGGTCCGGCGCCCGCGACTCGCCGGTCAGCGCGCGCTCCAGCCGCCGCCGGGCCCGGTGCAGCCGCACGTAGAACGAGGCCTTCGAGCAGCCGATGACCTTCGCCGCCTCGCCCGGCGACAGCCCGTGCCAGGCGACCAGCGCCAGCAGCTCGCGGTCGGCGTCGGGCAGGGCGGCCAGCGCGCGCAGCATCCCGGCGCGCTCGGCCACCGCCTCGCCGACGTCGCCGGCGGGCGGCTGCCCGGCCGCCCAGGTCCGCAGCTCGCGGGCCAGCGCGTCCTGCCGGTCCCGCGCCCGGTACGACTCGCGCAGCAGGTTGCGGGCGATGCCGAGCAGCCAGGGCAGCGGCTCGGCCGGCAGGTCGCGGACGCGCCGCCACGCGACGCAGAACGTCTCACTCGTGATCTCTTCGGCGGCCTGCACGCCGACCCGGCTCACGGCATAGGCGTGGACGCGCGGATGGTGCGCGTCGTACAGCGCCGTGAACCGGGCGATGTCTTCGGGGTCCGACAAGGTCCGAGCCCTTCGTCCGGGGGGTTCCGTCACCCGGGTAGTGATCGGGAGCCGCCGGTTCTTACCGAAGCATTCCGGACGCCGGCCGGCGCGCCGGTCAGAAGGGCTGCCCGGCCGGCGGCCGCGGCCTGTTGTCGCTCCAGCCGGAGCCGCGGTAGGTCTCGTAGTCGATGACGAAGCCGGGCTTGCGGTCGCGGTACACGCCGCCGGGGTCGACCAGTTCGGACTGCAGGGACAGCAGCGCGCCGCTGCCCTCGTCGAAGATCATCACCCTGCGCCAGCGGTAGGTCCCCTGGTCGCTCTTCGGCGTGCCGTACTCGCCGTCGTCCGTGGTGGAGCGGGGGTCGGCGGCCAGCGCGACGCCCCGGCGGCCCAGCGGGTCGGTGTCGTGCCCGATCGCGTGGACGCCCGGCTGGGCGGCGAGCGCCCGCATCAGCCCCGCCCGGACCTTCGGCGGCGTCGGGGCGTCCAGCAGCGTCGCCACGACCTTGAGCCTCATGTCGGGCAGGACCCGCAGATTCACCTTGCCGCGGCTCTTCGTGCGGCCGTTCAGGAACAGCGCCCTCAGGGCGTCGTCGCTCAGGAACCGCTTGCCGAGCTCCGCCGGATCGGTGGGCAGCCGCTGGAGGTCCGCGGCCGTCTTGCCGAGGAAGAACGTCCCGCCGCCCTCGGGGTCCAGGCCCACTCCCGGGCCCTTCGACCGCCACTTGGTCGCCTTGGTGGTGTAGGTGGCGTGGTGGTCGCCGGACCAGGTGCGAAAGGTCGGCGGCGACCCGTCCGCACGCCACACCGCCGCGTCCTGGCCGGTCGCCGGGCGGGCGGGGAGGTCGCGGCTGTAGTACATCTCGCCCATGCCGGGCTTCACACCGTTCCAGTGGAACATCTCGTCGGCCGCGCCGACGATCGCGTACGGGGCGCCGGACTTCGACCGGACGATGTAGGCCTGGCCGGAGAGGCAGTCGATGTACCAGTACCGTCCGGCCGGTGCCCGCCCGGCCTTGGTGGCGGCGGCGAGCACCGCCCGCCTGCCGAGGTCCACGTTCCCGTCGCCGTCGCCGTTCCCGGACGGACCCGGCGCGTCCGGGGTCCCCTGCCCGGTGAGGGCGACGGCGACGGCCGCCGCCGCGCCCGCGGCGACCATGCCGAGGGCCAGCCGGGACGGCCACCCGAACCGGGCCCGGCGCGGCGGCGCCTCCGCCTCCTCCCAGCGGGCCCGCGCCTGCGCGATCTCCGTCATGGTCGGCGGCGCGGCGTCGCCGTACGCCTCCCGGACGGTCCGCAGTTCATCCATGGTCGTCCTCCCCATCGCGCATCGGGTTCGTCCCGCCGAGTGCCTCGCGCACCTTCCTCCGGGCCCGGCTGAGCCGGGAGCCGACCGTCCCGTACGGGACGCCCAGCGCAGCCGCGACCTCCTCATGGCTGAGCTCGGCGAGCGCGACGAGCAGCAGCACGTCGCGCTCCCCGGCGGACAGCGTCGCGATCGCCCCGGCCAGCCGGCCGCGCAGCCCCTGCGCGCTGACGCGGGCGTCCACCGCGTCCGCGTGGCCCTCGCCGCCGCCGGTGTCGCCGGGGCCGAGCCGTTCGCGGGCGCGCAGCGCGCGCACCTCGCTCCGCCGGTGCTTGGCGATCAGGTTCGTCGCGATGCCGTACAGCCAGGTGCGGACGGCCGCGCGCGAGGGGTCGTAGCGGTCGCGGCGCCGGAACGCCTCCAGGAACGTCTGGGAGGCGACGTCGGCCGCGGCGTCCGGGCCGAGGCGCTTGGCCGCGTAGCCGTGGATCTCGGCGAAGTGCGCGTCGAAGACCTCCCCGAACCGTTCGGGGTCGTGCAGGGACGGCCGCGGCACGGGCGGGCCCGCGGTGGCCCGGGGCGGTGCCGCGGCGAGGGGTTCCCCTGTCATGTGCTGCCTTTCCGTCGCACGGATGGCGGTCACAGACGTATCACCCGGAACCCCTCGCCGCTTTCGCGCCCGCCGGACGCCCGGCGGGCGCCTACCTGACGCCTACCGGACCCGGTAGGCGCGGATGATGCGCTGGTCGACGCCGCTGCCGCCCGCGTCCTTCGCGGTGACCCGCAGCGACACGGCCTGGCCCTTGACCGGCGCCGGGAGCGGCGCGCTGAACCGGCCGCCGCCGAGCGCCTTCACCGGGACGGCCCGCCAGGTCGCGCCGTCGTCCACCGACGTCCAGAACCGCAGCCCGGTGACCTTCGCCTCCGGCGCGCCCGCGACGCGCGCGACGCTGAGGACGGCGGGCCTGCCCGCCGGCTGGTTGCGCAGGTCGAGGCCGAGGTCGTAATCGACGAGCAGCAGCGGCAGGAGCGCGCCGTCGCCGCGCGGCGCGGACGAGCGGAACGTCCAGGCCGTCGAGGTGCGGACCGACACCGGCAGCAGCTTGGACGCGTCGTTGTCGTAGGTCAGCCGGTACGCCGCCGGCTTGGACGGGACGTCGAAGTCGCCGACCGGGCCGGCCGCGCCGCCGACCTTCTTGCCGCCGGAGTACAGCGCGAGGGCGCCGGTGACGCCGCCGCCGTCCAGACCGCAGTCGAACCCGTCCAGCCTGGTCTGGAGGTCGACCAGCTCGACGTGGACGTGGTCGCCGGTCCGGACGGACGGGTTCGGAGCGCACTCGCTGATCGAGACGCCGGACCCGGAGTACGGGCCGGGGCGCACCGGCTGGCGGCCCCACGTGCGCGAGATCCGCTGACCGGGCCGCAGTTCCCGGAACGGGAGCTGGTCGACCCACTCCCCCTTGGCGATCGCCTCGGGGAACGCCTCGTCGGCCCACAGCATCCCCTTGCCCGTCGACACGTAGTCGGTGCGGGTCGTCCCGGACGGGACGGCGCCGGACGCGTCGAGCCCGGCCAGCAGGAGGCCCTCCGGCGACGTGCCGTAGCGGTGCTCGGTGACGCCCTTGCCGGTGTCGCCGTCGAACGCGGCGAACCGCTGGTCGATCCGGGCCATCCGCGCCTTCTCCGCCGCGCCGGCGACATGGGACGGGTCGGCCGGGACGCCGTTGCCGTACGGGTGGATGAGGTCGTAGACGGCGCCGGGCGCGGTCAGCCGGTGGCTGCTGTAGGCGCGGAACGTCCCGGTACCGGCGCCGCGCATGGCCTGGGCGTAGACGGGGGCGGCGGCGGGGTCGTCGCTGTAGACGCCGACCGTCCACATCATCCGCTTGGTGCTCTGGACGGCGGACGCGCTGGCCATGACGGCCTTCGTCCGGACGCCTTCGACGCCCGCCGTGACGGGCTTGGCGGCGGGGCCGTCCAGCGTGACCGTCAGGTCGCGGTCGACGCGCACCTCCGGCGTGCCCGCGAGCGCGGACCGCCAGGCGTTCCCCTTGGTGTCGTCGACGGTGCCGAGCACGCTGTAGCGGCCTTCGGGGACGCGGACCTTCGTGCCCTCCGGCGTCGGATCGACCGACTCGGCGAACAGCGCGGGATCGTCGAGGTCGACCACGGCGCTGTAGGAGGAGAAGTCGGCCGGGTCCGTGCCGGGCAGCGGGACCGCCTTCACGGTCAGCGTGTGGGACGGCGGCTCGACGTAGAACGTCACGGGCGTGCGGACGACCGTGCGCCCGCTTCTCGCCGTCACCTCCGCCTCGTACATGCCGGGGCGGGGGGCGAGCTTCGACGCGTCGACGGTCAGCGACGCGGACGCGGTGCCGCCCGCCGGGACGTTCACCGCGGCGGCGGACAGGCGCACCGCCCTGGACGCGTCGCGGCCCTTCCGGTCGGTCGCCTTCACGCTCAGCGACACGCGGGCGGCGGCGCCCTGCGACGTCCACGCGAGCTTCGCCGACAGCGCCCTGTGCGCGGGGAACGCCGAAGTCCCGAGGTCCACGACGCCCTGGGCGGGCAGGACGGCGCCGGTCACGGCGGCGCCCGCGTCGAGGCGCCCGGCGCCGCGCTCGTAGACGTCGCCGCCTGTCGCGGGTCCGGCCGTCCCGACCAGCGCGGCCTTGAGCTGCGCGGGCGTCCAGCGCGGGTGCCGGGCGGCGAGCAGCGCCGCCGCGCCCGCGACGTGCGGGGTCGCCATCGACGTGCCCGACGCCCGCGTGTACAGCGGGCCGAGCGGCGTGCCCAGCGCGGTGCCCTTCGCACGGGCCGCCGCGATGCCGACGCCCGGCGCGACGATCTCCGGCTTGGCGACGTGCCCGCCCGCGCGGGGGCCGCGGCTGGAGAAGTCCGCGAGCCGGTCGGTGCCGTCGACCGCGCCGACGGTCAGCGCGGCGTCCGCCGACCCGGGCGCGCCGATCGACCCGATCGCGCCTTCGTTGCCGGCGGCGGCGACGAACAGCGTGCCGTACTTCCGGCTGAGCCCGCCGAGCGCCTGCGAGACCGGGTCGGTGCCGTCGGACGCGTCGCCGCCGAGGCTCATGTTGACGACCTTGGCGCGCGGCGCCGCCCACTCCATGCCCGCGATCAGGCTGGAGTCGGTGCCGTAGCCGTCGTCGCCGAGGACCTTGCCGACGAGCAGGCGCGCGCCGGGCGCGACGCCCCTGCGGGCGCCGCCGGCGGCCGCGCCCGTCCCGGCGATCGTCGCGGCGACGTGCGTGCCGTGCCCGAACCGGTCGGCGGTGCCGGGCGCGTCGGAGAAGTTCGCCGTCCCGGCGATCCGGCCCTTGAGGTCGGGGTGCGTCGCGTCCACGCCGGTGTCGAGGACGGCGACCGTCGCGCCAGCGCCGGTGTACCCGGCCTTCCACGCCTTCGGCGCGCCGATCTGGGTCAGGTTCCCGTCGAGCTTCGCGGCCGTCGCCGGAGCCGTCGCGGGGAGCGCCGTCGCGGAAGGCGCCGTCGCGGGAAGCGCCGTCGCCTTGATCCGGCCGTCCAGCCACAGGTGCCGGACGCCGCCCGCGGCCTTCGGCGACGGCCCGGACATCGCGGCCAGCGACGAGCCGAGCCGCTGCGCGTCCTTCTTCGGCTGCCGGGCGGCGACGGCCCCGATGCTCGGCAGCGCGACGCCCTGCCGGAGCGTCCCGCCGCCGAGCGCCGACAGGCCGTGCGCGCCGCCGTCCCGCTGGACGATCAGCGGCAGGTCGGCGCTGCGGGCGTCGTCGTAGCCGTCCTTGATCAGCGCCGTGACGTCGAACAGGGCCGGGTCGATCACCTTGCCGACCAGGCGCGCGACGTCCAGCGGGGTCACCACCACGTGGCCGTCCGGCCGGACGGCCGTGCGGAACAGGTGGGCGCCGCGCCCGGGGGCGGGGCTCACCGCGACCATCGGCGCGCGGCCGCGGACCGTCCGGACCCGGACGACGTCGCCGGTCAGCAGCGTCACCTTCCAGGACCGGCCCGGCGCGAGCCCGGCCGAGGGCGGGGCGCCGGGGGGCGAGGCATGGGCGGCGGGCGTCGGCAGGACCGCCGCCGTCCCCGCCGCGAGCAGCGTGCCGAGCAGGAGGCCGAGCGGGGCCCGGCTCCGGCGTCTGTGCGTCATCGAGACTCCTCTGCGCAGGGCCGCCCGGGAGCGGGCGGTCCTAAGGGATCACCCGGAGGGCGTGATCGTCTTCGCGGGAGTAGTCCCGATAGATCCCGGTTTCTTACACCGCGCCGGGAACTGGAATAGGTGGCTCACACGTCCTGTTGAAGAGAGCGTCAGCAAAGTTGAGTCCGGTCGACTCAAGTCATTTGACAACGAGGCGAGGGCCGGGCAATCTTGCGGACAGACAGACATCGACCGGCCGCACCCCGGGGGCGACCGGGGCGCGATAACACCGGAAACGACGGAGGACGAGAGACATGGCACGTGCGGTCGGCATCGACCTCGGGACGACCAACTCGGTCGTCGCGATCCTGGAGGGCGGCGAGCCCACCGTCATCGCCAACGCGGAGGGGTCGCGGACCACGCCGTCCGTCGTCGCCTTCGCCAAGAACGGAGAGGTCCTGGTCGGCGAGGTCGCCAAGCGCCAGGCGGTGACCAACGTCGACCGGACGATCCGGTCGGTCAAGCGCGAGATGGGCACCGACTGGAAGACCAAGATCGACGACAAGGACTTCACCCCCCAGCAGATCAGCGCGTTCGTGCTGCAGAAGCTGAAGAGGGACGCCGAGTCCTACCTGGGCGAGACGGTCACCGACGCGGTCATCACCGTCCCCGCCTACTTCTCCGACCACCAGCGCCAGGCCACCAAGGAGGCCGGCCAGATCGCGGGCCTGAACGTCCTGCGCATCATCAACGAGCCGACCTCGGCCGCGCTGGCCTACCACCTGGAGAAGGAGAACGAGGCCACCATCCTGGTGTTCGACCTCGGCGGCGGCACGTTCGACGTGTCCCTGCTGGAGGTCGGCGACGGGGTCGTCGAGGTCAAGGCCACCAGCGGTGACAACCACCTCGGCGGCGACGACTGGGACAACAAGGTCGTCGACTGGCTGGTGGAGAAGTTCAAGAACGCCAACGGCGTCGACCTGTCCAAGGACAAGATGGCGCTGCAGCGGCTCCGCGAGGCCGCGGAGAAGGCGAAGATCGAGCTGTCCGGCTCGTCCGAGACGCAGATCAACCTGCCCTACATCACCGCGTCCTCCGAGGGCCCGCTGCACCTGGACGAGAAGCTCACCCGGGCCGAGTTCCAGCGGATGACCTCCGACCTGCTCGACCGGACCAAGGCGCCGTTCCACTCGGTGCTCAAGGACGCCGGCATCTCGGTGAACGACATCGACCAGGTCGTCCTGGTCGGCGGCTCCACCCGGATGCCCGCGGTGTCCGAGCTGGTCAAGGAGCTGACCGGCGGCAAGGAGCCGAACAAGGGCGTCAACCCCGACGAGGTCGTCGCGATCGGCGCCAGCCTCCAGGCCGGCGTGCTGAAGGGCGAGGTCAAGGACGTCCTGCTGCTGGACGTGACCCCGCTCAGCCTCGGCATCGAGACCAAGGGCGGCATCTTCACCAAGATCATCGAGCGGAACACCACGATCCCGACCAAGCGGTCGGAGACGTTCACCACCGCCGACGACAACCAGCCGTCCGTGGAGATCCAGGTCTACCAGGGCGAGCGCGAGATCGCCGCGTACAACAAGAAGCTCGGCACCTTCCAGCTGACCGGCCTGCCGCCGGCGCCGCGGGGCGTCCCGCAGATCGAGGTCACCTTCGACATCGACGCCAACGGCATCGTCAACGTCAGCGCGAAGGACCAGGGCACGGGTCGCGAGCAGTCGATGGTCATCACGGGCGGCAGCGCGCTGCCCAAGGACGACATCGAGAAGATGATGCGCGACGCCGAGCAGTACGCCGAGGAGGACCGGCGGCGCAAGGAGGAGGCCGAGGTCCGCAACCAGGCCGACACCCTCGCGTACTCGACCGAGAAGTTCCTGCGGGAGAACGACGAGAAGGTCCCCGCGGAGCTGAAGACCGAGGTCAACGACGCGATCGCCGAGGTGAAGAAGGCCCTGGAGGGCACCGACGTCGACGCGATCAAGAGCAGCGCCGAGAAGCTCGCGCAGGTCTCCCAGAAGATGGGCGCGGCGATGTACGCGCAGAACCCCGAGGGCGCCCAGCCGGGCGCCGAGGACGCCGGCCCGACGGCCGACGCCCAGGGCGCGCAGGACGACGAGGTCGTCGACGCCGAGATCGTGGACGACGACAAGCCGAAGGGTGAGGCCTCGTGACTTCCTCCTCCCGCGAGGGCGAGGAGCAGGAGGGCCCGGTGATACGCGACAAGCGGCGCATCGACCCGAAGACGGGAAAGCTCCGGGAGCCGGCGGAGGCGCCGGCCCCGGAGGCCCCGGCCGAGGGGGAAACCGGGGGATCCGATGAGGAGGTCTCCTCGCTGAAGACGCAGCTGAACGAGCGGCTGGCCGACCTCCAGCGGCTCAAGGCCGAATACGACAACTACCGCAAGCGGGTCGAGCGGGACCGGGTCGCGGTCCGCGAGCAGGCCCTCGGGCAGGTGCTGTCCGAGCTGCTCCCGGTGCTGGACGACATCGGCCGCGCCCGGGACCACGACGAGCTCACCGGCGGGTTCAAGTCCGTCGCGGAGAGCCTGGAGGCGGTCACCGGCAAGCTCGGCCTGGAGAAGTTCGGCGAGAGGTCCGAGCCGTTCGACCCGACCGTGCACGAGGCGCTCATGCACTCGTACTCGGCGGACGTGACGGAGACGAGCGTCGCGGACGTCCTGCAGCCCGGCTACCGGATCGGGGAGCGGGTCCTGCGGCCCGCCCGCGTCGCGGTGGCCGAGCCCGACCCGAACGCCGGCGCCGACGAGAGCGCCGACGGCGGCGAGTGATCCACCCGCCGGGCCCGTCCCGTCCTGGGACGGGACGGGCCCGGCGGCGCACGTGAAGACAAGACGCAAGTGGCGATAGCAGAGAGCGGGGCGCCGTGAGCACCAAGGACTACCTGGAGAAGGACTACTACAAAGTCCTCGGTGTCTCGAAGTCGGCCTCGCAGGAGGAGATCAAGAAGTCCTACCGGAAGCTGGCGCGCAAGTACCACCCGGACGCCAACAAGGGGGACGCCGACGCCGAGGACCGCTTCAAGGAGGTCTCCGAGGCGTACGACGTCCTGTCGGACGACAAGCGCCGCAAGGAGTACGACGCGGTGCGGTCCATGCCGGGCGGTTTCCGCGGCCAGCAGGGCGGCGGGGGCTTCCCCTTCGACCTGGGGGACATCTTCGGGCAGACCGGGGGCACGCAGACGGGGGGCGCGGGCGAGCGCATCGGCGACCTGTTCGGCGGCCTGTTCAACCGGGGCGGCGGCGCCGGCACCCGGACGACGGGGGCGCGGCGGGCGCGGCGCGGCGCGGACGTGGAGACGGACGTGACGCTGTCGTTCGGCCGCGCGATGAACGGCGTGACCGTCCCGATCAAGCTGACCAGCGAGGCGGCGTGCCCGTCGTGCCGGGGCACCGGCGCGAAGGCCGGCACGGTGCCGCGGGTGTGCCCGAACTGCGAGGGCACGGGGCACGAGACCCGCAACCTCGGCAACTTCGGCTTCCAGGAGCCGTGCCGGGAGTGCCACGGCCGCGGGCTGGTCGTGGACGACCCCTGCCCGACCTGCCACGGCAGCGGCCGCAAGCAGTCGGACCGCACCATCCAGGCCCGCATCCCGGCGGGCGTCGCGGACGGGCAGCGGATCCGGCTGAAGGGCAAGGGCGCGCCGGGAGAGAACGGGGGCCCGCAGGGCGACCTGTACGTGAACATCAAGGTGCTGCCGCACAAGGTGTTCGGCCGCACCGGCGACAACCTGACGATGACCGTGCCGGTGACGTTCCCGGAGGCGGCGCTCGGCGCGGAGATCCGGGTGCCGACGTTCCAGGGGCAGCCGGTGACGCTGCGGCTGCCGGAGGGCACTCCGAACGGCCGGACGTTCCGGGTGCGGGGCCGCGGCGCGCCCCGGCGCGACGGCACGAAGGGCGACCTGCTCGTCACCGTGGACGTGCAGGTGCCGCAGAAGCTCGACGATCAGGCCCGCGAGGCGCTGGAGCGGCTCCGCGACGCGGGCGCGGGCGACGACCTGCGCGGCGAGCTGCTCCAGCAGGCGAGAACGGAGTGAGGTCATGGATCCGTTCGGCGACGACACTCCGGTCTATGTGATCTCGGTGGCGGCGCAGCTGTCCGGGCTCCACCCGCAAACGCTCCGCACCTACGACCGGATGGGGCTGGTGTGCCCGGGCCGCACGGCCGGCCGGGGCCGCCGGTACTCGATGCGCGACATCGTGATGCTGCGCGAGATCCAGCGGCTCTCCCAGGAGGAGGGCGTCAACCTCTCCGGCATCAAGCACATCCTGGAGCTGCAGCGCGACAACGTGCGGCTCCGCGAGGAGCTCGCCAAGGCGCACGCCGCCCTGGAGGAGCTCGCGAACGAACTCGAATCGACCCGGTCGGTCGCGGCGCGCCTGGCGCAGCAGCGGCGGCGCGGGAACCCGGGCGGCACTCCCGGCTCCGACCTGGTGCCGATCAGGCAGACCAGCGTCGTGGTGTGGCACGAGCGAAACCGGGACTGAGGGCAGTTGCCGGGGGGTTTGGGGGGTCGTCCCCCCAAATCGGGCAGGTAGTTGCCGGCGGGTTTGGGGGTCGCCCCCCAGACTGGAACGGCTGGGGCCGCGGCCCCAGAGAAAGTACGGGGACATGGACGTCAAGCTGACGCAGAAGAGCCAGGAAGCGGTGTCGGTCGCGGCCCGCAGGGCGGCGGCCGAGGGGCACCCCGAGGTGGAGCCGCAGCACCTGCTGGTGGCGCTGATCGGGCTGCCGGAGGGCACCGCGGTGCCCCTGCTGGAGGCGGTCGGCGCGGACTGGCAGGCGATCCGGCGGCGGGCCGAGGAGCAGCTGGCGGCGATGCCGAAGGCGCAGGGCTCGACGGTCGCGACGCCGCGGCTGTCGGGGCAGCTGAACCGGGCGATCAACACGGCGGGTGCGCGGGCGCAGCAGCTGGAGGACGAGTACGTCTCGACCGAGCACCTGCTGGTGGGCCTCGCGGCGGACGGCGGCCCGGCGGCGGGCCTGCTGAAGGAGTTCGGGGCGACGCCGCAGGCGCTGCTGGACGCGTTCGAGAAGGTCCGCGGGCACGCCCGCGTGACCAGCGAGAACCCGGAGAGCACCTACCAGTCGCTGGAGAAGTACGGCGTCGACCTGACGGCGGCGGCGCGGGACGGCCGGCTGGACCCGGTGATCGGGCGGGACTCGGAGATCCGCCGGGTCGTGCAGGTGCTGTCGCGGCGGACGAAGAACAACCCGGTGCTGATCGGCGAGCCGGGCGTCGGCAAGACCGCCGTCGTCGAGGGCCTCGCGCAGCGGATCGTGGCGGGCGACGTGCCGGAGTCGCTGCGCGGCAAGCGGCTGGTGTCGCTGGACCTCGGCGCGATGGTCGCGGGCGCGAAGTTCCGCGGCGAGTTCGAGGAGCGGCTGAAGGCCGTCCTGAACGAGATCAAGGAGTCGGAGGGGCAGGTCGTCACGTTCATCGACGAGCTGCACACCGTCGTCGGGGCGGGCGCCGCCGAGGGCGCGATGGACGCCGGCAACATGCTGAAGCCGATGCTGGCGCGCGGCGAGCTGCGGATGATCGGCGCGACGACGCTGGACGAGTACCGGGAGCGGATCGAGAAGGACCCGGCGCTGGAGCGCCGGTTCCAGCAGGTGTTCGTGGGCGAGCCGTCCGTGGAGGACTCGATCGCGATCCTGCGCGGGCTGAAGGGCCGCTACGAGGCGCACCACAAGGTGCAGATCAACGACTCGGCGCTGGTCGCGGCGGCGACGCTGTCGGACCGCTACATCACGTCCCGGTTCCTGCCGGACAAGGCCATCGACCTGGTGGACGAGGCCGCGTCGCGGCTGCGCATGGAGATCGACTCCCGGCCCGTCGAGATCGACGAGCTGCAGCGCGCCGTGGACCGGCTGAAGATGGAGCAGATGAACCTGGAGAAGGAGACCGACGAGGCGTCCCGGCAGCGCCTCGAACGCCTCCGCGCCGACCTGGCCGACAAGCAGGAGCATCTGAGCGGCCTGAACGCCCGCTGGGAGCGGGAGAAGGGCGAGCTGAACCGGGTCGGCGAGATCAAGGAGCGGATCGACCAGCTGCGCGGCGAGGCGGAGCGGGCCGAGCGCGACGGCGACCTGGAGACGTCCTCGCGGCTGGTGTACGGGGAGATCCCGGAGCTGGAGAAGCAGCTGGAGGCGGCGTCGGAGGCGGCGGACAGCCGCGACACGATGGTCAAGGAGGAGGTCGGCCCGGACGACGTCGCGGACGTGGTCGCGTCCTGGACGGGCATCCCGGCGGGCCGTCTGCTGGAGGGCGAGACGGGCAAGCTGCTGCGGATGGAGGAGGAGCTGGGGCACCGGCTCATCGGCCAGTCCGCCGCGGTGAAGACGGTGTCGGACGCGGTGCGCCGTGCGCGCGCGGGGATCTCCGACCCGGACCGTCCGACGGGCTCGTTCCTGTTCCTCGGCCCGACCGGCGTCGGCAAGACGGAGCTGGCGAAGGCGCTCGCGGAGTTCCTGTTCGACGACGAGCGGGCGATGACCCGCATCGACATGAGCGAGTACTCCGAGAAGCACTCCGTCGCCCGGCTCGTCGGCGCGCCTCCCGGGTACGTCGGCTACGAGGAGGGCGGCCAGCTCACCGAGGCCGTCCGGCGCCGCCCGTACTCCGCCATCCTGCTGGACGAGGTGGAGAAGGCGCACCCCGAGGTGTTCGACATCCTGCTCCAGGTGCTCGACGACGGGCGCCTCACCGACGGGCAGGGCCGCACGGTCGACTTCCGCAACACCATCCTGATCCTGACGTCCAACATCGGGTCGCAGTTCCTGGTGGACCCGTCGATGGAGAACGGGGCGAAGCGGGAGGCGGTGTGGGCCGCGGTCCGCGACTCCTTCAAGCCGGAGTTCCTGAACCGGCTGGACGATGTGATCCTGTTCGACGCGCTGTCCACGGAGGAGCTGACCCGGATCGTGGACCTGCAGGTCGACCGGCTCGCCGGCCGTCTCGCGGACCGGCAGCTCACGCTGAAGGTGACGGAGGCGGCGCGCGAGTGGCTGGCGCTGACCGGCTACGACCCGCTGTACGGGGCGCGCCCGCTGCGCCGCCTGGTGCAGACCGCGATCGGCGACCAGCTCGCCCGCGAGCTGCTCGCCGGCGACGTCCGCGACGGCGACGAGGTGGTCGTCGACCTCGACGAGGCCGCCGACCGGCTCACGGTCCAGCCCTCCCGGGGGCTGACCCTCACCAAGTAAGGATCTCGCGGCGGCTCCGCTCGGGGGCACAATGGCGACGGAAGTCGCCGTCCCCCGAGCGGAGCCGTCGCGCGTGGAACACAGGATGTCGGAGCAGGGCCAGGAGGCGTTGAGAGCGGCGGTGCGCCGGGCGTCCGGCGCGGGCCATGCCGAGGTCGGACCGCCGCACGTGCTCGCGGCGCTGCTGGACGGCGCCGAGGTCGGCGCGCTGCTCGCGTCCGCCGGCGTCGGCGCCGCGGCGCTGCGGGACGACGCGGAGGCGCTGCTCACGCGGCTCCCGGCGGGGCCCGATGAGCCCGGTACGGCGCCGCGAATGTCGAGCGCGGTGGCGAGGGTGGTCGCGGCGGCGTCCGAGGAGGCCGGGGGCGCGGAGGTGTCGGCCGTCCATCTGCTCGCCGGGCTCGCCGCCGGGGACGATCCGGCGGGACGGCTGCTGCGCGCGAGGGACCTGACGCGGCGGCGGCTGCTGAGCGAGCAGGCGGGGCGGGAGGTCGTCCGGTCGCCGTACGCGCAGGACCTCACCCTGCGGGCCCGGGAGGGGGCGCTCGAACCGCCTGTCGGCCGGGCGGCGGAGTCGCGGCGGCTGGTCGAGATCCTCTCCCGGCGGGACGGCGGGAACGCGCTGCTGGTCGGGGAGCGCGGCGCGGGCAAGAGCGCCCTGGTCGCGGGCCTCGCGCACCGCGTCGGGGCGGGCGACGTCCCGGCCGCGCTGCGCGGCGCCCGCGTGGTCGCGCTCGACCTCGCGGCGATGCCGGACGGCGAGCTCGACCGGATCATGGCGGCCGCCCGGGGCGGCGGCGTCGTCCTCGTGCTGGACGATCTGCACGCGGTGGCCCGGCCCGGCTCACCGGTGCTCGCGGCGCTCGGCCGCCTCGCGGACCCGGGCGCGCCCCGGGTGATCGCGACGGCGACGCCCGCCGGGGAGCGGGAGCGCCTCGCGGACCTGCCGGTGCTGCGCCGACTCTTCCAGCGGCTGCCGGTGGCGGAGGCATCCGTCGAGGACACCGCGATGGTCCTGCGCGTGCTGCGGGCGCGGTTCGAGGAGCACCACGGGATCACGATCCGGGACGCGGCGCTGGTCGCGGCGGCGCGGCTCGCGGACCGGATCGGCGGACGCGTCCGGCCCGGCGCCGCCGTCGAGCTGCTGGACGAGGCGGCGACGCGGCTCCAGGTCGACGCGGACGGCGCGCCGGAGGAGCTGCGGGACCTGGAGCGCACCGTCACCCGGCTGGAGATCGAGCGGTTCGCGCTGCTCAAGGAGGACGACGCCGCGTCCCGCGAGCGGCTCGCGGAACTGGACCGCAGGCTGGCGGACGTGCGGCTCGACGAGCGCGCGCGGCGGGACCGGTGGTACCGCGCGCGGGACGACCGCGACCGGACCGCGGACCTGCGGCGCCAGGTCGAGGACGTCCGGGCCGAGGCGGAACGGGCGCAGCGCGACGGCGACCTGGAGACGGCGGCGCGGCTGCTGTACGGGGAGCTGCCCGAGCTGGAGCGGCGGCTCGCGGAGGCCGCCGAGCGGACCGCGGCGGCCGGAGCCCCGGACCGTGCCGAGCTGCGCGAGGACGACGTCGCGCGCGTGGTCTCCGATGTTCCGGCCGCCCCGGTCGACCCGGTCGGCCTGGACACCGACGAGCCCGACGACCTCGTCCAGAAGGCGGCGGACGAGGACTCCTTCCAGGAGGCGGACGGCGAGCCGGCCGTTCCCGCCGGGAAGGGCGGCGACGCGGCGTGGGCGCCGCGTCCGCGGCCCGTCCCCCCGTTCCGGAGCGGGCCGTCCGGAGACGTCCCGCCGTCGGAGCCGGACACGGAGACGGCGGGGGCGCCCCTCGGCCTCGCCGACCCTCGGGAACTGGGCGGGTACCGGCTGCTGCGGCGGCTCGGGCAGGGCGGCCAGGGCGTGGTGTACCTCGCCGAGGACGCCGGCGGGAGGCGCGTCGCGGTCAAGGTGCTGCACGCCGCCGCGCTGGACCACCCCCGGGCGCGGGAGCGGTTCTTCCGGGAGATCGAGGCCGCGCGGCGGGTCGCGTCATTCTGCACGGCGCAGGTCCTGGACGCCGACTTCGCGGGCGAGCTGCCGTACGTGGTGAGCGAGTACGTGACCGGCCCGTCGCTGCGGCGGGCCGTCGCCGAGGACGGGACGCGCTCGGGCGGCGCCCTGGACCGGCTGGCGATCGGCACCATCACGGCGCTCGCGGCGATAGCGGAGGCGGGCATCGTGCACCGCGACTTCAAGCCGGACAACGTGCTGCTCGGCCCGGACGGTCCCCGCGTCATCGACTTCGGGATCGCGCGGATCACCGACGCCGGCTCGTCCGTCACGGGGCAGGCGATCGGCACGCCCGCCTACATGGCGCCCGAGCAGTTCGAGGGCGGGCGCGTCGGACCGGCCGCCGACGTGTACGCGTGGGCCTGCACGATGGTGCAGGCGGCGACGGGGCGGCCGCCGCACGGGGCGGACTCGATACCGCAGATCATGTACCGCAAGCTGCGCGGGGAGGCCGATCTCGGCGACTTCGCGGCGCGGGCGTCCGGCCCCCTGCGCGCGCTGGTCGGCGAGGGGCTGCGGACCGCGCCCGGGGAGCGGCCGGCGGCGCGGGACGTGCTGCTGCGGCTGATCGGACACGACGCCCCGGCGCCGACCCGGCTGCTCGCCGAGGGCGCCGCCCGCGCCACCGGCGCCCCCTGAACCGGCGGACGGCCCGGGGGTGAGTCCCCGGGCCGTCCGTTCGCCGCTCAGATCTCGAGGTTCTCCTCGATGTCGCGGAGGCGGTGGCGGGCGAGGGCGAGGTTGGCGCGGCCCCGGTCGAGGGCCATGTAGAGGAACAGCCCCTTGCCCTTGCGGCCGGTCACGGGCCGGATGAGGTGGTACTGGGCGGAGAGGCTGATGAGGATGTCCTCGATCTCCTCCTTGATGCCGAGCTGCTCGATGGTGCGGAGCTTGGCCCGCACGACCTCGGTGTTCCCGGCCGCGGCGACGTTGAGGTCGAGGGCCTTGGAGCTGCCGAGGTGGCCGAGGGCCATCCCGCTGTTGTAGTCGACGACGGCCGCGCCGATGGCGCCGTCGATCGTCATCATGTCCTTGAGCGACGTGTCCAGGTTGGACATGGGTCTCTGCCTTTCGGTTCGTGGTGCCCTTTCGGCTCCTGGTGCGGGGTCAGGTGCGGCCGAGGTGCGCGGCGATGGCGCGGGCGGCGGGGCGGGCCTCCAGGTGGAGGCGGCCCACGTTGACGCCCGCCTCGGCGAGGACGGTGAGGGACGCGGTCGGCCCGGCGGCGTAGGTGACGACGTAGCCGTCGACGCCGCGGATGACGACCTCGTGGAAGGCGCCGCCGTGCGCGGTCTGGGCGATGCGGTGCGCGAGGGACAGCCCGGACGCGGTCACCGCCGCCATGCCGGACGGTTCGACGGACGGCGGGAGGTCCGCGGCGACGAGCAGCCCGTCGGCGGACGCGACGAGGCTCCCGGTGAGCCGCGGGACGCGGGCCCGCAGCGTGCGGAGTTCCGCCAGCACGTCCGGTTCGCTCGTCGGCGTGGTCATGGTCACGGTCCCGGCTGGTACGGCCACCTTCGTCAGCCTTTCGATCAATTTCCCGAAGCGGTCGCGCACGTCACCCGAGCTCCACCAGGGCGGCCCGGAGCCGTGCGAGCAGGTCGTGGTCGGCCGGTGCCCACCCGGCGGGCGGCTCGGCCTCCGGCGGCAGGCCCGGCGGCGGCGCGGGCGGGCCGGCCGCGAGCCCGTGCGGCGGGTCGTGCGCCGGATCGTGCGGGCGGGTGCGCAGCAGCGCCGCCGCGGCGAGGCCGCGCACCGCGAGCAGGCAGGCGAAGGCCGTCCGCCCGAGGTCGCGGGCCAGCTCGCCGGGGGTGCGCCGGCCGTCGGCGTTGAGCAGGATCTCCGCCTGGAGCCCGGTGAGGATGACGCGCTGGCGCCGGACGCGCCGCACCGGTTCGACGGGCGCCGCGTCCACGTCGTCGTAGGGCCAGGCGGAGTGCAGGAGGGTGCGGCGCCGGCGCCGCTCGTGGACGAGCGTCGCCGCGGTGATCCGCCGGACGGGTCCCCGCGCCGTGGGCCCGTCGGTGAACACCGGCTCGGCCCCCGAGCCGAGCAGGAAGTAGGCGGCGTCGAACAGCGCGAGCAGCGCCGGCAGTTCGGGGTCGGGGCCGCCGAGGGCCCCGGTCAGGTCGCCGGGGCCGGGCGCGTGCCGGCTCTCGGCGCGGGTGACGGCTCCGCCGTCGAGGTGGAGGGCGCCGTCGTCGCCGAGGCGGAGCAGGCCGGTGGCGCGTTCGCGCTCCAGCGCGCCGAGCGTCCGGGCGACGCGGTCGCCGGACTCCCGGAGGCTCCCGTATTCTGCGAAGTCGCCGTGCGCCATTTCAGCGTCCGGCCATTTCGTCGACGAGGCCCTGCAGCCGCAGCCGCGCGAGGGCGAGGTTGCCTTTGTCGCGGTCGACGAGCAAATGGACGAACAGATGCCCGTCGAGGTCGGCTCCGGTGAGGACCAATAGGTGGTATCCGCCGGTGCCGCAGACGATGATCTCCTCGACGTCGTCGCCCGCGGCGGTGGCGCTGAGCGCGGGCGAGGCGAGCACGGCGCGGACGACGTCGGTGGCTCCGGCGGCGTCCTCGTGCTGGTCGACGAGGTCCTCGCGGCCGGCGCTCGCGACGGCGAGGCCGCTCGCGCAGTCGATCAGGGTCACCCGCTGCGCCCCGGGGATCGTCATCATCCGTGCCAGGCAGTCGTCGATACCGGCCACTCATTCCCCCACCGAATGAGAGTTGCAGGAAAGCAACCATAACCCGGTGTTTGTCTCTCGCAACACGAAAGCGTTGATGTGCCACAGAAGGCATTAAACGGGGTACAAATACCAATCAGTATCGGAACCCGTCAGCGCCGTCCGGGATGCGGAAGATGTCCGAAGCGTTGGAATCGGCCGGAACCCTCGTACCTGTTGTGGAATGACCGCAATTGTCAGCCGCCGCGCCGCTCGACCTCCGCGAGGCGGCCGGCGAGGAACCGGCGGTCGGGCTCCGCACGGGCCAGGGCCAGCGCCTCCCGGTACGCGGCCGCCGCCTCCCCGGAGCGGCCGAGCCGCCGCAGCAGGTCCGCGCGCGTCGCCGGGAGCAGGTGGTAGCCGTCGAGCCCGCCGATCGTCTCGACCAGCGCCAGCCCCGCCGCCGGACCGTCCGCCATCGCCACCGCGACGGCCCGGTTCAGCCGAACGACCGGACCCGGGCTCATCGCCTCCAGCCGCCCGTACAGCGCGGCGATCTGCGGCCAGTCCGTCTCCTCCGCCGTCGCGGCCGTCGCGTGGCACGCCGCGATCGCCGCCTGCACCTGGTACGGGCCCGGCTCCCCGCGGCGCAGCGCCCCGTCCAGCAGCCGGACGCCCTCCGCGATCCGCGCGGCGTCCCAGTGCGAACGGTCCTGCGCGTCCAGCGGCACGAGGTTCCCCTCGGCGTCCTGGCGGGCCGCGCGGCGCGAGTCCTGGAGGAGCAGGAGGGCGAGCAGGCCGCGCGCCTCCGGCTCGTCCGGCATCAGGCCGGCCAGGACGCGGGCCAGCCGGACCGCCTCCGCGCACAGGTCTGCGCGGACCGGGTCCTCCCCCGCCGTCGCCGCGTACCCCTCGTTGAACAGCAGGTACACGACGCCGAGCACCGCCGCCGTCCGCTCCGGCAGCAGGTGCGCGGGCGGCACCCGGTACGGGATGCCCGCCTCCCGGATCTTGCGCTTCGCACGGACGATCCGCTGCGCCATCGCGGGCTCCGCGACCAGGAACGCCCGCGCGATCTCCGCCGTCGTCAGCCCGAGCAGGGTGCGCAGCGTCAGCGCGACGCGGCCCTGCATCGGCAGCGCCGGATGGCAGCAGGTGAAGATCAGCCGGAGCCGGTCGTCGGGCACGCCGCCGGCGTCCGCCGGCTCGTCCGGACCGGTCATGGCGCTCAGCTCCCGCAGCTTCTCGCGTTCGGCGGCGCCGCGCCGCAGCCGGTTCACCGCGTGGTTGCGGGCGGCCGTGGTCAGCCAGGCGCCGGGGCGGCGCGGCACCCCGTCGCCCGGCCAGCGCTCCAGGGCGCGCGCGAACGCCTCCTGGGCGCACTCCTCGGCGAGGTCCCAGTCGCCCGTCATCCGGATGAGCGTCGCGACGACGCGGCCCCACTCCTCGCGGAACGCCGCCGCGACGGCCCCTTCGGCGTCCGTCAGTCCTCCCGCCACGGCCACAGCGGCCTGACCTCGATCGAGCCGCCGCGCGCCGCCGGGTGCGCCGCCGCGACCTCCAGCGCCTCCTCCAGGTCGGCGCAGTCGATCAGGTCGAAGCCGAGGATCTGCTCCTTGGTCTCGGCGAACGGCCCGTCCGACAGCAGCGTCTCGCCGCCGCGGACCCGCACGGTCGTCGCGGTGTCCGCCGGGCGCAGCCGGTCGCCGAACCTGCGCACGCCCCGCCCGTCCATTTCCGCGACCCATGCCTCGGTGTCGGCGATCATCGCCGCGCGCTCGTCCGGCGACGGCTCGGGCCCGCCCTCGACGCCGCAGATCAACAGCATGTACTGCATGGTCCCTCCTCCTACTTCACTCTGACTTGTTCCGGCTCCGGAACTGTGCGCCGGGCCGGTGCCGCGAGCAGCACGCCCGCGACGAGGGCGCCGGCCAGGGCGATCCCGGCCGACACGTCGAACGCCCCGCGGAACCCCGCGGTGAGGGCGGCGGGGCCGGTCCCGTCCGTCCAGGACGCGACGGCGGTGGACGCGGCGGCGACGCCGAACGCGCCGCCGAGCTGGAACGAGGCGGTGTTGATCCCGGACGCGAGGCCCGCGTCCCCGTCGGCGGACCCGGCGAGCGCGGCGACCGATCCGGCCACCCCGCACGTGCCGAGCCCGAACCCGAGCAGCGCCAGGCCCGGCAGCAGCCCCGGCGCGTACCCGGCGCCGGCGGTCACCCGGCCGAGCGCCAGGCAGCCCGCCGCCATGACGGCGAGCCCCGCCACCGCGACGGGACGCACCGCCCACCGTCCGAGCGCCGCCTGCGCCGCGTACGATCCGGCGACCGCCGCCACCGGCAGCACCGCCGTCGCGAACCCGAACACCAGTGGCGAGTACCCGAGCACGCCCTGCGCGTACTGCGACACGGCGAACGACGTCCCGAACACCGCCGTCGCCGCCGCGAACGTCACCGCGTTCCCGCCGGTCAGCGTCCGCGACCGGAACGTCCGCAGCGGCACGAGCGGGGCCGCCGACCGCGACTCGGCCCGCACGAACGCCGCCCCCGCGAGGACCGCGACCGCGAACGCCCCCGCCGTCCACGGGCTCGTCCAGCCCTCCTCGGGCGCGCGGACCACGCCGAACACCGCCGCCGTCACCGCCAGCGTCACCGACGCCGCGCCCGCCGGGTCGTACGCGCGTGCCGCGCCCCGGCTCTCGGCCAGCAGCAGCGGCCCGAGGACGAGCAGCAGCGCCGCGACCGGCACGTTGAGAAAGAAGATCGCCCGCCAGCCGAGCACGTCCGTCAGCGGGCCGCCGGCCAGCAGCGCCGCCGTGCCGCCGAACCCGCCGACGCCGCCCCACACGGCGATCGCGCGGTGCCGTTCGGGCCCCTCCCCGAACGTCGCCGTGACGATCGACAGCGCGCTCGGCGCCATCAGCGCCGCCGACAGCCCCTGGAGCACGCGCGCGCCGATCAGCGCCCCGCCGGTCCAGGCCAGCCCGCACGCCAGCGACGCGACGAGGAAGAGCACCGTCCCGGCGAGGAACGTCCGGCGGCGCCCGGCCAGGTCGGCGGCGCGCCCGCCGAGCAGCAGCAGGCCGCCGAACCCGAGCAGGTAGGCGCTCAGCACCCACTGCGCGCCGCTCGCCGCGAGCCCGAGGCCCCGCTGGATCGACGGCACGGCCAGCAGCACGATCTGCGAGTCCAGGATCACCATGAAGTTGGCCGCGCAGAGCAGTGCCAGTGCCTTCCACCTGCGCGGATCCGGTTCCGCCATCTCGGTTCGCCCTCCCGTGCCGACGCCTTACGGACTGACGACAAACGGGAACCGCCGTAATCGACACCCGGCCCGAACCTTTTTCCGGCCGCTTCAGCCGCCGGGCCCCGGCGGCTGAGGTTCGCTGCGCCGGTCAGAAGCGGCCGCAGGCGATGAAGACGCCCATGGCCAGGTACGTCACGTTCGCCAGGACGGCGACGCGCTCGTGGCGGCGGAGGTGGGTGGCCATCGCGCCGACCATCAGCAGCACCCAGCAGACGGCGGTCACCGGCACCATGACGGGCGCGATGTCGACGATGGCGGGCACCACGATGCCGACCGCCGCCAGGATCTCGACGGCGCCGAGCGTCTTGACGAAGGCGGCGCTCCGGTCGCCGGTCCAGCCGCCGCCGGGCGCCGCGGCCAGCGTCTCCCTGGGCACGAGCACCTTCGTCGCGCCGCCGAACAGCATGACGGCGCACAGCAGGCCCGCGACGATCCACAGCGCGAGATCCATGGGGTTCTCCCTCCCGGAGTCAACGTGTCGTGCACGAGACACCGGGCTCCGGGTCCGCGTCACGGGCGGCGGGCGTGAGGCCCGTCACGGGCGGGCGCCGGTCACGCGCCCGTCGTGGAGCCGGGACGGACGATCATCACGATGGTCACCGCGGCCCACAGCACGTTGAACACGCCGGTCGACATGGCGATGCGTGCCGGGGCGACGCGCCCGAAGCCGGGGGTACCGGCGGCGGCGACGGCGCCGTCCTGGGCGGGCAGGATCAGCAGGGCCAGGACGCCTGCGGCGACGGCGGTCAGCGCGATCGAGACGATCAGCCAGGCGTCGCCGAGGACGCCGAGCGCGCTCGCGGTGGCGAAGCCGAAGGCGGGGACGGCGAGGCCGACCGCCGCGTAGACGCGGCAGATGCGGTTCAGCGTCCGGAGGGTCGTGAGGGCCGCGGGATCGTCCGGGGCGGCCTGGGCGCGGCGCAAGGCCGGGGGGAACATGCTCGCGGCGACCGCGACGGGCCCGATCGCGATCACGGCGGCCAGGACGTGCAGGACCAGAAAGAACTTCGCCACGGTGCTCCGCCTCTCTCGGGTGACGTCAGAAGCCGGCGGGCACGGGGCCGGCGGCGCGCCAGACCGTGCCGCGCCGCTCGTGGGCGAACAGGTCCTCGACGGCGTGCGCGATCCGCGGGCCGACCTCGCGTTCCAGCAGGTAGAGCGCGAGGTCGAGGCCGGAGGTGACGCCCGCCGCGGTGACGAGGTCGCCGTCGTCGACGACGCGGGCGCGCACGGCGCGGGCACCGGTGGCATCGAGCATGCCCATGCCCATGTGGTGGGTGACGGCGTGGCGTCCCTCCAGCAGGCCGGCCATGGCCAGGACGAGCGAGCCGCCGCAGACGGTCGCGACCGTCACGTCCGGGTCGTCCATCGCCGTCTTGAGCAGCGCGGGCAGTCCGGTGGTGAGGGTGCGTCCCAGCAGGACGGGGATGGTGTCGTCCGGGTTCGGCTCGCCCGTCCCGGCGGCCTGATCGGGGGTCTCGCCGGGGTCGCCGATGCGGCCGGACGCCCCGGGGACCACGACGAGGTCCGCGCGTGCGGGGTCGAGGGCGGCGGTGGCGCGGAGCGCCAGCCCGCCGGTGCCGCCGACGACGTCGCGCGGCCCCTCGGCGGACACGAGTTCCACGCTCACCGCGCCGGACGCGGCGCCGCCGGCGTGCAGGACCTCGAAGGGGGCGACGGCATCGAGCGGATCGAAGCCGTCGAACAGGACGATCTGGGCATGCATGAGGGGCTCCTTCGGTAGCGGGCGCGCCGGGATCACAGCCGACGCTAGAGGCCCGCCGCCCCGTCCCCCAGTGGCATTAGTGCCAGCCTTCAACGGATAAATGCCAGCAGTCACACCACGCCTCCGAGCTGGGAGAAAGACGGAATCGCATGCTCTCTGCCGTGTCACTCCGCGCAGTGTGGAGGTAGGTTCTCGCCATGCACACCGTCGCCGTCCTCGCGCTGGACCGGGTGATCCCGTTCGACCTGTCCACGCCGATCGAGGTGTTCACCCGCACCCGGCTCCCGGACGGCCGCCCCGGCTACCAGATCCGGGTGTGCGCCGAGCGGCCGGAGATCGACGCGGGCGCCTTCACGCTCCGCGCACCCTGGGGGCTGGACGGGCTCCACGGGGCGGACACCGTCATCGTCCCCGGCACCGCGACCCCGCTGGACCCGCCGTCCCCGGCCGTGCGGGACGCGCTCCGGGCGGCCGCGGAAGGCGGCACGCGCATCGCGTCCATCTGCACGGGGACGTTCCCGCTGGCGGCCACCGGGCTCCTCGACGGGCTGCGCGCGACCACGCACTGGCTCGCCGCGGACCAGCTGGCCGCCGCCCACCCGGAGATCGACGTCGACCCGGACGTCCTCTACGTCGACAACGGGCGGATCCTCACGTCCGCCGGCGCCGCCGCCGGCCTGGACCTGTGCCTGCACCTGATCCGCCGCGACTACGGCTCCGCCGTCGCCGCCGACGCGGCCCGCCTGTCGGTCATGCCCCTCGAACGCGAGGGCGGGCAGGCGCAGTTCATCGTGCACGACCACCTGCCCGCGCCGCGCGGCTCCGCCCTCGAACCGCTGCTCGGCTGGCTCCAGGACAATCTGGGCCGCGACCTGTCCCTCGCCGACATCGCCGCCCACGCCGGGACCAGCACCCGCACCCTGATCCGCCGGTTCCGCGAGCAGACCGGCACGACGCCGCTGCAGTGGCTGCACCGCGCCCGCGTCCGCCAGGCGCAGCACCTGCTGGAGACCACGGACCATCCGGTGGAGCGCATCGCCGCGCAGGTCGGGTTCGGGTCGCCCACCGCGTTCCGCGACCGCTTCAAGAAGACGACCGGCGTCAGCCCCCACTCCTACCGCCGCGCCTTCAGCTGACCGCCCGCCGCGCTCGGACCCGTCCGGAACCGCCGCCGCACACGCGGACCAATGACACGATCTTGGACATGGATCAGGACGAGACACGGACCATCGAGACGCGCGGCGAGGCCCTCGTCGCCGCGGCCCGCGCGGGCGACGAGAAGGCCGCCCGCGCGCACACAGACTTCTTCGTGCTCGGCCGCCGCGTCGACGAGGGGATCCCCTACTGGCAGCGGGCCGTGGAGGCGGGCGACGCCTTCTCCGCGTACACCCTCGCCCGCTACCGCAAGATCCGCGGCGACCGCGCGGAGGCCGAGCGGCTCTACCGCCTCGCCGCCGACCGCCACTCCGGCTGCGCGTACGGCCTGGCCGTCCTGCTGAAGGAGAACGGCGACCCGGAGGCGGCCCGGTGGTTCCGGAAGGGCTGGGACATGGGCCGTCTCGACTGCAAGATCGAGCTGGGCAGGCTCCTCGCGGCCGAGGGGGAGCCGGCGGAGGCCGCGGCGTTCCTGATGAAGGACGCCGGGATCGGGGACATCGCGGTCTTCCGGTGGGTGCAGCTCTTCGAGGGCGTCCGCGAGACGTTCGACGGGATCGCCGCCGCCCTCGACGCGGCGGAGGAGACCGGGGACGGCGACGCCGCCGTGGAGGCCCTGGCGCCGCTCGACGACATGGACCGCGAGTTCAAGGACTATCCCGGGCTGGCGGCGGAGGCCGAGGAGTACCTCCGCAGGGCCGGGGCGCTCAGCCCGGAGGCGCTCGTCGAGCACGCGATCTTCCTTGAGCGGCGGTGCGCCGACGACCGCTGGCCGGAGGTCCGCGACCTGCTCCTGCGCTCCCACGCCGCCGGGTACGGCGGCGCGTCCTTCGTCCTGGGCGTGTTCAACGAGGAGCGCGGCGAACTCGCCGAGGCCGAGCACTGGTACGCCCTCGCCGCCGAGGCGGGGCACGAGGCCGGACGGCTCCGGCTCTCCGTCCTGTACCTGCGGCAACGCCGGCTCGACGAGGCGGAGGCGGCGCTCGGGGAGCTCGATCCCGGCGACGAGGACGTCGCCGAAGGGCTCGCCCTCCTCGCCGGGCTCCGCGACGAGGACGAGGTACCGCCCGACCAGGACCTGCGCCGACTGCCTGACCTGCGGGAACGCGCCGAGGCGGGGGACGTCGGGGCGTCGCACGCGTACGGTCGGATGCTCTACGAGTGGGGCGGGGCGGCGGCGCGCTGGACGGTCCGCTGGTACGAGCCCGCGGCGCTGGCCGGCGACGCCGCGGCGGCCGCCGATCTCGCGGGGCTCTACCGGACCCTCGGCGATCCCGTCCGCCGCGACCACTGGACGCGGGTCGCGGCGGACGCCGGTGACCACGACGCCTGCGACACCATGGGCTGGCTGTCCGACTACCACCGCGACTACCAGGAGGCCGAGCGGTGGTACGTCCGCGCGGCCGCCGGAGGCGGCGCGCTGCACGCGATGACGGCGGGCAAGGCCATCGCCCAGCGCGGCGGGTACGAGGAGGCCGAGCCGTACCTGCGCAAAGCCTGGGAAGAGGGGCGGGACAAGGCGTTCGGCACTGAGACTGCGGGCTACTACGGACTCGTGTTGAACCGGACCGGACGCCACGCGGAGGCCGCCGAACTGCTGCGCGTCGCCGCCGAGAGGTGGTGGGAGGACGTCAGGTCGCGCTACGACACCGACGACCTCGACATGCTCTCCCGCATGCTGGACCCCGAGGAGGAACTGGAGGCCGCCGAACAGGCGCTCGCCGCCGGTTGACGAACGCGTCGGCCCCGCCGCCTTTCCCGGCGGCGGGGCCAGGGGGCGGTCAGGACGTGGTCTGGCGGTAGTTGTAGAGGTACGTCGCGAGCCTTCCGGAGACGGCGTCCAGGGCGTGCATCTGCGCGCCGTCCGAGGTCGGGAGGAACGCGAGCCCCTCGGTCTCCGAGCCGGAGGGCAGCGAGGACGCGCGGTCGAAGACGTCGGTGACCTGGCCGGTGTCGGGGTCGATCCGGTAGATGGACTTGGCGTCGTTGTTCGAGGACGCGTAGAGGTCGCCCTCGTAGATCTTGGCGCCCTGGATGCTGCCGATGGTCGTGCTCAACGGGACGGTCTTCACCAGGTGCAGGTCCGTGAGGCTGTAGACGTTCAGCGCAGGAGTCGGGTCGTAGGCGGACGAATAGACGTAGCCGCGGGCCGCGTCCACGGCGACCCAGGGCGCACCGTCCGGCTGCACGCTGAGCGGCAGCGCGTACGCGGTGCCGGTGTACGTCAGCGTGGCGGCGTCATAGAGCGCGATGTAGGGGTGCCGGTAGTCGGTGCCGTCCTCGATCGGGGCGTAGATCTTGCCGTCGTGGTAGTCGATGTCGCCGATGTGGTTCGCGCCGAGCGCGGAGAGCTGCGCGGGGATCGCGAGCGCGTTCGTCGCCAGCACCGTCCGGCCGTCCAGGGTGACCCGGCTGAGCCCCAGCTTCCACGAGAAGTACCAGGTGGTGCCGTCGGTGGCGATGCCCTGGGACCGCTGCAGGGCGTCGAGGAGGTAGTAGGTCTGCCGGGAGGTCTGCTGCCACGTCTCCGCCGCCGAAGCGGCCGGGGTGGCGGCGAGGGCCAGTCCGGCGAGGGCCAGGGTGCAGGCGATGCGCCGTCGCATGGGGGGACTCCGCTCTCCGAGGGATGCGCCGGACAGATCATCGGACGGTTCCGCCGCCTCCGGGAGGCCCCATGTCTCCGGGCTTCCGGGTCCGCCCGCTCACGCCTCGCGGTCGAGCCCGGCCGTCTCCGCGAACGCCCTTAGCTGCTCCAGGTAATGCGCGAGGGACTCGTGCCGCACCGTCAGGTTGACCTGCGTCGCGCCCGCCTCCTCCGCCGTGGCGATCACCTCGCGGGCCCGTCCGGGATCGTTGACGGCGTCGAGCCGCTCGCCCGGGGTGAAGACGACGTCGAACCCTTCGGGCAGGTCGTGCCGGTCGAGCATCTCCCGCATCAGCTCCGGTGTCGGCCCGCGGAACGACTGCGGCGCGGGCGCCCAGCCGTCGCCGAGCGTGACGGCGCGGCGCAGGGCCCGCTCGCTGTGCCCGCCGATCCACAGCGGCACCCGCTCCTGCACGGCGTGCGGGTCGATCACCATGTCCTCGAACGCGTAGTACGGCCCCTCGTACGACACCGTCCGTCCGGACAGCGCCGCCCGCAGCGCCGCTAGGGCGTCGTCGGCGCGCGGCCCGCGGTCGTCGAAGGGAGCGCCGAGCAGGTCGAACTCCTCCTTCAGGTTCCCGACCCCGAGCCCCAGGACCAGCCGCCCGCCGCTGAGGTGGTCGAGCGTCCCGTACCGCTTGGCGATCTCCAGCGGATGGTAGAAGGGCAGCACCAGCACGTACGGCAGGAACCGCAGCCGGGTGGTCAGCCCCGCCAGGAACGAGAACGTCGCCAGCGGATCGTAGAAGCGCTCCCCGCGCGGCAGCCCCGGCGGAACGGCCACGTGGTCGGGGCAGGTCATGAACGCGTACCCCAGCCGGTCGGCGGCC
This sequence comes from Actinomadura nitritigenes, assembly GCF_017573545.1. Taxonomy (GTDB): domain Bacteria; phylum Actinomycetota; class Actinomycetes; order Streptosporangiales; family Streptosporangiaceae; genus Spirillospora; species Spirillospora nitritigenes. The sequence continues at coordinate 13,743 of NZ_JAGEOK010000045.1, read as the reverse complement.
TGCGCCACCCGGACGAGCTCGGCCGTCCCGGCCGCGGCCTCCCATGCCGGACGCCGCCCCGCCAGCGCCACGATCGGCGAGCTGATCCCCACCTTCACGCGCCCGCCTCCGTCCCGCGCAGGCTCCGCTGGAGCCGGATGAGAGGGTCGTCGCCGTCCCTGGTGCCCGACGGGCCCGCCGCCTCCTTCGGCATGAGCCGTCCCGCGTCGGACCTCGTCCACTCCCGGACGGCCCACCGCTCGGCGATCGCCCACCGCCCGTCCCGCCACGCCATGTGGTCGACGAACCGCACGCCGCTGGTGAAGTTCGCCCGCGCGTCGCCGGCCGGCTCGCCCCAGTGGACCGACGTCCCGTACGTCTCGCTTACCGCGGTGTCGCCGAGCAGCTCGACCAGGTGGTTCGCGACGATGTGCATCGTCCCGCCGCGCCGGGCGCGCAGCTTCGGCTCGACCCAGGCGAGGTACTCCTCCACGGACCCGTCGAAGCCGGTGTGATGGTCGACGGCGTCCGGATGGTAGGCCGACCGGACGAGCTCGAAGTCCAACCGGTCGATCCCGCGGCAGTATCGCAGGACGACGTCATGGATCTCCTGCCGATCGGTCCACTCGCTCCGCTGCGCACCCATAGCGCCCGAGTCTGCGCCACCGGCTCGCGCCGGCCCTTCGAGGTCCCGCTCTCCGAGACCCCGCCCCGTCTCAGCCGTCCAGGCCGATCAGCGCGCCGCGGGCGTCGAAGCGCGTGCCCGGCGCCCAGGCGATCTCCCAGCGGTTGCCCTCCGGGTCGGCGAAGTACGCGGAGCGACCGCCCCAGGACCGGTCCACCGGTTCCGCCACCACCGTGGCTCCGGCCGCCACCGCCGCCGCGAACGCGGGATCCACCTGCTCACGACGGTCGACGTTGCAGATCAGCGTGATCCCCGACCACCCGGCGGGCGCCGGAGCACCGCCCGCCGCCTCCGCCGCCAGAAGATCCGCGGGATACAGCGTGAGCAGCACCCCGCCGAGCAGGAAGCCCGCCCAGTTGTCGTCGCTCGCCGGGAGCTCCTCCCACCCCAGATCCCGATAGAACCGGCGCAACCCGGCCATGTCCCGAGCGCCGAGCGTCACGGCGGACAAACGAGAGGGCACCTCAGACATGCCCACGAGCATGCGCCCGAGCCGGCCACCGAGCAAGGAACCCGCGTTCCCTCTCGACCCGCGTCGACCATGTTCTTTCGCGCCCTTGGCCGCACGTGGCGCCCTACAGTACGGCCCATGGTTGCCAAGGGAGGCCGCATTGGCGCGGCTGTGGTGATGGCGTTGCTCTCCGCCGGCTGCGGTGGTGAGAGCGACGACGGCCCCGCTTCAGCGGCCGTGCAGACGACCAGCTCGGTGGGCAGCGTGCCCGAGCCGACGGCGGAGCAGAAGCGGCCCTACCTGGCCATCGCCTCGCAGATCGACCCCGGTCTCGGCCGCGACGAGGAACGGGCCATGGACCACGCCAACCGGATCTGCAAGGGCATCATGGGCGGCCCCACGTACGGGTCATCGCTCCTCGAGTTCGCGAGGGCAGAACTCTCCGGCTCCCGGGAGATCTCCCTGGCGGAGACCGAGCAGGCGATCAAGGCCATCAAGCTGTGGTGCCACTAGGCCGTGTCTGATAATGATCACTTTGCTGGTTGGCGGAGCCAGAGGATGAGTGAGGCGATTTCGAGTCCGGCCCGGTAACGGACGGCGAGCTTGTCGAAGCGGGTGGCGACGGCGCGGAACTGTTTGAGCCGGTTGAAGCAGCGTTCCACGACGTTGCGCTGCTTGTACGCCTGTGCGTCGAAGGCGGGCGGGCGGCCCCCGCGGGAGCCCTGGCGGAGCCGGTTGGCCTGCTGGTCCCGCCGTTCGGGAATGGTGGCCGTGACGGCGTGGCGCCGGCACCAGGCTCGGATGGCCCGGGACGAGTACGCCTTGTCGGCCAGGATCCTGTCCGGGCGGGTGCGGGGCCGTCCCTTGCCCGCACGCGGGACGCAGCCGCATCCGTCAACTCTCCCCGAATCGCCACGACATGCATCATCCCGAAAGGCGATATGGGCGCCGTCACAGAACCCCGAAGATCATTCGTCAGATGCGGCCGAGGCCGATAGCGACATCCCCGGGGCCCTTTCAGCGGTGGCCATGAGCGGGGGGCGTGGGCTGGCCGAGGACCGCTTGCGACTCGTCGACGAGTCCGGTCAGGCGCGCGACCTCGGTGTCGGTCAATTGTTCGGCAACTTCGGAAGCTGCGATGTTGGACCGCAGGTGGTCGGTACTGCTCGTGCCGGGGATGACGACCATGGAGGGCGAACGGCGCAGCAGCCAGGCCAGTGCGATCTGGGCAGGTGTGGCACCTAGGCGCTCTGCCGGGCCGGTCAGCTCTTGGTGGTCGCTGAGCCGTCCGGCGGCCAGCGGGAAGTAGGGGATGAAGAGGATGCCCTGGGTCTCGCAGTCGGCGAGGACCTGGACGCCGCTGCGGTCAAGCAGGTTGAAGCGGTTCTGCACCGCCGCGATGGGGGTCATCCGCTGGGCGCGGGCCAGCATCTGCGGGGACGCGCCGGAGAGGCCGATGCGGCGGATCAGTCCCTGGTCTCGCAGCTGGACGAGTGCGCCGAGCGATTCCTCCAGCGGCACGTCCTGGTGTGCGCCGGGGGTGTCACCGACGAGTCGGAGGTAGGTCAGCTCGCTCGCCTCCGTTCCCATGTCGGTCAGTGCCTCGTGGACCTGCCGCCGGACCGTCTCCGGGCGGCCGTCGACAAGCCATGACTTGTCCGGGCCGCGCTCTGCGCCGACCTTGTTGCCCACGATCACGCCCTCGGGGATCGGTCCGAGCGCCTGCCCGATCAGCTGGTTTACCGTTCGTGGCCCGTAGGCGTTCGCGGTGTCGAAGAAGGTCACGCCCAGCTCGACAGCCAGGCGCAACACCCGCCGCGCCGCCTCCGGGTCGTCCGGGAATCCCCAGACCTTAGGGCCCGCAAGCTGCATGGCGCCGTATCCCACACGATTCATCGACCTCTCCTGCCGTATCACTGCGACGGTATTTCCCGTATCGCTGATCGAACCAGTGATACGCCTTATGCCGTAGCATTGCAACCGTGGATGATGCGAAGACCCGCAGTCGCCGGCAGATCCTGGAAGTCGCAGCCGAGCTCTTGGAACGGGGGGGCGTTCAGGCGCTCTCGACACGCGCCGTCGCAGCGGCGGCAGGCATCCGAGCCGCCTCCCTCTACCAGCTCTTCGGCGACAAGGACGGACTCCTCTCGGCCCTGGCCATCCACGCCTTCGACCTTTACCTGGCCCAGAAGCAGACCTTGTCGTCGAGCGGCGACCCGGTTGACGACATGCGCCGCGGATGGGACATGCATGTCGACTTCGGTCTGAAGCACTCCGCCTTCTACCTGCTGATGTACGGCACCGACCGCCCCGGCCGGCGCCCACCTGCCGCGCGGGAGGCTCAGGAACTCCTCATGACGTTCCTCGGCCGCGCCGCCTCCGACGGCCGCCTACGGGTACCGCCCGTCCTTGCCGCCCACCTCTTCTTGGCGGGGGTGACGGGCGTCACGCTCTCCCTGATCGGTATCCCTGAGAACGACCGCGACCCGGAGGTCTCACCACGCATGCGGGAAGCACTCATCAACGCCCTGACCACCGACACGAGCCCAGCCCCAGAGCCCACCCTCGCCGCTCGCGCCCTCGCGCTCGATGCGACCCTCAGCGAAGCGGATCCGGCCACCGTCCCGCTCCGCCCCGTCGAGACCGCACTCCTGCGCGACTGGCTCCAGCACCTCGCCCACTAGGACGAGCCGAATCCTCGAAGGCCATTTGTCAGACACGGCCTAGCCCCGGAGGTCACGCCAGATCGAGAGCGCCGCTGCGGATACGGCTGAGGAGAGCGGCGAAGGACGCCCGATCGACGGCGACGTGCCCGCCGTCCGGGTCCTTGCTGTCCCGCATCCCGACGACCCCATCTAGCGCGGCCACCTCGACGCAGTCGGAGCCCGAAGTGCCGCCGCTATAACTCGACTTCCGCCACCGCAGAGCGGTCATGCCACGGCCTCCGATGCTTCGTCGGATGACGTTCCACAGTCAGGGCCGAGTCGGCCTACCGGAGGTCCAGGGCACCTGACTTGGCTCGGACGAGGAGCATGGCGAAAGACGCTCGGTCCAGCGTGACGTGCCCGCCGTCCGCGTCCTTGCTGTCGCGCACACCGACGCCCGCCTCCAGCGCGGCAAGTTCAACGCAGTCCGTTCCCGAGTCTCCCGAGCTATAGCTGGATTTGCGCCACTGGGTCATCCCATCGACTCCTGTAGTTGCCTCAGGCGATCACGCGAAGCCTGGCGCGATAGGGCGTCGGCTCCGAGCAGATCGTGCCGAACCCTCATCCGCTCGGTCTCATTGGGGTCCCGCATGAGTCTGCCACCCGCCGCGGCTTCCGTGTAGGCCAAGATCTCACGACCCACCGTGAGGATCTTGAACGATCCTCGTAGCCCGCTGTGGTAGCCGACGGATCGGGGGATGATGTTGATGACGACGTTCGGCATAAGAGAGAGCTCGATCAGGTAGGCGAGCTGCTCGCGCATGACATCGCTGCCGCCGACCACGCGATCGACGACGTTCTCATCGAGAAGCGCCCAAATGCGAGGCGGTTTGGCGCGGCTCAGGACGGCCTTCCGCGCCATGCGTTCCCGGACGTCCTTCTCGACGTCCGTGGAGCCACCCAGGGTGAAGAGCGTCCGGGCGTAGTCCTCGTTCTGGAAGATGCCGGGCACCAGGCCGGACTCGTAGATGCGGATCTCCTCGGCGACGGCTTCCAGCGCCACCTGCTCCTCGTACCAGTTGGCCTCGTGTCCCGCTTTGGCCCAGTAGAGCAGGGTCGCGAGCAGCTTGCCGGTGCCGTAGAGGTCGTCGAGCAGATCGACCTGCCTCTCGTCGGGCTTGCGGTAACCGCTCTCCCAATGGGAGACAGTCTGCCGGGCAGCACCCGCGACCTCTCCTACGTAGGCGCACGAGTAGCCGTGCTTCGTACGAAGAAAGTGCAGGTAGGAGGCCAGGAAGTCCCACATTGACGATCGTGGTTCGAGCGTTTCCCTGCGCAGCATCGCGCCTCCCATTTCCGATCTTGTATCCGATGTCTGCGGATCCATGGCCAAGGTAGCCCGGGGCATTCACTCTTGGAGTGGAACTCGGAAGATTCAGAGAAAGGGCGGTGATCGGGAAGTGGACGGCTTGGCGGACGCTTTCGAGTGCTGTCTCAAACCGATTCCGGAGGCGGCGCGGGAGGCGCGGCAGCTCGTCTCGGTGGCGTGGGCGCATTGGGAGCTGGGCGACGACTACATGGCGCGGCTCGTCGTGTCCGAGCTGGTCACCAATGCGATCACGGCGTCCGAGCGGGTCGGTGGCGACCCCACGATAAAGGTTGTTTGCCGCCTTTCCGGAAGTTGTCCGGTTATTGAGGTATGGGACGGGAGTGACGAGCTTCCGGAGATGCGCCATCCGGCGCTCGGCGACCTCGGAGGGCGGGGGTTGCCCTTGGTGGCCTGCCTTTCCCGGGGATGGACCGTGGAGAAAAGACCGGGAAAGGGAAAAATCGTGCGGGTCGAGCTTGGCGGGGCGGCATGACGCCGTCACCGGACCACCTCGAATCGATGGCATTGATCATCGGGGGCGCCATGACGGTGTCGCTGGTGCTCGGCATCCTGCTCGGCGCGCTGTTCGCGCCGAGGCCGTCGGCGGACCCCGGCAAGGGCGGCGGGAAGCGGGGGAAGTGATGGACGTTCCGGACGTTGCCGCGCGCGTCGAGCGGCGAGCGGCTCGCGGTGAGCGGCGGTTGCGGGACGGCCATCGGGTGTGGCTCGACGAGCCCGCCGGCCTGCTCAAACCGGTTGGCCGAGGGGGCGGATCGTGACGGTGTTGACGTCCACGCCGGGCGGCTGCCCGATGGCCCAGGCGATCGATTCGGCGACCTGCCCGGCGGTGAGCACCGGGCCGTCGGGGACGCCGCCCAGGGCATCCCAGAAGGCGGTCTCGACGCGGCCCGGCGCGATCAGGGTGACGCCGACTCCGTCGCCGGTGACGGCGCGGCGGGTGTTCTCGGCGAGTCCGGTCAGGGCCCACTTCGTCGCGCCGTAGAGGGACCCGGGGGCGGGGACGAGACCGGCGACGCTGCCGACGAGGACGATCCGCCCGCGCGTGGCCTTCAGCGCGCCGGCGGAGGCGCGGATGAGCAGGGCGGGTCCGAGGACGTTGGTCAGCACCATGTCCCGCCAGCGGGCGGGGTCGCCGTCGACGACGCTGTCGGACGCGGCGGATCCGGCGTTGGCGACGGCGGCGTCCAGCCGCCCGAACCGGGCGACGGCGGCGTCCACCGCGGCGCGCACGGCCTCGGGGTCGGTGGCGTCGGCGGCGATGGGCAGGAGCGCGCCCGGGTTCCCGCAGGTCCGGGCGAAGCGGTCGAGGCGGTCGCGGTCGCGGCCGGTGACGGCGACGCGGTGGCCGCGCTCCAGCAGCAGGCGGGCGGTGGCCGCGCCGACGCCGCTGGAGCCGCCGGTGATCAAGGTGACGGTCATGGGCGGGACGGTAGGTGCTGGAGCCGGCTCTAGGGCAAGCTCGTGGCCATGCCCCTCACCATCGGCCAGGTCGCCGAGCGCACCGGTCTCAGCGTCCACACCCTGCGCTTCTACGAGAAGGAAGGGCTGTTCGCGATGCCCGTGCGGCGCGTCGGCGGGCAGCGCGTCTACGGCGAGGCGGAGCTGGAGTGGCTGTACCTGTGCACGCGGCTGCGGGCGTCCGGGATGCCGCTGCCGATGATCCGCGAGTACGCGGAGTTGGTGCGGGAGGGCCCGGCGACCGTGGAGGCGCGGCTCTCGCTCCTGCGCGACCATCGGGAACGCGTCACCGCGCGCGTCGCGGAGCTGCAAGGGTGCCTCGACCTCGTCTCGCGCAAGGTCGCGATGTACGAGGAGCATCTCGCGGCCGGCGGCGACGACCCGCTGTGGGCTGGCTCGCACCTCGCCCGGGACGCGGAACCGGAGCGGCGGGAGTTCAGGCGTTGACCCAGTCGCCGGGGAAGAGGGCGCGGAACCGGTCGAGGGTGTCGGGGTCGCGGGCGCGGACGGACAGCCAGTCGCCTCCGCCGTCGGACAGCAGCACGCCCGGGGCGGCGTAGAAGTTCTGGCCGCTCTCCGACGGGAACGGGACGAGGGCGAAGCGGCGGGCCAGCTCGTCGTCCTCGCCGGGGCCGAGGCCGCGGGCGTCGCACAGCTCCTCGGGGCCCTGCGTCGCCTCCGACAGGATGATCTCCAGGACGGCCGCCGAGAACCGGTCGGTCCACGGCTCCCACAGCTCGGCGTACTTGTCGGCCAGGTCCTGCCGGACGTGGACGGGCGGGTCGTCGCCGCCGAAGTCGTCCAGCAGGACGCCCCAGAGCGCCGCGCCCTGGTTCTCCTCGCGGAAGACCAGGGCGCCGTGCTCGACGGCCAGTTCGCCGGGGCTCAGCAGGGTGTCGAGGTTGCTGTGCAGGTCGGGCCGGCGTCCGAACAGCGCGTACGCCTCGCGGACGGCGGCGGGCAGCCGGAGGGCGAGCCGTCCCTCGGCCTCCGCCAGTTCCGCCTCCGGCGTGCCGTCCTCCCCGCCGAGCGGCAGCCCCCAGCCTGCGGCGAACTCCCTGATGAAGGTCCAGGCGGCGGCCCTGTCGTGGAGTGCCGGCGGCAGGTCGCGGACGATGTCGAAGCCCACACTTCGACGTTATCCCTCCTCAGGCGGTTTTGACCGCGCCTCCGTCGATGAGGTGGTCGGTGCCCGTGGTGCTCCCGGCGAGCGGGGACGCGAGGTAGGCGATGAGCGCGGCGACCTCGGCGGGCTCGACGAGCCGTCCGGTGACCATGCCGGTCGTGCCGGGCAGCCCCGCGAGCAGGTCCTCGTGGGACACCCCCACGGCCGCGGCGAGGCTCGCGCCGTAGCCGTCCGGGCTCTCCCACAGGGCGGTGCGGGTGACGCCGGGCGACACCGTGTTGACGCGGACGCCGCGCGGCCCGAACTCCTCCGCGAGCGCCTTGCCGAACGCGGTGAGCGCGGCCTTGGCGGTCGTGTACGGGGTGGGGCCGGCGTGCGGGAGGCGGGCGCCGTTGGACGACACGTTCACGATCGCCCCCGAGCGCTCCAGCAGGCTCGGCAGCGCGGCGCGGGTGGTGCGGACGGCCGCGAAGAGGTTCAGCTCGTACGTGCCCTGCCAGGCGGCGTCGTCGAAGGAGAGGAAGCCGCCCACGCTGCCGGCGCCGTCGCCGCCGCCGACGTTGTTCACGAGGACGTCGATGCCGCCGAGCTCGGCGATCGCGGTCTCGACGAGGCGGGCCGGGGCGTCGGGAGCGGACAGGTCGGCGGCGACGGTGATCGCGCCGGTCTCCTTCAGGGCCGGGGTGATGGTGCGGGCGGCCGCGACGACGCGCATGCCCTCGGCGGTCAGCGCCTCGACGGCGGCGAGGCCGATGCCCCTGCTCGCGCCGGTCACCACGGCGGTCTTGCCGGTCAGTCGCAGGTCCATGGAAATCCCCCTTAGTGCGTCACTGATGACGCAATGAAGGTAATACTCGCGACACCAATGTTGCAAGTAGCGGGCAAACCAGGACGCTGCTGTACTGTTTCAAGGGTGAGCAGACCACTGCGCGCGGACGCGGAGCGCACCGTGCGGACGATCCTGGAGGCCGCCGAGCGGGTGCTGTCCGCCGACCCGGCGGCGACGATGGAGCAGATCGCCGAGGCGGCCGGGGTCGCGCGGACGACCGTGCACCGGCGGTTCGCGACCCGCGACGCGCTGATCGACGCGCTCACCGCGTGGGCCGTCCGGCGCCTCGCGGACGCCGTCGACGCCGCGCCGGGCCCGAGCACGCCGCCGCTCGTCACGCTCTACCAGGTCACCGCGAACATCCTGGAGGTCAAGATCGGCTGGGGCTTCGCGATGACCCGGGCCGGGCGGTCGTCCGATCCGGAGGTCGTCCGCGTGCAGGAGGAGATCGCGGCGCAGTGCGACGACCTCTTCCGGCGGGCCCGGGAGGCCGGCGTCGTGCGGAACGACGTCGACCCGCTGTGGGCGCGCCGCGTCTACTACGCGCTGCTCTACGAGGCCAGCACGGCGCGGGACACCGAGGACCTGGGGGCGCTGGCGACGCTCGTCGTGGACACGCTGCTCCGGGGCATCGCCGCCGGACCGGGCCGGGGCGTCTGATGACGCCGGCAGCGGACAACGCTTCCGTACGTAGCGTACGGACCGTACAGTTCGCGCCATGAGACTTCTAATGCTGGGCGGTACCGAGTTCGTCGGACGCGCCATGACCGGAGCTGCGCTGGAACGCGGCTGGGACGTGACGGTCTTCCACCGGGGCCGCCACGAACCGCCGGACGGCGTGACGGCCCTGCACGGCGACCGGACCACGGAGGACGGCCTCGCGACCCTCGCCACCGGGGAGTGGGACGCGGTCATCGACACCTGGTCGGCCGCGCCGTCCGTCGTCCGCGACGCGGCCCGGCTCCTGAAGGGGCGCGTGGGGCGGTACGTCTACATCTCCAGCCGGTCCGTCTACGCGTACCCGACGGGCCCCGGGCTGGACGAGAGCGCGGCCGTCGTAGAGGGCTCCAAGGACGACGGTCAGGTCGCCTATGCGGAGGCCAAGCGCGGCGGTGAACTGGCCGCGATCGACGCGTTCGGCGACAGCGCCCTGCTCGTGCGCGCGGGCCTGATACTCGGCCCCCACGAGAACATCGGACGCCTGCCGTGGTGGCTCAACCGCGTCGCGCGCGCGGGACGCGTCCTGGCACCGGGCCCGCGCGACCTGCCGCTCCAGTACATCGACGTCCGGGACCTCGCCACCTGGACCCTGGACGCCATAGAGCAGCACCTGGGCGGCCCCTACAACCTGGTGAGCCCGCCAGGCCACACCACGATGGGCGAACTCCTCGCCGCATGCGCCCGCACGACGGGATCCGACGCCGAGTTCGTATGGACGTCCCCAGAGGCGATCCTCAAGGCCGGCATCGAACCGTGGACGCAGCTCCCCATCTGGCTGCCGCCAGGGGAGGACCACGACACCATGCACCAGGGCAACGTCGCCAAGGCGCTCGCCACGGGCCTGCACTGCCGTCCCGTGGCGGAGACCGTCGAGGACACCTGGACCTGGCTGCGATCCATGGGCGGGCAGGCGCCGCAGCGTCCGGACCGTCCGGTCGTAGGGCTCGCCCCGGAAACCGAGGCCGCGTTCCTCGACGGCGGGCACTGACGGCGGCGGGCACTGACCGCGACGGGTGGACGCGAAGCGCCGGTTCCGCTAGAGAGACCTTCTATGACCGCTTTGGCACTCGGCCCCCACCTTCGCCACGTGAGCGCCCACACCGCGACGATCTGGGTGGAGACCGACCGCCCGTGCGAGGTCCGCGTGGTCGCCGCCGACCACGGGGTGGACGCGGGCGCCCGCACGTTCACCGCGCACGGCCACCACTACGCGGTCGTGGAGGTCGACGGCCTCGAACCCGGCGCCCGCGTCCCCTACGAAGTGGTCATCGACGGCGAGACGGTCTGGCCGGAACCCGGCTCCGACGACCCGCCGAGCCGGATCCGGACCCTCGACCCGGAGGGCACGCTGCGCATCTCGTTCGGGTCGTGCCGCCGCTCACCCGGCACCCCCGAACGGTTCGGGCACGACGCGCTCACCGCGTTCGCGCACCGCCTCAGGTCCGGCGGCGACGGCGTGACCTGGCCCGACGTCCTGCTGATGGTCGGCGACCAGGTCTACGCCGACGAGCTGAGCGACGAGATGAAGGAGTTCATCCGGGGGCGGCGCGCCGCGGACGAGCCGCCCGTCGACGAGGCCGCCGACTTCGAGGACTACACCCACCTGTACAAGCTGGCCTGGCGCGACGACCCGGCGGTCCGGTGGCTACTGTCGACCGTCCCCACCTTCACGATCTTCGACGACCACGACATCCGGGACGACTGGAACACCTCGCACGCGTGGCGCGAGCAGATGTGGGCGCAGCCGTGGTGGCGGGCCCGGATCACCGGCGGGATCGGCTCCTACTGGATCTACCAGCACCTCGGGAACATGTCGCCGGAGGACCGGGCGTCCGACCCCGTCCTCGCCGCCGTGCGCGCCGCGTCCGAGGACGGCGGCGACGCGGGCGAGGTCCTCGACGCGTTCGCCGAGCGGGCCGACAAGCAGCCCGAGACCATGCGGTGGAGCTACGCGCACGACTGGGGCGGCACCCGGCTGGTCGTCGTCGACAGCCGCTGCTCCCGGCTGCTGACCCCCGACCGCCGCGGGATGCTCGACGACGAGGAGTTCCGCTGGCTCGACGGGCGGTGCGAGGGCGGTATGGACCACCTGCTCATCGCCAGCTCGCTGCCCTACCTGCTGCCGCGCACCATCCACCACGCCGAGTCGTGGAACGAGGCCGTCGCGGGCGGCGCGTGGGGGCGGCGGGCCGCCGCCCTCGGTGAGAAGGTCCGGCAGGCCGCCGACCTGGAGCACTGGGCGGCGTTCGAGCGCTCCTTCCGCCAGGTGGCGGAGGACGTGATCGCGGTCGGTAAGGGAGAACGAGGTCCTGCCCCGGCCAGCATCTCCTTTCTCTCCGGTGACATCCACTACTCGTGCCTGTCCCGCGTGACCGCCCCGGACACCGCGTCCGCCATCACCCAGATCATCTGCTCGCCGCTGCGCAACCCGCTGAGCGGCACCATCCGCCGGGCCAACCGCGTCGCGTCCGCGCGCGGCGTGAGCGGGGCGTTCCGGGCGCTCGCCAAGCTGGCGAAGGTGCCCGCGCCGCCGCTGCGGTGGCGGATGACCGAAGGGCCATGGTTCGACAACGCCATCGCCACGGTGGAGCTGACCGGCCGGCAATGCACCGTCCAGTGGGAGACGCCCCGCACCGAGGCCGCCCTCACCGAGCTGGGCCGCGCCGCCATCACCGGCTGACCACGGCCCGTTCCCCGCTCCGGCCAGGCACGACCGACGGAGCGGGGCGCACCCGTTCAGCCCCCTCGCCGGAACGGGCGCACCCCGGGTGGACGGACTGGGGAACCGTCCACGCCCCTCCAACGCGCGAGCGCCCCCGCCATGACGCCGTTCCGGGAAATTGAACATGGCGCGCGCCGACCTAGGCGACAATGTGTGGTCAAGGCGTCACAATGAGCTAGCATCGGGGTGGCGAAGAGCCCGCCAAGGACGGCGCGTCCGTGAGGAGGCCACGTGGAGGAGCCCGCCACGACCGGGACCGGGGACGCGGCGCTCATCTCGCGGGTGCGCGACGGCGACGTCTCGGCGTACGCGACGCTGTACGAGCGGCACCTCGCGGCGGCGCGCGGCCTCGCCCGGCACCTGACCGGCGGGTCCGACCCGGCCGCCGCCGAGGACGCCGTGCAGGACGCGTTCGCCAAGGTCCTCGGCGTGCTGCGGCGCGGCGCCGGGCCCGACACCGGCTTCCGCCCGTACCTGCTCACCGCCGTGCGCCGCTCGGTGTACGACCGGCGGCGCGCCGACCGGCGCGTGCACCGCACCGACCGGATCGAGGAGTTCGACCAGGGCGTCCCCTTCGAGGACCCGGCCCTCGCCGAACTGGAGCGCTCGATGATCGTCCAGGCGTACCGGTCGCTGCCCGACCGCTGGCAGGAGGTGCTCTGGTACACCGAGGTCGAGGGCGCCAGGCCGGCCGAGATCGCGCCGCTGCTCGGCCTCTCCGCCAACGGCGCGGCGGCGCTCGCCTACCGGGCCCGCGAAGGGCTCCGTCAGGCCTACCTCCAGACGCACGTCGCGGACCTGGGGGAGGTGCGCCGCGAGTGCCGCCCGGTGCTGGAGAAGCTCGGCTCGTTCGTCCGGGGCGCGCTCGCCGGGCGCGAGAGCCGCCGGATCCAGCGGCACCTGGACGGCTGCGGCCGCTGCAAGGGGCTGCAGCCGAACTCGCCTCCCTCAACACGGCGCTGCGCGAGGGGCTGGGTCCGCTGATCCTCGGCACCGCGTCCGGCGTGGCGCTCGCGTCCGGGGGCGGCCTGCTCACCTGGCTGCGGCACCTGCCGAGACGGCAGCAGCAGGCGCTCGCGGGCGGCGGCGCGGTGGCGGTGGCGGCCGCGGTGGCCGCCGCGATGATGCTCGTGTCCGACAAGCAGCCGATCAGGCCCGCGCAGGACCCGCCGTCCGCCGCGCAGGCCGCGCCGAGGCCGCCGGCCCCGAAACCGCCCGCGCCGCGTCCGCCCCTGCCCCCGCCGGCTCCGCGCGACCCGGCGGCGCACCGCCCGGCACCGGTCGTGGTGCAGCCCGCCGCGCACCGGCCCGCCCCGCACCCGAGACCGCACGTCGCGGCGCCCCCGGCGAGCCCTCCGCCGAAGCGGCCCCCGCACGCGCGACCGCCGCGGCCGCGGCCCGTCCCCCGGCCCCCGCACGGCCTGTTCGTCCGCGTCACCGTCGGGACGGGCGGGCACGGCGACCTGGTGGACATCCGGGTCGCCGGGGCCGGGCACGTCAGAGCGGGCGGCGGGGTGCGCGTCGACGTCGGCGCGGGCCCGCCCGCGGGCATCCCGCGCCAGGTCATGGCGCCCGCGCTCGCGGACGGCCTGTCCCAGGGCCGGTTCCACCGCCGGTTCCACGGCCGGTTCCACGGCCGGTTCCACGGCCGGTTCCACGGCCGGTTCCACGGCCGGTTCCACGGCCGGTTCCACGGCCGGTTCCACGGCCGGTTCCACGGCCGGTTCCACGGCCGGTT
>NZ_JAGEOK010000044.1 GCF_017573545.1 Actinomadura nitritigenes | reverse complement strand
GTTGGACGGAGGGTTGTGAGAGATCAACCGTCCTACCAGGGGCTCCTTGACGTTCCGGGGCAGATGCACCGACCGCGACCATCATGTGATCAACAGTCACCACACCGCTGCTGAAAAAGGCTCACTGATATGCCTAAAGGAAAGGCCGGAAAATATGCAGGGCCCTTGATCCTGACTCGTCTTGGGGTGTCGACGGCACGCCGAAGCCGGCCTTCAGAGTCTACAGTGTGAAGGGACATCTGCGAGGTGTTAGTTGCGGGAGATCGAAACGGACTCGATCTTCCTTGAGGTGCGTTGTGTCGCGCTCAAGGACCGCGCCTGACCTGCGGTGATTCCGGAAGGGTGTGTATCTGGGGCATGATCAGTGGTGTTCACGCCGAAGAGGTCACTGGTTCGAACCCAGTATCGCCCACAAAACCCCAGCTCAGCTGTTCAAAAAGGGGAACGAGTTGAGAGGAGAAGGAGGTGGTAAGGGTGCTGTCACCGGACGCATCGTTCCTGCTTCTCTCAGCCCTGATGAGCGTCGCGGTGTGGTTATCAGGCGGCGCCGGACCCGGCGCCGCCCGGGGCGCCCAAGCCGCGGGCGGGGGCGTAGGAATCAAGCACCGTCCCGACTTGGCCAGGAAGTTTCTGCGGGTCGGCGGCTCCACGTTCGACTTGGATCGACCTAGATCGACTTGTGTGAATTGCTCCGTTGAGAAACGTCGTGATCGCTTCGCGGAACCAGGGTCGCTGACGGTCCCACGTCGTCGCGCCAGAGTGGCCGGCGCTCTTGACGACCCGAAGCAAGCATGCTGGTGCAGAGGATAGTGAAATCGTGTCTCTCGGTAACGGTGTCGCCTGGGTGTGGCGGCCACCCTGCACCAGCCGCTGAAGTTCGCCCCGCCGCCGGCGCCCCGGCTACTTGAGTTGATCAGGTTCACCGGCGTGGTCCGTGACGGTGAGGTCGTCACCAGCGCGACGCCGGATGCCACGCCAGGCGCTGCTGGCCGACGGCGGTTGCAGGCAAATCGATGGGCACGTCACGTCTGTGGCCTACGATGCCGGCGAACTGCGGCCTGGTGGGGCGCACTCGACATCGCCCATCATCGATAGGCGTCCCTGTTGGCGTGGCAGACGCTTCCAGCGGAAGGCGTTCGCGCTCCCTCCTGTCATCGTTGAAGGGCCTGAGTGGTGGCGTTCTCAACGGGCTGTCGCCCAGGCCCAGGCCGAGTCCGAGTTCGACGTGCGTGTCGAGGAGGCCGTCCAAGACTCCTCATTCGAAGCCCCCAGCCCGCACGCCGTCGACCCCGGTCAGCACGACGGCTTCGGGAATCAGCCGGCGATGCTGGTCGGTACCGTCCGAACCACGAGGGCTCTCCCATTCCGAACGTCGGCGTCACGATCCTGGCTTCGAACGGCCACCAACTACTGAGGACCGCCACTGACCAGGAGGGACGCTACGCCGCGACGGGACTGCCGCAGGGCTTCGTCACCGTCCTGCTGCTCACAGCGAGCCGCACTCCCGCGATCGCGCGCCTGCTGGTCACCGGCGGTCGCACCTTCCGCCAGAACTTCATCCTGGACGCCCCTGTCCACCAGCCCCTTCCCGCCTGACGTGCCAGGATTCATCTGGGCCCGGTGAGTTCGGGCTCCGTGTGAGACATCCGATACCAGGGGTAAGGCACACGATCGTCTGTTGCGCACGACCGTGTGCCGCCTCATTGACCGATAGAGAGGAACGCTTCCATGAGCCCGCTTTCAAGTGACCGCCCCGCCGAAGCATCAGGCACCTTCGCGATCGGTGGTGACCTGCCGGTCGTCCGCCTCGGTTACGGCGCGATGCAGCTGACCGGGCCGGGTGTGTGGGGGGATCCCAAGGACCCTGATGAAGCGGTGCGGGTCCTGCGCCGCGCCGTGGAGCTCGGCGTCACCTTCATTGACACGGCCGACTCCTACGGTCCCTTCGTGAGCGAGCAGCTGATCCGCAAGGCGCTGCACCCCTACCGCGACGACCTGGTCATCGCCACGAAGGCGGGGCTGAGCCGATCCGGCCCCGGCGACTGGCGGCCGCTGGGGCGGCCCGAGTACCTGCGTCAGCAGCTGGAACTGAGCCTGCGTCACCTGGGTCTGGAGCGGATCGACCTCTACCAGCTGCATCGGATCGACGCCAAGGTCCCCCTCGCCGACCAGCTGGGCGAGCTCGCCGCGCTGCAGGAGGAGGGCAAGATCCGCCACATCGGGCTGTCGGAGGTGACCGTGGAGCAGCTGAAGGAAGCGCGCGGCATCGCTGAGATCGTCTCGGTGCAGAATCTGTACAACCTCGTCAATCGCAAGGCGGAGGACGTCTTGGACTACGCCGAGGCCGAGGACATCGCTTTCATTCCGTGGTTCCCGATCGCGACGGGGGAGCTCGCACGTCCCGGGGGTCCGTTGGAGTCGGCCGCGCGAGAGCACGGTGCCACTGCGTCGCAGCTCGCCCTCGCGTGGTTGCTGCGGCGTTCCCCGGTCATGCTGCCCATCCCCGGCACGTCCCGCGTCGCGCATCTGGAAGAGAACGTGCAGGCGGCGACGGTCACGCTGACCGACGAAGAGTACGAGGCCCTCACCAAGGCCGTGTGATCCTTGGAGATCCGCGCGGATTGACGCGCAACAGCGCCGCTGCCGATCTGGTGGTCGCCGAACCGCACCGGCGCCGCCGACCCGTGCCCGGCCGGGTGGCTCCGGCCTCTCCACCGATCGCCGCCAGGGAGTTCGCCCTGGACGTGGCTCGCAGGTCGTCCGCCGCGACGCACCGGGCGAGGAAGGCCGGCGCCTTCGACGACCCCGCGTCCAGCCGGTGGGAGTCGTCGATGGGGCATAGCAGCAGGCGTTCCCGTGCTGCGCAGGCCAGCAGTTCGCGGCGGCCAGGCTGAACGCGATCTCGAGGGCCTCGCCTACCGGGTCCGGCTGCGAGAGGATCTCACCCAGGTGCCGCAACCACTGGCCTGCGGCGCAACGGCTGGCCGCTTTTCTGCGGGATAAGGCTTCTGCTCGACGAGCCGGTGGGCTCGGGGGTGGCGGTGATCCGACGTCATCGACGGTCGACGGAGCCCGCGTTCGCCGCAAGGCCCTCGGCTATCAGGCGAAGGCCGAACTCGAACTGCTCCGAGGAGGGCAGTGTCGGCAGTTCCGGGGAGAGCCGCACCGTACTGGGAAAGCGGTCGGCGGGCAGGCCGGCGTAGAAGTGGCGGCGCTGGCGCCGCGCCTCCGGATCGTCCCCCCAGGTCCGCGGTGTCCGGTAACCGGAGAAGCCGAGCGCATAGGTGATGAGGAGCCCGTAGGCGCGAGTGGCGTCGGCGCCGGTCAGGCCCGCCGACTCCAGCCGGGCGAGGACGTTCTCCATCGCGCCGTCCAGCGCGTCGACGCTGTCGGTGACCCGGGTCGACAGCAGGCGGACGACGCAGGGGTGGGCGAGCATCATCGCCCGGAACGCCCGCCCGCACGCCATGAGGACCTCGACCGGGTCGTCCGTCCCGGCGGCGGGGACCTCCATGCCGCCGAGGACGTGGTCGGCCATCGCGTCGAGGATCTCCTCCTTGTTGCGGAAGTAGCTGTACAGGGTCATCGCGCCGACGCCGAGTTCACCGGCGAGACGCCGGACGGTCAAGGTGTCCAGGTTCTCGGCGTCTCCTATGCGCACCGCGGTCTCGACGATCCGTTCACGGGTGAGCGCCCGCGTGCTCTTGGTCTTCGCTCGGGTGGCCATGCTGCTCCGTGGTCGGCGTCATCGTCTCCGCGGGCGAGGTTACCCCGCCGGGCGATCGGCACGTTACCGCTCGTACGGCTGGACCTTCGGTTCGCTCTGCTCGACCTTGCGCCGCCAGGCGGTGAGGGACAGATCGGGCCGGTAGAGCTTCTCCGGTGGGGCGTTCATGACGTCGACCATCCAGGCGTCCTGCGCGGTGAACTGGCCGTGGAAGAGCCAGCGGATCGCGGTGAGGTACTTGAGCTTGAAGAGTCCCGCCCGCGCTCCCGTCTCGAATCGCACCATGAGCTGGACGTAGCGGACGTGGTCGGTGTCCACTGGGACGTACCACTCGTAGTGGATGAAATGCGGGTAGGCGACGCGGAGGATGCCGGGCATCCGGATCGAGACGAAGCCCGGCAGGTCGAGGCTCTTGATCACGGGATTGATGTTCTGCGCCTTGCCGGGCGCGTCGGGCAGCGGCATGCGTTTCCACCACCGCTTGTTGGTCCACTTGCCGAGGCCGGGCATGTCGGCCTCCCAGTGCACCTCGTCCTGGACGCGGACGAGCCAGTCGCCGCGCTCGACGATGCGGGTCTTGTTCCAGGCCGGCATGACCTTGAAGAGGCGCCACAGCGCCGTGTTGTGAAGGTACTTGGCGTGGCCTTCGTCGAATCCGTTCTCGGCGGCGAACCGCCAGTTGCCCTTGCGGACCTCGGTGCGGCCGCCGATGACGAACCGGTTGTCGCGCAGTTCCTCGGGGAGGTCGTCCTCCAGGGGATGCGGGTCCTCCGCGTCGCCGACGTACACCCAGATCAGGCCGAAGCGCTGCTTGACGGGGTAGGTCCGCACCTTGACGCGTCCGGCGATCGGTGATTCCGGCCCGTCGGTGAGGACCCCGCAGAGGTTCCCGTCCTTCAGGTCGTAGGTCCACCCGTGGTAGGGGCAGGAGACGGTGCCGGGGAACTGGCGGCGCCCGAGCGAGAGGGGCACGCCGCGGTGGGGGCAGCGGTCGTGCAGGGCGTGGATCTCCTCGCCCTCGCGGACGAGGGCGATGTTCTCGCCCAGCAGCGTGACGGCGACGGGCTTCCGGCCGACCTGCTCGGACCACAGGACGGGGTACCAGTGGTCGCGGAAACCCAGGACGGCGCTGTCGTAGGTCGGCCAGGACGTCCAGTCCTGGCCGGGCTGCCGTCGCTCGGGGCGGGGGCGGCCGGGGGACGTGGCGTTGGTGGTCAACGGAGCCTCCTTGAACAATGTCACGTACTTTGTACGGAACCTTGTCCCGTTGTCAAGCCCCAGGTCGCTTGACTGGTCTGCAAAGTACCGTACATAGTACGAGCCATGTCGGACAACGAACGCGAGCTGGTCGTCCGGTCGATGACCTGGGAGGCGGACGGCGTCATGTCGGTCACGCTGACCGGTCTCGGCGGCGCCCCGCTTGAGCCCTGGGAGCCGGGCGCCCATCTGGAGTTGGACCTCGGGAAATGGACCCGGCAGTACTCGCTGTGCGGGGACCCGGCGGACTCCGGGGCGTACCGGATCGGTGTCCTCCACGAGCCCGACGGCCGGGGCGGCTCGGCGTACGTGCACGAGGAACTGCGCCCCGGTGGGACGGTGCGGGTGCGCGGACCCCGCAACCGGTTCCCGCTGGAGGACGCGCCGCGTTACCTGTTCCTGGCCGGCGGCATCGGGATCACGCCGCTGCTGCCGATGATCGGGCGGGCCGCGGCCAGGGGCGTTCCCTGGCGGCTCGTCTACGGCGGCAGGAGCCGGGAGACCATGGCCTTCCTGCCGGAACTCGCTCGCTACGGGGACTCGGTGACCGTCGTCCCCGAGGACCGCGACGGGCGTCCGGATCTCGACGAGATCCTCGCCGAGCTCGAACCCGGCACGGCGGTCTACTGCTGCGGTCCGGAGGGGCTGCTCACGGCGGTCGAGCAGCGGTGCCGAACACGGCCGCCGGACGGTGGCCTGCACGTCGAACGGTTCGCCGCGGCCCCGCGCGACGCCGCGCAGGACGGGGAGGACACCGCCTTCGAGGTGGAGTGCGCGGGTTCCGGGCTGACCGTGCGGGTGCCCGCCGACGAGGGAGTCCTCGACGCGCTGGAACGGGCCGGCGTCCAGGTGCCGAACGCGTGCCGCGAGGGCATCTGCGGGAGCTGCGAGACCCGCGTGCTGGCGGGCGTTCCCGACCACCGGGACGGGCTGCTGACCGATGCGGAGCGGGAGGCCGGGAAGACGATGATGCCGTGCGTCTCGCGGTGCCTGTCGGACCGCCTCGTCCTGGACCTCTGAGTTAAATCCGGATTTCGGCCATTGACTCCTGGCCTAAGTAGTGTACATAGTACGCATCACCCGTTATTCGCGGCTTCATCTCGACTTTCTCGGTAGCGCGGCCTCCGTTCACGGAAGCGCGATGGCCCCCTCGCGGGGGCCGGAAGAACCGGAGATCCCACCATGACCGCACCGACCATCGGCACCCGGCGCACCGTGCTGGGGACCGAGCTGAGCGTCCGCTCGATCGGCGCCGGAGCGCCCACCGTGCTGCTGCACGGCGGCGGTCCCGGCTGCTCGTCCCGGACCGACTTCGCCGCGCTGGTGCCCGAACTGCCCGGCCGTCGCCTCATCCTGGTGGACCTGCCGCAGTACGGCGGCTCGGCCGCCCCCCGGGCGACCGGACCGCTGTTCTCCTTCCACGCCCGGTACGTCACGGCCCTCCTGGACGCGCTGGGCGTCGGCCGCGCCGACTTCGTCTGCCAGTCGCTCGGCGGATCGGTGGCCCTTCTGATCGCGGCCCGCGAGCCCCGCCGCGTCCGGCGGATCGTGCTGACCGGCAGCCGGCCCGCCGACCTCGGCGGCCCGCCCGGAGCGGACGGCGCGGCGATCCGCGCCGAGTACTACGGCGGAGCCGGACCGACGCCCGGCAAGATGCGCGACCTGATGGGACGCCACGAGTGGGCCGATCCCGCGCACCTCCCGCAGACGACCGTCTTCGAGCGCTTCCGCAACAGCGTCACCCCGGACGCACTCGCGCTCGGCACCGACTCGACGGCGCGCGGCCTGCCCGAGGACCTCGGCCCGCTCCTTCCCGGCGTCCTCGCCCCAGTGCTCCTGCTCTGGGGCTCCGCGGACCCCTTCGCCGACGCCGGCTACGCGGGCCGGCTCGCCGAGGCACTGCGCAGCGCCGTCCTGAGGGTGATGCCCGACACCGCGCACCACCCCCAGGAGGAACGACCCCACGACTACGCCCGGCTCGCCGAGGAGTTCCTCACCGATCCTCGGCCCGCTTCCCAGGAGACCCCCCGATGCGAATCCTGATCGTGCTCGCCGTCCTGCTGGCCACCGCCCTCGGCGTGCCGCAGGTCCGGCGCCGGCTGCTGGCCGCGTTCGTCCGCGCCACCGGCACCGCGGTACGGACGGAGGCGGGCTCGTGACCGCCGCAGGCACCGCCCGCGCCGTCGCCGCGCTCGGTGTCACGAAGAGGTTCGGCCAGTTCACCGCGCTCGACGGGGTGGACCTGGAGCTCGCGGCCGGCGAGGTCCACGGGCTGATCGGCTCCAACGGCGCCGGCAAGTCCACCCTGATCAAGGTGCTGTGCGGCGCCCACGTGCCGGACGCCGGGCACCTGGAGGTCGGCGGAAGCGCGGTGGACTGCGCGACGCCCGCGCAGGCCGAGCAGGCCGGGATCACCGTCGTCCACCAGGAGACCCAGCTGTTCCCCGAGCTGACGGTCGCCGACAACATCGTCGTCGCCGCGCCGCACCGGCGGCTGCGCCTGCTGCGCGACCGGGGCGCCGACCGCGCCGAGACCACCGCGCTGCTCGGCACCCTCGGCGTCGACCTGGACCCGGCCCGCCGCGCCGACGGCCTCGACCTCGCAGAGAAGAAGCTGCTGCAGGTGGCGCGGGCGCTGCGGGCCAGGCCGAAGCTGCTGATCCTGGACGAGCCGACCGCGGCCCTGGAGCCGCGCCAGTCCCGGCGCATCACCGAGCTGGTGCGGCGCCTCGCGGACGACGGCCTCGCGGTCCTGTTCGTCAGCCACGACCTGGAGGAGGTCCGCGCGCTCTGCGACCGGATCACCGCGCTGCGGGACGGCCGGGTCGTCGCGAGCCTCACCCGGGAGGAGACCAGCCCGCACGGGCTGGTCGAACTGGTGGCGGGACGGGTCCTGGCGAACGCGCCGGACCGCGAGCCCCGCGAGGCGGGCGACGTGCTCGTCCGCGCCGACCTCCCCGGTGCGCCGGAGTTGGAACTGCGCCACCGCGAGCTCGTCACGATGACCGGCATCCTCGGCTCGGGCGCGGGCACCTACGCGCGCACACTCGCCGGCGCCCGCCGTCCGGCCCGCCGCGTATCGGCGAAGGTGGAGGTCGGCGGGCGCGAGATCAGACCGCTCACCAGGGTCGCGGCCGTCGCGGCGGCCGTCGGTTTCGTCCCGGAGGAGCGCAAGCGCGACGGGGTGCAGCCGCTGCTGAGCATCGAGCGCAACATCGCCCTCGGGGACGTGAAGGCGTTCACCCGCTTCGGCGTCCTGGACCGGCGGAAGATGCGCGCCGAGGCGCTGCGGCTGATCGCCGATCTGGACGTCCGGCCGGCCGATCCCGCGTTCCCCGCGGGGCTGCTGTCCGGCGGGAACCAGCAGAAGATCCTGATCGCGCGGTGGCTGGCCGCCGGGGCGCGCGTGCTCGTCGTGGAGGAGCCCACCCACGGCATCGACATCGGCGCCAAGGAGCACGTGCTGCGCCAGCTCCGGACGTTCGCGGACGAGCGCGGCTGCGTCGTCGTGGTGGCGCTGGAGAGCGACGAGTTCCGATCCATCACCGACCGCTACCTGGCGTTCCGGCGGGGACGCCTGGTCGCCGAGCTCAATGCCGACGTCACCCACGCCCAACTGATGACGGCGTGCCTCGGCGAACACCCGGAAGGTCTCGCATCATGAGAAGAACCTCGCCCGCCCTGGAGGACGTGTTCGTCCCCCTGCTGCTGGTCGTCCTGGCCGTCGTGCTGGCGGTGTCGACCGACTCGTTCCTCAGCAGCGGCAACATCCTCAACGTCCTGAGCTCGATGGCGATCCTCGCGATCGTCTCCTTCGGGCAGACGTTCGTCATCGCCGGCGGCGGGTTCGACCTGTCGGTCGGCGCGCAGGTCGCGATGCACGGCGCGGTCGGCGCGATCGTCATGCGCGACACCCACAGCATCGCGCTGGGGCTGCTCGCGGCGGCCCTGTCCGGAGTCGTGTTCGGACTGGCCAACGGCCTGCTGGTGATCGGGCTCAAGGTCCACCCCTTCATGATCACGCTGGGCACCTCGGTGATCGGGACGGGGCTGACGCTGATCGTCACGCACGCCGAGTCCGTCGGCGGCCTGCCCGCGAGCATCGCCGGGTTCGGCGTCGGCCGGCCGCTCGGCGTGCCGTGGATCGTCTGGCTGATGATCGGCTGCTTCGCGGTCTCGGCGTTCCTGCTGAGCGTGAGCCCCTTCGGGCTGCGGGTACTGTCCAGCGGCGGCAACCGGGAGGCGGCGCGGCTGGCCGGCCTGCGCGTCGAGCGGACGATCGTCGCCACGTTCGTGCTGGCCGGGGTGTTCTCCGCCGTCGCGGGCATGGCGACGACCGCGCGCCTGCAGTCGGCGCAGCCGACCGTCGGCGAGGGCCTGGAGCTGTTCTCGGTGGCGGCGGTCGTGCTCGGCGGCAGCGCCCTGCACGGCGGGCGCGCCGCGATGTGGCGGACGCTGCTCGGCGTCCTGGTCATCTCCGTGATCCAGAACGGCCTCAACCTCAAGGGCGTCGGCGACGCCTGGCAGCAGGTCGCGATCGGGATCGTGTTCGTGCTCGCCATGTCGGCCGAACTGCTGCGCCGCGTCTCCCGGCTGCGCACCGGGCGACGGCAGGCGCCACCGCCACGGTCCGGCGTCGCGGACGCCACCGCCAAGGCCGCCGTCGGCTGACCGATCCCCGCCCCCCGCCCTCCCTCACCGAACCCGTACCAGGAGATCAACATGCGCATCAACCGACTCGGCGGGATCGCCGCGGCGGCGCTCTGCGTCGGCTTGGCGGCCACCGCCTGCAACAGTTCCAGCGCGTCCGACAAGGGCGAGAAGACCATCGGCGTGAGCTTCGCCGCGCCCCGGATCGCCCTGTACGCCGGGATGCAGAAGGGCATCGAGGCCGAGGCCGAGAAGCTCGGCGTGAAGGTCGTCTTCACCGACGCCGGCGGCGACCCGCTCAAGCAGGCCAACGACATCAACGACCTTATCGCCAAGAACGTGGACGGCATCCTCGTCTCCGCCATCGACGCCAAGGCGGTGGTGGCGCCGCTCAACGCGGCCAAGGCCGCGCACATCCCGGTGATGACGGTCGCCCGCGACGTCGAGGACAAGTCCAGCCGCGCGTCCTACATCGGCAACGACTGGGGCAAGTCGGGTCAGCAGATCGCCGAGTGGACGTGCAAGAACGTCGGCAAGGGAAAGATCGTCATGGTCAAGGGCCCGTCCGCGGCGCCCTACGTCCAGGAGATGACGAAGGCCTACAAGGCCGTCATCGGCTCCGCGTCCTGCCCCGGAATGTCGGTGGCCCACGAGGTCAACGTCTCCGCGCTCACCTCCGAGGAGGGGCTCAAGGCGACCAAGGCGTCGCTGTCGGCGGTCCCCGACGCCAAGGTCGTCTACGCCAACCTCGACGACTTCCTCACCGGGGTCGTCCAGGGCATCAACGAGGCGGGCAAGTCCGGGCAGATCACCGTGACGGGCTTCGACGGCATCCCGTCGACGCTCGCCATGGTGCGCAACGGGCAGGTCGGCTTCGAGATCGCGCTGCAGCCGAAGAAGTGGGGAGCCACGGCGCTGCAGACAATGGTCGGCAAGCTGGACGGCAAGCAGACGCCCGGCCAGGTCGACATCCAGACCCGGCCCTTCGACAAGACCAACGCCGGCGGTCTCACCACGGCCGATCTGGAGTAGCGCCTTCCGTCCGTCCTCTCCACTCTGGGGTCCCTTCATGAACATCACCGTCAACGGGAAGACCGGGGCCGTCGCCGCGCCCCCCGGGACCGTCCTCGCCCGCATTCTGCGGGACGAGTTCGGGGCGACGTCGGTCAAGCTCGCCTGCGAGCGCGGCGAATGCGGTGCCTGCACCGTGCTCGTCGCGGGCCGGCCCCGGCTCTCGTGCGTGACGCCCGCCGAGCTGGTGGACGGGGAGGTCACGACGGCCGAGGGCCTCGCGGAGGAGTCCGCGGACCTGCGCGCGGCGTTCGCCGACCTGGGCGCCTTCCAGTGCGGCTTCTGCACGCCGGGGCAGGTCGTGCACGCCACCGCCCTGCTCCGCGCCGGCCTTCCGGCCGACGCGGAGCGGGCGAGGGCGCGGGTGCGGACGGAGCTGTCGGGCAACATCTGCCGCTGCACCGGTTACGCGGCGATCGTCGAGGCCGTCTGCGCGACGGCTCGCGCGCGGAGGGAGACCGAATGACGACTCCGATCGGGCGCAGCGTCCGGCCGCTGGACTGGCAGGACCGGTCCCTGGGCCGCGTCGCCTACGTCAACGACCTCACCGGGCCGCCGCACCTGCACGCGGCGGTGCTCCGCTCGCCCGTCCCGTACGGCCGGATCACCCGGCTGGACGTGGCGCCCGCACTGCGGATGCCGGGCGTGCGCGGCGTCATCACGGCGGACGACTTCCCGCCCGGCATCACCTACCTGCACCGGGGCGGGCACATGGCGGACCGCCCGCCGCTGGCCGCAGGCGTCGTCCGCTACATCGGGCAGGAGGTCGCCGCGGTCGCCGCCGACACACCCGAACAGGCCCGCGCCGCGGTCGCGGCGATCCGGCTGCGGATCCGGCCGCTCCGGGCGCCGCTCAGCATCGCCGAGGCCCTCGCCCCGCGCGCCCGCGCGCTGCACGACCGGCCGGCGGAGCGCAACGTCGCGATCCGCTGGAACAGCGTGTGGGGCGACCCGGACGCGGGCGTGGCCGCGTCGACGGTGATGGTCGAGGGCGACTTCGTCTACCCCAGCGTCGCGCACGCCTGCATGGAGCCCAACGTCACGCTCGCCCGGTGGCATCCCGACCGGGAGGTGATGGAGCTGTGGACGTCCACGCACGCGCCCTACTTCATCGCCAAGGAGGTCTCGCACCTGCTCGGCATCGAGCACGACCAGGTCGTGTGCCGCGAGGTCGCCACCGGCGGGAGCTTCGGCTCGAAGTCGAAGGCGTCCGAGCACGAGATCCTCGCCGCCGCGCTCGCCCGCAAGACCGGGACGCCCGTGCTGATCTCCCTGTCGCGCGAGGAGGAGTTCGCCTCCAACAAGCCCCGGCACCGCTTCGAGACGCGGCTGCGCACCTACGCCGACGCGCACGGGAACCTGCGCGCCTTCGAGACGGAGATCAACGTCGACAACGGCGCCTACTCGCACATGGGCTCCTCGGTGATGCGCGTCGGTGTCATCACCCTGGGGGCGACGTACCGGGCGGACGGCGTCCGCTACGACGCGCGCCTCGTCGACACCGCGACGCAGCCGGGCGGGCAGTACCGCGGATACGGGACCCCGCAGGTCACGCTCGCCATGGAGAGCCAGCTCGACGAGATCGCCGAGCGGCTCGGCATGGATCCCATCGACCTGCGGATCCGCAACCTCGTCGAGCCGCACACCGAGACCCTGTGCGGGTACCGGGTCACCACCGTCCGGCTCGCCGACTGCCTGGAGACCGTCCGCAGGGAACTGGACTGGGACCGCAAGCGGACCGCGAGGACCGCCGGGCGCGGCGTCGGCGTGTCGACCGCCGCGCACGGGTCGGGCGCCTTCGCCTACCCGCTGTCGAACATCAGCGAGGCCGGGGTGGACGTCGGCCAGGACGGCCGCGTCCGGGTCCGGTTCGGCGGCTCGGACGCGGGGACCGGGCAGAAGACGATCCTCGCGCAGATCGCCGCCGCGGAACTCGGCGTCGAGCCCGCCGACGTCGACGTGCTGTCGATGGACAGCGAGCTGACGCCGCTGGACCTCGGTGCCTGGTCGTCCCGCGCGACGCACATGTCCGGCATGGCCGTCGGCCAGGCGGCCCGTGAGATGGGGGAGCGGCTGCGGGGCCTGGCGGCCGCCAAACTCGGCTGCGCTCCCGAGGACGTCGCCCTGCGCGGCGGCGCCGCCCACCACGACGGCGGCTCGGTGAGCTTCGCCGACCTCTCCGCCGCGCAGGGCGGGCTCGGCCTGGACAGCCGCTACGAACTGGAGGGCACCGAGACGATCACGCCGGGCGAGGACCGCGCCAACCTCTCGCCCACCTACACCTTCGCCGCGCACGGCGCCGAGGTCGAGGTCGACGTCCGGACCGGCAAGGTCACCGTGCTCGACTACGTGGCGGCGCACGACGTCGGGCGGGCCATCAACCCCGTCATGGTCGAGGGGCAGATCATCGGCGGCGCCGTCCACGGGCTCGGCGCCGCACTGGGGGAGGAGCTGATCCGCGCCGAGGGCCGGGTCGTCAACCCCGCGTACATCAACTATGCGATGCCGCGCGCGGCCGACCTGCCGCCCGTCCGGCCGTTCATCGTCGACGGCCACGACGACGCCGGCCCCTACGGCGCGAAGAGCGTCGGCGAGATCCCGGTGATCCCGCCGGGCGCCGCCATCGCCAACGCGGTGTACGACGCCGTCGGCGTCCGGATCCGCGACCTGCCGATCACCCCGGACAAGGTGCTGCGGGCGCTCGCGGAGAAGGAGGGGCGCGTCCGCGACCACCGGCTGCGCCGCCGCCCCTCGCGCTGGTGGATCGCGCTGGTGCGGGCCGGGTACCCGCTCGGCGTCCACGCCCTGCTCCACCGCTGGGGGACGCGGCTCGGGCGTCAGGGCAGGTACCCCGAGCGGAGGGCGCCGGTCACCGAGGCCGTCGAGATCGTCCGGCCGCGGACCGTCGAGGAGGCCGAGACCGTCCTGCGCGACGGTGCGGCGCTCGGCGGCGGCACCGACCTGCTCCTCCAGCGCAAGCAGGGGCTCGCCGACCCGGCGCGGCTGGTCTCCACGGCCCTGCTGCCGGGCCTCCGCGACATCGCCGAGGAACCGGACGGGACGGTCGTGATCGGTGCGGCCGTCACCCTGGCCGAGCTGGTCTCCCGGTTCACCGAGACGATCCCGGCCCTGGCGGAGGCCGCCGAGTCGATCGCGTCGCCGCAGGTCAGGAACGCGGCGACGATCGCGGGGAACCTGCTGCAGGCCAAGCGCTGCTGGTTCTTCCGCAACGACTTCCCCTGCTACAAGC
Source organism: Actinomadura nitritigenes (assembly GCF_017573545.1). Taxonomy (GTDB): domain Bacteria; phylum Actinomycetota; class Actinomycetes; order Streptosporangiales; family Streptosporangiaceae; genus Spirillospora; species Spirillospora nitritigenes. The sequence goes on along the minus strand of NZ_JAGEOK010000044.1, from coordinate 60,022 downwards.
GCAACGGCGTGTCCAGCCCGTGCTACGCGATCCTCGGCGACCACCGCTTCTACCACGCGGCCGTCGACGGGCACCGCTGCCAGGCGGTCACGCCGTCCGACCTCGCCACGGTCCTGGTCGCGCTGGACGGGATCGCCGAGCTGTCCGACGGGCGCCGCATCCCGATCGCCGGCCTCTACACCGGCCCCGGTGAAACGGTTCTGGCACCGGCCGACCTGGTGGTCTCGATCCGGATCCCCGAACCGGGCAGGGCATGCGTGTTCGAGAAGCTCGCGCTCTGGCAGGGCGATTTCGCGGCCGTGGCCGTCGCGGCGTCGAGCCGGTCGGCCGAACGGTGGGAGGACGCCCGGATCGTGTTCGGCGCCCTGGCGCCCACGCCGTGGCGCCCGACCGAGGCCGAGCGCGCGCTCAACGGCCGCCCCTTCGACCCGTCCACGCTCCGCAAGGTCGTGGACGCCCAACTCGACGCGCACGGACACCCGCTGCCCGGCAACGCGTGGAAGCTCGACGCCGCCGCCGGGCTGGCCGAGCACGCCGCCGAACGGCTCGCGGACGACACGGAGGCATCCGCATGACGGCGTTGGACGGCACCCGTTCCGAACTGGTGCGGGCGGCCGAGGAACTCATCGACCCCGAACGCCTCGCCGACATCGTCATGGCGATGGCCGGCGTCCCCAGCCCGACGGGAGAGGAGGGCGAGCTGGCGCGCTGGGCCGTCGACTCGCTCACCGGCGCCGGGATCGAGGCCCGCTACCAGCCGATCGACGACGACCAGGGCAACGCCGTGGCCCGGCTGCGCGGCGACGGGACGGGGCCCGACCTGCTGCTCTACGCGCCGATCGACACGCTGACCACCGGGAATCCCGAGGAGGACCTGCCGCGGGTCGGCACGGCCCTGCGCTACGACATGGTCCCGGAGCCCGTCCGGGACGGCGATTACGTCATCGGCCTCGGTGCCAGCAACCCCAAGGGGCACGCGGCGTGTCTGGTCGCCGCGCTGGAGATCCTGCACCGCGCCGGCACGCCGCTGCGCGGCGACGTGGTCCTGGGGCTCGGCGCGGGCGGGATGCCGACGAACAAGCGCACCGCCGCCCACGTCCGGCGGTACAACGCGGGGCAGGGGAACGGCTGCTCGTTCATGCTGGAGCAGGGCGTCTGGGCCGACTACGCGCTGATCGCCAAGCCCGGTTGGGCGGTGTCGTGGGACGAGGTCGGACTGTGCTGGTTCGAGGTCAGTGTGGGCGGCAGCTACTCCTACGCCGGCAGCCGGCACCGCATCGACTATCGCAACGCGATCCTCGGCGCCGGCACCGTCGCGGCGGCCCTGGAGGAATGGTTCGCCGAGTACACCGCCCGGCACACCGCCGGAACCGTCGCACCGCAGGGCAACATCGGCGCGATCGAGGGCGGCTTCATGCGGATGCCCGCGGTGTCGCCGGCGACCTGCCGCTTCGTCCTGGACCTGCGGACGTCGCCCGCCTCCACGCCGATGAGCGTCAAGCGCGAGTTCGCCGACGCGATCACCCGCATCGGCAGGGCCCATCCCCGGCTGGACATCGCCTGGGACATGATCCTGGCGATTCCCGGGACCGCGACCGATCCCGAGTCGTGGGTGGTCCGCGCGGCGATCGAGGCGTGGGAGGCCGAGGAGGGGAGGCCGCACGAGCCGATCCTCGGGAACAGCGGCGCCACCGACGCCAACATCCTGCGCGGCCGGGGCGTGCCGACCGCCCGGATCGGCATGACCCGCGCCGGTGCGCAGGCCCCGCTGCCCGTCGACTTCCCCATGGGGATGAACGTCGTGGACGTCCGGGAGATGTGCCGGCTCACCCGCCACATCCTGCGCACCACGATCAACACCTGCACACGCACAAGAGCGGACGTGGGGCTGTGATCCAGGGCAGGATGGACCGGGAACCAGAACACGATCTTGGGCGAGACGGAGCGAGAAGTGGCGACACGGCGACCCCCGGCCCGAGGACGCCGTCCGGACAAGGCGCTCACCGCACAGGACATCCTGGACGCCGCGATCAGGATCGGCGACCGGGAGAGCCTCGACGCGCTGACCATGCGGCGCCTCGCGAGCGAACTCGGCTTCAGCACGATGGCCCTGTACCGCCATTTCAAGAACAAGGACGACATCCTCGACGGGATGGCGGACCAGGTGCTGGGCAACCTGCGGCTGCCGGAGGAGACCGGATCCGATCCCGTCACCGAGGCTCGCCGGATCGCCGAGGCGCTGCTGGCCATGATGCGCGAGCACCCGAGCGTCGTCCGGCTGCTGTCGACCCGCACCACGGCAAGCCGCGGCTCGCTGAAGGGCGCGTTCGAACGCGTGCTGGGGCGGCTGCGGCGGGCCGGACTGCCGGCCGAGGAGTCCGTTCGCGTCTACGGGCTCCTCATGACCTACACGCTGGGCTTCGCGGCCTACCAGATGCCCCGCCCGTGGGGCGGGGCCGACGAAGCGGCCGCGGAACTGCGCCGGCAGCGCGCCCATTTCTACTCGGCCCTTCCGGCGGACGAGTTCCCCAACATGATCGAACTGTCCCCGGAGCTCGCCTGGCTCCCGACGGACCGGCAGTTCCACGCGGGTCTGGACGTCCTGCTGAAGGGCCTCGCGGCCGACCTGCGCTGACCTGCCCGTCCACCGCCGCCCGTGGGCGGACGGCGACGACCGCCCCACCGGATGGGGCGGAATGTCGCCCCGTCCGCGCTGCCCTCCAGGAGTTGATCGCGTGAGCGACATCGTGCTCGGTGTGGGTGCCTCCCACAGCACCCTCATGAACACCGACTGGGACAAGGTCGACCGGCTCGACGGCGCCCACCGCTTCCGGAACGGACTGGAACGTGCCAGAGACCGGCTGGCCGCCGCCGCCCCCGACGCCGTCGTCATCATCGGGTCGAACCACTTCCGCGGCTTCTTCCTCGACATGATGCCCGCGATCACCATCGGCGTCGGTGAGGTGCTCGGCGCCGGGGAGGCCGGCACGCCCGGCGGGCCGCTGCCCGCCGACACCGGCCTCGCCCGCCACCTCCTCACCTCGCTGGTCGGCTACGGGTTCGACCCGGCCTTCTCGCTCCGGCTCACCGTCGACCACGGAATCACCCACAGCCTGCAGCACCTGCTGCCCGCGCTCGACGTCCCGATCGTGCCCGTCGTGATCAACATGTTCGCGCCGCCGCTGCCGTCCCTGCGGCGCTGCCACGACCTCGGCGCCGCCATCGCCCGCGCCGTTGCCGTCGACGGCGCCGGCAAACGCGTCGCCGTCATCGCCTCCGGCGGGCTGTCGCACCGGCTGCCGTGGCCGAAGTGGTTCGACACCCTGTCCGACGACGACCGCTTCCTCGTCGAGGCGTGGCTGAACGGGCGCGGGTCGTGGGGCGACTACGAGGTCCGGCGGCGGCAGATCATCCGCGCCGCCGAACCCGACATCAACCCCTCGTTCGACCGCGACTTCCTGAAGCTGGTCGAACAAGGCGACCTCGGGCCGGTCCTGGAGCGCAGCAGCGCCGACATCGACGCCGCGGCCGGCAACGGCGCGCAGGAGATCCGCTCCTGGATCGCCATGCTCGCCGCGCTCGGCCCCGGAGCCCGCGGCGAGACCCTCGCCTACGCCGCCATCCCGCAATGGCTCACCGGAATGGGCGTCGCCGTGGTCGAGCCCCCAACGACGAAGGAGACCGCATGAGCATCTGGACCGACCTGGCCGGCATCGAGTACGCCGTCCGCTACATCGACGCCGGAGGCATCCGCACCCGCGCACTCCAGGCCGGGACGGGCGAGGCCGTCATCTTCCTGCACGGCACCAGCGGCCACCTGGAGGCGTTCGTCCGCAACATCCCCGCGCACTCCGAGCGGTATGCCTGCCATGCCGTCGACATGCTCGGCCACGGCTACACCGACGGCGCGGACGAGCCCTACCGCATCCCCCGCTACGTCGACCATGTGCTCGCCTACCTGGACGCCTGCGGGATCGAGCGCGCCCACTTCGTGGGGGAGTCCCTCGGCGGTTGGGTCGCGGGGCGGCTCGCCGCCGACCATCCCGACCGCGTCGGACGGCTGACCCTCGTCGCACCGGGCGGGACGGTCGCCAACCCGCAGGTCATGGAGCGGATCAAGACCAGCACCCGCAAGGCCGTCACCGACGACGACATCGACCTCACCCGCCGGCGCCTCCATCTGCTCATGCACGACCCGGCGGAGAACGTCTCAGAGGAGCTCGTCGAGATCCGGCACGCCATCTACCACCGGCCCGAGTTCGTCAAGCGCGTCGACAACCTGCTCTGCCTGCAGGAGATGGAGAACCGCGAGCCCGACCTGCTCACCGCCGAGCAGATGGGGCGCATCACCGCGCCCACGCTGATCGTGTGGGGCGCGCAGAACCCGTTCGGGGACGTGCCGGAGGCGCACCGGATGAAGGAGAGCATCCCGGACTCGCGGCTGGAGATCTTCGGCGAGTGCGGGCACTGGCCGCAGCACGAGCACGCCGACCGCTTCAACCGGCTCGACCTCGACTTCCTCGGGGAGGCCCGGTGAAGGTCGGCATCCGCATACCCGCCTGCGACCGCCCGGACCGGCTCGCGTCCGTCGCGGCGCGGGCAGAGGAACTGGGCTTCGACCAGGTCTGGTTCCCCGACTCCCAGCTGTTGTGGCGGGACGTCTTCTCCGTCCTGTCGGTGACCGCCCTGCGCACCGAGCGCATCGGCCTCGGAACGGCCGTCACGAACGTGGCGACCCGGCACCCGTCGGTGGTCGCGTCCGCGGCGCGGACCGTCGCGGAACTGGCGCCCGGCCGGTTCACCCTCGGACTCGGAGTCGGGAACAGCTCCGTCGTCCCCATCGGGCGGCGGGCCAGTACCCGCGCGGAACTGACCGAGGCGCTGGCACAGATCCGGGCGCTGCTCGCCGGAGACGAGTGGGACTACGGCACGGTGCGCTCCAGGCTGCGCGATCCGGCGCCGTCCATTCCGGTCCACCTTGCCGCGAGCGGTCCGCGCAATCTGCGCCTCGCGGGGGCGGTCGCAGACGGTGTGGTCCTTCTCAGCGGCGTCTCACCCGAAACCCTCGCCTCCGCGACCGAGCAGGTCCGGCAGGGCGCGCGGGAGGCCGGACGCCAGAGCGACGTGCCGCTGACGGTCTCGGCGTTCTGCGAGGTGACCGATGACGTCGCCGCCGCCGCCCGCAAGCTCAAACCGATCTGCGCTTCGATCGCGCAGAACGGGGGAGCGCCCTTCCTCGCCCTTGCGGGCATCGACCTGTCCGTACCGGAGCGGGTGGACGAGGTCTATCCCGACCTCGTCCACGCCGAGGACTGGGACCAGGCCGTCAAGGTCGCGGGCCGATGGGTGTCCGACGCGGACGCGCTCGCCTTCGCCGAGGCGTTCTGCCTGATCGGCACGGCCGACCGGATCGCGGCCCGGCTCCAGGAGACGTTCGACGCGGGCGCCTCCTCCGTCTTCCTCCAGCACGTCGGCTCCTACGACCCGCCGCTCGACCTCATCGAGGCCATCGGCGGCGACGTCCTCCCCCGGCTGTGAGCACGGTCCACGGCCTGGCCCGCCGAGCGCTGCACGCGCCCCGGGCGGCCACGGGGGAGGCCCGGCGGCGCGCGGCCCTGCACGTCCTGGACACCGCGGGGTGCGTGGTCTCCGGCGCGACCCACCCCATCGCGGTGACCGCCGCCGGATACTTCGGCGACGGCCTGCGCGAGAGGATCCTGCGCTGGTCGGTCCAGGCGCACCTGGACGAGTTCGACGCGCTGCACGCGGGCGCGGCCGTCGTGCCCGCGGCGGTCGTCGTACCGGCCGCGCTCCTGGTGGCCGGGCAGGAGCGGCGTCCGGGACGCGCGGTGCTCGACGCCGTGATCGCCGGCTACGAGGCGGTGGTGGAGGCCGGTCTCCGGTTCGGAGGAGCGGAACTCTACGCCTCCGGCTGGTGGCCGACCGCCCTGTTCGGCTCCCTCGGTGCCGCGGCCGCGACAGCGGTACTGCTCGAACTGGACGAAGAGCAGACGGCGTCGGCCCTGGCCCTGGCATCGGCCGGCCTCGGCGGGCTGCTGTCGGCCGACTCCTTCGGAGAGGCCCACTACCTGCTTCCGGGCCGAGCCGCGGCGGACGGCGTCGAGGCGGCCTACCTGGCCCGCGCCGGGGCCACCGGAAGCGGGACGCTCCTCGACCGTCCGGCGGCCCTGGCGCTGGGCCGGCATCCCGGCGCGTCGAGTCCCGGTCGTGGTGTCCACCTGGAACATTGCGGTATCAAGGCGTACCCGTGCGCCCGGCCGCTGCATGCGGCGATCGATGCCCTCCTCGCGATGGACACGGGCGCCGCCACGCACGTCGAGGTGGCCCTGCCGCCCGCTCTGCTGTCCTTCGTGCACGCGGACAGGGAAGTGCCCGGACCGGCCGAGGCGTCCGCCGGAGCGGCCTTCGCCGTGGCCGCCGCCCTCTCCGGCCACCCGGAGAGCGTCGCGGTCTACCGCCGCGCCCGCCTCCACGACGAGGTCCCCCCGGTGACCCTGGCCCCGGACGCGAGCCTCGACGCCCTGCTTCCCGACCACTGGGCGGCCACGGTGACGGTCAGGACCCCCTCCGGCGAGACCTCGCGGCGAATCGTGGACGCCTTGGGCTCTCCGGCGCGTCCCCTCACCACGGAGGCCGTGCTCGGCAAGTTCGAGAGCCTGACGGCGGGGCGCCTCAGCGACTGGAGCACCAGGTGCCTCACCCTGGACGGCGCGGGTGACGTTGTGGAGTTGACAAAGGGCATCGCGGGAGCGATGGACTCCGAGGACGGCCGCCGCTGACCCGAAAGATCCCCGGCACGCAACTTCCTGGACGACCGAGGCGGCGAGGCGGTGACCACCGTTTACGGTGAGCTCACCGCAGCCCCTCAACGCTGCCGCGCTGCGCTGACCACCGCTCCCTGTCAGGGGCGCCCTAGCTTCGCGTTGAGTAAGGACGCTTAGCGGAACTTCGCGGCCGCCGTCTAAGGCCCCGCCCCGCGCCTGCCGAGAACTAGTCCGAAGACCTTGGCTGGATGCGATCTCGGGTCATTACAGGTGATCGGTCCGAGGCCGGCGGCGATTTGGGCGAGGGAGCGACCTTTTTGGCCGCGCCCGCCGAGAAGGACCTCTCATTGTTCACGGCCTCCCGGGCCCCGCCGTGCACGAAGGAGCCCGGCCGCTTTGGCGACCGGGCTCGTTCACCTCCCGCGCCCTGGGGTTTGGTCTCGACGGCGCGCCTTCCAATGCCGATCGCCGTGATCAGTGGCCGTCGGTGAGAAGTACGGAGGGGCGGGTGGCACCGTCCGCTCCGGGGTAATCCGCGACCACGAGGGTCCCGTACGCCCCTCCCGCCAGTACCGGGGAACCGGCGCCCTCGAACATCGGAAGTTCCTGCTGCCCCGCGTCCCCACCCGTCGCGCTGAAGGTGAGCACCTTAACCGGACGCGGCTCCTTCTCGATGACGCGTACCCGGCCGGCGACCACCATGCCGGCCTGCAAGAGGACCGAGTCGCCGAGTTCGCGCCGCCATAGCAGTCGCCCGTCGATGGCGCGGTACAACGCGACCTGCCCGCCTTCCTGATCGGTGACCACCACCAGGCCGGCGGCCGCGGTCACGGCGTCCGTCCCGCCCTGGGACGACCATTGGCGGACACGCCACAACGGCCGCCCCGACCGTGAGTCGATCAGCCGGTAGCCGTGACTCCTCACGTCGCCGTCCTGCTTGTCCTGCAGGAGCTCGTGCTCACCGGCCGGTAGCAGCGAACCGCCGGGGAAATGCTCGAAGCCCTGGAGCGGCTGACCGGACGGGGCGAGCAGAGTGCTGTAGGTGTAGTCCGCCGCTTGGCCGCCGTACTCCAAGCAGTCGACGTCCAGCGACAGCAACCCGGTCTGGACCTCGATGCCGTCCTGCACCGCGTCCTGGTAGAAGCAGTTTCGAGGCGCCTGCCGCGTCCACGCCCGCCGGCCCGACGAAGCGTCGTAGGCATCGACTTCGCGGTCCTGAACGGCGGCCACGAGCAGGCGCCCGTCCAGGCCGGTGAGCCCGCCGGCCTCGACGTGCACCTTCTCGGAGCTCATGAGGTGCGCGGCCGCGGACCGGTTCGGCAGCTCGACATGCGTGCGGTGGCCGGACGGCACGTCGACGACGGTGAGACGGCGGTCGCTCCACACGACGGCGACGCGCCTGCCGTCCACCTTCCACACCGAGGCGACGCTCGCCCGCCCCGGCCTGCTCAGGTTCCACCACGTGCGGCCGCCGGCCAGGTCGACGGCCCGCACCCCCCGACCGTGCTTCTCCACCACCGCGCCCGCCGCGAGCACCGGATCCAGGACGTCCCCGAAGCGCCGCGCCCCCTCGGACGGGACTCCGCCCACCGCCTTCGGCGGCGCACCGTGCAGACCCGTCATGCGCTCCCAGGGGCTGAACCACCACAGGCCCGCGCCCGCCACGAGCACCACCGCAAGGACGCCCCCCAACACGGCGATCGCCCTCGCCGGCCATCTACGCCGTGGCGTCCGGACGGGCGCGGACGCCGGTCCGGTCACCGCGGACGGGGACTGCTCGTCCTCATCCATGGGAAGGCTCCTTCTGGTCGGTTCCGTCGAGAACGGTACGGGAGACCGCACCCACCGGCGTGGTCGTCGGACGACCGCACTCGTCCGGTCATCGGCCGGGTCGATCGGCGTTTCCGGAGTCACACGGCGATATGCCACGCCGCGCGTGGAACGAAGGCCCCGAGCACGGAGATGGCCCCGACTTCACCGACTCGGGGCCCGGCCGCGCAGTTGGCCAGGGCGGCGGACTCGCCGGGCTGGCAGGAGCCGCCGGGGCGGCGGACGATCACGTTGAGGCGGTTGTCGCGTTGATCACGGCGATCAGGGGGACCAGCGACGTCTCCTTTCAAGGAGCCAGGGCGTCAGGAACGAAGAGTGCGCAGGCCGGTGCGGATCTCGTTGACCAGGATCTCGGGCTGTTCCAAGGCCGCGAAGTGCCCGCCCTTGTCGGCCTCGCCGTAGTGGATCAGATTGCTGTAGGTGTCTTCGATCCAGCTTCGTGGCAGGCGTGGAATGTCCCTCGGGAAGACGGTCACCGCGACCGGAATCGTCAGCTTCGGGCCGGCGAAAGTACCCGATTTGTTCTCCCAGTAGATGCGGCCGGACGACGCTGCGCTGTTGGTGAACCAGTAGAGGGATATCGCGTCGAGCATGTCATCCATGCTGAGGGTGTCCTCGGCGAGCCCGCGGTTGTCGGTCTTGGACTGGAACTTCTCGTAGATCCAGGCTGCCTGACCGGCGGGGGAGTCCGCCAGGGCGAATCCGACGGTCTCCGGCTTCGTGCGCTGAAGGTGGTTCGATCCACCGAGCTCGCCGGTGTAGAGGGCGAGGGTCTCCACGGCGTGGCGCTGTTCGGGCGACAGGGTGTCGGGTATCTGCGCGGGAAAGGCGAACTGGGTGTTCAGATGAATTCCGAGAAGCCCCTCAGGTTGCATGGCCCCGAGGGCGGTGGTGACGACGGCACCCCAATCGCCGCCCTGCGCGGCCCATCTCCTGTAGCCGAGACGCCGCATCAGCTCCACCCAGGCGCTTGCGATGCGCGATACGGTCCACCCGGTCTCCGTTGGCTTCTGGGAGAACCCGAACCCGGGAAGCGATGGGACGACGACGTCGAATGAATCGGCGGCGTCTCCTCCGAACGAAACCGGATCGGTCAGCGGGCCGATCAGCTTCAGGAACTCGACGATCGAGCCCGGCCATCCGTGCGTGAGTATCAGCGGCATCGCGTCGGGATTCTTGGACCTGACGTGGATGAAGTGGATGTCCAGCCCGTCAATCTCGGTCAGGAATTGGGGGAGGCGATTGAGCTCGGACTCGAAGCGCCGCCAGTCGTAGCTGCGCTCCCAGTAGTGGACCAGAGATCTGGCGTTCTCTACGCGGACTCCTTGCGACCAGTCGCCCACCGTTTCCGGATCCGGCCATCGAGTTCTGGCCAGTCGCTGCTTCAGGTCGTCGATCTCCGAATCGGGGATCGAGACAGTGAACGGGCGGATGAGGGGCGAGGTCGGCGGCGTCGGTGTGGTCATTTCCTTCTTCTCCTGAGCTCGAAGTGCAGCGCAATTCTCCACTGCACACCGGTGTGCAGTGGGATTAATTTTACACCGGCGTGCAACAATGGTATAACGCCCACCGAATTCTCCCGTATGCGCTCGATGAACGTGACGCGCGATCGCATCCTCGGCGTCGAACGTTCCGCCACCGCCCGGGCCGGTTTCCTGCGCTCGCAGGCCGAGGCCTTGCTGGCATATGACTACCTGGAGACCACGACCCTCACCGGCGCCCGCATGCAACCTGCTGCCGGTCATCGAACATCACACCCGCCGCGTCCGAGTCTCGGGCGCCACCGCTCATCCGACCGCAGCGTGGGTGACGCGGGCGGCGTGGAACCTGTCGTGGACTTGGAGGGCGCCGGCTGCGGGGCGCGGTTCATGGTCCGCGTGCAGGACGCTACCCCCCCGATTCGCCACGGGCTCACTTGGCGAGTCCTTTCGGTGACCCGTCAACCGTTCGCTCGGACGGGGAGTTCGGTGATGCTGAGGGCGAAGTCGAAGTTCCCCACCCCGTGGTTGGCGAGGCCCACCGTGACCACGCCTGCTCCTTCCAGCCAGTGCGCCATTTTCAGGCCGCCGACGTCCAGCGGGCGCAGCCCGAGGCTCTCGATGAATGCCTCCACACGTGCCTTGGCCTGCGCATCATCGCCGGCGATGAAGACGTCGGGCCGGCCCTTCTCCAGGACATGACGGAAGATGGTGTTGAACGCCTTCACCACGCTGGCGCCGGCCGGGGCCGCCTTGGCGACTTCCTGTGCGATCGAGGTCTCCTCGCGGTGGACTAGCCCGTCGAACGTGGGATTGAAGGGATTGCTGATGTCGACGATGACCTTGCCCGCGAGAGCGTCTCCGTATTGGGCGACGACGGGAACGACACCGTCGTGCAACAGGGCCATGATGACGATGTCCCCGGCCGGGGCGGTGCCCCATTCTCCCGTCGTGGTGCCGCCGCCGAGAGCCTTGGCCAGGTCGGCGGCCTTGGACTGATCGCGGCCCATGACCTCGACGGTGTTGCCGCCCGCTACCGCCCGCGCGCCGATGGTGCGGGCCATGTTCCCGGTGCCGATGATGCTGATGTCGCTCATGAGATGTCCTGCCCTTGTCGTGTGTTGTCCGGTTCAGGTGGCGGTGGTGCCGCCGTCGGCGACGAGTTCCATGCCGTTGACGTAGCTGGAGTCGTCGGAGGCGAGGAAGAGGGCGGCTGTGGCGATCTCGTCGGGGCGGCCCATCTGGCCGCGGGGGATGAGGGACTCGAACTGGCGCTTGGTGGCCTCGTCGAAGAGTTCTTCCTGTTTGGCGGTGGCGACCTGGCCGGGGGTCAGGACGTTGACGCGGATGCGGCGGTCCTTGAGCTCGTTGAGCCAGACGCGGGCCCAGGCCTGCTGGACGGCCTTGCTGCCGGCGTAGACGCTCCAGCCGGGGAAGGCGCCGAGGGAGGCGTTGGAGCCGGTCATGAGGATGGAGCCGCCGTCGTTGAAGAGTGGGAGGGCCTTCTGGACGGTGAACAGGGTGCCGCGGGCGTTGAGCCCGAACCAGGTGTCGAACTGGGCCTCGGTGATCTCGCCGAGCGGGGCGGGCTCGCCCCCGCCGGCGCTGGCCCACAGCACGTCGAGGCTTCCCTTCTCTCGCTTGACGGTGTCGTACAGGCGGTCCAGGTCGTCCAGGTCGGAGGCGTCGCCCTGGACGCCGGTGACGTTGCGGCCGATCTGCTTCACGGCCTCGTTCAGGACGTCCTGGCGGCGGCCGGTGATGAAGACGTGCGCTCCCTCGTCGACGAACAGCTTCGCGCCGGCCAGTGCCATGCCGGTGGTGCCGCCGGTGATGACCGCTACCTTGCCGTCGAGCTTTCCCATGGTCGCTCCCTTGGGCCGGTGGTGCCGTGCGCACCTGGAGTGACGGTGTTATGTACACCGATCTGTGTGCTTACCGTAGCGGGTGGGCGACCGGGGCACAACTATGTACACCGGGCGTTACCCGGCCGGGATACCATGGAGCCATGACGGAGTTGGAGAAGGGCCCCACGGGCCGCCGCCGCGGCCGGGGCGCCCGGGAGCGCATCCTCAGCGCGTCCCAGCAGCTGTTCCGCAAGCAGGGCATCAACCGCACCGGCATGGACCAGCTCTGCGCGGCGGCCCAGGTGTCCAAGCGCACGGCCTACCAGCACTTCACCGGCAAGGACGAACTCGTCGCCGAGTACCTGCGCCGGTTCGACCCCTCCGTTCTGTCCGGCGTGTTCGACCGCACCGACCTCACGCCTCGCGAACGGCTCCTCGCCGCCTTCGACATCCCCCCAGGCACCCCCCTGTGCCCCTACATCGCCGCCGCCGTCGAACTCCACGACCCCCAGCACCCCGCATCCCAGTACGCACGCGACTACAAGAAGGCCGTCGCCGCGCGCCTCGCCGACACCGCCCGCGAAGCCGGCGCCGCCGACCCTGAGCAGCTCGGCGAGCAGCTCGCGCTGCTCATCGACGGCGCCGCGGCCCGCACCCGGGTCCTCGACGCCGACGCCTTCCCGGTCGCCGCCGCCATCGCCGCCGTCCTCATCGACAACGCCATCCCCGCCACAACCGGCGATGACCGGCGACGGGACGAAGTATCAAGTTGACTCGGCATTCCGCGGCCGGGCTGGACGCGCTGCCGGTCGCGCGGCTGCACCCGCTGGTACGCGCACACCAGCCGCCCGGCACCTGGCTCGGACCTGCCGGCTTCTACGAAACTGGCTGCTCCGCCTGCTGAAGGCCGCGGCGGAAGCCGCCGGTGAGACCGGCGACCCATGATGGCTTCAGGGGCTGGAGACCGTCATCCCGGCCCAGGGCGCTGACGCTGTGCGTGCCGAAAAGTACGTCCGTGCATGTGAGGGAGATAGTGCCTGGCAGGCAGTGGTGCTGGGCTTGGACGGTTCCGGGGTCGGCCACCGACCGTCATGGTGCCTTCCACGTCTGGCAGATCCTCAACGACGCCGACATCGATCCGGCACCCGAGCGCGCCTCCACCACCTGGGCCGACTTCCTGAGTTCTCAGGCAGAGGCGCTGCTGACGTGCGGCTTCCTGGAGACCGTGACCCTCACCGGCGCCCGCCTGTACGTGTTCGCGGTCATCGAGCACCACACCCGCCGGCGCGTCCCGCCGGTCGCCGCCGCGGCGGGTTCGTCCACCAGGGTTCCGCATTCCCCGGCACCGACTCCATGCATGGAAGCTTGCGCCGCGCGGGATCGGCCGCGCATCGTCCTGCACGGGGAACCCGCAACTCACACCTGAGGGGATATGGGGGCGGCACCGGCGGCGGACTCAGCAGAGACCTTCCTCGATGACCATGTAACCGGAGTCGGCGAACGCCAGCAGGTACGCCCGCGTCTGCGGGTCGGTCATCCGTTCGGCCTCCTGGCGCACCTCGGCCATCATCTTGCCCGGATCGACCGGCACCGGCCCATCGGCGTCCGGAGCGAAGAACACCTGGGCGCCGGTCACCCGCTGCGCGACATCGCCGGCGCGCCGGTTCACCAGAGTCGCATGCCGCTCGACCGCTCCGCCCGCTCCGCCAAACGCATGGTCCGACGCTCGCTGCTTGGCATCTTTCTTCTTCCCCGCCACGCCCACCAGCCTCCGCCGCGCCAAGCAACAGATCAAGAGACCACCGGCCGGTCACTACCGCTCAGCGCGCTGTCCGATACGGAGGAAGCTCAGATAACGGCGGGATGCTCGGTCGCCCATCCGCGTGCGGATGTGCTCGGCGATGGCGTCGAGCAGGGGCTCGCGGATGTCGCGGTCGAGCTTTCGGTACACCGACGTCGAGCGAAGGAGATCGGCAAAGCCGTTCCCGTTGAACCATTGAACGGTCGGGTACCAGCGGACGATCGTTGGGCCGAACAAGCCGCCGGGGCCGTCGGCCAGTCCCCAGCCCCCGTCGGTGGTGCGCACGTCGTCCTCGAGCGGCGGATGCCCCCAGTCGGGGCTCCCAGGGGAGAACCGCTCGTGGAGATCGGCGGTTTCGGCGTACACCTCCGCCTCTCCCGGCCGGCGGACAACGACGTTGCCGAGCAGTGCCATCCAACCTCCGGGACGGAGCACGTCGTGCGCTCGCTGCCAGCCGATCGATGGATCCACCCAGTGCCATGCTGACGCGGCTACAAGGACATCGAAGCGCCTACCGCGGTCGTCCCAATCCTCGAACGTCGACGTCTCGACTTCGACGTTGCCGAAGGTGGCGAGCCGTTGGCGTGCGAGTGCGGCCATCTCCGCGCCCGGCTCGATCGCGGTCACCGAGCATCGGAGCGCCGCCAGCGAACGCGTTGCCTGAGCGGTACCGCAGCCCACCTCAAGCACCGACGACCATTCGCTCATGCCCGTGACGGTGACGAGGTCTGAGAACATCTCGTCGGGGTATCTCGGCCGGACCCGGTCGTAAAGCTCCGGCACCTCGTTGAACACGCGACCGAGGTCACGTCGATTCGAACCCGCCATCGCACCATTCTGCCGCGGCTGCTGCCGACGCCGTCGCGATGGCGAGCCGCGCGTGCCGCTTCGGCGGGCGGCAAGGTCACACGTTACCCAGACAGCGCTACGACCCCTGTCGCTAAGCGCTGCACTCAGCCTCCCCGAAGGCCCTCCCGCTCGCGCAGTGCGGGTTCGGACAGGTAGCGCAGCAGAGCGAAGGTGCGGATAGCGCGGCGGAACTCGCGGAAGGCGCGATAGAGGCGGTTCTTGCGGGAGTGGTTGCCCAGGGCGAAGCAGTGTCACCGGCGACAGCTTGTTCTCGCGGATGGAGATCGCGGTGCGCAGCAGTTCGCTCCAGTGCGTCTCGATCAGCTTCCAGTCCGCCGCCGCCTCGCCGAACAACGAGTCGATACGAGGCGCACCGGCCGCTGCTGGCCTCGGTGCTGGACCACCTCGCTGGCGCCGAGGCCGCCGAGCCCCGTGCTGACGGTCACCCGCCGCTTGGTGCCCCGGCCGGGAAGTATCACACGTGGCCGACCACGATGAGGACGAGCCGCCGGGCGGGCTGGATGTGCAGCTCGCGGCCGAGCTGGTCGAGAAGGCCAGGGCCGAACGGGTGTCGCTGGTCGGGCCGGACGGGTTGCTGGCCGGGATCAGCAAGACGGTGCTGGAGGCCGATTTGGAGGCCGAGATGGCCGAGCATCTGGGCTATGAGCGGGGCGAACGGCCGGCCGTCCCGTCCGGCAACCACCGCAACGGCAGCTCGGCCAAGACGGTGTCGACGCAGGTCGACACCGTCCGAAGTCCCAGCCCCGATGACGACAGCCGCTCATGCGGTTATGGAGCGGCGACGCTTTCGGCAGCCTCTGCCTTGTCCGGCGCGGCTGGGGAGGTGGCGTTCTTCGGGCCGCGGAGGGCGATGGAGACGAGCAGCAGGCCCATGATGGCGACGCCTGCCCACATGGACTGCTGCCATCCGTCGATGTAGGACTGCCTTGCGGCGTGGAGCAGGTCCGGCGCCTGCTGGCCTGCGGTGCCCGAGGCCTCGACGGCGTTGGCGATGCCTTCGCGTGCGGTGTGCGCGGTCTCCTGGGGGATGCCGTGCAGCCTGTCGTCGATGGCGTTGCGGTAGCCGGCCGTCAGGATCGCGCCGAGCATGGCGACGCCGAGTGCGGTGCCGAATTCTCGGGTGACGTCGTTGAGGGCGGAGGCGACGCCTTGTTTCTCGCGGGGCAGGGAGAGGGTGATGGCCTCGGTGGAAGGGACCATGGCCAGGCCCATGCCGAAGCCCATGACGATGATGCCGGGCAGGATCGACGGGTAGCCGCCGTCGACGGAGACGAACAGGGCCAGGAGCGCCAGACCGGTGCCGGTCAAAGCGATTCCCGAACTCATGGTCAGGCGGGAGCCGACCCGCGCGGCCAGCCTGGGGGCCAGGCCGGAGGCCGTCATCATCGCGACGGCCATGGGCATCAGCGCCGCCGCGGACAGCAGTGCCGACAGGTCGACCACGGCTTGGAGGAACGGGAAGAGGACCACGAAGATGCCCGACTGGACGCCGAAGACCACCAGCAGCGTGATCGAGCCGCCGGCCAGCCCGCGCTCACCGAACAGGCGCACGTCCAGCAGCGAGGCCTCCCGGCGGCGCAGTTCCCATGACACGAAACCGGCCATGGCGATGAGGCCGGCGGCGAGGCTGATCAGCGTCGCCGGTGCGGTCCAGCCGCGATGCGGTCCCTCCTGCAGGACGAAGATGAGGGCGGCCACGGCGACGATGGACAGCAGTGCGCCGACGGCGTCGAAGGCGTGAGCGGAGCGCTCGTGGGAGTTGGGAACCGAGTTCACCGTCATGGCCAGGGCCACGACGACCAGGGCCACGGGCAGGACGAACAGCCAGCGCCAGTCGGCGACGTCCACCAGGAGCGCGGACAGGAACATGCCCAGGATGCCGCCGCCTCCGGCGACGCCGGTCCACACGCCGATCGCCTTTCCGCGCTGCTCCTCGGGAAAGGTGGAGGTGATGACGGCCAGGGTGATGGGCATGATCGTTGCCGCGCCGATACCGCCGGCCACGCGCGCGGCCAGCATCACCTCAGCGGTCGGGGCCAGGCCGGCCACGATGCTCGCGATGCCGAAGACGGCCAGCCCGGCGATCAGCGTGGGCTTGCGGCCCAGGCGGTCACCGATGGCGCCGAGCGGCAGCAGCAGTGCGGCCAGGGTGAGGGTGTAGATGTTGATGATCCACAGGACCGTGTCCTGTGAGGTGTCGAAGTCGACGGCCATGTGCGTCTGGGCGACGTTCAGCCCGGAGACCGACGCGATGACGGCCATCAGCGCCATCGAGACGGTGGTCAGGACCACGCGCAACTGACGCGCGTCCGGCACGTCCCCGCCGCCGTCGGCGAGCGCGGCCTGTGAAGGTTTCGTGCTCATGGATTCCTCTCAAAAATGGGCATGCAGCATCAGCGCCGAAGCGGGACTGGCCGGTCTGTCGCCAACTGAGGGGGAAAGCGGAACCTGGCCGCCGTGTCGGGCAGATCCCTCTGGGTGCCATCGCCTGCGATGGGTCGATGACCAGGGCCTGCCGGGTCACCTGATCGGCGCAGCATTCAGCCGAGAGATGGTGTCTCAGTGAGGCGCCCGCTCCTGCTCCGCGACCGTGCTCATCGCAGGGTGAGTGAGGTCTCGGTCTCTACACGGGTCAGCTTGTCGGGGTTGCGGACGTGGTAGAGACCGGTGATGCGGGCGTCCTCGACGCGCACCGCCAGGACGCCGTCGAACTCGCCGTTCACGCGCAGAATCAGTGCCGGGTTGCCGTTGACCACGGTCGGCCCAACGGTGAGAGCGGCATCGGTCTTGGACAGGCCGCCGATGATGAAACGGGCCACCTTCTCGGCGCCGATGATCGGACGAGGCGCGGCCTGCTTGACGCCACCGCCGTCGCTGATGACCACGACCTGGGGGGCGAGCACGTCGAACAGCGCCTGCAGGTCCCGAGTGACCAACGCCCGCCGGAACGCCTCCAGGACCGCCCGGGCCTGGCTCGGGGACACCGTTTCGCGGGGGCGGCGAGCGTCGACGTGCCTGCGGGCGCGGTGTGCGATCTGGCGGACGGCCGCGGAGTTCTTCCCGACGGCGGCCGCGATCTCGTCATAGCCGAGCCCGAAGGCCTCGCGCAGCACGAACACGGCGCGTTCGGTCGGTGACAGCGTCTCCAGGACGAGCATCAGCGCCATGGACACGCTCTCGGCGAGCTCGATGTTCTCGGCCACGTCCGGTGTGGTGAGCAGCGGTTCGGGCAGCCAGGGACCGACGTAGGCCTCCTTGCGGCGTTTCATGCTGCGCAATCGGTTGAGCGATTGGCGGGTCGTGATCTGGACCAGGTAGGCGCGCTGATCGCGCACCTGCCCCACGTCGACCTTGACCCATCGCAGCCAGGTCTCCTGCAGGACGTCCTCCGCGTCGGCCGCCGATCCGAGCATCTCGTAGGCGACGGTGAACAGCATGTTCCGGTGGGCGAGGAACGCCTCGGTCTCCGGGTCGGTGGTGTGCTCGCCCACATCTCGAGCCTTCTCGTTCTCCGGCGGCCCTGGCTGCCGGCGGCCCTCACGCGGTGCGTCCACGACACGGTCCTCTTTCGGAGACAGCCATTGGGCCCGGCCCAACGGGTAAGTGCAGTCGACATCAAGACACCGGCTGGTACACGCCTGTGACATCGAGCCGCCTGCAATTCGATCGTCACAGGACCGGCGGCGCAGGTGGGCGCGGACCGCTCGGGACGAGTACGCCTTGTCGGCCCGGTTCCGGTCCGGCCGGGGCCGGGGGCGGCCCGGTCCGGTTCGGGCGACGCGGATGCCGGCCATCACGGCCTGGAAGTGCGGGGCGTCCCCGCGCTGCCCGGTGGTCACCACCGGCGACAACGGCATCTGCCCCTGCTCGCAGGCCAGGTACACCTTCATCGACGACCCGCCGCGGGAGCGTCCTAGCGAGTTGTCGGCCGGCGCGGTGACCGTTCCGCCTGGTGGCTCGCGCTGAAGTCACCGTGCCGCCGGGCTCCGGCGGCATGCCGATGGGCGCGCATGATCGTGGCCCCGCCTCGTCGCGCCCGAACTCCGTCAGCCGCAGTGCGGTCGATCGGGGTGAGCGTGCCGTCCAGGACGAGGTGAAGCAGGCCGCCTGCCGATCTCAGGGGCCCGTCCTGCGCCGCATCCTCTGACATGGATGCACCTCCGGCCAGGCCGAAGACAGGCGTTGGTGCTGGACGACTTGCGGCGGGGTTGTTCTGCCGTGCAGGCGCAGTTCAGCGTCCGGGTCATGCGGCGTCTGGGACCCGGCCCGAGCGGGTGGGGCTCAGTCCGGCATGTGGGCCACTGCTCCGGGCGCCTTGGCGGCGGCAGGGCAGGGTGAGGAATTGCGGTGTTCTGGAGCGTGGTCGTCGTGGCCACGGTCGTCCCGGCGGCCCGGGCTTGCCGCAGGGGCGGTGCAGAGCTGGGCGGTCAAAGTGGCGTAGGCCCACTCTTCCCACCCGTCCGGCGACCAGCCGCGGTCCTGGACAAAGAGCAGGTACAGCTGGGGGCTGAGCAGCCCGAACAGCAGGTCGGCGGCCATCGCGACGGAGACGTGTGGCCGGGCATCGGGCTTGCCGGCCAGCGCCTGGGCCGCGGCGTAGTGCACGGTGTAGCGCGGATCGGGGCCGTCGGGCCACTGCGCGGCGATCTGCGGATCGGTGGCCGCGGCGGCCGCGATCAGCGGCATGATCGGGGCGACCCGGCCCAGGATCTCGCGGGTGCCGTGGACGTGCGCGCGCAATTGCCCGGCTGCGGTGGGCTCGGCGCACGCGGCGCGAAACCACTCACGGTCCATGGTGGCGACCGGTTCGGTGTCTCCGGCGATGGATGTGTCGACGACCTCCTTGAACAGCGTGCGCTTGTTGCGGAAGACGAAGTAGACCGTCTGGACGGCCACGCCCGCCCGGTCCGCGACCTCCTGCAGGCTCGTCGCGCCGTAACCCTGCGCGACGAACAGCTCGCGAGCCGCCTCGATGAGCTTTTCGCGGGTGCGGCGCGAGCGCTCGGCTCGCTTGTCCGGCCGCTTGACTTCTCCCATATGGCGAGTATAGCTCTAGAGTGCATCACTAGAGTTCAACTCTAAATTTGCTGGAGGAGACGATGGACCAGCCCAACGCCACCCGGAAGCCGGAACCGGACCTGGCCTCAACGCAGCGAGACCCCGAGGAGGAGTCCGTCCACCACGCCCTGGAGGGCTTCTATCGCACCGGCAAGCCGCCATGGGACACCGGCGTGACGCCGCCTGAGCTGATCGCCCTGGTAGAGGGGCACGGCGCACTGCCACCCGGCCGCGCCCTGGAACTCGGCTGCGGCACGGGGACCAACGCCACCTACCTCGCCCGGCACGGCTGGGAGGTGACGGCCGTCGACCTCATCGACCGAGCCGTCGACCAGGCCAGAAAGAAGGCCGCGGCGGCAGGAGCGGCGGTACGGCTGCTGCACGGAGACGCCACCCGCCTCGACGAGCTGGACGTGCCGGGCCCCTTCGACCTGTTCTTCGACCTGAGCTGCTACTGCGGGATCCCGCTGCACCGCCGCGACGCCTACGCCGCCGGGCTCACCCACCGCGCCGCACCCGGAGCCCGGTTGCTGATGTTCGGATACGGCCCCGAGCCGCTCGGCAATCCGACCTCCAAGATCAAGTCGTGGGCGGCGGGCGTCACAGCCGACGAGCTCCGCGCCAGGTTCCCCGGCTGGGAACTCCTCGACGTCACACCGGGCACCAACTCGGTGCCGACCTTCTGGTTCACGCTGCGCCGCGACGCCTAGGAAGCATCAGCCGGCCGGTGTTCTCCCGAGGCCACGCGCCCGCCGTAGTTGCGGGCGGACACCGGCCGGCATCACACCCGGACGCCACCATCCGGGTTCCCCCCTCCCTGAACCCCTGAGCCCCCTGAACGATGAGGAAACCCAGACATGAACCTGCTGCTGTGGATCCTGCAAGCGGCACTCGCAGCGCTGTTCGGCGCCGCGGGCGTGATGACCTCCGCCCAGCCCAAGGACAAGCTCGAACCCAAGCTGCCCTGGACGGCCGACTTCTCCACCCACACCGTCCGCTTCATCGGGCTCGCCGAACTAGCCGGTGCGCTCGGACTCATCCTGCCCGCCGCCACCGGCCTCGTCCCGATCCTCACCCCGCTGGCGGCCACCGGCCTGGCTCTGCTGATGGTGCTGGCCGCGCTCACCCACTTGCGACGCAAAGAGTCCACAGCGATCGTGCTCAACGCGGTACTGCTGATCGCAGCGGCGGTCGTCGCGTGGGGACGCTTCGGCCCCCACGCGCTATAGAAGACCCCGTGATGGCAGCGGCCGCTCGGCGGCGAACAACTCGCCGACTCCCACCGCACGCCCCGAGGTGTCACTGAGCTTGTGTGATCGGGCCCTCCGGCGTGGGCGGCGATCGGTCAGCGGAGCTTGCGGAAGAACTGGCGGATGTCGGCGATCAGCAGGTCGGGGGCGTCGTGGGCGGCCCAGTGGCCGCCGCGGTCGAACTCGCTCCAGGAGGCGATGTTGTGGTGATCGCGTTCGGCGAAGCGGCGCAGCGGGCGGAAGTCGTAGGCGAACGAGGCCAGGCCGATCGGGAAGGTCGACGGCTCGGTCGCCTTCTCCTCGTGCGCGTTCTCGTAGTAGAAGCGGGCCGAGGAGGCGGCGGTGTTGGTGAGCCAGTAGATGGTGGCGTTGGTGAGGACCAGATCGGGGTCGGGGACACCGGCGAGGAGCTGGCCGATCCAGGCGAGCTGGCCGGAGGGAGAGTCGGCGAGCGCGTGGGCGAGGGTCTGCGGCTGGGCCTGCTGGGCGCGGTCGTGGATGGCGTGTTCGACGAAGGTCTGTAGGAACTGCAGGTACTGCATGTCCTCCTCGGCGAGGCCCTCGAATTCCGCGGGGTCGCCGGAGGGAAAGGAGAAGATCTGGTTGACGTGGACGCCGATGACCGCGTCGGGGTGGCGGCGCCCGATCTCGGGGCTGACGATCGCGCCGGCGTCGTTGCCGTGCGCGCCGTACCGGTCGTAGCCGAGGCGGCGCATCAGCTCGTGCCAGGCGTCCGCGGTGCGGGCGGCGCCCCAGCCCTTCTCGGTGGTGTGGCCGGAGAAGCCGAAACCGGGCAGCGAAGGGATGACGACATGGAAGGCTTCGGCCGGGTCGCCGCCGTGGGCGCGCGGGTCGGCGAGCGGCCCGGCCAGGTCCAGGTACTCCACGACGGTGTTGGGCCAGCCGTGCGTGAGGATGAGCGGCGTGGCGTCCGGTTCGGGGGAGCGCACGTGCAGGAAGTGGATGCGCTGGCCATCGATCTCGGTGGTGAACTGGGGGACCGCGTTGAGCTTCTCCTCCCAGACGCGCCAGTCGTAGCTCTCCAACCAGCGGGACACGAGGGGGCGGACGAACGAGCCGGGGACGCCGTACTCCCAGCCGGGCTGGATCGGGCCCTTCTGGACGCCGTCGGTCACCTCGCCCTCGGGCAGCTCGTCGGCCCAGCGCGTCCGGGCCAGGCGGTCGCGCAGGTCGTCCAGGTCGGATTGCGGGATGTCGATGCGGAAGGGGAGGATCTCGTCGCCCATATGAGCCTCTCTCGGGTCGTTGCTGACCCTCCCCAGCATGGTGATCGGGCGGGCGGTGCCGGTAGTGCCGGGCGCACCGGTTCGGCTGCGGTTCGCACCAGCGAAAATGCAGATTGCACGCCGGATTCGGGCGATCTTAATATTGCGGTCCGCGTGTGACGAGACGAGGTGCGCTTGAGCCGGACGCGCGAGGCGTCGCGGCCGTCCTGGCCCGCCATGGCCCCGTTCGTGATCGGCCTCGCGCTGTGGTGCGTCTACAAGGCGCTCGTCTTCCTGTTCGGCGGGTACCTGGACGCCCCCGATCTCGGTGCCGCGTCGATGATCCGGACGGGGGCCGCCGTGGCGGCGGCGCTGCTGCTGGCCGTGATCGCGTTCGGGGCGGTGCCGCGCCGGTGGGCACCGGCCGTCCTGGCCGCGCAGAGCCTGCTGGTGTTCGGACCGAACGTGTTCCTGGGCTGGCATTGGGGAACGACGTCGGCGGTGGTCGTCGCCTCGGCGCTGCTGCTCTACCCGGGGGGTCGCAGGCCGGATACTGGCGGTCGCCGCCACGGCGGGCGACTTCGCGGTCACCTGGGCTGCGGGCGACCCCGACGGCCCAGTGGACGTCGCCTTCACCGCGCTGGCGACCGTCGCCACGGCGCTGGGGTTCTTCGCGATGGTGCGGCTGGCCCGGCTCGCCCGGGAACTGAGCGAGACGCAGGCGGAGCTCCTGCCGCTGGAGACCGCCCGGGAACGGCTCCGAATCGCGCGCGGCCTCGACGCCGCGCTGGGCGCGCGACTGGCCCACGTCATCGGCGCGGGGCGGCGCGCGCAGGCCGTACCGGACCGGGACGAGGTCGCGCGGATCGTGGCGACCGCGCGGACCGCGCTGGCCGAGGTGCGGACGGTCTCGGCCGACCAGGAGCAGCGGCCGCTCGCCGAGGAGCTGGAGGCGGCCCGGTCGGTCCTGACGGCGGCGGGCGTGCCCACCGAGATCGACGCCGGGCCCGTCCGGCTGCCCGCCGATGTGGACGCCGCGCTGAGCGCCCTGCTGCACCGTACGGTGCTGGACCTCCTGCGCGGGGAACCCCCGGAGCGCTGCTCGATCGAGTTGACCGGCTCGGTGTCCCTGACCGTACGGGCGACCGGCGGGCGTGTGACGCTCGACGCCGCCGCGACCGCGCCGATCAACGGGCTGGGCGGCAGGGTCGACGTGACGCCGTCGTCGGTGCGGGCGAGCGTCCCGGTCCGCTCGCGGCCGGGCCTGGCCGGCACCGCGCCGCGGCTGGCGTGGTTCGTCCTGCTGACCCTCGAGGTCGACTACTTCGGCGCCATGCTGGCCAACATGGCTCAGGACAAGCCGGGGCCCGGCCCGCTGAAGTACCTCGAGGCGCTCACCCTGGTGCCGGTCATCGCCGCCCTCCAACTCCGCCACGTGTACCCCCGCGAGCACGGCGCCGCGCGCACCCATCTCGCCGAACTGGTGACGCTCGCCGAGCAGGCGCTGTCCTCGCTGCGGTCGATCACCGACGGCCGGGCGGCGTTCTCGCTGCGGGCGGAGGCCGAGGCGGCGGCCTCGATGCTGTCGGCCGCGGGCGTCGAGGTACGAATGCGCCTGGATGCCGAGCCGTCCGGCCCGGCCGGGTCGCTGCTGGCCATCGTCCTGCGAGAGGCGGCGACCGATATCGTCCGGCACGCTCGGGCCCGGTGCTGCGAGATCGAGACCTCGCTCGACGGCGGCGTGCTGCGGCTGAGCGTGTCCAACGACGGCGCACGGCGGGCGGACCCCGGCCGGCGCGGGACCGGGCTGGACAACCTGCGGGCGCGAAGCCGGGAGGCCGGCGGCGCGCTGGAGGTCCGCAGGGACTGCGACCGGTTCGCCCTCGTCGCCGAGCTGCCGACCGCCCGAGTCGCCGCGGCCTAGATCCAGCCGGCCTCGCCGGCGATCCGGATGGCGTCGACCCGGTTGCGGGCGTTGAGCTTCGTCACCGCCGAGGCCAGGTAGTTGCGCACCGTCCCGTACGACAGGCCGACCTGCGCGGCGATCTCCGGCGGTTCGGCGCCCTGTGCGGTCAGCCAGAGGACCTCGGCCTCCCGCTCGGTGAGCGGGCTGCTCGGCACCGACAGCGCCGCGAAGGCCAGCTGCGGGTCCACCACACGTCCGCCCATGGCCACCGTCCGGATCGCCGCCACGAGTTCGGCGGGTTTCGCGTCCTTGACCATGAAGCCCGCGACGTGCGCCGCCAGGGCGCGGCGCAGCGTGCCCGGTCTACCCACCCCGGTGAGGACCAGCGTTCGGCAATCCGGCAGCCGCTCGTGCAGTTCGGCGGCGGCGCTCAGCCCGTCCCGGCCGGGCAGCTCGATGTCGACCACCGCCACGTCCGGCCGGGCGTCCAGGCCGGCCGCGACGATCTCGTCCCCGGTCCCGATCTCCGCGACGACCTCGATGTCGTCCTCCAGCCGCAGCAGGCCGGCCAGCGCCTCGCGCAGGATCCGCACGTCCTCGGCGAGCAGCACCCGAATCACAGACCCCCACAAACCGACCCCGGATCTAGCCTTCTTAGTCATACCAGGCTGAACACCCCGACAGGCGGTGTCCGATACTGCCGCACCCCGCACCCCTGAGCAGCACTTGCGTCGCGGCGACGCCCAAGCCGGCAACTGCGTGCCGCACCCCACGCACTTGCTCGGCCCCATGCCAACAGGTACCTCCACCCCCCGATCTCCGGCCCGCATCTCAAGTCGGCCATCAAATTCGAGCACGCCTTTTGCGGGGCCGGTTGTTCCGCGTCTCTCGCTCTGCTCGGTCACGCGGTAGAACCTGTCCGGAAGCTTCCCAGGGCGACGGCGGTAGGGTCCGTTGGGTGCCCGTGAACCCGAATGATCTGCTCACCGAGGACGCTGCGATACGCCTGGCCGGCGGCAACGTCATCGGCTGCGAGACTGACGGGGCCTCCGTCATGCTCGGCGACGCCGCAACGGTGATCATCGCGGATCCGCTGGACGGGCTGGACGTGAGCGGCGTGCGGAACGGCCGCCGGTTCCACCTTCACGGACCATTGGCTGACGACGTCGGCGTCCGCCTGTTCGGATATCTCCCCGACTCTCTCGAATGGAGTTGGACCAAGGGCTCGGACGCGCGGCCAGTGCACCTCCTGACCCGGCTGCCGGAAGGGTGTGTATACCTGGGAGTCGGCAAGCCGGTGCAGGCCGGCTACGCAAATGGGTGTCTGACCTACGCAGCCCTGACGATAGAGCCGGAACTGGCCCCGGAACTCCTGGACCGGGTCAGGCCGCCTGCCGAGCCCGAGACATTGCCGAACCTGGACTGGCTCGCGCACATGACCGCGAATCCGCTGGAAGCGCTGACGCGGTTCGTCGAGGGCTGGATCCCCGAGACCTACCAGGACCTCGGCGAGCTCGTCGCATCAGCGCCATGGGATGTTCCAGAACCGCTTGCCGTGTTCTATCGGCTGGCCCGACACCGGCCTGCGCTACTCGGCGTTCAGAACCGCCTGCGGCCTCCCCACAGGTGGAGGGAGAGGCACGACGGTCTGATCGCCTTCGGAGATGAGAGCCAGGGCGGATTCATCTGGCTGTTCGATCCGTCGCACCCCGACCCCGAGGTATGGATCGACCAGGACGGGTACGAGCTGCGCCGGGAGCACCGGCCGATGAGCGGCTTCCTGCTCCAGTTCGCCCTGTACGAGGCCATGATCAACGCGCCCTACAAGGCCCTGCGCACCGATCTGGCCGCCGAGCACGTCGACAAGCTGACAGCCGCGCTGACGCCGGTGCCCTGGGAGCCCTGGCGCTGGCCGAACGACTCCACCCGCTTCTACGTCGCACCCGGCATGATCGCCGAGACGACGGACCAGCGGCACGGGAACACCTCAGCGTGGGTCGGTGCCGTACACCGCAGCGTCCTCCGGCCACTGGGGCAACTCGGAATCCCCTGGACCGACTTCGACGGCTGAGCCACCGACAATCCCAAACAACGCGCCCGGATCACCGCCTACAGCCCGTCAGCTTGAATCCGGACGGGCGAGCACGCTCTGGAATCCTGATCAGACTTGTTGCGGATGGTCGGTGCCGAGGCGCTGGTCGAGGCCGTGGCGGACAAGGCGGCCGCTTTGGAGCGACGTTTCGGGAGGGCGGCCACCGCAACCACCGTATGGCCCCGGATACAGGCGGCCTGGTAAAGGCCGACAGCAAGAGCACTGAGCCTTTTCCAGCCGTGCTGGTCACAAGCGCTTTCGGGACGTCGTTGCGGTGGACGCGTCGTCGCTGGTGACCTGGACGGTACCGGCCGCCCAGGTCGGCGTCATTTTCGGACGCGTGAAACGAGTCGTCGGCACACCTGCGGGAAGTGATGCCGCTCTGCTGCGGGCCCGGCCCGTGGATTGCCGGAATGAGGGTCGGCGGCGTTGGCTGCGCGCGTGTCGTAAGGCCGGACAGGCGTTGTCCGGAGGTGTAGCAGGGGCGACTGTCGCCATTCACGCTCGAAACAACGTTGTCGCGAGGGATCGGTTCGTTGTCTCAGGTGGATGCGCTGCTCGCTGCGAACGGGGTGGCGAGCGGCCCCGCCGAGAGGTCGCTTGTTGCCATATAGACAACAACAATCCCTGTGAGGCCCGTAAGCGGCCGTGAAGCGGGGTCTAGGTGTTGTGCAATGGACATCAGTGTTGTAACTTCACCGTCCACTGCCGCTCACCGACCCTGGGAACTCGATCGATGGAACATGACCTCACCGAAGAACGAACCCGACGCGCTCGCAGCATTGCTGAAGCCGGCGGCGTGGAGCAGGCGCTCGACAGCGGGGCGCTCCCTGCGCGCGTCAGCGCCACACTGTCCGAGGCGGTGGTCCTCGGTCTGCTCCGGCAGCAGGTCAGCAAGTTCGTGGTCGTGTTCGGGCACGGGTCGACCGAGTTGGCCGAGGTGCTGCGCGTGTACGAGGGCGCGGGGCTCGTCCAGACCTATGCGGTGCGCCACGAGACGGAGGCCTCGCACGCCGTTGCGGCGCTGCGGTGGGTGACGGGCGAGAAGGCGGCGGTCGTCACCTCCATCGGACCCGGTGCGTTGCAGGCGATGGCGGGGTCACTGGTCGCCAGCAGTGACGGCTTGGGCGTGTGGCACCTCTACGGGGATGAGACCACCGAGGACGAAGGCCCGAACATGCAGCAGATACCCCGGACGGAACAGGGGCTCTTCCTGCGGCTCGCCTCCGCCATGGGCCCGGCGTATTCGCTGCACACCCCGCGCGCCCTGCCCACCGCACTGCGTCGCGGCCTGAACACCGTCGACCACCCTTACCGGCCGGGCCCGTTCTACCTGTTGCTTCCGCTCAACACGCAGCCGCAGCTCATCCCCGACCTCAACCTCCGCGAGTTGCCGACCGGGATCCCCCCGCGGCTGAGTGCGGCCGCGACCGACTACCGGCGGACCGCGCGCCGCCTCCTCGATGCCGAGCGTGTCGTGGTGAAGGTCGGCGGCGGGGCCCGGGGCTGCCGGCGGAGCCTGGAGGAGCTGGCCGATCTCGTCGACGCCGTCTTCGTCATGTCGCCCGTCAGCCTCGGCGTCGTGCCGGCGAGCCATCCGCGCCAGATGATGGTGGGCGGCTCCAAGGGCTCCCTCAGCGGCAACTTCGCCATGGAGAACGCCGACCTGCTGGTCGCCGTGGGAACCCGCTCGGTATGCCAGGCCGACTCGTCCCGCACGGGGTACCCGCGTGTGCGCCACGTGGTGAACATCAACGCGGACCTGGACGCCGCCACCCACTACAACGAGACGACGGCACTCGTCGGCGACGCCCAGGAGACGCTGGCCGCGCTGGTCGAGGCCGTCCGGGCCGAGCTGGCGGAATCAGGCGAGGACGGCCGGCCGTCCACCTGGCTGGCCGAGTGCCAGGACGCCCGGCGAGAGTGGGAACGCGTCAAGCAGGACCGGCTCGACCGACCGACCCTCCACGACCCCGTGTGGGGACGCGAGGTGCTGACGCAGCCGGCCGCGATCCAGACCGTCACCGAATGGGCGGACGGCAGCGGCGCGGTCACCTTCTTCGACGCCGGGGACGTCCAGGCGGTCGGGTTCCAGATGTCGTCCGAGGAGGAGCCGGGCCGGTCCTTCACGGAGGCCGGTGCCAGCTACATGGGCTTCGCCACGAGCGCCGTCCTGGCGACCGCGCTCAGCGACGAGAACTGGTACGGCGTCGCGCTGACCGGTGACGGCTCCTTCACCATGAACCCGCAGGTGCTGATCGACGGGGTGGCGCACGGCGCCCACGGCTGCATCGTGGTCCTCGACAACCGCCGGATGGCGGCCATCTCCAGCTTGCAGCTCGAGCAGTACGGCAGCGACCACGCCACGTCCGACGGCGTCGCGGTCGACTATGTCGCGTGGGCCGAATCGGTGGAGGGCGTCACGGCGCTTCACGGCGGCTACACCCGGGAGTCCCTGCGCGAGGCGCTGGAGAAGGCCCGGCGGCAGGAGGGGCTGTCGCTGGTCCACGTCCCCGTCTACTTCGGCGACGACCCGGCCGGCGGGCTTCCTTCGTACGGCCGCTGGAACGTCGGCAACTGGGTCGAGGACACGCAACGGCTCCGACACGAGATTGGACTGTGAGATGACGACGACGGGGGAACGCCCTCAGTTCTCCGATGGCACGGCCCCGAAGGATGTCCTGCCCCCCTCGCTGCTGTTCATCGACGGCACCTGGCGGGAGTCCGGAGACGGGCGGACGCGGGCCGTGGAGAACCCCGCGACCGAGACCGAGCTGACCGCCGTCCCGCTCGCCACCGCCCAGGACCTCGACGACGCCCTCGCCGCGGCCGCGGCCGGCTTCCGGCGGTGGCGAACGGCATCCGCCTGGGACCGCTCGGACGCGCTGCGCCGGTTCGCCCAGGCGATCCGCGCGGACGCGGACCGCTTCGCGCTGGTGATGACACTCGAGCAGGGCAAGCCGCTGGCGCAGTCGCGCGGCGAGGTGCTCGCGTCCGCCGACCAGTTCGACTGGTACGCCGACGAGGCCCGCCGCATCTACGGCCGCAGCGTCGACGGGCACGACACGGGCACGCGCATCCTGGTCCGGCGGGAGCCGATCGGGCCGGTGGCGGCGTTCGCGGCCTGGAACTTCCCGTCGCTGCTGACCGCGCGGAAGATCGCCCCGGCGCTGGCCGCGGGGTGCTCGATCGTCGTCATGGCGCCCATCGAGGCGCCCCTGAGCACCCTGCTGTTCGCCGAGGTCGCGGAGAAGGCGGAGCTCCCGGCGGGCGTGCTGAACGTGGTCACCGGCGAGCCGGCGGACGTGTCGCGGCACCTCATCGCCTCCGACGTGATCCGCAAGGTGAGCCTCACCGGGTCGGTCCCGGTGGGCGTCCAGCTGGCCGGGCTGGCCGCGCAGGGCATGAAGGCGACCTCCATGGAGCTGGGCGGGCACGCGCCCGTCCTGGTGTTCCCCGACACCGACGCTCGCCGGGCCGCCGCGATCTGCGCGCAGGGGAAGTTCCGCAACGGCGGCCAGGTGTGCATCGCCGCCAGCCGCTTCCTGGTCCACGAGTCCGTCGCCGACCAGTTCACGGAGGTCTTCGTCGAGGAGACCCGCAAGCTCCGCCTCGGTGACGGCCGGGACCCCGCCACCGACGTCGGGCCGCTGACCACCGCCGGCCGCCGCGCCGCGATCGCCGGCCTCGTCGAGGACGCGGTCGCGCTCGGCGCGACGCTGGAGCACGGAGGCGGAGCGCCGGAGGAGTACGAGACCGGGTACTACTTCACCCCCACGGTCCTCACCGGGGTGCGCGCCGACATGAGGGTGATGCAGGAGGAGCCGTTCGGTCCGATCGCGCCCATCGCCACGTTCGCGACCTTCGACGAGGCCGTCTCGATCGCCAACGCGACCCCGTACGGGCTCGGCGGGTTCGTCTTCACCGACGACCTGACCACCGCGTTCCGCGCCTCCGAGGAACTGGAGGTCGGGATGGTCGGGGTCAACCACCTCACCATCGCCACGGCCGAGGCGCCGTTCGGCGGGGTCAAGCGGTCCGGCCACGGCCGCGAGGGCGGCAGTGAAGGAATCGATGGCTACACCGTGACCAAGTACGTGAGCATGCGCCTTGGGGGCCTCTCATGACCGGCCCGAACGGCGCAGGCCCGAGCGGCGTCGACCGCGGCCTCACCTCCTACGGCGACGAGGGCTTCAGCAGGTTCCTGCGGCGGGCGTTCCTCGCCTCGTCCGGGTTCGACGCCGACGACCTGGATCGCCCCGTGGTCGGCATCGCCGACACCAGCAGCGACTACACGACCTGCCACCGGGAGATGCCGCAGCTCGTCGAGTCGGTCAAGCGCGGCGTCCTGGAGGCGGGCGGACTGCCGCTGGTTTTCCCCACCATGTCGCTGCCCGAAATCCTGCTGTCGCCCACCTCGATGCTCTTCCGCAACCTCATGGCGATGGAGACCGAGGAACTGGTCAGGGCTCAGCCGATGGACGCCGTCGTCCTCCTCGGCGGATGCGACAAGACCGTCCCGGCGCAGCTGATGGCCGCGGTGTCGGCGGACATCCCGGCCGTGCAGGTGGTCGCCGGGCCGATGCTCACCAGCTCCTGGCAGGGGCAGCGGCTCGGGGCGTGCACCGACTGCCGCGGCATGTGGGCGCGGCACCGGGCCGGTGAGCTGGACGAGGCGCAGATCGCGGACGTGCGGTCCACGCTGGCCACCACCGGCGGCACCTGCATGGTGATGGGCACCGCGTCCACCATGGCCTGCGTCGCCGAGGCGCTCGGGCTCAGCCCCGCGGGCACCGCCACCGCGCCGGCCGCCACCGGGGACCGGCTCCGCGCCGGGTCGGCCGCGGGCCGCCTGGGGGTGGCGGCCGCGAAGGCCGACCTGCGTCCCTCTGCACTGATCAGCGAGGCCAGCCTCAGGAACGCGGTCACCGTGCTGATGGCGATCGGCGGGTCGACCAATGCGATCATCCACCTGCTCGCCATCGCCGGACGGACCGGGCTGGAGCTGACCCTCGACGACTTCGACGCGATCGCCCGCCGGGTCCCGCTGCTGGTGGACTGCAAGCCGTCCGGCTCGGGCTACCTGGAGGACCTGCACCGCGCCGGCGGCGTGCCCGTCCTGATGAAGACGCTGGAGCCGCTGCTGGACCTCTCGGCGAGGACCATCGAGGGCGGCACGCTCGGCGACCGCCTCGCCGGGGTCGAGCCGGCGCCGTCCTGGCAGACGACGATCCGTCCGCTGGACGAGCCGCTGGGGCCGCCGCGCGCCCTCGCGGTGCTGCGCGGCAACCTGGCCCCCGACGGCGCGGTGATCAAGCTGTCCGCCGCGACGTCCGAGCTGACCGTGCACGAGGGCCCGGCCGTGGTGTTCGAGTCTCCCGAGGACGTGACCCGGCGCATCGACGACCCCGACCTGGACGTCACCCCGGACTCGGTGCTCGTGCTGCGCAACGCCGGCCCGGTCGCCGCCGGCATGCCCGAGGCGGGGTCCTTCCCGATCCCGAAGAAGCTCGCGCAGCAGGGCGTCCGCGACATGGTGCGCGTCTCCGATGCGCGGATGAGCGGGACGTCCTACGGCACCGTCGTGCTCCACGTCGCGCCCGAAGCCGCGATCGGCGGCCCGCTCGCCCTGGTGGAGGACGGCGACGTCATCAGGCTCGACGCCGCCGCGGGCGAGCTGACCCTCCTCGTCCCCGACGACGTGCTCCAGCGGCGCCGCGAGCGCTGGACGCCGCCGCCCGCGCCCGCGCGCGGGTGGCGCCGGCTCAACGCCGAGCACGTGCTCCAAGCCCCGCAGGGCGCCGACTTTGACACACTCAGGCCCGCCATACAGGGCTCCGTAGGAGCACCTACCGAAGGCGGAGAAGAGGAGTGAGCACCGTGAGCGACGGACGAGTGCCGACCACCACCACGACGGGCGAGGGCGCGCGGTCGCGCGCCGCCGGAGCGCTCGCGTCGGGCCTGGACATCCTCGAGACCCTGGCGGGCAGTGCGGAGGGCATGGGCGTGACCGCGATCGCCCGCGCCGCCGGCCAGGACAAGGGCAACGCCCACCGGCTGCTGCGGATGCTCGAAGAGCGCGGTTACGTCGAGCAGGACCCGCACACCAAGGCCTACCGCGCCTCGGTGCAGCTGGTGTCGCTGGCGGGCCAGCTGCTGCGCGGGCTGGACGTGGTCACCACCGCCCAGCGGACGATGCGGGAGCTCTCCAGCCAGACCGGAGAGGCGGTGCACCTGGCGCGGCGGACCAAGTCCGGAGCCGTCTACGTCGCTCAGGAACGCCAGGGCGGCGGCATCGTCACCGTCGAGACCGAGATCGGCGCGCAACCGGTCATCCACGCGACCGCCACCGGCAAGGCGCTGTACTGCCTGGCGGCGGGCGAGGAGCTGGAGCGGGTCGTGCGGCAGCCGCTGCGGAGCTTCACGATCCGGACGATCACGTCGATGGACGCGCTGGCCGCCGACCTGGAGAGGGTCCGGGAGCGCGGCTACGCCGTGGACGACGAGGAGCTCAACCTCGACGTCCGCTGCGTCGCCGCCCCGGTCTTCGACATGTACGGCACGCCGGTGGCCAGCATCGGGCTGTCCGGCCCGGCGGCCCGCGTCGGCCTCTCCAGGGTCGACGAACTCGGAAAGCAGGTCCTCGCCGCAGCGGTGCGGATCACAGAAGAAATGGGTGGACACGTCCCCGTCACGTTCGGTGCCCACCCCACACCACCCCCGGAGGTTCAGGGATGATGCAAGGAAAGACTACTCGTCGCCGGTGGAGGGCGGCCGGTTTCGCGGCGGTCGCCGTGCTGGCCCCGCTCGCCCTCGCCGGCTGCGGCGGCTCGGCCTCCGGAGGTTCAGGCGGCAACTCCGTCAGCATGGCGCACTACTTCAGCGACAGCCTCGGCTCCACCGCCTTCAAGACGATCGTGCCGCTGTGCACCAAGGAGACCGGGCACGACGTCAAGAACAGCCCGATCCAGCACGAGGCGTTCAAGGACTCCATCCTCGTCCAGCTCGCCGGCGGAAACCCGCCCGACCTGTTCTCCTACTGGGCCGGCGCCAAGACGCAGTACCTCGTCGACCAGAAGCGCATGGCGCCCCTCGACGACGTCTGGACGAAGAACAAGCTCGACGACGTCATCCCGCAGTCGCTGTCGAAGGCGTCCGCCGACTACAACGGCCACAAGTACCTTCTGCCGTTCGACTACCACTACGTCGGCATGTTCTACAACCCGAAGGTCATGAAGAAGGCGGGCATCACCACGATGCCCAAGACCTGGGACGAGCTGATGGCCGCCGCCGCCAAGCTCAAGGCGGCGGGGATCACCCCCTTCGCCCTGGGCTCCAAGGAGCAGTGGCCCGCGCAGTTCTGGTTCGACTACCTGCTTCTGCGCACCGCCGGCCCCGACTACCGCCAGAAGCTCATGGCGGGCCAGGCCAGTTACACCGACCCGCAGGTGAAGACCGCCTTCTCGATGTGGAAGGAGGTCTTCGACAAGGGCTACTTCAACGACAGCCCGAACGGCATCGACTGGCAGGGCGCCGCGGACATGGTCGCCAAGGGGCAGGCCGCCATGACCCTCAACGGCACCTGGATCACCGGCTACTGGGACGGCAACAAGATCCCCGCAGTCGGGGGCTACGACATGTTCCCGTTCCCGGAGGTCACCCCTGGCGTGCCGCAGGCCGCGCTGGGGCCGGTGGACGGATGGGCCATGTCCACCGCCGCGCCGAACAAGACCGCCGCCGAGGACCTCCTGAAGTGCCTGTCCGGGCCGGAGGTCCAGAAGGCGATGGCGTTCGCCGAGGGCGCGCTCGCGCCGAACAAGAACGCCGACCTGTCGTCGCAGAACGCGGTCATGCACAAGGCGGCCAAGGAGGTCCAGAACGCCTCCACGTTCGTCTTCAACTACGACCTCGCCACTCCGCCGGAGATGTCGGAGCCGGGCCTGAACGTGATCCAGAAGTTCGTCGACGACCCGTCCAAGCTCGACGGGGACCTGCGGGAGGCCCAGTCGGCGGCGGACGGCGTCTTCAAGAAGAACTAGCCGTCTTCACGAAACACGAGTCGTCCAGCACTGGCGGTGACGGCGGTCCGCGCCGTCACCGCCACCCACCCTGCCCTCGAATGACCTCCACAGGAAGGAACAAGGAGTGTCGACGCGACGCATCGGCTGGTCGGCCGCGTTCCTGGCCGTGCCCCTCATCGCCTACGTGGCCGCCGTGGTCGGCCCGGGCCTGTACTCCTTCTACTACAGCCTGACCGACTGGAACGCCGTCGGCGGCACCGCCGAGTTCATCGGCCTCCAGCACTACCGCGACATGGCCGGCGACGAGCACTTCTGGCAGGCGCTGAAGAACACCGCCATCTGGACGGCCGCCGCGGTGGTCGTGCCCACCCTGGTCGGGCTGGCGCTGGCCCTGGGCCTGGCCCGGGTCAGGCGGATGCAGCGGCTGATCAAATCCCTGTTCTTCCTGCCGCTCGCGCTCTCCCTGGTGGTGGTCGGGCAGGTGTGGTTCTGGATCTTCCGGCCCGAGGACGGGCTGCTGAACCTGGCGCTGGGCCGTGTCGGACTGGCATCGCTCCAGCACGCCTGGCTCGCCGACCCCCGGCTGGCACTGTGGTCGGTGCTGCTGGCCTGGTGCTGGCAGCAGGTCTCGCTGGCGATGGTGGTGTTCCTCGCCGGACTGACCGGGGTGCCGCAGGAACTGGTCGAGGCGTCCAAGGTGGACGGCGCGAACGGGTGGCAGCGGCTCTGGCACGTGATCATCCCCGCGCTGCGGCCCGCGTTCGCCGTGGTGGTCTCGCTGTCGATGATCAACGCGTTGAAGAGCTTCGACATCGTCTACGTGATGACGGAGGGCGGCCCGTTCCGCAAGACCGAGACGCTGGCCATCCTCGTCTACCGCACCGCCTTCAAGACCTACGACTTCGGCTACGCCAGCGCGATCTCCGTGGTGCTCTTCGTGATCACCCTGGTCACCATCGGCCTCTTCTTCGCCTGGACCAACCGAGAGGATTCCCAGAATGTCTGACGCATCCGTCCTCACGAGCGGACGGGCGATCGACAGGCCGAACGTGACGTCGCGCCGCCACCGCGAACGCGGAGGCAGAGTCCTGGCCGTCGCGCTGCTGCTGATGTTCGGCATCGGCTTCCTGACGCCGGTGCTCGGCGTCGTCCTGACGTCCTTCAAGTCCAACGCCCAGATCGCCGCGCACGGGCTGTGGGCCCCCAGCGGCGACCTCACCACGGACAACTACCTGAAGGCCTGGACCGACGGGAACGCCCGCACCTACCTGCTCAACTCGTTCCTCGTCACGGTCCCGGCCACGGCCGTCTCCGTGGTGCTGGGCACCCTGGTCGGCTACGTGGTCGCCAAGCTCCGCCCGCGAGGCTCCGGCCTGATCACGCTGTTCTTCGTCGCCGGCCTGTTCGTGCCGCCGCAGATCCTGCTGATCCCGCTGTTCAAGCTGTTCAACGTCAACGGCCTCTACGACACGCTGTGGCCGATGATCATCGTCCACGGCGGCTACGGCATCTCGCTGTGCACCCTCGTCATGCGGAACTTCTTCCGCTCGGTGCCCGACGAGCTGCGCGAGGCCGGGCTGATCGACGGCGCCGGCGAGCCGCGCATCCTGACGACGGTGATCCTGCCGGTGGCGCGTCCCGCGCTCGCCGCTCTCGCCACGCTGCAGTTCACCTTCATCTGGAACGACTTCCTCTACCCCCTGGTGTTCACCCGTTCGGACGGGATGCGGACCGTGATGGTCGGGATCCTGTCCCTGCAGGGGCAGTTCTCCATCGCCTACGGAACCCAGGCCGCGATGGCGGTGCTGGCCAGCCTGCCCACGATCGCCGTCTTCATCGCCTTCCAGAAGCACTTCATCGCCGGAATCACCACCGGTGCGGTCAAGGGCTGACGCACATCAATCTAGGAGAAGCACAGTGATCCGACTGGGGATCATCGGCTGCGGCCGCATCTCGGACCTGCACGCCCAGGCATACCTCGACCACCCCGAGGCGACGATCGTCGCCGTCGCCGACCCCGACGCCGGCAACCTCGCCATGCGGGGCGCTGCATGGGGAGTCCCGGAGAGCGCCCGCTACCAGGACCACCGCGACCTGCTCGCGCGTCCGGACGTCGACGCGGTCGAGATCCTCGTGCCCCACCACCTCCACGTCCCCATCACGCTCGACGCGATGGCGGCCGGCAAGCACGTGTCGCTGCAGAAGCCGATGGCCCTGTCCATCGACGACGCGCTGATGATGGTCAAGGCGGGCCACGAGCACGGCGTCACGTTCAAGGTGTTCGAGAACTTCGTGTTCTACCCGCCGGTGGTGCGCGCGAAGGAACTCGTCGAGAACGGCGAGATCGGCGACGTCCTGAGCATCCGCATCAAGTCGAACGCGGGATGGAGCCCGACCGCCTGGGAGGTCCCGGCCGCGGCGTCGGCATGGCGGATCGACCCGGAGAAGTGCGGCGGCGGGCCACTGGTCTTCGACGACGGGCACCACAAGTTCGCGATCGCCTGGCACTTCCTCGGCCTTGCCGACCGGGTCCACGCCTTCATCGGGTCCTGGATGGGCGTCCTCGACTCCCCGTCCGTGGTCTCATGGCGCCACCCCGGCGGGCAGGTCGGCTCCCTGGAGGTCGTCTACTCCCCGGAGCTGCAGCTCCACACCGTCCAGTACGCGCAGGACGACCGGGTGGAGATCACCGGGACCAAGGGCGTCATCTGGGTCACTCGCGGGCACGGGCGGATGCTCGACGCGCCGCCGGTCGTCCTCTACCGCGACGGGGAGACCCGCGGCTTCTCGGACATGCCCACCGGTTGGGAGACCAGCTTCCACCGCTCCGGGCAGCACTTCGTCGACGCGCTCATCAACGGCACGGCGCCGTCGCTGACCGGCGAGCAGGGAGCCGAGGTCCTCGCCTTCGCGCTCGCCGCCCAGGAGTCGTCGAGGACGGGCACCGCCGTGTCCCCGCAGGCGGACGACCTGGGGGCGGGAGAGACGCGCCATGGGTGACTTCGTGGCGGCGGTCGACCACGGCACGACGAGCACCCGCTTCCTCGTCTTCGACCACGGCGGCCGCATCGTCGCCGGCGAGCAGCTCGAGCACCGGCAGATCCTGCCGAAGCCCGGATGGGTCGAGCACGACCCGGTCGAGATCTGGCGGAACACCGCGCAGGTCATCGAGAAGGTGATGGCGGACACCGGGCTCTCCTGGCGCGACCTGTCCGCGCTCGGGGTGACCAACCAGCGCGAGACGACCGTCGTGTGGAACCGCCGGACGGGACGCCCGTACTGCAACGCCATCGTCTGGCAGGACACCCGCACCGACGTCCTCGTCGGCGCCATGGCGGCCGACGACCGCGGCCGGCTCGTCCGGCACCGGGCGGGGCTGCCTCCGGCCACCTACTTCTCCGCGGCCAAGCTCCAGTGGATCCTCGACAACGTCCCCGGGGTCCGCCGCGACGCCGAGGCGGGCGACGCGGTCTTCGGCACCCTCGACACGTGGCTGCTGTGGAACCTCACCGGTGGCGTCGACGGCGGTGTGCACGTCACCGACGTGACCAACGCCAGCCGCACGATGCTGATGGATCTGGAGACACTCGACTGGGACGACGAGCTCGTCCGCATCTTCGACATCCCGCGGGCGATGCTCCCCGAGATCCGGCCGTCCGCCGTCCCGTCCGGGCACGGCCGGGCGACCGGTGACGGGCCGCTGAAGGGACCGGTGCCGCTGACCGCCGTGCTCGGCGACCAGCAGGCCGCCATGGTCGGCCAGCTGTGCCTCGAACCGGGGGAGGCCAAGAACACCTACGGCACCGGCAACTTCCTCCTGCTGAACACCGGCACCACCCTGGTCAGGTCCGGCAACGGGCTGCTGACCACCGTCTGCTACCAGTTCGGCGACGAGCCACCCGTGTACGCGCTGGAGGGATCGATCGCGGTCACCGGCTCGGCGGTGCAGTGGCTGCGCGACCAGATCGGGATCATCCGCGACGCCGCGGAGATCGAGTCCGTCGCCCGCGAGGTCCCCGACAACGGCGGCGTCTACTTCGTCCCCGCGTTCTCCGGCCTGTTCGCCCCGTACTGGCGGCCGGACGCGCGCGGTGCGGTGGTCGGGCTGACCCGGTTCAGCCGCAAGGGGCACCTGGCCAGGGCGACCCTCGAGGCGATCTGCCACCAGAGCCGGGACGTCGCCGAGGCCATGGAGAAGGACTCCGGCGTGGAGCTGAAGATCCTCAAGGTGGACGGCGGCGTGACCGCGAACGACCTGTGCATGCAGATCCAGGCGGACCTGCTCGGCGTCCCGGTGAGCCGTCCCGTCGTCGCCGAGACGACCGCGCTCGGCGCCGCGTACGCGGCCGGCCTCGCCGTCGGCCACTGGGCGTCGGCCGCCGACCTTCGTGACAACTGGCACGAGGACCGCCGCTGGCACCCGGAATGCTCCGAGGAGCACCGCACCGCGGCTCGTGACACATGGCGCCGGGCGGTCGCCAGGACGCTGGACTGGGTGGAGATGTGATGGCGAACCGAGCGCGTGACCTCGGACCGGAGGACCGCCGGCGGTCGCTGGAGGACCTGGCCGGGGCGGACCTCGACATCCTGATCGTGGGCGGCGGCGTGGTGGGCTGCGGTGCGGCGCTCGACGCGGTCACCCGCGGCCTGCGCGTCGGCCTGGTGGAGGCGCAGGACTTCGGCTCGGGCACGTCCAGCCGCTCCAGCAAACTCATCCACGGAGGCCTGCGGTACCTCGAGCAGCTCAACCTCACGCTCGTGCGAGAGGCGTTGCGGGAACGGTCCCTCATCCTCAGGACCATCGCTCCCCACCTCGCCCGTCCGGTGCCGTTCCTCTACCCGCTCCGGCACCGGATCTGGGAGCGGCCCTATGTCGGCAGCGGCGTTCTCCTCTACGACACCATGGGCGGCCGCCACGGTGTCCCGGGCCACCGCCATCTGAGCAAGAAGCAGGCTCTCCGCGAATTCCCCGGCCTGCGCGACGACGTCTTCGTCGGAGCGGTGAAGTACTACGACGGCCAGGTCGACGACGCCCGGTACACGATGATCCTCGCCCGCACGGCCGCGCACTACGGGGCGCTCTGCGTCAGCGGCGTGCAGGCGGAGCGGTTCATCTACGAGGGCCCGCGCGTCGCGGGCGCCGTGGTCCGCGATTCGGAGACGGGCCGGCATCTCGAGGTGCGCGCACGGCACACCATCAACGCCGCCGGCGTGTGGACCGACGCGGTCAGGGAGATGGGCGGTGGGCGGACGCCTTTCGACGTGAGGGCGTCCAAGGGCGTGCACATCCTCGTCCCGAAGGGCAGGATCGAGGCCTCCGCAGGGATCATCAGCCGGACCGAGAAGAGCGTCCTGTTCATCATCCCGTGGCGGGAACACTGGATCATCGGCACCACCGACACCCCCTGGGACCTCGACCTGCGGCACCCGGCCGCGAGCCAGCGTGACATCGACTACCTCCTCGACCACGCCAACCGGCTGCTGAGGAAGCCGCTCAGCGGTGAGGACATCGTCGGCGTCTACGCCGGCCTGAGGCCGCTGCTCGCCGGGAGCACCGACGAGACCGCCGAGCTCTCCCGCGAACACGCCGTGGCGGATCCTGTCGAGGGGCTCACCGTGGTGGCCGGCGGGAAGTACACGACCTACCGGGTGATGGCCAAGGATGCGGTGGACGCCGCGGTCCGTGGCCGTGCGGGGCGGACACCGGCGTCCTGTACCCACCGGCTCCCGCTACTCGGCGCGGACGGCTACGTTGCGGCCTGGAACCAGCGCGGCCTGCACGCCCGTGTGAGCGGCCTTCCGGTGCGGCGGGTGGAGCATCTGCTCCGGCGCTACGGGTCGCTCACGGGCGAGCTGCTCGACCTGATCGCCGAACGACCGCGGCTCGGCGAACCGGTCGAGGGAGCGGAGTCGTACCTCAACGCCGAGATCTACTACGGGGTCCTCGCCGAGGGCGCCCTCCACCTCGACGACCTCCTGACCCGGCGAACCCACATCTCGATCGAAGAGCCCGACCGGGGGCTGGCCGCCGCCCGCCCGGCCGCCGACCTCGTCGCACCGCTGCTCGGCTGGGATCAGGACGACATCGACCGGGAAGTCGCCCGCTACCACGCACGCGTGGAGGCCGAACTGCAGTCCCAGGCGGCCCCCGACGACATCAGTGCGGACGCCGTCCACCGCGAGGCCCTGGCCGGCTGAACCGTACGTGGCCCTGGCGCCGGAGAAGCGGAGTACAGGCAGGCCGTCGGCTGCGAGCCCGGACGGGCTCGCA
The DNA here is from genome assembly GCF_017573545.1 of Actinomadura nitritigenes. Classification (GTDB taxonomy): domain Bacteria; phylum Actinomycetota; class Actinomycetes; order Streptosporangiales; family Streptosporangiaceae; genus Spirillospora; species Spirillospora nitritigenes. The sequence goes on along the minus strand of NZ_JAGEOK010000044.1, from coordinate 19,587 downwards.
GCCGACGGCCTGCCTGGTCGAACATCACGCGGTCCGCGCCACATGCGGAACCTCGGCCGACCCGCCTGTCGGACGGTTCATCGGCGGGACGAGGGGGCGCCGGCTTCGGGGGAGGAAACCTTCATTTTTGGGCTGTCGTCGACGGCATCGTCGTCATTGGCGTCACCACCGACAATCTGTACGCCGAGCGTCCCGATATTCGGAGCACACGCAAACTCCCGTGATAACCCGGAGCCTCCCACGGGTTTTCGTCGCAGCGGCTGCGGCTGCAGCCGCGGCGACGAATTCATGCGGCGCCCCTCGGCGCGGCCGTGCCGTTGCCGCGGCGCGGGGGCAGGTCAGGTGCAGCCGGCGGCGGACAGGCGGCGTTCCAGTTCGGCGTTGTCCTCCCGAACGTATCCCGAGCCGCCAGGTAGCGGAAGGTGACCGGCTGGTTGACATACTGCTCGGCCTCGACCATCTCGTGGATGGCCGACTCGACTGTTCAAGCCTCGCGGGCGCGCTCGTAGGTCAGGTGGGCGAGACCGTTCCCCACGGTCTTCGTGTGGATCAGGCGCAGGGGCCGCTTGTCGCTGGTCTCGCCGAACAGGCGCTCGCCCGCGCCGAGCACGACCGGGAAGACGGTCAGGCGCAACTCGTCGACCAGGTCGTGCTCCATCAGCGTGCGCACGAGCGGGCGGCTGGCATACACGACGAGCTCGCCCCGTATCCGTTGCTTGAGCTTCGAGACCTCGCTGACCACCTCGCCCGTCAGGACGGTCGCGTTCGTCCATTCGGGCTCCTGGAGCGTCGCGGACACGACGTATTTGGGCAGGCGGTTCAGAGCGTCCACCCACTCGCCGCTCAGGATCGACGTGCGTGTGGCGAAGTACTCGTCGCTCCGCCGACCCAGCAGCAGCGCCTCGGCGCCTTGTGCCTCGGCCAGTTCGAGCTCTGCCCACGCCTCCCAGTCCTGGTCCATGAACTGTTGAAACCAGCCGCCGTGCCTGAACCCTCCCTCGCCGCTCGGGTCCTCGACGACGCCGTCGAGCGTGATGTTCTGGCTGACCACGATCTTTCCCACCGTGATTCTCCTTGCTGTGGCTTGTGGGGGGTTGCCTGTGTTGAGACGTCCGCGGTGAGGCGGCAGCGTCAGCGCGACCTTGCCGCGCCCGGTCGCCGGGACCGCCCCTCCGGCGCCGCTGCCGATGCGGTCATGGCGTCGCTCACGACCCGGCGTCTTCCATCACGGGGCCGACCTCGACGCCGCCGCCGACCCGCATCACCGGGCAGTCCTTGGCCAGCGCCAGCGCGGAGTCCATGTCATCGGCGGACACCACCGAGTGGGCGACCATCCGGGAGCCACGGCCGCCGACCTCGCCGAGCGAGGCGTGATCGGTCACCGCGTGGCCGATGTCCACCAGGGCCGGGCCCAGCCCGCCGAACCAGGCCCGCCACTCGGCCGCCGTCCCGGCGTGGGGCGCGTAGTCGGAGGGCACACGGAAGGAGAGAACGTACTTGGCCATGATCTGCGGTCCTGTTCTGTGTCCGGGGCGCGCCCCGGACTGGGAGCGCCTCCATCCGGGTGGACGCCCGCGCCCGCCCGAATTGGGCGGCGCAACACCGCCCAATTCGCCAACCCGACGGCGTCCTTACCGTTGAGCGGGCCGACCGAGCCCTGCGGGACGAAGAAGAGCGAGGATGCATGCCGATGGAGACGGACACGACGGCCCTGCTCGCTCGGGCCCGGGCCGGCGACCACAACGCGTTCCGCGACCTGGTCCAGGGCCACTCCCACGAGTTGCAGGTGCACTGCTACCGCATCCTGGGATCCCTGCAGGACGCCGAGGACGCACTCCAGGAGACCCTCCTGTCCGCCTGGCGCAACCTCGGCGGATTCGGCCGGCGGTCCTCGCTCCGGACCTGGCTCTACAAGATCGCGACCAATCGGTGCCTGAGCATGCTGCGCGCCGACGGCCGACGCCCCCGCGTCGCACCCCCGCTGCCCGAGGCCGCTCTGCCCGAACCCACCGGCGCCGCGGACGCCCCGCCCTGGTTGGAGCCCTACCCCGACGTCCTGCTCGACCACCTCGTCGACCAGCGCCCCGGTCCGGAGGCCCGCTACGAGGCCACCGAGGCCATCTCCCTGGCCTTCATCACCGCCCTACAACTGCTGCCCCCACGCCAACGCGCCGCGCTCGTCCTCCGCGACGTCCTCGGCTACCACGCCGCCGAAGCCGCCCAGATGCTCGACACCACTCGGGAAGCCGTGAACAGCGCCCTCAAACGTGCCCGCGCCACCGTCGACGACCACCTCGCCGACTCCGGCAGCAGCGGCAGCCGCAGGCCGGCACGCCAACCCGATACCGCCGCCGAACACCGGCTCGTCGCCCGCTTCACCGACGCCCTGGAACGCGCTGACCTGGACGCCCTGATCGAACTGCTCGTCACCGACGTGAGGCTCTCCATGCCCCCGGCCATGCTGGAATACCGCGGCATCGAATCAGCCCGGCGCATCTTCGCCGCCGTCAGCTTCCGCCCCGGCCGCGCCTACCGCGTGGTACCCACCCGCGCCAACGGCCAGCCCGCCTTCGGCCTGTACCTGGCGGACCCCCACGCCGCTGTCCACCGCGCCTACTGCCTCCTGGTCGTCACCACCGCCAGCGATCGCATCACCGCCATCACCAGCTTCAGCACCAACGTCATGACGCGCTTCGGACTACCCCGAACCCTCCCCGTTGACGGACTGTCGTCCCGCCGATGAGGGCGGAGCTCGGGTGCACGCCTCAGGTTCCTTCAAACGAAGTTCCGGCGTGTTGGACGAGTTGGGGGGCGGTTGGCGAGGTGGACTGGTCGCGGTGCACGATCGACTCGGTCAACGTCCGGGCGGTCAGAGGGGGAACTGACGGGCCCGACTCCTGTCGACCGCGGCAAGAACGGGTCGAAGATCGCTGGTGCGCAGTATCCCGCCGGTCCGCTCTCGGCGCGGGCCGCGGCGGCGACGTCCCGCAAGACTGCACGCCGACAGGGGCTACGGCTATGCCGACCTGCGCAGGTTCCTGCGCGGCCGGGGCATCGTCCCGCGGATCGCCCGGCGTGGTGTCGAGCGCTCGGATCGCCTTGGCCGACACCGCTGAGTGGTCGAGCGCACGATGTCGTGGCTGAACGGCTTCCGCCGCGGGTCATCGAGGACCTCCTCGGGTTGGCACGACGCCCGATGCGTGATCCGGCCGCGCCAGCGGGGCCGCCGCGGACGGAGCCGACCGGGGCAAGTAGCCCCTGACCGTGCCCGCCGTATATCGGTAAGTCGCTCAGGCATATACAACGTGTTCGTGAGGTAGGGCCGGTCGCCCAACTTCGTTTCACGCGTGACGAAGCTGGGCGACCAGGGCCAGGCCGGACCGTGTAAGGCGGGTAAGGGTCAGACCTTCACCAGGGCATAGGTACCGGAGCCGTCCTGCCTGCCGCTGGAGTACTGGCGGATGAACTCCCCGTCCGCGTACCGGTCGTGGCCCATCATGGAGCCGGTGTACTTGTTCTGGATGCCGATCTTGTCGGAGCCGGGCACGTCGCGGTAGATGTAGAACCGCTGGAGGTCGTCCTCGGTGCAGGAGACCGTCATCAGGACGGCCTGTTCGGTGGCCGCGTTCTGCTGGGTGATGGTCGCGCATCCGCCGTTGCCCCAGTTCCACAGGGACGCCTCGAGGATCCCGTCGTGCTCCGTCACGTTGCACAGCCGCCAGTTGTCCAGGTGGGCACTGAAGATCGACGAGGGCCGCAGGCGGACACCGTCGTCCGCCAAGAGCGGCCCGCCCCAGGACAGGGGCTGCCCGGGTACAGCGATCTTGTAGGCGTCGGGCTGGCAGGCGAGAGCGGCCCGCGCGCTGCGTCCGGTGGCCTTGGGCTGTTCGGCGGACGTGCCGCCGGTGGGCGCCGGGCGCTGCGCGCGGCGGTCTCGCAGCTGCTTGGCCGTCGGCGCCACCGCACCTGCCGGGTGCTCGGCCTTCGCGGCGGCGCTGGTGCAGTCGAGGAGCTCTTGCGCCTTGCGCATGATGCTGTTGGCGGGCACCGTGTCCTGGCAGCGCACGGCGCCCTCTTCGAGGGTGGTGTAGGTGGTGTAGCTGCCGCTGTCGGGTCCCTCGATCCACTTCAGGGCATAGGTGCCGTCGTCCAGTTGGACGCGGTTGCAGTTGAGGCTTCCGTAGGTGCCGGTGACCTTCTTGGTCCCCTTGTAGAGGCCGTAGTAGCCGGGCTCGCGGAAGTTCCACGTGATCGATTGCGAAGCGGTGCTGGTGGAGGAGTAGTTCACCTGCACGTTCAGGCCCGCGCTCGCGCCGACCATGCCGAGGGCTTCGGTGGCGAAGCTGCCCTGGACACTGCCGTTGAAGCCGACGGAGACCGAGATGGTCGTCTGGGTGCTGGTGGTGACGGTCTGGGTCCCGGTCGTGCCCTGGGTCACGTACCAGCCGGTGAAGTGAGTGATCGTCGGGGAGACCTCGACGCTCTTGATGATCGGGTGGCGCTGGCCGAGGTCGGCTGCGGTACAGGCCTGGCCGGGCGCGGCCGCCTGCTGGGCGGCGGGCGCGGCGGCGGCGGCCGGTAATTCCGCCAGCCCCAGGGCGGTGACCGCGCAGGCGGCCGAGGCGGTGGCGGCCATGAGTGCTCTGCCGGTACGGCTGGCGAATCGCGTAGAGCGCATCGTTGTGTCCCCTTTCGGCCGGATGGGCCGGGCCGGTGGTCTGAACATCTCTGACAGACAATCATGTCTGTATGAAATCGAAAAGAGAAGAGGGACCGCCCGTGACGCGCGCCAGACGCCTTCTGGCGGCGATGGCCTCCCTCACCCTCGCCGCAGGTCTCCTCACCCTGGGCGCCTTACCGGCCGCCGCCGCACTGGCCAAGAGCCGGGTGACTCCTCACGGCCACGGCTCATGCGCGCCCACCGCCCCCGGCTCCAGAGTCCAGCGGCAGGGCGCGGCCTGGACCTGCCTCAAGGTGGCGGCGCCCGCCCCCATCCGCGCCCACGCCCGCATCACTGCCCGCAACCCGGCAGACCTCTGCACCGACCCCTCCGACAGCCCTGTCGTCTCCACCCGCCACGCATACTGCACGCGGGAGAGCGTCAGATACGCGCTCCTCGACGGCAACGGCCAGGAGATCGGCCACGCCCTGGTCGCGATCGTGGCTCCGGCCCAACTCAGCTCCTCGAACGCGCAGTGGCGCGAGGACATCACCGTCCTCGTCGCCGAAATGACGCCCAATATCCCCGGCGTGACGCTGGCCCTGAGTTCCACCTGCAGCGGTCAGTGCATCGCGGGGGCACCGGCTTGGGGCGGCGCACCCGTGGCTCTGGGCCCTGACGAGGCCAAGGAGGGCACCCTCACCTACAACTCCACCGTCTCCAACGGGGCCGTCTCGTTCATCCAGCCCGCCTACCAAGTGGAGGGGGAGATCCTCGGCGCGACCCCCGTACAGATCAACGGAAGCTGGTACGGCCCCGAACTGCGCTGTGACGCGCAGGTCGGCAACGGTCCCGGCTGCATCGTCATGGGGCACCTGGCCAACGTGACCTTGCCCAAATCCGTCTACGGGGCCGCCGCCGTCGCCTACGAGTGGGCACAGAAGAACCTCACGACCAACAACTTCGGCACCGCCGACAAACCGCTCCAACGCGACGCCGACGATACGAACGCGAAGAACAGGCGCGCGCAGTCCTGCACGCTTGGCCCGCTGCCCTTCAAGCCGGACCCCACGGTCACAGACGATTCCTGTGACGAGTTCCCCTTCGCCAAGTCCACCCAGGGCGGCACGAACGGCTCCCTGTGCGCGGAGATCATCCCCCGGCTGGACAGCGGCATATGGAGCGTCAAACTCGTACGGGGCACCTTGAACGCGCCCTGTATACGGGCCCACGTCCCCCTGAACGAGAACACGGGCGCGGGAGGCGAACTCGGTCGTGCCGTCGTGGCCGACCGCATCATCGACCACGAGTGGTACCAAGTGATCATCGTCCCGTAACCTCCGTCCCCGTGCCCCAGCGGCACTGGGGCACGGGGACACAGCCCACCCTGGTCAATGACACCCGACAACGACCGGACAAGGCCGACGGGACGCCGCGGAGCGAGCTCGCCGCCCGCGCACCGCCCGGTCGCACCTGAGCCCCGCCCGGGGCGGACCGTCTGCTGTGAGCTCCCCGTGACCGCTCGGCATGGACGTGGCGTGAGCGTGCCGCGCTCTGGTCAGGAGTGGGCCTCGTCGCCTTCAGCGGTCAGCCCGAACCGCTGAAGGCGGTCGGCGTCCCGCTTGGAGTACTAGCACCAGTCGATCCCCACGTCACCGTAGGCTTTAGCCGACCCCCGAAGCGGGGTCTTAACGATCCCAGGTGGGCTTGCCCGGCGAGTGCAGCCAGACCCGGAAGAACTCGCGGAGGTCCTGCCCGGAGATCCGCTCGGCGAGCGCTTCGTAGTCCTCCGTGGTGGCGTCGCCGTACTGGTGCTCGGCCAGCCAGGTGCGGGTCAGCCGCAGGAACTGCTCGTCGCCGATCCTGTGCCGGAGCGCTTGCAACGTCATCCCGCCGCGGAGGTAGATCGAGCGGTGGAACATTTGGTCGCGGGACGGGGCGGCGATCGCGAGGTCCCAGAAACCAGGGCGACCAGGCGGCATGGGCGGCGGGTCGGCGTAGATCTGCTGGAACGCCTCCTGCGCGGACTGACCGCCGTGCTTCTCCGCCCAGTACTTCTCCGTCCAGACCGCGTAGCCCTCGTTCAGCCAGGTGTCACTCCAGCGGCCGATCGAAACGCTGTTGCCGAACCACTGGTGGCTGATCTCGTGCACCACGCCCTTCTCCACGGGCGGCGTTTCGTAGGTGGGGCGGGTCTGCGTCTCCAGCGCGTTGGGGACGTTGAGCGGCGGAACGTTGTTGTTCTCGATGATCGAGCCGGTCGTGGTGAACGGGTAGGGGCCGAAGTAGTTGGCCAGCTCGTCGGTCGCCTGCGCCGTCCACGCCGGGGTGCTGACCGAGCCCCGGTCGGACGCCACCCCTGGATCGACCGCGTCGAGCTGCGGGATGCCCTTGCCCGTGATGGTCGTCGAGATGTTGAACCGTCCGATCGAGCCGGTCGCCAGGTAGGTCGCCATAGGGTGGTCCTCGCGCCACACGAAGGTGTCCTTGCCGCCGGCGCGCCACCGCTTGACCAGACGGCCGTTGCCGATCACCTGGAGGCCTTGCGGCACGGTGGTCTCGATCGTGAAGAACGCTTTGTCGCGCGGATGGTCGTTGGCGGGGAACCAGGTGGACGCGGCGTTCGGCTCGGAGACGATCGTCGCGCCGTCGCCGGTATGCAGGAACCCGTACGGCAGGTCGAACCCGATCGGGCCGCCCAGCGTCTCGGGGATGCCGTCGTACCGGACGACCACCGTGAACCGGCTCCTGTTCCGCAATCCTCGGCGCGGCGTGATCTCCAGTTCCCGTTCGCCGGTGCGGGCGAACGGGACGCGGTGCCCGTTCACCTGCACCGATCGGACGTTCATCTTGTAGAGGTCGAGATTGAACCGGGACAGGTTCTGGGTGGCGGTCGCTCTGATGGTGGTCTCGCCGATGAGCTGGTCGGTCGCGGGATCGTAGGCGGTCTTCAGGTGGTAGTGGTCGACGTCGTATCCGCCGTTGCCGAGATCGGGGAAGTAGGGGTCGCCCAGCCCGGGCGCACCTGGTTCGTACCGGACGTCGGCGTTCACGGCCGGCGTGCACAGCCCGAGCGTGACGGCGGCGGCCACAGCGATCCGCGCAGATCTCGCAAGTCCCATCGAATGACTCTCCCTCGAAAATCAAACAAAGAGCGAAACGGTCCAATGTGATCTCGGAAGTACTTCCTCGTAGAAGGCCACGGCGGCCACTACCAGGAGCGTGTACGAGAGCCGGCCCGTCCACCCCCGCCAGCCGCGGACCCAGGTGACGACTGCGGCGCCGGTGACCGCGATCGAGAACAGCGGACCGGTCGTGGCCACGACCGGCAGCGCGGCGAGCCGCGGTGAGTTCAGTGCGGTGAGTTCCATGAGCACGTTCGGGTCGGACACGGTACGGTGCGCCAGCGCCAGCCCCACCGCCGCGTCCCCCGACGCCGCCTCGGCCACGACGGCCAGATCGCTCTCCAGGCCCAGCAACGCGACGAGGGCTCCTCGGATGAGTTCCATGTCCTCGGCCGGCAACACCCGAATCACCCTCTTTATCCGATCAGCCGGGGCAGGGGGGCGGCGACGGTGTCGAAGAGCAGCCTCTTGAATCCGGCCTCGTGCACGCGGCGGACCAAGGTCAGGTTGGGGGGCGGCGCCGTCCTCCGCCGGTCGATGACCATCTGCCCGCGGGTCAGGCCGTCCAGGGCGATGTCGACGTGCGCCTCTTCCTGCTCGGTGACCAGGTCGGGTTTGAGGGCGACGGCCATGGCCACCGGATCGGGCAGGTCGTAGCCGGCCAGGCCGGTGACGTCGCGGGCCCAGTCGGCGACGGTGCGGTTGATGCGATGGGCGAATGAGGCCAGCGGGGTGCCGATCTCCTCCAGCCGGCGCTGATCGGCCGGGGTCATCACCGCGTCCCGGCGGGAGACGTCCCAGCCGATCCACGTCACCTTGTCCGGGGTGGCGGCCTGGGTGAGGACTCGGGCCGCCTCGGGATCGGCCCACACGTTGAACTCGGCGGTGGGGGAGACGTTGCCCGCCATGTCGGCGGCGCCGGCCATGCAGTAGACGTGCCGGAACCTCGTCAGCAGCGCCGGATCGCGCAGCAGAGCGGCGGCGATGTTGGTCAGCGGGGCGAGGGTGACCAGCGTGAGTTCGCCCGGGAGCCTGCGGGGCAGGGACAGCAGGACATCGACCGCGTGTGCTCCCCGAGGGACCGTGACGGGGTCGGGCAGGCCGATGTCGCCCATGCCGTCCTGGCCGTGGACGTGCTGGGCGCTGGACAGGGCGCGCGTCATGGGTCGCGGGCAGCCGGCATGGACGGGGATGTCAGGGCGTCCGGCGGTCTCCAACGAGATCAGCGCGTTGCGGGTGCCGGTCTCCAGCGGCACATTTCCCGCCACCGTGGTCACCGCGCGGACGTCGGCCAGACCACTGGCGGCGGCCAGCACGAGGGCGACCGCGTCGTCGGAGCCGGTGTCGGTATCGATGATCAAAGGCCGCATGGCGGCGTTCCCCAAGTACCACCGTCCGAGGACACGGCGGCCACCGCACTGGCGACCGCGCCCGCCGCCATGACGACGCCCATGCTCGCGACCAGCACGAGCACACCCCTGCGGTCCCTGGCGATCAGCATTGGCGGCCCCCTTGATCGGTCAACGCCAAGGACGGTAGTAAAACGTATGACGTCCGTCAACGGTGGCCTATGAGCAGATGATGTAATACGTTCAATGGTCAAGATCCAGAGGGAGCCGCTCATGGAGGTCCTGCCGCGTCCGCAGCCCAAGGCCGAGCTGCATCTGCACCTGGACTGCTGTGTCAGCTACGCCTGCGTCGCCGCACTGCGGCCGGGCACGTCCCTGGCCGAGTACCTGCGTGACTACGTCGCCCCCGCCAAGTGCGCGAATCTGGTCGACTTCCTCACCAGGCCCACCAGGATCGTCCAGCTCATGCAGACACCCAGGGCACTGCGCCTGGTCACCGATGACCTGTTCGCGCAACTCGTCGCCGACAACGTTGCCTATGCCGAGATCCGGTTCGCGCCGCTGCTGCACACGGCGGGCGGGATGCGGCCCGAGCGTGTCGTCGAGGAGGTCGAGACCGCGGTCGCCCAGGCGAGCGACGCGACGGGAGTGCGGGCGAGCGTCATCTTGTGCACGCTTCGGCACTTCGACGCCGACGCGAGCATGGCCACGGCCCGCCTGGCCGCCGCCCGGCTGGACGGCGGCGTGGTCACCGGGTTCGACCTCGCTGGCGACGAGGCGGGGTTCGGGCTGGACGCGCACGTCGCGGCCTTCCGCCACGCGCGCGAGCACGGTGTGCGGATCACGGCGCACGCCGGCGAGTCACGAGGCGCCGACGGCGTCAACGACGTCCTGGACCGTCTGGGCCCCGAGCGGATCGGGCACGGGGTCCGCAGCATCGAGGACGAGCGCACCGTCGAACGCCTCATCGCCGGCGGCGTCCACCTGGAGGTCTGTCCCACCTCCAATGTGCAGACGATGGGGAGGCTGGTGCCGTCCTACGCCGACCACCCGGTCGACCGCCTCAGATCGGCCGGTATCTCGCTGTCCATCAGCACCGACGCCCGCACCGTCGCCAATGTGACCCTGGACCGGGAGTACGAACGCCTCCGGCGGGCGTTCGGCTGGACGGCCGACGACCTGGCCCGCTGCAACCTCGCCGCCGTCCAAGCGTCCTTCACCGACGCCACCCTCCGGCAAGAACTGGTGCGCATGTTCACCTCACCCGCCTGCCCGCCCGGTCCTCCGGCTAAGATCGCCGCGCCATGACCGACGACCCCACCGGCCGATCCCGCCGCTCGCCCGGCGGCACGGGCGGCGCACACCGCCGTCCGACCGGACACGAGGTCGCCGAGCTGGCCGGCGTGTCCCAGTCGACGGTGTCGTTGGTGTTCTCGGGCAAGGCGGCCGGCCGGGTCTCGGCCGAGGTGGAGCAACGCGTCCGGCACGCCGCCCAGCAGCTCGGCTACCGCCCGCACGCCTCCGCCAGCACCCTGCGCGCCGGACGTACCCGAACGGTCGGCCTCCTGGTGCCGGACATCACCAACCCCTTCCTCGGCCATGTGCTGCGCGGCGCACAACGAGCCGGACGCGCGGACGGGATCACCGTCGCGCTCATCGAGCCGGGTCCCGAGAGGAACTGGCAGCTCACTGCCGTGGAGGCCCTCAACGCCGCAGCCATCGACGCGATGATGCTCTTCGGGATCGAGCCGCCGCTCTCCGACGCTCCCGGACCGACCGTCCTCATCGAGGCCGTCGCCGACGGATTCACCAGTGTCCTCCTCGACGTCCGGCAGGGCACCACGGCGGCGGTCGGGCACCTGCTCGACCTCGGTCACCGCCGGATCGCCCACCTCGGAACCGACCTGCCGCCCACGACCTTCAAGGCCCGGGCCTCCCGATGGCGCCGCGAACTCGACCGGGCCGGTATCACCGCCACCGAGAGCCCGGAGGTGCTGGCGGGCTTCAGCCTGCAGGCCGCCCGCGGTGCCGCCCATCAGCTCCTGTCGCTGACACCGAGGCCGACCGCCCTGTTCTGCGACGACGACCTGCTCGCCGCCGGGGCGCTCATGGCCGCCCACGACCTGCGCATCCCGGTCCCCGACGAACTGTCGATCATGGGCTTCGCCGGCACTCTGCTCTCCGAGGCCGCGACACCCCAGCTCTCCACCGTCGTCGCACCCGCCGAAGAACTGGGCGCCGTCGCCCTCCAAACGCTCCTCCGCACCATGGACGGCCACGCCACCGCGCCTCGTCCCCTCCCCATGACCCTGGTTCCGCGTGCTTCCACCGCCCCTCCGCAACGGCCATCCCCTCGATGAACCACCGGACGACCTCCGGGGCGACGGTCAGGAGCCCGCTGTGAGTGCCGGCACACCGCGTCCGCCGCAACGCCGCCGCCGGATGTCGCGCGCCGACCGGGAACGGCAGATGCTGGACGTGGCGGAGGAGGTGTTCGGCGAGCGCGGCTACCAGGGCATCTCGATGGACGAGATCGCCGAGCGCTGCGGCGTCTCCAAGCCGATGCTGTATGAGTACTTCGGCTCCAAGGACGGCCTGTTCGCCGCGTGCGTCGACCGGTCCAAGGCCGAGCTGCTGGACGTCACCCGGAAGGCCATGGCCGCCGCTTCCACGCCCGAGGACGTCCTGTGGCACGCGATGGTCGCCTACTTCACGCTCGTCGACGAGCACAGCACGTCGTTCGCGATGCTGCTCAGCAGGCCCACCGCCGGGTCCTGGAAGACGGTGGACGCCGTCGAGGCGATCCGCCGTCAGCAGGGCACGCTGATCTCGGAGGCGCTGACGGCGTTCGCTCCCCATATCGGCGAGCAGGCGATCGCCGCGTTCACCGAGATCATCATCGGCGCGAGCGAGCGGCTCGCCCAGTGGCGGACCCGGCACCCGCAGGTGCGCATCGAGGACGCGGCGCGGCACATGACCGACTTCTGCTGGAAGGGCCTCGGCCCTTACCTCGCCGAGCCCGGCTGAAGCATGCGCTCGCGAGCCCCTTGACCCGGCCGGCGCTCGACCGGAGGTCTGCTCGAGAGCGCCCGCCCGGTCGGGAAGGGTTCGCGTCGGTGGATGGCCCGGCAACGCCGTCGACAAGCTCGGCTCGAGCCCTTCGGTGACTGTTGCGGGACCTTCGCCCCCTGCTGCCGGTGGAGTGCCAAAGGCAGAGTCGACCCCAGAGTGCTGATCTTCCCGGATCGGCGACGAACGGGAGGAGACGCCCGTGCCGAAGCTCGTCTACGACTTCGCCGAAGGCGGCAAGGACCTGAACGACCTGCTGGGTGGGAAGGGCGCGAACCTCGCCGAGATGGCCGGTCTCGGGTTGCCGGTCCCTCCGGGCTTCACGATCACGACCGAGGCGTGCCGGGCGTACCTGGCCGCGCGCCGGGAGCCCGCGGGTTTGCGGGAGGCCGTGAGCACGCATCTGGCCGCACTGGAGGTGAAGGCGGGGCGGGCTCTGGGGGAGCCCGGCGACCCGCTGCTGGTGTCCGTGCGTTCCGGCGCGAAGTTCTCCATGCCGGGAATGATGGACACCGTCCTGAACATCGGGCTCAACGACATGACGCTGGCCGGGCTGGCCGCGCGGACGGGTGATGCGCGGTTCGCCTGGGATTCCTACCGTCGCCTCATCCAGATGTTCGGCAAGACCGTTCTCGGCGTGGCGGGGGAGCGGTTCGAGGACGCATTGGACAAGGCCAAGCGCGACAAGGGCGTCGACGCCGACACGACCCTCGGCGTCGAGGAGTTGAAGGTTCTGGTCGAGGAGTTCAAGTGCATCGTCCTCGCCGCCACGGGACGCCCCTTCCCGCAGGATCCGCGCACGCAGCTCGACATGGCGATCAACGCGGTCTTCGACTCCTGGAACGGGGAGCGGGCCCAGCTGTACCGCAGGCGGGAGCACATCCCGGACGGTCTCGGCACCGCGGTCAACGTCATGGCCATGGTGTTCGGCAACCTCGGCGCGGATTCGGGCACGGGCGTGGCGTTCACCCGCGATCCCGGAACGGGACGCGCCGGCGTCTACGGCGACTACCTGCGGAACGCCCAGGGTGAGGATGTGGTCTCCGGGACCCGCAACACCGTGCCGCTCCAGGAACTCGAACGCATCGACAAGCGCTCCTACGACGAACTCCTCCAGAACATGCGGACGCTGGAGAGCCACTACCGCGACCTCTGCGACATCGAGTTCACCATCGAGCGCGGCAGGCTGTGGATGCTGCAGACGCGGGTCGGCAAACGCACGGCCGAGGCCGCGTTCCGGATCGCGGTTCAGCTCGCCGACGAGGGGCTCATCAGCATGGACGAGGCCGTCGGCAGGGTCGACGGCGACCAGCTGGGCCGGCTGGCGTTCCCCCGCTTCGAGGCGGGCCCGAGCGCCCGTCCGATCGCCACCGGGATCGCCGCCTCGCCCGGCGCCGCCGTTGGCCGGGTGGTGTTCGACTCGCATACGGCCATGGAACGGGCGCGCAGCGGTGAGCGGGTCGTGCTGGTGCGTCGCGAGACCAACCCCGACGATCTGGGCGGCATGATCGCCGCCGCGGGCGTCGTGACCAGCCGCGGCGGCAAGACCTCGCACGCCGCCGTCGTCGCCCGGGGCATGGGCACCACCTGCGTGTGCGGGGTCGAGGAGCTCGACGTCGACGCCGCGGGACGGCGGTTCACCGGTCCCGGGGGCGTGGTGGTGGCCGAAGGGGACGTCGTCTCCGTGGACGGTTCCAGCGGTGCCGTGTACCTGGGGGAGCTGCCGGTCGTGCAGTCTCCGGTCGTCCGGTACTTCGAAGGAGAGCTCGACCCGCGCGGCCCGGAGGCGGACGAACTGGTGGCGGCCGTGCACCGGATACTGTCGCACGCCGACGCCGTCCGGCTGCTGGAAGTCCGGGCCAACGCCGACACGCCGCAGGACGCCGCGCGGGCACGGCGCTTCGGAGCGCGCGGCATCGGCCTGTGCCGCACCGAGCACATGTTCCTCGGGGAAAGGCGCCCCCTCATCGAACGGGTCATCCTCGCCGACACCGATGCCGAACGGGAGGAGGCGCTTGAGGCGCTGCTGCCGCTGCAGCGCGCGGACTTCGCTGCGATCCTGGCGGAGATGGACGGCCTGCCGGTCACGGTGCGGCTGCTCGACCCGCCACTCCACGAGTTCCTGCCCGACCTGACCGAACTCTCGGTGCGCGTCGCGGTCGCCGGCTCCCGGGGCGAGCCCGTTGAGCGCGACCGGCGGCTGCTGGCCGCCGTGCGGCGCCTGCACGAGCAGAACCCGATGCTGGGCCTACGGGGCGTCCGGCTCGGTCTGGTCGTCCCCGGGCTGTTCGCCATGCAGGTGCGGGCCTTCGCCGAGGCCGCCGCCGAACGCGCCGGGGCGGGCGGTGACCCGCGCGGGCAGATCATGATCCCGCTGGTCGGCGCGGTGCGGGAGCTGGAGATCGTCCGTGCGGACGCCGAACGGGTGCTCGCCGATGTGGCCGCACGGACCGGCGTCGCGCTCGCCATGCCGATCGGCACCATGATCGAGCTGCCCCGGGCCGCGCTCACCGCCGGGCGGATCGCCGAGGCCGCGCAGTTCTTCTCCTTCGGCACCAACGACCTCACCCAGACCACCTGGGGCTTCTCCCGGGACGATGTCGAAGGTGCGTTCTTCACCGTCTACCTGGACAGGGGCGTCTTCGGCGCCTCGCCGTTCGAAACGCTGGACCGCGACGGCGTCGGCCGCCTGATAGAGATCGCCACGGCGGAGGGCCGGGCCCGGCGGCCCGACCTCGAACTGGGCGTCTGCGGTGAGCACGCTGGGGATCCCGCATCTGTGCGCTACTTCCACCAGGTGGGACTGGACTACGTCTCCTGCTCGCCGTTCCGGGTGCCGATTGCCCGCCTGGAGGCCGGCCGTGCCGCCGTCCTGGGCGCTGCCGGCAAGAGCGCGGACGGTGACACCCGCTGAGGCCGGGCTCCTTCGCCGGACCGAAAGGACGATCGGTCGGCGGAGTCACGACCGAATGGCGGCCCGCAGTTCTCGGCCGGAACTCGCACATGACGGCCACCCGAGGCCCTACGTCCCTATCAGGAGGGGCGTAAGGCCCGGGGGTGCGCCCAGTCTTCAGGCAATGATCAAAGGGGATAGAGCCGGACCTCAAGGAGGGAGGACACCATGATCGTGGGATTCAGCCTAGCGATGTTCTTCTCGCTGCTCGTGGCCGGTGCGGTCGTGACCGCGCTGCTCTGCGCTTTGTTGGGGCTCGCCAGTCGGCCTCGGAGGCCTCTGCAGGACAAGGCCCCGGACAGTGGATTTCGCGCATGCAGGCCAGAGCGCGGTTCCGAGCGACCGGATGGTCGAATGGAAAATCGGGAACGCGTCGGCCATCCATGAACTCGAGTGCTGAGGCAACGATTTTCGCTGCGCGGCGGACGGATCGGTTATGGCCGAATCCAGGCTCGTGCGGTATCGGGACTTGCTGGGGCCCCGCTCCATCAAGGTCGTGGACCGCGTGCCGGACGGGCGGCGTGGCGACGCTGTGTCTCGCCCAGGCGAGGTCTGGTCGTCCCGCTCGCACACGGCGCATGGATCGGCGGATCTCGACGCGACGCTTCCGCTGAGAGAGCCAGCCGACGACCGAACCTTCCTGGAAGCCGGCCGTCGCCCCCCGGATCCCATTCCCTCAGGGCACCGCGCCTCTGTCATCGGCAACAGCCACTGGCTGCTGTGACCGGCCCCGCGCTCAATCGTGGCCGGAGGGGCGCCGGCGCCCGAGGACGAAGTAGGAGACCGGCACCAGCCCGACGGAGTTGACGAGGATGATCAGTACGGCCCACCACCGTTTGCGGCCCCGGATCTGATCGGCGGGACGACGCTTCAAGTCGACCAGAGCAGCCACTTTGAGCACGCCCTCGACGATCGCCGTCGTGACGAGCAGCCTGCGGGTGCGCTTGCTGAGATCACTCCACCGTCGCTTGGCGGCCATCGCGTCCCCAATCCTCATCCGCATCCCTGCACCGCCCCGGGGGCGGTGGCCTTCGCGCGCGAACTCCCCACAGCGAAGTCCTCCAGCGCCTGGCACTGACACTCGACGCTTGGCCGGGCCGGGCCCAGTGAGGGCCTGTGCCGGCATTCCTGAGAGGCTGCCTCTGATCCTAGAGCGTCGCTGATCGCTCCTGCCTCCCGGCGTGCTCGCCAAGATCGCAGCCGACACTCGGTGAGCAGTAGACCGCGTCCGCCCGCTGCCGCCCGCCCAGACCAGCACGCCGCACATTGCGCACGTGCTCGACCCGCCGCACCCGCTATCCCCGAACCGGACCGTCCGCCCACACCCCTCAAGCCGGGTGTGCCGGAGTTGCGAATTCCGGCGCAATCCCCGTGGATGCGGCAGGGGTGGGGAAGGGGCGTGGCGTGATGTCGGGGGAGGAGGGCTTCGACCGTCGGATCGAGCCGTTCCGGACTGAGCTGCTCACGTACTGCTACCGGATGCCGGGCTGGTTCACGACGCGGAGGACCTTGTTCAGGAGACGGACCTGCGGGCGTGGCGGGCTCGGGAGCAGTACGACGAGATGCGCAGTTCGGTGCGGACCTGGCTGTACAGGATCGCGACGAACGCCTGCCTGACCGCGCTAAGGCCTCGGGGCGGCAGGCCGCTGCCGTCGGGGCTGGTGGCCGCGTCGGATCCGCTCGCGCCACTCGTCCTGGGAGAGCACTCCTGGCTCCAGCCCCTGCCGGGCTCCTCGCTGGGGGCGGGCGACCCGGCCGTGACCGTGCTCAACCGCAGCAGCCTGCGGCTCGCGTTCGCGTCCGCCCTGCAGCATCTGTCGGCGCGGCAGCGCGGCGCGGCAGCGCGGCGCGCTGATCCTGCGTGACGTACTCGCCTTCTCGGCGTCCGAGACAGCGGAGATCCTCGACACTACCGTCGCGTCGGTGAACAGTTCCCTGCAGCGGGCACGTGCCCGCCTGAAGGAGACCGGGGTCCGGCAGGAACTGGTCGGCGAGCCGTCCGCTGCTCAACTGGTTCACCGGACGCGGAACTACGCCCAGTTCAAGGGCTGGGTGTTCGATGCCGCCGGGAAGGACCGGCTCATCGAGGAGGTCACCGCCAACGGCGGCCAGCCCGGATTCGCCGCCTACCGGCGCGTCGGCGATGGGTATCGGCTGCACACGCTCCAGAGCTTCACCGTCACGGCCGAGGGCATCAGCCGGAACTCGGTGTTCCAGGCCCCGAGATCTTCGCGGCCTTCGGCCTGCCCTCCGAAATTTCCTGACGACGGCGCGATGAGTTCGGCCCGCGCCGCCGGTATGTATCGGCGAGCCCACCGGAATACCCCGGGCGAGCCGATCACAAGGGAGAACCCGATGCCGAACACCCGTGTCCAGGACGAGGCCGCGATCCAGGCCGTGCTGGCCGACTCCTACAAGGCGTGGGAGGCCGGCGACGCCGACGGCATGGTCGCCGACTACACCACCGACGCGACCGCCATCATGCCCGGCTCGCTCCGCGACGGCCGTGAGGTGATCCGCCAGAGCATGGCCCAGGGCTTCGCGGGCCCCCTCAAGGGCAGCTCGACCTCCAACAAGCAGCTCAGCATCCGCTTCCTCGGGCAGGACGCCGCGATCGTCATCAGCGAATCCGCCATCCTCTTCCCCGGAGAAACCGAGATCACCGACGACCGCCGCAAGGTGAACGCCACCTGGGTCTTCGAGAAGCGCGACGCTCGGTGGCTGATCGCCGCCTACCACAACAGCCCGGTCCTGACCCCCGAGCAGTAGCCTCCGTCCAGCGGCCGCGGCCCTGGCCACCAGCGGGATATGGAGCGTGGCCGCGATCCGGCGGTACGGATCGGTCCGCGGTCTGTCCCTCGCATGCGCAGCGGGTGGTCTCCCTCGGATAAGCGTCATCGGCTCCGACCGTCGGTGATGGGGTCCTGCCGGAACCAGGCCAGGGTCGGGTCGGTGTCCACGGGCCTGCGGGGCTTCCTGTGTCACCAAGGCATGAGGGCGATGTTCTCGATTTCCCGGGCCCGGCCAGCGTGCTGTGCGGTACGCGGCCGAGCTTGGGTGTCTACGCAGTAGGTGCCGCTCGACGCAGTGCGCCTCTTGCCCGATGCGTCGAGGCCACCGCGTGATGGCTCGCCTTGCCCACGTCGATCCCCACCCACACGATTTCAGAGCGGCGAGGCGGCCATTCGTGGAAAGCCACAACCACGGCAAGCATTCATTGGCCACACCCCGCCGCCCGAGGGATCCGGAGCGACTCACTCCAGACGGTTCGAGCTTAGTGCGTTCTTAAAAAGTTGATCTCGGTCGATGTGTCTGCGTACTGGTATTTCGTGCGATGGGAGAAGCAGCGGGTCACGCTGCGGATGCTGGACGTGCTGCGCCAGCAGGTCCGCCAGAGCGAGGGCCGTGACGCCGACCCCAGCGCGGACATCATCGACTCCCAGAGCGTCAAGGCCACCGACACCGTCGGCCGGAAACCCGCGGGTATGACGCGGGCAAGAAGGTGGCCGGACGCAAGCGCTCCATCGTCCCTCGGCCTGCTCATCACGGTGACCGTGTGCGCCGCGAGCGTTCAGGTCGCCGTGCTGCCCCGCCGGTGGGCGGCCGGCCTGGCTCACCGCACAGCGGCGCCTGGTCCGCGACTACGAACGCCACCCCGCCACCAGCGAAGCAACCCGCGACACCCCGGGAATGGCCTGCGCGGTGCACACCAGTTGCCCCAGCGCGACCCGGCTCCAGTCCCCGCCCGATTTCAGTCCGCCCGGGCCGATGTCGATGCCGGTCACCGAGGCGACGAGCACCCTGGAAGCCTGCACCAAGTACCCCGATACGTCCTCTGTGTGGGGAACCTTGGTGTGCAGGCCCCTGCGGCTCTCCTGCGCGGTGACCGGGATCCTGAGTTGGACGAGCGGCAGCATCGGGTGACCGGCCAGCCCCTGCCGGGTGACAGGCATCAGCTTGTCGCCGGCCACCAGGTAGAGCGTCATCGTCATGCTGCGCCCATTGGCGACCGGCATGCTGCCCGCGCTGATGATGCCGGTCGGCCGGACGCCGCACCCTGATGTCAGTGTGGCGGCCGCCAGCATCGCCGCGACCGCGTGGAGGACCCGGACGCACATCGCTTCCCTCCTCGCCGGTGCCGCCGCAGGCAGAAAGCCACAGCGTGAGTCGGTCAGGTCCGAGGGGTGACACGACGTCCGAGCCATTGCCACACCCTGCACGTACCGACACGCAACATCATGCCGCCACACCGACCTAGAACAACTTCTCAAACACGCACTTTAGAGCGTGTCTCACGTGGATTTGACCGCCGGTGTGCGGCATGATTTGGGGGCATGTCGTCGGATCTTGCGCTGCGGCTGGTGCCGGACGAGTTGTGGGCGATTGTTGAGCCGTTGATTCCGGGGTTCACGCCGCGTCGGCAGGGTGGCG
>NZ_JAGEOK010000043.1 GCF_017573545.1 Actinomadura nitritigenes | reverse complement strand
GTACCGGCGGCAATCCCCCACCGCCCGATACGACGACACACCCCGTGACAACGAGCAAGACGAAGCGTAGAGACCGGCCAATCCGCCTGTCCATCAGGAAAGTCACCTGTGGATAACTATGGTCGGCATCCGCCGCAGGCTGATCAGCAGAATCAGTCAAGTCTCTGATCGGTTCCGCTGCTATTTGGCCGGAACCGGCCGCTGCGCAGCCGAAGATGTAAGGGTTGGCCCCTCTTTGAACAGTTGCAATAGATTCGCCGGAATTGGCGTCGCGTCCTTCGTTCCGTAGCCGAGTTTGGCGATGTCGTCCGCGGTCGGGACCGGGTAGCGGAGGCCCTGGTCGGTGAGGAGGGAGAACGTCTGCAGCGGCTGGCCGGGGCCGGAGAGGGTTCCCGCGAACGTCCCGCCGCCGGGGAGGACGACCTGGTCGAGGCCGGAGGACGTCTGGCCGGACGGTGCGGGAAGGCTGCCTCCGATGGTGAAGCGGGCGTCCGTCGAAAGGTGGGACGCCTTCAGGTAGACGGTGCACAGGGGCTGCTGGGGGTCGTACGCGACGACGCGGGGCGGCGTGTCCGGCAGGGAGTGGTCGTAAAGGTTGGTCTGGGACGGCTTGGACGCGGCCTGCGCGGGGGTGATGTCGCGCGGTGGGCCCGCTGCCAGGGAGTCGAGCAGGAGCCGGGCCTGCGTAGCGGAGATGCTCGCGAGACCGTCGGGAACCTGGACGTACCACCGTTCCGGGGTGCCCGCGATGGCGGCGACATGGAAGATCTGGCCCGCGGGCGCCGAGGTGTCGCCGGGGCCAGGGAACTCGTGTCCTTCTTGGGGGATGGTGGGGGCGGCGTAGTCGGGCCCCTGGGGCAGGCCGTTCAGCCAGCGTTCGTCCACAGGCACGGGCTGCTCGGCGCTGAGGCCGCGAGCGGCCTTCGGGGTGATCCGCATCCGGCTGTTGCGCCAGATGAGCCAGTCCTGGGATCCACCCCTGACGACCACGCCCTGCACGTCGGTGAGAGGGCGCCCTCCTATGTCACGTCCACCTACCAGGGAGACCGTGGAGCCGCCTGAAGGTGCTGTGGTGCGAGCGCACAAGGACCACGCCGTGTGGCTGGGCTTCCCCGGCGGGGGCAAGGACTCGGGGGCTCCCTGGATACCGGTGAGCGGGTCGCGGGGGTATTTCGCCAGGGACTTGGACGAGACGGTCTTGCGCTGGATGTCGGACGTCGGCATGGCCAGGCGGGCGGACGCGTAGTTGAGGAACGGGACGAGCTTGCGGTCCTGCCGGCTGTAGGCGTAGGTGGCGCCCGTCTCCTTCTCGATGATGAGGACGCCGGGGCGTTCGAGATTGCGGGCGCCGCCCTTGAAGATGAGGCCGGTGATGCCGAAGCCGGCCGCTACCAGGACGGCCACCATGACGCCGCAGAGCGTCCCGACGCCGGTGCGGCGCAGCGGGGACTCCGCGGCGCTCGGGCGCCCCTGAAGGAGCGCCAGGGCGACGCGCTGGGTCATCAGACGGTGTGCCTGGTACAGGTCTTTGCGGGTCTGCATCAGCCGGCCAGTCCGCGCAGCCAGGAGTACAGGCCGAGCAGCCCGAACGCGAGGGGCAGCAGGCTGATGATGAGCATGATGTCGGCGATGTCGCCGGCACGCCCCCAGAAGGGGGACGGCTTGCGGGCGGGGAGCCTGAGGGCCATGGCCGTCATGACGGCGACGGCCAGCACGGCAGGGACGACGACCGTCAGCAGCGTCACGGCGGGGCCGGCCGTGGCGGCCTGGTGCAGGGCGAGGATGGCGAAGCCGGCGAGGCCGGACAGCAGCATCCAGAGGCGTTGTGAGCGGCCGTGGAAGACACGCGCGCGCAGGAGGAGCACCAGGGAGAGGCAGAGGCTCATCGTCACGGGGAGCCATCCGTGCGTGGTCAGCAGGGAGAGTTGTGCGCCGATCCCCGCCAGCCCCACGGCGGAGACCAGTCCGGTGGCGAAGCGGTCGGCTTCGCGCGTACGGCGCAGGAGGGTCGGGCCGTCGAAGGTCTGGGCACTGCGGAGTTCTTCGGCGTTCTCCGGGACGGGCGGCAGGGGCAGGCGGGCAAGGCGGAACGCCAAGGACGGGATGAGGGCCGTGACGGCGAGGCACAGGGATGCGTCGAGGGCGGCCGTTCCCGACGGGGACAGCCCGACACCTTGGACGAGTGCGGCGGACACCAGTCCGAGCAGGGCGACGAAGGCGATGCCCAAGAACGTCGGCAGGCCGTCGTGGATGGCGAAGGCGGAGACGACGGCGGCGAGGGTGGCCGCTGCGAAGCCGGCCGCCAGGTGGGGCGTCCCTAGATGCAGGAGAGGCACGGGCCTGGCCGGCGCCAGGAGGCCGCCAAGGAAGGCGTACGGGAGCGCGCTGTAGCCGAACACGGCTCCGGCTCCCGAATCGCCCAGCGCGCGCGACAGGACGATCCCCGCCATCAGGAGCGCTACGGCGACACCGGCGGACGCGGCCGTCAGCAGCCCCCAGGGCGGCCCCGTGAGGGCGATGCCCACGGCGCCCAGGCCGAGAACGGCCGCGCCGCCGAGGAGGCCGAAGCGCCGGGTGGTCTCCGGGCGCCACCGGTCGGCGTGCTCGTTCACGCCGGTGGCGACGACGTCGGCCACGTCGTCGAACGCGACCTCGGGGAACTGGGACAGCTCCGGCCTGAAGTAGAGGATCTCCCCGTCGCGGACGCCGAGGGAGGACAGCGAGCGGGACTCGTCGAGGGGCGCCTCGTCCAGCCGCTGCAGCACCCAGCCGGAGTGCTCGAGCCCGGCGTCGGCCAAATTGCCGCCCGCGACCTGCAGCAACGTCGGGAGCATGTGGGAAAGGGGAATGTCTCCGGGCAGCGAGAGGTCCAGCCTGCGGTGCGGGGCGACGACGACCACGCGGCACAGGTCGGCGCCCGTCGAGGTATTCACGCGACCTCCGATCGTAGCGATGACCGCACATTCACTATCAGCCGGGACCGTTTTCCGCCACCTGGAGAATGGCTTTACATCAGGCGGCGGTCCACGTCCGGGATCACTAGGATGACCGGAAATTGACTCCGGGTCATGGCGACGCGAAGGGACACGGCCGTGGGAATCGTGGTGGTGCGGCGGCCGGAAAGGCGGCCGCCTCCGCGGCTGCCCGAGGGCGAGATCGTGCTGGAGCCTCCCCCGGAGATCCCTGAGACGATCAGCCAGGGGTTCGCGAACGCGCTGATGTACCTGCCGATGGCGGCCAGCGGCGCCGCCATGGGCTTGATGTTCATGGGCGGCGCGGGCGGCGCCGGCGGCGGCAACCCGATCATGTGGGTGGCGTCCGGCCTGTTCGTCCTGTCGATGGTCGGCATGGGCTTCGGGCACATGGGGCAGGGCGCGGGCGAGCGGAAGCAGCGGCTGAACGGCGCGCGCCGCGACTACTACCGGTACCTGGACCAGATGCGCGCGCGCGTGCGGAAGGCAGCGGCACAGCAGCGGGAGGCCCTGGAGTGGAGCGGGCCCAGCCCGCGGACACTGTGGTCGCTGGCGATGAGCCACCGGCTGTGGGAGCGGCGCCCTGCGGACGGGGACTTCGGCCAGGTGCGGATCGGGCGCGGGCGGCAGAGGCTCGCGCTGGACCTCGTCACTCCGGAGACCAAGCCGATCGAGGACCTGGAGCCGATGTGCGCCGGTGCACTGCGGCGCTTCGTACGCGCTCATGCGACGGTCCCCGACCTGCCCGTGGCGGTCTCGTTGCCGGCGTTCGCACGGATCGTGGTGACGGGGGACCCGATCGCGGCTCGGTCCATGGCGCGCGCGCTGGTCGCGCAGCTTGTCACCTTCCATACACCGGACGATGTGCGCCTCACCATCTGCGCGTCGCCGGACCGTATGAGGCAGTGGCAGTGGGCCAAGTGGCTGCCGCACTGCCTGCACCCCACGGAGCACGACGCTGCGGGGCCTGTGCGCCTCACGGGGCACTCGCTTGCCGATCTCGAGGCTCTGCTCGAGGACGATCTGAAGGACCGCCCTCGGTTCTCCCCTGGGGTCGACCAGGATCTTCCGTTCCACGTCGTGGTGATGGACGACGGCATCGTTCCGCCGGACTCGCAGATAGGCGCGGACGGCATCAAGGGCGTGTGCGTCATCGACCTCAGCGGTTCCGTTGCGCCCACGCCCGACGCGACCATGCTGCGCCTTCACGTCACCAACGACGGCATGCGGATGCTGGAGCGCGACCACACCGGCAAGGACGTGTCCAGTCCGCTGGGTAAGGCGGACTGGTTCACACCCGTGCAGGCGGAGGGCCTTGCGCTGCGCCTGGCGCCGTTGCGGGCCGGTGCCGCGGACGAGCCGGAGCAGAACGCGCTGGCCGGCAATCTCACCCTGACGTCCTTGCTCGGCCTGTCCGGGCCCTATGACATCGACCTCCGGTCCACCTGGCAGCCGCGAGCACAACGCAACCGGCTACGCGTTCCCATAGGCGTCGACTCCGACGGCCGTGCCGTGGAACTCGACATCAAGGAGTCCGCGCAGGGCGGCATGGGTCCGCACGGGCTGCTGATCGGTGCGACCGGTTCGGGTAAGTCCGAGCTGCTGCGGACGCTGGTTCTGGCCCTGGCGGTCACGCATTCCTCGGAGACGCTCAACTTCGTCCTTGTCGACTTCAAGGGCGGCGCGACGTTCCTCGGGCTGGAACGTCTGCAGCATGTGTCGGCGGTCATCACGAACCTGGAGGAGGAGCTTCCGCTCGTCGACCGCATGTACGACGCGCTCCAGGGGGAGATGATCCGGCGGCAGGAGCTGCTGCGGGCCGCCGGAAACCACGCCTCGCTGCGCGACTACGAGCGCGCGCGCGAGCAGGGCGCGCAGCTGGCTCCGTTGCCGACGCTGTTCGTGGTGCTGGACGAGTTCTCCGAGCTGCTGGCCGCCAAGCCGGAGTTCGCGGAGCTGTTCGTGATGATCGGGCGCCTGGGGCGTTCGCTGGGTGTGCACCTGCTCCTCGCCTCGCAGCGGTTGGAGGAGGGCAAGCTGCGGGGGCTCGATTCGCATCTGTCGTACCGGATCGGGCTCCGCACGTTCTCCGCCATGGAATCGCGGGTGGTCCTGGGCGTGCCGGACGCGTACGAGCTGCCGTCCCAGCCCGGCAACGGTTACCTCAAGGTCGACGTCAGCGACATGGTCCGGTTCAAGGCGGCGTACGTGTCGGGGCCGGTCGAGGAGGAGGAGCGGACGCAGACGGCCGCTGCCGGTACGGGAACGCCGCGCCAGATCATTCCCTACAGCACGGCCTATCTTCCGCCGCAGACGCCGCCTCAGCCCGCGCTGGAGCAGCCCGGTGCCGGGCAGGAGTCAGGCGAGACCCTCTTCAAGGCCGTCATCGACCAGCTTGCGGGGCAGGGCCCTGCAGCGCACCGCATCTGGCTGCCGCCGCTGGACGTTCCTCCCACGGTCGACCAGTTGCTTCCCCCGTTGGCGCCCACGCGCGAGCACGGCCTGACGGCAGCGGGCTGGGAAGGCCGTGGCCGTCTCGCCGCCGTGGTGGGGATCGTCGACCGGCCCTTCGACCAGCAGCGCGTCCCGTTCTGGGTGGACCTGTCGGCGGCGGCCGGGCATGTCGGGATCGCAGGTGCGCCGCAGACGGGCAAGTCGACGATCCTGCGTTCGCTCATCACGTCGCTCTCGCTGCTGCACACGGCGGAGGAGGTGCAGTTCTACTGCCTGGACTTCGGTGGCGGCACGCTCGGCGGCCTTTCGGGGCTGCCGCATGTGGGCGGTGTGAGCAACCGGCTCAACGCCGACCGCGTCCGCAGGACGGTCGCCGAGGTGTCCACGCTCCTTGAGCGGCGCGAGCGGGAGTTCGCCGAACACGGCATCGACACCATCGCGACGTACCGGCGTCTACGGGCGGCCGGTCAGATCCCCGGTGACGGGTTCGGAGACGTGTTCCTCGTAGTGGACGGGTGGATGACGCTGCGCCAGGAGTACGAGCACCTGGAGGAGGTCATCACCGACATGGCCGCGCGCGGGCTCGGCTACGGCGTGCACGTGGTGGCGACGGCCGGCAAGTGGTCGGAGTTCCGGATGGGGATCCGGGACGTGTTCGGCACGCGGCTGGAGCTGCGCCTGGGCGACTCCTACGAGTCGGAGATCGACCGTCGGCTGGCCGAGAACGTCCCCGAGGGGCGCCCGGGCCGCGGCCTCACCCGCGACCGCCTGCACTTCCTGGCCGCGCTGCCGCGGCTGGACGGGAACGGCGGCACCGACGACCTCGGCGACGGCGTGGCGAAGATGGTGGAGGCGGTCGCGGGAGCGTGGCAGGGGCCGCAGGCGCCGTCCGTGCGGCTGCTGCCGGACCTGCTGCCGTCGTCGGCCCTCCGGGAGGCTCTCGGGGACGCTGAGGCGCCGAGATGGCGGGTCCCCGTCGGGATCGACGAGGACACCCTGTCGCCGGTCCTGCTGGACTTCGCCGCCGACCCGCATTTCGTGGTCGTCGGCGACACCGAGTGCGGCAAGTCGAACCTGCTGCGGCTGATCGCCGAGGGCATCGTGGCCCGCCACGGCCCCGACGAGGCGAAGCTGATCTTCATCGACTACCGGCGCGCGCTCCTCGACACGGCCGACACCGACCACCGCGTCGGCTATGCCGCTTCGGCGTCCGCCGCCATGGAGCTCGTGACCGATCTGGTGGACGCCCTCAACGACCGCCTGCCGCCGGCCGACCTCACTCCGGAGCAGTTGCGTAAGCGGTCCTGGTGGAAGGGGTCCGACGTGTTCGTCGTCGTCGACGACTACGACCTCGTCGCCACGGCGAACAACCCGCTGCTGCCGCTCCTGGACCTTCTCCCTCAGGCGCGTGACATCGGCCTCCACCTCGTCCTGTCCCGGACCATGGGCGGGATGGGTCGCGCCCTGTACGACCCGGTGATTCAGCAGTTGAAGGACTTGGCCGCACCGGCGCTCATCATGTCCGGCAGTAAGGAGGAGGGCGCTCTCTTCGGCGAGGTGCGTCCGACACCGCTTCCGGTGGGGCGAGGCACCTTCACCGACAGGCGGAACGGCGCACGCCTGGTGCAGACCGCCGTACTCGACGACTAACGGAGGTCGGTCAATGGTGGGCGCCGATGGTGCCGCCCTCGGTGCCGGTGACGATCGGCTCCTCGTCCTCTTCCCGGTCGCCTAGGACGACGCGTCCGGGGCGCCATCCGCGGCGATTCCCCATGGGAACGACGATGCCGCATAGCGCCGCCAGTGCCGCGAGCCCTACGGCGCCTGCCGCGACGCCTATCGCGACGTCGGTCGTATGGCCGTCCGAGTGCGATGGCGCCGCCAGCTTCGCCGGGTGCAGTGAGGGCTGCGCGGTCGCCGCTCCAGGGGCGTCCTCGCCGGGCACTATCGCGGTGACCGCCTGCGTAGGGTTCACCATGCCGCGCCCCGTACCGTCACCCACGTTGCCGTCGGCGGTCGACAGGACGCGCCGGACGACCTGGTCCTGATGCAGCGCGGGGTGACTCGCTCGCACCAGCGCCACGACACCTGACACATAGGCGGCGGCGAAGCTGGTCCCTTCCGCCTGAGGGTTGTAGCCACCGCCGGGCCACGGAATGGTGAGGTCCCTTCCGGGTGCGCCGAGGTCGACCCTGGTCTGCAGGCCGGACGACTCGATGCGGTGACCGTCCTCCCCCAGAGACGCGACGGAGATGACACCCGGATAGCTCGCGGGGTAGGCGGGGCCATCGTTCCCGTCGTCCTTGGTGACGTTGCCCGCGGCGGCGACGACGACCGCATCGTGGTCCTGCGCGTAGCGGACGGCCTGCTCCAGGGCCGGGGACGGAGCGGCCGCTATGGAAACGTTGACGACTTGGGCACCGACGTCGACCGCCTTACGGATGGCGCTGGGAAGGCGCTCGCCGCCATGCTCGTCGCGGTCGGCGTTCTGCTGTTTGACGATGACGAGCCCGGCCCCAGGCGCGACACCGGCGAGCGGGACCCCTTGGGCCGTCAGGTCGCGGCCGGCGATGAGCGCGGCGACACCGGTGCCATGACCGGCACAGTCCCTCTTGCCCGTTCCGGTGAGATCGGTGTAGTCGGCGACGCGGCCCTCCAGCATGGTGTGGCCGACGTCCACGCCGCTGTCCACGACGGCCACCTTGACGCCCTGTCCCCGGGTCAGGCCCCACACGCGCTGGAAGGCGAGCCGCTTCTGAGCCCAGGGCTCCTTGAGCGCCCCGCGGTAGCCGTGCGGCAGGTCGCATGCGACCGGAACCTGCGTGGCCGGTGGCGACGCACTAGTGGACGGCTTAGGGGTCGTCTTAGCGGAAGGCTTGACAGAAGGCTTGGTGGACGGCGTCGTCGTGGGCTTCGACGACGGCTTCTTCGCCGGCGAGGACTTCGGCGCCGGCTCCGCCAAGGGACGTCCGAACGCGATGGCCGATACGGCAGCGAACGCCGGCGAGGCCGGCCACGAGGACGCCAGTAAGACACCGGCCGCAACGAGTCCGATCGCGCGCATCGCCTTCTCCCCCGGGGGCATGGGTGGCTGCTCGGCGAACGACTGTAGAGGAATCCTTACGACCTTGGCATCGCGCCTGTAGGGGAGCTGTCAAGAAACGAGGCGCCTGTGGTCCCGCCGTAGCCGGACGGTCATCAGGACCGCTGCGATCACCGCGCCCAAGAGGAAGCCCACGAGGAAGCCGGTGCGCGAGCCCGCCGGCGCGAAGGCGAGCCACCCGGCGCAGACCACGACGACGAAGGCCCCGTAGCACGAGAGGAACACGTAGAAGCGCTTGCTCCGGAAGAACCGCCTGGCCGGAACGTCTGGCAGGGCCTGCTCCCAGGCGTCGTCCCCAGACGAGGACAGCCGTGCGGCGAGCTCGTCCACGGGGCCGAACTCCTCTTCCGGGGATTTCCCCGACTCCGCTACGCAGGCGGCAAGTTCGTCCACCGTCTCCGACACCTCGCTTGCGGGGACGCCGCCGGCGCGCAGCCGTTCCGCGAGATCGTCGAAGTAGGGAGCCATGGCGGCCATCTTCACAGCCGGGTGGACGGTGACACAAACCGCCTCCTGGCTGGAACGGCAGCGTGAAACCCGCGTCTTGGCGGTCCTCCGAGGGAGGAGCGTCACGCCGCGATCGTCGCTAAACGGAACGATCACTCGGAATAGCCGGAAGGATCTTGCGGTTGCAACTGACGTGCGAACCCCGGCCCTCGGGGTAGCACGTACGCCACGTCCACCACGACCCCCTGGAGGCGAGCCATGCCCAGCAGCATCCTTCGGCCCCGCGCCAACAACGGCCACAAACACGTGAAGTCCACCTCGCTGCGCGCGCTCGCGGTCGCGGCACGGCTGGAACGACACCATGCCCCGGAGGGCCCACCGGGCCGCTCCCCGGGCCGGGACGAGCAGCCGCTGCCCGAGCGGCGGACGCCGAACCCGGCCTGACCCCAGCACGGACGGCCACATCCGGCCGCCGCACCCGGAGCCCTCGCGCACCCGCGCGAGGGCTCCGGCATGCCGGGCCGAGGGCCTAGATCATCCGTTTCACGAAGCGCATACCATCTTGTGGCCATAGTCTTGCGTGACGAAGCGACAGCAACGGGGAGCGAGTGGTGTGACGGACAGGACGATGCCGGACGCCCATCCGCTGCGGTCGGGGGACCCGACCGAGCTGGGTGGATACGAGATCCTGGGCCGTCTGGGCGAGGGCGGACAGGGCGCGGTCTTCCTGGGCCGGCCGTCCGGCGCGGAGACCTCGGTCCATTCCTCCGACCATGTCGCGATCAAGCTGCTGCACGGCGGGCTGGCCGGGGACGAGTCCGCGCGGGCACGGTTCGTGCGGGAACTGGAGGTCGCCAAGCGCGTGGCCCGGTTCTGCACCGCGCAGGTCCTCGACGCCGACCTCGCGGGCGACCAGCCCTACATCGTCAGCGAGTACGTTCCCGGGCTGTCCCTGCACCACGTGGTCCGCGAGGAGGGCCCCCGTACCGGTGGCGCCCTGGAGCGCCTCGCCATCAGCACGCTGACGGCGCTCACCGCGATCCACCAGGCCGGGATCGTGCACCGCGACTTCAAGCCGCACAACGTGATGATGGGGCCGGACGGCCCCCGCGTGATCGACTTCGGAGTGGCGCGCGCACTGGGCGCGGCAGGTGAGACCCAGAACGTCGGTACACCCGCCTACATGGCGCCCGAGCATTTCACCGGCGGCCAGGTGGGTCCCGCCTCGGACATGTTCGCCTGGGGCACCACCATGGTGTTCGCCGCCACCGGACGTCCCGCGTTCGGCAATGACGAGATGGCGACCGTCATGAACCGGATCATCTCCGGAGAGCCGGACATCGGCGAGCTGTCCGGACCGATGCGCGACCTGGTGCTGGCGTGCCTGGCCAAGGACCCCTCACAGCGTCCCACCGCGCGGGAGGCCCAAGAGCGCCTCGTGGGAGCGGCCAGCGGCACCTCCCAGGCGGCCGGTGCGGTGCCGCCCCTCCCCGCCTTCCCGGGGCTCCCCGTGGAGAGCGCGGCGCCCGGCCATCCGGGATCGACGGACCCGAACGCTCCGCCCTCGGTGATGGCGGGGGCGTTCCTGCCCCCCGACCACGTCACCGACCCGACCGGGCTGCGGAACGCGACGGTGCCGCAGCCTCCGCCGTACGGCGAGATCGCGCCGCAGCCGGCCGATCCCCGGTACGCGCCCCCGCCGGTTCCCCCGGGCCTTCCGGGGCCGTCCTATGCGCAGCCTTCGGGCGGCAGGAAGCGCGGACGCCTCGTGCCGATCGCGGCCGCGGTGGCGGTGGCCGCCGTCGTCCTGGGCGGCGGCGCCGTATGGGCCGGCACGAGGTCGGGTGGGGAC
Source organism: Actinomadura nitritigenes (assembly GCF_017573545.1). Taxonomy (GTDB): domain Bacteria; phylum Actinomycetota; class Actinomycetes; order Streptosporangiales; family Streptosporangiaceae; genus Spirillospora; species Spirillospora nitritigenes. The sequence continues at coordinate 63,419 of NZ_JAGEOK010000043.1, read as the reverse complement.
GGCCACGACGACAGGGGCGTGGCGACCTCCGAGCAGGGCCCTGGCGCGGACGGCGGCTCGGCGGGCGCCGGCGGCGCCGCCGGCTCGGCGAACGGCCCGGCCAAGCCGAAGCAGCCCGGCAAGGGCAAGCAGCAGGGGCTGGGTCAGGGGCAGGACCCCGCCAACCCCAAGAAGAAGCAGGGCGGCAAGCAGCAGCCGGACGGTTCGACGCCCACCAAGGGCACCGGTGGCGGCGGGGCCCCGACCGGCCAGGAGCCGCCGAACAAGTACACGCCGCAGCAGGCGTGCGGCAGCGGCTACAACGTGCAGCGCTCCGTGTCCGGTTCCGGGGGCACCGCCTACCTGCTCTACAGCAACAGCACCAAGAAGAACTGCGCCGTCACGATGAAGACCAAGAACGTGGGCAAGGCCTCCGCGGTCTCGGTCTGGCTCCAGGCCCAGGGTCGCAGCCGTACCGGTGACAGCGGCTCCTACGCCTGGTACGCGGGACCGGTGTACGTGAGCGCGCCGGGCGTGTGCGTCCGCTTCGGAGGCAACGGCGCCACCGCCCCTTACGGCAACTGCGGCTGACCCGGCGTCCGGCCGGGGAGAGCGGCCCGGCTCAGAGCGGAAGAAAGGCCACCCTCGCGCCTGGGTGGCCTCTGCCGTCTTCGTTCTTCGCCCTTGGCGGACGGGTCGACGTTCGGTGCTCGTAGCCGACCCGCCGCAGTGAGACGTACCGCGCGGCCCCTGTGCGGCCGGACGGCGTTGTTTGGCGGTTTTCCAGGAGTGTCAGTTGCGGGAGGCGATGAGGTGGTCGAAGTCCCCGTCCTTGGCACCGAGGATGAGGGCCTCGATCTCCGGGCGGGTGTAGATGAGGGCCGGGCCCTCGGGGTGGCGGGAGTTGCGCATCGCGACCTGCCCACCGGGCAGCTCGGCGATCTCTACACAGTTCCCCTGGGAGTTGCTTCGCCGGGACTTCAGCCACCGCGCCCCGTGGAGCTTGGTCGCGGGCATCCCGTTGTCGTAGTCGGTCTGGAGCATCATGTCTCTCTGAGAAAATCACCAAGAAGCTCGACGGTGCGTTCCGGGGTCGCACTGTCGACGCACAGGCGTTCCATCGCCTGCAGATAGGTGTCGACGTCGTCGCGCTTGTCCAGGTACATGGCGCCGGTGAGGTTCTCGACGTAAACCACGTCCGGCAGGTCCTGCTCGGGAAAGCGCAGGATCGTGAACGCCCCTCCCTCGGCGGCGTGGCCGCCGAACCTGAACGGCATGATCTGGATGGTGACGTTGGGCAGCTTCGACATCTCGATGAGGTGCTCGAACTGGCCCCGCATCACCTCCGGCCCGCCGATGGGACGCCGCAGCGCCCCCTCGTCGATGACCGCCCACAGACGCGGGGCGTCCGGGCCGGTGAGCCGTTCCTGCCGTTGCAGGCGCAGTTCGACGCGCTGGTCGATCTCGTGTTCGGCGGCTCCGGCGTTGCCCAGGCGTATGACCGCACGCGCATACCCCTCCGACTGCAGCAGTCCCGGGACGAACTGCAGCTCGTACGTGCGGATCAACGCCGCCGACTCCTCCAGGCCCACGTAGGTCTGGAACCAGCCGGGCAGCACGTCGTTGTACCGGTGCCACCAACCAGGGGTGTTGGCCTCCCGCGCCAGCTGTATCAGCGCCTCGCGTTCGGCCTTGTCTCCGACGCCGTACAGCGTCAGGAGGTCGTCCACGTCGCGTTCTTTGAAGCTGACGCGCCCGAGCTCCAGGCGGCTGATCTTCGACTCCGACGCGCGGATGACGTAGCCGGCGTCCTGACGGGTCACGCCCTTCTGCTCGCGCAGACGGCGCAGCTGCGACCCGAGCAGGATCCGACGAACCGTCGACCCGCTTCCCGGCGTCTCTGGAGTCACGCCCAACCTCCCGGCTATTCGGCGGACAGCGAACCTAGTGTGCCACTGGCCTCCGTGTCCTGCGGTTACCTCCGATCATCCGCGTGCAGCCCGGTCGCCCCACACCCCCACAACCCGGATGCACGTGCATTGGGCCTTGCATTCGCACGCTACGATGCGCAGGATAACGCACGAGACTTCCGAGCCACGGCTGCACAACGAGATCACTCTGCGGGGTCCGGGGAATGACGTCACGCCAGGCGCACGACGACACGCGGTGGGAACTCGGCTCCCTCGCGGGGCCGGCGGTCCCGCGGGACCATGCCGTGCACTCGACGCCCATACCCGAGTCGTGCGACCTCCCTCCGCGCCTCGACGCGGCCGTGACCGCGCTCACGGAGCCCACCGGGCCGGCGGCCTCCTTCATCGTCCGGCCCGACCCCGAGTCGGTCACCGAGGCCAGGCACTTCGCGCTCTCCCGGCTGTCCGAGTGGGGTCTGCCCGAGCTGGCCGACGACGTGGCCCTGGTGGTCTCCGAACTCGTCACCAACGCGCTGCGGCACAGCGGCAGGGCCACCTGCGGGCGGCCGGGCGACGACGTGCACCGCGAGGGCGTGTACGACGACCCCGCCGACCCGCTGGGCTCTGCGCCTTCGGCGATCCGGCTGCGGCTCGTGCACCAGAAGCCCTGGCTGCTGTGCGGAATCATGGACGCGAGCCAGGCCGCGCCCCGCCGCAAGGAGCCCGACTACATCGCCGAGACGGGCCGCGGACTGCATCTCGTCGAATCGTTCAGCGTCCGGTGGGGGTGGCGCACCCTCTCCCACGGGAAGATCGTGTGGGCCCTGTTCCGTTCCCCCTGAGGGATAACGTCCCGTCCCACTGGGTATAGGGGACTGTCCCCCCGACGAGCGGCAGAGAGGGAGCAACGGTGGAGTTCGCCGTCGAGCACCGCGTCGAAAAAGGTCTCACCGTCGTGAAGATCAGTGGCGAGATCGACGTCTTCACGAGCCCCCGGCTGCGCGAGGAACTGCTCGACATCATCGACAACGGCGGGCTGCACCTCGTGATCGACCTGGGCGAGGTCACCTTCCTCGACTCCACCGGCCTCGGCGTGCTGGTCGGCATCTACCACCGGCTCCGCGCGCGCGACGGCTCCATGTCCTTCATGGGGGTCAACGACCGGGTCCGGCGCGTCTTCCACGTGACCCAGCTCACCAAGATCTTCGTGCTGCACCGGTCGCTGGAGGACGCCATCGCGGCCCACGAGGCCGCCGCGCCCTGATCGCCGCGTTCCGGCCGCCGCGGTTCCCCGGGTCCGGCCCCCGGCGCGGTGGCGGAGGGCTCCCGAGCATCGCTTCTCCGATCGACTTGTCGGCTTTTCTCCTGACATTCAGGGTGGCGTGCCGTGGAGTTATCCACAGTTCGCCGCGAAGACGCCGTGCCCGGTCGCAACCGGTACGGTGAGTCAGAGATCAAGCCCGCCGCCTGGGCTCGGCCCATCCGACGCGCGCGGTGCTGTCCGCCAGCCGATCATCGAACGGACGGGAGCGCTCCGTGGCAGAACAGCCGCTGCATGAGCACACGCTCGGCAATGGCCTGCGCGTGGTGGTCTGCGAGGACCATGTCGTACCGCTGGCAGCCGTGAACATCTGGTACGGCGTCGGCTCGCGGCACGAGCGGGCCGGCCGGACCGGCCTCGCCCACCTCTTCGAGCACCTGATGTTCCAGGGCTCCGCCAACGTCGCCGAAGGGGAGCACGCCGCGCTGCTGGAGAGCGCCGGCGCCGCGTTCAACGCCAGCACCTCCTTCGAACGCACCAACTACTACGAGACCGTCCCCATCAGCCACCTGGAACTGGCCCTGTGGCTGGAGGCCGACCGGATGGGCACGCTGCCCGCCGCGCTCACGCAGGCCAACCTCGACAACCAGCGCGACGTGGTGAAGAACGAGCGCCGCCAGCGCTACGACAACCAGCCCTACGGCACCGCGTTCGAGCGGCTGTGCGCCCTCACCTTCCCCGATGGCCACCCCTACGCGCACACCCCCATCGGGTCCATGGAGGACCTGGACGCGACCACCCTCGAGGACTGCGCCGACTTCTTCGCGACCTGGTACGCGCCGGGCAACGCGGTCCTGTCCGTCGTCGGGGACGTCGACGCGGAGAAGACCATCGCGGCGGTCGAACGGTACTTCGGCGGCATCCCCACCGGCCCGCGGAAGCCGCCGCCCCGGCCCGGCGACCTCGGCCCCCTCTCCGGCGTGCGCGGCGAGACCCTCGACGAGGACGTCCCCTCCCCCGCCTACTTCGCGATGTTCACGCTGCCCGCCGACGGCGGCGACGACATCGAGGCGGCCGAGCTCGCGGTGGAGATCCTCGGCGGCGGATCCGGCTCGCGCCTCTACGACCGGATGGTCCGCCGCGACCAGATCGCCACGGAGGTCTGGGCGGGGGTGACCCGGCTGGCCACCGGGCAGTCGCTGGCCATCGTGGACGCCATCGGTTCGGAACCGGACAAGATCGCCGCCGTGCTGGACGAGGAGCTCGCCCGGTTCGCCGCGGACGGCCCCGACGCCGACGAGACCGCCCGCGCCACCGCGCAGGCCGAGCGGGGCTTCCTGGAGCAGACCGAGACGGTCACCGGGCTGGCCAACGCGCTCTCCCAGAACGCCACCCAGTTCGACGACCCCGCCCGGGTCTTCACCGCCCCGGGACGGGCCGCGGCCGTCACCGCGGACGCGATCAAGGAGATGGCGGGCCGCTGGCTCGCCCCGGGCGGCCGCACCGCCCTGACCTACGGAGGTACGCCGTCGTGACCGGTCCCAGCCCCGACCTGCCTCCCGGTACCGCGGGCCTCGCGCTCCAGCCCCGTCCGGTGCCCGGACCGGTCCCGCCGTGGGCGTTCCCGGCCGGCACCGCGGGCCGGATCCCCGCCGGGCCCGCCACCCTGCGCGTCGACCTGCCCGGCCGCAGCCTCGCCGCGGTCAGGCTCGTGCTGCACTCGGGCGCGGGCCGCGAGCCCGAGGACCTGGACGGCGTCGCCACGCTCACCGCGCACGCGCTGCTGGAGGGCACCGAGCCCGGCGGCGGCACCGCGCTGACCGCCGCGTTCGAGCGGCTCGGAGCCAGCCTCTACGCCTCGGCCGACCTGACCGCGCTGCGGATCGCGCTGGACGTCCCGGTGACCCGGCTCGGCTCCGCCCTGGAGCTGTTCTCCTCGGTGGTGCGCCGTCCCGCGCTGGACGACGCGGACGTGCGGCGCCTCGTCCGCGAACGGCTGGAGGAGATCGCGCAGGAGGACGCCGACCCCGGCTCCCGCGCCATGCGGGAGCTGCGCGCGGCGATGTTCCCCGCCGAGGCCCGCGCGTCCCGGCCGACCGGCGGCACCCGGACCTCGGTCGGCGCGCTTCAGGGCTCCGACATCCGCGACTTCTACGCCTCGGTCGTGCCTGCCGAGGCCACCGCCGTCGTCGCGGGCGACCTGGCGGGCACCGACGCCGACACGGCCCTCACCGCGGCGCTGGAGGGCTGGACCGGCAGCGGCGGACCGCTCCCGACCGCCGACCGGATCATGCCCGACTCCGCCGCCCGGATCGTCGTGGTGGACCGTCCCGGTTCCGTGCAGACCTACCTCGCCCTCGGGCACGGCGTGCCCGACCGCTCCCACCACGACTGGCCGTCCCTGGTGGTCGCCTCCCACGTGCTGGGCGGCGGCCTGACGTCCCGGCTCAACGCGGTGCTGCGGGAGGAGAAGGGCTACACCTACGGTGTGCGCGCGGGACTGCTGCGCATGCGGCACTGCGGGCTGTTCATCGCCCAGGGCGCCGTCCACACCGAGGTCACCGCCGACGCGGTCGCGGACGCGCTCACCGGGCTGCGCAGCATCATCTCCCGCGGGATCGACGCCGAGGAGCACGGTTCGTCCGTCCGCGCCCTCGCGGACCGGGCGCCCGCCGAGTACGAGACGGCCCGCGCCGTCGCCGCCGAACTCGCCGACGCGTCCGCCAGCGGGCTCGGCGCCGACTACCCCAGCAACTACCTGGCGGCCGTGCGGGCGTCCACCCCGGACGGCGTCGCCCGCACCTACAACAAGCACATCGACCCGGAGGCGCTGACCATCATCGCCGTGGGCGACGCCGCGCAGATCCGCGAACCGCTGGAGAAGCTCGGCTACGCCCCGGTCACCGTCACCTCGAAGGAGGAGTGACCACCGCCCGCCGTCGCCCTCGCCCTCGCCCTCGCCTGCCCGCGGCCCAGGCCCCACAGCTCGGCGACACGGCCCAGCAGCACGGCCCGGCGAAGGCCAGCCGGCGGCGGCGCCGGAGCCCAACCGCAGCGGCACCGCCGGAACGTCCCAGCATGGGCCCAGGCCGACGGGCACGAGCCGACAGGCACTAGCTACGGCGGCCGCAGTCCCAGCGCCACGGACTGAAAGCACGAGTCGACAGCGCGGTGCGAACGGGCACGACCCGACGGCACCGGGGCCTCCGCACCAGGGACCGGCGGCACGGCTCCGGAGGGGGCCGATGGGCATGCGCCCGCGCCGGGCCGACGTGCACGACCCCGACCGGGGCCGCGGACTCAGCACCAGGGACCGGCGGCACGGTGCGAGGGCACGAGCCGACGGGCACCGACCCAAGGCTGGGCGCCAGGCACGCCCAACGGCGGCTGCGGTCTCGCCATCGGGGACCGGCGGCACGGACAGGCGGCACGGGCAGGCGGGGCGAGCGAACCGATGGCATGGTGGAATCCGTCTGACATTCGCGGGGGCACGCCCCGCGCGTCGGGAGAAGGGAACGGCCGGTGTCCTACGGGCAGATGGCAGGCGGGCCGTCCGTCGACACGATCCTCGCGGAGCCGAACTGCAAGCCGGGCGGCGTCGTGGCAGGCAAGGTCCACGTGCGCGGCGGCGACCGTCCCCTCGAGGTACGGCACGTCACGCTGGCGCTGATGCCGCGCATGCGCGACGGCCACGGCGAGACGGCGGGCCCGGAGGTCTACCGCGGCGCGCTGACCCGCCGCTTCACGCTGGAGCCCGCACGGCAGCGGGACCTGTCGTTCTCCATCCCGCTGCCGTACGAGCTGCCGTTCACCACCGTCCTCGGACGGGAACTGCCCGGTTTCACCATCGGGCTGTGCACCGAGGTGGACGTGGCCGGACAGCCCGATCCGGGGGACATCGACCCCATCTCGGTCGAGCCGCTGGAATCCCAGCAGTGGGTGCTGGCGGCCATCGCGCAGCTCGGTTTCCAGATCAGGCACGTCACGTTCGAGGAATCCGAACTCCGGGGCGTCTCGCGGCACCTGCCGTTCCACCAGGAGATTCACCTGGCGCCGCCGTCCGCCTTCCAGGGCCGGCTCGACCAGATCGGGCTGACCTTCGTCGCCAGCCCGCGCGAGGTGGCCTTCGTCCTGCGCGCCGAGGACCGCACCGCCCCGTCCGACGAGGCGTTCGGGGTGTTCAAGGTCGGGCACGCCGAAGCCGCCGAGACGGACTGGAACACCAGGATCGGCAAGTGGCTCGACGAGGCCGCCGCGCTCCCCCGGACGGCCCACGCGAGCCCGCCGCCTGGCGGGTCCGTCTACGGCGGGGTGACCTTTCCGCCGCCCCCGCCCTCACCTGGGCGGCCCGTTCCGGGCCCAGCGTCCCCGGGCGGCGAGTACGGCGGCGCGGGTCACGCCCAGTTCCCACCACCCGGACCGGCTCCCGGCGCGCCCCCGGCGCCCTTGCAGAGCCCGGGTCACGCGGCCGGCGCCCCGCCCTTCCCACCGCCGGGCGGCGCGGGCTATCCGGCGTCCGGTGCCCCAGGGCCGTCCGGTCCCGGCTTCCCTCCGCCTCCGCCCGGCGAGTTCGGTCCGTCCGCATTCGGCCACCCACCCGGCGAGGGCGGCCACGGCGCCGCGCCCGGGTATCCGCCTAGCGCTCCCCCGCCAGGCGGCCCCGGCCACCAGCCGCAGGGCGCGCCCCCCGCGGCGAGCGTCCCGCCGGGGCAGGGCACCCCGTTCCCGCCGCCTCGGCCGGGGTCTCCAGGAGCCGCGAACCACGCATCCGGCTTCCCGCCGCCCCCCGCGCCGCACGGCGCAGCCTCGGGCGGTTTCCCTCCGAGCGGCGCACCCGGTCCCGGGCTGCCGCCGAACAGCGGTCCGGGCGCTGGTATGCCGCCGGGCGGCGTACCGCACGGGGCTCCTGCCGCCGGGATGCCGCCGGGCGGCGCGCCTGGAGTCGGGATGCCCGGCAACGTGCCTGGTCAGCATGCCGCTGGACCCGCTCCCTACCCGCCGCCCGCGCCTCCGGGTCCGGGGCATGGCGGGCCACCAGGCCCACCGCCTGCCCCACCGGGTCCGCCGCCTGCGCCCGGCGGCCCCATGTATTACGCGCCGGGCGAGCCGCCGCCCGCGCCTCCCGGTCCCGCGCCGTATCCGCCGCCGATGCACGTCCATCATGGACACCACGGGCATCACGGCCACTACCGCCACGGTCCCGGCATCGCCACCGCCGGCCTGGTCGGCGGTGCCGTCGTGGCGGGTGTCGCCGGAGGCATGGCCCTGGACGCCATGGGAGACGTGGCCGGCGACATCGCCGGTGATATCGCCGGCGATGTCGCTGCGGAAGTCCTGGGCGGCCTGCTGGGCGGCCTCTTCGGCTGACCTTCCCGCTCGGGAGGTCGGTCGAGCGTTCGGCGGCCCTCACCGCCGGGCAGGTACGTGTTACTCGAGGGGCACGCTGGACTCGGCGGGCACCGCGGGGTGAGCAAGTCGTCTCAGCACCACGAGGCGCGAGGTCGCCAGGAGGCCCGGCCGATGCGCACCGCTGGTCGCAGACCGATGAGTCCGGGCTGCCCGCACGGTCTGCACAGGACGAAAACGGACGTCAACGCTCCATCTCGTGTCACGACGACCTGGTGGGAGGGCCGATGCGTGAGCTGGTGGTCGACATGTTCAGCACCGTCGACGGGTACGGCGGCGGCGGACCGAGACCCAAGGCGTACTGGGGGTATGAAGGCCCAGGGCTCTTCGATTGGATACACGGCCAACTCGAGCAGGAACACGTCACCCTCATGGGCGCGGAGACGTACCGGAGGATGGCCGAGATCGTCGCGACCGGCGACGACCCGACCTTCCCGCGGATGACCGAGTTGCCCAAGGTCGTCTTCTCCAAGTCGCTTCGACTGCCGCTGGCCTGGGCGAACACCACGCTGGTCGACGAGCCGCTCGAGACGGCCGTGCCACGCCTCAAGGCCATGGAGGACGGGCTTCCGATGCGGACCATCGGCAGCCCGTCGTTGGTGCGCAGCCTCTTCACGCTCGGCCTCGTCGACCGCGTCCGGGTGATGCTCTTCCCCATGATCCACGGCGCCGAGGGCGAGGAGCCGGTCTTCGCCGAGTTGCCCGCGCTCGACCTGGACCTCGCCACGACCACCGTGATCGACGATCGTCTCGTGCTCCTCGACTACCGCGTCGCGGGTGACCAGCCGCCCGAATGACGCCGCCGGACGGCAGCGCCGGCGCCGGCACCCACGGCTGACGCCCGACGAGGATGGCCAGTGTGGACGGCCAGCAGCGGTGACCGCTGTGATGGTGGCCGCTGACGGCGCCCGAGAAGGGTGGCCGCGGACGAGGGGCCAGCGGTCGCCCGGCGAGGGCCCCAGTGACGGCGGGCGGCTGCGGCCGGTGTGGGCGGTCGACGGCGGGCCAGCGGTAGCGTTCGGCGTTTGGCTGGTGAGGGTGGCGGGCGACAGCACCCTCAACAGCGTGCGGTGACGGTAGCGCGGTGCGGGTGGTCAGTGACGGTGGGCGGCGGCAGCGGCCGGCGAGGACGGGCCGACATGAGTGGCTGGTGAGGGCGGCCGGTGGGGGTGGCTGGGGGTGTGGGGGTGCCGTCGGGCTGTCGGTCGGGGTTGTGGGGGGTGTGGCGGTTCGGGTGGGGGTGGACATGGCGGGTGTTTCGGACCGGATGTGGCGCGGTCTCGGCCAACCGGGTCGCGGATGGTTAGGGTCGAGAGGGCAGCCCGCCTCCCGAGGAGTCACATGACCACCGTGATCCTGGTCCTGCTCTGCCTTGCGATCGCCGGACGCGAGCTCTACCTGGCTTCCGACAAGCGCCTCCCGCAAGCACAGGCGGACGTGCGCGAACTGCGCGCCCAACTGTCCGAACTCGTCAAACGCCACGAAGCGCTCAAGACGGAGGTCGCCGCGGCGGCCGAGCCGTCCGGGATCCCGATCCCGCAGCCGCTGCCCGACGGCGCGTCCGCGGAGATCCTCGACCGGCTGGAGACCTTCTCGGGCCGGATCGACCGGCTGGAGAAGGAGACCGCCGACCTCGCCGGGGAACTGGCCGGTCTCGGCCTCGACCGGGAGGCGCAGCACGCGCTCGCTCGCTCCCTGGACACGGTGGAGCAGGACGTGCACGAGCTGCACCGGGAGATGCTCGAACGCGTCGACCGGGAGGAGGGCGTCGTCCCCGGGCTGCTGCTCAGCGAGGAGGGGGAGGCCGAGGCGCTGCTCGCCGACGCCTACGAGCGGTGCGCCGCCGAGTGGGGGCTGCGCGTGCGCGTCCGCGACCAGCGGTCCCCGCAGGCGGCCGACGGCTCCTACCTGGGGACGGTCTACTACCTGTCCGGCCGCCGCGCCGACGACCTCGCCGAGGACCTGTTGACCCAGGTCAGAACCCTGATCAACGCGGAGGACCCGGGTGCGTTGAGCGCCCTGCTCGGCGAGCTGGCGCACCTGCGCGGCGGTGGGATCGCGCGGTTCGGCCGGTTCGCCGTCGTCCGGACCGGGAGCACGCTGCTCTGCGGCGTCCTGCCGGGCGAGGCGCCCGCCGCCGAGCCCTGGGAGCTCGCGGGACGTCTCCGCGAGCTCCCCGACGACCGGCGGGCCGATCTGTCCTGGCTCCGTCCGGACGAGTGATCAGGGCCGGACGAACCGGGGCGGGGCGCCGTCGGTCCGGTCGACGCCGAACGCCAGTAGGCAGCGGGGCGGATGCCCGGCATCGGTCTGCAGGCACAGCCCGACGCCCAGATCGGGGTCGATGACCACGACGCGCCGGAGCGCCCGCAGGGCGCGCCGGGCACGGCCCCGGGTCCGTGGCCGCGACGGCTCGTGCAGCGTGCTCGTCACGACGCGTCCCGCGTACCGCCAGAGGGTCAGCGAGTCGAGGACCCGCACGCCCGCCGAGGTGAGGTTCGCGACGATGACCACGCCGCTGTCGTCGTCCTCCCCCATCTCGGACGGCGCCGTCAGCGCCGCGTCCTCCGGCAGGTCGCGGGGCGCCCTGGGGCCGCCCACCGCGCGGTGGTAGCGGAGCGGGTCGAGGGTGTCGATGACGAACGCCCCCGCGTACGGTCTGGACGCGCGCGGCTGCCCGGGACGCGCCCGCAGCGGCGTCCGGGGCGCGTTGCGGGCGTTGAGGTGCGCACTGAGGTCGAAGACCATGCCGGCGTCGTCGAGCCAGGTGGGCAGGCCCAGCTTGGACGACGAGGTGCGGTCCAGGCCGTCGGTCATGCCGCGGATCTCGTCGGCGCGGCCCGAGAGCGCCGCCGCCATGCCGAGCCCGGGGAACGCGCCTTCGAGGACGGCGAGCATCGCCCGCCAGGTGGTGCTCCCCACGAACTCGATCATGAACGCGTCGGCCAGCGCCCTGCGGCGTCCGGGATCCGTCATGGGTCCCGGCGGGGGCGCCGGCGGCGGCACGGCGGGCGGCTGCGCGGCGGACGGCGGCTGGGCGGACAACCCCCGGCCCGGCCGCGCGATCTCCGGCCGTGTCACGTCCGGTTTCGTCAGGGAGGGCGGTGGTTCGGCGGAGAGGCCCTTACCGGGGAGGAAGGGTTCGTCGGCATCGGCGGCGGGGCGTTCGTGACGTCCGGCGCTCCGCGTGTCCGCCGGGCCTTCGGGGGCTCCGGACCGCAGGCCACCCGGCTTCCGGACGACCCACCGCTCCGGCTCGTCCTCTGGACGCGCTGCATCGACGGCGTCTTCCTCGGGAACCGGCACGCCCGTCCCGTGCGGCGCCCACTGCGGCGCCTCCGAGCGCGGCGAGCCCTCGGACGACGGCACTTCCGGCGGCCTGGACGGCGAGGAGGAGGACACCGTCGCCTCGGGAGACGCCGTCTCCGCGCCTGGGGCCTGCTGCCCCCACGGGGCGGGGGCGGCCTCCGGGGACGGTTCCGCGGGGCGCGCCTCCGGCACGTGCGGCGCCCACTGCGAGGACTCGGCGGACGTCTCAGACGGCGCCCCTGGACCCGGATCGCGGGCCGACCACGGCGCCGGCGCGGAGCCGGCAGGTGGCTCGGCCGACGGCGCCGGATCGCGCGGCGTCCAATCCGCGGGCTCTGTGGCCGCCGGCTCGGCGGGGCGTGCGGGTGAGGAGTCCGTAGGACGTGCCCCAGCATCCTCGGGCGTCCACGGGGCGGGGGTGGCCTCCGAGGCCGGCTCCGCGGGGCGCGCCTCCGGCACGTGCGGCGCCCACTGCGGGGAGCCTGCGTCCGACGGGTCGGCGGGGGACGCCAACTGCGGTCCCCACGGGGCGGGGGTGGACTCGGACGGCGGCGCCGCAGGGCGGGTCTCCGGTGCGTGCGGTGTCCAGCCCATGGGGGGCGGCTCGGGCGAGGGCGCCGCGGGCTGTGCCGCCGGATCGTGGGGCGTCCACGGGGCGGGGGCGGACGGCGGCGTTGCGGGCGGGGTCTCCGGCGTGCGGGGCGTCCACGACGAGGGTTCTCGGGGCGCGTACGACGGCGGGTCCGCGGGGGCGCCGGCGATGGCGCCTCGGGGCGTCCACGGCGGCTCGGCGGAGGAGGGGGGCGGTGAGGGAGATGTGCCCGGCGGGTAAGGCGATTCGGCGGTGGGCGGCGGGGCCTCGGGCTGGGGTGGGACGGGGATCCAGTCGGCGGGCTCCTCCGGGCGGGACCTGCTCCTTCCCGCGACGTGGACGTCGCCGGGGTGGGGTGCGGGCGGACCGCTGTCTTCGGGGTCGGGTCCGGGACGGTCGCGTGGGCCGAATCTCACGGTGACGATCCTGCGCTCTGGACGCGGGGCTCGGCAAGCGGGACGGAGGTCAACGGCGGCCGTCCTGGGCGCCGAAGAGGACGGCGCAGAGGGATTCCAGGCGGTCGGGGCCGTCGCCGGCGGGCAGCACGGTGAGGACGGGCTCGCCGGCCTCGCCGGGCGTGTCGGGCTCGGCGGGCGCGCCGGGTTCGCCGGGCGTGTCGAGGCGGAGCCGGACGGCCACCTCGCGGCGCAGGGGCTCGTCGGTGCCCTGGGCGGCGGCGATGTCCTGGAGGCCGACGGAGACGGTCTCGGGGAGGTCGACGACGAGGGGCTGCTCGCCGGCGGGGAGGCGCTCCTGCCAGAGGTCGAGGACGCGGCGGGCGAGGCCGTTGAGGAGGCGTCCCCAGGGGACGACGAGGGCGGGCGGGACGTTCTCGGTCTGCAGTTCGAGGAGCCCGAACCGGGCGAGGCCCTTGGTGGCGAACCAGAAGCCGTGCGGTCCCGAGGTGTGCGGGAGGAGCATCCAGTCGGTGAGCCGGACGGCGCCGTCGGGCTCCGGCAGGGAGCGGGTGAGGTGGTCGTGGGCGAGGATCTGCGGGGTGAACACGTCGATGACGGGGGCGGAGCGGGCGGCGGCGACGGCCCCGGCGACGGTGCGGGCCGCCCATTCGTGGGCGGGCGGGTGTCCTGGGCGGTAGGCGGCGCGGACGGCGAGGATGTGGGAGGCGGTGTCGAGGGCGGCGAGTTCGGCCGGTGAGGCGCCGTAGGCGGCGAGGAGGTCGGCGGGCAGCGGCGGGAACTCGCCGGCGGGCCGCTGGTCGAGGGTGACCATGGGGCTGCCGAGCATGCCGAGGACGAGGTCGCGCAGCGGGGGCCGGGTCCGGGCGGCGACCTCGTCGTACGCGAGTTCGCCGGGGTCGGGGATCGGCGCGGTGAGCACGACGGCGTACGTGGCGTAGAGGGTCTCCGGGACCGGCAGGGTCAGCTTCTCGCCCACTTCGTCCCCCGATGGACCGTTGATGCGCTTCGACACTATCGATCTCAACGGAAGGGGCCGTGGGAAACTATCTGTCGCAGAGGGGACAGTTACCTCCCACCGGTGGGAGGCGAACCCCCGACCACCGGGTTCACTCCGGGAGGCGGTGCTCGAACCACACCACCTTTCCGCCGTCGGTGCGGTGGGTGCCCCAGCAGGCGGCGATGTGGCTGACGAGATGGAGGCCGCGCCCGGACTCCGCGGTGGCGTCGGCGTGCCGGAGGTGGGGCATGTCCTGACCGTCGTCGTAGACCTCGCAGAGCAGGGCGTCGCCGCGGATGAGCCGCAGCACGATGGCCCCGGCGCCGTGCAGCAGGGCGTTGGTGACCAGCTCGCTGACCAGCAGCTGGACGGTGTCGGCGACCGCGTCGAGGCGCCATTCGGCGAGCTTGAAGGCGACCTGGGCGCGGGTCCGCGAGACCATGCTCGGCTCGGGTTCCAGCTCCCAGACGGCGACGTCGTCCTTGGGGATGCCGTCGAGGCCGACGGCGACGATGGCGATGTCGTCGGCGGGGGCGGTGGTGGCGAGGGCGTCGAGGAGGGCGTCGCAGGTCGCGTCGAGCGGGCGGTCGGGCCCGGCGAGCAGGGCGCGCAGCTCTTCGAGGCCCTGGTCGATGTCGCGGTCGCGGCGTTCGAGCAGCCCGTCGGTGCACAGGACGAGCCGGGAGCCGTCCTCGACCTCGATCTCCATGGTCTCGAACGGTTCGCCGCCGACGCCGATCGGCAGGCCGGCGGGGACGGGCAGCACCCGGCTCTCGCCGCCGTCCGACACCAGGACGGGCGGGACGTGCCCGGCGTTGGCGAAACTGCAGCGCCGGGCGACCGGGTCGTACACGGCGTACAGGCAGGTGGCGACGTAGCCCTCGCCGAGCCGCCGGGCGAGCGCGTCGAGCTGGCGGAGCAGCAGGTCGGGGCGCATGTCCTCGACGGCGAGGGTGCGGACCGCGGTGCGCATCTGGCCCATGATCGCGGCGGAGGTGAGGCCGTGCCCCATGACGTCGCCGACGACGATGCCGAGGCGGCGGCCGGGCAGCGGGAACGCGTCGAACCAGTCGCCGCCGACCTGCGCGGCCTGGCCGGCGGGCCGGTAGCGGTAGTGGACGCGGGCGCCGGGGACCTCGGGCGGGTCGGCGGGCAGCATGCTGCGCTGCAGCTCCTGCGCGACCTGGACCTCGCGCCGGTAGAGCCGGCCGTTGTCGACGCACAGCGCGGCGCGGCGGGCGAGCTCGTCGACCATGGCGAGGTCGAGGTCGTCGAAGCCGGGCCGGTCGGGCTTGCGCAGCAGCTTGAAGGTGCCGAGCACGCGGCCGCGCGCGATCAGCGGGACGATCAGCAGGTCGCGGCCGGTGAGCAGGGGACTCAGGTCGCGGCCGCCGAACGAGGTGGACAGCCGGGCCGCGAACTCGGCGTCGACCTGCCGGACGTGCACGGCGCGGCCGGTGCGCATGGCGCGGACGAACGGGGTGCCGCGCCCCAGCACGAGCGTCTCGCCCTCCGGGACGGTCCCTTCCCAGTGTCCGGGCTCGTCGTTGTGGGCGACGGCGACGCGCCGCATCACGGCGGTCTCGTCGAGGTCGGCGGACGGCTGGGCGGACTCGGCGGCGACGCCTTCGAGGAGTTCGACGGCGGCGAAGTCGGCGACCCGCGGGACGAGGACCTCGGCGAGGGTGCGGGCGGCCTGGAGGTGGTCGAGGGAACCACCGATCTGCTGCCCGGCCTCGCTGAGGAAGGTCAGGGTCTCGTTCTCGTCCGTGCCGGACGCGCCGGACGTGCGGGACGGGGCGGGTGCGACGCCGTCCCGGTCGTCGTGGTCGGCGGCGGCGGTGTGCGGGGAGACGGCGCGGGGGCGGATGCGCAGGGCCCGGGGCATGTCGCCGATGTGCGGGACGACGGGAAGCCGGACGGTGACGCTGAGCGAGACGGCGGGCTGGCCGAGCGCGAGGACGCGGGACACGATGGCCTCGGTGGCGGCGGCTCCGGCGGCGGGGAGCAGCTCGGCGAGGCGGCGTGCGAGGGGGCCGTCGCCGCGTCCGGAGCCGTTGCCGGTGAGCGCGTCCCCGCCGACAACGTCCCCTCTGACACCACCCCCGCCGACACCGTCCCCGCCGGCCCCTTCCATGGCGTCCAGGGGCGCCCCCTCGACGGCGGTGCCGTCCGGGGCGGTCTGGTCCGTGGGCGGCGCGAGGACGGGTTCGACGCGCAGCAGCCGGGCTCCGGCGGCGCGCCGGGCGGCGCCGTCGGGCGCGGCGACGAGGACGCCGTCCATGGCCAGGCCGGGACCGTCCTCGCGGAGCCGGCGCAGGTCGGCGGCCAGCGCGAGGACGCGGACGTTGCGGGCGCCGCGGTCGCCGTCCGGTTCGATCGGGTACACCCACCAGCCGACCTCGGCGGCCCGGCCGTCGTCGGCGCGGGGCACCATGCAGGCGCCGCACCAGACGTGCCCGAAGACCTCGGGTTCGAAGGCGCCGCGGTGCTCCTGCGGCAGCCGCAGCAGCGAGGCGGGGGAACGGCCGGCGGCCTGCAGCGGGCCGGCGCCGAAGAGCTCGGTGGCGGCGTGGTTCCAGTGGTTGATGCGGCCCTGCTCGTTGAGCGTGAACGCGGCCATGCTCACGACGCCGAGCAGGGGCTGGTCGAGGAAACGGGGCGGTCTGGCCCCGGCCCGCTGATCGGGCGGGGCCGCCGCGGCCCCGGTCAGCGGCGGCTGGTTTTCGGCGATGGTCACGCTGGGCCCCTCCCTGGGCGGTGATGCTCACTGCATCCGGCGACCCACGGTGAAGGGGACGTTACCTCGGGTGAGGGACATTCGCCCGTGTTCTCGCGAACTCGGCAGGAGTCGCGGCCGCCCATGACGGGTGAGCGCTCACTCAGTATGCTGGGGTGCTACCGTCCGGCGACGGAAGGGAAGGTGGCGCGGGTGGCGGCGGGCAAGGAGCCGATGCGGGAGCGCATCCTCGCGGCGGCGGTCGAGGTGATCAGGCAGCGCGGCGTCACCGCCGCGACGACCAAGGAGATCGCGCGGAGCGCCGGCGTCTCCGAGGGCAGCCTCTACAACCACTTCGCCAACAAGACCGCGCTGTTCGCGGCGGCGCTGGGCGAGGTCACCGCCACCGCGCGGACGGCCATGGCGGCCCTCGCCGGGTCCGCCGGCCAGGGGACGGTCGAGGGCAACCTCGCCCGGCTGGCCGCCGGCATGGTGCGCTTCTACGGGGAGCTGCTGCCGATGATCGGGCCGGTGCTCGCGGACCCGGACCTGATCGCCTGGCTGCGCGCGGACGGGCCCGTCCAGGCGCAGCGGGAGGCCGCCGCCGGCCGCGCCCCGGACCCCGCGCTCCCGCCCGGATCCCCCGGCGGGCCGCCGTCCGGTCCGCCCGGGGGCCCGGCGTCCGGGCCGGTCCTCGGGCATGCGGCACTGATCGGCTACCTGGAGGCGGAGCGGCGGGCGGGACGGCTGTCGGCGGCGGCTCCGCTGCCGGCCATCGCCGCCGCCCTGCTCGGCGGCTGCCAGCAGCACGCGTTCCTGATCCGGCTCGCGGGGCCGGAGACGGTCGCGGCGGGCGCCCGGCTCCCGGACGACCCCGAGGAGTTCGCCGAGCAGCTCGTCCGGGCCGTCCTGGCGGGCCACCTGCCGCCCTGACACCGGACCTTCGCCGGCTCACCCCGTCCTCGCTGGTTTCGGCGCCGGCAGGGGGCTTATAGCGCCGCCTCGACCCCGGTCCGGCCGACACGCCACGGTATGTGACGGACACCACGCAACCTTCCGGCCCCGTTCCGGCGTCTTACCTATCGGGAAGCCACTGAAGCGTGGATGCGCCCGACCGAGTACGGCCCGCGACGTCCCGGACCCCGGGGTCGCCCTGGCAGCGCCGGCCCGCGCACCCGCCGCCCGGCCCGCGCCGCCGCGAAGCCGAGCCCCCGACCACGCCGGACCGTCTCCCCCGGAGACGAGCACGAACCCGCGAGGACCATGTCGCTGGAGCGTGCCAAACGCCGGCCCGAACCCGTCGGGAACGGTGGCGCGTACCACCTGTACGGGGGGCGGTCATTTCCGCCCGGCACGCGCGTGCCGCCGAGCACGCGCCAGCAACCGGCCCCTCACGGGGTCACGACCACGGGGAGCGACGATGACCGCTGTCACCATGCCCGTCCGCATCGAGAACACCGAGCGCTACGAGCGCGACGTCCTGCCGCTGGCCGACCCGCTGTACGCCAGCGCCGTGCGGATGACGCGCAACAGCGCCGACGCCGAGGACCTCGTCCAGGAGACCCTGGCCAAGGCCTACGTGAACTTCCACCAGTTCCAGGAGGGCACGAACCTCAAGGCGTGGCTGCACCGGATCCTCACCAACAACTTCATCAACACCTACCGCAAGAAGCAGCGCGAGCCCCAGCGGGCCGGCTCCGAGGAGCTGGAGGAGTGGCAGATCGCGCAGGCCGAGGCGCACTCGTCCGGGTTCCGGTCCGCCGAGTCCGAGGCGCTGGACCGCATCCCCGACTCCGACGTGATCGACGCGCTGCGCGCGCTGCCGAAGGACTTCCGGGACGCCGTCTACCTCGCCGACGTCGAGGGCTACGCCTACAAGGAGATCGCCGAGATGATGGGCACCCCCATCGGCACGGTGATGTCCCGCCTGCACCGCGGCCGCAAGCAGCTCCGCGAGGCCCTCGCGGGCCACAAGCGCGCCGCGCACATCCTGGCCGCCTGACCCGGGGCGGCGCCGGCCGGGGGCCCCGCCCCCGCCCCTGGCCCCGGCCCTTCCCGCCTTCCGACTCGATCCCGCGGTTACCCCGTGACCGCGGGATCGTGCGTTCCCCTGCACGTTCGGTAGTCACATGGATACATTGAGCGATGGTCCCTCCGACCATCGGGAGTAGCCATGTCGAACACCACCGCCGTCCTGGCGGGCGCGCTGATCGCCCTCTCGCCCGCCGTTCCCGCGCACTACCACGGAGGCGGCACGACGTCCCTCCGGCTCACGCTCACCCATCCCGGGCGCACCGCGTCGAGCACGCACACCGTGACCCTCCGCTGCGACCCTCCGGGCGGGCGGCACCCCGATCCCGCCCGTGCCTGCTCCGAGCTGGACGGCTCCGGCGGGAAGTTCGCGCACGCGCCGGACGGCCGCATGTGCACCCAGGTCTACGCGCCCGTCGTGGCGCAGGCGAAGGGGCGCTGGCACGGCGAACCGGTGTCGTTCCGCGCGCGCTACGGCAACGACTGCGTGATGCACTCCCGCACCGGGACCGTATTCGCCTTCTAACGGCACGGTGTTCGCGTTCTGAGGAGCTCCCCACCAGTTCACCAAGACCGTCCGCATAGGTACGCCAACGGTGGGTAAGGCGCGCACACGGGCCACGCGAGCCGCCGGTCACTCGAGAGGATGTGCGCGCGATGCCACGACGGGTCAGCGACGTCATGACCCCGGCTCCACAGGCGCTGCCGCTGGACGCGACGCTGTACGAGGCGGCCCGGGTGATGCGGGACGAGGGCATCGGCGACGTCCTGGTCACCTACGCCGGGCAGCTGTGCGGGATGGTCACCGACCGGGACATCGTCGTGCGGGCCGTCGCGGAGAGCCGCGACACGTCGCTGACGCCGCTCGGCGAGGTGTGCACCGCCGAGCTGTGCACCGTGCACCCCGAGGACGACACCGAGACGGCGGCGCGGCTGATGATCGAGCGGAGCGTCCGGAGGCTGCCGGTGGTGGACGGCGGCCGGCGGCCCGTCGGCATCGTGTCCATCGGCGATCTCGCGGTGGCGGACGGGCAGCGGGGCCCGCTCCCCGAGATCAGCAAGGCCCCGCCGAACAACTGACCGGCCCCGGCCGCGGAGAACGGGCGGCCATCCCCGGCATGACGTGGCGCAGGATAACGTCATAAGCGTGGCTCCAACCGAAACGGTGCTCACCGACCAGCTCGCCGTGGAGATCGCCCGGCTGGGGATGGTCGGCGAGTCCTCCGACGTCGGCACCCTGCACCGGGTCGCCGAGCTGGCGTCGCGCGCCGTGCACGGGTGCGCGGGCGCCGCGTGCGTCCGCTGGGCGATCCCGCCGGCGTCCCTCGGCGACCCCGTCGCGGTCGCCGCGCTCGGGGCGTCGCCGGATCCGGTGCCGCGGCCTCCGGACGTCCCGCGCGTCCCGAGGCAGCAGCACGCCCCGGGAGGGGGCACGGCCGACCCCGACCTCGCGGACATGGCCGGGGACGTCGCGCCGGACGAGCTGCCCTCTCCGGACGCGGAGCGGCCCGAGCCGCTGGCCGTGGCCGCCAGCCACCCCGACCTCGCCGAGATCACCGACCGGCAGCTGTCGCGGGGACGCGGCCCCATCTTCGACGTCGTCCTGGACCGCCGCACGCTGAGCTGCGACGACATCCTGGTCGAGACCCGCTGGCCGGAGGCCGTGTCGGACATGCTGCGCCGCGGGGTGCGGTGCTTCACCACGTCCCCGCACCTGAACCCGCCGGTGCTGGTCACGCTGACGCTGTACGGGGTCACGCCGAAGTCGCTCGGCCCCGACCGGCTCGCGCTCGTCTCGCTGCTGCTGGCGCAGGGCAGCGCGACGATGTCGAACGCGCAGCAGTACGACGACGTGCACCGGACCGCCGCGCAGCTGCAGGAGGCGGTGGAGGCGCGGGCCGTCGTCGACCAGGCGAAGGGCATCCTGATGCACGCGCTCGGCTGCGACGCCGACGAGGCTTTCGCGGAGATGCGCCGCATCTCCCAGACGCGGCATGTGAAACTGACCGCACTGGCCCAGCGGATCGTCGGTGACCAGGGGCTCCGTTAGGTCCCGCGCTAGGAGCACGGAGGTGACCGGCATAGGCTGCGAGATGCAGTCGCCGAGACTGCGGTCCGGATGAGCGGAGCCGCGAAACCGACCCTTTTCGACCTTGCCTCGGGGCACAGAGGGAGACCCGTTGCACGATCAGCCCGATCAGCTCGAACCCGAGTCCCTGGTACGGGAGATCTCGGATCTCGAGGGACGCATCGGCGAGCTGCGCCAGGCCGCCGGCATGCCCGAGGCGGACCTGCGGGCCACCCTCGACGCGGCGCTCGTGGAGCTCGATCTGGCGGTCACGGCGCTGCGCACCCTGGGCGCCGACCAGGGCACCGAGCAGGGCGGGTCGAACGCGGCCGAGAACGAGCGGCGGGTGCTGCGGACGGTCTTCCAGGACGCGCCCGTGCCGCTGTTCCTGCTCGACCGCAACACGAGCGTCCGGCGGGTGAACCGCCAGGCCGCGGAGCTGCTGGGCACCTCGTCCGGTTACGTCTCCGGCAAGCAGTTCACCGCGTTCTGCGACCTGGCGACCCGCGCCGCGGTCCGCTCGCAGCTGGCCGCGGTGGTGCGGACGGGACGGCGGCGGCGGGTGCCGGTGCGGTTCCTCGGCCGGGAGCGTCCGGTCGACGCGATCATCACGCTGGCCCGGGTATGGATCCGCGGGGAGCCGGACCCGATGGTGGTCGTCGCGGCGGGCGCCGCGCGCCCCTCGGCGGACGCCCCGGGCACCGCCGACGGGACCGCGGCCGCGGCCGCCGCCGGCACGGCGGAACGCGGCGCACCGGCGAAGCGGGACGGCGGGAAGCGGTCCGCGCGACGGCCGGACGCGGGCGCGGGAGCGCCGCAGGTGCCGGAGCCGGCGTCGCCGCCGCAGGCGCGGGCGCCGCAGCCGCAGACCCGCATCGACGACGAGGCCGTGGCCACGATCGTGCACCGGATGGACGTGCTGGCCACCGCGAGCGAGCTGCTCCTGGACGAGCCGGTCTTCAACGAGACGGTCGCGGTCCGGCGGTGCGCCCGGCTGCTGGCCGCCGAGCTGGCCGACTGGGCGTTCATCGACCTGACCGGCCCGAACGGCGGCGCGTCCGGGCAGGGCGGCGGCGCCGCGCCGGGATCGGCGCCCGTCCTGCACCGGCAGGTCGTGATGGGGCCGGACGACGAGTACTCCGTCGAGGCGGCGCGGACGCTCCAGGAGCTGCACCCGGCCGCCGGAACGCTCCCGCACGACGTGTTCGTCACCCGGCAGAGCGCCCTGCGCCCGCATCTGGAGAGCCTGGACGAGCTGGGCAAGGCCTCCGACGGCGTCCCGATCTGCGCGAAGATCGGCGCGACGTCGCTGCTGAGCGTGCCGGTGGAGGACGGCGACCGGTGCCTCGGCGCGATCACGCTCGCGTCCGGCGGCGAGTACGGGCCGTTCGACCTGATGGACCTCGGGGTCGTGCAGCGGCTCGGCCGCTACCTGGCGCTGGTGATCCGGGCGGCGCGGCTCTACCGCCGCCGCGCGGAGGTCGCCGACTCGCTCCAGGCGAGCCTGCTGCCGCGGGCGCTGCCCGCCATCCCGGGGGCGACGGTCGCGGCGCGCTACCTGACGGCGACGCACGGCGCGGACGTCGGCGGCGACTTCTACGACGTGTTCCGCGTCGGGGACGGCTGGGGGCTCGTCCTCGGCGACGTGTGCGGCAAGGGCGAGGACGCGGCGGCCGTGACCGCGACGGCGCGGCACTGCATGCGGCTCGGGGCGCGGTGGAGGTCGACTCCGGGCGACATCCTCGGCATCGCGAACGAGGCGCTGCTGGACGAGGACCGGTTCGTCACCGCGATCATGGCGGGGCTGGAGATCACGGCGGAGCGGTTCACGGTGTCGCTGGGCACCGCCGGCCACCCGCCGGCGATCGTGGTCCGCGCGGACGGGGTGATCAGGTCGGCGTCCCGGGGCGGCGTGCCGCTCGGCCTGTTCGAGGACTTCGAGGCCGGCTCGGACACCATCGACCTCGGTGTCGGCGACACGCTGATCCTGCACTCGGACGGGGTGCTGGAGGCGTGCGACCACGCGCGCCAGGAGTTCGGCCAGGAGCGGCTGCTGGAGGCGCTGGCGGGCCAGGCGGGCGGCACCCCGGAGGAGATGCTCGGCGCGGTGGAGCAGGCGCTGCTGGAGTTCTGCGACGGCGACCTGCGCGACGACGTGTCGATGGTGGCGCTCCGCAGGGAGCCCCCGACGCTCGACTGACGCCCCGGAACCCGCGAGGGCCCGGCGCCCGATGGAGGCTCGACGCCCGCGAGAGGGCCCGGCGTTCGCACGGGGTACCGGCGCCCGGCTGTGGCGCAGACCCGGCACTGACGGGCGTTTTGCCGGGTAAAGGGATCTCATGAGCGTCGACCCCTCGTCCAAGCCGCGCAACGAGACCGAGCACGAGCGGCTCGACCGGCAGCTGATGGAGCTGCTCCAAGGCTTCCGGGTGGCCACCACGGGCGTGCAGGTGCTGTTCGCGTTCCTGCTGACCGTCCCGTTCTCCAAAGGATTCGCGCAGGTCGACGACACCGGGAGGGCGCTGTTCTACGTGGCGCTGTTCGGTGCGGCGCTCGCCTCGATCTGCTTCATCGCGCCGGTGTTCCAGCACCGGATCCTGTTCCAGCTCAACAAGAAGGCGCTGCTGATCCAGCGGGCGAACCGGTTCGGCATCATCGGCGCGTTCGCGCTGGCGGTCTCGATCACCGCGTCCACCACGCTGATCGTGCAGACGCTCGCGGCGGAGGCGGCGGCGATCGGTGCGGCGGTGGCCGTCCTGGCGCTGTGCGGGTGGGCGTGGTTCGTCCAGCCGTACCTGACCCGGCTGTCGGCGGAGGGCCGCGCGGAGCGGAGGGAGAGCTCCTGACCGCGCGGCGCCCGCCGCCGGCTCAGTACGCCTTGCCGAAGATCACGCGCTTGCCGTAGGCGGACGGCTGCCCGCACTTGACGCACACGCCGGTCTCCTCCGGCGCCTCGGCCGGGATGACCCGCGGGGTCGCGGCGGTCTCGGCCTTGATCTCGTCCTCGCAGGCGGTGGCGCCGCAGTGGAACGCGCGGGCCCAGCCGCCGGCGACCTGCGCGGTGAACGCGTCCCAGGAGTCCACGGCGGCGGTGTGCTCCTCGCGGAACGCCTCGGCCCGGGCCAGCAGGAACGACTGGAACTCGGCGAGCATCCCGGGCAGCACCTCGGGCACCTTCTCCAGCGGGATCTGCTCCTTGCCCTGCCCCTCGACGGTCGGGAGCCGCCGGACGACGGTCGCGACGCCGCCCTCGATGTCGCGCTTGCCGAGCTCGATGCGGATCGGGACGCCGCGCATCTCCCACTCGTTGAACTTGAACCCGGGCGACAGCTGCGGCCGGTTGTCGTCGACGTGCACGCGGATGCCCATCGACTTGATCGCGGCGCCGAGCCGGCGCGCCTCCGCGGCGGCCTGCTCGCCCTGCTCCTTGCGGCCGATCGGGACGATCACGACCTGGTAGGGGGCGAGGCGCGGCGGCAGCACGAGGCCCTTGTCGTCCCCGTGCGTCATGATCATGCCGCCGATCATGCGGGTGCTCATGCCCCAGGACGTGGTGTGCGCCAGCGTCAGCTTGCCCGCCTCGTCCTGGTACTGGATCTCGAAGGCCTTGGCGAAGTTCGTGCCGAGGTAGTGCGACGTGCCGGCCTGCAGGGCGCGGCCGTCCCGCATCATGCCCTCGATGGTGTACGTGCGGACGGCGCCGGCGAACCGCTCGCCGGGCGTCTTCTCACCGGCGATCACCGGCATCGCCGCGAGCTCGCGCGCCACGCTCGCGTAGGCGTCCAGCGCCCACATCGTCTCGCGCATCGCGTCGCTCTCGTCGATGTGCGCGGTGTGCCCCTCCTGCCAGAGGAACTCGGTGGTGCGCAGGAACATCCGCGGGCGCATCTCCCAGCGGACCACGTTCGCCCACTGGTTCAGCAGCAGCGGCAGGTCGCGGTGCGAGTCGATCCACTTGGCCATGTACTCGCCGATGACCGTCTCGGAGGTCGGCCGCATGACCAGCGGCTCCTCCAGGTCCTTGCCGCCGGCGTGCGTCACGACGGCGAGCTCCGGGGAGAAGCCCTCGACGTGCTCGGCCTCGCGCTTGAAGTAGGACTCCGGGATCAGCATCGGGAAGCACGCGTTGTCGTGCCCCGCGTCCTTGATGCGCCGGTCCAGGTCCGCCTGGAGCAGCTCCCACACCCGGTAACCGTACGGGCGGATGACCATCGTGCCGCGAACCGGACCGCGGTCGACGAGCTGGGCCTGCACGACCAGCTCGTTGTACCAGGCGGAGAAATCCTCGCTCTGCGGCGTCACACCTTCTCGACTCACAGCGAACAAGGGTACTGACCGGCGGCGGGGGCTCGGGCCGCTTCGCTACCCTCGCGAGATGCGCTGGTCCCAGATGTTCGCGCCGACGCTCCGCGACGACCCCGCCGAGGCGGACGCCCCGAGCCACCGGCTGCTGCTGCGCGCGGGCTACGTCCGGCAGCTCACGGCCGGGCACTACAGCCTGCTGCCGCTCGCCGTGCGCGTCCGCGCGAAGATCATTGAGATCGTCCGGCAGGAGATGGACGCGATCGGCGCGCAGGAGATGCTGCTGCCCGCGCTGCACCCGGCGGAGCCGTGGCGGCGGTCGGGCCGGTGGGAGCTGATGGGGCAGGAGATGTTCCGCCTCCAGGACCGGCGCGGCGCCGACCACGTGCTCGGCATGACCCACGAGGAGATCTTCGCGACGGTCGCGCGCGAGCTGAACTCCTACAAGCAGCTGCCGCAGCAGTGGTACCAGTTCCAGACCAAGTTCCGGGACGAGCCGCGCCCCAAGGGCGGCCTCATGCGGACGCGCGAGTTCACCATGAAGGACGCCTACAGCTTCGACGCGGACCGCGCCGGGCTGGACGTCTCGTTCGACGCCTACCACGGCGCCTACACGCGGATCTTCGCGCGGCTGGACCTGCCGGCGCTGGCGTGCGAGGCGTCCAGCGGGACCATGGGCGGGACCGGCTCGACCGAGTTCATGTGCCCCGCCGACGTCGGCGAGGACCTGGTCGCCCACTCCCCCGCCTGCGGGTACGCGGCGAACATCGAGCGCGCCACCTCGGCGCTGCCCGTCGCGTCCGACGACCCCGGGCCGCTCGCCCCGGAGCGTTTCGACACGCCCGGCGTCCGCACCATCGACGATCTGACCGCCTACGGCGCGCCCGGCGACCGGCAGATCAAGACGCTCGTCTACATCCTGGACGGCACGCTCACCCTCGTCCTCCTGCGCGGCGACCACGCGCTCAACGAGCAGAAGCTCGTGGACGCGACCGGCGCCGCGGAGATCCGCCCGGCGGAACCGGAGGAGATCCGGTCGGCGCTCGGCGCGCTCCCCGGCAGCCTCGGCGCCGTCGGCGTCGCGCTCCCGGTGATCGCGGACGAGGCGCTGCGCGGCCGGCGCGACATGTTCACCGGCGCGAACATCGACGACGTGCACCTGCGCGGCGTCGACGTCGCCCGGGACGTCGCCGTCGGGTCCTGGGCGGACCTGCGGGAGGTCACCGCCGGCGAGCCGTGCCCGCGCTGCGGGGAGCCGCTGGAGATCGTCCGGGCGATCGAGATCGGGCACATCTTCAAGCTCGGCGACCGGTACGCCCGCGCCCTCGGCGTCGAGGTCCTCGATCCGGACGGCAAGCGGGTGCCGGTCGTGATGGGCAGCTACGGCATCGGCGTCGAGCGGGCCATGGCGGCGATCGTGGAGACCCATCACGACGAGCGCGGGATCGTGTGGCCGGTCGCGGTGGCGCCGTTCCAGGTCGCCGTGGTGATCGCGCAGTCGGACGACGCGGACGTGGCGGCGGCGGCCGAGGGGATCTACACCGCCCTCCGGGACGCCGGCACCGACGTCGTGATCGACGACCGGGCCGAGCGGGCGGGCGTGAAGTTCCGCGACGTGGAGCTGACCGGCATCCCGTACCGGATCACGGTCGGCCGCCGCGGGCTCGCCGAGGGGACGGCGGAGGTGACCGTCCGCGCCACCGGTGACACGGAGAAGGTCCCGCTGGACACGGTCGCGGCTCACGTCCGGGCGCTCCTGGAGTCCGCCTGACGCGGGGCGCCGTTCACCCGCGTGACCGGACGCCCCCTCCCTATGCTCGGGGCATGACGATCAAGCGGATGGACCATGTGAGCATCGTCGTCGACGACCTGGAGGCCGCGAAGGCGTTCTTCGTCGAGCTCGGCATGGAGGTGGAGGGCGAGGCGCCGATCGAGGGGCCGTCGGTGGACCGGCTCAACGGGATCGACGGCGTCCGCATCCGGATCGCCATGATGCGGACCCCGGACGGGCACGGCAGGATCGAGCTGACGAAGTTCGACGCGCCGGCCGCGTTCAGCGCCGAGCCGGCGGTGGCGCCGCCGAACACCCTGGGACTCCGCAGCATCATGTTCGCCGTCGAGGACATCGACGACGTCATCGCCCGGCTGCGCGGCCACGGCGCCGAGCTCGTGCACGAGGTGGCGCAGTACGAGGACGTCTATCGCCTCTGCTACCTCCGTGGCCCCGAGGGCGTCATCGTCGCCCTGGCCGAGGAGCTTCGCTAGGGCACCGGCACCGGCCGGCGGTGCCGGAAAACGGTTTGACGGGGTCGCGGCCCCTTCCGGAGACTCGGCGGGGGTTCTCAAGGACGAGGGGTCACCGTGGGTCACGTGGAGGTCGGGCATGTCAGCCATACGCTGCCCGACGGACGGCTGCTGCTGGACGACGTGTCGTTCCGGGTCGGCGACGGGGTGACGGCGGCGCTCGTCGGGCCGAACGGGGCCGGGAAGACGACGCTGCTCCGGCTGGTCGCCGGGGACCTGGCGCCGCAGGACGGGACGGTCGCGCACAGCGGCGGGCTCGGCGTGATGCGGCAGTTCATCGGCAACGTGCGGGACGAGTCGTCCGTGCACGACCTGCTGCTGTCGGTGGCGCCGCCGCGGGTCCGCGAGGCGGCCGCGGCGGTGGAGGCCGCCGAGCTGGCGATGATGGAGCGCGACGACGAGCCGACCCAGCTGAGGTACGCGAACGCGCTGGCCGGCTGGGGCGACGCGGGCGGCTACGAGATCGAGGTGCTGTGGGACGCCTGCTGCGTGGCGGCCCTCGGCGTCCCCTATGACGCGTGCCGGTGGCGGGAGACGCGGACGCTGTCGGGCGGCGAGCAGAAGCGGCTCGCGCTGGAGGCGCTGCTGCGGGGCCCCGACGAGGTGCTGCTGCTGGACGAGCCGGACAACTACCTGGACGTGCCGGGCAAGCAGTGGCTCGAGGAGCGGCTCCGGGAGACGGCCAAGACCGTGCTGGTGGTCTCGCACGACCGCGAGCTGCTCGACCGCTGCGCCGACCGGATCGTGACCGTCGAGGCGGGCCGGGTGTGGATCCACGGCGGCCGGTTCTCGACGTACGCGGCGGCCCGCCGGGACCGGAACGAGCGGCTGGAGGAGCTGCGGCGGCGGTGGGACGAGGAGCACGCGAAGCTCAAGGAGCTCGTCAACACCCTGAAGACCAAGGCCACGGTCAACGACGGCTTCGCGTCGCGGTACCGGGCGGCGCAGACCCGGCTGCGCAAGTTCGAGGAGGCGGGTCCGCCGGAGACGCCGCCGCGCGACCAGAGCCTGAAGATGCGGCTGCGCGGCGGCCGTACCGGGAAGCGGGCGGTGATCTGCGAGGACCTGGAGCTGACCGGGCTGATGCGGCCGTTCGGCGCGGAGGTCTGGTTCGGCGAGCGGGTCGCGGTGCTCGGCTCGAACGGGTCGGGGAAGTCGCATTTCCTGCGCCTGCTCGCCGCGGTGGCGGAGGTGCTGCCGCGGGGCGCGGTGCCGGTGCGTCCGGTGGCGCACACCGGGGTCGCCCGCCTCGGGGCGCGGGTGGTGCCGGGGTTGTTCGCGCAGACGCACGCGCGTCCCGACCTGGCGGGCCGCACGCCGTGCGAGATCGTCATGACCGAGCACGCCCGGCTGCGCAACGACGCGATGAACGCTCTGGCGCGCTACGAGCTGCAGTTCTGCGCCGAGCAGCCGTTCGAGACGCTGTCGGGCGGGCAGCAGGCGCGGTTGCAGATCCTGCTGCTGGAGCTGGGCGGCGCGACGCTGCTGCTGCTGGACGAGCCGACCGACAACCTCGACCTGGCCAGCGCCGAGGCGCTCCAGGAGGGCCTGGAGTCGTACGAGGGGACCGTCCTCGCGGTGACGCACGACCGCTGGTTCGCCCGTTCCTTCGACCGTTTCCTGGTGTTCGGGGCGGACGGTTCGGTCTACGAGGCCCCGGAGCCGGTCTGGGACGAGGCGAGGGTCGCCCGACCGCGCTGACCGGGCGCGCTGACCGGGCGGCCCTCGCCTCGCCGTTGGAGGGTCAGGGACGCTGGCCGGGACGGTCCACGACGCCCGCGGCAAGGCGGACGGAGTAGCTCTCGACGGCGCCCTTCAGGAAGCGCCCGCCGTCCGGCAGGGTGTGGTCCTGGGCGACGGTGGTGCGGTGGCCCCGGTAGGCGTAGGTGGACGGGTCCAGGAGGATCTCGTCCTTCGCCCAGCCCTCGATGAGGAACGAGACCGACACCGCCTTGTGCCCGGCGCCGTCCTCGGCGGCGCGGTCCACGGTGACGCCGGGGATCTTCGCCATCGCGCGGTAGGCGGCGGCGGTCTGCGCGGGCGGCAGCGCGCCGTTGTTCAGCAGCAGCGACCCGAGCAGCTGGAACGCGCCCTGGTCACGGCCGCCCGGCGCGCCCCCGTTGCGGGCCCAGGCCAGCATCCGGTCCGGGTCCGCCGGCAGCTTGGCGGCGGTGGCGTGGTCGATCGGCGGCATCGCGCCGCCCGTGGCGGAGGTG
Source organism: Actinomadura nitritigenes (assembly GCF_017573545.1). Taxonomy (GTDB): domain Bacteria; phylum Actinomycetota; class Actinomycetes; order Streptosporangiales; family Streptosporangiaceae; genus Spirillospora; species Spirillospora nitritigenes. The sequence continues at coordinate 33,906 of NZ_JAGEOK010000043.1, read as the reverse complement.
ACGAGCCTGCCGTTGTCGTATGTCGCCATGCGCTTCCCGTCGGCCCGGATCCATATCCGGTCGACCTGCGTCTTCAGCGGCGAGCCGGGCGCGACGGCCTGGCCGCGGCCGGGGACGCCGCTGCGCCGGTAGCGGGTCTCGGTGTAGACCCACTGGCCGGGACGCGGCGCGGTGTACGGCTGCTTCAGCGCGAACGTCGCGGCGACGTTCAGCACCTGCCCCGTCTCCGTCTGCGTCGCCGCCGCGGGCGCCGGGTGGTGCGGCCCGCCGTCGCTCGTGGCGACGACGGCGCCGGCGATGAGCGCCCCGGCGACGCCGCCCGCGGCGGCGAGGCGGAACACCGTCCGGCGGGACGGGCCGGTGCGGCGCGCCGCGGACGCCGTGATCCGCTCGTAGGCGGCGCGGCCGGCCGGGTCGCGGGCGGCGCCGTCGAACGCGCCGGGCGGGCAGGGGTCGGCCGGGGCCATGACGCGGCGGACTTCGCGGAGGTCGTTCATACCTGGGGGCTCCTTTGCAGCGGGGCGGCGGGTGCGGGTCGGCCCGTGTCGGTCTGGGGGCGGGCGTCGGTCTGGGGGCGGGCGTCGGCCTCGGGGCGGGCGTCGGTCTCGGTGCGGGCGTCGGTCTCGGTGCGGGCGTCGATGTCGGCGAGGGCGGCGGTCAGGCGGCGCCGGGCGCGGTGCAGGCGCACGGAGAACGTCTTGACCGAGCAGCCCGCGGCGGTCGCCGCGTCCCGCGCGTCGAGGCCGTCCCAGCCGACGAGCCGGAGGACCTCGCGGTCGCGGGCGGACAGGCGGCCGAGCGCGGCCGCTATGCGGCCGCCTTCGGCCAGACCGGACGCCATGTCGGCGGCGGGGGCGCGCGGGCCGTCACCGCGCAGCCGGTCCCACAGCCGGAGGCGCCGGCGGCGGCCCCGCATCTCGTTGGCGAGGACGTTGCGGGCGACGTTGAGCAGCCACGGGAACGGGCGGTCGGGCGGGATGTCGCCGCGCCGCCGCCAGGCGACCAGGAACGTCTCGGCGGCGATGTCCCTGGCCGTCTCGTGGTCGATCCGACGTGCCGCGTACCTGAGCACATCGTCGTAGTGCGCGTCCCACAACCGGGTGAATCCCCCGTCTGGATCCGGCACGCCGGCTCCCTTCTCTCGGGTCGGTGTCGCTCGGAGATGTCCGGCAGGGCCGTTTCGCCTACACCCTGTTCGATCTTCGCTGGTCAGCGACTCCTGTGGATCTGTCCAAGAACGCGGCGGGATGGATAGGGTGCCCGCGTGCGGGTGGTGGTGACGGGAGCGGCGGGATTCATCGGGGGCCATGTGGCCGGCGCCTTGTCGGGCGCGGGGCACGAGGTCCTCGCCGTCGACGCGCCCGGGCGGTCGCCGGCGCCGGAGCCGGCGCGGCGCGCGTGGGCCGAGGTGGGGGCGCTGCCGGGCGTCACGGCGCTGGAGCGGGACCTGGCGGTGGACGACCTCGACGCGGTCGCCGCCGCCGACGTCGTGGTCCATCTCGCGGGGCGGCCGGGCGTGCGCAGCTCGTGGGGCGGCGGGCGCGCGGCGGCGGAGCGCGACAACGTGCTGGCGACGGCGCGGCTGCTGGAGGCGTGCGCGCGCCGTCCGGCGCGGCTGCGCCCGCGGGTGGTGGTCGCGTCGAGCTCGTCGGTGTACGGGTCGGCGGGGCACCGGCCGAACCGGGAGGACGATCCGCTCGCCCCGGCGAGCCCCTACGCGGCCAGCAAGGTGGAGGTCGAGCGGCTCGCGGGCCTCGCCGCGGAGAACGGCCTGCGCACCGTGGTGCTCCGGTACTTCTCGGTCTACGGCCCCCGGCAGCGGCCCGACATGGCGTTCCACCGCTTCGTGGAGGCGGCGCTGGACGGGCGCCCGCTGCCGGTCTTCGGGGACGGGCGGACGTCGCGGTCGTTCACGCACGTGCGGGACGTGGTGGCGGCGACGCTGGCGGCGGCCGCCGAGGACCTGCCGCCGGGCGTCGCCCTCAACGTCGGCCATCCCGAGCCGGTGGCGGTGCGGGCGGCGATCGCGCTGCTGACCGGGGTGCTCGGCGTGCGGCCCGAGATCCGCCGGGAGGCGCCGGTGGCCGGTGACGCGGCGCTGACCTGGGCGGACTGCGGGCTGGCCGCGCGGCTGCTGGGCTGGTCGGCCACCACCTCGCTCGCGGACGGCCTGGCGGACCAGATCGCCTGGCACCGGTCGCTGCGGGTGCGGGAGGTGGCCGTCGGATGAGGCACCGGGCGGCGTATCTCGCGTTCGACCGCTTCCCGTCGGGCAAGGGGTCGGCGGTGCACATCGCGCAGATGGCCGACGAGCTCTTCGAGCGGTTCGGCGGCGGTCTGCTGGGCGTGCTCGGCGGCGGCGGGCTGCCCGGCTGCCAGCGGGAGGGCGCGCGGGAGATCGTCAGGTTCGAGGAGCAGGTCCCGAACCTGATCGACCGGGCGGAGGCGTACTCGGCGTGGGCGGCGGCCCTGCTGAGGGAGCACGCGGGGTCGCTGGAGGTCGTCCATGTCAGGGACCCGTGGAGCGCGCTGCCCGCGCTGACCGCCGACGGCCGGCGGTACCGGGTCCTGTTCGAGGTGAACGGGCTGCCGTCCATCGAGATGGGCCACACCTGGCCATGGGCGTCGCCCGCGACGCTCGCCAAGATCCGCGAGCTGGAGCGGTTCTGCCTGGACCGCTGCGACGCGGTCGTCGTGCCGTCGCGGGTGATCGGCGAGGCCGTCCGGAGGCTCGGGGCGGCGGAGGAGAAGGTCCATCTCGTCCCGAACGGCGCGGACCTCCCCGGCGAGACGGCGCGGCCCGCCGGCGCGCCCGGCCGGTACATCGTCTACGTCGGGGCGCTCCAGCCGTGGCAGGGCATCGACGTGCTGCTCCGGGCGTTCGCGCGGCTGGGCGACCTCGCGGACCTGCGGCTGGTGATCTGCTCGTCCGTCCCGGAGCGGCGCGCGAAGCCGGTGCGGCGGCTGGCGGAGCGGCTCGGCGTCGCCGACCGCCTGGACTGGCGGTTCGCGCTGCCGCACCCCGAGGTCGCCGCGTGGCTGGCGCACGCCGAGGTGTCGGTGGCGCCGCTGACCGGCTGCGCCCGCAACCTCGACCAGGGCTGCGCGCCGCTGAAGGTGATCGAGTCGATGGCGGCGGGCGTGCCGGTCGTCGCCTCGGACCTGCCGGCGGTCCGCGAGCTCATGGCGGACGGGGAGCACGGGCGGCTCGTCCCGGCGGACCGTCCGGCGGAGCTGGCGCGGGCCGTCCGGATCCTGCTGGAGTACCCCGGCGAGGCCGCCGCGATGGGCGCACGGGCCCGCGCGCGCGTCGCCGGCGGCCTGACCTGGACGCGGTCACGCGCCCGGCTGGCCGAGGTCTACCGTACGATCGCGCCGTCAGACCGATAGGTGGGTGTCGTCATGTTCTGGCGCAAGCAACGCGCGGCCATCGAGGGGTTCCACCCGCTGCACCGGACGCTGGTGGAGGAGAAGTGGTTCTCGGTGTCGCTGCCGCGCGACCAGTGGGAACCGGTGATCCGGAGCCTCGCCGGCCATGAGGCGGCGGTGAAGCGGCGCAGGTGGCGGATCACCCCCCGGACGTCCGGGGTGCTGGTGCCGATGCTGCGCGTCCTCGCGGCGGACATGCCCCCCGAGGGCATGCTGTCGGTGGCGCTGGACACGCGGGGCGCGGACGTCCCCGAGAAGCGCGGCCCCGAGCGGCCGGTGCAGGTGTCCAGGCCGATCATGTCGATGAAGGAGTGGTTCGTCCTCGACCCGTGGCTGCGGATGCGCGCCGAGCTGCGGGACGGCAGCGTCGTGGAGCTGGCCGTGACCGACCGCGTCCGGCACCGCAAGTACAGGAAGCGGAACCCGCGCGGCAAGATCAAGTACAAGCACAAGACGAAGACGGTGCAGATGGTCAGCGTGACGCGCCGGCTGGGGAAGGGCGCGGCCCCGCGGCCGCCCGGCACGCCGCCGCCGAGGTGGATCCAGGTGCGGGTGAAGGACGGCAACCGGTTCGTGATCCGCGCGAACGCCAAGCTGCTCGGGCCGCTGAAGGACGACGAGCTGCGCGAGCGGATCCTGCACGTGTCGACGGAGCCGTTCCGCTGGACGCCGACCGGCGCGGCCGGAAGGAGCACGCGGTGACGCCCTGCACCGTGACCACCGGGTTCTTCCTGCTCGGACGCTGCGGGCGGCCCGCCGTGGCGGCGTGCCCGGGATGCGGGCGCGCGGTCTGCGCCGAGCACGCCGTGCAGGGCGGGTACTGCCCGGCCTGCGCCGCGCAGGCGGGCGGCCCGCCGGACCCGTACGACCCGTCCTATGCCAGCGGGTACCGGCGCAGGTACTACGAGAGCAGCTCGCAGACGTACTACGACGACCAGTGGTACTCGTCGTTCGACTCCTATGACCGCGGCGCGTTCAACCCCGGCGACGGCTACTCGTACGGGGAAGGCGACTTCGGGCCGGACGACGGCGACGGCGGGTTCGTGGACAGCTGATGACGCATGTCCTCTGGGTGACAGAGCACTATCCGCCGAGTCAGGGCGGGATGGCCAACTCGTGCGACCGGATCGTCCGGGGGCTGCGCGGCGCCGGCGTCGAGGTGGACGTCGCGCACCTGACGCGGCGAGAGCGGCCCTGGGCGGTGACGCGCGAGCACGGCGGCCGGCTGCTGACCGCCCCGCTCGGCGACGACCCCGAGCACGCGCTGCGCCGGCTGTGGACGACGCTGACCGCCGAGCGGCTCACGGGCGCGTACACGCACGTCGTCGCGTTCGGCGGCACGTACTCGATGCTCGCCGCGCCCGTCCTCGCCCGGCTGGTGGACGCGCCGCTGATCACGCTGCTGCGCGGCAACGACATCGACGTCGGCGTGTTCTCGATGCGGCGGCGCGGCGTCCTGGCGGACGCGCTGCGCGCCTCCGCGCGGGTCTGCGTGGTGGCGCGCGACCACAGGCCGCTGGTGACGGCGCTGGCCCCGGACGCGGCCGTGACGTTCGTGGCGAACAGCGTCGACACCGCGCAGTGGCGCGTCCTGCCGTCGGAGCGGGAGCGCGGGCGCGCCTGGCGGGCGGAGAACGTCGAGCCGGGGCGCCGCACCATCGGGATCATCGGGCAGCTGAAGAACAAGAAGGGCGTCGGGTTCTTCCTGGACGCGCTGGTCGCGTCCGGCCATGCCGACCGGTTCCACCTGGTCCTCGTCGGCGAGGTCGAGGAGACCGTGACGGCCTGGCTGGCCGAGCGCAAGGACGAGGTGCCGCACTCGTTCCTGCCGTTCCTCGAACGCTACGACCTGCCCGCCGTCTACGCGGGCTGCGACCTCGCGGCGCTCCCGTCGTTCTACGACGGGATGCCGAACGTGGCGCTGGAGGCGGCGGCGCTCGGGGTCCCGCTGATCTGCTCGGACGCGGGCGGCCTCGCGGACGTGGCGGACGACGCGATCGGCTTCGCGTTCCCGGCCGGCGACGCGCACGCGTGCCGCGCCGCGATCGACCGCGCGGCCCGCGCGAGCGACGAGGAGCTGGCGGCGCTCGGCGCGGCGGGCGCCGAGCGGATCGCCCGCGACTTCACCCCCGCCGCCGAGACCGCCGGGTACCTCGCGGTCCTCGGCGAGGCGCGTTGATCGCCTGCTACGCGGCCGGCGGCGGGCTCGGGCACCTCACCCGGCTCCGCGCGTTCCTGCACACGCTGGCGGTGGACGACGAGGTCGTGGTCCTCTCGGACTCGCCGTTCGCCGCCGACCCGCGCGTCTCGTCCGGCTGGACGGTGCGGCCCGCGTCCACGGGCCTGGCCGCGCTCGCACCGGACGAGCTGGTCGTCGACGCCTTCCCGGCCGGCCTCAGGGGCGAGCTCACCCGGCCACCGTCCGGGATCCGGGTGACGCACCTGGCGCGGCTGCTGCGCTGGGACGCGTACCTGCCGCTCCTCCCCGGCGACCCGCCCCGCTTCGACCGGACGTTCCTCCTCGAACCCGTCGGCCCCGCCCACGAGGCCCACCTCCGCGCGGTGTCCGCCGAGGTGATGCCGCTCGCGTTGACCGATCCGCCGTCCGAGCCGCTCGACGTCCGCGGCTGGCTGGTCGTCCACAGCGGCCCGGACGCCGAGACGCTCGAACTCCTCGCCTACGCGCGGGACATGGCGGCCATGGAGGGCGAGGACCCTCCCCTGACGCTCGTCTCGCCGCACCGCCCGGACGGCCTGCCCTCGGGGGTCGTCCACCTGGACGCCTACCCCGCGGGGCCGCCCGGCCCCGGCGTCGAGCGGATCGTCACCGCCGCCGGGTTCAACGCCGTCCGGCAGTACGCGCCCTGGCGGGACCGGCACCGGATGCTGCCGTTCCCGCGCACCCTCGACGACCAGTTCGCGCGCGCCGCCCGCGTCAGAAGTACTTCGAGGTGAGGTCGCCCGTGGGCCAGGTCTTCACCGCGTTCGCGGCCTTGTGCAGCGCCGGGTCGATGTCGCTGTAGCTCGGCGCGCTGCCCTCCTGCCGCTGGTCGAACAGCGCGGCCCAGGCGAGCCCGTCGTTGCGGCGGACGAGCAGCGTGCTCGTCCCGGCGAGGCTGCCGTCGTGCCAGGTGTTCATGCCGGTGCCGCCGGTGACGGGCCGGACCATCCAGCCGCAGCCGTAGTACCAGCCGCTGCTGTTGATCCCCGTCTCCGGCTTCGCGAACGCCCGCTTGATCGACGCGGCGGTCAGCACGCTCGTGCCGCCGTCGTAGATGCCGGCGAACCGGGTCAGGTCCATCGCGGTGCCGAGCCAGCCGCCGTGCGCGTCCATGTTCTCCAGGTTGAACGCGCCGTACGGGTACGCGACCTTCGTGCCGGTGTTGTCGAACACGGTCGGGCCCGTGTAGCCGGAGTAGTAGTGGACCTCGCCGCTCGCCTTGCTGAGGGTGTGGCCGAGCTTCATCCGCTTGATGGCGCGCGGCGTCAGCACGGCCTTCTGCACGTAGGACGCGTAGCTCTGCCCGGTGACCCGCTCGATGATGCGGCCGAGCAGCATGAATCCGTAGTTGGAGTAGGCGTACTTCGTGCCCGGCGCATGGTCGAGCTTGTGCGCCGACGTGTACTTCATGATGTTCGCCTGCTTCACCGGCAGCGGGATGCCGAGCGCCTTGGCGATCACCGCGTCCCGGAACATCGGGTCGGGCGAGATGTCGCGGTCCCAGCCGCCGAGGTGCTGCAGCAGCCGCAGGACGGTGACGTCCTTCAGCCGCGGGTCGGCGGCGGTCGACAGTCCGAGCAGCGTCGCGGCGCGGTCGGTGAGCTTCAGCTTCCCGTCCTGGACGAGCCGCAGCACCGCCGTCGCGGTCACCGGCTTGCTCAGGCTCGCGAGGCGGAACGGCGACGTCGGCTGCGTGGTGAAGGCGGTGCTGGAGCTCCACGTGTATCCGCGCGACAGCACCAGCTTGCCCTTGCGGACGACCGCGAGCTGCCCCGAGGGGATGTTGCGGGCCTGCATGAAGCTCTTCATCGTGGCGTCGAAGCTCCCGAGCCCGGCGAGCGCCGTCCCGGTCACGCGCCACGACCGCGTCGCCGCGGCCTGTGCGGCGGCGGCGGCCTGCGCGGAGCGCGCCGATTCGCCGGACGAGCAGCCCGCCAGCAGCGCAGGGGCCGCCGCGCCGAGACCGGCCAGCCCGGCCGCCTTGCCGAAGTCCCGCCTGGTTACCGCCGCCATACCTGCCCCCATGGAGCTCCGCTGCCTGAAATCTGCGGCTTAGGACACTAATGCGGGCCGATCTCCCCCGAGACCGGTCGGCGGCGGTGTTGATCAGTTGTTGACCGGGAGGCGGAGGTCGAACTCGACCTCGACCTCGTCGGCGAGGCGGAGCGCGCCGAAGAACGCCGAGAACGGCTTGATCCCCCAGCGGGTCTGCTGCACCGTCGCCCCGCCGCGCAGCCGGTCCCCGTCGAGCTCGGCGCGGACCCGGACGGGCTTCGTCCGGCCCATGATGGTCAGGTCGCCCTCGACCTCCCCGGCCTCGGTGCGGACCGCCGTCGCGGTGAAGGTGATCTCCGGGTGGCGGCGAGCCTCCAGAACCTTGCGAAGGTTGTCCGCGATGTCCCGGCGGTCCTTCTCCGACAGCGGCTTCACGCCGCCCGTGCCCTCCCGGACCTCCAGGCCGTCCACCACGACGACGACCCTCCCGGACGACTCCTCCAGCGGCTCGCGGACCACCGCCTCCGCCGTCCATCCGGTCGCCTCGATGGTCAGGTCGTGGCCGGCGCGCCGGCCGAGGCCGCTGCGGCTCGTCCGGAGCAGCAGCCGCCCGTCACCGGGGCCCAGCTCGTAGGTTCCCTCTCGAACGGTCATGCCCTCACACTGCCACGCGGACCCGCGCGGCCCCCGCCGGGGGCTACAGGCAGGTCACCTCGGGCTGCGGACGGTACTCGGTGTGGAACTTCTCCCGGCGGACCTCGCGGCCGGCGGAGAGCAGCGTCCGCCACACGTCGATGGCGAAGCCCTTCCGGCCGGCCATCGGGACGCACCGGTGCCCGCGCCCCACCCCCGTCACGTACGGCGAGAACCCGTACCGCTTCGACGTCCGCGACCGGACCTCGTACCGGCGGTGGCCCCACAGGCTCACCGTCAGCGAGTCGCCCGTGTAGCCGACCTGGATGCGCACCGGCGCGTCCGTGTCGTTCCTCCAGGTGAAGTCGAGGTTCGGATAGGCCACCGCCGCCTCGCGCCCCTCCGGGTACTCCGGCATCCACATGGTGTGCGCGCGCGCCTTCCGGATGTCCAGGCCCGCACGGAACACCGCGTTGAACAGCGTCGTGGACACCTGGCAGATGCCGCCGCCCACATCCTTCACCAGCCGCGACCCCATGATCGCGGGCGCCGGGACGTACCCGCGGCCCCGCGTCCGCGGCCCGACGACCCGGTTGAAGGAGAACGTCGCGCCCGGCCGCACCACCTTCCCGTCCAGCAACCGCGCGGCCAGCTCGATGTTGCGGACGCGCGGCTGCCCCGGCTGGAACCGCGTCGTGTAGGACGCCATCGGCGTCCCGGACGGTGAGGCCGCGTCGGGCCGCGCGGAGTCGCGGGGCACCGCCCCCTCGGCGACCGACGCGCCCGACTTGCGCGGAGCCCACAGGTACACGCCGAGCAGCAGCCCCGTGGCGGCCAGGGCGCCGATCGCGAACGGCCACCAGCGCCGCACGCACTCCCCGAGGCCCGGCTCGTTCCCCGACGCCCGTCCGTACCGCCCCCGCCGGGTCCGTCCCAACGATCACACCCCCCGAGGATCCCGGGCGTTCTCGCCCGTCAGGATCCTGGCACCGCACCCTCCTCCCCTCTCCCGGCCGACACCCCCGCCTTTGCCGGAACAACACGAACACGAGCCCCGAAGTCGACGCTGCGCGCTGCGCGGGAGCCGGGCGCGGTGCGCCGGGCATGCCGAACGCCCGGCCGGTGGCGCGGAACCGGCCGGGCGACGGCGTCTGTGGGGAGCGCCCCGTCAGCGGGCGCGGGCGCCCTCGCGCAGGCGTTGCGGGTCGATCTCGCGGCCCGGGCGCCTTCGCAGGTACTCGGCCTCCAGCTGGGCCATCCGCTGGGTGTGCTCGCCGTAGGCCTGGTCGGCGGCGTGCCGGAGCGCGTCCATCCGGGTCTCGTACAGATGCCCCAGCTCACGGAGCAGGTCGTCGTCGGTGAGATCGGCGGGGCTGACTCCCATCGCCATGTGCGGTACCTCCTCCAGCGGTTCGCGGGCGACCGTCCTCCTACCCGGTCGGACGACCATGAACCGCGGGTCTTGCGCGCCCGGGATGACCTACCTAGCGTTTGCTTTATGACTGAGACGAGCGGTCCCCTGGTCGGCCACGTCCACTCCGACGACATCCCCTGGGTCACGATCGGCCCGGTCGGCCTCCAGGTCCTGAGGGTCTCCCCCGACACCTGGGTGGTGCGCAACCGCTTCGAGGCGGGGTTCCAGTTGCCCACCCACAAGCACACCGGCGGCGTCCACGCGTACACGTTCTCCGGACGGTGGCGCTACAAGGAGTACGGCATCGACTACCACGCCGGGACGTTCATCTACGAGCCGCCCGGCTCCGTCCACACGCTCACCATCGAGGAGGACAGCGACATCCTCTTCATCCTCGAAGGCGCCTTCATCGAGTACGACGCCGACGGCGACATCACCGGCGTCACCGACGGCGAGTCGACGCTCAACGCCTACTACGCCATGTGCGACGACGCCGGGATAGCGAGACCGCAGGGCATCCTCTCGTGATCCCGGACGGCTTTCCGGACGGGTTCTACGCGCACGGGCATCCGTACGGGCTGTACGAGGCCGTACGGGCGGAGGGCGGGCTCGTCCGGCATCCGTCGCTGCCGCTGTGGGTGGCGGGGTCGCACGCGGCGGTGCACGCGGTGGCGAGCGACCCGGCGGCGTACCGGTCGGGCGACGGGATCCTGATCGACGAGATCGGCGTCCCGTTCGACACGCCGCCGACGATCATGCATACGGACCCGCCCGAGCACGGCCGGTATCGGGGGCTGGTCGCGCCCGCGTTCCGGCCCTCGGCGATGCGCCGGCTGGAGGGCGCCGTCCGGGAGCGGATCCGTGCGCTGCTGGAGCCGGTCGAGGCGGGCCGCCCCTTCGACGTCGTCGCGGAACTGGCCGTCCCGCTGCCGCTGCAGGTGATCTGCCTGCTGCTCGGCATCCCGGAGGACGACTGGCCGCGGTTCTTCCGCTGGTCGGAGTCGATCATCCCGGGGGCGGCGCCGGAGCTGCCGGACGAGGAGCGGGCCGCGCTGCGGACAGAGGCCGGCCTCTACCTGGTCGAGGTCTCGAACGAGCGGCGGGCCGCGCCGCGCGACGACGTGATCTCGCAGCTCGCGCAGGCCGAGGTGGACGGTGACCGGCTCACCGACATCGAGATGGTGATGTTCCTGATCCAGCTGCTCGTCGCCGGGAACGAGACGACCCGGCACGCGATCTCGGGCGGGCTGCTGGCGTTCGCGGAGAACCCCGGCCAGTGGGAGGCGATGAAGCGGCCGGAGGCGATGCCGGCGGCGATCGAGGAGATCCTGCGCTGGACGTCCCCGGTCGTCTACTTCCTCCGGACCGCGACACGCCCGGCCGTCCTGGCGGGGACGAAGCTGGAGGCCGGCGACCACATCATGCTTCTGTACGGGTCGGCGAACCGCGATCCGGAGGCATTCGGGCCCGATGCCGACCGTTTCGATGTCAGCAGGCGGCCCACTGTGCCGGGACTGGCGTTCGGATACGGCCCGCACTTCTGCCTCGGCGCTGCGCTCGCCCGGATGGAGATGCGGCTCGTCCTCGAAGAGCTCCGGTCGCGGTACGGGACCGTCACGGCCACCGGCGAACCGGTCTACAACGGCTCACCGGTGGTCGTCGGGCTCCGCGCCCTCCCCCTCGCGTTCGCCTGAGGACCGGCTCCCGCGGCCGGGCCCGCCCCTCGCGGCCGGCCGCCGGGAGCCCGGCCGCGGTTACGGCCGCCTGAACCTTCACCGAACTCCCGGCACCGGTCAGGCTTCCGGACGGAAGACCGCGAGCGCCTTCGCGTGCTTGCCGAACCGGATCGCCGGGGGCATCGGCGTCACCTCGCCGTCCCGCGCGAACCGAAGTTCGTCACCGTCCGTGAGCACCTCCAGCCCGCCGGCGCGCCACGCCCGGAAGCCGGGCACGACGTGCAGGTGCCCGGCGAGGACCGCGGCGACCGCCCGGACGCGGGGCATCCGCCGCCCGGCGGAGACCATCCGGATGTCGAGGCGCCCGTCGTCGAGGCGCTCCCGCCACGTGGGCGCGGCGCCGTGCGAGCCGAACACGCCGTTGCCGACGAACGCCAGCCAGACGTGCCGCCGGTGCCCGTCGACGACGGCCTCGACCGGCTCGGAGTGCCGCAGCGTCCGGACGGCGGCGATCGCCAGCGCGGGCCACTTGCCGAGCCGCTTCTCCAGCCGCTCGCGCCGGTCGACCAGCTCGGTGTAGGCGCCGAAGCTCGCCGTGTTCAGGAACAGCCGCTCGCCGCCTTCCGCGGATCCGGTCCCGGCGGGCGCGGCGTAGGCGACGTCCACGCGGCTGAGCCGCCCGGCCCGGTACGCGGCGATCGCCTGCGCGGGCGACTCGACGCCGAGCGCGCGGGCGAAGTGGTCGAACGTCCCGCCGGGCACGACCAGCAGCGGGACGTCGTGGTCCAGCGCGGCGCGCGCGGCCGCGTTGACGGTGCCGTCGCCGCCGACGACCGCGAGCACGTCCGCCCGCACGGCGGCCTCCGCGCACATCTTCTCGAAATCCTGGTCGGGCTCCAGCATGACGATCTCCGCCGCCGGGAGCTCGCGCTCCAGCAGGCCGGACGCCATCTCGGCGCTGCTCGGCAGGATGCCGCGGGTGGCCTCGCCGCCGCCGGAGCCGGGGTTGACGACCACGACGACGCCGCGCCCGTCATCGGTGACGTGGGCGTCCTCGCCCTCGGCCCGGGTCAGGCGGGCCACCGGAGGCCGCGCCGGCCACACCAGCCGCGTGCCGAGCCCGGCCAGCGCGCCGATGCCGACGCCCGCGAGCACGTCGCCGGGGTAGTGCGCACCCGTGTAGACGCGGGCGAACGCGACGGCGGCGGCGGTCGCCGCGACCGGCGCCGCGACCGCGGCCGGGGCCTCCAGCGCCACCCCGGCCGCGAACGCGGCGGCGGACGCCGAGTGCCCGGACGGGAAGGCGTGCGAGGTCGGCAGCTTCCACCGGATCCGGATCGGCGGCACCAGGTCCACGACCGGGCGCGCCCGGCGGAACGCCTGCTTGCCCAAGATGTTGACCATCGGGCTCGCCACCGCGATCGCGATCGATCCGCGCAGCGCGCCGCGCCGCAGCCGCGGCCGCCGGGTGAGCCCGAGCGCCGCCGCCGTGGTGAACCACAGCACGCCGTGGTCGGCGGTCCTCGACAGCCGGGGCAGGACGTACTCCAGGCCGGGCAGGCGGGCCGCGGCGACCCGGTCGAACGCCCACCGGTCGGCGCGCCCCAGCCGGCTCAGCAGCACCCGGTAGGGGGCGCGCGAACGGGAGCGGGCACGGGTTCGAGCAGAAGGGGGGGACCCGGGTGAGTTCAGCACGGGCAGTGATCGAGAATGGTTGGACCGCATCCCCGGGGTATCCCCAGGGGCGACGACAAGATTCCGTAATGATCTCAGTTCGGGGGTCACATGCGGGTGAACGTCACCGACACATCATCGACTGCAATAGGCTTCCCGGCATGAGTCACCCGCAACGGCTCGGTTCATCGGGTGGCGAGTCGGTCGGCACGATCGCGGAGTCTCCTCACGTGAACGAGACGCTGGCCGCCTACGCCGCACGGTACGGATTGAGGCAGAGCGCGGCGCGCCCCCCGCTGCGCAAGTACATCCAGAGCGTCTGGGCCAGGCGCAACTTCATCTGGGCGTTCGCCTCGGCCAAGAACATCTCGATGTACACGGACTCGAGGCTCGGTCAGGTCTGGCAGCTGCTGACCCCGATCCTGAACGTCTCCGTCTACTACCTGATCTTCGGCGTCCTCCTCAACACCAAGCGCGGCGTACCGGACTTCATTCCCTTCCTTGTGACGGGCGTGTTCATGTTCGGGTTTACCCAGCGCTCGATCACGTCGGGCTCCAAGTCCGTCGGGGACAACCTGTCGCTGATCAGAGCGCTGCACTTCCCGCGCGCGACGCTGCCGCTCGCCATCGCGACCGTGGAGCTCCAGCAGCTGCTGCTGTCGCTGATCGTGCTGCTCGGCATCGTGTTCGCGTTCGGCGAGCCGATCGACATCCAGATGCTGATGTTCGTCCCGGTCCTGCTGCTGCAGCTGCTGTTCAACGTCGGGATCAGCATGGTGATGGCGCGCTTCGGCGCGTTCAACCGGGACGTCACCCAGCTGCTGCCGTTCATCATGCGGACCTGGCTCTACCTGTCCGGCGTGATCTTCAGCCTGCCGGACCTGCTGCACCGCAGCCACGCGCTCAAGACCCACCCGTGGATCGGCGAGATCCTCAAGGCCAACCCCGCCTACGTGTACGTGGAGCTCAGCCGGCACCAGCTGCTCGGCGAGTACCGCCACTTCGTGCACACCAAGATGACCGAGTCCACCGCCCAGCTGTGGCTCTACGCGGGGATCTGGTCGGCCGTCGCGCTGATCGGCGGGTTCCTGTTCTTCTTCAGTGCCGAGGAGCGTTACGGCCGTGGCTGACACCAAGGTGCGCGGCGGGGCGGCCATCGACGTCGACCCCACGCGCGAGCCGATCGTCGTCGTCGACGACCTGCACATCATCTACCGCGTGTACGGCGCGGGCGGGAAGGGCAACGCCGCCAGCGCGTTCTCCCGGGTGCTGCGCCGCAAGAGCCGTCCTTCGATGAAGGAGGTCCACGCGATCAAGGGGCTGTCGTTCGTCGCGTACCGCGGTGAGGCGGTCGGGATCATCGGGACCAACGGCTCCGGCAAGTCGACGCTGCTGAAGGCCATCGCGGGGCTGCTGCCGCCGCACAGCGGCGCGGTGTACACCGACGGCCAGCCGTCCCTGCTCGGCGTGAACGCGGCGCTGATGAAGGACCTGACGGGCGAGCGCAACATCGTCCTCGGCTGCCTGGCGATGGGCATGACCCCGACGGAGACGAAGGCCCAGTACCAGAAGATCGTCGACTTCGCGGGGCTCAAGGAGGGGTTCATCCAGTACCCCATGCGGACGTACTCGTCCGGCATGGGGGCGCGGCTCCGGTTCGCGATCGCCGCGGCGAAGACCCACGACGTGCTGCTGATCGACGAGGCGCTCGCCACCGGCGACGCCAAGTTCAAGCGCAAGAGCAAGAAGCGGATCGAGGAGCTGCGCAAGGAGGCCGGCGCGGTCTTCCTCGTCGCGCACCAGCTGGACACGGTCAAGGAGATGTGCGACCGGGTCATCTGGATCGACGAGGGCCGGATGCGGATGGACGGCGATCCGGAAGAGGTCATCGCGGCCTACAGCGAGGCCGCCGGTAAGTGATCCAGGTCACAGCGGAGGCCGCTGTGACCCGCACGTCCAGAGTTCCCGAGAGTTGTCCGGCCGTCTCTGGATGTTTCCTGTCGCTCACCCGCGTCGTGATGCGGCTGCATCTGGAGGACACCCCTCTGCCGCAGTCACCGGCTTCACGATGGGCGCGGTCGAGACCTGACCCGCCTGATAGAGATGGAGTGACAACTGATCCTTTGACGAGGAGGTCGCCATGGCCGGCCGGCCACCGCTTCCGCACGAGCACCTTCCCGAGGTCCCGTCGTTCACCGTGACCAGCGATGACGTCGCCCACGGCGAGCGGCTCGACGACAAGCACGTGTTCGACGACTGGGGGTTCAGCGGCGGCAACCAGTCCCCGCACCTGCGCTGGTCCGGGTTCCCGCCGGAGACCAAGAGCTTCGCCGTGACCTGCTACGACCCCGACGCCCCGACCGGCAGCGGGTTCTGGCACTGGACGCTGTTCGACATCCCGGCGGACGTCACCGAACTGCCCACGGGCGCGGGCACCGCCGACTCCACGATCGGGATTCACGCCCGCAACGACTACGGGAACAAGGAGTTCGGCGGCGCGGCGCCGCCGCCCGGGGACCCGCACCGGTACGTGTTCACGGTGCACGCGCTGGACGTGGAGTCGCTCGGGATCGGCTCGGACGTCTCCCCGGCCGTGGCGGGCTTCAACATCACCGCCCACACCCTCGCCCGCGCGACGATCATCCCCGAGTTCGGCGTCTGACGCCGTCCGGCGTCCCTGCCGAGGCCCGCTGCCGGCGTCCTGGTGGGGCCGTCCCGGTCGTCCGGGGCGGCCTCACGGGGCGCCGACCAGCATGTCCCCCATGGCCGTCCGCCGGTACAGGACGGCGCGGCCGCTGCGCTCGCGGGTGACGAGGCCGGAGGCGCGGAGCACCGCGAGGTGGTCGCCGGTCCCGCCGAGGCTCACCCGGAGCCGGGCGCTGAGCCAGGTCGTGGTGGCGGGCTCGGCGAGCGCGCGCAGCAGGTCGGCGCGGGTGCGGCCGAGCAGCCGGGCGAGCGCGTCGCCGTCCCGCGGCACCCGTCCCTCCCGCGGCTCCCGTCCCTCCCACAGGGCCGCCACTCCCCTGGCCCGGTACATCAGCGTGTACGGCCAGTTCCGCTCCAGCGTGACGCCGAGTTCGGAGAACACGGTCGGGACGAACATCAGCCCGGCGCCGTCCAGCCGGTAGGCGCCCTCGTCGGGGATGTCCACCTCGATCATGCCGGCGCGCCACCGGACCTTCCGGGACAGGCCGTCGAGGGCCTCCGCCCAGCCGTAGGCGGCGAGCCGTCCCGCTCGGTGCACGATGTCCTGTTCGAGGATCGCGCGCAGCACCGGCCAGTCCGGTTCGACGAGCGCGCCCCACGCGGCCTCCAGCGCGTCGCTGAGGCGCCGCACGACGTCGGGGCCGCACAGGACCGCCTGGACGTCGTCCGGAGGCGCAGGAAGGCCGTCGAGGTTGCGGGCGATCTCCTCGCGGGCCTGGGCGAGGGGCGTGGCGCGGGCGACGGCGAGCTGCTCGGCGACCGTGAGGTTCGGGCGGCCCGGCGGCGGCTGGACGAAGTCGGCCATGTACCCGTGGCGGCGCCGCAGGAACGCCAGCGCCCGGACCGCCGGGTCGGCGGCGATCGACGCGTAGCGGGGGCGCGCCCGCTCCATCCAGGGGCCCACCGGACCGGCCGGCGCGCGCCCTGCGGCCAGGCCGAGCGCGGTGATCGTCTCGTGCAGCGGCGCGATGCCGAACCGGCTCGCCGCGAGGTCGCCGGGCCCCACCTCGATCCGGTACATGTTTCGCTCCTCCCCGAAACATTATCCAGGCCGGTCCCCCCGCCCGAGTCTGGTCGGCATGACGGCACCCACCGCTCCCCCCGGGCCCGCCGGGCCGGCCGGGCCGGCCGCGTCCGCGCGCTACCGCGACGTCTTCGGCGTCCCCGAGTTCCGCACGCTGTTCGGCCTGCAGACGCTGCAGGTGACCGGCGACTCCGTCCGGATGATCGCGCTGTCGGTGCAGGCGTTCGAGCGGACCGGGTCCGCCCTCGCCGCGGCGCTGGTGTTCTGCGCGGGCATGCTCCCGTACGCGGTGGGCGGCGCGGTCCTGCTCTCGCTCGCCGACCGGGTCCCGATGCGGCGGCTGCTCACCGGGTTCCACCTGCTGCGCCTCGCCGTCACGGCCGTCCTCGCGTGCGGCGCCGTCCCGCTGCCGGGGACGATCGCGCTGATCACCCTGCTCGGGCTGTTCGCGCCGGTCGGGAGCGCGACCGTGCAGGGCCGGCTGCCCGCGCTGCTGCCCGGCGACGGGTTCGTGCTCGGCCGGTCCCTGTTCACGATGACGTCCGCCGGGGCGCAGATCACCGGGCAGGCCGCCGGCGGGCTGCTGCTGGCGGCGCTGTCCCCGGCGGGGACGCTCTGGCTGGCCGCCGCGAGCGCCGCCGTGGCCGTGGCGCTCGCCCGGTTCGGGCTGCCGGACGTGCCGGCGCCGAACCGCGGGGGCTCCGGGGTCGCGCGCGAGACGTGGCGGGTGAACCGGCGGCTGCTCGGCGCGCGCACGACGCGGGGCCTGCTGCTGGCCTTCTGGCTGCCGCTGTCGCTGTCCGTCGGGTCGGAGGGGATGGCGATCCCGTACGCGAGCGGGCTCGGCGATCCGGGGGCGGCCGGGCTGATGCTGTCGTCGGCCGCCGCCGGGATGTTCGCGGGGAACCTGCTGGTCGGCCGCTGGGTCCGGCCGGACCTGCGCGACCGGCTCACGTTCCCGCTCGCGCTGCTGACGGGCGCGCCGCTGACGCTGTTCGCCCTCCACCCTCCGCTGCCGCTCGCCTGCGCGCTGATGCTCGCGGGGACGGTCGGCCTCGGCTACGACCTGCCGCTCCAGCGCCGGCTCGTGGACGCGACGCCGGAGACGGTGCGGGGCCAGGCGATCGGGCTGGCGAACACGGGGGTGATGACGGGCCAGGCCGCCGCGATCGGCGGCGCGGGCGCGCTCGGCGACCTGCTCGCCCCGGCGCACGTCATCGCCCTCTGCGGCGCCGCCGCGGTGCTCGCCGCGCTCGCCCTCCACCGCCACCTGCGCTGACGGCGCCCCGTCCGGCGGCGCCCGGCCGGGCGCCGCCTACGCCGACGGCGCCTTTCCGGCAGTACGTCGGCGAGGGCGCCCGGGCCACAGCAGCCAGGTCTGGAGCGCCCCGGCCCCCGTCGTCACGACGTAGAACATGACGGCGCCGAGGGCCTGCGGCATCTCCCCGAGCTGGTCGAGGAGGTAGAAGCCCGCCATCGACAGCGGTGAGGTGATCATGATGAGCGGGACGCCGATGAACCCGGGGTCGTCCGCGAACAGGTCGGCGCCGATGACGACCCCGGTCGCCGCGATGACGGCGGCGGCGTAGGCGACGGCGACGGCGAGCCGCACCCGCTCGACCGTGCTGCGAGGGGGCCGGGGGGATCGGGGGGCGCGGGCGGAGAAGGAGAACATGCCCGCCATGCTCGCCGCGCGCCCGGTGGCGCCGCCTGAGTACCGCTACTCAGGCGGCGCCCGGAAGGTACCTACTTCTCCCAGGGGAAACGGTCGGCGAAGGCGGGCTTGAGGTCGTCCAGCCAGGCCGCGTCGGGGTCGTACTTGGCGAAGAACGGCTTGCCGACCAGGTCCGCGTCGCGGCACTGGATGAAGTGCAGGACGAACACCTTCTCGCCCATCAGGTCGACGACGCCGTCCACGCACACCTTGCCGGGGGTGGCGGACATGGACGGGCCCCGGACGGTCCTGGAGAGCCCCGAGACGTTCTTGTAGGCGTCCCGGTAGATCTCGTAGGCGCGGGCGAGCGGGACGGCGAAGTAGTCCTGCGGACCGGTGTCGCGCTCGACGAACATGTAGTACGGGACCAGACCCATCCGGGTCTGGGTCCGCCACATGCTCTCCCAGGTCGCGGAGTCGTCGTTGATCGTCCGGATGAGGGGGGCCTGGGTCCGGATGACCGCGCCGGTGTCGCGGATGCGGCGGCACGCCTCGGCGACCATGAGCGGCTCCAGCTCGCGGGGATGCGAGAAGTGCGCCATGAAGGCGAGGTTCTTGCCCGACTCGACGACCTGCTCGAACAGCCGGAGCATGTCGTCGGCGTCCGGGTCGGTGACGAACTTCTGCGGCCAGTACGCCAGCGACTTGGTGCCGATCCGGATGGCCTCCAGCTGCTCCAGTTCCAGCAGCGGCTCGACGTAGCGGCGCAGCACCGGCTCGCCCATGATCATCGCGTCGCCGCCGGTGAACAGGACGTTCGTCACCTGGGGGTTGGCGAGGAGGTAGTCGCGCAGCGCGGTCGGCTCGTCACCGGCCATCTTCAGGTCGGGCTCCCCGATGAACTGCGCCCAGCGGAAGCAGTAGGTGCAGTACGCGTGGCAGGTCTGCCCCTGCTTGGGGAAGTACAGGACCGTCTCGCCGTACTTGTGCTGCATCCCGGGGATCTTGCCGTCCCCGAAGCTCGGGATGTTGAGCTCCATCTGCCCGGCGGGGTGCGGGTTCAGCTTCATCCGCACGGCGTGCGCGGCGGCCTCGACCTCTGCCTTGGGAGCCTCGCGCCGCAGCAGGTCGGACAGGCGTGCGACGTCCTCGGCGGGAAGCATGTCCTCCTGCGGGAACACCAGCCGGTAGATCGGGTCGTCCGGCGCGGCCGACCAGTCGATGAGCTCCTCAATGACGTAGGCGTTGGTCCGGAAGGGCAGGACCGTCGCGACCGCTCGGGTCGCGAGCCGCTGCTCGGGCGACAGACCGGCGCGAGCGGTGAGCTCGTCCAGGTGCTTCGCCGTGAAGGCGCGGAACTTGCGACCTGTGGATCGCATCTCGGGAGCCGCGTCGTTCACCAGTGTCACGTGTTGGTACTCCTTGATGTCATGGGGGAAAGCGGGCCCCCGGGCGCGTCGTCACGGACGGTGATCAGAAAGCCGCAGGACACCCCCATTCAACCGTTTGGGACCGGTTCATACTGTATTGATACCCCGTACATGGTAGGGAAAAAGCTGGTCAGCCCCGACCCCGACAAATCGCCCCTGCATCATCGTGGACGCCCCGCCCCATGTTCAACGACTACGGCACGTCAACCTCTCCGTCACGACGGGGCCACGCTTCGGCCAGCGGATACTCCGGAAACGGCGCCCCAGGTCACACGCTGACACGATGTTCGGAAATACTGGCGAGGGCGGCACCGCGGACGGGCGAAGGGGCTGGTGTGCACTCCCATGACACGGACAGTCCGGCCGAGCCGGCCGATGGCCAGGGTGAAATCGCGCCCCGACCCGGCACCGGCGGACCGGATCTCCAGGAGCCCGGCGGCCCCGGGGCGGCCCCGCGCTACGTGATCGTCCTGGCGTTCCTCGCCGCGCTCTTCTACGCCTCGTTCGTCCTCGAGAACGTGCTGAGCCCCGACCTCGACGTCGTCAACGGCTACGTCAGCGAGCTGTCGGCGATCGACCAGCCGTTCCACCTCGTGTACAGCGGCGGCGACCTGATCACCGGGGTCCTGTCGATCATCGTGTCGGCGAGCACGCTGCGCCGGCTGCGGCGCCGGCCGCTGGCCACCGCCGGCTGGGCGTTCCTCGGCCTGTTCGGGATCTGGGCGATCGGGGACGCCTCCTTCCCGCTGGACTGCGCCCCGAACCTGGAGACGTGGTGCGCGCTGCGGGAGCGCTCCGAGCACGTGTCGTTCTCGCACGAGTTCCACTCCGTCACCAGCACCGTCGTGATCACCTGCGGGGTGATCGCGCTGTTCCTGCTGTCGCTGGCCGCGCGCCGCTACGGGTGGTGGCCCGTGCTGGCCCGCTGGGGCTGGGTGGTCGCGGCGGCCGAGACCGTGTTCGCGCTGAGCACGCTGCTCGCGATGTACCTGGGCCGCTGGCTCGGCATCATCCAGCGCGTGCAGATCAGCGTCCTGTGCGGCGGGCTGCTGCTGATCGCCTGGGCGCTCTACGCCGACCGCCGGAACGCCGGGCGGGCCCCGGCCTCCCCGCCGCTACGGGAGAAGACGCACCTATGAGCGACAGCAGTGCCGTGAACGACGGCGACACCATGAACGACGGCGGCACCGTGCTTGAGGGCGGCACCGTGCTTGAGGGCGGCACCGCGGTCGAGGGCGGCACCGTGCTTCAGGGCGGCGCCGCGCACGACGGCCGCGCCGCCGTGAGCGAGGTCGTGAACGTGGGCCGCGAGCAGGTCCACGTCGTCGAGGAGGGGCCTGCGGACGGGCCGCCGCTGCTGCTGAGCTCCGGCCTCGGCGGCGCCTGGTTCGACTGGCGGCCCAGCGTCGACCTGCTGCGCGACCGGCACCGGGTGATCGCCTTCGACCGCCCGGGGCTCGGCCTCAGCCCCGCCGCGATCGCCCCGCCGACGCTGCGCCGCGAGGCGGACGTCCTCGCCGCCCTCGCCGAGCGGGCCGGCCGGCCGGTGATCGCGGTCGCGCACTCGATGGCCGGGTTCCACGCCGAGGCGCTCGCCCGGCTCCGCCCGGACCTGGTGCGGGGCCTGGTGCTCGTCGACCCGAGCTACGAGCCGCACCCGCACGAGCTCGTCCGGTTCGCGGCGGCCGTGACGCCGCTGGCGACCACGACCGGGGTCCTCCTCGGCGCGACGCGGCTGGCGCGGGTCCTCGGGCCGATCGGGCGCCGCGCCGTCCTGAAGCACACCAGCCGGCGCGACGAACCGGTCCCGGACGCGGTCGTCCGCTCGGTGTACGGGCGCGGGACCGTCCTCGGGACGGTCATCGCGGAGGACCTCGCCTACCGGGAGCAGGCCGTCGACCTGGCGCGGCTCCGCGAGCGCCGCCCGTTCCCGGCCGTCCCGGTGGTCGTGCTGACCGCGCTCGGCGACGTCAGGGGCGGGGCCAAGAAGCGCGAGTGGTCGGAGGCGCACGCGCGGCTGGCGGAGATGACGCCCTACGGCGGCCAGGTCGACCTCCCGGACGCGCGGCACATGGTCCAGCTCGACCGCCCGGACGCCGTCGCCGACGCGGTCGCGGCGGTGCTCCGGGCGGAGGAGACGGCATGAGGCGCGCCCTGGCCCTGGTGCTGGCGGTGGTGCTGGGCGCGACCCTGTCCGGGTGCAAGGTGATGCAGCGGATCTCCGAGGAGTCCTACCGCAACGCCGTCACCGACGGGGTCGTGGCCGAGCTGAAGAAGCGGGACATCCGGCTGAAGGCCCGCCCGTCCTGCCGGACGCCGAAGACCGGCGACACCGTCCGGGTGTCCTGCACGGCGAGGACGAAGGCGGGGCAGCCCGTCGTGGTGACCGGCACCGCCCGCGACGCCGACAGCGCGCACCCGGTCGAGGACTACACCGTCACCGTCGCCGGGCGGAAGGTCCTGCACCAGGGCTGCCTCGGCCTCGGCTGCTCCTGACCGCGTCCCTCCCGGGCGCGCACGTCCCGGGCGCGCACGTCCCGAGCGCGCCGCTCCCGATCCGCCGCCTCAGCCGCTCTTCTTGTGGCAGGAGGCGCCCAGGCACTGCGCGTTCTCCACGACCGGGCGGCCGTCCACGAGGATCGTGAAGTAGTTCCTCTTGGCCTCCTGCTCGCCGCTGCCGAGCACCTTGACCTGCTTGTTGTCGGCGGTGGTGCCGGTGCAGGACACCCGCATGCTCTTCCTCGTCCAGCCGGGCAGGTCCTCGCACTTCAGCGGCGACCGCAGGTTCACCCCGCGGACGCTCAGCTCGTCGGCGGCCTTCGCCGGCATCGCCTTGCGCAGGGCCGCCTGCGTCTTGTAGGTCAGCTCACCGCCCGAGGTGACCAGGAGCCACGCGGCGCCGCCCGCGACCAGCAGGACGAACAGCACGGCGGAGCCCAGGATCAGGGCCTTCTTGCGATTCATCACCATTTCCACGTCCGGTACATCACCGTCCGTACTGGATCACATGCGGCGAGTGCCGGACTTTTCCCTGATCATGCGCATTCGTTGCCCGTGCGCGCGGGCCGTCCGGCGCGGCGGGCGCGGCGGGAGCGGCGTTCCCGGGCGCGTGAGGCTCGCCACCTCGGGGCCGCGCACCGCCAAGGCACCCGAACCGAGGACTTACCATGCGATGAGCTGCGGATCTCGCGCGCGCCACCCGTCCCTCTCCCTCCTGGAGCGACCCATGACCGGTCAAGGCGAGCCGCCGCGCCCGGCGGCCCGCCGTCCGGCGACGGTGCGGCCGCTGCCGATCGCGGTCGACACGATGGGCGGCGACCACGCCCCCGGCGAGATCATCGAGGGCGCGGTCGAGGCGGTCCGCGCGCACGGCGTGCGGGTGGTGCTGGTCGGGCAGGCGCCGCGGATCCAGCGCGAGCTGGACCGGCACGGCGTCGCCGGGAAGATCCCGATCGTGCACGCCGAGGAGGCCCTCGACATGGGCGAGGGCGCGCTCGCGAGCTGGCGCAAGCCGAAGTCGTCGATCGCGATCGCCTGCCACCTGATCAAGCAGGGCCGGGCGTCGGCGCTGGTGTCGGCGGGCAGCACCGCCGGGGTCGTCGCGACGTCCCGGCTGCGGCTGAAGGGCCAGCAGGGCGTGATGCGGCCCGCGATCGCGGTGACGCTGCCCACCTCGCCGCGCCCGACGATCCTGCTGGACGCGGGCGCCAGCGTGGACGTGAAGCCGGAGGGGCTCGTCCAGTTCGCCGCGCTCGGCACCGCGTACGCGCAGATCCTGCTGGGCGTGGAGCGTCCGAGCGTGGGCCTGCTGACGATCGGGGCCGAGCCGGGCAAGGGCAACAAGGTCACCAAGCGGGCGTACGAGCTGCTGTCCGGCGGCAGCCACGGCATCGAGTTCGCGGGGAACGTGGAGGGCCACGACCTGCTGAGCGGCGAGGTGAACGTGGTCGTGACCGACGGTTTCACCGGCAACGTCGCGCTCAAGACCATGGAGGGCACGATCCGGACCGCGTTCTCGGAGATCCGGGGCGCGATGACCGCGAGCGCGCCCGCGCGGGTCGGCGCGCTGCTGCAGCGCCGCCGGCTGCTGGAGCTGCGCGAGCGCCTCGATCCCGACACCTACGGCGGCGGCGTCCTGCTCGGCCTGAACGGGACGGTCGTGATCGCGCACGGCGCCTCGCACGCCCGCGCGATCACCTCGGCGTGCGAGCTGGCGCACCGGCTGGCGGCCGGGCGGATCGTGGAGCGGATCCGCGAGCAGGTCGGGGCGACGCGGACGTCCCGGTTCGGCCGGTGGACGCACGGCGAGCGCGACTCTCAGGCCGACAGGGCCGACAAGGCGGACAGGGCCGATAAGACCGACAGGGCGGACAGGGGGCCGAAGTCCCCCGAGCGTCCGCCGGAGCCCTCCAGGCCCGCGGAGCCGGCGCCGGAGGCCACGGCACCGGCCGGCGACCGCGCCGCACCGGAACGGACCGAGCCGCCCGCCGCGACATAGTCCGGGACGGGCCGGGGAGATCGCCGGTGTGAACGGGGTGCCCGCGGCGGCCGAGCAGGGGCTGACGGGCGCCGAGGTGCGCGAACGGATCGAGGCGGGCCGCGCCAACGACGTGCCGCGCCGCTCCAGCCGATCGGTGCCGGAGATCGTCCGCGCGAACGTGCTGACCCGGTTCAACGCGCTGATCGGGTCGCTGCTGGTGCTCGTGCTGATCTTCGGGCAGTGGCAGGACGCGCTGTTCGGCCTGATCATCGTGGCGAACTCGGCGATCGGCACCGTCCAGGAGCTGCGCGCGAAGCGGACCCTGGACCGGCTCGCGGTGATCGGCGAGACGCCCGTGCGGGTGCGCCGGGACGGCGCCGTCCGCGAGGTCGCGCAGCAGGAGATCGTGCTGGACGACCTGATCGTCCTCGGGCCCGGAGACCGGATCGTCGTGGACGGCGGCGTGGTCTCCTCCGACGGCCTGGAGGTCGACGAGTCGCTGCTCACGGGCGAGGCCGACGCGGTCCGAAAACCGCCCGGGGAGCAGGTGCGGTCGGGCGGCTTCGTGGTGGCGGGCGGCGGCGCGTTCACCGCCGCGAAGGTCGGCCGGGACGCCTACGCGGCGCGCCTGGTCGAGGAGGCGAGCCGGTTCTCGCTGGCTCACTCGGAGCTGATGGCGGGCATCAACGCCTTCCTCAAGTACGTGACCTGGCTGATCGTCCCGGCCGCCGTCCTGCTGTTCGCCACCCAGTTCTCCTCCGCAGGGAACGCCTCGGACGCGGTGGTCGGCGCGGTCGCGGGCGTCGTCACGATGGTCCCCGAGGGGCTGGTGCTGATGACCAGCATCGCGTTCGCGGTCGGGGTCGTCCGGCTCGGGCGGCGGCGCTGCCTGGTCCAGGAGCTGCCCGCGATCGAGGGCCTGGCCCGGGTGGACGTGCTGTGCGTCGACAAGACCGGCACGCTCACCGAGCCCGGCATGGACCTCGCCGACGTGGTCGTGCTCGGCGACGGCCTGCCCGCGCGGGAGGCGCTCGCGGCGCTCGCCGCGTCCGACCCCGATCCGAACGCGACGATGCGGGCCGTCCTGGACGGGCTCCCGGCGCCCGCCGAGCCCTGGGCGGCGACCGGGACCGTCCCGTTCTCCTCGGCCCGCAAGTGGAGCGGCGCGGAGTTCGGCGGCCGCGGCTGCTGGGTGCTCGGCGCGGCGGACGTCCTGCTCCGCCCGGACGACCCGGCCCGCCGCCGGGCCCGTGAGCTGGGCGCCGGCGGGCTGCGCGTGCTGGCGCTCGCCCGCGTGCCGGACGGCTCGTTCGGCGACCCGGACCGGCTCGACGTGGCGGCGACCGCGGAACCGGCGGCGCTCGCGGTCCTGCGGCAGAGGCTGCGGCCGGAGGCGGCGCCCACCCTGCGGTACTTCGCCGGGCAGGGCGTCGCGGTGAAGGTGATCTCCGGCGACGACCCGGTCTCGGTCGGCGCGATCGCCCGCGCCCTCGACCTGAACGGCGCCGGCCACCCCGTCGACGCCCGCACGCTCCCCGGCGACCCCGCGGCGATGGCGGACGTCCTGGAGGCGAACTCGGTGTTCGGGCGGGTCGGGCCGCAGCAGAAGCAGGCGATGGTCCGCGCGCTGCGGTCGAAGGGCCACACGGTCGCGATGACCGGCGACGGCGTCAACGACGTCCTCGCGCTCAAGGACGCCGACCTCGGCGTGGCGATGGGGTCGGGCAGCGGCGCGACCCGGGCCGTCGCGCAGGTCGTGCTGCTGGACAACGGCTTCGCGACGCTGCCGCACGTCGTCGCCGAGGGGCGGCGCGTCCTCGGCAACATCGAGCGGGTCGCGAACCTGTTCCTCACCAAGACCGTCTACTCGATCATCCTGGTGGTGCTGGTCGGGCTCGTGAACGTCCGGTTCCCGTTCCTGCCCCGGCACCTGACGCTGATCAGCTCGCTGACCATCGGCGTCCCGGCGTTCTTCCTGGCGCTCGCGCCGAACGCCGAGCGGGCCAGGCCCGGGTTCGTGCCGCGCGTGCTGCGGTTCGCGGTCCCGGCGGGGATCGCCTGCGGCGGCGCCACGTTCGCGGGCTACTACCTGGCCACCGAGCGCCCCACTGGTGACTTCGCCGACGACAGCACGACGGCCTCCATCGCCCTGTTCGTCCTGACCCTGTGGGTGCTGGCCCTCATCGCGCGGCCGTGGAACCTGTGGCGGCTCGGCCTGGTCGCGGCGATGGGCACGGCGTTCGCCGTCGTCCTGGGCGTCCCGCCGCTGCGGCGCTTCTTCGCCCTCCAGACCGGTCAGACGCGCAACGACGCGGTCGCGCTGGCGATCGCGATCGCCGCGGCGGTGCTGCTGACCGTCGCGCTCCGGTACGTCCCCGACCTCACCGCGAGGCTCCGCGCTCGCGCCGGAAGGCTCCGCGCTCTCGCGGTGAGGCTCGGCCGCAGGACGCCGTGACGCGCCGCCCGCGCGGCCGAAAACCCGTGCCATGCGGTAGGCGCGCGCCGATAACCTTGGAACATGCCCGATCCGCAACTCGTACTCGCCGCCCGGGTCCAGGACGCGCTGAGCGCCGCCTTCGGACCGTCGTACGCGGACGCCGACCCGGTCATCCGGCCGTCGCAGTTCGCCGACCTTCAGGCCAACGTGGCGCTGCCGCTGGCCAAGAAGCTGGGCCGCAAGCCGCGAGACGTGGCCGACGAGATCGTCAAGCACCTCGACGTCGCCGGCGTCGTGTCGGACGTGCAGGTCAGCGGGCCGGGCTTCATCAACCTGACGCTCAGCGACGCATGGATCGCCGGCGAGGCGCAGCGGGCCCTGGAGGACGCGCGGCTCGGCGTCCCCGCGACCGGCGCGCCGCAGAAGGTCGTCGTCGAGTACTCCTCGCCGAACGTGGCGAAGGAGATGCACGTCGGGCACCTGCGGACCACGATCGTCGGCGACGCGATCGCCCGCATCCTCGACTTCCTCGGCCACGACGTGGTCCGGGACAACCACGTCGGCGACTGGGGCACCCCGTTCGGCATGCTGATCGAGCACCTGCTCGACCTCGGCGAGGACGCCGCCGCGCGGGGCGACTCGTCCGTCAGCGACCTCACCGCCTTCTACCAGGCCGCCCGGACGAAGTTCGACGGCGACGAGGGGTTCGCCGACCGGTCCCGCAGGCGGGTCGTCGCGCTGCAGGCGGGCGACCCCGAGACGCTGCGGCTCTGGAACGTCCTCGTGGACGTGTCCAAGAAGTACT
This sequence comes from Actinomadura nitritigenes, assembly GCF_017573545.1. Lineage (GTDB taxonomy): Bacteria > Actinomycetota > Actinomycetes > Streptosporangiales > Streptosporangiaceae > Spirillospora > Spirillospora nitritigenes. The sequence goes on along the minus strand of NZ_JAGEOK010000043.1, from coordinate 6,328 downwards.
TCAACTCCGTCTACGGGCTGCTCGGCGTCACCCTCACCGACGACGACATCAAGGGCGAGAGCTTCTACAACGACCTGCTCGCCCCGACCGTCCAGGAGCTCGAGGACAAGGGCATCGCGGTGATCAGCGACGGGGCGCTGTGCGCGTTCCCGCCCGGCTTCACCGGCCGCGAGGGCGAGCCCCTCCCGGTGATCATCCGCAAGAGCGACGGCGGCTACAACTACTCCACCACCGACCTCGCCACGATCCGGTACCGGGTCGACACCCAGCACATCGACCGGATGATCTACGTGGTGGGCGCGCCGCAGTCGCTGCACTTCCAGATGGTCTTCGCGGTCGCCCGGATGGCCGGCTGGCTGAACGACGACGTCCGCGCCGACCACGCGCAGATCGGCAACGTCCTCGGCACCGACGGCAAGATCCTGCGGACCCGCGCCGGCGGCACCGTCAAGCTCGCCGAGCTGCTGGAGGAGGCCGTCGAGCGGGCCGGCACGGTGTTCGACGAGATCCAGCACGACGAGCCGTTCGACGACGCCACCCGCGCCGAGATCGTCCAGGACGTCGGCGTCGGCGCGGTCAAGTACGCCGACCTGTCCGTGGCGCGCGACAGCGAGTACGTCTTCGACCTCGACCGGATGATCTCGTTCAACGGCAAGACCGGCCCGTACCTGCAGTACGCGGCCGCGCGGATCCGGTCGATCTTCCGCAAGGGCGGCCTCGCCCCGGACGAGGCGACCGGCCCGATCACGCTCACCGATCCGGCCGAGCGCGCGCTGGCCCTGCAACTGCTCGGCTTCGGCGCGGTCCTGGAGCAGGCGGGCGAGACGGCCGAGCCGCACAAGCTGGCGACCTACGTCTACTCGGTCGCCGACGCCTACACCACCTTCTACGAGAACTGCCCGGTGCTGAAGGCTCCGGACGAGGCCACCAAGGCGTCTCGCCTGGCCCTGTGCGCCGTCACGCTCCGCACCCTCACCACCGGCCTCCACCTGCTGGGCGTCCCCACACCGGAACGCATGTAGCGGGGTCAGTGCGCGGGAGCGGCCTGCGCCGGGGCGGCGTGCCGCGCCGGCCCGGCGGAGAGGCCCCGCCTCTCGCGGGCGGTCTGCTCGCGGACCGCGGGGACGACCTCCAGCGCGAAGATCGGAAGCTGCTCGGGGTCGCCGCCGAACAGGAACGTGTCGACGCCGTGGCCCACGGCCAGCTCCGTCATCTCGTAGACCCACTGGCGCGGCGGGCCGTGCAGGAAGCCGCGCGAGTCCCGCGCGTCGATGGAGCCTTCGAGCAGGTAGACGCGGCGCAGCTCGGACGGGGCGCGGCCCGCCCGGACGGCGGCGTCGTCGAGGCGGCGCTGCCCCTCGGCGAGCCGCTTCGGCGGGACGAGCGACGACGGCGCGATCCAGCCGTCGGCGACGCGCCCCGCGAGATCGAGCGCGCGCGGCCCGGTCACCCCGAACCAGATCCCGATCTGGTGGGCGGGCGCCGGCCCGGCCTGCGCGGCGGCGAACCGGTGGTGCTCGCCCTGGAAGCGCAGCCCGTTCTGGTCGCTCCAGTGCAGCCGGATGATCTGCACCGCCTCCTCCAGGGAGCGGCGCGCGGCGGCGGTGCCGAGCCGCCGTCCGCCGTAGGACTCCACGCCGTCCCAGGACGTGCCGGCGCCGAGCCCGAGCTCCACGCGCCCGCCGTTCAGGGCGTCCATCGTGGCGAGCGCCTTGGCCAGCAGCGCGGGCGGCCGGAGCGGCAGGCACGCCACGGCGGGCAGCACGCGGATCCGGGACGTGACGGCCAGCGCGGTCGCCATCAGCGTCAGCGCGTCGGCGGTGTCGCGCAGGTACGGGCGGTCCCGGACGCCGAGCAGGTCGAGCCCGTACCGGTCCGCGTCCTGCGCGATGCGGACCAGCGGCGCGGACGCGTCCGGCGCCAGCGACAGGCCGAAGCGCAGCGGCCGCCGGGTCAGGGGCTGCGTCACTGCAGGTACCCCTCGACCTCGTCCGGCGGGCGGACGTGCGCGTCCGCGTCGCCGGGGTCGCTGCCCGCGTCGATCCGGGCGCGGCGGCGGCGCAGCAGGTCCCAGCACTGGTCGAGGGCCACCTCGAGGTCCTCGAGCCGCCGGTGCTCCTCGTCGCGGTCCAGGTCGCCGCGCTGGTAGCGGTCGCGCAGCCGCTGCTCCTCACCGACGTACTCGTCGATGCGCGCCAGGATGTCCTTCTCGTCCAATGGGCCCTCCCGTGAGCCGGCCGTCGTGGATCGCCGGCCGGCGGAGTGCGGTGCGCGGCCGGCTCCGCCCGCGGGCCGCCGCCGCGTCCCGCAGGGCGCGGCGCCGTGCGCCGGGCGGGTCGGTATCCCCCTGGGGCGGACCCCCGGGGACGCCGTCCGGGCGACGGTCAGCGCTCGCGCTGGCCGGCGCTGGTCAGGCCGCTCAGGAAGCCGCCGTCGGTACCGGTCGAGTGCTGCAGACCGTTGGAGGTCTTGGGCTCGACCAGCGGTCCGGCGGGCGGCGCGGTCGCCGACTCGGCGGTCCGGCGTGCCGTGGTCCCGCCCGCTCGCGGGCGGGTCGCGGCGGCCCCGCCCGCCCCGGCGGCGCCCGCCTTGCGGGCGGTCCCGGACGAGCGGGATGTGCCGCTCTTGCGGGCGGTGCCGCTCCGGGTGCTCGCGGTCGTCCGGGACGAGGACGCGGTGGACTTGCGCGCGGCGCTCGTCCGCGGCTTGGCCGCCGTCGTCTTCTTCGCGGTCGACGGCCGGGTCTTGGACGCCGTGGTCTTGCGCGCCGTCGACTTCGGCGAGGACACCCGCGCCGACGTCGTGGACCGCGAGCGGCTCGCCGCCGAGGTGGACTTGCGGGCCGTCCCGGACGTGCTCTTGCGCGCGGTGGTGCCCGTCTTGCTCTTGGCCGCCGTGGAACGGGCCGCCGCCTGCTGCTTCCCCATGTCCTTGGCCGCGGCGTTCATCGCCTTGGCGGCGTCGGTCATCGCCTTGGTGGCGGTGGTCATGGCCTTGGTCATCGCGGTCATGGCCTTGGCCGACGAGGACGCCTTGGTCGCCACCGACTTCATCTGCGTGGCGGCGGCCTTGGCCTGGTCGGCGGCCTTGGTGACGCGCGTCGACGCGGCCGTGGACGTCCGGCTCGACGCGGCGCTGGTCCGCTTCGCCGGAGTCTTCCTCGCGGTCGAGCGGCTGGTCGTGGACCTCGACGGCGACTTGGCGGCCGAGGTGCTCTTGGAGGCCGTCTTCTTGGCGGCCGTGGACTTGTTCGCCGTGGTGCTCTTCGTACGAGCGGCCGTACCTCGGCTCGTCGTCGTACGCGATGCGGTCTTGGTAGGCACTGATCTACCCCCCGTGATGATCAGTTACGGGGGGTTCTATTCCACCGTTCGTGACGCTCTACACACTCCACGCCATTTCCACTTTCAGACGCCCACGGGATGCCACACCGTCTTGACCTCCAGAAACGCCGTCATACGTGCGGTTCCGGGGTCGCCGGACCAGTCCTCGGCGGCGCGGAAGACGCGCTTGAGGTTCTCGGCCGCGCCGTCCTCCAGAGCGGGCACGTCGGCGTCCGGGACGCCGGTGAGGTCGATGGCGTTGACGTCCATGTGGGTGGCGAGCCAGGGGGCGAGTTCGGTGCGGTGTCCGGTGAGGATGTTGATGACGCCGCCGGGCAGGTCGGAGGTGGCGAGGACTTCGGCGAGGGTGATGGCGGGGAGTGGTGCGGGTTGGGGGGCGATGACGACGGTGGTGTTGCCGGTGACGATCGCGGGTGCGATGACCGAGACCAGGCCGAGCAGGGGTGAGTCGGGGGCGATGACGGCGACGACGCCGGTGGGTTCGGGGGTGGAGAAGTTGAAGTACGGTCCGGAGACGGGGTTGGCGGCGCCGGTGACGGCGGTGATCTTGTCGGCCCATCCGGCGTACCAGACCCACCGGTCGATCGCGGCGTCCACTTCGGCGGCTGCCTGTGTTTTGGACGCGCCGGCGTGCCGGAGTTCGGCGGTGAACTGGTCGCGGCGGCCTTCGAGCATCTCGGCGATGCGGTAGAGGATCTGGGCGCGGTTGTAGGCGGTGCGGCCGGACCAGCCGGGGAAGGCTTTGCGGGCGGCGGTGACCGCGTCGCGGACGTCTTTGCGGGAGGCGTGGGCGGCGTTGGCGATGAACCGTCCTTTGGCGTCGGTCACGGGGTAGGACCTGCCTGACTCCGATCGGGGGAACGCGCCGCCGATGTACAGCTTGTAGGTCTTGCGGACGGTGAGCCGTTCAGTCCGTTCAGGCATTGAGGTAGGCCTCCAGTCCGTGGCGTCCGCCTTCGCGGCCGAACCCTGATTCCTTGTAGCCGCCGAACGGGGAGGCCGGGTCGAACTTGTTGAAGGTGTTGGCCCACACCACCCCGGCGCGCAGCCGCTGCGCGGTCCACAGGATCTGCGAGCCCTTGTCGGTCCAGATCCCCGCCGACAGCCCGTAAGGGGTGTTGTTGGCCTTGGTGACGGCTTCGTCGGGGGTCCGGAACGTCAGCACCGACAGCACCGGCCCGAAGATCTCCTCGCGGGCGATCCGATGCGAGGCCGCCACCCCGGTGAACACCGTCGGCGGGAACCAGAACCCGCGGTCGGGCAGCTCACAGGCCGGGGACCAGCGGGCCGCGCCCTCGGCCTCGCCGGCCGCCGACAACTCGCGGATCTTGGTGAGTTGCGCGGCGGAGTTGATCGCGCCGATGTCGGTGTTCTTGTCCAGGGGGTCACCGACCCGCAGCGTCGCCATCCGCGCCTTCAGCCGCTCCAGCACCTCGCCGGCGACCGACTCCTGCACCAGCAGCCGCGACCCGGCGCAGCACACGTGCCCCTGGTTGAAGAAGATCCCGTTGACGATGCCCTCGACGGCCTGGTCGAGCGGCGCGTCGGCGTAGACGATGTTGGCGGCCTTCCCGCCCAACTCCAGCGTCAGCCTCTTGCCGGTCCCGGCGAGGGTGCGGGCGATCTGCCGTCCGACATCGGTGGAACCGGTGAAGGCGACCTTGTCGACACCGGGGTGGGCGACCAGCGCGCGGCCGGTGTCACCGGCGCCGGTGATGATGTTGACGACGCCGGGCGGCAGGTCGGCCTGGCGGCAGATGTCGGCGAACAGCAGCGCGGTCAGCGGCGTGGTCTCGGCCGGCTTCAGCACCACGGTGTTGCCGCAGGCCAGCGCGGGCGCGATCTTCCACGCCAGCATCAGCAGCGGGAAGTTCCACGGGATCACCTGCCCCGCCACCCCGACCGGCCGCGGGTCCGGACCGAAACCGGCGTAGCCGAGTTTGTCGGCCCAGCCGGCGTAGTAGAAGAACCACGCCGCGACCAGCGGCACGTCCACGTCCCGGGACTCGCGGATCGGTTTGCCGTTGTCGATCGACTCCAGCACCGCCAGCTCACGCGACCGCTCCTGGATGATCCGCGCGATCCGGTACAAGTATTTGGCGCGCTCGGCGCCCGGCATCGGCCCCCACACCCGCTCAAAGGCGACGCGGGCGGCCTTAACGGCACGGTCCACATCGGACTCATCAGCGCAGGCGACATCGGCCAGCACACTCTCATCGGCCGGGTTGATCGTCTTGAACGGCTCACCGTGCCCATCGACGAACTCACCATCGATGAACAGCCCGTAGGAGCCGCGGATGTCGACGACCGACGCCGACTCAGGCGCAGGCGCGTACTCGAACACCATGATCAGTCCAGGGTGAAGTAGTCGGGACCGGAGTACACCCCGGTGGTCAGCTTGCGGCGCTGCATCAGCAGGTCGTTCAACACCGACGACGCGCCGAGGCGGAACCACTGCGGGGTCAGCCAGTCCGGGCCCGCGGTCTCGTTCACCAGCACCAGGTACTTGATCGCGTCCTTGGTGGTGCGGATCCCACCCGCGGGCTTCACACCGACCTGGCGGCCCGTCGCCGCGCGGTAATCGCGGACGGCCTCCAGCATCACCAGCGTCACCGGCAGCGTCGCCGCCGGGGACACCTTCCCGGTCGAGGTCTTGATGAAGTCCGCGCCCGCCCGCATCGCCAGCCACGACGCCCGCCGCACATTGTCCAGCGTCGCCAGCTCACCGGTCTCCAGGATCACCTTCAGGTGCGCGTCGCCGCACGTCTGCTTGACCGCGGTGATCTGCTCGAAGACCGTCCCGTAGTCGCCGGACAGGAACGCGCCCCGGTCGATCACCATGTCGATCTCGGTCGCACCCGCCTGCACGGCCGCGCGGGTGTCGGCGAGCTTGGCCTCCAGCGGCGCCCGCCCCGACGGGAACGCCGTCGCCACCGACGCGACCCCCACCCCCGACCCGTCCAACGCCGCCACGGCCGTCTCCA